>NZ_JBSNCG010000006.1:0-188084 GCF_058780635.1 Azospirillum sp. UENF 312511 | reverse complement strand
CCGGCGGCCACGGTCAGCTCTCCGACCGACCGGCCGGTGAAGGTCATGCTGGCGTCGATGGTGCCGTTGGCGTCGAGATCGCAGTGGATCGTGGCGCCTTTGGACCCTTCGGCGCCGCTCATCGCTTCCCACTTGAGCTTGGAGACGCCTTCCCTGAAGCCCCAGATGATCGCCCACTCGCCCCGTTCCAGATCGGTGACGGTGGACCAGGTGGGCTCGCCCCCGCGGCCATCGACGAAGAAGGTGTCTTTGCCGGTTCCACCGACCAGCCAGTTGGAGCCCGAGCCGCCGTCCAGCACGTCGTCGCCCGCTCCACCGAACGCCGCGTCGTTGCCGCCCATCAGGTTGATGAAGTCGTTGCCATCCGAGCCCCCGACGACCTCGTCGCGGGCGTCGCCCAGAAAGGTCCATTCCAGGTTGGAAACCGGCCCTTCGTAGGCATAGGCCGGCACCGTCTGCTGCACCCCGTCCACGTACCGGGTGAAGAGAACGTGGGGCGGCTGGGCGGCTGGGGGCGTGTCGGATGGCGTATCGGGCAAGGGCGCCGGAACGGGCGGCTCGTTGGTCTGGGGAACGGAGGGGGGCAAGGGGGTGCTTCCGCCGCCCTCCTGCGGGGGAACCGGCCCGCCGGGGGGGGTGATGCCCATCAGCAGCCAGGCGAGATCCTGGATTCCGGCGACGAGCGCCGGGGACAGCGGCAACAGGCTGTAGTCGTGGTTGTAGGCGTCGGCGAACAGCGGGTCGCCGATCCGGTCGCCCGCCCCGTACCCACCGACCTGATGCAGGAAGTTGCTGTCGATGGCGTTCTGCCCCGCCGACAGGATCGTCACGTAGCCGCCGAGCGGCACCGCGCCCGACACGAGGTTGCCGGTGACCGTGTTGTTCGCCGGGATGCCCGCCGCACCGGCCAGGGGCACCCATTCGATGCGGATGAAGCTCTCGCCGTTGGCCCCGAGCACGCTGACGTTGTTGGTGACGAGGTTGTCGTAGCCGCCATGGATCATGACGGCGGCCCAGGACGTGTCGCGCAGGAAGTTGCCCTGCACGGTCACGCCGCTGGTCAGGTCGTCCAGATAGATGCCGTATCCTTTGTAATTGAGCAGCCACTGGCCGGTGCTGGTGGTGGCGATGCCGCCGGTGTGCTCGATCCAGTTCCCCTCGATCCGCGTGCCGGTGTGCAGGTTCGACCGGCCGAGCAGCTCGATGCCGCCGGAATCCGCCGTCTCCAATCCCGTGTTGCGGATGCGGTTGTAGAGAATGGCGTTGTTCAGGCTGATGGTCGCGCTGTCCCAGTTCTTGACCGAGATGCCATAGCGCGAGCTGTGGTCGATGTCGTTGTGGGAGATCACCGTGTCGCCGACCCCTGACGCCATGATGCCGCCGGCGTACTTGCGCACCTCGCCGATGTGCTGGATGCGGTTGCCGGTGATCGTGTTGCCGATCGACTGGCCGCTCATGGCGATGCCGTTGATGCCCAGATGGTCCAGATAGTTGCCGCTGACCAGATTGCGGTCCGACCCCTGGGTCAGGCGGATCCCCGTCCCGACATTCACGAAGCTGTTGCCGGCGATGGTGTTCAGGTCGCCGCCGACGACATCGAGTGCATTGCCGTCCGTCGTCGTGTTGATGAAGGTCAGCCCCTGGATCGTCACCCCGTTGGCGCCGTTCAGCCGCAGCAGCGTGCCGAGCCGGGCGACCTCCACCCCGGTCCCGTCGAAGCCCTCGTCCGCCTTGATGACCAGCCGCCCGTCCGACGCGCGGTAGGCGAACTCCCCCACCTGATCGACGTGGGCGCTGTTGCCCAGCAGCTTGAAGGTGGAGCCGTCGCGTATGGTGAAGGGCGCATCGGCGGTGAAGGTCAGGGTGCGCGTCGCCGTGTCGATGCCGGCGACCGTCAGGATCGCGTCCTGGAGCCGTTCCGTGTCGAAGACCTGGACCCGGCTGCCCGGCACCAGATCGGCGGCGGTGACGTCGCCAACGCGGTAGCGCAGCGCGCTCTTGCTGGCCCCAGAGGCGCTCGCCTCGGCGATGAGCCAGCCGGAGGTTGGGTCCTGCGGGTCGTAGGCCGCCTTGGAAGCCAGCCGGTAGCGCACGCCGTTGACGGTGACGTCCAGCCCCGGTGCCGCGGACAGGGGCGCCGACCAGACGCCGTTGCCTTCGTAGGTGAAGCCGGTGACCCGTTCGCCGCCGCTGAGGACCGCCTGTTCGCCCGGATAGCCCAGGATGCGGACGCCGCTGTCCGCAGCGCCGAGCCCGAGCGCGTTCGTCAGGTTGTAGGCGCCCTCGCGGACGTAGGTGGTCTTGATGGTGCTGGCGCGCATGGCCGCCTGAGCGCGCTCCAGGCTGGCGAAGGGGCCGTCGGTCCCGTCGGCGTTCGGCTCGGCCAGCCGGCCGGACCAGGAATTGTTCCCGTTCTTCGCCACGTAGAAGGCGTCGCCCTGCGGGGCCGCGGCTTCCGACGCGGTGCCCTGGAAGACCGGAGCGGCGACCGCCAGGGTGGCGGACCCATCCCCGGCCGGCGCGGGAGCGGCGAAAGGCTTGCCGTTCACCGTCACGGCGCCGAGCGCCAGATCGCCGGCCTGCGCCCCGCCGACGGGCAGGATCTGCACCGTGTGGGTGATGGACGGGTCGATGGTGATGGAAAAGGTGAAGCGTTCGGCGGTGGTGGAGGTGGCTTCGGCCTCCCCGGCCAGCTTGCCGTCCACCAGGACCTGGAAGCGCACCGGCCCCGTGACGGAGGCGCCGCGCGCCGCCTCGACGGTGATGGGGATGGGCCGGGTGATGACCTCCTCCGGCTTCGGCGGGGGGCGGACCAGCGGACCGCCGAACATCTCCTCCCCCAGACCGAAAGACAGCAGGCCGCCCCAATAGAGCCCCACTTGGCCGGCGACCACATCCTTCCCGTCCACCGCCCCCTTGTCGTAGGTGACGCGCGGGTCGGTGGAAGCGATCTCCTGCCCGTCCACGACGATGGAACCGACGAACAGGTTGCGGTCCACCCCGTTCACCATCCCGTCGTTGTCGTACCAGATGGAGATCCGGTGCGCCTGGTCCGGATCGACCGTGGCGGTGAAGGTGTAGGGCGTGCTGGAGGTTGCGCCGACCCACGCCTCGCCGATCATCACGCCGTCGACCAGCAGCCGGAAATGCGGTGCCGTCCCGCCCGCCGCAGCCCCCCAGGCGTTCACGACGATCGGGATGTCGATGGTTCGTTGCGAGGACGTGGACATGCCGGACCCTGGAGGCTAAGGAAGCACTCAAAAGTGGCATACCACTATCGATAGGATGTGTGACAACGCCCCCGCCGGCCGGAACACGCCTTCCCTGTTGATGCCGGCCCTGTTGATGCCGGCTGTTGATGCAACGGGGGCGACCGTCAACCTTGACCGATTCGGGGCTCCGTCGTATCGGTTGAACACGGCAAGCGCATTCGCTGTGGAGGTTGACGTGCGTGGCGAAGACATGAGGCTCCTGCGCGAGGAGCGCAAACTTTCACAGCCGGATTTCGCGGCTTGGCTGAACGAGCGGCTGGAGCGGCGTTACGACCGGTCCAAGATCTCCCGCTGGGAAAGCAACAGCGAGAAGATCCCCGACGCGGTCGTCCGTTTCCTGCTGAAGGAGACGGCGGTGGTGGACGGCAAGCATGGGCCGGCGCTGGTCATCTGCCTCGCCAATCAGAAGGGCGGGGTCGGCAAGACCACCTGCACGGTCAACACCGCCAGCATCCTGGCGCGCGAGGGCTACCGCGTGCTCATCATCGACGCCGACCCGCAGGCCAACGCCACGGCGCATCTCGGCATCGACCTGATCGAGTATGAGGAGGGCCGGCGCAAGTCGCTCGCCCACGTGCTGCGCGAGGAAGTCGCCGTCGAGGACATCGTGGTTCCGGTCGGCGACATCGGGCTGGAAATCGCCCCGTCGAGCATCGAGCTGGCGTCGGTCGAGGTGGAGCTGACCGCCGACCCCAGCGGCCCCATGGCCCTGCGGGAGCGGCTTCAGGACGCGCGGTCGGCCTACGACTTCATCTTCATCGACTGCCCGCCGAACCTGGGCCAATGCACCGCCAACGGGCTGGTGGCGTCGGATCTCATCGTCATCCCCTGCCAGACCGAGTATCTGTCCTCCATCGGCGTGAACCATCTGCTGAAGACGATCAACAAGCTGAAGCGGCGCTGCCACCCCAGCCTCGCCGTCCTGGGCATCCTGCCGACCATGCACAACGCCCGGCTGAACCAGCATCAGGTGACCCTGGAGCAGCTCCACAGCGCGCTGGGTGGCACGCTGCGCATCTTCCCGCCGGTGCCGCGGGCGACCATCTACGGCGACGCCGCCCTTGCCGGACGCGCCGCCTTGGAGGCGGTGCCGGACGCGCCGGGGGCGTCCTCCTACCGGGCGCTCGCCGACGCCATCGTCGTGGAGCGGCGCAAGCGCGTGGAGGTGGCCAATGTCGCGTAAGCTCGGAACCGGGAACCTCGCCCGGCTGAACGCCATGAGCCGCGGCGCGCTCGCCGTCTTCGCGGAGCCGGAACAGGGGGTGCGGCTCGTCTACCCCGACGTGGACTGGATCGAGGCCAACCCCGATCAGCCGCGCCGCCGCTTCGACGAGGCGGAGCTGGCCGCCCTGACGGACTCCATCCGCAAATACGGCCTGCAGCAGCCGATCGGCGTCCGTGAGCTGGGGCCGAGCCGCTTCCAGCTCGTCTTCGGGGAGCGGCGCCTGCGGGCGGTCCGCGCGCTCGGCCAGCAGACGGTCCCCTGCATCCTGGTGCCGGACGGCATCGACACCGCCGAGGTGGCGGTCGTGGAGAACGTCCTGCGCGCCGACCTGACGCCCTTCGAAGAGGCTGACGCCTTCGTGGCCCTGGTGGAGAAGCACGGCTATTCCCACGCCGATCTCGGCCAGATCATGGGGCGCGACAAGGCCGAGATCACCCGGACCCTCGGGCTGACCAGGATCGCCCCGGCGGTGCGGGAACACTATGAGGGGGCCGAGAAGAAGATTGCCCGCTACAAGCTTTACCAGATCGCCGCGCTCGACGACGCGGACGCGCAGATGCGCCTTCTGGACAGCCTGACCAACGACCAGCCCCTGCCGGAACCCCGCGCGCCCGGCGCTGCCGCAACGGGCACGCGGGACGAACCGGAAGCGGTTCTGAGCGCCTTCAGCCTGCGCGTCTCCCGCAACATCCTGCGCACCCGGGAGGCCCTGCACGCTTTCCAGGAGAAGCCGAAGCGGCTGGAGGATGTGGACCGCGAGGTGCTGCGCGACCTGCGCCGTTCCATCGACGCGATCCTGAACGGTGAGAATGGAGCCGGTGAGAATGGAGACAGTGAGAACGGCTGATCGGCATCGGTGAGAATTCTCACCGGTGGCTTTCCCGGTGCGAAGCGGTGAGAATTCTCACCGGCTTCTTTTCGGACCCCAGGCAAAGAAAAGGCCCTTCCCCGCATCCGCAGGGAAGGGCCTTTTCATTCCGTCCGATCAGTGAGCCCGTCCGATCAGTGGGCGCTGCCGCCGTCCTCGAAGGAGGGGGCCTGGAGGCCGGAGGCTTCCAGTTGGGCCACGACCATGCCCTTCAACCGCTCCAGCCCTTCGGGCGTGCCGGACTCCGCACGGGCCACCAGCACGTCCTGGGTGTTGGAAGCGCGCAGCAGCCACCAGCCGTCCGCCGTCTTCACGCGCACGCCGTCGATGTCGTTGACGTCGGCGCCCTCATTCTTCAGCCGGCCCTTGACCTCCTGGACGACCTGGAACTTGCGCTCCTCGCTCACCTGGAAGCGGGTCTCCGGCGTGTTCACCACCGGCGGCAGGCGGTCGCGGAGATCCGACAGCGGCTGGTTCAGCTTGCTGACCAGCCCGATCAGCCGCACCGCGCAGTACAGCGCGTCGTCGAAGCCGTACCACTTGTCGGCGAAGAAGATGTGACCCGACATCTCGCCGGCCAGCGGAGAGCCGAGTTCCGCCATCTTCGCCTTCAGCAACGAATGGCCGGTCTTCCACATCAGCGGGGTGCCGCCGAGCCGGGCAATCTCGTCGAACAGCGTCTGGCTGGCCTTCACGTCAGCGATGATCGTCGCGCCGGGGTGGCTCTTCAGCACGTCGGCGGCGTAGATCGCCACGAGCTGGTCGCCCCACACCACGCGGCCCCGATGGTCGATGGCGCCGATGCGGTCGCCGTCGCCGTCGAAGCCGATGCCGATGTCGCAGCCGTTCTCCGCCACCGCCTTCTTCAGGTCGACGAGGTTCTTCTCGACCGTCGGGTCCGGATGGTGGTTGGGGAAGTTGCCGTCGATCTCGTCGAACAGCAGGATGTGCTTGCCCGGCAGCTTCGCGGTCAGGCGGCGGAGGATCTCGCCGGAGGCACCGTTGCCGGCGTCCCAGGCGACGGTCAGGTCGCGGGTGCCGTCATAGTCGCGCAGCAGACGCTCCACGTAGGCGTCCTTGACGTCGACCTGCTCCGACGAGCCCTCGCCGGAGACGTAGTCGGCCTTCGACGCGATGATGCCGATGTCGAGGATCTGCTGGCCGTAGACCGGCCCCTTGCCCAGCATCATCTTGATGCCGTTGTAGTCCGGCGGGTTGTGGGAGCCGGTGATCATGATGCCGGCTGCCGCCTCGCGGTCGCGGGTGGCGAAATACAGCATCGGGGTGGGGCCGAGCCCGATGCGCAGCACATGCAGGCCGCAGGCGACCAGCCCATCCACCAGGGCGGCTTCCAGCTCCGGCGAGGAGAGCCGGCCGTCGTAGCCGACGCACACGGTCTTCCCGCCGCCACGGGCGACCACGGTGCCGAAGGCCCGTCCGACCGCGCGGGCGTCCGCCGCGGTCAGGGTGCTGCCGACGATGCCGCGGATGTCGTACTCGCGCAGCACGGTCGGGTGGAAGGTGTGGGCTTCGCTCATGGTCTCGACTGGCCTCCTTGTACCGGACTTGTGCCGGATTGCTCTGTACCGGATCGCTTCAGACGTTCTGGGACGGCATTGCGGGCCGCCCGATGGAGCTGTAGACGAAGCCGGCGGCGGCCATGTCCTCGGGATTGTAGATGTTGCGCAGGTCCACCATGACCGGCTGCGTCAGCAGGGTCTTGATCCGCTTCAAATCCAGCGCGCGGAACTCGTTCCATTCCGTCAGGATGGTGAGGCAGTCGGCCCCCTCCAGCGCGCCGTAGGCGTCCTGGGTCCAGACCACGCCGGGCAGCAGCTTCTCGGCCTCGTGCATGCCGGCGGGGTCGAAGGCGCGCACGGTGGCACCGGCGGCCTGGAGCGCCGGAATGATGTCCAGCGACGGGGCGTCGCGCATGTCGTCGGTGTTGGGCTTGAAGGTGACGCCCAGAACGCCGATGGTCTTGCCGGCCACCGACCCGCCACAGGCGGCGACGATGCGCTCGGCCATCTGCTTCTTGCGCTTGTCGTTGATGTCGACCACCGTCTCGATGATGCGCAGCGGGCTGCCGACCTGCTGGGCGGTGCGCACCAGGGCCAGCGTGTCCTTGGGGAAGCAGGAGCCGCCGTAGCCCGGACCGGGGTGCAGGAACTTCTTGCCGATGCGTCCATCCAGCCCGATGCCGCGGGCCACGTCGTGGACGTTGGCGCCCACCTTCTCGCACAGGTCGGCGATCTCGTTGATGAAGGTGATCTTGGCGGCCAGGAAGGTGTTGGCGGCGTACTTAGTCAGTTCCGCCGTCTCGAGCGAGGTCAGGACGATCGGCGTCTCGATCAGGTAGAGCGGGCGGTAGAGGCGGCGCATCACCTCGGCGGCGCGCTCCGAGCTGGTGCCGATCACCACACGGTCGGGGCGCATGAAGTCGCCGATGGCCGAGCCCTCGCGCAGGAACTCCGGGTTGCTCGCCACGTCGAAATCGGCGTCGGGGTTGGCGCGGCGGATGATCGCCTGGACCTCGCGGCCCGTTCCGACCGGCACGGTCGACTTGTTCACCACCACCGTGTAGTGGTCGAGGTTGGCGGCGACCTCCTCGGCGGCGGCGTAGACGTAGGAGAGATCGGCGTGGCCGTCGCCGCGCCGGGTCGGGGTGCCCACCGCGATGAACACGGCGTCCACGCCAGCCATGGCTTCCTTCAGGTCGAGCGTGAAGGAGAGGCGCCCGGCGGCAACGTTGCGCGCGACCAGTTCATCCAGGCCCGGCTCGTAGATCGGAATTTCGCCGCGCTTCAGGCGCTCGATCTTGCCGGCGTCCTTGTCGACGCAGGTGACGTGGACGCCGAATTCCGAAAAGCAGGCGCCGGACACCAGCCCGACATAGCCCGTACCGATCATTGCGATGCGCATGAGGAACCCTTGTTGTCAACGTCCATTAAGACCGCCCGTTTCGGCATGGAGCCGACCGGTGCCTGCCTTCCATGGTTGCCTTGCCTTATCAGGACAGCCGTGATGAAAACACCACCCTGCGGCAGGCTGTCGCGTGGACCGCGTGCCTTCGTTCAAGGCCGGAAACCGATTCCGATCCGTTTCGCCGGAGGCGGACGCGCCGTCCTGTTTCGTGGGGCGCGCCCCCGCAGAACCGCCTGGAAACTCCAGACGCCTCAGATCGCCTGGAGATAGGCGGGATCCAGGGCACCGTGACGGAACGGTATCCAGTCCTTGTGGTCGGCTCGGTACTGCAGGCCGTAGGGGTTCTTGAAGAAGATCTTCTGCAGCGGCTGACCGCCCTCGGCGCGGGTGCGCTCCAAGTCGATCAGGGACGAGGAGGCGAAGACCTTCTCCCACAACTCCGCATTGTCAACCTCGCGCCCCGCGTTCTTCACATAGTCTCGCGCGGTGTCGCTCAGTTGCCAAGCCTCTTCGACCATCGCGTAATAGTCCACAGTACCCTCGGCCATGACCCTGCTCCGAAGCATTCCAGATGACGCTTGGCATAGCGCATTTTTGGAAGGGAGAAAACTGTCCAGCGGTGGCGCCGCCCAGCGGCGACGCAGGGTTGTCACGCCGGGGCGGGCAGGCCCAGCGCCCCGGCCAGGGCCGCGGCGACCCGGTCCACATCGGCCTCCGCCATTGCCGGGAACAGGGGAAGCGACAGGGTTTGGGCGTAATGGGCGTCGGCGCCGGGCAGGGCGAGGACGCCGTAGCGCTTGCGCCAGTAGGGCTGGCGGTGGACGGGGATGTAATGGACCTGGGTGCCGATGCCCCGCGCCCGCAGATCGGCCATGACCTGCGCCCGCGTCCGCCCGGCGGCGGCGAAGTCGATGCGGACGGCGCACAGGTGCCAGGCCGGGCGGCACCAGGAAACGCGGGCCGCGGGCCGGACCAGCGGAGCGAGCGGGGCCAGCCGCTCCGCATAGAGGTCCATCAGACGGCGCCGCCGCTCCGCGAAGGCGTCCAGCCGCGCAAGCTGGCTGAGGGCGAGCGCCGACTGGATGTCGGTCAGGCGGTAGTTGAAGCCCGGCTCCGCCATCTCGTAGTACCAGGGGTTGGCAGCCCCATCCGCGGCAAAAGCGCCCTCATGGTCCTCGAATCCCGCCGGGTCCCGCTCCATGCCGTGGTTGCGGAAGCGGCGCAGGCGGGCGGCGAGATCCGCGTCGTTGGTGGCCACGGCGCCACCCTCGCCCGCCGCGACGGTCTTCACCGGGTGGAAGGAGAAGGCGGTCAGCGTGCCGAAGGCGCCGGAACCGACCGGCAGGGCACGCCCGTCCGGCGTCATGTCCACACTGCCGATGGCGTGACAGGCATCCTCAATCACCGCCAGCCCATGGCGAACGGCGAGCGCGCCGAGCCCGGCCATGTCCGCGGTCTGCCCGGCGAAATGCACGGGCGCCAGGGCGCGCACCCGCCAGCCGGCCCGCCCGGCCCGCTCCATCGCCGCAACCGCCTGCTCCGGCCCCATCAAGCCGGTGTCGGGATCGACGTCGGCGAAGGCGACCTCCGCCCCGACATAACGGGCGGCGTTGGCGGTGGCGAGGAAGGTGACGGCGGGCACCACCACCGCGTCGCCGGGACCGAGCCCCAGCGCGAGCGCGGCCAGATGCAGGGCGGCGGTGCCGTTGGCGCAGGACACCGCGTGGGCCGCCCCGGTGCGCTCGCCCAGCGCCCGCTCGAAGGCCTCCACCGCCGGCCCCTGGGTCAGCCAATCGCCGCGCAGGACGGCGGTCACCGCGTCGATGTCGCTCTGGTCGATGTCCTGGCGCCCATAGGGCAGGAAGGGCAGCGGCGGCCGGGGCGCCGGTTCGTCCATCACGGCGCTTCCGTGAGCAGCCGCATCAGCCGCGCGCCGTCCAGCCAGTCGGTGTTGGTGTCGCTCGCGTAGCGGAAACCGTCGGTCACCGGCTTGGCGCCCAGCCGCCGGTAGGGCTCGTGCGTCCAGAAGGCGAAGGCCGGCTCGATGACGAAACGGTCCGGCAGCTCGAAGGTCTGGCGGGAATCGTCCTCGGTGATCATCACCTCGTGCAGCTTCTCGCCGGGGCGGATGCCGACCGGCTTGTGCGGCAGGTGGGGCGCCATGGCGCGGGCCAAATCGGTGATGCGCATGCTGGGAATCTTGGGCACGAAGATCTCCCCGCCCTGCATCATGGCGATGCAGGACACGACGAAGTCCACCCCATGCTGAAGCGTGATCCAGAAGCGGGTCATCCGCTCGTCGGTGACCGGCAGGGCGTCCACCCCTTCCGCGATCATCCGGCGGAACAGGGGGATCACCGACCCGCGGGACCCCACCACGTTGCCGTAGCGCACCACCGAGAAACGCGTGCCGAGCGAGCCGGACAGGTTGTTGGCGGCGATGAAGATCTTGTCCGAGGCCAGCTTGCTGGCGCCGTAGAGGTTGACCGGGTTGGCCGCCTTGTCGGTGGACAGCGCGATCACCCGCTGCACGCCGGTGTTCAGCGCCGCCCGCACCACGTTTTCCGCCCCGTAGACGTTGGTGTGGATGCATTCCATGGGGTTGTATTCGGCGGCCGGCACATGCTTCAGCGCAGCGGCGTGCACGCACACGTCCACCTCGCGCATGGCCAGCTCCAGCCGCTCGCGGTCGCGCACGTCGCCGATGAAGAAGCGCAGCGTGGAGGCCCATTCGGGGCCGAGCTGCTGCTGCATCTCGTACTGCTTGAACTCGTCGCGGGAGAAGACGATGACCCGGCGCGGGCTGGCGTGGCGGAGCACCGTCTCCACGAAGCGTTTGCCGAAGGACCCGCTTCCCCCCGTCACCAGGATCGACCGGCCCTTCAGCATATTGAAGCCGGGATGCAGGGCCTCGCTCGGCGATGTGTTCGGACGGTCAGGCTGCTGCATGGTCGGGGGTGCCCGCGCTTCGTGGTTCTTCTAAGCCGTTCGGCCGAGCTTAGCCTGAGACCCCTAGCAGTGGGTTAACATTCCGGCAAGGAATCCGCGGGCTCCGCGCGCGGAAACGGCCCGGCGGCACCGTTACGGGCCTTGGCCCCGATGCTTCCTGCGCTGCGATGTCTGGAAGAGGCCTTCGCGATACTGGAGCGGGCGAAGGGATTCGAACCCTCGACCCCAACCTTGGCAAGGTTGTGCTCTACCCCTGAGCTACGCCCGCGCCGCTCCAACGAAGGAGGCAGGGAGATACCGCACCCGATCGGCGGAAAGCAAGCCCTCTGTTCGGCGTCCGCTCCGATTTTTTCAGGGCGGCCTTCTTTTCCACGATGCCGTTCACGGCGGCTCCCCTTCGGCCATTCCGATGCATCGAAAGAGAACATTAGGCTTAAAGTTATAATCCGCTCAATGCTGTTGACTTCCCTGCACCGACTGTGGAAATTTCCCTTCACAAAACAAAGGCCTTGAGGTCTGGGGAGGAAACCAAAAACATCATGATGCTCCAAGAGCATTAGTCTGCCGCGCCGACCTCGTGTCCGGACGCGGCTTTTTTTTGCCCATCGCCCTTCTCTTGCCGAAGACCGGTAATACCACCGTAGGCCCGGTAATACCACCGTAGGCAATGATCAGGCGGGCTTTTCGGCCCGCCCGCTTTTCCCACCCGCTTTTTTTTGTGATGGCGCGCTTGCGACAGCGCGCTTACAGGGCGATGCCGCCGGCCTCCAGACAGGGTTCCAGCTTCAGCGCCTCCACCGTCGTCCGTCCGGCGCGGAGCTGTTCGCGCAGGCCCTCCTCCATCCGCTCGCGCTCCGCCGCCTTGGCGAGCGTGGCGGCGGCCTCGGCCTGGGGCACCACGACCACCCCGTCGTCGTCGCCGACCACGATGTCGCCCGGCATGACCATCACGCCGCCGCAGACGATGGGGGTGTTCACGTCGCCCGTGGGCTGGGTCTTGGTGGTGCCCTTCATGCTGGTCCCCCGGCAAAAGACCGGAAAGCCCATGTTGCGGATGGCCGCGGCGTCGCGCACGCAGCCGTCGATCACCAGCCCGGCCACGCCGCGCTGGATGGCCGCCTCGGTCAGCACGTCGCCCCAGGGGCCGGCCTCGGTCATGCCCTTGAAATCGACCACCAGCACGTCGCCCGGACGGGTCAGCGCCATGGCGGCGTGGATCATCAGATTGTCTGTGGGGCCGCCGGACACGGTCACCGCGGTGCCGAACAGCGTCATGCCTTGGTAGAGCGGCTTGATCGGAAAGGACATCGCGCCCTTCTTGCCCATCGCTTCGTGCAGCGTGGCCGGGGACTGGCCGCGGAAGGCGGCGACCAGATCGGCGGCGGGGCGGGGGAACTCTTTGACGACGGTCATCGCACAGGCACCTTTCACAGCGTGATGGCCGCCCGCCCCCCGATGGGAAGGCGGGCGGGGAGAAAGGAAGGTTTGGGAATCACTCGTCCTGGAAGGCTTCGTCGCGGCGGCGGCGCACCGCCGGCATCACCATCACGAACAGCAGAAGGGCGGCGACGGCCAGCAGGCCGCCGCTGATCGGGCGGGTGGCGAAGACGGTGGGGTCGCCGCCCGACAGCAGCAGGGCGCGGCCCAGATTCTCCTCCAACAGGGGGCCCAGCACGAATCCCAGCATCAGGGGCGCCGGCTCGCAGTCCAGCTTGCGCAGGACGTAGCCCAGGACGCCGAACAGGGCCATCAGCAGGACGTTGAAGGCGCTGTTGTTCAGCGTGTAGGTGCCGATGCAGCAGAAGACCAGGATGGCCGGGAACAGATAGCCGTAGGGCACCCGCAGCAGCCGCACCCACAGCCCGATCATCGGCAAGTTCAGGATCACCAGGATCACGTTGCCGATCAGCATGCTGGCGATCATGCCCCAGAACAGCTCCGGCTGCTTGACCATGACCTGCGGCCCCGGCGTGATGCCGTGGATGGTCATGGCGCCGATCATCAAGGCCATGATGGCGTTGGGCGGGATGCCCAGGCTGAGCATCGGGATGAAGCAGGCCTGCGAGGCGGCGTTGTTGGCGGCCTCCGGTGCGGCCACCCCCTCGATGGCGCCCTGGCCGAAGCGCTCCGGGTGGCGGGACACCTTCTTCTCCAGCGAATAGGCGGCGAAGGAGCCCAGCGTGGCCCCGCCGCCGGGCAGGATGCCGAGAAGCGCCCCCATCACCGTGCCGCGCACCGTCGCCGGCCAGGCTTGGCGGACGTCCTCGCGCTTCGGCCACAGGCTGGCGATGGGGGCGGTTGTCCGCCCGACGCCGCCGGTCTGCTCCAGGCTGATGATGATCTCGGCCAGCCCGAACAGCCCCATGGCGAGCGGCACGAAGTCGATGCCGTCATAGAGCTGCGGCAGGCCGAAGGTGAAGCGCGTGTCGCCGGAATTGACGTCGGTGCCGACCATGCTCAGCAGCAGGCCCAGCAGGATCATCGCGATGGCCTTCACGACCGACCCGTGGGCCAGGGTCACCGCCCCGATCAGGCCCAGCAGCATCAGCGACACATACTCCGCCGGCCCGAAGGCGAGCGCCACACCGGCCAACGGCGGACCGGCCACGGCGATCAGGAAGGTGGTGGCGATGCCGGCGAACAGCGAGGCGAGCGCCGCCGTGGCGAGCGCCACCCCGGCCCGGCCCTGCCGCGCCATGGCGTGGCCGTCCAGACAGGTGACCACCGAAGAGGACTCGCCCGGCAGGTTCACCAGGATCGCCGTCGCCGACCCGCCATACTGCGAGCCGTAGAAGATGCCCGCCAGCATGATGAGCGCGCCGACCGGCGGCAGGTAGAAGGTCAGCGGCAGCAGCATCGCCACCGTCGCGGTCGGCCCCAGACCGGGCAGGACGCCGATCAGCGTGCCGATCAGCGCCCCACCGAAGCAGAGCAGCAGATTGTCCGGGGACAGCGAGACCGACAGGCCGAGCAGAAGATTGGCGATCAGATCCATCACGGCGACACCCACAGAGGCCACACTTGGAGGGGCCACACTTGCAGGGGCAGGCCCAGCCCCCAGACGAACAGCGCGACGCAGCCCGCCGCCAGGACGCCGCCCAGCAAGGCCAGCGGCCCCGGACGCAGCGGCTGGCCGGCCAGATTGCCCAGCGCGACCAGGATCAGCACCGCCGGCACCAGCCCGAGCGTTTCCACCGTCCCGGCGAAGGCCAACACCGCCGCCGTCACCCCGGCCAGCGGACGCCAGTTCCAGGACGGCAGGGCGGGGCCGTGGACCAGCAGGCTTCGCCCGGCCACCACGGCGCCGGCCAGGACCATTAGCGTCCCGATCATCCGCGGGAAGAAGCCGGATTGCACAGAGGCGAGCGTGCCGGTCGGCCAGTCGCGCCCCATCCACAGGGCGCTCAGACCGAAGGCCGCGATCAGCAGGCCGGAGGCCAGATCCTGCGGCGCCCGCACCCGAATCCGCGTCGGCGCCCGTTCGCCGGATGCGGCGGCGGCGCCGGGCGCGCCTTCGGGAACGCCGTGCGGGGCGCTTCGTGATGCCGCGGACGGGCCGCGGGTTGGGGCGGCCACGGACGTGGCCCGACGAAGATCGGAGAGGGGCAGGCTCGGCATGGGTTTCCGGCTTTCGATGGGCGTCTTTCGATGGGCGGCTTCTGGGAGACGGGGGAAAGAAGGCTTCCGACCGCGACCGGCCTCCACAAGCATAAGGATAAAATTTGCGACACAATCGTTATTCTGCGTTGTTTTTATATCCTATCAACATCACCATGGAGAGCAAGAGCGCCGATGAAACCCTTTTTTGGAGGCAGCTTTCCGGAAAAAATATCACCTATGCTTGCTTTATTAACAAATAAGACCCTGAAAGATTGACCGACGCCTCCGGACGCACGCCCATCGCGACCATGCGCAAGCCAGGGTGTGCGGGTATAGCCGCCTTCGCCCATGCCCCCGCTCCCATGGATACGCTCAGCCCGCCCCGCTCCGATTGCGCCGTTGCTCCGGTGGCGACGGGCCGTTACCCATGCTGCGCCGCCGCCAGGGAGACCGAAGGATGACGCGCCGCCTGCGCCCGTGGACCGTGCTCGAACGCCGGGAGCTGCTCGATGGGGAACCGTTCCTGAAGGTCCATGTCGAAACGGTGGAACTGCCGGACGGGCGGATCGTCCGGGACTACTATCAGTTCGACATGCCGTCCTTCGCCTGCATCTTCGCCGAGACGGAGGACGGACGCGCCATCGTCTACCGCCAGTACCGGCACGGTCCGCGGCGGGTGAACCTGACCTTCCCCGGCGGCCATCTGTCGCCGGGCGAGGACCCTCTCGAGGCCGCCCGGCGCGAGCTTCTGGAGGAGACCGGCTTCGCTTCGGACCGCTGGACGGCGCTGGGCGGCTACACGGTCAACGCCAACCAGGGCGGGGCCGTGTCCCATATGTTCCACGCCACCGGCTGCCGGCGGGTGGCCGATCCCCTATCCGACGATCTGGAGGAGACGGAGATCCTGTTCATGACGCGGGAAGAGCTTCTGGGCGCCATCGGACACGGCGAGATCGCCCTGCTCACCCAGGTCGCCCTGGTCAGCATGGTGTGGCAGAACGACATCCGGACAGCGCTCAGCCACCGGCAGCCGTGACATGACTTCACCGACGTGGCTTCACAGACATGGCTTCACCGGCCGCTGTGCAGCAAGCCGTCGTCTCCCCGAGCAAGCGGAAGCTTGGCCTTTCTGATCTTTGTCAAAAAATGAGTATGTCTTCGGAATACATGCGCTGTTTACGCACCGTTAATCAAATCGGCCCATAAATGACTTCACCAAGTTCTCTTGGTTTCCTCCCTCCCAAAACTAGGCTGCGCCTCACCGGCTGCAGCCTTTTCTTTTCCGGACTCTGCGACCCGAGAGGGAAGGGCGGGGGCCGGCAAGGGGTGGAATATTTTCGATGGAGAGTATACAGCGGAGGCTTGACTTTTGCTGCGTTGCAGCATATATTGCTTCCTGGATGCCCTTTGGGCGTTTCCTCCCTAGACTTGAAGGCCGCGCCGTCCTGGCTGCGGCCTTTCTCTTGACTCCGTTCGACCAAGGGGGGCCGACGGTCGCGCGATCGTCGCTCGCGGCGCGGCAACGCCCGTGATATGCAAGCCGAACCATCGGAACCTGTTTCCAAGAACCCCAGTTCCAAGAGCAGAAGGCCCGCACCATGGCCGAGCGCCGCCCGCTGTCCCTGTCCACCCTCCGCAATTTGGGGCGGGGGCTGCTCGCCCTGTTCCTGCTCGGCGGCGCCGGGGCCTGGTGGGCGTGGCACGGGACCTTCGGAATGGATGCGCTGCAGGACGTCCTGCGCCACCACCCCGCGGCACCGTTGCTGTTCCTCCTCCTCCACATCCTGGCCAGCCTGCTGTTCTTCCCGCGCTCCGTCATGGCGATGGTCGCCGGGCTGGTCTTCGGTGTCTGGTGGGGCGGGGTTCTGGCGGCGGCGGGCAGTGTGGTCGGCGCCTCCACCGGCTTCCTGCTGACCCGCTACGTCTGCAACGGGCTGGTGCCGGCCCTGGATGGAGCGCGCTGGGGCGAGGCCCTGCGCCGGCTGGAGAATGGCGGCTGGCGCGCCGTCGCCATGCTGCGTCTGGTTCCCGTTCTGCCGCACAGCGGGGTGAACTACGCGCTCGGCCTGACGCGGGTGCGGCTCGGCGCCTACGCCTTCGGGTCGCTGGTCGGGCAGTTGCCGATGACCGTCGCCTTCGTGCAGTTCGGCGCCGCCGGCGACCATGCTCTGGCCGGCAAGCCG
The DNA here is from genome assembly GCF_058780635.1 of Azospirillum sp. UENF 312511. Classification (NCBI taxonomy): domain Bacteria; kingdom Pseudomonadati; phylum Pseudomonadota; class Alphaproteobacteria; order Rhodospirillales; family Azospirillaceae; genus Azospirillum; species Azospirillum sp. UENF 312511. Next base: position 171,062 of record NZ_JBSNCG010000006.1, on the reverse strand, counting down.
GACTGGATCGCGCCGACCGTCATCGGGCTCAGCCTGCTGATCCTGTCGGTTCTGCTGCCGAAGGTCGGGCCGAAGCTGCGCGAGAAGTTCGGCGCCGGGCGCGCCTGACGCCCAAGCCTGACGGCTAAGTTTGATCAAGGCGGTCCGGCCAGCGGTCCTTGTGGAGTCATCATGAACATCGTCTTCATCCACCAGAACATGCCGGGCCAGTACAAGCATCTGGCCGCCCGTCTGGCCGCCGATCCGGCGAACCGCGTCGTCTTCATCACCAAGCGCACCGACCGCGAGATTCCGAACGTCCGCCGCCTCTCCTACCAGCCCAGCCGCAAGGCGCGGGAGAACGCGCACCCCTATCTGGTGTCCACCGAGAACGCGGTGCTGCACGGACAGGCCGTGGCCCGGCTGCTGATGGGCCTGCGCGAGGAGGGATTCCGGCCCGACGTCATCGTCGGCCATCCGGGCTGGGGCGAGACGCTGTTCGTCAAGGACGTCTTCCCCAACACCCCCTACCTGAACTACTGCGAGTTCTTCTACCGCGCCCAGGGGCTGGACGTCGGCTTCGATCCGTCGGTTCCGGTCAACATCGACACGGTGCTGCGGCTGCGGATGCGCAGCACGCCACTGCTGCTCGCCCTGGAGGCCTGCGACCGCGGCATCGCCCCGACCGAGTGGCAGCGCGACTCCCACCCGGCGCCGTTCCATTCCAGGATCGAGGTCATCCACGACGGGGTGGACACCGCGCAGCTCCTTCCCGACCCGGGCATCCGCGTCACCCTGGCCGACGGCACGGTGCTGACGCGCCAGGACGAGGTGCTGACCTACGCCGTGCGCAACCTGGAACCCTACCGCGGTTTCCCCAGCTTCATGCGCGCCCTGCCGCGCATCCTGGAGGCGCGGCCCAAGGCCCATGTGCTGATCGCCGGCGGCGACGAGGTCAGCTACGGCTCGGCGCCCCCCGGCGGTGGAAAGAGCTGGCGGGAAACCATGCTGGCCGAGGTGCCGCTGGACCCGGCGCGCGTCCATTTCCTGGGGCACCTTCCCTACGACCAGTATCTGTCGGTCCTGCGACTGTCGCGGGCGCACGTCTACCTGACCTATCCCTTCGTCCTGTCCTGGTCGATGGTGGAGTCCATGGCGCTCGGCTGCGTGGTGATCGGCTCCGACACCGCCCCGGTTCGGGAAGTCATCCGGCACGGCGAGAACGGGCTGCTGGCCGATTTCTTCTCTCCCGAGGACATCGCCGCCAAGACCATCGCGGTGCTGGAGGAGCCGGACTCCTTCGCTCCGCTGGCCCGCGCCGCGCGGGAGACGGCGGTGGAGCGTTTCGACCTGTCCCATTGCCTGGAACGCCAGATCGCGCTGATCCGTGCGATGGCCTGAGGCGGGAAAGCCCACACTCCGCGCGGCAATATTTTCCCGCCAACTGGGCAGAAGCCGCCGCCCAGGGGGAGGATTTTGCCGGGTGCGCGGGCCAAAAAGGGCTTTTTGCGCCTGCGAAGCGCCCCGCCCGCAGCGGAGACGGTGGTGAGACGGACTCCCGGCATTGTTTTGATTTTGAGATAATTTCCAAACGAAGGTCTGGGAATGGCCGGTTCGGGGCGTAGGGCATGGCATGACCCTTGCGATGGTGTGGGTACCAATCCGGCGAACCCGAACACGAGTGCCTGCCATGTCCATGACCGCAGTCCAGCCGATGCCGGCTGCCTCGGCGACCGCCCTGGAGGCGGACGACGTTTCCAACACCCCGCGCCGCGGCAGTTTCGCCTGGGAAGCCGTGAAGACTCTGATCGCCGTCGCCGTCTTCGCCGCGATGCTGCTGCCCGTGGCCTTCCCGTCGAAGGCGAGCCCGCAGGGCCGGCTTCAGCAGGCATCCTCGGAGGACATGGCGCCGCCCGCCGTGAAGGCCGTGGTGAAGGTCGACGCCCAGAAGTCCGTCCGCAAGCCGGTGGCAAGCAACTGAGTTTCTGACCGCGTTTCCATACGCGAAGGCGTCCGGTGCCGTCACCGGACGCCTTCGCCGTTCCTGCCGGACCGAACCCGCTCAGAGCGGTCGGGCGCCGGTGCGGATGCCGGTGCGGATGCCAGTATGGATGATGGTGCCGACATGCTCGCCGCGCAGCGCGGCGGTCAGGCGGCCCGGAACCAGCCCGTTGACGACCTGCACGCGCTCCAGGTGACGGGCGTTCGCCATCACCTCCAGCAGCGCGCCGTCCAGCGGCAGCGTGCCGCCCCGCTTGGCCAGCTCGGCGGCGGTGGTCTCGCGCAGCAGCTCCGCCGTGCCGGCCTCGGGACCGTTCGGGTCGACGGTGCAGATCCCGTCCACGTCCTCCACGATGGTCAGCCCGGCGGCGCCCAGCGCGTCGGCCAGCAGGAAGGCGCCGGTGTCGGCCCGGTGCTGCGGAATGCGCGAGCCGGGGAACTCGTGGTGGTGATAGGGCGGGAAGGCGCTGCCCACCACCGCGCGGGCGGCCGACAGATGGACCGCCAGCTGGTTTGCGATGGTGCCGTGCTCGACGTAGGACACGCCGTCCGGCGACAGCAGTGCGGCCAGGATGTGGCCGTTCTGCCCGGCCTCCGTCGCGGCGAGCGGGGCGAGCGAGCCGACCGGAAGGCCGAGGTCCAGCCCGACGCTGTAGAGATGGCGGGCGCGGATGCCGGCCCCGGTCAGGATCAGCAGCCGATGCTCCGGCAGGACGCTCCGGATCTCCTCGACGATCGGCAGGATCGCCTCGTGGCCGCGGTCCATGATCGACCGCCCGCCGATCTTCACAACCTGGAGCCAGGGCAACAGGCGGATCGGGCGGACGCCGGCGACCGGGGCGGTCAGGCTGCCGTCGAGCAGGGTCTGGCGGGCGAGCGGCGAGGCCACATGCTTGATGCTGTTGGCATGCTTCTTGTGCTGGGTGTCAGACATGGGATGTGGTCCTTCAGCACGCGGTGATGATGGTGCCGACATGCTCGCCGGCGAGCGCGCGGGTCAGGTTGCCGGGAACGAGGCCGTTGACGACCTGCACCTCGCGCACATGGCGGGCGTTCTTCAGCAGGTCGAGCACCGGGAATTCCAGGATCGAGTCCTGCAGCCCCTTCGCCTTCATCTCGTCCACCGAGATCTTCGGGATGAAGGTGGCGTTCCTGGAGGTCTTCGGGTTCTCGGTGTAGAGCCCGTTCTCGTCCTTCACGTAGATCATCGCCCGGCAGCCGAACTGCTCGGCCACCAGGAAGCAGCCGGCGTCGGTGCGGTAGGGCGGAATGACGCCCTCGGCGGCGGGGCGCATCCACAGCTTGTAGGGCGGCATGCCGCTGAAGACGACGGCGTTCACTTCGGCCAGGAACAACGGTACCGACGACAGACCGGCGCCATCCACCGCGGAGATGCCGTGCTTGGCGAGGAGCTGGCCGAGCATCGCGGCGTTCTGGTCGGCGACCGAGCCGCCGAGCTGCGAGAGCAGGCCCGCCGGCAGGTTCAGCCCCGCCGCGATCGAATAGATGTGGCGGGCGCGGGTGCCGGCGCCGGTCCCGATCAGCAGCTTGTGCTCCTTGCGGGCGGCGACGATCTCGTCGACCAGCGGGTAGACGGCGGCGCGGCCGCGGTCGATGACGCTTTGCCCGCCGATCTTGAGCACCGTCGCATTGGGCAGGATGCGGAAGTCCGCCGCCGCGTCCGCCGCCGCCAGAAGCTGCGCATCGGTCAGCGACCGCTGCATGAGGAGCGCTTCAAGCTCCGCTGTCGTGCTGGTCATGAGGGGCTGTTCCCTTTCGGTTCGTCAAGGCAAAGGCACCGGGAAGCAGCACGATCCAGGATGGTGTTCCTGCCGCCCAACTCCCACACAGAACGAGTCCTATGACGGTGTTTATGTCGATGGTTGAGGGAAAGACTACATCCTTCCGCTCGCGTGTCAATTGGAAAAACCCAAAATTATCGTTTTGTTTCATAGCGTTATAAAGTGTCTGGTGCAACGCCGCGCCATCCCGCGGCCCTTTGCCCCCCGCCGCCGCCCGCCATGGCGGTGCCCGCCGTGCGGGAGGGGCGGCGGCGGGGACCTTTCCCGGCCGCACCCATGGAGACTCAGACGAAGACTTAGCGTTCCCACCGTCTTGTGGTACTAACCGCTTCCATTCCTGCCCTCCGGGCCAAACGTCGGGCACCGGCCCGCCGCCGGATCGGCGGCCGGCTTGGCTTGCCTCGTCTTGCGGAAGCCAAAACGCTTCCAGAAACGCTGGTGCGGACCGTATCGATGACCGTTGATGCTTTTGAGAAAGCCATGGCCGGCGATGAGCAGCCCCTGACGCCCCGCCAGGAGAGCGTGCGGACGCTGTTCGACCGTCTGGCCGCGGAACGCGACCGCTGGGTCGAGCGCAACCGCGCCTTCCACGAGGCCGACCGCGCCTATCTGCGCTTCCTCATTCCGGAAAACGCTTCGGTTCTGGAGATCGGCTGCGGCACGGGCGACACGCTGGCCTTCCTGCAGCCGTCGCGCGGGGCCGGGATCGACATCAGCCCGGCGATGATCGAACAGGCGCGGCAACGCCATCCGGGGCTGGAGTTCCACACCGGCAACGCCGAGGACCCGGCGGATCTGGCGCGGATCGACGGCCGCTTCGACGTGATCCTGCTGTCGGACACCGTCGGCTTCCTGGACGACATCGAGGAGACGCTGCGGCACCTGCACCGCTTCGCCACGCCGCGGACGCGCATCATCGTCAGCTATCACTCCCGCCTGTGGGAACCGGTGCTGGGCCTTGCCGAGACGCTCGGGCTGAAGATGCCCCAGGGCCAGCTCAACTGGCTGTCGAGCACCGACATCGCCGGGCTGCTGACTCTGGCCGGCTGGCAGCCGGTGAAGCGGGAATGGCGCCAGCTCGTGCCGCGGCGGCTGTTCGGCCTCGGCACACTGATCAACCGCAGCGTCGCCCCGCTGCCCGGCATCCGGAAGCTGTGCCTGCGCAACTACGTGGTGGCGCGCCCGGCCGCCCAGGCTCCGGCGAAACAGCCCTCCTGCACGGTGCTGGTCCCCTGCCGGAACGAGCGCGGCAACATCGAGAACGCCGTCCGCCGCCTGCCGCGCTTCTGCCCGGACCTGGAGGTCATCTACGTCGAGGGCAACAGCAAGGACAACACCTACGAGGAATGCCTGCGCGTCCAGGCCGCCTATCCGGACTGGGACATCAAGGTCATGAAGCAGCCCGGCAAGGGCAAGGGCGACGCGGTGCGCACCGGATTCGCCGCGGCGCGCGGCGACATCCTGATGATCCTCGACGCCGACCTGACCGTCCCGCCGGAGTCGCTGCCGAAGTTCTACCGCGCCATCGCGTCCGGCCAGGGCGAGTTCATCAACGGCACGCGGCTGGTCTACCCGATGGCCGACCAGGCGATGCGCTTCCTGAACTGGATCGCCAACCGCGCCTTCGCCCGCATCTTCTCCTTCCTGCTGAACACGCGCTTCACCGACACGCTGTGCGGAACGAAGGTGCTGTGGAAGCGCGACTACGACCAGATCGTCGCCAACCGCCACTATTTCGGGGACTTCGACCCGTTCGGCGACTTCGACCTGATCTTCGGCGCGTCCAAGCTGAATCTGGAGATCGTCGAGGTGCCGATCCGCTACGCCGACCGCAGCTACGGCGAAACCCAGATCAGCCGCTTCAGCCATGGCTGGCTGCTGCTCCGCATGGTGCTGTTCGCCTGGAAGAAGCTGAAGGCGTTCTGAGCGGGCCGGGCAGGGGGAAGGATGCCTTACCGGGCCTTGCTGCTCGACCGCGACGGGGTGGTCAACATCGACCACGGCTATGTCGGCGCGCGCGACCGCTTCACCTTCGTGGACGGGATCTTCGATCTGGCCCGCCTCGCGGCGGACCGTGGCTTCCGCATCGCCGTGATCACCAACCAATCCGGCATCGCGCGGGGCTATTTCACCGAATCCGCCTTCCTGGAGCTGTCCGGCTGGATGTGCGGGGAATTCCGCGGCCACGGGATCGACATCGCCGGGGTGTTCCATTGCCCTTACCATCCCGACGCGCGGGTTCCCGGCTATGCGCGCGACAGCTTCTGGCGCAAGCCCAATCCCGGCATGATCCTGGAGGCGGCGCGGCGGTTCGATCTGGACCTGGGACGGTCGGTGTTCCTTGGCGACCAGCCGACCGACATGGAGGCGGCGCGAGCGGCGGGCGTCGGGCGGCGGGCGCTGCTGTCGGACAGCGGAGAAGCGGGCGGCGCCGCGACCCTGACGGTGAAACGCCCGGCCGACCTTCGGCCACACCTGCTCTGACCGGCACCGCCGGAAGCCGGTCAGGCTCCGCGCGGATCAGGGCGCCAGATAGCTCGCCACCACCGCCTCGTCGCACCACAGCCGGCCAGCCTGCTCCCGCAGCCGACGGCTGGAATCCGGGGACGCGCCGGTCAACGCGGCCACCGCCCGCGCGACTGCCCCATCCGACGCGGCACGGTCGATCGGCACGATCAGGGCGTCTTCCGCCAGACGATGGCAGGAGGCGGTCTCCAGGGTGGACAGGACCGGTTTTCCCAACAGCACCGCCTCGCGCAGGATGGAGTTGTGGCCTTCCCCATGCGCCATCTTCAGGACCGCGTCGCAGGCGATCATGTAGTCGTCCAGATTGCCGACGGTCCCCGTGAAATGAACCGCGTCCTCAAGCGACAGGCGGGACACCTCGGCGCGCAGCGCGGGCATGTGGGGGCCGTCGCCGACGACCCAGAGCGCCGCGTCGCCGCCGAGAGCCGGGCGCAGGCGCTGGAAGAACCGGATGGCGTCGAGATGCCCCTTCTGGCCGATGCAGCGCCCGATGGTCAGAAGATTGTAGCGGGCCGTGAAGGGATGTGGGGTGTCGCTGCGCCGCATGGTCACGAAGTAGTTCTGCGGCCGGTACGCCTCCGGCTTCAGCCCCAGATAACGGAAGTCGTCGCGCAGCCAGGACGGAACGTAGAAACGACGGTAGAAGCGCGCGAACAGGAACAGCAGGACACGCAGGGGCACCGGCAGCTGGCGGGACGTCGCGTCCACGCCGGCGCTCACCCGGCGGTCCCGGTAGAGGCCGAGCAGCGATGCGTACAGGAAACCGGCGAACATCTTGATGTGGATCTGGTCGAAGCCCGCCCCGCCGCTACGGAAAAAGGCACGGAAGGCGAAGAGCTGGCGCGGGTCGAGCACGGCGCCGTAACCGTACGGGCGGTCCGTCAGCCGGATGACCTCCGCGCCGGCCCCGCGGAGGGCGTCGGAATAGAGGTCATTGGCAAACAGACTGAGGACGATGACCCGGTGCTGGGGCACGCGCCGGCAGTAGTTCAAGATGAATTCCTGGATGCCCCCGGTCCCCAGATGATCGATGACGAACAGGATCCGCGGCCGGTCATCGCCGGGCGGCACCGGGAACGGGCGCTCCAAGGAAAGATCGCTTGGGGAGTCGGGCACGGAAAAGCCTCTTGCGGGGGCCGGCGTTGCAATCCCACACCCCATGCAGTATTCTGCCGGACCATTGACGGACCGGCCCGGATCGGCCCCTTATATCCAGCGCCTTTGGGACGGTCAACGACGTCTCCCATGGCCGTGCCGCCCGCCGGACGGCGCTCTTCCCGCCGAAAGTCCTTCCTTGCAACCGGAACTCTTTGCCAAGCCCGCCCCATGATGAAGAGCTTGGCGAAAATCGGGATCACGGTCGCCCTGATCGTGGTGGTCGCGCTGAGGGCCGGCGTCTGGGATGCGCTGGACCGGGTTCTGTCCCTGCTTCCCTCCGTGCTGCTGGCCTCCGCCGCGCTGTACCTGCTCGCCCTCGCCGTCCAGTCGGTCAAGCTGCGGGTGCTCCTCCCCGAATGCCCGTTCAGCCTGCTGTTCCGGGTGACCATGCTGGGCCAGTTCTACGGGCTGGTGCTGTTCGGCCAGGTTGGAGGCGACATCGCCCGGACCGTCTGTCTGGCCCGTGCCTGCGACGACCCGCACAAGGTGGTCGCCGCCTCGCTGTTCGACCGAATCACCGGGCTGATCGGTCTGCTGATCCTGACCATGGCGTCGCTGTGGCTTGAGACGGACCATTTCTCCACGGGCCTGCGCCTGACGATGGCCTTTCTGTGCGGCGGCATCGGGCTGGCTCTCGCCGCCCTCCTGCTGCCGCTCCACAGGCTTCTCGCCCCGGTCCTGGCCCGCCTGCCTTTCGCCGACCGCTGGTCCGGGCATCTGGAACGGGTCCGGACCGCCCTGACGACTTTCGTCGCGCGCCCGCGCCTCGCCATGCTCTCCATTCTGTGGGGGGTGGTCTTCCAGGCCATGGTGGTCGCCATCTGCGCCGTGCTGGGTGCCGGCATCGGCATCGACCTGCCGCCGACCGTCTGGGCCGTGGTGATGGGCGTCCTGTCGCTCGTGCTGCTGGCTCCGGTGTCGGTCGGCGGCGTCGGCCTGCGCGACGTCACGCTGGTCGGCATGCTCGCCGGCTTCGGCGTTTCGGCCGACGCCGCTTTCGCTCTTTCCCTTACGCTGCTTGGCCTGCAACTGTTGGGCGGAGCCATCGGCGGCGTGCTGAGTTCTGATGCCCCCGGCGGCCCCGCAAGCCGCCCCATCGTCCAATTGCCCCCCATCCCATTGACCGGCCGCGGAATGTTCAACATCCCCTTCAACCGCCCCCACGTCACCGGACGCGAAGTCCAATACATCGCCGAGGCCTGCGACCGGGGACATCTGTCCGGGGACGGGCCGTTCACCGGCCGCTGCCAGCGGTGGCTCGAGGAGGCGACCGGGGCCACCCGCGCGCTGCTGACCACGTCGGGAACCTCGGCCCTGGAGATGACGGCGATCCTGGCCGACATCGGTCCGGGCGACGAGGTCATCATGCCCTCCTACACCTTCAGCTCGTCGGCCAACGCCTTCGTGCTGCGCGGCGGCGTGCCGGTGTTCATCGACATCCGGCCCGACACCATGAACATGGACGAGGCGCTGATCGAGGCGGCGGTCACCCCGCGCACCCGCGCCATCATGGTGATGCACTATGCCGGCGTGCCGTGCGACATGGAGCCCATCATGGCCGTCGCGGAGCGCCACAACCTGGTGGTGATCGAAGACGCCGCCCAGGGACTGCTGTCCTCCTACCGGGGCCGTCCGGTCGGCGGCATCGGCCACATGGCCGCCTTCAGCTTCCACGAGACCAAGAACATCATCGCCGGCGAAGGCGGGGCCATCCTCATCAACGACCCGCGGGTGGTTCAGCGGGCCGAGATCATCCGCGAGAAGGGCACCAACCGCACGGCCTTCCACCGCGGCGAAACCGACAAGTACACCTGGGTCGATCTCGGCTCCAGCTTCCTGCCCAGCGAGATCATCGCCGCCTTCCTGTGGGCGCAGTTGGAAGGCGCGAAGGAGATCACCGCCCGCCGGCTGGCCCTGTGGAACCGTTATCACGAACGCTTCGCCCATCTGGAGGCGGCGGGGCTGGCGCGACGCCCCATTCGCCCGGACGACACCGTTTCCAACGGGCACATCTACTATCTGCTCCTGCCCAGCCGGGAGAAACGGGACGCGCTGATCGCGTCCCTGCGGGCAGTCGGAATCATGGCGGTCTTCCATTACATCCCGCTGCACAGCGCCCCCGCCGGCACGCGCTTCGGCCGGGCCAACGGCGCGATGACGCACACCGACGATCTCAGCCACAGGCTGGTCCGTCTGCCGCTGTGGGTGGACCTGGGCGACCGGCTGGACGAGGTGGCGGGGCACGTCCTGCGCATCCTCGGCGCGGGAGACGCATCATGAGCAACGGCATCGGCGAGGCGGTGGTCGCGGACATCGAACGGTTCCTGCACGAAACCAACGTTTCGGATTTCTGCAAGACGCCGCTCGACCGTCTGGCGCGCGAGTTCGTATCGACGGAGCGCGCCGGCGAACAGGTGAAGGAACTGTCGCGCTTCGTCCCCATCGGGCCGGACACGCGGGTGCTGGAGGTGGGGTCCGGCTTCGGGACGTTCGTCTACCATTGCCGGGTGAACAACATCTGCGACTGCCATGGGCTGGAGCCGGGGCAGCCACCCTACGACGCGACACTGGGGATCGCGCGCCGGCTGCTGGGCGACGCCGGTCTCGACCAGAGCGTGATCCACGAAGGCATCGGCGAGGCGATGCCCTTCGAGGACGGCAGCTTCGACGCCGTCTATTCGGTGTCCTGCCTGGAACACACCCAGGATCCCGAAGCCGTGCTGGCCGAGGTGGTGCGCGTGCTCAAGCCGAACGGCGTGGCGGTGCTCAACTTCCCGAACTACGGGTCCTGGTGGGAAGGGCACTACAACACTTTCATCCTGCCGCACACGCCCAAGGCGCTGTTCAAGCTCCAGGTCCGCCTGATGGGCCGCACCACCGACTTCGCCGACACGCTGCAGTTCATCACCTACGGAAAGCTGCGGCGCTGGTTGGCCCCCCTGGCCGACCACGTCGAGATCGTCTCGACCGGGCAGGAGATCTGGCGGGAACGGATCGACCGCCTGGAGTTTTCGGAGTGGAACGGGCTGGGCACCGTGAAGCGGGCCGTCCGGCTGGTCAAGCGGCTCAAACTCGACCGCCTCGCCGTCGCGGCCGGCTCGATGCTGCATTGGGAAACCCCGTTCGTGCTGGTCCTGCGGCGCCGGCCTCACGCGGAGCCCGGCGGATCACCATGACCGAACGACGGGTATCCTTGTTCGTCGCCGGAACGAAGGGGGCGAACTTACTGCGCGCTCTGTTCGACGGGCCAGACGCGCCCGCACCGGGGTTTTTCCCTCTGGCCCAGGTGCATCTTGTCACGTCCTACAGCTCATCCGGCCTGAGCCACGATCCGCGCGCCGAAATTATGGAGATTTGCCGGCGCCACGGCCTGCTCTACCGCGACCGTCATGAGCTGAAAACCACCGACTATGCCGCCTCCGACTTGGTTCTGCTGGCCGGCTGGCAGTATTTGCTGCCCGATATCGATGACCGCTTCATCGTCTTTCACGATTCCCTTCTGCCCCATCTGCGCGGCTTCAACCCAACGGTGACAGCCCTGATCCTGGGGGACCGTCGGGTGGGTGTGACAGCATTCCGTCCCGACGAAGGGGTGGACACGGGACCCGTGTATGGCCAGGAAGCGCTCGCCATCGGGGAAACGGCCAGGATCGGCGAAGTGTACGAGGCACTCGGCGGCGCCTACGCCCGGCTGGCGCGGCGCCTTGTGGAGCGTGCCGCCATGGGGTCGCTGGCAGCGACCCCGCAGGACCATTCCGCCGCCACCTATTCCCTGTGGCGCAACGAGGATGACTACACGATCGACTGGACCGGAGCCGCATCCGCCATCCGCCGCTTCGTCGATGCGGTCAGTTGGCCCTACCTGGGAGCCAGGACCCGTTACAGGGGCGCGGAGATCCGCATCGATCGGGTGATGGAAATACCGGATCTCCGTTTCCCGCTGCGCCAGCCTGGAAAAATCTGGACCCTGTCCGGTAACGGGGAGGGGGCCGACGTGGTATGCGGAGAAGGCATGCTACGTATTCTCGCCGCCCGGACCCCCGACGCGCAGCCTGTGCGCTTCACCAGCCTGCGTCAGCGCCTGGGGGAATAACGCGGGGGTGGAAGCGCGCGGTTGCCACCGTCAGCCGCGCGGCACCGTCCCGATGGCCGACCAGGACATCTGGTTCACCCATTCCAGACGGATGTCCTCCAGCCCGGCCTGGGTCATGAGGGCTTCCACCTCTTCGCGCCGCCAGTAGTTGGCCGTCCTGGGCAGCATCTGGTCGAAGACAATGTGGCGCAGATGGGCGTAGGGGAAACCACGCAGCAGCCGGAAATACTCGATCGACGGGTGCAGGCCCGACCGCAGCATCGCCCACAGGGCGGAGGCGGGCAGGTGGCTCAGGACGGAGACCAGCCCGATCGGCAGGCGGCTGAACAGCGCCCTGCGCACGGGGTCGAGGACGTTGACGTAGAATTCCATGTTCTCGTAGCCGTACACCCAGATCAGCACCTTTCCCCCCGGCCGGGTCGCTTGGCGCATCTGCCGCAGGGCCTGCAGGGGATCGTCCAGATGATGGATGACGCCGAGGGAGAAGGCGATGTCGAACGCGCCCTGGAAGCCGATGTCGTAGATGCTTTTCTCCAGGATCTGGACGGAGCCGTATCCCGCAAGGTTCCGCCGGGCGGCGCCGAGCGAGCGCTCATCCAGGTCGATGCCCACGCCGCCGGCTGCCCCGAACTTCATCGCCCAATGGCTGTTGCGCCCGGCTCCGCATCCCGCATCGAGAAACGTCTTTCCTTTCCAGTCGACCTCGGGATCAAGATGAATCGTCCAGCGTCGGAACTGTTCTTCCTGCTCCTGTGACAATTCATTGAACTGATTCCATGAATAGCCGAACCGTTCGGGCGATCCGCCGCTGACATCGACAGACCCTTTTGCTTCATTCATCGCATTTTCCATGGAAACATCGACGCTCGATTGCAGGACAACGCAAAGCCGCCAGCGGCAAAAGGCATGGGGTTTGTCCGATCACCCTTTTCCCGCGATTGGGGGTGGCGTTGTAATCGTACCTGTATGCCGTTATAAGAGCCACCACCTTCGGCAGATTCACGGCTGTTTTGGTCCGATATGACAATGCCCTCGCTGATTGATGCCGAGTCCGGCGCGCCCGCCCGCGACGTTGACGCCTCTTGCACGCCCGAGCACCCGGCCGTCTCCCGGGCCAAGCCCCCGGCGGTCTCCGTCATCATTCCCATGTACAATGAGGAAAGCAACGTCGACCTGATGTGCGACCGGCTGCGGCAGAGTCTCGCCACGCTGGGTATGCCATGGGAGGTGCTGTTCATCGACGACGGCAGCCGTGATCGGACCGCCGAGCTGCTGACCGCGCAGGCCCTGCGCACCCCGGGTTTCCGCTTCATCAAGCTGCGGCGCAATTTCGGACAGACCGCCGCCATCATGGCCGGCATCGACCATGCCTGCGGCGAGATCATCGTGCCGCTGGACGGCGACCTGCAGAACGATCCCGCGGACATCGCCATGCTGATCGCCAAGATGGAGGAGGGGTACGACGTGGTGTCCGGCTGGCGGCGCAACCGCCAGGACGCCAGCCTGAAGCGGGTGCTTCCCAGCCGCATCGCCAACGGCCTGATCTCGCGGATTTCCGGGGTGCATCTGCACGATTACGGCTGCACGCTGAAGGCCTACAAGCGCTCCATGCTGACGGGCTTCCGGCTCTATGGCGAGATGCACCGGTTCGTGCCGATCTTCGCCAGTTGGCAGGGCGCCCGCGTGGTGGAGATGCCGGTCAACCATCACCCGCGCCGGTTCGGCAGCTCCAAATACGGGCTGGAGCGGATCTTCAAGGTCCTGCTCGACCTGATGGTGGTGAAGTTTCTCACCCAGTACGAAACCAAGCCGATCTACGTCTTCGGCGGCGTCGGCATGCTCTTCCTGGGCGGCGGCACCCTGGCCGGACTCTACGCGCTGTGGCTCAAGCTGGTCGACGGGGTGTCCTTCATCCTGACGCCGCTGCCGCTGATGTGCATGTTCGGCTTCATCGCCGGCCTGATGTGCATGCTTCTCGGCCTGCTGGCCGAGGTGCTGGTGCGGATTTACTTCGAATCCCAGGGCAAGACCCACTACGCCGTCGACAGCATCACCGAAGCCGGTGCGGACACAGCGGCTTCACCACCGGATCACCCGGAGCCGGCCCGCTGACAGGAGGCTTTTGAGCATGTGCGGGATCACCGGCTTCGTCGGGCGGGGCGACCAGGGGGTGCTGGACGCCATGACGCTTCGCCTGGCCCATCGCGGCCCCGACGGCAGCGGCACCTACGCCGACCCGGACCGCCCGGTCTTCCTCGGCCACCGGCGTCTTGCCGTCATCGATCCCGGAAACGGCCATCAGCCGCTGTGGAACGAGGATGGGGCGGTCGGCGTCGTCTTCAACGGCATGATCTACAACCACGCCGCCTTGCGGGCGGGGCTGCAGGCGCGCGGCCACCGGTTTCGCACCGACCATTGCGACACCGAAGTCCTTGTCCACGGCTACGAGGAATGGGGCCGCGGGCTGCTGGACCGGCTCAACGGCATGTTCGCCTTCGCCATCCTGGACCGCCGCCGGGGCCGCATGCTGCTGGCCCGCGACCGGTTCGGCGAGAAGCCCCTGTTCTATGCCCACACCAACGGCACCTTCGCCTTCGCCTCCGAACTGTCGGCGCTGCTCGCCCATCCGGATCTGGCCGATGCCGGTCTCGACCGGACGGCCATCCGCAAATATCTCGCCTACGGCTTCTTCCCGGCTCCGCACACGCCTTACCGCGGCGTCCTGAAGCTCCCGCAGGGGCACGCGCTCGACCTCGACCTCGACACCGGAAAGGCGGCGCTGCACCGCTACTGGCGCTTCGCCATCGAGCCGGACGCCCCGCCGCCGGGCGACCCCGCGGCCTGGGCCGAACAGCTCGACGAACTGCTGGGCCGGTCCATCGCCGCGCGGCTCGACAGCGACCGCCCGCTCGGCGTCTTCCTGTCCGGCGGCATCGACAGCAGCGCGATTCTCAGCCATGTCGCCGACCAGCGTCCGCCGGACACCATCGACACCTTCTCCATCGGCTTCCGCGAGCCGAGCTTCGACGAGTTGGCCTACGCTCGCCGGATGGCGGAGCATGTCGGGTCGCGCCACCACACCGAGCTGTGCGGGCTGGAAGACGCCCGCGCCCTGGTCGATTCCCTGCCGGGCATCATCGACGAACCTCTGGGTGACAGCTCGATCCTGCCGACCTACGCGCTGTGCCGGTTCGCCCGCCGCCACGTCACGGTCGCGCTCAGCGGCGACGGCAGCGACGAGCTGTTCGCCGGTTACGATCCCTTCAAGGTTCTGACCCTGGCGGACCATTACCACCGCCTGATGCCGCGCCCGGTGCACGCCGCCGTGGCCGCCGCCGCAACGCGCCTGCCGCCGTCCGAGCGGAACATGAGCTTCGACTTCAAGCTGAACCGCGGGCTGCGCGGCCTCGGCTTCCGCCCGGCGCTGTGGAACCCCCTGTGGCTGGGCGCCGCCGGGCCGGGCGAGATCGCCCGCCTGTTGGACGAGCCTGTGGACGTGGAGGAGCTTTACGCCGAGGCCATCGCCGCGTGGGACTCCTCGGCCAGCACGGACCCGGTGGACCGCACGCTGGAGTTCTACACGAACTTCTATCTGGCCGACGACATCCTGGTGAAGAGCGACCGCGCCAGCATGCGCAACGGGCTGGAGGTGCGTGCGCCCTTCCTCGACAACGACGTCGCGGATTTCGCCCGGCGCCTGCCGCCCGGCGTCAAGCTGCACGGCGGCAAGCTGTACGGCGGCACGACCAAATGGGTGCTGCGGCAGGCCGTCGCCCGGCGCCTGCCGGCGGACCTGCTGGGCCGCCGCAAGAAAGGGTTCGGCATCCCGCTGGCCCGCTGGCTGCGGGACATCCCGGCCGCCTCCTTCACACCGCCGTTGCTCGACGGCACGGCGCTCAAGACCATGTGGACCGACCACCACGACCGCCGCCGTGACCACCGCGGCGCCCTGTGGTGCGCCCTTACCCTGCGCGGCCTCGCCTCCCCCCAGGCCGCATGACGGCCTGGCTGGAAATCAACGGCCTGGAGGCCGGCGTGGCCTTCGCCGCCTTCATCGCCCTTCTGCTCGGCAGCCGCCTGGCGCCCATCCTGCCGCCCGGACTCCCAAGCTGGACGGATGGGCGGCGCCTTTCCGCTCTGCCCGTCGCAGCGGCGGCCCTGGCGATCCTGACACTGTCGGCCAGCGAGACGACCCAGTTCCTGACGATCGACGAGGCCGGAATCATCGACCGTCTGGCCGACGCCGCCGACCGGGGCGTCACGATCTGGAACATGGGCGGCCTGCACAGCACGATGCTGATCCAGGTCCCCGCGGTTCGGCTCGCCCAGGCCGCGGGGCTTCTCCCCGATACGGTCCAGGCCGTGCTGAAGGCCGTCCATTGGCTGACCGGCGCCCTGTTTCTGATGGCGGCGGCGGGCGCCATGGCTTCTCTGGCCGTGACGGACCGGACCGGGACGCCACGGGACCGGACCGGCCCACTGGCGGCGGTTCTGCTGCTGGCCGGGTTCCTGCTGCCGGTCAGCAGCATGGCGCTCAAGACGCTGAATTACGACGCGGTGTCGCTGTTCGGCGCCGTGGCCGCGCTGTGTCTTGCCTGCCGCATGCTGGAGGAGGGACGCCCGGCCCCGGCGTGGTGGCAGGGGTCGGAGGCGGTGGTCATGGCGGCCCTGGCCGCGCAGGAGAAGCTCAGCGCATCCCCGGTTCTCCTGCTCGTCTGCGTCCTGGTGGGCGTGGCCCATGGGCTGGCGGCACCGGACCGTCCATTCCGCCGGGCCGTCCTGGCGACGCTGGGCGCCGTGACCACCGCGCTTCTGACCAGCCTCGCCACCGCCCTGCTCGTCGCCCTGGCGATGAGCGGGGAGCCGGCCCTGGCGGCCCTGGCGCCGACCCTGCTGCTGGGCGTGCACGAGCCCCTGGTCATCTGGATCCTCGCCCCCCTGCGATTCCTGATGAACATCGGCGAAGCCCTCCTGACGGTGCAGGAACGCCTGTGGATCAGCGGGCTTGCGCTGCTGCCGACGCTGGCCGCTCTGGTGGCGGGGGCGATTGTCGGCGTCCGGCTCTTGCGGGATCGCCGCGCGCCGGCACTGGGGAGAGCCGTGGAGCGGTTGTCCGTTCCGGCCGGCATGGCCATGCTGCTGGGGTTCGGAATCGCCGGCCTGTCCACGGTGAGCCCCGTCTGGGCGCCCATGGAGCCGATCCCCGGCGGCGCCACGCTGGTCGGAGGCATCAACGGACTCCGCCTGCATTTCGGCGCGGCTTCCCATGCGGTGCATCTGGCCGAGTCCATTCTCTTCGCCTATGGCGTTTTCCTGGCCGCGATCCCGACCGCCCTGCTGCTGCTCGCCCTCGCGGCTCTCGCCCGGCCCGCGCTGCGGCAGCGGCTGGCACCCCGCCGGCCGGCCGCGATCCATGCCCTGTTCGGGCTGGCCCTGGCGGCGCCCCTGCTTCTGGCGCTGCTGGGAACACCGACCTTCCAGCGTTACATGAACATCCCGATCCTGCTGTTCATCCTGACGGCGGCGGTCCTGGCCTTCGACGTCTGGGCGCTGCTGCTGCGGGGCACCGGCCGGCCCATCCGGATCGCCGCCGTCGGGGTGCTGGCGCTGCTCGTGGTCATGGAGATCGCGCCGTTCCGCCCCCTGTACGCCGCGTTCCGTCCACTGGCGCTGAGCTATCCGGACCCCGACCGGCCCCGTCCCGGCCATCCGAACTTCTCATGGACGGGGTGGGGCGAGGAAACCATGCTGGCCGGCAAGGAGCTGGCGCGCCGTTGCGCCGCTGCGCCCGATGGACGCCTGGACGGCGTGCCCTGCGACGGGCTCACCTTGCGGCCGGTCTACATCAGCCACTGGCCGTCTTCCGGCGAAGGTGGGGTCCGGACGGTCCCCAGCGGCATCGCCGATCCGGATTCCTGGCCCGACGGGCCGAGCGACCATTACGTGATCAACCGCCAATCCGTCGTCGGGGGCATTCTACGGGCCTTTCCACCGGTCGCGCCGGAGTTCGAGGTGCGGTACCGAGGTTTTGCCATGGCCTGGGTGTTCCGCGGTGATCGACTGCGCGCCGCCGGTTACCGCTTCGATCCCTACCGAACCGTCCCCGACCCGGCGACGGCCAGGATGGAGACGGTCGAGGCCTATGGGCCGACGGCGACCGAGGCTGGCAAACCCTTCAACCCGCAGCCGGACGGCAGTTCCGCCCTGTGGCTCCGGACATCCAGCCGCCTGCATCCGGGCGCCTATGCCCTGCTCGACGACATCCCGCTGACCAGCACCGTCGCGGGGAACAGCTTGTCCGCCCTGGTGCCCAGGCGCCTGATCGAGGCGCCGGGACGGCGTTGGCTTCAGGTGATCGATGGCGAGGGCAACATGCGGACCGATCCGGTGCCCTTCGACATCATCGGCGGCCCCTGATCATGACACGGGGCGGCCCGGCTTCCGACGCTGCACGGCGTTCCGCATTCGCAACGGAGTTTCCTGCATCATGACGACGCGCGCCATCACACCATCCGCAAGCGCCGCCAGCCATGCCGCGGGTCCGGACACGGCGCCCGTCGTCGCGGTTCTGATCCCCTGCTACAACGAAGAGGCGGCGATCGCCGCCGTGGTGCGCGACTTCCAGGCCGCGCTGCCCGACGCCACGGTCTACGTCTACGACAACAACTCGTCGGACCGCACGGTGGAGGTGGCGAAGGCCGCCGGCGCGATGGTCCGCCACGAGCCGTTGCAGGGCAAGGGCAACGTCATGCGCCGCATGTTCTCGGACATCGAGGCGGACGTTTACGTGCTGGTGGACGGCGACGACACCTACCACGCCCCGTCCGCCCCGCTGATGGTCAAGCGGCTGTGGGACGACCAGCTCGACATGGTCAACGGCGCGCGGGTCACCGACATCGTCAAGGCCTACCGGCCCGGCCACCGCTTCGGCAACAAGCTGCTGACCGGCATGGTCGCCCGCATCTTCGGCAACCGCATCCAGGACATGCTGTCGGGCTACCGCGTCTTCTCGCGGCGCTTCATCAAGTCCTTCCCGGCGCTCGCCAGCGGTTTCGAGACGGAGACGGAGCTGACCGTCCACGCGCTGGAGCTGCGCATGCCCATCGCCGAAATCAAGACGCCCTACAAGGACCGTCCGCCCGGCTCGCACAGCAAGCTGAACACCATCCGCGACGGCATCCGCATCCTGCGCACCATCGTCAATCTGGTGAAGGAGGAGCGCCCGCTGCCCTTCTTCGGCATCCTCGCCGCGCTGCTGGCCGTGGTCGCGCTCATCCTCGCCGGACCGCTGCTCGCCACCTACCTGCACACCGGCGAAGTCCCCCGCCTGCCCACCGCCGTCCTGTCCACCGGTCTGATGCTGCTCGCCTTCCTCAGCCTGACCTGCGGCCTCGTCCTCGACACCGTCACGCTGGGGCGCCGCGAGGCCAAGCGCATGCGCTACCTCGCCATCCCGGCGCCGGGCACCGTCCCTCCGGGCATGCGATCAACGCTACAGCAACCGACGTCCGCCTGACAGACGCGCAGCATCACTTCGCATTTTATTGAGACAATTGATTTTATAGATACGAGCATTTATCTTGAATAGGCTAAATATATTCATCGCAATGGCGATTGCCGCCATTCCAACGATCCTCATCGTCATCGGTATATTTGGCCAATTCCTGACAGATCCTCTGTATATGTACAGTGGCCTTGGCATCGACGTCGGCTCATCGCTGTTGCCTGGGTTGCCGACGATCGACCCAAACATCGGCACCACGTCGCTTTCACTGGGCGCGCGAGCCACGTTCGAGGTGCTGTCCGGCCACCTGCCTCTATGGAACCACTTCGAGGGGCTGGGGGCGCCACTGCTGGGCGAAATGCAGTCGGCCGCCTTTTTCCCACCGACATGGTTGTTGGCACTGCCGCACGGGCAGGTGATCGAGCATGCGCTCCTGCAGGCGTTGGCTGGAACCGGCACCTACCTGTTCCTGCGGGCGTTCGGTCTGCGCAAAGGGGCCGCTCTGGCCGCCGCTCTCCTGTTCGAGGTGAACGGCGTCTTCGCATGGCTGCGCAACGCGGCTTTCAACCCCGTGGCGTTCCTACCCTGGCTATTCCTCACCGTCGAGTCCCTGCGAACCGCCACCATCGTCGAGGCACCCCCGTCTCGGCGGCTACCGCCGATTTGCCTAGGCGCAGCCATGGCCGCCCTGGCGCTTTATGCCGGCTTTCCAGAGCAGGTGTATCTTTACTCGCTCCTGCTGATCGCTTGGGTGGTGTTCCGCAGCGTCGGGATGACCGCCCGGCAGATTGGGCGCTTCATCCTGAACCTGCTGCTGACAGCGCTTTTGGCTTTTGCCCTCAGCGCACCGCTTCTCCTGTCCTTTGCCGAATTCCTGACCGAAGCCGCCTTGTCGGGACACAGCGAGAGCGGCTTTTACGGAACCTGGCTCACCCCCGCCGCGCTTCTGCAGTATGTGATGCCATATGTTTACGGGCCGATTTTCGACTCTCCGGTCCCAGTCATCTCGGCCGTGTGGTCGTCGACCGGCGGATACATCGGCTTCATGCCGGTGGTCCTGGCTTTCGCCGGGATATTCCTGGCCGACCGGCGACCCGTGAAGATCTTTCTAGCGGCGTGGATCGTCATCGCCATTGGAGTAAGCCACGGTTTGCCCGGAGTCTATCAGGCCTTCATGGCCTTGCCCCTGATGCGGATCGCCGCCTCTTTCCGGTACCTGAATCCGAGTTGGATCTTCTGCTTCGTGTTCCTTGTCGCCTTGTTTCTCGACCGGGTTCCAGACCTGCCACAGCCGGCCTTTAGGCGCGTCATGATGTGGGCGGTCGCCGCCGCCCTGCTGTCGGTCGCCCTGGCCGCGGTGCCCGCCCTTCCGCCGGTCGGCGATCTTTGGAAGATCGCGACCAACATACAGGCGGGTTTCCTTATCGGTGCGTTCATCGCCGTAGCCCTGCTCTCCGGCGCGACCATATGGGCCTCACACCTCGTGCGGACGGGACGGGTCACCATCGTGCTCTCGGTGCTTCTTGTGGGGGAGGCGACGGCATGGTTCCTAGTTCCCTATCTGTCTTATCCGCGCACGGGCACGCTCGATACCGACATCGTCGCGTTCCTGAAATCGAACATCGGATTACAGCGGGTCGCCGAAACGACCAACCACCGCCTGGGGCCGAACTACGGATCGCTTTTTGGCATCGCAACACTCCATTACGACGATCTCCCAGCGCCGCAGCGAACCGCTGACTACATCAGAAACCACCTCGACCCCTACGCCAACCCAACGGTCTTCCAACCTTGGTTTCCCTATCTGGAACCGGAGCAGCAGGCCGACCGGGAAAAGCTGTTCCTCGAACGCCTTCCCCGGTATGCCCAGGCCGGCGTAAAATACGTGCTCGGCGGACCGGGCCTCGGCAGCGAAACGCCCATTCGCCTGAAACCGCAGGGGCACACGCCCCACGCCGTCGCGACGGGCGAGTGGGTCGAGATGAGCGGCCGCCTGCCGTTCGGGCCCGACATGACCGTATCGGAGGTCTCCCTGCTGGTGGCGACCTACGGCAACACCGCGAACGGCCGGGCGAAGGTCACACTCTGCGCGCAGGGCGACTGCAGCGACGGGGGGTCAGATATCGGCCTGACGCAGGACAACAGCCTGCTGACCGTCGGGTTGGGCCACCCGGTGCGCATCGCTGCCGACCAGGACTATACCGTTCGCTTCGAGAAACTGGATGGGGAACGGCCCCTCGCACTGTGGATCCGACCAAAGGCAGACGCCACGCCCTTTTCGGCCGCCGGGCCGACCGGCCCGCTGAAGGACGGCTATGCACCGGAGTTGCGGTTCACCACTCAGGCCGGACCGATGCCCGTTCATCGCAGCCCGACCATGGTCGTCTACGAGATTCCGGGGGTACGGGATTATGTCTCGGCCGAAGGTTGCACGCTGACCCCGGTGACGCGCGATCGCGTCGACGCCGTCTGCACGCGCCCGTCCACGTTGGTCCGCCTGGAGGTGCACATGCGCGGCTGGCGGGCGACCGTCAACGGGAAACCCGTGCCCGTTGGGATGTCCGACGACACCTTTCAAACCGTCGAACTGCCGGCGGGAGCCGTGCAGGTGGAGTTCACCTACGCGCCGACGGGAATGAACGCTGCCCTCACCATGGCTGGCGGTGCCTTGCTTCTGATCCTCGCCGTTCTCGCCCATGGCATCGGCGTCTGCCTCGCCGGATCGATCCGAGGATGGCCGGAGCGGGCGTCCGCACCGGGAAGGGCAACGCGATAAGGTTCCTTCCCTGGAGAATGGTGCCGTCCTGAGCGCGCCCGGGACGGCACCGCAAGGTCCGTCAGAAAGGTATGAACCCGCCCGGCCCCCGGCCATTGCTCCCTCGGGATCCACCGTGCGCACCACCGGATCTCGCCTCCCTCCCCCTCGGACGGAACGAGCCGGGCGCGGGCGCTATCTCGATGCCTTGAGCGCGGCCTCACCACGCGGATCCTGCGGGGGCGGGGGCGGCGACAGGAACCGTTCCATCGGCAGTTGGACCACGTCGGCCTGCGGCGAACCCGGCGACGGCAGGCCGGGCACGATCTGGACGTGGGCGTAGCGGTTGAAAAGCCGGTTGTAGGTCGTGTCGTCCATCTCCGGGAAGTAGGGCCGGAAGAAGCTGAGCGCGGGAGCGATCTGGACATGCTGGAGCGACCGGTAGCCCAGGCCCTGCATCAGGGCGCCCGGCAACATCCCGCCTTGCAGCACCCACCCCTCGGGATGGGCCGCCGCGCTTGCGTCGAAGGCCGCCGTCACCGGCGTGGCAGGTCGATGGAAGATCGGCCAGGCGCTCTGGATCGGATTGAAGCCGCCGAAGCCCACGGCGTTGGCGGACAGGGCGCACAGGATCAGCGCGGCACCGACCCAAGGGCCGGACAGCGCCCCCCGCGTCGCCAACCAGACCGCCAGGGCGAGCGGCGGCAGGATGGCAAGGTCCATCCGGTTGACGGCCAGCCGCGACAGAAGGCCGTCCAGTCCACCGTTCGCCATCGCCCAGGACAGGCCGACCACCACGGTCACCACCGCGAAGCGCTTCCAGGACAACCGGATCGCCCCCGTCCTCAGCAAAGTCAACGACAGGCACAGAAGCAGCAGGCCGGCGGCGAAGACCATGCGGTTTCCCGGCACCTTGTCCCACAGCAGCACCCGCCCCCAGACGTTCGGAACCGGAGTCAGCATCCAGACCGACATCAGCGCGAAAGCGGCCAAAGGCACCAGAAGCTGCCGGAGCAGGGCTGTCCGTTCCGCCCCGCCCCGGCGCAGGACCTCCACCATCCGCCCATGGTCGAGGCACACCATCGCCAGCAGCAACAGATAGCTGCCCCCCGTCGCGACCTCGCAGATGTTGAGGTTCAGCAAATCCCGATAATCGTCGGTGCTGACGAGGAACGGGAAGAACTGGGCGAGGTAAAGCGGCAGCGGCACGCTCCCTCCGCCGACCGAGCGGGAGCCTGGATAGACCGTCGCCGCCATGACCTTGATCGGTTCGTGCAGATAGAGCCAGGCCAGCCCGACTCCGAGCGCGACACCGGCCAGACAAGGCAGCAGGGTCCGCGGACGCAAAACCTCCGGACGGAAGGCCAGGAGGAGCGCGCCGCCGGCGAAGGCCAGAGGAACGATCACCGGGGGATAAAGGTGGCTGAGCAGCCAGAAGGCCGTGACGTAGGCCATCAGCGCGGCGTGCAGATACCAGGGCAAGCGGGCCAGCACGGCCAGAAGAAGCCAGGGGAAGATCGCCAGGAGCGGCCCCGTAGTGGTCCACCAGAACTGTGCATAGCTGGTAAAGAACATCAGGCAGGCCGCTGCCGCCGACCAGAATCTGGCGAAGCCGAAGGCAAGGAACAGGCGGTGATAGCCGATCAGGAACAGAACGATGAAGACCGCGTGCGAGAAGGAAAAGGCCCAGGCCGGATCGACCGCGAAGAACGGCCAGAACTGCGGCTTGAACGGCAGGCCCCAGTCGAGCAGGGGCAGGGCGTTGAAGTTGCGCAGGTCCTCGGCATAGGGGGACAGTGCGTTGAAGCGGTCGAAACCGTTGCCGGCCGCGATCTGTATGAAAGGGGTCCACACGGCCCACTCGTCGGATCGGATCGGCTTGGGCGTTCCGAACACCAGCCCGTCGCCCGCCGCACCGATCCCGGACAGCGCCACGCCGTAGGACGAGGGTGTCCAGCCAAGCGCCGTGTAGATCAAGCCGGCGACAATGACCGCCAGAACGAACAGGTCGGGGAAGGCACGGTTTTTTCCCTGAGAAGAGGAAGCATCCGCTGCCATTGCCAAGGTCCCATCCCGTACCGCGGTTTCCGGCATCGCAGTCATGGCGCGATATTCCATAGAGTCAGGCCGCTTCTTATCGGTGTCTTGAGAAATGGAAAAGAAATAAAATCACATCCCTCTCGGACAGCTATAGTCTGATCACTGTCAGAATGCAAACCAAAGGACTGGAGCGCCCTACGATCTTTCATGACCCGGGGGATGAGATCGTGCGGGCGGTTGTCTTGAACCGAGGCACACAGTAGAGTGCCGCGCCCGCATGCATGCCCCTGCGGCAGCCCAGACGCCCCGGCCAGACGCCCCCGCCTTGACGATGCCCGAAGGTTCCACCGATGCCTCCTGAATCCGCCTTGCCTGAAACCACCGCCGCGGAGGCTGGCTCCGGAAGTGTCGGCGAGGGAAGCGCCGCCCGCGAAATCGCCATCCAGGCGGCCGGGCTTGGCAAGGTCTATCCCATCTTCCGCAAGCCGCAGGACCGCCTGAAGCAGATGATCTGCCGTGGCCGGCGCAAATATTACGACGAATACTGGGCGTTGCGCGGCATCGACCTGACCGTGAGGAAGGGCGAGACGATCGCGGTCATCGGCCGCAACGGCTCGGGCAAATCGACCTTCCTTCAGCTGGTCTGCGGCACGCTGACGCCGAGCCTCGGGACGATTGCCGTCAACGGGCGCATCGCCGCGCTGCTGGAACTGGGAGCCGGCTTCAACCCCGAATTCACCGGGCGGGAGAATGTCTACCTCGCCGCGTCGGTGCTCGGTCTCACCACCGCGCAGATCGACGAACGCTACGCCTCGATCGCCGAGTTCGCCGGCATCGGCGATTTCATCGAACAGCCGGTGAAGCTCTATTCCAGCGGCATGTACGCCCGTCTTGCCTTCGCCGTGGCGGCCCACGTCGATGCCGACATCCTGATCGTAGACGAGATCCTGGCCGTCGGCGACGCCGCCTTCACGCAGAAGTGCATGCGCTTCATCCACAAGTTCCGGGAGACCGGAACGCTGTTCTTCGTGTCGCATGACACCTCCCAGGTGGTCAGCCTGTGCGACCGCGCGGTGTGGCTGGAAAACGGCGAGGTGCGCGAGATCGGCCCGGCCAAGGACGTCTGCTATCACTACGTCGCCGACCTGCATAGCGAGCGCGACACCTCCAACGCCTTCCGCATCGGCGGCAGCCGCAAGACGCCGGCTGCCGCGGCCGTCCCGGTCCAGGATCCCCGCGACGAAATCCTAAAGTCCTCCCAGCACCGCAACAGCATCGAGATCTTCGAATTCAACGACGAGAGTCCCTGGTACGGCGTGCAGGGCGCCCGCATCGTCGGTGTCGAGTTGCTCGACCCCCAGGGCCATGTTCTGCCCTCGCTGGACGGGGGGGAAGAGGTCGTGCTGAAGGTCACCTGCCGGGCAGAGAAGGACCTCTTCAGCCCGATCATCGGCTTCTACATCAAGGACCGGATCGGGCAGAACCTGTTCGGGGACAACACCTTTCTGTCCCACGCCAACGCCCCCCTCGCGGTGGCCGCCGGGCAGGAATTCGCCGCGCGCTTCCGCTTCCAGATGCCCTATCTGCCGGTGGGCGACTTCGCGGTGGTGGCGGCCATCGCCGAAGGGACACAGCACGACCACATCCAGCATCACTGGGTCGACGACGCGCTGTTCTTCCGCGTCCATGCCAGCCACGTGGCCCGTGGGCTCGTCGGCATCCCGATGCACGACATCGCGCTGGGGATCGAAGAGGCCTGTTAACCTGCATTCATAAATAGTTGATCAATGCCCTCGTCAATGGAAAACAAAAACGCAGTCATGATCTGATCCCTAAATGAAATATTAGATCCTTGCATTTCCGTTGTTTTGACGAATTCTCCAAAATTTTGGAGCGAGAAATCTTTTTCTTATTCATTCGAATGTTTTGATAATAAATATCCTAAAAAATTATCTCATATGAGCGCAGTACAATCAACGTCATAACCCAATTAATTTCTTAATATCTATTTTGTGGGTGACACCCTCAGCCCCACCCTCTTATGAAGAAAAGCTCCACCATACCATTGAATTAATCTATTGTTGAATCCGTTGCATGCCCCTGATAAGAGAGTTTTAGAAAAAATACACAACTCAAAAGCATATAGGGGTATGTCCATGCCTGTTTATCAAGGGGCGAACGGAAACGACTATATTCAAGGCAGTGATTATGCCGACACAATATATGGCTCATCAGGGAATGATACCCTACACGGTTACTCGGGGAATGATCTCATCGACGGTGGTGCCGGCAACGATACTTTGTATGGGGGAGATGGGAACGACCTCCTCGACGGTGGTGATGGGAACGATTTTCTCGTAGGCGGGAATGGTAACGACACGCTGATCGGGGGGGCTGGCAACGACACCCTCTATGGCGGCGGCGTCAGTTCTGTCTTCAGGTTTTACGCAAATTCCGGTTACGACCGCATTATGGCCGGAACGATCGCCAGCGTGCGCACCATAGAAATAGTAAACACATCAGTATCTACATTTACTATAACAAGGTCTGCCGCAAATCTAATAATTAACGTTGGCGGAAGTGTTATAACTGCAGAATATCATTTCTCCAGTACCTACGGACAAATAAATTATATGAATTTTTCAAATGGATCTTATTACAATCTGGTATCCATAGCAGCCAACCTTGCAGATGGCGGATCTCTTGTTTTGTCATCAAACGCCACCGATACGCAGGTTGGAACGAATGGCAACGACACGCTAAATGGTCTCGACATCAACAGCGCCATATCCGGGAATGAGGGCAACGACCTTATTTGCGGCAATGGAGGAAATGACACGCTGAATGGTGGTGTCGGCAACGATACTTTGTACGGGGGAGATGGGAATGACATCCTCAATGGTGGTGACGGCGACGATACTTTGTACGGGGGAGATGGGAATGACATCCTCAATGGTGGTGACGGCGACGATCTGTTGATCGGTGGCGCCGGGGCCGATTATCTGGAGGGCGCCGGGGGCCTCGACATTGTCAGCTACACCGACTCCTGGGCCGGCGTGACCATCAATCTGGCCGCTGGCACCGGGTCGGGGGGCTCCGCCGAAGGCGACCGCCTCGTCACCATTGAGTGGGTCTATGCATCGAACCACAGCGATGTCGTGTACGGCGACGCCAACGCCAACAGGCTGTGGGGGCTGGACGGAGCCGACTCGCTGTATGGCGGCGATGGCGCCGACTGGCTGGACGGCGGCGCCGGGGCCGATTATCTGAACGGGGGCGCCGGAGAGGATATCGTCACCTACGCCTACGCCACGGCCGGGGTGACGATCGATCTGGCGGCCGGAACCGGCTTGTACGCCGAGGCCCAGGGCGACGTCCTGATCAGCATCGAGGGCATCAATGGATCGGACTTTAGCGATGTTCTGAATGGCGGCAATGTCGGCGAATGGCTGTATGGAGCGGCCGGAGACGACTGGCTGTGTGGACGCGGTGGGGCCGATTATCTGGAAGGCGCCGGAGGCTTCGACATCGTCAGCTACACCAACTCCTGGGCCGGCGTGACCATCAACCTGAGCGCCGGCACCGGATCGGGAGGCTCCGCCGAAGGCGACCGCCTCGTCACCATTGAGGGGGTCTATGCATCGAACCACAGCGATGTCGTGTACGGCGACGCCAACGCCAACAGGCTGTGGGGGCTGGACGGAGCCGAACTCGCTGTATGGCGGCGATGGCGCCGACTGGCTGGACGGCGGCGCCGGGGCCGATTATCTGAACGGGGGCGCCGGAGAGGATATCGTCACCTACGCCTACGCCACGGCCGGGGTGACGATCGATCTGGCGGCCGGAACCGGCTTGTACGCCGAGGCCCAGGGCGACGTCCTGATCAGCATCGAGGGCATCAATGGATCGGCTTTCAACGATGTTCTGAATGGCGGCAGCGGCGGCGACTGGCTGTATGGAGCGGCTGGCAACGACTGGCTGTGGGGCCGCGCCGGCGCCGACTATCTGGAGGGTGCCGAAGGCTTCGACGTGGCCAACTACATCGACTCCTGGACCGGTGTGACCGTCAATCTGGCCACTGGCACCGGATCGGGGGGCTCCGCCGAAGGCGACCGCCTCGTCACCATCGAAGGTCTGTACGGGTCGTACTACAACGATACCTTCTACGGCAGCGGGAACGCCGACTATTTGTGGGGCATCGACGGCAACGACACGCTCTATGGAGGGGCGGGCGATGATACACTCGAGGGCGGCAGCGGCGCCGACTGGCTCATCGGCGGCAGCGGCGCTGATTATCTGGATGGCGGCGCCGGGGATGACGTCATCTCCTACGCCTACGCCACGGCCGGGGTAACGATCGATCTGGCGGCTGGAACCGGCTTGTACGCCGAGGCCCAGGGCGACGTCCTGATCAGCATCGAGGGCATCAATGGATCGGACTTCGGCGATGTTCTGAATGGCGGCAATGTCGGCGAATGGCTGTATGGAGCGGCTGGAGACGACTGGCTGTGTGGACGCGGTGGGGCCGATTATCTGGAGGGCGCCGGGGGTTTCGATATTGTCAGCTACACCAACTCCTGGGCCGGCGTGACCATCAATCTGGCCACTGGCACCGGGTCGGGAGGCTCCGCCGAAGGCGACCGCCTCGTCACCATTGAGGGGGTCTACGCATCGAACCACAGCGATGTCGTGTACGGCGACGCCAACGCCAACAGGCTGTGGGGGCTGGACGGAGCCGACTCGCTGTATGGCGGCGATGGCGCCGACTGGCTGGACGGCGGCGCCGGGGCCGATTATCTGAACGGGGGCGCCGGAGAGGATATCGTCACCTACGCCTACGCCACGGCCGGGGTGACGATCGATCTGGCGGCCGGAACCGGCTTGTACGCCGAGGCCCAGGGCGATGTCCTGATCAGCATCGAGGGCATCAATGGATCGGCTTTTGGCGATTTCCTCAGCGGCGGCAGCGGCGGCGACTGGCTGTATGGAGCGGCCGGGAACGACTGGCTGTGGGGCCGCGCCGGCGCCGACTACCTGGAGGGTGCCGAAGGCTTCGACGTGGCCAACTACATCGACTCCTGGACCGGGGTAACCATCAATCTGGCCACTGGCACCGGATCGGGAGGCTCCGCCGAAGGCGACCGCCTCGTCACCATCGAAGGTCTGTACGGGTCGTACTACAACGATACCTTCTACGGCAGTGGGAACGCCGACTATTTATGGGGCATCGACGGCAGCGACATACTGTACGGCGGAGCGGGCGACGATACACTCGAAGGCGGCAGCGGCGCCGACTGGTTGAACGGCGGTAGCGGCGCCGACCTATTTGTGTTCACATCGGGCAACGGACAGGATGCAATCGAAGACTTCAACGCCGCGCAAGGTGATCGCATCGGTATAGCATTGGGGCAAAGCTATACGGTTGGCGCTACCAGCAATGGCAACGCATTGATTACCTTCGGCCCTGACAAGGCTGTAATTTTGTATGGGGTCCAACCGTCAACAGTTTCAAGTGCTTGGTTCATCACCATTTAATTAAAAAAGGGAGGCCCTGCGCCTCCCTTCTCCACGCCCGGTTCCATAGCATTCTGCGAGCGAATGCAAACTCCCTTCAGAAACGCCCTTCGGCGACGTGGAAGGCCGGACGGCCGTCCCGCTGCGCGTAGACCCGGGTTTCCACGTTCTGCAGCCCCTTTTCCGTCAGAGCCTCGACGTATTTTTTGACATCAGTCTCGGCCCAGAAAGCCAGGACCACCCGACCGCACCGGCAATTTGCCCGGTCGATCTGAGCCGGATCCAGGACATAGGGGACACGGTTCGCAGTCAGCAGGTTAAAGGGCATGAAGAAGCCCCACTCCGGGAAAACGTAGAGCGTGTCGGGCTCGGTCAGCGCGTCCTCCGCCAAGCGGGAAAGGGCGTTGGACGCCTTGCCGACGCCCCCGGTGGCGGCCAGACGCTCATGGAAGTGGCTGGCCTGACGGACATTGCCGACGACCATCACGGCGGCAACTGCCACGGCAGCCACCGCGGCCAGCCGGCCGCGCACGATTCCTCCGAAGGCCACGGCAATCAGCAGATAGCCGATAGGCACCAGAACACTGAGATGGTGAACCCACAACCGGCTGCCGAAGACACTGGCCACCCCGATGTAGGAGGGCGGAAGCAGCACCGCCAGCAGCAAAGCGGGCCGATGCCGAAAACGGACCGCCACCAGCAAAGCCGCACCGACAAACACCCCGACAAACATCCAGACCTTGATACCGCTCCAGCGTCCGCCAATCCCTTCGTTGAAGATCATCAACTCGTTGCCGACATTGGTGACGGCCAGGATTGCCATTTGCAGAACGTGATTGAGGTTACCCCAGAACGACAGCTTGGACGACATCGGGGCCAGTCCGCCAATCGCTTGACGCATCGTCTCGATCGCCTGAGAGACCCCACCCGCGGCGATGATGAATGATGCATAACCGACGACGTAGGGAAGCATCCCCAGAGCCAAGCCGGCAACCCAATGAGGAATTCGCCGGTCCGGGCGGCTGAGCAGAAAAATCATCAGAGCCGGGCCAAAAAAGCCGAGCACGAAATAGCCGTAGATCGCCAGCCCGAAGAAAAGGCCGGAAAGAAGATAGCCCAATCGTCCTCCGCGCCAGAGGGCGGCCAAGCTGGCGAACAGCCACGCCTCACCACCGAGGATAATGTAGAACTGAGTCCGGAAAGAGGCCAGAAAAGCAATATCAGTCGCCAGAAGCACTGCGGCAAGAAAGGCTATAAGCCGGTTGCGTGTCGCCAATACCGTCCCAAGATACAGACATGCGACGATCAACGCACCGAACAAAGCCTGAGCAATACGCACAGATGCGGCGCTGATGCCTAGAAATTTGAAGACGACAAGATCGACATAGAAATTCTGAACACCGTGGTAATAGTTTCCGAGTATTGGAAAAAACACTGTCGGCATCCGCCACGCTGCATTGGGAATTTCCTGGTTGATGTATTGCGCCGCCATATAATCAGGATTCACTGAATCCATGTAGAAACCAGGAAGATCAACCTGCCTTAGAACACCAAAAAAGAAAATAATGACCACGACAGATACCGTTAGAGTTTCCTTAAAAAATTTTTGATGAACAAGAGAGTTCATGAAATCATTAATATTGGAAAAACGAAGCATGATCGTGTTCCTAAAAAAATATTCAGCCCTAGAGAGCCATCTCGATAAGCGAATAAACCACATCGGCAAAGGAATTTGCGCACCTTAGTTCCGCTGTGATTGGCGTAAGAACACAACGTCTCTTGCAAACAACTCGACCCTATGGCCGAAAAACTTTCAAGAGACGCTCTGGCTGGCTTTTCACAGAAAACCTTTACAGTGGCTTGCGGGCCAGGATCGGCAGGCTCCAGCTTTCCGTCAGCAGAACGCCGCATTCCGGTTCCGACCGCTCCAGAACCAGTATGTCGGTGAAGCCGGCGTCTCTCAGGTGCGCCTCGACAGCCTTGCGGCAGAAGACACGCATTTCCAGGGTCTGCCCCGGACCACCATGAAAGACGGGCTCGTGGTACAGCTCGTAGGCGCCGGCGGCGGTCTGCCCAATCACGAAATATTTGCCGCCCAGAGTGGCGATGGTGAAATCCGTCAGTTGGGGATAATGCTCGACGGTTTCCGCTTCCAGGGTGAAGGGAACGGTGAAGATCAGCGATCCGCCGGGTTTCAGCAGTTCGTAAGCGCCGACGAACGCCTTCAGCGCCGGCCCCAGCGTGTGCTCGAACACGTCGGTGGAGATCAGGAAATCGCAAGTCCCCTTCTGCTCCTCCGTCACGTTCTCGATGTCGAGGCGCGGCTCCTGATGGTAGAAGGTGTTGGTGTAGCTGAATTTCTCCGCGAGCCGGTCGGCATAGCCGATCCAGTCGCTCAGCCCCTTGCCGACGACCCCCTTGTCCTGCGGGAACTCCGGAAGAGGCATCGAGCGGCCCCACAGGGCGGTGCTCAGCAGATGGATGATCGAGCGCATGCGCACGGTCGAGCCGCAGCCGTCGCAGGACGCCGTCTCACGGCCGATCCGATCGCCGGAGCAGACGTTCTGCACACCGCAGACGTTGCACCGGAACGCAACCTGACAGGTCGGATCCGGCTGAAAAATCCCATTGTGCAAGGCAACGTCTCCCATCGGCCTGTTCCCTATCCCTTGTGCAAGCTTGATGTGTCCGGGCGTCCGGCGAGCAGCGCGTCGCGTTCGGCGATCAGGGCCGCCACCTGATTTTGCAGAGCGGTCGCCTGCTCGAACATGGCTTGGTATTGGCGCATGGCCGTATCGATCTGCTCCTCGGCACCCGCCTTGTAGGTTTCGTAGACCTTCTGCATCTGGAGCCCCTGCTCCAGGTAGATCGCGGCGTGGTGGCTGGCCTCCTGATACTCGTGCAGAAGCCGCACGCGGTCGCCCAGCGCCTCGAACAACGCATACAGCGCCGCCTTCTCCGCGTCCGGCAGACGGCAGAGCGCCAGCAGGGGGGCGGGCACCGCCTCACCCACCACGACGACGCCCAGGCCGCAGCCAAAGGGGAAATTCAGGGTCGGGTAGCGCGCCTGCACCTCCTCCCAGAAGCGCCAGACGCCGAAGTCGCCGGTGCGGACCTCGGTGTCGTGCATCAGGATGACGCCGGATCGGCTCACCTTCGGAAGCCATGTCTCGAAGTCGTGGCGGACGGCCTCGTAAGTGTGCAGCCCGTCGATGTGGAGAAGGTCGATGGAGCCGTCGTCGAAGCGCGGGCGCGCGTCGTCGAAGGACTCCCGCAGCAGCGTCGAGAAGGCGCCGTAGAGCGGGTCGTGATGCTCCCGCAGGACATCGTAGGTGTCGCGGGCATAAGCGCCGGTCTGGTGGTCGCCTTCCCAATGGTCCACCGCGGACAGGCGGGTGCCGGTCCCGAAGGCCGCCGCCCCCTCGCAGAAGGCGCAGTAGGAAGCGCCCTTCTGCGTTCCCAACTCGACCAGCTGGCCGGGACGCAGCAGGTCCATCAGCAGGAAGGCGAAGGGAATGTGCATGTGCCACGTGCTTTCGGGCAGCCAGCCGGGCGTCCGGAAGATCGATGGACGCCCGAGCAGGTCCGCAACGGCACTGGAGAGGGGGTAAGACATGCTTTTCCTTGAAAGACGGTGAGGCAGGACGCCGTTCAGGACGACAGGAAGCGGGCCTTGATGGCCTCCACGATGCGTCCGCTGGCGTGCCCGTCCCCATACGGGAACTCGCCCCTTGCCATGCGGCGGTAGGCGTCGGCGTCGCTCAGCAATTCCCGGCCATGGCGGAGAATGACGTCGGAGTCGGTTCCGATCAGCCGGACCACGCCGGCCTCGATCGCCTCAGGCCGCTCCGTTTCGCGCCGCAGGACCAGGACCGGGCGCGCCAGGGCCGGCGCCTCCTCCTGCACGCCGCCGGAATCGCTGAGGATGAGGTGTGCGCGCTTCATGGCGGCCACGAACCCGCCGTAGGGCTGCGGCTTCACGAGATGGACGCGCGGGTTCGTCCCCAGCAACGCATGGGCAACCCCCGTCACGTTGGGATTCGGGTGAACCGGCCACAGAACCTCCACATCGTCATGCTCCTCGACGAGCGTGAGGATCGCCCGGCAGATGCCCTGGATGGGCTCGCCGAAATTCTCGCGGCGGTGGACCGTCACCAGCACCAGCCGGCGATCGGGGGCGATGGCGACCGGAAGGGGCAGGTCCTGCGCCGCCACCATGTGCAGCGCGTCGATCACCGTGTTGCCGGTGACGACGATGTCACCTTCCGGCACCTTCTCGTCCAGCAGGTGCCGCCGCGCGCTCGCCGTCGGGGCGAAGTGCAGCGTGGCGATCCGGCTGGCGACGATCCGGTTGAACTCCTCCGGGAAGGGATTCTGCATGTCGAAGCTGCGCAGCCCCGCCTCGACGTGCAGGAAGGGCACCTGACGGTAGAAGCAGGCGGTCGCCGCCGCCATCACCGAGGTCGTGTCGCCCTGCGCGATCACCATGTCCGGGGAGGTCTCCCCGATCACCCGGTCCAGCCCGACCAGCGCGCGCGCCGTCAGGTCGGCCAGCTTCTGGTTCGGCTGCATCAGGTCGAGATCGACGTCAGGTTCGATGCCGAACAGGCTCAGCACCTCGTCGGCCAGCTCCCGGTGCTGGGCGGTCGCCACCACCACCACCTTGGCCCAGGGCTCCCGCCGCAGCGCGAGGATCACTGGCGCCATCTTGATGGCTTCCGGCCGGGTGCCGACGATGCAGAGGATGGTCTTGGTCATGGGGGTCGCTTCAATCCGGAAAAGGGCTTAGACGGTCTGCGCGGGGACGGTCTGCGGGGCTTCGGGGTCGCGGTACTTGTGCGGCGTCCAGGCGCCCCACTTCTGCTCATACAGGCGCTTGTTCTCCTCGAACAGCTTCTGCCGCCGCTCCAGCCCCAGCGCGTTGAGGCTGGCCGACAGTTCGTGGTGGATGAAGACGTCGTCCGCGATCACCACCTTGAAGCCGGCGTCGCGCGTCCGACGGCAATAGTCGTCGTCCTCGAACATGCCGATCCCGAAGATCTCGTCAAGCTCGCCGACCCCTTCGAACACCGCGCGGCTGAACATCACGCAGAAGAAGGCCACCGTGTCGGACGGCATCGTCCGGCCGCGCCGCGCCTCCACATAGAGGCGGGAGGCGGCGCACATCGCCTCGTGCCCGTCGTAGGCGATCTCGATCCTGGCCTCGTTGCCGATGTTGTTCGTCACCGGCCCGACCATGCCGATCCCCGGATCGCGGCGGAAATGCCGCAGCATGTCGAAGATCCAGCCCCGCGTGACCTGGGTGTCGTTGTTGAGCAGCACCATGTAGTCGCCGGTGGCGACGCGGAGCCCCGCGTTGTTGCCGCCGGAGAAGCCGAGGTTACGGTCGTTCAGCACCAGCTTGACCCAGGGCCGGTCCTTGGCGAACGCTACGAGGAGGTCGCGCACCTCGGTCTGCGGCGAGGCGTTGTCGACCAGGATCAGTTCCAGGTTGGGGTAGTGGCTGTTGGCCGCGATGCTGTCCAGGCAGCGCCGGGTCAGCTCCAGCCCGTTGTAGACCAGGACGACGACGCTGACCTTCGGGAAGAAGGGAACGAGCGCCTCGTCGAACTGGGCGATGCGGGCGCCCCAGGTCTGCGCCCTGGCGTAGGCGACGCGCTCCTCGACCAGCCGGGGATCGTCGTGGACCGCCATGGCCTGGCCCAGCTTGGCGATGAAGTCCGCATGGTCCTCGCCGACGAAGACCAGCCCGTCGCGCCCGATCCGGATCTCCGGCATGGCCGTCCCGACCATCGGCCGGCCGGTGGCGAGGTACTCGTACATCTTCACCGGGTTGGTGTTCAGCGTCAGCTCGGTGATCTCGAACGGGATGATGCAGACGTCGAAGCCGTGCGCGTATTCCGGAAGGATGGCGTAGGGGATCTCCCCCAGGAACCGGACGTTGGGCAGCGCCCGCGCCGGGGAGATGTCGGAACCGTGGGAGTTGCCGATCAGAATGAAGTCCCAGTCCGGATAGGCGCGGGCGGAGGCCACCAGAAGATTCACGTCGAACCAGTGATCGATCGCCCCGAAATAGCCGACGACCGGACGCTCGCTCAGCCGCCGCACGGGACGGTCCGGACGGCGCAGGAAATGGGTCACGTCGCAGGCGTTGCGGATCAGCGTGTTCTCGCGCAGCCGCCCGACGATGTCCGACAGCCCCGCTGCGGTCGTCAGCACGAGATCCGCCTCGTGGATCAGCCGGTCCTCCTCCACCAGCATGGAGGACTCGTTGTTGAGGAACCCCGGATGGTAGTCCATGCAATCATAGACGACGAGGTTGCCCTGCATCGCCATGGCGATGGGGCGCCAGAAGGGCAGATCCACGATGGACACCGTCGTGCCGACGCCGCAGTTGCGGCGCAGCGCGTCGATGGCGTCCAGCAGGGCCCCCGCCTGCTCCGGAGAGGGCATCTGCTTGTAGATCGACGGCGCCTCGCCGGGGCAGCGGAGCTGCACGACGAACACGTTCTCCTCCGGCTGGTCCCAGAAGAGATAGGGGCGCGCGGTGTCGGCCGGCGCGAAATCCACCGTCAGGTAGAAGATGCGGTGGCCGCGGCGGGCCAGCTCCAGGGCGAGCTGCTGCGGCCGCTGGTGCCGGAAGGTCCAGTCGATGACCGGAAACACGAAGACGTCGTACGGCTTCATCGGGCTGTCGTTCATCGGGCGGCCCCGGCATGTTGACGGACCATGGCTTCGATCTGGTCGCTGATTTCGTGGGTGGGTGAGATCCTGGCCCGCGTCATGAGGTGGCGCAGCGTGGCGAGCCCCTGTTCAGGCGACCAGCGCCGGGCGGCGAAGTCCAGGCCGTTGCGCGCCACCTCCGTCCACAGCGCGTCGTCTTCGTAAAGTCGCGCCACGGCCTCGATGAAGGCATCGTCCAGCTCCGCGATCAGGCAGTCGCGCCCATCGGTCAGCCCCATGCTTTCCGCGGCGATCGGGCTGATGACGGAGGGCAGGCCGAAGGCCATGGCCGTCGCCACCTTGCCCTTCAGGCCGGCCCCCCAGCGCAGCGGGGCGATGGAGACGCGCGCCCGGTCCATCTCCGCCCGCAGATCCTGGACGTGCCCAAGCACCAGGACATCCTCCTGCTTCAGCGCGTGGACGGCGGCCCCGGCATGGCTGCCGACGATGCGCAGCCGCGCGCCGGGCAGGCGGGCGCGCAGCCGCGGCCACAGCGTGACCACGAAGGCGACCATCGCGTCCACGTTGGGGGCATGGCCGAAACCGCCCACGAACAGGATGTCCCGCCGCCCGTCCGGACCCGGGGCATCCTCCACCGGACGGGCGATCCAGGGCAGCACCTCGACCAGCGTCCCCGGGGCCTCGACGCGCAGGATCTCACGCTCGACGCCGCTGTGGGTGATGGTCGCGTCCACGGCGCGCAGCGTCGCCAGCTCCGCCGCCTTCTCCTCGACCGCCGCCACGGCGAGGGCGTCGTCGCCATAGAGCGCCGCTTGGCGCTCGGCCCGCAGATAGTGGAGGTCGGCGTTCAGCAGGATGGTCTTCGGCCGCTTGGCCAGCCGCCCGAGATGGGGAAGGATCATGGCGGCGACCACGTAACGCACCATGAAGACCAGATCGCAGCCCCCGCCGTGGGCCTGGACGTAATCGACCGCGGAGGTGAAGTAGGGTGCGCGCACCACCTCCACCCCCATGCGCTCCAGCGCGCGGACGGCGTCGTTGCGCCCCTGCGGCATGCGGACCGCCGCGAAGACCACCACATAACCGAGACGCTGGAGCAGCCGGATCATCTCCACGGTGACCACGGAACCGGCGTCGGCGTCGGGATGGGGCAGGTCGTGGTCGACGACCAGCACACGGCGTTGCCCGACACGCTTCAGGCGGTGGGGGTCGATGGGATGCGGCGCCGGCTGCGAAGCCAGCAACGGCGCCCACCGCTCGGCGAAGGTGGCGCGGTTGACCGCCTGGAACCGTTTCATCCCCTGCGACGGGTCGGTGCCGGCGGTGCCGCCCTCGATGTGGACGACCGCCGACAGCGGCTGGCAATAGACGCGCAGGCCGGCCTCGCGGATGCGCAGGCAGAGATCGCTGTCCTCGTAATAGGCCGGGACGTAGCGCCGGTCGAAGCCATCCAGCCGCCGGAACAGTTCGGTGGGCACCATCAGGCTGGCGCCCGAGCAGTAATCGACCTCCCGCGCGTGGGAGAAGGCCGGGTGCTGCGGGTCCCGGTTCCGTCCGATGTTGGCGGCGGTCCCGTCGTTCCAGACGACGGCGCCGGCCTCCTGAAGGCGGCCCGAGGGGTAGATCAGCGCCGATCCGACCGCCCCGGCCTGCGGCAGCACCGCGAAGGCGCGGACCAGCTCGTCCAGCCAGCCGTCCAGCACGATCGTGTCGTTGTTCAGGAACAGCAGATAACGCCCGGAGGCCAGTTCCGCCCCGCGGTTGCAGGCCTCGATGAAGCCGCCGGCCTGCTCGTTCCGGTGCAGGACGAGGCCGCCGATCCGCGCCAGCCCATCCCTGGTTTCCGCATCCGAACCGTCATCGACCACCACCACCTCGAAACCGTGCCGGGTCTGGTGCCGGCTCAGCGCGTGCAGGCAGCGCACGGTGAGGTCGAGCTTGCCATGCACGGGCACGATGACCGAGACCTCGGGCGAGGCCGGGCGCGGCAACGCGAAGGGGAGAAGGTCAGTGGCAGTCTCCCGGTCGGAGAATCCGGGGACCGGGACGATGCGGGTCGCCGTCCGCTCCTCGCGGTGACCGAAGATGGCGTAGTGCACGAGCGGGTTGACGCTTTCCCCGGCAACGTCCGGGTTGGCCTGCCGGTAGACGTCCGTCTCGAACAGCGGGTGCGGGTCGCGCCCCTCCTGCCAGCCGATGCGCAGGTAATGGCCGAGCGGCTCGATCCCCGCCGCCGCGATGTCCGGATTGGCCTCCTGATAGAAGCGGACGCTGAACAGCGGATGCGGATCGCGCCCCTCCTTCCAGCCGGACGTCAGGTAATGGCCGAGCGGTTCGACCCCGGCGGCGGCGATGTCCGGGTTGCGGTCCCGGTAGAAGGCGACGTCGAACAGCGGGTGGGGGTTGCGGTTCTCCCGCCATCCGGACGTCCGGTAATGCTCCAGCGGATCGATCCCGGCGGCGGCGACGTCGGGGTTGGCCACTTGGTAGATGGCAAT
The DNA here is from genome assembly GCF_058780635.1 of Azospirillum sp. UENF 312511. NCBI lineage: Bacteria > Pseudomonadati > Pseudomonadota > Alphaproteobacteria > Rhodospirillales > Azospirillaceae > Azospirillum > Azospirillum sp. UENF 312511. The sequence goes on along the minus strand of NZ_JBSNCG010000006.1, from coordinate 132,508 downwards.
GTCGAAGAGCGGGTGAGGGTTGCGGTTCTCCCGCCATCCGGACGTCCGGTAATGCTCCAGCGGCTCGACCCCGGCGGCGGCGACGTCGGGATTGGCGCCCAGATAGAAGGCGACGTCGAACAGCGGGTGAGGGTTGCGGCTCTCCCGCCATCCGGACGTCCGGTAATGCTCCAGCGGATCGATCCCGGCGGCGGCGACGTCGGGGTTGGCGCCCAGATAGAAGACCGGATCGAAGAACGCCCCGATCCGAGCTTCCCGCCCGGCCTTGTCCTGCCTGCCGGCGGAAAGGAGAGCCGCGAACCGGCCGATCATCCAAGAAGGAATCAGAGCGCGCATCAAATCAACGTTCCGTTTGTTGCGCCGTCCCGGAGCGATCGCGTCATGCAGCCCGGTGGAAGGCAGTCTGCCGCCCTCAGGGATCGGCGGTTAATCGGTCAGGCTCAGCAGGTAGCGGCCGTACTCGTTCTTCTTCAGCGGCTCGGCGAGACGGCGCACCTGTTCGGCGTCGATCCAGCCGGAGATGAAGGCGATCTCCTCCGGGCAGGCGATCTGCAGGCCCTGCCGATGCTGGATGGTGCGGACGAACTCGGCCGCCTCCAGCAGGCTGTCGTGGGTGCCGGTGTCGAACCAGCCGTAGCCGCGGCCCATCTGCTCGACCGACAGGCGGCCCGCCTCGAGATAGGCGGCGTTGACCGACGTGATCTCCAACTCGCCCCGCGCCGACGGCTTCACGGAGGCGGCGATGTCGAGCACGTCGTTGTCGTAGAAATAAAGCCCGGTGACCGCCCACTTGGACCGAGGCTTCACCGGCTTCTCCTCGATGCTGAGCGCCCGCCCCTGGGCGTCGAACTCGATCACGCCGTAGCGCTCGGGATCGCGGACGGCATAGGCGAAGACACGGGCGCCGTGGGTGTTTTCCCCGGCCGAGCGCAGCAGGCTGGTCAGGCCGTGGCCGTAGAAGATGTTGTCGCCCAGAACGAGCGCGCAGCTGTCGTTGCCGACGAAGTCGCGCCCGATGATGAAGGCCTGGGCCAGCCCGTCGGGGGAGGGCTGGACCGCGTAGGTCAGGTTGATGCCCCACTGCGAGCCGTCGCCCAGCACGGTCTGGAACAGAGCTTGGTCGTGCGGCGTGGTGATGATCAGGATGTCCTGGATTCCCGCCAGCATCAGCGTGCTGAGCGGGAAATAGATCATCGGCTTGTCGTAGATCGGCAAAAGCTGTTTGCTGATCGCCCGCGTCACCGGATAAAGCCGTGTGCCGGACCCGCCGGCCAGGATGATGCCCTTCATGGTCGCCGCCTGTCGTGGAGTCGTCTTAGGATGCGGTGGGGGAAAGCAGCTCGTCGAGCACGCGGTCCAGGCTGTCCTCCCAGCGCGGGGCCTCGATGCCGAAGGCGGAGCGGATGCGGGCGCAGTCCAGCCGGGAATTCGCCGGACGCCGGGCGGGCGTCGGGTAGTCGGCCGTCGTGATGGCCTGCAACCGCGGGCGCCGGCCCGTGGCCGCCTCCTGACGCTGGAAGATCCGTTCCGCGAAGCCGTGCCAGGTGGTTTCCCCGGCACCGGTGAAGTGGTAGGTGCCCCAGGGAACGCCGCCCTCGCTTCCGGCGGCGATGCGCTCCGCGATGGTCACGATGGCGGCGGCGATGTCGGCGGCGGCGGTCGGCGCGCCGTGCTGGTCGGCGACCACGCGCATCTCCTCGCGCTCGCGGCCGAAGCGCAGCATGGTCTTGACGAAGTTGGCCCCGTGCGCGGCATAGACCCAGGAGGTGCGCAGGATGACGTGCTGCGGCAGGGCCGCGCGCACCGCCGCCTCGCCGGCCTCCTTGCTCGCGCCGTAGACGCCGAGCGGGGCCACCGGATCATCCTCGGCGTAAGGCGCCGGCTTGGTCCCGTCAAACACATAGTCGGTGGAGATGTGGATCAGCGGAATGCCGCAGGCGGCGCAGGACGCCGCCAGCCGGGCCGGGCCGTCGCGGTTGACGGCGAACGCCGTTTCCTGGTCGCTTTCGGCCTTGTCCACGGCGGTGTAGGCGGTGGCGTTGACGACCAGATCGGGGGCGTGGGCGGCGACGGCGGCCTCCACCGTCTCGGGCCGGGCCATGTCCACGTCCGGGCGGGCCAGCCCGACCAGCTCCGTGCCCTGTGGCCAGGCGGCGCGCATCAGCTCAGTGCCGACCTGCCCGCTGGTGCCGAGGATCAGGACCTTCATGCGACGTCCAGCCCCAGCCGTTCGCCCCGGTAGGAACCGTTCAGGATGGCCTCCCACCAGGAACGGTTCTCCAGATACCAGGCGACTGTCTTGCGCAGACCGGTCTCGAAGGTTTCCTGCGGCTTCCAGCCCAGCTCGCGGGTGATCTTGGAGGCGTCGATGGCGTAGCGCTTGTCATGGCCCGGCCGGTCGGCCACGAAGGTGATCAGCCGGTCGTGCGGCGCGCCCGCCGGGGCCATCTCGTCGAGCAGCGCGCAGATGGTCCGGACGACGTCCAGATTGGTGCGCTCGTTGTAGCCGCCGATGTTGTAGCTTTCGCCGATCACGCCCTTGTCCAGCACCAGACGCAGCGCGCGGGCGTGGTCCTCGACATAGAGCCAGTCGCGGATGTTGTCACCCTTGCCGTAGACCGGCAGCGGCTCTCCCTTCAGCCCCTTCAGGATCACCAGCGGGATCAGCTTTTCCGGGAAATGGTAGGGGCCGTAATTGTTCGAGCAGTTGGTCAGGACCACCGGCATCCCGTAGGTTTCATGCCACGCCCGCACCAGATGGTCGCTGGACGCCTTACTCGCCGAATAGGGCGAGTTCGGGCTGTAGGGGGTCGTCTCGGTGAAGAAGCCCTCGTCCCCCAGCGTGCCGAACACCTCGTCGGTGGAGATGTGGTGGAAGCGGAACGCCGTGCGCTCCTCCGCCGGCAGCGACGACCAATAGCCGCGGGCCGCCTCCAGCAGGCGGAAGGTGCCGACCACGTTGGTCTGGATGAACTCGCCCGGCCCGTCGATGGAGCGGTCCACATGGGACTCCGCGGCCAGATGCATGACGGCGTCCGGTCGGTGTTCCGCGAAGACCCGGCGCAGCGCGTCGCCGTCGCAGATGTCGACCTTCTCGAAAGCGTAACGGGGATTCTCCGCGGCGCCCGGCAGCGAGGACAGGTTGGCCGCGTAGGTCAGCTTGTCCACGTTGACGACAAAGGCGTCGGTTTCGGCCAGAAGCTGGCGGACAACGGCCGAACCGATGAAACCGGCCCCACCCGTGACGACGATACGCTTCATCAAGACACCTGTTCCTCTGTCAGAACCAATCGCCGAGTTCGGCGAAACGGGGCTGCTTGCGGTCCTTGTCCGAGAGCAGGGCCTTGTCGGCCGCGACGGGCCAGTCGATCCCCAGATCCGGATCGTTCCACAGCAAGCCGCGGTCATGCTCGGCCGAATAGAAATTCGTCACCTTGTAGATGACTTCCGTATTCGGTTCCAGCGTACAGAATCCATGCGCAAAGCCGATGGGGACGAGAATTTGGTTCCACTCTTCGGCGCTGACGACCGCGCTGACGTGGCGGCCATAGGTGGGCGACCCCTTGCGGATATCCACGGCGACGTCGAGGATCGCCCCTTTCACCACGCGCACCAGCTTGTCCTGGGCGAAGGGCGGCAACTGGAAATGCAGCCCGCGCACCGTGCCGACCTCCGCCGACAGTGACTGGTTGTCCTGCACGAAATCGTACAGCAGGCCCGCCGCCTCGAACGCCTTCCGGCTGTAGGTTTCCGAGAAGAATCCCCGGTGATCGCCGAACTTCTTCGGGCGGATGATCTTTACGTCGGGAATGTCGAGGGAGACGACGTCCATGGATCAGATGCTTTCCTTGTCGAACCAGGGTTTCTTGACGCGCGGCGGGAAGGCCAGCCCAAAGTTCTCGGCGTCCAGGGTCAGGTTTGGGTTGTAGTAAGGGTCCTGCGCCAAAAGGTCGCCCCAGCGCTGCCGCATGTAGCTCACCTCGCTGTTGAAGCGCTGGACCTTGTCGGGGGCGGTGTCGGGCCCGCGCGACGCGGACTCCAGGTGGTACAGCTCGGCGAAGGGGGTCCAGACGATCAGGTGGCCCCGTTCGCGGATGCGCAGGCAGAAGTCCACGTCGTTGAAGGCGACGGCCAGATTCTTGTCGTCCAGGCCGCCGACCTCGTCGAACACGGCGCGGCGCATGATGAGACAGGCCGCGGTCACACAGGACAGGTTCTGGGTCAGCTGGGCGCGGCTGAAATAACCGTAGGCGTCGCGGGGCAGACCCTTGTGCCCGTGACCGGCCACACCGCAGATCCCGGTGATGACGCCGGCGTGCTGGATGGTGTTGTCGGCGTAGTAGAGCTTGGCGCCGACGGCCCCCACCTCGGGCCGCAGGGCGTGGCTCACCATCTCCTTCAGCCAGTCCGCGCCGATCACCTCGATGTCGTTGTTGATCAGGCCGATGATCGACCCGGTCGCCTGCGCCACCGCGAAATTGTTGATCGAGGAATAGTTGAAGGGGGCCTCGTAGCGCAGAACCCGCACCCGCGGGTCCTTCTTCACCGTGTCGAAGTAGGCGAAGGTCTTCGCCTCCTCGCTGTTGTTGTCCACGATGATGATTTCCAGGTCGGGATAGTCGGTGCGCTGAAGCAGGCCGTCCACGCAGCCCTTCAGCAGGCCCACCTTGTCGCGCGTGGGCACGATCAGCGAGACGCGGGGCAGCGGGCCGGGCAGGGCGTAGCGGATGCGGGTGAAGCGGTCGGTCGCGGGCGAGGTTTCGACCGTGGCCAGAACGCCCCGCCGCTGGAAATGCTCGGTCAGCGCCCGGTGCGCCGCCGCCGTGGCACGCGGCAGGTCGACGGTCGAGAAGGCCGCGGATTCCGGAAAGACCCGCCAGTGGTACAGGATGACCGGGACGTGGCGGATGCGCTCCGGCACGGTGGCCTCCACCGCCCGCAGCGTGAGGTCGTAGTCCTGGCTGCCTTCGAACCCCTCGCGGAAGCCGCCGATCCGCGCGACCAGCGAACGGCGGAACACGCCCAGATGGTTGACCATGTTCTGGCCATGCAGCAGGTCGGGGTTGAAGCCCGACTTGAAATGGGGGTCGTAGCGCCGTCCCTCGGCGTCGATCTTGTCCTCGTCGGAATAGAGGATGTCGGCGTCGGGATGACGGTTCAGCTCCGCCGCGACCATGTAGAGCGCGTGCGGCGTCAGCCGGTCGTCATGGTCCATCAGCGCGACGAACTCGCCGCTCGCCAGTTCCAGAGCGCTGTTGCTGGCCGCCGAGATGTGGCCGTTCCGCTCGCGCCGAACGATCTTGATGCGCGGGTCCCGCTTCTGGTAGGCGGCGAGCAGGGGGGCGACGTGCGGCGCCGTCGAAGCGTCGTCGGCGATGCACAGCTCCCAGTCCGGATAGATCTGGCTCAGCACGGAGTCCAGGGCCTCGCGCAGATAGGGCTCCGGCGTGTTGTAGACCGGCATGACCACGGAAATCAGCGGGCGGCGGGTGAGCCGCGCCACGTCGGCCCGGATCGCCGCAAGCTCCTCGGGGTCCAGCGTGTCGTACAGCCGCACCCAGGTCTCGTAATCGGAGGCCCGGCTGTCCGGCAGCAGATCCTGGGCCACCCGCTGCTTGGTCGCCTGCCAGCCGTGCCGCACGAACGTCGCCAGCAGACGCCTCGGGTGGCGCCGCGCGTAATCCAGCAGCAGGTTGGCCCGGCCGATCTCGCGGATCGTGAAGTCGGCGATCTCGAAGGACATCGGCCGGGTGGCCGGATCGAAACGCAGAGCCATGGTGTGGGGCGGCAGAAGGGCGAGCTGGCTGACCTCGCCCACCGTGTCCACCGGCAAGCGGATCGCCGTCCTCTCGTCGAATCCCTGTCCACTGTTCGCATAAAGCAGCGGCGTGAGCGGAGCGGACGCGCGCAGCACCTTGTAGGAGATCCTGCACCAGCGGGTGGGCAGCCTGCCTCGGTCGGACTGCAGCAGGAAGGCCGGATCGCCGCCGGTGCTCTCATAGCTCCCGTCGGAATGCTGCTTGAGGTCGCTGTGCGGCACCAGCGTCATGCGGTGGGTGTGGCGGCAGTAGGCGCGGTTCAGCTCGTGGTAGACGTGGCCGCACTGGCGCACGGGGGCCGACAGCTTCCAGGAGGTCGAGGTGAGCAGGGTGCCGATCTGCTGCTCCCGCCGGGCCAGAAGATCGCCCAGCTCATCGATCATCCGCGCGCGGGAGGCCAGTTCGCGCTCCTGCTCGGTCAGGCAGCCCTTGGCCTCGGCGATGGCGCGCTCCTGGCCGGCGATCCGTTCCCGAAGCGCCGCGGCTTCGGCCTGAAGCGCCTCGCGCTCGGCGGCGATGCCGGCGCGCAGGTCACGGTCCCGCTCCTCCAGCTCCCGGATGGTCTCGCCCCGGACGACGCGCTCGCCCAGCCTCTGGAACAGCAGCCGGATCTCGTCCAGCGCCGCCCCGCCCCCGGCCTGAACGGCGAACAGCGCCCGGACCGCCTCGGGCAGATCGTCGCCGACGCCGAGCACGCCGAGCCCATGGGCATGCCGGAAGCTGAAGGCGGGATGGACCGCCGACAGCTCCTCCCACAGCCGCCACACGCCGAAGCCTTCGCGGCGCTCGGCGATGTCGTGGAACAGGACGACGCCGCGGCGGCTCATCTTCGGCCGCCAAACGTCGAAATCGTGGCGCACCGCCTCGTAGCTGTGCAGCCCGTCGATGTGCAGCAGGTCGATCGAGCCGTCGGCGAACTCCCCGGCGGCCTCGTCGAAGGACATGCGCATCAGGCGCGAAAAGGCCGCGTACCGGGCGTCGTGGTAGGCGGAGAAGGTCTGGTAGACCTCTTCGCCGTAACGGCCGGCCTGCGGATCTCCGATCCAGTGGTCGACGGCGGCGCAGGCCGTCGGCAGACCGAGCCGCTGCACCGCTTGGCAGAAGGCGGCATAGGAGTTGCCGCTGTGGGTTCCCAGCTCGACGAAGCGCTTTGGGCGCAGCGCGTCCATGATCCAGAAAGCGAAGGGCGTATGACCAAGCCAGGGCTGTGGCGCTGTGACGAGATCGGGATCGAGCAGGATGATCGGTCGAAACAGGCGGCCCGGATCATCAGCCCCCGAAACCTTCACATATGAATCCACAGTCGCCTCTTTTTTTGCCCCGTCCGGCAGTGCAGCCGGAACTCTACGGCTTATCTGGGAATGACGAACAGATATCCTTTATGAAGCGGTGCCCTGTCAAACCCGATCACCCCGGGACACGACACGCCCTCCGCGACCGGCGGAGAGATACGCAGGCACATTTGGGAATGCAAGGCGACTGCCTGTGCACACGCCGTGAACCCGGCTCAGGGGCCGGTCACGTCGAAGGGCACGGGCTCCGTCCGCAAGCTGGACGCCGGATCCACCACTTCCAGCCAATGCCGGCCCGGCGCGGCGATCCGATCCACCGGAATCAGGGCCGAAATCACATCGCCGGCCACGGCGCTCGCCAAAGGGGTGCCATCGAACCGCACCTGCGCCGACCCGCTCAGTCCGGGAACCGACATCCACAAGGCCGAAGCGCCATCGGGTTGGCGGTTGAAGGGCACACCCGCCGGCGTCGCCTGCGGGCCATAAGCCTGGACCTGGACGACCCGCGACGGCTCATCCACCCGCTCGGCAAGGTAGGCCGTGCCGCCGGGGAACGGGACGACGCCCGGATAGCGGGAGCGCACGAACGCCATGTAGGGGGCCGCCCAGACGGCGAAGCGCGAGGCTTCCGTCTGGTTGGGCGCCCAATCCTGGACCAGAATGACCGGCGGACGCTCGGCCTCGGTCAGTGCGATCGCCCGGTCGATCCAGCCCGGATAGAGGTTTGGCGTGTTGTCGTCGACATAATGCTCCTTGAAGAGCATCCGCCGCTCGGCCATGAAGGCGTAGCCGGGACAGTAGGGCACGCAGACGATGCGGTCCTCCGGCCTGGAATGGGCACGGATCAGCGCGTCGATGGTCTCATATTGCCGCTTTTCCGCCGCCGACACCATCACGTCGACTCCATGACCCGCGCTCATCGCAACGTCCCGGCCTTCGCGCTGCGCCAGGGCGCCGACGCCCGGCACCTGGACCCCGTGGACGACGAACAGCACGGCCTGCGCCGCCAGAGCGAACAGCCCGGCGGCGGCCAGGGCTTTCGCCAGCGAACCCCGCCCGCGCACCCCGACGCTGCGGGCCGGGCTTCCGGAACCCAGCACCCCCAGCAACCCGGCCGCCGCGACCGCCGCCAGGACCAGATAACCGTGCATGAAGGTCGCGAAATGAATCCAGGCCGGTCGGAAGAAGGCAAAGATCGGCCACTGGCTCCCCGCGAGCATCAGAACCGTCAGGGTCAGCAGGTTGCGGCGGACGTCACCGGGCCTCCGCACCCAGCCCCACAGCGCGTGGACGGCGAACAGGGCGAGGCCGAGCATGGTGGAATAGATCAGGAAGGCAAAGACCCGCTCGCCGAAGGGGCCGGCGAACAGCGCCGAAACCGGCAGGATCTTGAGGAAACCCGCGTCGGACGCCGGCTTGCCGCCCACCATGTTCGCCAAACTCGGCGACTGCAGAATGAAGAAGAGGATGCGGCGGGGATAGCTCAGATAATCGTCCAGGATTGTGGTCAGGTACCCCCCGCTCCAGGCGATCAGGAACAGCGGTACGACCGTCACCGCGATGACCGCCGCGGCGAGCAGGGCCGAGCGCAGGAAATCGGCCAGCCGGGCGGCCATCGTTCCGGACGTGCAGGCGCTGCGCACGGCCATCAGCAAGCCCAGACAGAGCGTGAAGAAATAGCCGAAATCCGGGCGGAGCATGAAGGTCACGCCAACGGCGATGGCCGCCAGCACCAGCGCCTGCCCGTCCCGCCCGAGAGGCGCCCGCGCCAGCCAGAGAAAAGCCAGGAGATTGATCCCGAAAGCCAGGGAACGGACCGCAGACGCGGGGAAAGGAGGGACCAGAACGAAAAGCAGGGCGACCAGGAACGCCGCCCAGACCCGCCCCGTCGCCAGCCAGGTCCCGAAGAAGAAGAGGAACGCCACCCCGAGGATGACGCCATAGAGCGTCAGCAGGATCGTCCCATAACCCGGTCCGGCGACCGCGACCCCCGCAAGCCCGAGACCGTACCAGAGCAAACCGTATCCCACATAGTCGCCCGGCGTTCCGCCCCGGGACAGCTCATAGACGACCTGGGCGTAGGAACCGACGTCCCCCCACTCGAATCCGTAATTGAAGAAACCGTGGAAATACGCGACCGCCACGAGGAGAAGCGTCAAGGCGGCCGCGGTCCGTCCCGTCGGCATGGCCGGCCACCGCACAGGAAACGACTGGCCCATGGTATCCTCGACAGAGTGGTTGCAACGACCATCAGACCACGTCGGCGAAACCGCGGCGGGTCTTCATGAACCAGACAAAGCCGAGCCAGGCGATCACCCACGCCGCCAGCGTGGCGATCCCCCACTCGATCGGCGAGGGTATCCGGCCCCAGAACAGCAGGTCCTTGGACTGCTCCAGGATCGGCGTCAGCGGATTGAGATGAATGAAGACGCGGAACCGCTCGGGCACCGCGGTGACCGGGTAGAAGATGGGGCTGAGGAACATCAGCATCGTGACGCAGACGCCCACCACCTGCCGGATGTCGCGCAGAAAGACCCCGGCGGCGGACAGAAACCAGCCCAATCCCAGCGTCATCAGCGACAGCGGCACCAGCACCAGCGGCAGAAGCAGCACCGTCACCGGCGGCAGGCCCAGGAACAGCAGGTGGAACAGCAGCAGGATGCCCACCCCGATCCCGGCGTTGGCAAGGGCCACCGCCAGCACGACCACCGGCAGGATCTCCAGCGGAAAGACCACCTTCTTGATGTAGCTGGCGTTCTCCAGCAGCAGGCCGGGCGCCCGGTTCACGCAGTCGGCGACGATCGTGAACAGGATCAGTCCGGAGAACAGCAGAAGGGCGAATTGCGGGCTCCCCCCCTCGCCGGTTCCCCAGCGGGCCTGGAAGACGGTGGTGAAGACGAAGGTGTAGACGACCAGCATCAGCAGCGGGTTAATGACCGCCCACAGCATTCCCAAAAGGGAGCCGCGGTAGCGCGCCGTCAGTTCCCGCTTGGCAAGGCGGGCGATCAGGCTCCGGTGCAACCAGGCGGACCGGAACATGGCAAACGGACCGGCGCCGCCCCCTGCGCCTGGAGGATTCGCAGCGGATGTGTTCAACAAGTTTTGAAATTCCCAGCTTGCGGTGGCGCGACCATAGCGCCCGCCGTCCCGCCGTTCAAGGCCAGGCGCCCTGGCTGGCCGCCGCGTCCCGCAACGCCTGGACGAGCGACGGTGCGGCGGCGCCGAGGTTGTAGCGCTCCTCCACCAGACGGCGTCCCGCCGCGCCCATGCGGGCGCGCAGGTCCGGGTCGGCGGCAAGGCGGCCGATCGCTTCCGTCCAGGACGCCTCGTCCTCCGCCAGGAAACCGTTCACCCCGTGCTGCACCAGAGTAGCGTTGACGCCGACCGGCGAGGCGACCACCGGACGGCCCGCCGCCATGTACTGGATCAGCTTGTAGCCGCATTTGCCGCGCTCCCAGGGGTCGTCGGGCAGCGGCATGACGCCGATGGCGAAGCCGGCCAACTCCCCGGCCTCGCCCTCCTCGCTCCAGGGCACGAAGGCCGCCGGCACCGGCAAGGGGCAGGGCAGGTCGCGGCCGGCCGCGCCGACCACCCGCAGCCGCACCGCCGGGCCGAGCCGGGCGAGCGCGCTCCCGATCAGGCCGAGGTAGCGCGCCGTGGAGGGCGAGCCCATCCAGCCGACCGTCACCGGCCCGCCGACGCCGGCAGGAGAAGCGGCCAGTTCCGGAAGCGGTTGCACCGGATAGCGGGTGAGGTCAACCACCGTGGGCAGAATCCGGACATCGCGGGCTCCGGCGCCGCGCGCCCAGTCGGCGAGATAGGGGTTTCCCGCCAGCACGATCCGGGCGTTCCGGGCGAGCGTGGCGAACTTGTCCCCAAGCAGGGCGCGGACCGGCGCCAGCCGATGACCGGCGTAGCGTTCGAACCAAGCGTCGTCGATGTCCATGACATAGGGCACCGAACCCAGCCCTGCCGCCGCCTCGGCACCCGCCGGCAACCAGGGAAGGGCCTCCTTTTCCAGCCAGACCAGATCATGGTGCCGCGCCGACCGCAGCGCCGCGATCCGCCGCGCGTAGGCCGCTGCGATGGTCCGGCGGCTGGGCCGCCGTCCGGCGTAGAGAGCCTGCAGATAGGCGTCGTCGAGCAGCGGCGCTTCGGTCAGCCGGATGCCGGCCTCCCGCAGGGCCGGCCGGTAGGCGAGGAAGCGAAGCCGGGTGCTGGCCCCCAGTTGACCATACCGCGTCAGCATGAGAACCGATGGACCGCTCACCGGAGCGCCTCCCCGACCGCCGCGCCGCTCAATCCTGCACCGCGCCGAGCCGCCGCCAGAGCGGCAGCCGCCGCGGCAGACCGCCGGAAAGGATGCCATGCAGCCGGGCCCGCATCTCCTCGACCGTGGCGAGCGGGGCACCGTCCTCCGCGAACACCTGGCGGCCGTTAGCGCGCAACGCATCGACGGCGAAACGGGCAAGCGCTTCCAGATCCGCCGGGAGGCCCGCCATCAGGCCGGCGTGGGCCAGACGGTCGGGGATGTCCGTGACGACCGCCGTGCCGATGGCCGGAGCGACCAGGACCCGCTGCTCGTCCTGGCCCAGCACGCGGCGGGCGAGGGCCCGGTTGAGCGCAGCGGCGCCCTCCCGGCTGTCCTCGCCCTGGTTCGTCACGGGATGGGCCTGATGGGCGGCAACCAGCAGGGCCAGGATCTTCGACACCGCCAGCGGCGACTGGCCGGCCAGGGCGGGCAGGGCCAGCAGTTCGGCGAAGGTTGGGGTGCCGGCCGCAAGCGCATCAAGGATCGGCTCGCCCACCGCCGGATCGCTGCGCAGCTCGCCCATCGGAATCGAGAACGTGAGCGAAGCCTCCTCGCGCGGTACGATCAGGGTGAAGCGCCGCTCCGCCATCTCGTCCAGAACGGCCCGCGTCTCCAGAGGCTCCGGTCCGCGCACGTAGATGTCGCGCCGAAACGGCTGGTTGAGCGCCAGCTCACGCACGGACTGGGCCAGCATCGGGTCGGCGATCTCGGCCAGGATGGCGCGGATCTCCGGCCGGAAGGCCAGATCGTCGCTGTTGAGCGGAATGGTCGCCGTTCCGACGTAGCCGAGCTTCGCGCGGGCCAGGTCGCGGGCGACGCGGGCGTGCGGCAACGGTTCCCAATGGTCGTTGATGTATTCGTGGGCCAGATAGCGCCGCTCCTGCGACGCCATCATCGCCAGGTGCTGCGCCGCCACCGGGTTATTCTGGAAATAGGCGGCCCCGGCGTCCTTCAAACGGTTCAGGAAAACCAGCATGTCGCCGATCTGCCGGTCGCTGCGTCCGGGAAAGGCCGCGGCATGCTCCAGCATCAGCGCCTGCAGGGGCAGGATGGGCGACCAGCCCGCCAGCGTGTTGTGGCTGATGTAGACGAGGCCTCCCGGCTTCACCAGCTTGTCCAGGACATCGACGATCGCCCGCCGGTTCTCCTCGCTCACCCAACTGTAGACGCCATGCAGGACGACGAAGTCGAAAGGTTCCTCCGTCCAGCGGCCTTCGGTCAGGCTCCGGGCCAGGGCCTGGAAGCTGTCCTCGCGGAAGCTCAGGTTGCCCAGCCCCGCCTCGTCCGCCAGACGGCGCGCCGCGGCGATGTGGGCGGGGTTGAAGTCGATGCCGACGAACTCCGAGCGCGCATGGGTGGCGGCCAGGATGGTCAGCGTCAGGCCTTGGCCGCAGCCCAGCTCGCAATAGCGGAAGGGGCGTCCGGGGTCGGGCGTCCGGACCCCCGACAGCAGGCCGACGTAGGACAGGTAGTCCGGCGCCAGATCCCGGTAGAAGCTGTTGGTGTAGGCGATGTCGGCGTTGTAGCCCTCGGACCATTGCCTCATGGCTGCGGCGTCCTTCCGGCGATCAGATCTTCGATCAGGGCGAGATGGCGGGGCAGGGTGACCGTCCGCAGATCGTAGTTGCGGACCACGGTCTCCCGGGCACGCAGGCGCAGGTCCTGCATCCGGTCCGGATGGTCGAGCACCTCGTCGATGCGGTCGGCGATCCCCTTCTGGTCGAAGAAATCGACCAGAAGACCGTTCTCCCGGTCCTTCAGCACCTCCTCGACCGGCTGGGTCGCGGAACCGACGATCAGGCATCCCGCGGACATCGCTTCCAGGAAGGACCAGGACAGCACGAAGGGGTAGGTCAGATAGACGTGCACCGAGGAGACCTGGAGGATGTTCACGAAGCTGTCGTAAGGCACCCGGCCAAGGAAATGGACACGCGACAGGTCGAGGTCGCGGCCGACCTGATTCAGCATGATCTGGCGAAAGGTGTGTCCCTCCGGCGCGGGCGGGCCATAGCTGACCTCGTCGCCGCCGACCAGCAGGACATGCGCCTTGGGCCGCCGCCGCAGGATCTCCGGCAGGGCGCGCATGAAGACGTGGAAGCCACGATAGGGCTCCAGATTGCGCGCGACGTAGGTGATGACCTCGTCCTTGTCGCTCAGCGACAGGTTCAGGTGGTTGAGCCGCACCCAGGCCTGCGGATCGGGGCGCACCGCCGCGGTGTCGATCCCCTCATGGATCACGCTGATGCGCCGGCGCGCGTCTTCCGGATAGAGCGACCATTGCCAGCGGGTCGGCGTCTGCCCCCAGTCGGCCGCCTCCAGGCCCAGCAGGTTGACGGTGTTCTTCGTGCGCACCCGCGGAGCGTCGTTCAGCGTCACCGGGGTGTCCGGGTCGAAGCCGATGTCGGCGCCGCGGAAACGGTAGAAGAACTCGAAATAGGCCAGCAGCGGCACGTCCGGCCAGACGTCCTTCAGATACAGCGTCTCGCCCCAGCCGTTGTGGCCGACAATGATGTCGGGGCGGAATCCGTCCCTCTTCAGGCGCAGCGCCTGCTCGTACACCGACTGCCCGAAGATGACCGCCTGCTCGACCTCGCGGATGTAATGGTGGGTCGACGGGTGCGGCGTGCGGTAGGGCAGATATTCGATCCGCTCCACCTTGTCGATCCGGTTCTGGCTTTCGTGCGACAGGAAGACAACCCGGTTGCCCGGCTGTGCCGCCAGATGGATGACGAGATGCTGGTACTGCCCCGGAAAGCTCTGATGGATGAAGAGATAGTTCATGGAACGGCTTTGGAAGCAGTGTCGGAAGCGGACGGCTGATCGGTGGGCAACAGGCCGTGAAGGGCCAGGATTTCGGCAGGCACGGGCGGCCGGAAGGCCAAGGCCGCCAGATCGTAGGGTGAGGGCCGGTTGACCAGCACAGGATCGAAGCCTGCCTCGAACAGGACGCGGCCCAGGCTCTCCTGGGTGAAGCCGGTGCGGTGCGCCATGTAATGGTGCCCGGCGGCGATCGCCGCCCCATAACCGTAGAGCATGTCGTGCGCTGAAATCGGCCCGGCCGGGAACTCATAGAGGGGCAGGTCCAGCCGACCGGCCAGGATCGCTTCCGCCACCGGCTTCAGATCGGGCACGCTGATCAGCAGCCGGCCACCGGGCTTCAGCACCCGCAGGCATTCACGGGCGGCCTGGGAAACCTCGTGCTGGAACAGGTGCTCGAAGTTGTGCGACGACCAGACGGCGTCGATCGAGGCATTCGGCACCGGCGCCATGTCGGTGATCGACGCCAGGATGTCCGGCCGGACCGACGGGTCGATGTCGAGCCGCACCTCCCGCCATTCCTCTGCCGGGAACAGGCCGGGCGGCAGCGTGATGTCCTCGGCGCCGCAGCCGATGTTGAGCAGCAGCTTGCACCCGGACACCGGCCCATCCTCCGGCGGGACGCCGAACAGACGCTCCGCGGAACCGGAGGGAGGCGCGGCGATGGGATCGGTGGTGGGATCGTTTGTCATCCTTGCATCATCCTGGAAACGGTTTCCGCCCGGTGACAAGATCGCGGGAACGCCACGCGATGCAAAAGGTCCCGCACGCTCAGGCCGCAGCCCCCTTCTCGACGACGCGCAGCAGCATCCCCTCCAACGGATCGCCGATCACGTCGGACCGGCAGGGCGTGCCGTTGCGGTACTGCGTGGTGCGCTGACCGCTGACGAAGGCGCCCTCGTACAGGCAGTCGAACCGCTCCGCCGCCGCGCCGCGCAGACGGATGGCGAAGCCGACCAGCGGCGTGCCCATGCCGCGGCTGCCGCACAGCTTGCCGCCCTCGACCCACGGCGTCTCCCAGCCGTTGGCCGTCAGCGCCTTGTATTCGATGTCGCCGGGCGCCAGGACGCCGGTGGGAACGATGGCGAAGCCTTCCACCCAGAGCCTCTGGCCCGGAGAACCGGCCCAGTCGCCGTTCGAGAATTTGAGATCGCCGACCCGCTGCATGTGCATCATGATGTCCAGCGGCACGGTGCGCGGCGGCGCCTGCACGACAGGCGCCGCAGGCACAACGGGCACCGCCGGCATGGCAGGCCCCGCGCCGGGCGCCGCCGGCACCACGTCCATGCGCGTTATCTGGATGTTCAGGCTGCTCTCCGGAGACTTCCCGTTCGTGTAGGAGGTCAGGATCATGTTCACCGGCTCGCCCTCCACCTTGACCACCAGCGCGTCCCCCGGCTTGGCAAGCCAGCCGCCGGGCTGCGAGCCGAGGATGCTGACGCGCCCGCCCGCCGGGTTGTTCGGGGCTTCCGCCAGGTGGATGCTCGGCAGGGGAAATTCGTCCGGAGCGGTCACGCCGCCGCCGCCCACCACGACCACCGAGAAGAGGCCGGGCTTGAAAATGATCTTCTGGGCGGTCGCCGTGATCTGGCCAAGCTGGGCGTCGGAGGCGGGAGCGGATACGGGCGCGGTCACGGAACCGAACATGGGCGATGTTCCCTCGGAAGATTGCGGGCGGGTGGAAGCGGAATCGGCCTCTACGGATGGTGCGTTCCGGCACACCGGGGTCGCGGATACGGTGTCGCCGACGGGAAGGAGTGCTACGCCAGACGGCGTAGAATCGTCAAGAACACCAATCAATGCATCGTTGATGGCCGCCGCGGTCAAGCCGGTGGGCAGCAGCCACCCGCCGCCCTTCCTGCCGATCCGCTCGGCGATCGCGCCGATGTCGAAGGCGACCGCCTCCAGACCGGCTTTCCAGGCGGTGGACAGGGCGTAGCACCAGGTTTCCGGACAGATCGACGGTAGAAAGGCGAGATGGGCGTCCTGGGCACGGACCAGCGCCTCCCCCTCCTCTTCGCGGAAGCGTCCGGTGACGAAGACCCGGCCGGTTGCGAACAGCGGCCCGTCGTCGTCCGTGTAGCCGACGATGACGAATTCCAGCGGCAGGTCGCGCAGCACCGCGTCCCGCGCGCATTCCAGAAGGATCGTCCGCCCCTTGTGGTCGCCGATGGCGCCGATCAGGCAGATCCGCCAGCGTTCGCCGGGCGGCCGCGGCGGACGGGGGCGGGGGGCCGGAGCGGCGGCGTCCCAATCCTCGATGGCAAGGGCAGCTCCGGGGACGTGGCGCGACAGGCGCCGGGCGACGTCGCCGCTGGGCACGATCACCCGGCGGGCGCCGGCGATCAGGCGGGCCGAACGGTGACGCAGGTCGGCGACCGAGATCGCTTCGTCGATGCGCGGCCCCGGTTGGACGGCGCACAGTTCGCACACGGACGGCGCGGGCTCGCCGCAATAACGGCCATCCATGCCGATCATGGTGATGCGCGGGCAGATCCAACTGTAGTCGTGGATCACCATGTCGTAGGGCACGCCGAGCCGGGACGGCAGGTCCAGCACCGAGGGATCGTGGTTGAGCGCATGGTGGATCTCCACCCGCACCACCCCCGCGCGGCGCAGCACGCCGACCAGAAGGTCGACCTCCTCCGCCGTGCGGAAGATCAGATGGCGGAGGTCGCGCCGCTGCGGGTCCTCCAGCCGGCACAGCTCCGGCGGGCCATCCTCGCCGACGGCGTGGGGGGCCAGCAGCAGCGTGCGCAAGCCTTCGTCCGCGTGGCGGTGGCGGCGCTCGCCGATGTGGCGGGACACGCCGCCGCCAAGGTCGAGCGTGATCACCAGGACCGCCGCCATCACGTCCGCCGGCCCCTCACCCCCCACCAGCGGCGCCGGCGCGCCGCCGGTCCGGCGAGGGGCCATCCAACGGGCAAGGTCGAGCCCGCGACGCGCTCCGGCCAGCGGGTCCCGCTTCAGGAAATCGCCGACCAGCGCGTCGTAGCCGGGGTGCAGGCGGTTGAGGACCCGGATGTTGCGCCAGGTCAGAACCCGCTTGTGGCGGCCGAAGGACCGCCCGCCGACATGGGCGACGAAGGCGTCCGCCGCCGCCACGTGGCGCCAGCCGAGACGGTGCGCGCGCAGGCAGAAGTCGTTCTCTTCGCCATAACCGCGCCCGAACAGCACTTCCTCGAAGGGACCGGTCTCGGTCAGACAATCTCGCCGGATGTAGGTGCAGAAGGCGACCGCCGTCGGCAGATCGATCACCCGCCCGTTGTTCGCACGGGCTGCCGCGTCGTGAAGGGCGGCGGTCTCCTCGGGACCGGGCGGCGCATCGTCCTCTTCGTCGCCGCCGGGATAGCTGAGAATGGTGGCGTCGTTGGAGAAGGGCGTAACCGTGCCGATGTCGGGCGCGGAATAGGCGGCCGCCCGCAGCCGTGTCAGCCAGTCCCCGGCGACCAGCGTGTCGGCGTTCAGCAAAACGACGTCGCGGTCCGGATGCAGCTGGAATCCCCGGTTCACCGTGGCCGGAAAGCCGAGGTTGCGCGCGTTGGACAGCAGCGTGATCCGCCCCTGCTCGGCGAGCGCCCGGAGATCCTCGACCAGCGCCGGTTCGGGGCTGGCGTCCTCGATCACCACGACGTCGCAGGGCAGGCAGGCCACGCTTTCCAGGACCGCCTGCAAGCAGGCCATCGTTTCGGCCCGCCCGGCATAGACCGGGATAAGGATGTCGATCGCCCCGGCTGGAACGATAGGGGTTGGAACGATGGAAACCGTGCCGTCACGGCGGGGGCGCGGCCCGATGGGCATCGGCACGGTCTGGAGACGACCCTCCGTCCAGCGCAGGGGGCTGCCGGTCAGCGGCGTGTCCTCGGGCCCGGCGGTGACGGTCAGCAAACCGGGGGCCAGGCCGCTGTCCATGAGGTCGATGGAAAAAGCCTGCCGCCCCTCGTCCAGCCCCAGGCTCCGGGCCTCCGCAAGACGCTGGTCGGGAGCCCGCTGGATCGAGCGCCCCTGCGCGTCGGTGATGCGCAGCGTGGCCGAAGCCTGCGGGTTGCCGGGCAACCACGCCCAGCCGTAAAGCCGGCCCCCGTCCACGTCCACGGCCCCTTCCGCCTCCAGGCGGCGCGGTAGGCGCAGCGGCGTGCCGAACAGCGGCACCCCGTCGAGAGTCATGCCCAGATCCGGGGCGCCGGCCAGCCGTCCGGCCTCCGCGTCCAGGGTGACGGAGAAGCGGACGAGAGAGTCGTCGTCCCGGCCGTCCGTTTCCGCAGCATCGGCGAAACGCGCCAGAAACGCGCCGAGCGGTGCCGTCAGAAGGGTCCGTCGCTCGGCATCGGTTCCCGAGGCTCCCGGAACGCCGATCCACACGACGCCGTCCCTCGTCCCGGCAGGCCGGCGGATGGCCCCGGCAAGGCGTGTTCCCAGGTCCACCGCCACCCAGCCGGGCCGCTCCGTCGCTTCGACGACCGCCCCGGCCAGATTGGCCAGATGGGGCGTTGCCGACACCGGATAGTCGGCAAGCAGCCGCGCCAGCAGGTCGACCGTCCGTGCATCGCCGTCGAGCAGCAGGAGTTGGGCGAGCGCCACGCCGGGCATGGCGAGCGGCGTGATGGCAAGCAGCCTTTCCAGGATGGGGCGGGCCGCGTCGCGCCGGCCGGCGGCGACCAGCAGGGTGCCGTGGAAGGCGGCCAGGGAATGGTCGTTGGGATCCAGCCGGGCCGCCCGTTCGCTCCAGCGCAGGGCGGTGGGAATGTCCCCACGCGCGGCGGCGCAACGGGCCAGTGCGATGACGGCACGGAGGTGCTCGTCCTTGATGCCCAGAAGTTGATGAGCCAGGGCTTCCGCATCGTCCAGGCGGGCCTCGGCCAGCATCGCGTCCAGACGATCGCCCGCGGTGGTCAGCCAAGCTGTGCGTGTCATGGGGCAACAAACCGCGATGTGATCAACCCGATGGCGTCGGCAGCGAAAAGCCAGGCGGCGCCCCAGCCTTCCGGCATGGCGCATCGACGCCGGCTGGAAACGGACTATAGATCGGACAGGAATGGTGCGTGTAAATTTTCGCACCAATAAAATTGGGCCTGCCGAACGTTCGACAGGCCCAACTAAGGCTCCCAGCAGAGGCTGTTAGCCGATCACGATCGAGCCGTTCAGCGTGTTCTTGTCGGTCACACCGGAGATCAGGATGGTGGTGTTGTCCTGGCCCAGGGTGATCACGACGCCGTTCGCGGTGTTGACGGCGCTGTTCAGCAGGCTGCCGACCGTCAGGCCGGAGTAGCCGGAGATGGCCAGAGTGTCCGTGCCGGCCTTGAAATCGCCGATGACGGACTTGCCGCCGCCGTAGACGCTGCTGAACACGAACATGTCCCGGCCTTCGCCGCCGAGCAGAGCGTTGGTGCCCTTGCCCGCGAAGATGACGTCGTTGCCGGCGCCGCCGTCCGCCATGAAGGTCGCGTCCGACGCGCTGCTGCCGATGATGAAGTCGTCACCGGAGCTGCCGACGATCGTGGTGTTGCCGCCGAGACCGGCGAGCATGCCGCCCGGATTGATGGCCAGGATCAGGTTGTTGCCACCGGCGGCGATAACGGTGTCGTTGGTCCCCGAGGCGACGATGGCGTTGTTGCCGCCGAAGGCCGCGACGATGTTGTTGCCGTGGCCCGAGGTGATCGTGTTGTTGCCGGACGCGGCGATGACGGTGTCGTCGCCCGAGCCTGCATAGATCTGGTAGGAACCGCCCACCTCGGCCGCGGTGCCGAGGAGCTGCCCGCCGGCGCCGCCGATCACGGTGCCCGAACCGGTGCCGGTGGTGATCGTCGTGAGATAGGCGTCGTTCGACGCGATGAGCTGGTTGACGCCACTGCCGCCCACGACGGTCGCGGCCGTCACGGCCGTCACAACGACGCCGCCGTTGTCGGGCGCGCCGTCCAGCGTGATGATGCCGTCCGTGCCATCATTCGTCACGATCTTCCCCATCTCGAGCGTGCTGGTGTTGACCAGCGTCGCGTTGGAGAGAACCGCGCCAACGACCGTCGAGGTGACGCCGACACTCGTCGGATTGGAGAAGTTGCCGCCGTCGATCGAGCCCGTAATCGCCATTGTCATGCCCCCGCAATGATTTAGTCCCTAAGGTCTATGCGGGTAGATACCTCACTCTATTAGGTATCGCAAGCGCAAAGTGGTTAAGCCGGGGGACCTAATCCATTGTGTTACATTCACGTAACGCAATGCACAAAAGGCGGGAAAAACCTTGCAACCCATTGAGTTGAAACGTTTTATTTTTCCGGGCCATAGGGAGGCGGTGGGGAGGGAGCGACTCTCGTCGTTTTGTGCGTAGATGCGGAATACTTGGGGAGTCAAAGTAAATATTCGGAATGAATCGTCAGATCATCAATTATTACGGGAGTATCCCAAAACGTTTTTGGAACAATATGTCGTTTTAATTGTGAAAAATTTCGCTATACCGAAAATTATTATAGCATTTATTTCTTTATGGAAGAACAACCCGGCGCGCAGAGGAGGGGGGAACTTAAACCGGGGATCAATAGGGGGTTGCAGCATGGTGGCAGGGGCTGCTACTGGCTGGAAAGGGGAAAACGCCCGCGTTTCATTTGTCACAAGTGGTACCCCCCTTGATCTTCGCGGAAGGTCCTAACCGGTTATTTCCAGCTCACGCCACCCAATGACCGGATCAGGAGGGCCGACGCCCCGTTCTAAAATCCGCCTAGGCATCGTGGACTGACTGGAGAGGTTAAGGGCATGAGCGGACAAACGACCGTCCTGGTCACCGGGGGAGCCGGATACATCGGCGCGCACGCCGTTCTGGCGCTGGGCGAAGCGGGTTACCAAGCCGTTGTCATCGATGATCTGTCCACCGGCCGGCGCGAGGCGGTGCCGGCGGATGTGCCCTTCGTCCATGGCAACGTGGGTGACCCGGCTTGCTTGGCCGATGTAATCAGTCAGCATGGCATCCGTACGGTGATGCATTTTGCCGGTTCCATCGTCGTGCCTGAATCCGTGCAGGCACCGCTCGATTACTACCGTAACAATACATTGAACAGCCACACCCTGATCGAAGCCTGCGTCCGGGCGGGCGTGGAGCGCTTCATCTTCTCGTCGACGGCTGCCGTTTACGGCATTCCGGATGTTCTGCCGATCGACGAGCAGTCGCCGACCGCTCCGATCAACCCTTATGGCCGTTCCAAGCTGATGACGGAATGGATGTTGCGCGATGGCGCCGCGGCCTATGGCCTGCGCTTCATCGCCCTGCGCTATTTCAATGTCGCCGGAGCCGATCCAAAGGGCCGGGCGGGGCAATGCTCCAAGGCCGCCACGCATCTCATCAAGATCGCCTGCGAGGCTGCGGTCGGCCGTCGTGAGGAAATCATGCTGTTCGGCGACGATTATCCAACGCGGGACGGCACCTGCATCCGTGATTACGTCCATGTGTCCGATCTCGCCGATGCCCACATCGCGGCGCTCCGCCATCTCGAACGCGGCGGCGAGAGCGGCATCTTCAACTGCGGTTATGGCTACGGCTATTCGGTGCGTGAAGTGTTGGACACGGTGGAGCGGTTCGCCGGCAAGCCGTTGTCGGTGAAGGTGGTCGGTCGCCGTGCCGGCGACCCGCCGGAACTGATCGCCGTTCAGAAGCGGATCGTCAGCGAGCTCGGTTGGTCGCCGCGTCACGACAACCTCGACACCATCGTGTCCTCGGCCCTCGCTTGGGAGCGCAAGCTGGTGGGCGTGACCGTCTGATCTGGTCCGCCTTCTCCGCTTTTGGAATGTTGTCGGGAGAGAGGGGGGTTGGAGTCTTGTCGCCCAGGCCCGGCCCCGTCAACTTTCGGGGAGCGCAAGTCCCATGAATCGGGTTTTGCGCTCGTTCCCGAAACGGTGGGGATGAGCGCATCGGTGCTGCCCGCTTGCCGTTGCACGCGCCTGGAGGGCCGCGATGGCGGCTCTTACCGGCTCAGCTGTTGGGCCTTGCGTTCCGGAATGGGGGGAGGCGAGGGATGGAGAAGCAACCCATGCTCCTCCACATCCACGCGGGCGTCCGGGTAGACGGCAAGAGCCAGTTGCAGCGCTTCCACGAACCGCTTGCGGAAATCGCGCAGACGGGAATAGCCGGCGCCGAACTGCTCGAACACGGCGGGCCAGGTGATGGTCGTCGGCCTGCTCAGGACATGCAGCCGGTAGGCCAGCCAGATATAGATGTCGATGCTGGAGCTGTTGTTCTGGATGTGCCGCAGTGCCGGTTCCCAGATCGGGACGGGATGGGCTTTCAATTCGCGGAAGAACGCTTCGGAGAGCAGGACCCGATCTTCCCACAGGGTGCCCTGCTGGGAATCCGCGGTCGAGAAATGGATACCGCCCTTGACGATGGAATCCTTTTCGAAACCCAGGCTGTTGGCGTCTTCCCAGGCAAAGGTCAGGTTGCAGGCGGCAATGCGGGATGCCTGTTCGCGGATGTCGCGGTAGGTCTGGCCCCCGACCGACAAGCCCATGCGGTCGAGCCATTCGTGCATGCTGCGGCCGAGTTCGACCTCGCGGCTGTCGGTTTGCAGGGCGCGGGTCTGCAGATAGAGAAGAATCATCCGGGCCCGGCTGCCGTAAGGAACCCCGTAGAGTTTGAAGCCACCACCACGCACCGGCAATCGACCGGGTTCGATCAGAAGACGTATCTTGTGACCTCGCCGTTCCCAAGGCTGTTCATCGGGAAGCCGCCGGTGAGGAAGCGCCGTCAACGCGAACCCGGAATAGGTGATTCCAAGTTCTTGTCGTTCTTCTTCCAGCACAGCCGTAGCTATGTCGATTAGCTGAAGTCGCTTGGGCTCGCTCTGGAGAGCTTTGGCCTGTTCACGTCCCACTTGGGTGATCAGGTGGTGCAACTGGCCCATCGCTGGCTTCGCTCATGGCTCGTTTCGGGTTCATTTGACCCTGTCCGATGTATCACGGTTTTTTCGGGGCTGCAATTTGGAGTCTTGTCGCGCGAACTATTTGTAAGGCTAATAGAGTTTATCTAATTGTTTGTGCGACAAGACTCCAGGTGCGAATCACGATTCGCGCGACTAGACTCCAAAATTCGCGCGACAACACTCCAGGGGATGGCTTGCGCCTTCTGTGGACGCTTATCGGACCGCGACAAGACTCCAACTCTATATTTTCGAGTCGGCCCCGAGTCGTTGACGAATCGGGAATGCAGTGTTTTTCCGGAGTCGGCGCTGGTCATCCGGGTGTGATTCGGCTCCAGCCCCGAAGGGGACGGGGCGGGTATAGCGGGGCACGGTCGAGGGGCGCGACAAAACTCCAAGCCTGGACATGGCGGTGAAACGGGGAGCGGTGCAGGCTGGACGGCAAAGGCGGCTGTCCGGTTATGTCTTTCTTCCCTGACCATTCGTTGTACGATTGTCGCTTGGTCTCAACGTCGCAACAGGGTGTCGCCCCGATGGGTTTTTCTTCGTCGCTTGCCGGCCGGTTGACCAACCTGCAGAGGCTGGAAGCCGAGAGTATTCACATCATGCGCGAGGTCGTGGCCCAGTGCGACAGGCCGGTCATGCTCTATTCGATCGGCAAGGACAGCTCGGTGATGCTGCATCTGGCGATGAAGGCGTTCTATCCGTCGAAGCCGCCATTTCCGTTGCTTCATGTCGACACGGCATGGAAGTTCCGCGAAATGATCGCGTTCCGCGACCAGAGGGTCATGGAGTTGGGGCTGGACCTGATCGTCCACATCAACCAGGACGGTGTGCGTGAGGGGATCGGGCCGTTCACCCACGGCTCCACCGTGCACACCGACGTGATGAAGACACAGGCCCTGAAGCAGGCGCTCGACCGGCATGGCTTCAACGCGGCCTTCGGCGGGGCCCGCCGCGACGAGGAGACGTCCCGCGCCAAGGAACGCATTTTCTCCTTTCGCACCGCCAATCATCACTGGGATCCCAGGAACCAGCGCCCGGAATTGTGGTGCCTCTACAACGGCCGTGTCTGCAAAGGGGAGAGCATGCGGGTCTTTCCCCTGTCCAACTGGACGGAACTCGACATCTGGCTGTACATCCACAAGGAAAAGATACCCGTGGTGCCGTTGTATCTCGCGCGCTCCCGCCCCGTGGTCGAGCGTGACGGCATGCTCGTCATGGTGGACGACGACCGCATGCCGCTGCGTCCGGGAGAGACACCGGAGATGCGCTGGATACGTTTCCGCACACTGGGCTGCTACCCGCTCACCGGCGCCGTCGAGAGCCGTGCCGAAACCCTGCCGGAAATCATCGATGAAATGCTGCGCACGACCACCTCGGAGCGCCAGGGCCGGCTGATCGATCAGGATGCCGGGGCGTCCATGGAGATCAAGAAGCAGGAAGGCTATTTCTGATGCCGGATCGTCATGACGCCGCCGCCACGGTCGATGCCTGCCTGCGGGAGCAGGAGGGCAAGGAACTTCTGCGCTTTCTGACTTGCGGTTCGGTCGATGACGGCAAGTCCACCCTGATCGGCCGCCTGCTCTACGACAGCAAGCGGCTGTGCGAGGATCATCTGGCCAGCCTCGAGCGGGATTCCCGGCGCTATGGGACGACCGGAACCGGCCAGCTGGACTTGGCGCTTCTGGTGGACGGTCTGGCCGCGGAGCGCGAGCAGGGCATCACCATCGACGTCGCCCACCGCTTCTTCACCACCAGCCGGCGCGCGTTCATCGTCGCCGACACGCCCGGTCACGAGCAGTACACGCGGAACATGGCGACCGGCGCTTCCACGGCGGATGCGGCGGTTCTTCTGGTGGACGCGCGCAAGGGCCTCCTGACCCAGACGCGCCGGCACAGCCATATCGTCGCGATGCTCGGCATCCGGCACGTCGTCCTTGCGGTCAACAAGATGGATGCGGTGGGCTGGGACGAGGCGGTCTTCGCCCGCATCGCCGCGCAATACCGGGAGTTCGCCGCCCGGTTGGGCATTTCCGGCGTCGACTGCATTCCGCTTTCCGCCCTGACCGGAGACAACGTGGTCACGGCGTCGGTGGCCATGGGCTGGTACCGGGGGCCGACCCTGCTCGGCCGGCTGGAGACGATGGAGATCGCGTGCGACGCCCTTCGCCGCCCCTTCCGCATGCCGGTCCAGTGGGTCAACCGCCCCGACCAGGACTTCCGCGGCTTCTCCGGCACCATCGCCGGCGGCACCATCCGGGTCGGCGATCCGGTGGCGATCCTGCCCGCTGCGCGGACCACCAGCGTGTCGCGCATCGTCACCATGGATGGCGATCTCGACAGTGCGGTCGCCCATCAGGCCGTGACCCTGGTGCTGGCCGACGAGGTGGACGTGTCGCGTGGCGACGTCATCGCGGCGATGGAGGACCGGCCCGAGGTTTCCGACCAGTTCGCGGCCCATATCCTGTGGATGGGCGAGCAGCCCCTGCTGCCCGGGCGCCTGTATGTCCTGCGTCTCGGCACGGCCACCGCGGGTGCGCAGGTCACCGAGCTGAAGCACGCCGTCAACGTCAACAGCCTGGAGCACTCCGCCGCCCGGCAGCTCGGCCTGAACGAGATCGGCCTGTGCAATCTGGCGCTCGACCGGCCCGTCGCCTTCGATCCCTACAGGGAGAACCCGCAAACCGGCGGCTTCATCCTGATCGACCGCATGACCAACGCCACGGTCGGCTGCGGGATGATCGGCTTTCCGCTGCGCCGGGCGTCGAACATCCACTGGCAGAGGATGAGGGTCGACAAGGCCGCGCGGGCCGCCGTCAACGGCCAGAAGCCGTGCGTGCTGTGGTTCACCGGCCTTTCGGGAGCCGGCAAGTCCACCGTCGCCGACCTCGTGGAGCAGGAGCTCCACCACCGGGGCCGCCGGACCATGAGCCTGGACGGGGACAACGTCCGCCATGGGCTGAACAAGGACCTGGGCTTCACCGACGCGGATCGGGTGGAGAACATCCGCCGCGTGGCGGAGGTGGCCAAGTTGATGACCGAAGCCGGGCTGATCGTCCTGGCCAGCTTTATATCGCCCTTCCGCAACGAGCGGCGCATGGCCCGTGACCTGATGGAGGACGGCGAGTTCCTGGAGATCTTCGTCGATGCGCCGCTCGCAACCTGCGAGGCGCGCGATCCCAAGGGCCTCTACCGAAAGGCCCGCTCCGGACAGCTGCCGAACTTCACGGGCATCGACAGCCCCTACGAGCCGCCGGAAGTCCCGGAACTGCACCTGCACGCCGGGGATCATACGCCGCAGGAACTGGCGGCCCGTGTCATGGCAATGCTGGAGACCCGCGGCGTGATCTGACGCCGGCGGTCCTCCGTTCCCGTTTCCCTGCCCCCGTTTCCCTGTCCGCGTCCGTCCGTTTCGCACCCCCCGGAAGCCTCCCCTTATCCGGGGACGGCGGACGCTCCCGGACGGTCCTTGCGGGCGCGACGCAGGGTCTGGAGACGCATGCGGTAACGCTGTCCGATGTGGGCGGGATCGGCCCAGCGTTCCATGAAGGCGCGTCCGTTCGCAGCGATCCGGTTGCGGAAGGCGGGATCACCGGCGACGCGGCGCAGGGCCTCGACCGCCACGGCGTGATCCGGATCGCCCCACACCATGCCTTCGGCGTGCGGATACTCCCCTTGCCCCACCGGGACCACGCGCACCGGCACCAGCGCCGCGGTCTCGGCGGTGCAGAAGTCGGCGTTCCCCGACCAGCCGGTGGCGATCACTGGCTTGCCCAGCAGCATCGCCTCGGCCAGGGTGCGGCCGTAGCCCTCGCAGCGGTGCAGCGACACCACCGCGTCGCAGACCGAGCACAGGCCCAGCACCGCGTCATGGTCGAGCACGGTGTTGATCACGCCGATGCGCGGGTCGGAGGCGATGGCCTGGGCGAGGGCCCGCCATTGCGGGTCCTTCTCCATGGCGCCCTCCACGGCCCCCATCGTCTTCAGGACCAGAGCCACCGGGGTGGCCGGATCGGGGAAGGCGGCCTTGAAGGCGGCGATCGCGGCCGCCGGGTTCTTGCGCGCCGGGTAGGAGTTCCAGTCGAAGGTGTAGAGGAAGAGGAAGCAGTTCTCCGGCAGCTTGAAATCGGCCCGGCGATACGGACGGGAGAGCCGGGCCTCCACCGCCATGGGCATGTGGACGACCGGCACCGGCGCCTTCAGCGCCATGGACTCCTGGGTGTAGTGGCTGGCGGACCAGACCTCGTCCACCAGATCGAAGGCGGGTGTCCAGGCGTCCGGCCAGTCCGGCAGCTCCCACGGCCAGTAGCCGATGTTGATCCGGTCCTGGAACAGACCCGGCCCATGCTCCAGCAGCAGGGCGGCGGTGTCGAAGGCGGTCTGGCAGAAGACGTTGACCGGATAGGGGCGGTCGCGGCTGGTCAGCCCGTCCAACCGGCGGTCGGCCGAGCGGTGGTTCGACAGCCGGATCGGCACGTCGAAGACGCTGAAGGGGATGCCGGCGGCGGTGCAGGCCCGCGCCATCATGCGCACGTCCTCGCCGATGCCGAGTTCGCCGTGGGCGAAACCGATCAGGTTCACGCCGAAGGGCTCGTCCGGCTTCGTCGGGCGGGGGGCGGCGGCCGGCAGCGGGGAGGGACCCGGTGCGCGCGGGGTGCGGGCCCGGCGGGCCAAGTCGTGGGCGAGGCGGCCCTCGGCGTGCAGCCGCGCCCCGTTCTCCTGGTACCAGCGGAGCAGGCGCTCGCGGCCGGCGGGGCTGGTCAGGGTGAGGGACTGGCGGAGTTCCGGCTCGCTCTCCCACAGGGCGAGCAGCAGCCCGTCGAGCGGCGCCAGCCCGGCGGCCACCCCGGCACCGGGGGTGGCGATCGCCGCCCATTGCTCCTCCGACAGGAAGCTGCCGAGATCGTGATCGACCATCCCTTCCAGGATGAACCAGCGGGCGAAGGCGATCCGTCCTTCCCGGCGATCCAGCGGGAAGCGCTCCCGGAGTTCGGCGCTCCAGTTCCAGGCCTCGATCATCAGGCGGCTGATCGGGAAGCCGGTGTCCTGCGGCAGGCTGGGCGCCGGGGCGGACAGCCAGGCCCGATGCGCAGCGGGCAGGGGATCGCCGAGATGCGCGTATTCCGCCCGGCCGAACAGCGCCCACCAGGCCAGGAAGCGGTGGCGCGCCTCCGGGGCGGTGGTGGGCAGCCCCTGGCGCACGTCGCCACGCGCCAGCCACACGAAAACGAGCGGCGCCTGGGTGATTTCCGGAGCGGGCTGGTCGATGGGGGAATGGGTTGCCTGGGTCATGGTGGTGCGTCTACACCCGTCCATAGGTGTCGTCGAAGCGGACGATGTCATCCTCGCCCAGATAGGAGCCGGACTGCACCTCAATCAGGTTCAGCGGCACCTTGCCGGGGTTCTCCAGCCGGTGCAGAGTGCCCAGCGGGATGTAGACGGACTCGTTCTCGCGCAGCAGGATCTGCTCCTCGCCGCGGGTGACCAGGGCGGTGCCGTTCACCACGACCCAATGTTCGGCGCGGTGATAGTGCATCTGCGAGGACAGGCGCGCCCCCGGCTTGACAGTCAGCCGCTTGACCTGGAAGCGGTCGCCGGAGTGGAGCGACTGGTAGAAGCCCCAGGGCCGGTAGACGCGACGGTGCAGCAGCGGTTCGCTGCGGCCGTCCTTCTTCAGCCGCTCCACCATCGGCTTGATGTCCTGGGCCCGGTCCTTGGCGGCGACCAGGATCGCGTCCTCGGTGGCGACCACGACGGTGTCGGTCATGCCGAGCAGGGCGACGAGCGCTGTTCCCTCGCTGCGCGCGTAGCAGCCCTGGCTCTCCCAGGCGATGGTGTCGCCCTGGCAGACGTTGCCGGCCTCGTCCTTGGCGCCGATCTCCCACAGCGCCGACCAGGCGCCGACGTCGGTCCAACCGATCGAGCAGGGCACCACCGCCGCGCGCCCGGTCCGCTCCATCACCGCGTAGTCGATGGAGATGGAGGGCGCCGCGCCGAAGGCGTCGGCATCGGGACGGACGAAGTCCATGTCGGTCCTGCTGGCGGCGAGCGCCGCCCGGCAGGCGGCCAGGACCGCCGGCTCGTAGCGCTCCAGCTCGCTCAGGAAGAGCGCGGCCGGCAGCATGAACATGCCGCTGTTCCAGAAATAGGAGCCTTCGGCGAGATACGTCTCGGCCACGGCGCGCGGCGGCTTCTCGACGAAGGCGGCGACGGCGTGCGCGCCGTCGTGGCCGGAGATCGGGGCGCCGTGGCGGATGTAGCCGTAGCCGGTTTCCGGCGCGGTCGGGACGATGCCGAAGGTGGTCAGGTAACCGGCGGCGGCGACGCGCGCCGCGCAGGCGATGGCGTCCCGGAAGGCCGGCTCGTCGCGGATCACATGGTCGGCCGGCAGGAGCAGCAGCAGCCCGCCGGGATCGCTCTCCGCGACGATCAGCGCGGCCAGGGCGGCGGCGGCGGCGGTGTTGCGGCCGAACGGCTCCAGGACGATCTTGGCGTCGGCGATGCCGATCTGGCGGAGCTGTTCCGCGATGATGAAGCGGTGCTCCTGGTTGCAGATGACCAGGGGTGCCGCGAACTCCTCGCCCCCGGCGGTCCGCAGCGCCGTGTCCTGCAGCATCGACCGGTCCGAACACAGCGGCAGGAGCTGCTTGGGATACTGCTCGCGCGACATCGGCCAGAGCCGGACACCGGCTCCCCCGGACAGCAGGACGGGATGGATGCGCAGGGTTGCAACGGAATCGGTCATGAACGCTCTCTGCGGTTCGGCGGTCGACGGGGAGACCTGACTGCGTGAAGGAACCCGGATGCTGTCTTACAAAGGAAATCTGAACGGAAGGTGACCGCAACCTATGACAAGGCGAGGAGAAAGCGGGTCGGCCGGCCCGATCATTCCCGGCCCCTGCCTGGCATGCCGGTTTCCGGGGAGTGTGGCCCCCTCTGGATGCGCTGGAGATCGCTTTCCATCATCTCCCGCACGAGATCCAGGAAGCTGGTGCGGTGATGCCAGCCCAGGCGCGCCCGCGCCTTGGACGGATCGCCGAGCAGCAGATCCACCTCCGTCGGGCGGAAATAGCGGGGATCGACCTCGACCAGAACGGCCCCGGTTCTGCTGTCGAAACCTTTCTCATCCACGCCCTGACCCTCCCAAACGATGGTCCGGCCGGTGTGGGCGAAGGCCAACTCGACGAATTCGCGCACCGGGTGGGTTTCGCCGGTGGCCAGAACGTAATCGTCCGGCTTCTCCTGCTGGAGCATGAGCCACATGCCCTCGACATAGTCGCGGGCGTGGCCCCAGTCCCGCCGGGCGTCCAGGTTGCCGAGATACAGCTTCGACTGCAGGCCGTGGTCGATGGCGGCGACGGCGCGGGTGATCTTGCGCGTTATGAAGGTCTCGCCGCGGGTCGGTCCCTCATGGTTGAACAGGATGCCGTTGGATGCGTGCATGCCGTAGGCTTCGCGGTAGTTCACCGTGATCCAGTAGGCGTAGAGCTTGGCCACGCCGTAGGGGCTGCGCGGGTAGAAGGGAGTGGTTTCCTTCTGCGGCGTTTCCCGCGCTTGGCCGTACAGTTCGGACGTGGAGGCCTGATAGAAGCGCGTGTGCTTCTCCATCCCGAGGATGCGGATGGCTTCCAGCAGGCGCAGCGTGCCGAGCCCGTCGGAATTGGCGGTGTATTCCGGCGTTTCGAAGCTGACCTGGACGTGGCTCTGGGCGGCGAGGTTGTAGATCTCGTCCGGCTGAACTTCCTGCACGATGCGGATCAGGTTGGTGGCGTCGGTCAGATCGCCATAGTGCATCTTGAACCGCACGTCGGATTCGTGGGTATCCTGGTAGAGATGCTCGATCCTTTCAGTGTTGAAGGAGGAGGAGCGCCGCTTGATGCCGTGGACTGTGTAGCCTTTGGACAACAGAAGCTCTGCCAGATAGGCGCCGTCCTGTCCGGTTATACCGGTGATCAAGGCAACTTTGTTCAAGGCATCTTCCATATCTGTGGCCCTGGGCTGGCCGATGGGGAGGGTCAATCGAAGAAATTCTTCCGGAAATAGGCGATGGTCCGCTCCAGGCCGTCCCGAAGCGGCACCCGGGGCTCCCAATCGAGCAGCGCCCTGGCCTTGGTGATGTCGGGCCGGCGCTGCCTGGGATCGTCCTGGGGCAGGGGATGGCGCTGGATGGTCGATGTCGACCCGGTCAGCTCAATGATCAGTTCGGCCAGTTCCAGGATGGTGAACTCAGTGGGATTCCCGAGGTTGAGCGGGCCGCTGTGTTCCGGCCCGGTGTCCATGAAACGCAGGAATCCGTCGATCAGATCGTCGACGTAGCAGAAGGACCGTGTCTGCTGGCCTTCGCCATACACGGTGATCGGTTCGCCCTTCAACGCCTGCATGATGAAGTTGGACACCACGCGCCCGTCGCTGGGGTGCATGCGCGGGCCGTAGGTGTTGAAGATGCGGGCGACCTTGATCGGCAGCTTGTACTGCCGGTGATAATCGAAGAACAGGGTTTCGGCGCAGCGCTTGCCCTCGTCGTAGCAGGCGCGGGGGCCGATCGGGTTCACGTTGCCCCAATAGTCCTCCGGCTGCGGATGGACCGATGGATCGCCGTAAACCTCGGAGGTCGATGCCTGGAAGATCGTGGCGCCGGTGCGCTTTGCCAGCCCCAGCATGTTGATCGCCCCATGCACGCTGGTCTTCGTGGTCTGGACCGGGTCGTACTGGTAATGCACGGGGGAGGCCGGGCAGGCCAGGTTGAAGATCCGGTTGGTTTCCACATACAGCGGGAACGTGACGTCGTGGCGCATCAGCTCGAAGTTCGGGGAAGCCATCAGATGCGCCACGTTGCGCCGCGCGCCCGTGAAGTAGTTGTCGACGCAGAGGACCTCGTCGCCGCGCTCGATCAGCCGCTCGCACAGATGCGACCCAAGGAAACCCGCCCCTCCCGTGACCAGCACACGTTGGCTGTAGCCGCGATGCTTGACCATGGAGGTTCCTTCTGAAGCAGACGTTCTGGTTGCCGGGCGACGCAGGAAACCGGCTTATCAGGACAACGCCCGGCGCGCAACGATCCAGAGCGTTTCCGGGAGGGTGCCAAAATTCGGCCCGGAAGGCCCGCTTCCGGCGTGGGACGGCCCCCGGGGGCGGATGCCCGGACGATCTGGGACGCTCATGAGGGGCGCAGCCGGCGGCGGTTGCAGGGCACCGTCGTCCGTCCCTGGACGCTCCTTCCAGACGGCGGCGGCGGCTCGTCCATGGCGGTGACGGTGGTCACGCCCGGCATGCATCCGAACAGCCGCACCGCGCCGAGAGTGAGCGTGTGGACGGCGGAGGGACGTTCGGCGACGGCCCGCTCCAGGAGAGTGCAGGCGCGATCCAGCTCCCGGCGCTGAAGGCGATCAGGCTGGGCAGGTGCAGCGCGTCGGGGTCCGGCGCGCCGTCCCTGGCCAGCAGGAATTCGCAGATCCGTCCGGCCTCGTCCCGGCCGCCGGCATGGAACGCCGACAGGGCTTCCGCCATGGTTGCGGGGATGGACAGGGATGGAGGCGGGGATGGAGGGTCATCCGGCATGCCCCCGCTCCCCGGTGACCGTGCGTCCCGCGGCGGGCGGCGGGCGCAGGCGGGCCAGGAGGCTCATCAGGCGGGCGATGACCCGGCCGGTGAACAGGCGTGCGGCGACCCCCCGGAAGGCTTTTCCCCGCCGGTCGGGCCGCAGCAGGGCGGCGAGCAGGCGGAGGCCGATGCGCGGTCCGGGCGCGAAGGTGGACACCGCCCGCCGGCCATCGTCGTCCAGCGTCGCCCGCCGCCGCAGCGTTTCGGCGAAGGCCGTGCGGCAGACCAGCTCCGTGTCCGGCAGGCTGACCAGCAGCTTCAGCGGTTGGGACAGCCGGCGCCGGACCATCGCCGACTGGCCGGCGAGGGCGATCGCCGGGGACAGCAGAAGGCACGCTGCGATCCTGGACGCCAGCCGCAGGCCGGGACGGCGGCGGTAGCCCAGGCTGTTGCCCCCATGCTGGACATAGCCGGCCAGGGCCCGCGATTCATAGGCGATGCCGCCGGCCACGGTCGCGCAGCAGGCGATCCAGTGATCGTGGTAGGCGAGCCGCCCGAGCGCCGGGAAGGGCAAGGCCAGTTGGAGGAGGGACGCCCGGAACAGACACGCGCAGCCGGTGACGACGTTGGCCATGAGCAGCGCGTCGAGGTTGTCGTGACGGCTGTCGAGGCCGGGCCAGAAGGTTTCGGAAAGCAGCCGGCCATTCCGGTCCACCACCGTCATGTTGGAGAAGGCCAGCATGGCGTCCGGCCGTCCGGCCAGGACACCGACCAGGACCGACAGCTTCTCCGGCGCCCAGCGGTCGTCCTGGTCGGCCAGGGCGACGAAGGCGGCCTCCGCCGGAACGCGGGTCAAAGCCCGTTCGAAATTGTGGTAGAAGCCGAGGTTGGTGGTGTTGCGCCGCGCCAGGAAGCGTGCGTCTCCGGCGATCGCGGCGGTGATGACGGCCCAATGGGCGTCGTCCGACCCGTCATCCTCGATGAGGCAGACCCAGCGCCCGTGCGTCTGGTTCCGGATCGATGCGATCTGGGCTTGGAACAGGGGGGGATCGGGCTGGTAGGTGGCCATGGCGATGGCGACCAGCGGGATATCTTCGGCAGGCTTCCGATCGGCGGACGTGTCGACAATCGCCCCGGATGACGGACCGGGGCCGGCGAAGGCGCGTGCGGGCCACTCCTCCCGCGTGCCGTCCGACCATTCCAGGAGCATGACCGGCTGGAGGCTGTGCCAGGACCCGCCCGCCGGCAGCACGGCGACGCCCCAGAAGCCGCAGTCCAGGACCGCCGGCGCCAGACCATGACGGAGTTGCGCCGCTTCGGCGTCGAGGCGGACGGCGCCTGTGTCGGCGGGGAAGCGGGCATCGCCCACCCGCAGGTCCGCCGCGCGCAGACGGCAACCTTCCCGGCAGGCCCACCCCGAGAAAGCCCAGACCAGATCGTGATGGGTGGCGGCGTGGGGCGGCGGGCCGGGGTCGAGATGGATGAGGGAGGGCGGCATGGCTCGGCGTTTCGGTGCGGCCCTGTGGGGCGCGGCGCGGATGGGCGGCCCGGCCGGCGGGGAAGGGACGGGAAACCGCGTGACGATACGGCCATCCTGGATTGTGGCCGTCCCTTGCCAAACCGGCACCCGCAGCCACGGTCGTGTCCGCAAGGCCATGGTCAGGCGGTAACACACTCGCCCGGCCGCTGCCAAGCGGGTTCCTCCCGCGGCGCCGGTCAAAACCTCAGCACGGTTGCCTGTCCAACGGCTATTCTGCTATTGCGGACTCGTTCTCCGCTTATCCGTCCGCATTACCAAAGGCTGTTTCCGGGATGCACATCGACTGGGATATCGACAACACCGTCGAGGCACCCTGCCCTGCTTGCGCGGATACCGCTCCGAAACCCGTCCGTCTGCAGGTCCGTTCGGCTATTCCTCCGTGTCCCGAGCTGCCGCTGGCGCTTTGCAATCATTGCGGCACGTCCTTCTTCCCAACGTTGAAGGAACCGGAATACGAGACCGCCCACGCCACCAGGGAGGCGCTCGCCTTCTATCTGGAGCAGGGGGCCGGCATCGACGTGATGGCGGAGCCGCTGGCGGCCATCGATCCCTCGAAGGTCCAGCGCTATCTGGAGATCGGCTGCGGCTTCGGCTTTTCGCTCGACTTCGCGCGCTCCGTCTTCGGCTGGTCGGTCCAGGGCATCGATCCGGGATTCGCGGCGAACTTCGGGCGCGAGATGCTGGATCTTCCCATCGCCTCGACCTATCTGCGCACGCCGGCCGACGCCGGGCCGGAACCGTTCGATCTGGTGCTCTGCTCCGAGGTGGTCGAGCATGTGTTCGAACCGCTGGGCTTCCTGGAGATCCTGCGCGGCGTGCTCGCTCCCGGCGGCACGCTGCTGCTGACCACGCCCAACGCCGGCGCGATCGCGCCCGACACCCCGGCCGGCATCCTGGTGCCGCTGCTCAGCCCCGGCTACCACGTCACTCTGTACAGCCGCACCGGTTTCGAGGCCCTGCTGCGTCGCGCCGGCTTCACGGCCGTCCAGGTGACCGAGCATGGACCGACGCTCCGCGCCGCCGTCTCGATGACCGAGGGAACCGCCGACCTGTCGCGGCGGCTCGACCGCAACCGCTACATCGACTATCTGCGGGAGCGGGCGCGGACCATTGCGCCGGACACGCCGCTCGGTCTCGGCTTGCGCTACCGCCGCCTGAAGGAGCTGACCCACGCCGGCCGCTTCGCCGAAGCGGAGGAGGCCGCCCGTCAGGTGGTCGAGGCGTGCCGGGCGCGTTTCGGCTTCGATCTGGACAAGCCCGACGAACTGCTGGCCTGGACCGATTGGCCGGCGGATCTGGCCGCGTTCCATGCCCGCGCCCCCTTCAGCCTGTGCGGCATTCTCTACTGCCTCGGCATGCTGGCTTGGTTGCATCACGGGAACCGCGATCTGGCGCGGACCCGCTTCCAGGCGGCGGCCATGGCCGGCGAGCACGCCCGTGCCGTGCTTCAGAAGATCGGCGCCGACGACGGCGAAACCGACGATCTGGCTTGGCGGGCCCGTGTGTATGTCGTCCAGATCCTGGCCTCAATTGATGCAGTCGCCGCGGTAGATGCGCTTGAGGCATTGGAGCTGAAGCCCAGCCCTGTAATGAAGGAAAGCATCCCTTCTCATTTTTTGAAAAACATTGCGATCCATGTACGATATAATATTTTCACAAATCTTGTGAACTCCGGAAATTATCCTATAGCAGATAAGCTGTCTTGGAAAATGGAGCAAGAAATTCCGTTGCTGAGCCCAGCTCAGACGGCCACGGTGTCGTTTTTGCTCGGAATATTGTCTCTGAATTATCGGAAATCGGCCAAGTCAGCTGTAGGCTGGTTTTCCAAAGCTTATGAGGCCAGCAAGGAACTTCTTTGTACTGATCCGCAGCAAGCAAAAATGCTGATGTGGCCTGCAATTTACAGTCAGGCTTTGGCTTTGGTGCAATTGGGGTGCAATAGGGAAGCGGAATCTGTTCTGCGCATTCTTTTTATTCCTTCAACAAGACCTCAGGTCCCCGAAGAGCTTCTTGAGCAAGCAGAGGCATTGGCTCGAAGCCATCGGCTCGTGGTGAAGGAAGAAAAATAATGGATTTCTTTTCTCTTTTTTTTCATCGTGGCCGCAGTCTTGTAATGTGGCTGATTAAGCAGCTTCATCTTGTTAACGCATATATTTCCTATTCTTTTAGTTCGTTGAGAAAGGAAAGCTATGTGCGTGAGCGGTGGGAAGGGGTAATCCCGCTTGCCGGGGCAAAACGTCTGGTGGTGTTTGTCCATTACGACCGCAAGGGTGTCGTGCATGACTTCGCGCGGCATTATCTGCGCCAGTTGGCCGACAGCGGCTTTGCCATCGTCTTTGTCAGCAACGCGCCCACGCTGGGCGCTTCGGAAGTCGCCTGGTTGCAGCGCCATTGCGCGCTCATCCTGCGGCGCGCCAACGTCGGTTACGATTTCGGCGCCTACAAGGAGGGCATCGCGGCCATCCCCGACCTCGCCGCGCTCGATACGCTGCTGCTGGCCAACGACAGCGTCTACGGCCCGCTCCATCATATTGCGGGTGTGCTGGAGCGGATGGAGCCGGAAACGGCGGACGTCTGGGGGGCCTCGGACTGCTGGGAATTCTCCTTCCATCTGCAAAGCTACTTTCTGGTCTTCCACAAGCCGGCGCTGCAATCGCCCGCTTTCGCCGAGTTCTGGAGCAAGCTGCGCTATGTCCAGTCAAAGACCTGGATCATCATGAAGTACGAGGTCGGGCTGACGCGCGCGATGCGGCAGGCCGGTCTGCGGTGCCGCGCGGCGTTTCCGTACCGGGACGCGGCGGCGGCTCTGATCGAGGCGGTGGTGGAGCGGGACATCCTGTCCGAAGGCATCGATCCGGTCCGCAAGAACTTCATTCAGCAGGTGTTTCGTATCATCAACGCCGGCCGGCCGCTGAACTCGACCCACTTCTTCTGGGACTACATGATCGCCCAGATGGATTTCCCGTTCCTGAAGCGGGAGCTGCTGCAGAAAAATCCCGCGCACATTCCCTTGCTGACCTATTGGGAGCGGGTGGTGAAGCAGTCGACCGATTACGACACCGATCTGATCCTGCGGCATCTCGAACTGTCCCTGAAGAACCGCAGCGTCTGATGCCGGCCGCCGCGCGGTTTGGTGCCAAAGCCCACCGGAGCCGCTTGATGCTGCGCTCCATTGCCTCCTATAGTCGCGCCGTCTCCTGAACCTTGTCCTTTGAACGAACGGGACGTTTATGGCCCTCTCTTCGCATCTGGCCGCCGCGGCCGCCTTGATCCAGCGCTCGGCCACTCCCGAATTCGACGCGGTGACCGAACGGGCCGTCGGGGCCATCGCCGAAGCCCTGCGCAACGACCGTCCTCTGCTGGTGTGCGGCAACGGCGGTTCGGCGGCGGACGCGATGCACATCACCGGCGAGCTGGTCGGCCGCTTCCTCAAGGAGCGTCGCGCCCTGAAGGCCATCTGCCTGTCGTCGAACGCGGCGGTGCTGACCGCCTGGAGCAACGACTATGACTACGCCACCGTCTTCTCCCGCCAGGTGGAGGCTTACGCCGCCCCCGGCGGGGTGCTGTTCGGGATCAGCACCAGCGGCAACTCGAAGAATGTCGTGAACGCCCTGCAGGCGGCGCGGGCGGCGGGCATGACGACCGTCGGACTGACCGGAGAGGGCGGCGGCAAGATGGCGGATCTGTGCGACCACCTGATCGCCGTGCCGTCCCGCCACACCC
Source organism: Azospirillum sp. UENF 312511 (assembly GCF_058780635.1). Classification (NCBI taxonomy): domain Bacteria; kingdom Pseudomonadati; phylum Pseudomonadota; class Alphaproteobacteria; order Rhodospirillales; family Azospirillaceae; genus Azospirillum; species Azospirillum sp. UENF 312511. The sequence continues at coordinate 94,562 of NZ_JBSNCG010000006.1, read as the reverse complement.
CGGACATCCAGCAGGTGCATCTCTGCATCTACCATTACATTTGCGAGATGGTCGAGGCGCGCTGCCTCTGACGCCGTTGCGCGGGCCCCGGCCCGCCGGGGCTCCGCAGGATGGGCGATGGTTGCCGGACCGCTCCCGGGAAGGGGAGGGAAGCGGTCCGACACGCTCCGCTCATGCCGCCGGCGGCGGTGCCATGCGCAGCAGGCCGAACTTCAGAAGATGGACGAGGCTTCGCGCGAACATCAGCCGATGGTCCGCGGGCAGCTGGGCGGCCACCTCGGCGACGCTGCGGCCGAGCGGCGGCGCGAAGGCGTCCAGCGCCAGGGCGAGTTCGGCAGGCGGCGACAGCAGTCCCCCGGCTGTGGAGTTCAGCGGATCGGCCAGCAGTTCCGTCAGCATGGCCATGCTGGCGCCGTCTGTGCGGACCAGCCGCGTCGCGCCGGAAAGCGTTTCCGTCGGGTAGGAGGCGAACATGCTCATGGGGTCCGGCCGCACCGGATTGGGCCCGATGCGGGCGTCGCCATCGGGCAGGTTGCCGCCACGCCAGGGCGCGCTTTCCACCCCTTGCCCCCGGATCGCGGCAAGCTCCCGCCACAGCTCCTGGTAACGCGGAATGATGACCCGCCAGTCGAACTCCCCGGCACGGACGCGGGCCGCTTCGCCCATTCGCCGGCGCAGCGCGCCATCGAGCGTCAGCCGGGTGAAGGCGTCCTCGGCCGCGTCGATGTCGACCGAGGTCATCTGGGACGCCCGGCCGATGTAGTAATCGTAGGTGTCCACGCCGATGGCGTAGCGTTCCGCCAGATCGAGTCCGGAGCCCAGCGGCGGCAGCATCGTCGGAATGCGGAAGCCGTCGACACCGTGGCGCACCGTCTCGCGGTAGCCGTTCCAGTCGGCGACGACGACGGGCAGGCCGGCGGCCATTGCCTCCAGCGGCGTGATGCCGAAGGTTTCCTGGATGTTGTCCGACAGCGAGGTGAACAGGTCGGCCGCCGCCCAGATGCGCGTCCGCACGTCCGGGACCCGCCCGTCGAGGAAGATCGCGTTGACCGAGGGGCAATAGCGGCGGGCGCCCTTCTGGAAGGCCGCGGCTACGGCGTCGTTGCTGAACCAGCCCGCCTGGATCAGGTGGATGCGCCGTCCGGTGCGCTCCGCCGTCCGCTGCAGCGCCATGTACATGGGTATTGGGTGGGCTTTGGCGTGGAAGCTGAGGCGGCCGACGAAGAGCACCGCCACGTCGTCAGCTGCGATGCCCAGCCGCTTGCGCTCCTCGTGGCGCACCGCCTCGTCGAAGCGGAAGGCGCCGGTGTCGATGCCCAGCGGGATCACAGGCAACTGCGGCATCGGCATCTTCGCGGCACCGAAGCGTTCGCTCAGGAAGGCCGCATAGGGATGCAGGATTGCCTCCACCGAGGCGCGGGCGGCCAGGGAGGTGCAGATGACGGCGTCCCACGGCTGCACCGGCGCCGTCAGAAGCTGGCCGAACATCTCCGGGGATTCCGACGTGGTGTGGGTGATGCCGCACAGGCTGTAGGTCCGCTGCCCCACGCGCCGCCGCTGCCAGACGAACCGGTCGATCCCCGGTCCTGGCACGAACAGGCAGCCGACCCTTGCCAACCCTTCGGGCGCCGTCGTCGGGACCAGTTGCGTGGAGCTTCCGGGCGCGAGGCGCCCGGCCAGTTCAGCAAAGCTCCGGGCCTGTTCCGGGCTGGCCGCGTGGCAGATGAATTCCGACTGGCCGGAATGGCGAAAAAAGCCGTTCAGGAAGGACTCGCCCGCAACATGGCGACCCTTCAGGTCCTTGCGTGCGGTCAGATAGCCGTCGGGATGAAAGAAAATGGCGGCGTTCGACACCAGAAGGCGCTTTCAAAAGAGAGGCGGGGGCGCGGATGATACACCGCGTGGCGCTGTCGGCGCAGCCTGAACCGCGCCGGCCCTGACGGCTTTGGCAGGACACGGGTGTGAATCGGCATGGAATAGGTGTGTGATCCCGGAGTGTCGTGGCGCGTTATCTCGTTCTGAGGAGGACGCACTATGGCAGCAGGTCTTCATGGAGTTGTCCCGGCTCGGTGGACGGGTTGGGTCTTGTTTCACTCCGTGGTGCGGGGTCTCCTTTCATAGACGATCGGTGACAGATAGCCGAGGGCGGAGTGCCGTCGGCGGGGATTGTACCATCCTTCGATGAAGGTGAAGACGGCGATGAGCCTCCTCCGAATCGGTGGACACCTTTGTTAAGCTCCCGCGGGGAGCGGAGAGGTGGACATGACGACGAAACGGCGCTTCTTCACGGACGAGTTCAAGCGGGAAGCCGTGGCCCTGTTGGAAAGCAGTGGCCGGCCCCTGGAGCATGTTGCCAAGGACTTGGGCATCCAGCCGTCGATGCTGCGCACGTGGCGGCGGCGCGTTTCCGGGCCAGGGGGCCGGCGCAGCTCCCCACCAAGCAAGCGCCGGCCCCCCCTGGTCGCCGGCGATCAATCGGCGGAAATCGCGCGCCTGAAACGCGAACTGGATCGCGTCCGCATGGAACGAGACATATTAAAAAAAACTGTGAGCATTTTCTCGGAGCCTCTGAAATGAGGTTCCGGATCGTTGAGGATTGCCGCGACGAATACCCGGTTCGGGTGCTCTGCGATGCGCTCGGCGTGTCGCCGTCCGGCTACTATGCTTGGCGCACGCGACCGGAGAGCCCGCGTCAGGCGGCGAACCGGCAATTGCTCGATGACATCCGGCGGCTTCACGCCGATCACCGCGAGCGCTATGGAGCGCCGCGAATCCATGCCGCCCTGCGGGCGCAGGGCCGAACCGTCAGCCGGGGGCGTGTCGAACGCCTCATGCACCGTCATGGTCTTCGCGCCCAGCGTCCCCGGGCCTTCCGGGTCCGCACCACCGACAGCAATCACGCTCTGCCGATCGCCCCCAACCTCCTGGACCGCAACTTCACTCCCACCGCTCCGAACCAGGTCTGGCTCACCGACATCACCTACGTGCCAACCGACGAGGGCTGGCTGTACCTGGCAGTGGTGCTGGATCTGTTCAGCCGCAAGGCGATTGGGTGGGCGATGCGCGATCATCTGCGCACCGAATTGCCGCTGGCGGCGCTCACCATGGCCCTCCAGCGCCAGCGGCCGGCCCCCGGCCTTCTGCACCCTTCCGACCGCGGATGCCAATACGCCTCGGCGGCCTACCGCAAGGCCTTGAAAAGCCACGGCATTACCCCGTCGATGAGCCGCAAGGGGAACTGCTGGGACAACGCGCCGATGGAAAGCTTCTTCGGGAGCCTGAAATCGGAACTCGTCCACCATCACCGGTACGCGACCCGTGAGGACGCCAAGCGGGACCTGTTCGGCTACATCGAAGGCTACTACAATCGCCAACGCCTGCACTCGGCGATTGGCTACATCACCCCTGAGCAGGCCGAGCGACAGGCCGCATAACCCGCTGTCCACTGCTTCAGGGGAAGCTCAGTCGGCTGGATCGCGTCCAGAGCGGACCAGCTCGACCATATGCTGCCGGAATTCCGGCGGATAAGGGGGGCGGGTTTTCGGCATCGGTCAACACCTCCTGCGCAAGTCAGATGGTGTCCACCGAGCCGGGGCAACTCCAGTCCAGGTCGTAAAGGCGGTCGATGAAAATCTGGCGACTCTGCCAATAGACGCTGTGCAGGTCGATATAGCGCAGCTCTCGCCCGCCGACGTCGAGGCTGCCGCCGGTGCGGCGGGGATGGCCTGCGATGTCGGGTGCCAACCGATCAACAATCGTCTGGAATGAGCGACGCAGCGGTTCCAGGTCGGAAGAGGAGGACGGTTGGAACGGCACACGATTCTCCTGAAACTGCAGCGGCGTTCCCCTTGCGGCAACCGCTAGCATCTGATTATCACGCTGTCTGAACACACGGCAATCGCTCGCCCGCTTTTTGCGCCATTTCTGGAAGATGTCGATGACCCGGAAGAGATTTCGTCGAGTTGCCGTGACCATCGAGGCACGCATGGCATCAGAGCGTCTGCCAGGCAAGGTAATGCTCCCGCTCGCCGGTAAGCCGATGCTGCAAAGGTTGGTTGAACGAGCGCGCCGCGCGTCGAGTGTCGATCTCGTGATCGTCGCAACCACGGACCGGCCGGCCGACCGCATCATCCTCGATCTGTGCGACCGGATCGGCTGTCCTGTCCATGCGGGGCCAGTCGATGACATCACGGAGAGGCTTCTTGGCGCGGCGCGGCGATACGATGCCGATGTGCTGGTGCAGTTGACCGGAGACAACCCCCTGGTGGATCCCGGACATATTGATGCGACGGTGGCGCTCCTGCACAAGCGGGAGTGTGACTACGCCGCCAATAATCTTGTGCCGGGCCTTCCCATCGGCTTCGACGTGCGGGCCTTTCATGTAGCTGCCTTGGAGCGGTCGTCCATCCTTTCATCGGATCCGGTCGACCGCGTGCATGGAAGCTATTTCCTGGCCCGCCATCCCGACCTGTTTTCCCAAGCTGGCTGGACCGCCGATGACGGGGCCTTGCGTTGGCCCGATCTTCGCCTGACCGTGGACGAGCCGGCCGATTACGAGCTGGTGCGCCGAACATTCGAGACGCTTCATGCCGAGAACCGGGATTTTCGGGCGGAGGCAGTGGTCGCGCTGTTGCGTCAGCGCCCCGACTGGGTGGCGCTTAACGCGACTGTCCGGCAGAAAGCCGCGGCCGAGAGATGAGCTGGCTTGCTCCATCACTGCGCGCAGCCGTTATTGGTTGTGGAGCGATCGGATGCCGAATGGATCGCCCGAACACGCCGCTCCCTTCAACGCACGCCGGCGGGTACAGCATTTCGCCTGGATTCTCTCTGGTCGCCCTTGCCGACACGGACGATGCGGCGCGCGATGCAGCGGCTGCATGGGGCTGCCCGGTTTATGCAGACCCGCTGGCGATGCTGGCCGAAACCCGTCCGGATGTGGTGAGTCTCTGCCTGCCCGTGTCGGCGCAGGTTGCGTTTCTGGAGTGTCTGCCACGCTTCGGAATCCGGGCGGTCGTGGCGGAGAAGCCCCTGGCAGGCGATGCCGCGGAAGGGGAACGCATCCGGGACCTGTATCGGGCGGCTGGAATCCCGCTTCTCGTCAACTTCACGCGCCGCTTCGTTGGCGTCTACCATGATCTGGCCCGCCAGCTGGCAGGACGGGACACGGTTCTGGCCGCGACCATCCGTTATGCGAAAGGGGCGCGGCACAACGGCTCACACGCCATCGACCTGACGCGGTTGTTGTTCGGCGAGGTGCTGGCGGCGGAACCTCTGGGCTGGCAGTTCGACTGGTGGGACGATGATCCAACCGTCACCGCCGTTTTGAGGACCGAACGGTGTTCGGAAGTGATCTTGCAGGGACTGGACGAGCGCTGTTTCACGCTTTTCGAGGTGGACGTGTTCTCGCGGACCGGACGCTGGATCATCGACCAGGATCATCGCCGCCTACGGCGCTGGGAGGTTCGTGACGGTGAGGGGCTGCCCCCCGGGCGGCGCTTGGTTCCGGTGGAACAGCGCGCGGTCCCCCACGGGTCCGCCATGCTCACCTTGATGGCGCATCTTCATGACGTCGTCCACCGGGGGGTGGAACCGCTGTGCGGCGCAAGGGAGGCCCTGGCTGCCCAGCGTTGGGTCGATGTGCTCCACAGCAAGGCTCTGGCGAGACGCGCCATGGGGGACGCATGAGGGAGGAGATGCTTCGCCAGCTGCGGCCGATCTTCGGACAGTGGTCATGCGTGCATCGGTATGCCGTGGATCCAGGTGCGGTCGCCGTCCTCTCGGCGATGGAGGCGGCCGTCGAGCGTCCTGGCGTCTGGTTCGCGGAGGGGTGGGCGGCGGCAAACCTGAACCGTCCTTACGTGCCGGCCGCCCTGCTTGCCGAACGGCTCGCTGCGGCCCCCCAGGATATGGCGCTCCTGCTCGGCTCTCAGACCAGCTTCGCGCGCACGCACGAAATCCTCAGGATGTGTGCTTCGGCTTCGGTCGCGACGGTGTTCGTATTTGACCATTGGAAGAACTATGCGGCGCACTTCGTGCCTCCGGATGATGGCGCTCCGGTCCTGCCCGACCGGATCGTCGTTCCCGACGCCGTCGCCGGGGCGGGCCTGAGAGCCGATCTCCATAGGCAGGGCGTCGATGCGGGCACCCTTGCTGGACGCATCGTGGTCGCTGGACATCCGGCCGTCGAGGCGGCGTGCGAACGCATCGGGGCGATGGGAAGCGGTTCGGCTCGCCTGAAGGCCATCCTCGGCGCCGCAGGACGGCCGCTTGTCGCAGTGTTCCTGGATCCGATGGAGCGGTCAGACGATCCGGAACGGGATCCGGGATACGACTGGGCAAGCACCCTGGACCGCATGGCCGAGGCCGCGGCCAGCCGCCGGGACGGAGCCCGCTTCCTCGTGCGTCCCCACCCCCGGCAGGATGGCGACCGGGTCCGGGAACGCTTGCGCGGATGGCTCGACCGCGGACTCGACGGGTGCGTCACCGGGGAGCCCGCCGAAACCTTGATCGCGGTTGCGGACGAGGTCTGGGGCATGACCTCGATCACGCTCGTGACCGCGTTGCGTTGCGGGCGGCGGATCGTAAGCTTTCAGGTTGGCCGAACCGCAGCCGGCGCGCGAGAATCGAACCCGCACATCGAGCCTTTTGCCGTCACGACATGATCGGCGGCGTAGGGCTGGCCAAGGGCAGGACGTCCGGGTAGCGCGCAACGAAGCGCACGAACTCCACCATGTCGGGGCTGGCGCCGAAGACGGATTCCAGGTTGGGCGCGTGGAGGATGGCGGGGTTCTCCAAGACGCATCGCAGCTTGCACGCTCCCCAACGGTTGGTCTCGACATAGCGCGCGAAGATGACCTGGCGCAGCATCGCCTTGTCGAGCGGGGCGTCGCAGCCGTGCATGATCGATGCGAGTTCCAGGAGACGCGGACTGGGTGCGACGTTCGAAGGTTCCATTCCCGGCGTCCAGCGCGGAACGAGCTTGTAGAACTCCTTGGTGACCGGGTCGGTGCATGTCACGTCGACCCAGTGCTCCTCTCCCCGGTAACTGCCGTCGAGGTTCGGATCGCTGCCCACATATTCGTATTGCGCGGCCGGTCCCAAGGCGAAGAACGGCAGCCCCATCTCAAGCGCGAGGACGGAGTGTGTTCCAACGATCATGTTTGCCGTTGCATAGCGGAATTTTCGCAAAATATCGTAGAATCGGGTGCAAAAAAACGGATCGAACATATGGCCAGCCGTGTGCACATTGATACCACGCGACCTATAATGCTCAAGATTTCCGTCGAGAATATCCTTCCAATACAGGCAAACTTCTATTGGGTGGAATGGCTCTGGCAAGCTCAGCAGTAGATCGATGTATCTATCAACATCGAATTGAGCGTGATTGTGATGAGTAGAATGGGCCGGAAAAACCAGCGTTCCCCGAGCGCTCGGTGCTGGCTGGATTCCCTGCTGCCGTCGATGGTGGACATAAGGCGTGCCCATGACATAAGCCACCTTGCCGTGACCGTCGACGTACAGGGCTCGGCTCTCTTCACGACCGACAAGAAGCGGGGCGGGACTGGCCAAGTAGACTGGCAGTGCGGCGACGTATGTATCCGGTCCGTGGTGCATATCCATCAGCACCGGAATGCTCTGCGGCATATCGAGCCAGTCGCGGAGCGCACGATCGAGCCCGTACCATACCGGCTCTGCCGGCAGGGGAATGGAATGGTAATATTTGATACCGATGGTCATGGAATCAATATCCATAGGAATTCCTTCGGCCAGCACGGGGTATCTCCACAGAATTCCATAATCGTTTTTCCTTCGTTCGATTGAACTGTGATCGTTCAGGCAAGACGAAGGTGATCGTTGTCTCTGTAGACCTTACCCGTTAGCGGGTGCTTAAAACGACAGATCGTGTTCCGAGGCGTGGTGTAGGAGCGCCGAGGCTCGCTTGGCCCCTGCTCGGATGCCGCGTTGGCCGAGCACATCCGCCAGCAGACCTTCATCTCGCGCTTCTATGGTGTACCGCGGCCCGGAAATGAGACACCCAGTCAAATTTCACACCGATAGCTTCGCCTCCAGAGGCGCAACGGCATCGGTTTCAGTCGCCTCCGGCAGCCTGCACCGCTGATGCCAAGCCCATGCATTTCTCACTTGGTCTTGCAGCGTGGAGCGTGCGTGCCAACCCAATTCCACATTGGCGCGCGTCGGGTCAGCGATGAGAACGGCCGGGTCACCGGGGCGGCGTGGATGCACCACCCTTGCCACGGATCGTCCGGAAACCGCTTCGGTGGCCGCGATGACGGTCTCCACCGAATGGCCCTGCCCGGTGCCCAGGTTGAAGCAGCGTGAAGGATTGCCGGACAGCAGCCATTCCAGGGCAAGAACATGGGCTTCGGCCAAGTCGCCGACATGAATGAAATCGCGGATGCACGTACCGTCGGGCGTGCCGTAGTCGTTTCCGAAGACGGTCATGTGCGGCAGCAGCCCCGCCGCTGTCTGCAGGGCTAATGGAATGATGTGTGTTTCAGGCGAATGATCCTCGCCGATGTCGCCATCCGGATCGGCACCTGCGGCGTTGAAATAGCGCAGCCGTACGGAGCGCAGCCCATACGCCGCCTCGAAATCGACGAGAAGGCGCTCGGCCGCTAATTTCGTGGACCCGTAGGCATTGATGGGTTCCAACGCCGCGTCCTCGCTGATTGGCAGGCGCGTCGGAATCCCGTACACGGCACACGAACTGGAGAACACGATCCGAGCGCACCCGGATCGCCGCATGGCTTCCAGAAGCGACAGAGTGCCGAGGACATTGTTCCGATAGTAGAGGGCTGGGGCTGTGACGGATTCCCCGACATACGCGTAAGCAGCGAAATGCAGCACACAGTCCGGCCGGTAGACGGCGAAGACACGGTCGAGCGTCGCGGCATCGCCGATGTCCCCGACCTCCAGCGGACCCCATTTCACAGCCCAGCGGTGTCCCCGCTCCAGAGTGTCGAGCGTGATGGGGACGTGCCCGGCCATTGCCAGGGCCTTGCAGGCATGGCTGCCGATGTATCCGGCTCCCCCGGTCACGAGAACGGTGCTCATGCCGTTGTTCCGCCCGCGTCCAGAATGGCAAGGAGGTCTGGCACCGGCGTGTCCGGCCGACCGGCCCTGTTGATCAAACGCGAGAGCGCATCGTAATCCGCAGGCGTGTCGAGGGTCAGCGCACGCTCCGGACTGATCCATTCCGGTGGACATTGCAGTCGCCGGATCCGAAAGGAACCGGGACGGTAGAAATGCAGGGTCACATGCTCGCACTCCTCGGGTGAAAGCCGGCCCTGGCGGTGCAGCGCGGCAAGCCGGTCCGCCAGGTAGATTTCGCAATCGATGCCGACCGGATAGCTTCCCTTCGTCGTGGCAAGGTCGCAATCCTCCAGACCGCCGGCCCGGTCGAGGCATTCATCGATCGTGGCACCGTCCAGGAGAGGGCAATCCCCCGTCACGCGCACGACGCGGTCGAAGCCGAAGGCGGCCGCGGCATCGACGTAACGGCCAGCGACGTCGTTGCATGCGCCCCGGAAAACCGGAACTCCCTCCATCGAGACCATATCGGCAAGACGGTTGTCGACGGCGCGATCCGTGGTGGCGAGAATCACCGCTGCCGCATGTTTCATGCCTTGCAGGCGGCGCAACAAGAACAGGATCGAGGGCACCCCGGCAAGCGGCAGCAACGCTTTGCCTGGAAGGCGGCTGGAATCTGTCCGGGCTGCCACAATGACTCCGGTTCGGCCGGCGCGGTCCGTCATGGGAGCACCGGTACCTGCGTTCCAGCAAGGCTCCCCTGCCGCAGTTTCCTGGCCATGAGTTCGGCGATATCAAGCTTCAACGGTGAGTTGATGAAGAACGACTCCTCGGGCGTGTTGACGAAATTGATGGTCCGCGGCCCGAGCAATGCGCCCAGGGCGATGTTCCGGTTGCGCAAGCATACGACTGTATGTGAATCCCGATAGATGACGGAGCCGTCGAACCCGATTCCACCCGGCTGGCTGATGGCTTGGAAGCTGTGAGCGGTTCTGCGGTAGACTTGGCCTGGTACTTCCTCAACTCCGAAGCTGCAGTCGGCCTCATTCAGGAGAAGCGTGGAGATCGCTTCGGACATCGTATCCGCGGTGACGAAAGGCGCCTGGGCATACCGGATCACCGTCAGCCCCTCCCGCTTCTGCCCGTCATCGCCCAGGATGGCCGCGATGGTTGGAACCAGACTGTGCGTCCGTAAGGTTTCCGCAGGATCACGCAGGAAGAACGTGCAACGGGGGTCATTCACCGCGTTGACTATGTCGGCGGCATCCTGGTTGTCGCAGGCGACAACGATGCGGTCGATCAGTTCGCAGTCCAGGCAGGTCCGAAGCGCGCTTTGAAGCAGCGGCGTGCCGTTCACTGACTGCGCCCAGACATCGGGCACGAAGTCGTAGCGTCGCCGGCAGGGTATGACCGCCGTGATGGAGCGGGGCCGGTCGGGCATCGCTTCGACAGCGTCGCGTTTGATCCGGCGCCGCGCGTTGGCGATGCGGTGGACGTTGCCGGTCAAGTTCGAGGAATGCCGCCGATAGTAAAACAAAGGCATATTGATGTTGGCGGAGCGGTACAGCTGCCGCAGCTTGACCCAGAGATCGAGCCCGTCCTGCGCACCGAGATCCTCGCGGTAACCGCCAAGCTTTTTCAGAACGGAACGGCGCACCATCGTGCAGGCGCCGTTAGGCGGCGTGTCCAAAACATGGTCGTCCTGGTAGAGACGGCGGCGCCATGTGCGCAGCTCGACGTTCCCGAACTCATCCGTTAGGTAATAGTCAGGGAATACAAGAGCAACGTCCGGGTATCTGTCGAGGTGATTCGACAGAACAAGCAGGAAGTTTTCATCGAAATAGTCGTCACCATCCAGACGCACAATGTATTCGCCGCGGGACTCTTTGAGAGCTAGATTGCAAACCGCCGGCAAGCCGATGCCGCCCGCCGTGAACAGGCGAATTCGTGGGTCCGATTGATAAGCCGCAACAAGCTCCTGTGTACCGTCCTGCGAGCCATCATCGATGATGAGCAACTCCCACCCATCGATCGACTGCCGGAGAACGCTCTCGATCGCCTGTTCGACAAAACGCCGATGGTTGCGGCAGACCAAATACACCGTCAGTTTTGGGCCAGTCATCTATGCTCTCATGTTATGCCGCAGGGCATATTTTTCTACGGAAATGCCCCGAAAGCCGCGCCCTGTTACAAGCAGGACACAAGAAATCCGTTGTGTGCCGTTGCTCACCTCTTCACCGCAATGACATGGCGTGCATCGGCCAAATGGGCTCGATCAATGGCGCTTTGCAAAGGGTCGAGGGCGGCATTGAGAGCCGGTGCCAATGCCGTACGGAAGGAAGCGGAGGCCCGTTCCATGAGCGGAACCGACAGCATCCGGCGCAGATCCAAGGCGTCCTGCCCGAACACCCAGTGCGCGACTGGGTCGAAGCCAGCGACTTGCAAAGCGTGGCTGATCGACTCCTCCGTATAGAGCTGGCAGTGCAGCATGCTGTCCAGGTTGCGGGCGTAATGGTGATCGACTGTGGTCTCGAGCAGGGTGGAAAGCCCCAGGGTTGGTACCGCGAAGCAGAAGATTGTGCCCGGTGGGCATCCGCCCAGTGCGCGCCAGAACGCCTGCGCTTCCTCCACATGCTCCAGAACGAACCAGGCGACGATCACGTCGGCTTCGTGCGCGGCCAGTGCGGATGGCAGGCTGCCGGACCAGTGTCGGGAAACCGGGCGTGAAAGCGTCTGGTTGGCGTAATTCACCAGTCGGGCGCTTGCATCGAGCCCGGTTAGTTGCCCCACGCCGGCCCTGATAAGCGCATCAAGGAAGTAGCCGGCTCCGCAGCCGAGCTCGAGCCAACGCTTCCCAAGAAGCGTCTCCCGATTGATGCCGAGATCATCGGTGGCGGTCAGGACGAAATCAAGCTTTGCCTGGTAGATCCGATCGCGCCGACTGTCGAAGGCATGGCGATCGGCCGAAGGATACCAATCGCCGAACGCAAGGCCGGGTGCCTGTGCTTCCGGATATCCCGATGGTAGCTGATTGCGGGTTTGGACGTGAGAGCAATGCCCGCATCGCACATAGACGACGGCCCGATGGTTGAACCAGGGAGCCCCTGCGATGTCGGCGCCGCACAGAAGGCAGGACGATCGCGAAGCCCCGGTCGAGAGGTGTGCCGATACACGGCGCTGTTCCTCCAGCAGGCGGCAATTGTCCGAAAGAAGCGTTTCGCTCTCACTCAGCACATCGCCGGCAGGCTTGGAATAGAGCACCCGCGGAGCTGGACGGCGGAACACCGGCCGCTCCGGCGCCGGATCCCGATCCAGCGCCGGAGCGGCCCTATGCACTTTGTGGAAGGCTTCGACGATCATGTCGATCTGTTTGTCGTCGACATCCCACGACACCGGTTGAAACTGGATGACCTGATCGTCGTGCATCGCTTCGACCACCGGGCACAGACCGGACGGGTAGGTGCGGTGGCGCAGCGTGAAAGGAAAACCGTCAGGGCCGATCGCCTTGCGCTGCTGGAACAAAGGCAACAGATACAGCGGGCGCACATAGCCTTCCGACACCGGAACGCCTTCCGCTTGCAGAGCACGGCAGAACGCGGAGCGCGGAGCGCCGACGGCCGCGGCGTCGTAACGCAACGTCCACATGAAGTAATTGTGACGACAGCCTGCACGGACCGCAGGTGGCGTCAGGCCCGCCAGTCCGCGAACGCCCTCGCTCAGCAGCGCCGCCAAGCGCTCGCACCGGCGAACCAGCCCATCCATCTTCGCAAGCTGGGCGCAGCCGATGGCGGCGGCGAGTTCCGGCATGCGGAAGTTGAACCCGACCAGATTGGTGAGGTCCGAGGCGCCGACCCATTCGGTGACGTTCTCACCATGGTTTCGGATCAACTGGAGGCGCTGGGCCAAACCGGGGTCGGAGGTCACGCAGACCCCGCCCTCGCCAGTCTGGATATGCTTGTGGACGTTGAGGCTGTACACCCCAATGTGCCCGACTGTTCCGGCGAGGCGGCCCGCCTCCTCCGCCAGGATCGCCTGGGCGTTGTCCTCGATGAGGAACAGCCCATGCGCGTCGGCCAAGGCGCGCAGTCGGGCCAGCTCGGCCGGATGGCCGAACAGATTCACCGCCACGATGGCGCGCGTGAACGGCGTGATGGCGCGGGCGACCGCGGCCGGATCGATGCAGAACCAGTTCGGCTCGATATCCGCAAAGACCGGAACGGCGCCGTAGAACAGCGGTGCCACGGCGGTCGCCGACATCGTGTAGGGGGGAACGATCACCTCGTCCCCCGGGCCCAGTCCGATTGCTCCCATGGCGGCGATGAGGCCCGACGTGGCGGAGTTGACCGCGACCGCGTGGGCAACGCCGAAACGCCGGCACCAGGCGTCTTCGAGCGCCAGCACCTCCGGCCCGCCGAAAAAGCGGGGCTGCGGGCTGCCATAAAAGCCGGACAGCGTTCCCTCGTCCAGGACGCGCAGGACGGCGGAGCGCTCCTCATCCCCGATGCCCTTGAACCCTGCAAGGGGACGCCGGACGGCGGGCAGGCCGCCCGCAAGCGCTAGCTGCGACATTCACCCCTCCGAGAATCACTGGAAATCCCGCGCGCCGGTGTCGGCGATGCTCCGATCATGACGCGTTTCCCGAACCGCCGTCGTGCGACGGAGGCGTGCTTCCGGACGGCGCCCGCCAGTGCCCGGTGAAGTACGGAACAATCTCCGCGTTGAAACTCGTCTTGAAGTCGCCCCGCTGTGGCGAGTTGGCGCCGACCATGTCGAACCCGGTCAGCCCACGCACCATGCTGCGGCGGATGCCTTCCAGCATCGTCAGGGTTCCGACACCATCCTTGCGGTGCACGGGATCCGTCGCCCCGAACAGGTAGTAGGCGTCCTGCCGATCGAACAGAAACAGACTTGCCGAGACCGGCTCGCCGGAGGGCGAGCGCGTCACCAGAAGCTCTCCGAAACCCTGGCGCAACGCAGCCTCCGTGATTGGCCGAATCAGATTCCCGATGGCTTGGGGCCGGTCGATGCCTTGGCGGGCAAACGTCAGGTCGTGCAGCCGGTCAAGGATACCCACGTCCGTCGAAGCCTCGACAACGTACCCGCAGTTCAGAGCCTTCAGGTGGTCCTGCTGCCGGTTTTGACGGATAGCGCGCAGATAGTCCGGGAAAGCACCGGCCGACTTTACATCGATGCGCGCGGTGTATTTGAGATCGAGAGCAATCCTTCCCTGTTCCGGGCGATGATGGTTGAACCATTGGACGCCGCGCAGATCGGGGAAGCGGGGATGAAAAGACAGGTCAAGCAACGGATACGACTGGCTCAGAGCCTCCAACAGGGCTTCCATCAACTCCGGGATCAACCTGTGGCGCCTGTGTGCCGGAAGCGTATCGACGCCCGCGGCCATCATCGGGCCGATGTACATGGCGGGTAGGGTCGATACGGGCACGGGAATGCCCCGGTTATGCAGAATGGCGACCGCCACCGACGGGCCTTGCGGCTTGCCGAAAATCCAGCGATCCACGGTATAGCCAAGAGCGTCGAGGAAAGCATTGGAACAGAACACCGTCCCTTGGGGCGAACCGGCGACGAACTTGTCCCAATCCTCTCCGTCTGGCCACGGGTTCAACCGGAAGGCACTGGTCGCTGTCACGGTCTGCTCTCTCAGTCTGGCCGGACGACCAGCAGATCCTCACGGCTGCCATAGTGCGGCAGGCCGGGCGGCTGAGGGAGTACATAAGTGTTGAAGCCTTGCGCACGCAGGCGGGCTGTCAGGTCCAGCAGGTCCGCGTCGGTCATATGCAGCAGGTTGGCGTTGTCGCGGAACACGGCTTCTCGTGCCTGGAACTCCAACGTATCGGCGCGCTCCCTCTCCCGGCTCAGCTCATGCTTGTGTACGGCGGCTTGGCCCGAGGTCGATTGCACGAATTGTTCCCAAGTGCTTGTGTTCGGGATGTCGCCTATCAGGAGGCGCCCGCCGGGCAGGAGGCGTCCCAGACAGGACGCGACGAAACGGTCTATGGCGGCTTTGTCCTGGAGGCACTGGACGACGGAATAGGCGAGAATGCAATTGAAGTCGCCTTCCATCTCCACGTCCGGCCATTGGCCGGCGACGAGTTCGATCGAGGAAGCGGTTCCCTCATGGTCGAACTGCTTCAGCACCTCGGCATGGTCGACCCCGACGGAGCGGGCCACCCGGGATGCCAGGGGGCGGAGAAGCAACCCCACGTTGCAGCCGATGTCCAAAAGCCGGTCGGTCTGTCGGAGCGCAAGCTTCGCGGCGATGTCCTCGATGATGGCGGCGATCTGGGGAGCATGGAACAGGTTGCGGCCGCTGAGCAGAAGCGGCGACGAGATGCAGTTCGCGAGCAGGCCGTAGCCTTCGTAATAGGATGCGTTCACCGTTCCCCCTCCACCCCGGCCCTGCCGATAGCACGATCCATTATCTTGCTTTTTAAAGGCATACGCGAGCCATATCACGGAAGCGCGCCAGCTCGGCAAGCTCGTCCGGTGTCATGCTGCCCATATGGTCGGGACCGTACAGCGAGCGGTCGGCCGTGAAGTGCTTCTCCAGGATACGTGCGCCACGCGCGCAGGCCACTTTTGCGGCCACCGTGCCGATCGAGTGATCGCTGAATCCGGCATAGCGGGAGAAGTCGATCCGTTCGAGCCGCAGGCTCTCCAATGGCGCGGGGTATTGCGCGATGCAGTACAGGAAGTCCACGCCTCCCGGCACATGGAAAGCAGGGAAATCGGCCGCTCCCCACATCCCGAGCGATACGATCAGGCGCTTGCCCGTCGCGGCGACCGCCTCGACCAGAGCCGTGTCGCGCACCGAGCGGGACGCGATCTTGTAGCGCCGGACACCGACCTCCTCCAGCCAAGCAACCCGTTCGATGTCGAAGACCGAGGCCATGAACTCGATGCTGACCTCTTCGCAGCGCCGCGCCAGGGTCTCGACGTCGCGGCGGCTCAACTCCGTTCGGCAATTGTAGTCGAACCAGGGGTTCCCTTCCTTCGGGAAGAGGGCGCGCGCGTCGTAGACCTGGAACTTGGCGACGTCCGCTCCCGCAGACTTCGCCTCGTCGATCAATCGAAGCGCGAGATCCATGTCGCCGTTATGGTTCTGGCCGATTTCAGCGATGATTTCCATGATTGACCTGTTCGAGCCAGAGGTTGAGCATGACGTAGCAGAAAATTGAATGGCCGTTCAGGCGCATCATGTCGGCAAGCATCAGCCGCGCTGTGTCGATCGCGCCGCGCCGCAGCAGGCCGGTGCGGTCAAGCGCCGACCCCGGGGCAAAGGTCCGCTCGACGAGGTGCGACCACGGCCCGTTGAGCCACAGGTCGATGGGCACGTTGAAGCCGTGTTTCGGCCGTTCCAGCACGTCGGCCGGAATCAGATCCGCGAACGCTTGCCGCAGCGCCCATTTGAGCGTGTCCCCGCGCATCATGTGCCGGCTGCCCAATGTCCGTGCGTGCGTCAGCACCGCGGGGGCAACGAACGGAGCGCGGCCTTCCACCGAAAAGGCCATGCACATGCGGTCCAGTTTCCGCAGCATCTCGTTCGGAAGATAGAAGCCCCGGTCGTGGCCGATGAAGTCTTCCGCCGAGCAGCCGGACCCCATCTCGCCGGACCTTGCGTCGAGTCCGGCGAAATGGCGCAAGGACGTCTGCACGCCGGGAAACGCGTCGGGATGGAACAGCCGGGCCTTTTCGTCCTCCGCGGCATAATAATGCCAGGCCCAGGCCTGCCGGGAGGGCGGATAGCCGGCGATGGCGGCCAGTCTTTCCTCCAGCGGCAGGCCGACGTTCTGGAAGGACACCGTCCGGTCCGGCACCGCCGCGGGGACACGGGCATCCAGATACCGGTACCAGGAATAGCCGCCGAACAGCTCGTCCGCCCCGTCTCCCGACAGCAGAACCTTGATGCCCTGCTCGCGCGCCGCCCGCGCCACGGCGAGGATGCCGAGACCGGAGGAAACCGCGAAGGGCTCTCCGCCGTGCCGGCAGAAGGTCTCCAGATCCGCTAGGAAATCGTCGGACGAAACACGGATCACCCGATGTTCGAGGCCCAGCCTGCGAGCGTAGTCGCTGGCCGCGGCGGATTCGTCGGCCCGGCCGTGGTAGGGATCCGCGACGTCCTCGAACCCGACGCTGAAGGTCGTCAGACGGCCGGCCGCGGAGGCGGCGATCGTCGTAACAATCGAACTGTCGAGCCCGCTGCTCAGGAACGCGCCGACCGGAACGTCGGAGAGAAGGCGGGAGGTCACGGCGTCGGTCACCACCCGGCGGGTTTCTGCTACCAACTCGGCATCCGTACCCGCAGGCCGATGGGAGCCGAACCGGTTGGCGTACGGCCGCCGCCTGAGTCCGTTGGCATCAATGCTGAGCAAATGTCCGGGTTCGAGCGCCCGGACCTTACGGAACACACTGGCCGGTTCCGGTATCCATAGGAACGTCGGGAAATCCCACAGGGCTTGGAGGTCGAGGTCGAGCGCAAGCCCGGGAAAGCGCTGCAAGGCGCCGAGTTCCGAAGCGAACACCAGTTCGCCGGGCGCCGGTTCCGCGTAGTAAAGCGGCTTTTCCCCCGGCAGGTCGCGAGCAAGGATGAGCCGCTGCTCGCGCTCGATCCACAGCGCGACGGCAAACATGCCGTCCAGCCACTCGAACAGATCTTCGCCGACCTCGTCGTAGAGATGGGCTATGACCTCACCATCGGACCCCGTGCGGAAGCGATGGCCTTTCCTTTCCAGGTCCCGGCGGAGGTCGGGTGAATTGTAGATTTCGCCGTTGTAGAAAAGCGCAACGGAGCCATCCCCGTTGGTCAGGGGCTGCTGGCCGTGCTCAGGATCGTTGATGCCGAGCCGGCGCATGCCGGCGACGAACGGCGGCCGGTGCAGGAATCCGTCACCGTCGGGTCCCCGGTGGGTCAGGGCGGCGACCATGTCCTCCACCACGCGCAGACCGACCGGGCGCTGTCCGAAATAACCGGCTATGCCGCACATCGACGGCTTCCTTTCACAGACAAGCTTGCGGACAGGGGGAGGGCGGCCGGATCGGGCGAAACCATGAGCCGTTCTGCCATGGACATGTCGTTGAAGCCATCAATGGGGTGGCGTGCGGCCCGCCCCGACGGTCATGAAGGCGATCATCATCCTGGCCGAAGTTCAATGAAAGGTTAATGAATCTTTGACCATCCACGATGGTGCCCGCATCGGGCGAAAACAGCCTTGTTTCCCCTGTTGCACTTGCCGCCGGGGGTGCCGGAGGGGTATCCCGAAGCACCACTGCCGTTCGTTCCGGACGGGCTGTAGGACGTGCATGGTTCATTTCCAGAAGACGTACGCATGAACATTGTTCTGGTCAGCACCTACGAGGCGAACGGTGGGGCCGCGCGCGCGGCGAACCGGCTGTTCCAGGGACTGCGAGGGCTCGGCGCCGACGGCCATCCACTAGACTGCCGTTTGCTGGTGACCCGCAAGGAGACGGACGACCCGGGGGTGGAGGTGCTCGGCCCACCCTCGCCCGGCGAGCAAGAGCGTGGGCAGGCGCTGTCGGCCGAGCTGCTCGACGCGACGGCCCCCTATCCGGTTCTGCGCATGAATCATGGCTTTGTTCCCTTCCACAGCGACCGGTCGACAGCAGGGGAGGTCCTTCTCCGGCGGCTCGCGGGCGCCGATGTGGTGAACCTGCATTGGGTGCGCGGCCAGATCGACTACCCCGCGTTCTTCCGCGACCGCCCTCTCGGCATTCCAGTCGTCTGGACGCTGCACGACATGCATCCGTTCACCGGGGGGTGCCACTACGCGGGGTCCTGCACCGGCTTCGAGCGGGCTTGCGGCGCATGCCCCGTGCTCGGTTCCGAGAATGAGGAGGATCTGTCGCGAACGGTGCTGACCCGCAAGGCGGCGTGCGTGGCGCGCTATCCTGGCCCCATTCATATCGTCGCGCCGAGCCGCTGGCTGGCCGAGGCCGCCCGTCGCAGCCTGGTGTTCGCCGGGTTGCCGGTCAGTATCATCCCCTACGGCCTCGACACCTCCCGATTCCGCCCATGGGAGCGGAGCGCGGCCCGCCAGGCATTGGGGGTGCCGGAGGGCAAGCCAACCGTCCTCTTCACGGCTCACGGACTGAACGATCCCCGGAAAGGACTTTCCCTTCTGGACGACGCACTGGTTCGGATTGGGCCGCATCGGGAGGTCTGCCTCCTGCTTGCCGGGGAGGGCGAGGTTCATCTGCGGTCGGGCGTGGAGTGCGTCCGCCTGGGGGTGCAGGACGATGCGGGGATGGTTCGTGCCTATAGCGCAGCCGACGCGGTCGCCGTGACCAGCACCGAGGACAACCTGCCGAACGCGGTTCTCGAAGGCATGGCGTGCGGCACCGCCGTGATCGGCACCGCCGTGGGCGGCATCCCCGACGTGGTCCGGCACGGCATCAACGGCTTCCTCACTGCGTCCGGGGATGTCGCGTCGCTCGCCCATGTTCTGGACGACGCGCTGAGAGACCTGCCGGGGCTGCACGCGATGGGAAGGGATGCGCGCCGGATCGTGGAGCGGGAATACTCCCTGGAGGCGCAGGCCCGGCGGTATCTGGAGCTTTATCAGTCTCTGGCGGGGACGGGACGGGGCGCCCCGCGATAAGGGTGGGCCGAAGCCCTGTCATACCCCGTGCCCGTCAGGGGGCGTAGGACGGAGAGCGTGGTACGGCCTGACAGGCGCGTTTCTCCACCCCGAGAGGCCTTGCAATCGGCCCTCTGCCTGCGGCATGATTTTCACGCATCCATTTTGCTTTTTAGAACAATGGCGTGAGCAGGACCGTGAACAGCCAAGCATCACTGCTCTCAGACCACGACATCGAACGCTGGCGCCAAAATATACGCGCCGGCACGTTCAGTAACTATCATCACCAGATGGGTCTGGCGTTGATCCGGGAAGGTTCCCTCGACGCCGCGGAGGCTGCTTTCCAACGGGCTTTGCAAATCGATCCACGCCGCTTCGAAACATGGCACCAACTGGTCGCTCTCTACCGACGGAAAGGCCAAGAGGCGCAAGCGGAAGCCTCGCTTGCCGAAGCCCGCGTCCACGATCCGGACAGCGTCGCCATCGGGCTTGCCACCGCCTCGAGGGATGTCGTTGACTACGATTCCGATCAGGCCCTTGCCATGCTCATCGCGGCGGCAAGCCAGTCTCCGCGCGCGGTCGGCCATGCGCCGGATGCCGTCGTCCAGGTGGCTCAGGAGCTGATCAAGCACGACCGCTATACTGAAGCCCTGAAGTTGCTGGGCCGGCTTCCGGCCGAGCAACAGGATTGGGTCGATGTGCGGTTCGAGCGGGGGCTTTGCTACCGCTATCTTGGGATGTACAGAGCGGCGATGAACGAGTTTCGGGCTATTCTGGATCAGGAACCGCAATCCGCCAAGGCCCAGTTCAATTTCGCCCTGTTGCTGATGTTCTCGTTGCGCTTCGACGAAGCCGATGGCGCGTTCGGACGACTGCGCGCCGAGCAGCCGCCTCGAGAATCGCTGGCGTTGCAGGCGTGGCTTTACCAAGGGGTTGGACGGCTTGCCGGGGGGCGTTTCGACGACGCCGATGCAATTTTGAGCGCCCTCCTTGCAGCGCACCCGGATATGGCCACGGCACAGGCCTATCGTGGCCTGTGCCGGTTGCGCATGGGGCGATCGGAGGATGCGCGCGCGGATATGGCCGCCGCTTCTCAGGCCGAAGGCAAGCACTGGCTCGTCCACTCCCTGAATGGGATCGTGCTCATGGCGCTGGGCTTGACCACCGAGGCCATAGCCAGTTTCACAACCGCAACGACGCTCGTGTCGCCTGCGCCGCGGCTGTCACGACTTGGGCTGGCGGCAGCCCGGCTCGCCGACGGGCAGGAGGCGCCTTGCCCCGTCACCGATGCGGAGCGGCAATCGGAAGCCCTTCCGTTCTGGTTTGCCCTGCTTGGTCCACAGGGAATCGCCCTGTGCAGAAACCTGGGCCTCGTCGAGACCGTAGCGGGATCGGCGACGTCCTCATGAAAATGGCCCCCACACAGTTCCGGCCTTCATCCAAGAGCGTCGTTTCCTGATGCGTCTGGCCATCCATCTTCCCCTTCAGTCGCCTGAAACCGGCCACGAGGTAACGACGGCCCGCCGGTTGGAAAAAGAGGCGCGAGCGTGCGGGTGGACGTCCCGCCTGTGCCGGCTGACCCGCGACGTAGAGGACTTCGCTCCCGGTGCCGTGCTGGCCGTCGATCCTTTTTCGGCCAAGCCCTCCTCTCACCCATGGATCGGCTGGATGAACGCTCAGCCGGAACATCTCCGGTGCGACTGGCCGCGGCTTTCCTGCGTCTTGTCCTTTGGCGGGTGGATCACCGCATTGCCGGCTTGCGCGGACTTTCTGGACGACATCTTCGCGCCGACCGCCAAGCGCGCATCGGTGGCGGGCATCGGCGCCGCTGACGGAACGGCAGACGCTCTGAACCTTCTGCCGGGCTTTCTCGGTCGCTGCTTCGGTTCGTTGGTTGCGCAGGCGGCAGGCTTGATCGGACTGGTCGTTGTCCGACATGCTCTTGTCGATGGACTGGAGGAGGAACTCGATCGTGCGTGCGGAGATCGAAAAATTTGGCTATTTGCGCATTACCGGCTTCATCAATTCGTTCTGGACCAGCAACTTTGGCGCTTATCCGGTAATCACGCCGAACGATTTACGTGCAGCCGACTGCACCCTTGCCGTCATGGTCATCGCCACTCAGCATGCTTAAGAAATTGCTGAGCGGCTCGCTTCCTTAGGCTTTTCCGATATCCGGGATGCAGGTTCGTATATTTTGAGGTGCGTGGTTCTCATTCGGGCGGCACAAAAGTAGAAGATCTGCCAATTGCCGAGGTGGAACGCGGAAAGGAGGGTGGCCGTGCGCATCAGACAAGCCATCGCATATGCAGCTTGGCTCAGTTAATTGGAGACTATGATACCTCAACCTTAACCCGTCGGCCCAAACCCGGCATCAAACCAGAAAGTAGAAGAGAGTGAATGCAAATAACTCGACAAACAAACAGTTCTGGGTCGTCTCCACGCTTCCGCGCTCTGGAACACATTTTTTGCAGGCTGTATTGAGTTCTCTGCCCGGCAGTGTCGTCGTTCAAGAATTCTTCAACGGCTCCCTGGCTGTCATGGGAAATGAATGGATCAACAAGGGACTTTATGAGGAACTTGATCACCCCGTCAACGCGGTCGGCGAGACGCAGGCACGTTTTATCTTCCTCTTCCGACATCCGCATCACC
This sequence comes from Azospirillum sp. UENF 312511, assembly GCF_058780635.1. NCBI lineage: Bacteria > Pseudomonadati > Pseudomonadota > Alphaproteobacteria > Rhodospirillales > Azospirillaceae > Azospirillum > Azospirillum sp. UENF 312511. The sequence goes on along the minus strand of NZ_JBSNCG010000006.1, from coordinate 72,243 downwards.
CGCCGGTAGAGGACAGCCGCTTTTCCGGCGCGAGGACGATTGACCTGATCGGCTACCCCTTCGACCGATACATTTCCGGTGGAATTGTTGAGAATTCAGACGAGTATGCGGCCATACCAAGCGCAAAAAGGGGTTATGGGAAAGACTATTTTTTAAAATCGGGCAGCAATGACTGCACTAAGGCGATGTCTGCCATGGAAATAGAATCTTCTTGGATGAACAGTCTTATTGGAAATAAGAGCACACTCGTTCTCCGGTACGAAGATTTTTTCAATGCACCGAGCATGATTCTAGGGTGCCTGAGCAAAGAGCTTGGCGAAGACGTGATATTGCCTCATCAAGCAAGAAAAAATAGTTCTCGAGTCTACTGGCAGGACGCGCCAACGGCTCGCATGGATGATGGAGCTTTTTTCAAAATTTTCGACAGATTTTCACGTTCTCTCGAATATTTCTATCCTGAGAAGTGGCCCATTCTTTGTCAATTGCGCAAAGGATGACATGACTGGAGTTGCCCCGGCTCGGTGGACACCATCTGACTTGCGCAGGAGGTGTTGACCGATGCCGAAAACCCGCCCCCCTTATCCGCCGGAATTCCGGCAGCATATGGTCGAGCTGGTCCGCTCTGGACGCGATCCAGCCGACCTCGCCCGCGAGTTCGAGCCATCCGCCCAGGCGATCCGCAACTGGGTGGCTCAAGCCGATCGCGATAACGGTCACCGCAGCGACGGCCTGAGCAGTTCCGAGAAGGAGGAACTGGCTCGCCTGCGTCGCGAGAACCGGCAACTGCGCCAGGAGCGCGACATCCTGGCAAAGGCGGCGGCCTGGTTCGCGCGGGAGACCGGCACGATCCCGTCCGGGTCTTCCAGTTCATGAGCGCGAACCAGGCCTCATTCCCGATCCGCACCATGGCCCGGGTGCTTGGCGTATCGCCGGCCGGCTTTACGCTTGGCGGCGGCGTCATCCGTCCCGGCGAGCTCAGGTCGATGCCGACCTGCTGCGTCGGATCCGCACGGCGCACGCCGCCTCCCATGGCACGTACGGCGCCCCACGGGTCCGGGCCTAACTGCAGGCCGAGGGGATCACGGTAGCCGCAAGCGGGTGGCCCGGCTGATGCGCGGCGCCGGCTTGGTCGGCGTGTGCCGCCGCAGGGGCACGGTGACGACCCGGCGCGATGCCAACTGCCGGCCGGCGTCCGACTTGGTAGAGCGGAACTTCACCGCGGTACAGCCCGATCAGCTCTGGGTCGCGGATATTACCTACCTGCCCACCTGGGCGGGCTTCTTGTATTTGGCCGTGGTGCTGGACGCCTACAGCCGGCGCATTGTCGGATGGGCGATGGCCGATCATCTGAAAAGCCAACTCGTGCTCGACGCTCTGAACATGGCGCTCGGCCAGCGGCGCCCGACCAGCGTTGTTCACCATTCCGACCAAGGCGGCCAGTACACCTCTCTAGCCTTCGGGGCCCGCTGCCGGGAGGCTGGCGTTCGCCCCTCCATGGGCTCGGTCGGGGATGCCTACGACAACGCCATGTGCGAGAGCTTCTTCGCGACGCTCGAATGCGAACTGCTCGACCGGCGGCGGTTCCGCTCCCATGCCGAGGTGCGCATCGCCGTCTTCACCTTCATCGAAGGATGGTACAATCCCCGCCGACGGCACTCCGCCCTCGGCTATCTGTCACCGATCGACTATGAAAGGAGACCCCGCACCACGGAGTGAAACAAGACCCAACCCGTCCACCGAGCCGCGGCAACTCCAGTTGTTTCCAAGCCAACCTTCAGTCCGAGCAGATAGTTCCCTGCCGCACCCTCCGCGGCGACGGCGTTTCCAGTGCATTGCCAAGCCTAGTCCCATGAGGCATAGTGCCGGTGCTAAAACCGGTGGGAGAGGAAGTATGGAGGATATAGACATCCGAGCGATCGACTTGCCTCGCCGAACCCGTTTCGATCACTAAAGGGTCATGGAATGGAGGAACGGCGAATAACGGTTCATTAAGAAAGCTTGGTGTTCGAGACTGGCGAACAGATCAGCTCACGAGCATAAATGAACGATATGTAAACTCACCACCCGAAGCCTAAGATAAAAATTACTTTGGTATAGGCTTATATCACTTTCTATGCCAGAGGCCTCAACTTTCGCGTTGACAGGAACAGCAAGATGTCCATGTCTTTGTCCACTTCTTCCATCCGCATGACCGCTGTCGCATTGGCGAGCGATGAAATTTATGAATGGTGGCTTAGCTTCATTGCAAGTTTTAGAGAGTCAAATCCAAATGTACCTCTTATTGTAATTCCTTACAATGACAACACAAGAAAGATAAAGAGTTCTTGAAGATGTCTTCGGTTATAAAATGCTGGAGGCTGACCTTTCTGCCATTGATACGATGGCCGAGCAACTTTTTGGGGATCTAGCGCACAAGCAACGGCTGCGCAAATTAGCAGCATTCGATCTTCCTGTCGACCAATTTATCTACATCGATGTAGACACGCTTGTTTATATAGACATTAGTAATTTTATGGCCAAATTTGCGGAAAACGGCGCGGATGTGTGCTATTGCACAATCAGTGGAGACACGGTCTTTAACAAATCTGGCTTGGAAAACAAAACATTCAGAAACAGTAAACTCTTTAGCTCTGGCCTACTGGCAGTGAATCGCAATAAAGTATCGCTTTCAGAAATAATGAAATGTCTCGACGAAAACATTGAATTCTATAAAGAGGTTCGTCACCCGAACGTAATTGATCAACCAATACTGAACTTCTGCTCAAGCTTGCTTGGCTGGTCGGTTGTGCGCATTGATGAAATTGACTCTAGCATTGCGCCACACAAATGGTACAAAGATTCGCAAATTGAGTTTGTTGGTGGAAAGCCAAGAACAACAGACGGCCGCAATGTCCCCGTTATCCATTGGGCCGGTAACGAGAAAAATACAAACAAGGATCCATCAGCTCATTTGCGCACGAAGTTCGTCGTGGCAGCGCAGGTGAAAGTCGGAAGGGAGAACCCGGATGCTCCTGATGTCGTGTCGCCACAATACTCTTTTAATTTTAAGGACAAAACGATTTCATCAGATTCCTATGGCCGCACATATTTGAGTTTATTCATTAGCTCGATAATCAAGCATATTCGCCCGAGAGGTGGCGCATTTCTCGAATGGGGCAGCGGTCTAACATCTATTTTGCTTGCGGATCTATGCCGGGCATATGGCGCCAGCCGATTTATTACCATGGATACTTATGGAGAATATCAGCGCGCTGTCGAGGAAGCACTTCCACCAGACATCAAGGTGGACGCTGTTATTATGGATGTTACTGGCCCTTGTCAGAATCAGCAAGACACGGGTCTGAACTATAGCACATATCCTCTGTCTACTGGCGAGTGCTGTGACTTGGTGTTTATTGATGGACGCCGCCGAATGGAGTGCCTGATGGCAAGCCTACTGCTCTGCCACGAAGACACTATTATTATTATTCACGACTACCGCAGAACCCGCTACCAACTCGCCTTGGCATTCTGCGACATAGTAGAGAACAATGAACAGTTCCGCATTATGCGGATAAAGCCTGGTATTTTCTCAGAACTATCTAAACAACGGGATGCCATACTATCCGCATTCAAAGAATGAGCTTGGGGCTGCCAATTTTGGCGGAACTCCTCACCTAGACCATATGTTTGCCGGCCGAAAGGCGAGTAGCGGCCCGTCCCACGGCATGTCCCCATCGGGGATTGCGCCGGGCGGTCCGGCGCCGAGCCTCAGACATGGGGGACGGGCCGATGAACTCTACCATTTTCGTGGGGTAACTGCTCACGGGGTTGGCCGATAACTGCGGCGGCCGAGCGGAAACAGGCTTGGCGGCGGCCTGGTTCGCGCGGGAGACCGGCACGATCCCGTCCGGGTCTTCCAGTTCATGAGCGCGAACCAGGCCTCATACTGCCGAGCTTAAGCACTGACACACGGGAGCCATGGGTAACTGGTGAGGGAGCGTCGGCGTTCGGGCGTAACGGTGAGAGCGTTCCATGCGTCGCAGCAGGCTTGGACGACGGCGTCGTAGTCGTCCAGAAGCTGGTGGGACAGAAAGCGCTCGCGCAGGTACAGCCAGACGCGCTCGACCGGGTTCAGTTCGGGGCTGTAGGGCGGCAGGGGCACCAGTGTGATGTTGTGTGGCACAACCAGCGCCCGTGCTCCATGCCAGCCGGCCTGATCAAGCACGAGCACCGCCTGGACGTCCGGTTCCAGGCTCCGGGAGAAGCCGTCCAGGAACAGGCTCATGGCGGTCGTGGAGACGGTCGGCATCACCAGCGCGAAGTCGGCGCCGCTGGCCGGACAGACGGCGGCGTAGAGGTAAGCCGAGGTGAAGCGCTTGTCGCACAGCCCGGCCGGACGCTGCCCGCGCTCCCACCAGCGATGCGCGGTGCGGCCCTTCTGGCCGATGCGGGCTTCGTCTTGGAACCAGAGTTGGAGGCGGCACCCAGGGTGTGCGGTCGCCGCAGCCTTCAGCGCTTCGCGCAGCCCCTTTTTTGGAAGGCGGCCTGGGCCTTGGCGTTGGACTGCGGGTGACGGGGCCGCGTCTTCTGCTTCGACAGGTTCAGCCGGCGCACGATGCGCGAGAGGCTGGCCGGATGCAGCGTCTTGGCGAAGCGTTCGGCGATCACCTCGCACAGGATCGGCAGGGTCCACTCCACGCAGCCGTGCCGCTTGGGATCAGGGCCGGCGAGGATGATGGCCTTGAGCGTCGCCTGCTCGCCCTCGCTCAGCCATGCCGGCCGGCCGGGCAGCGGACGATCATGGAGCCCGGCCACGCCTTCCGCGTTGTAGCGCACCACCGCATCGCGCAGGGCTTGGCGGTCCATGCCGGCCAGCCGCGCCGCTTCCGCCCGGCTCACCCCGTCGAGCGCATGGGCGATGGCGAACATGCGTGCCGCCACCCGCCCTTTGCTCTCGCGCCGCGCCAGGGCGCGCAACTCGCTGGCGCTCAGGTCTTCCCGGATTGGCAACGCCGCGGGCATTCGTTCCTTCCCGTCGTGGATGGGGAATTGAATCACCGATCGCCAGCTTTGGGAATCCCCCTCGGTGAGTCAGCGGTTCCGCTCTCCGGTATCATTCCCGATCCGCACCATGGCCCGGGTGCTTGGCGTATCGCCAGCCGGCTTTACACTTGGCGGCGGCGTCAGCGGCGCCCGACCAGCGTTGTTCACCATTCCGACCAAGGCGGCCAGTACACCTCTCTAGCCTTCGGGGCCCGCTGCCGGGAGGCTGGCGTTCGCCCCTCCATGGGCTCGGTCGGGGATGCCTACGACAACGCCATGTGCGAGAGCTTCTTCGCGACGCTCGAATGCGAACTGCTCGACCGGCGGCGGTTCCGCTCCCATGCCGAGGTGCGCATCGCCGTCTTCACCTTCATCGAAGGATGGTACAATCCCCGCCGACGGCACTCCGCCCTCGGCTATCTGTCACCGATCGACTATGAAAGGAGACCCCGCACCACGGAGTGAAACAAGACCCAACCCGTCCACCGAGCCGCGGCAACTCCAGATTTTAGCCGTGGTGGATGACTTCACACGCGAGTGCTTGGCGCTGGTGGCCGACACCTCGCTGTCCGGCACCCGTGTCGCCCGTGAGCTCGACGCCCTGACCGCCCGACGCGGCAAGCCGCTGCTGGTGGTCAGCGACAACGGGACCGAGTTGACCAGCATGGCAATCCTGCGCTGGAGCCAGGAGCACCGGGTCGAGTGGCACTACATCGCCCCCGGCAAACCAATGCAGAACGGCATCGTGGAAAGCTTCAACGGACGGCTCCGGGATGAATGCCTGAACGAGACGCTGTTCGCGTCGCTGTCTCACGCGCGAACCGTCCTGGCCGCCTGGAGGGAGGACTACAACCATGTACGGCCGCACTCCGGTCTCGGTGGCGCCACGCCCGCCGAGGTCGCCGAGGCCGCAACGCAAGCCGGGCTGGGGCATGCCCCAGCCCGGCTTGCCATCACAGCCCGCTTCGGGCATCACAACTCACAGAGACTCTCCCAATGACCGGAGGAAACTTCGGTCTCAGGTCACGATTCCAGCCGCTGTGTCATGACATGTCACGACATGGCATGACATGCACCTAATCTTGCCTGCACAAAACGTCTGTCGCATCGACCGCCTAATGGGGGTTGGGCACCCACGCCGCAATCCCGGATTTCGGTCACCGAACCCTAGAGTCCAACCTTCGTGGGCAAACGACAACCCTATGTACGGACGGCGGCGGGAAATGCATCCGATCGCCACCCACGGCTCAGAAATCGTTCGGAATCCAGACCTGTCCCTTGGTCAAAGGCACGTCTGGAGGCACGGCTTCCAGAGCCGGGTTCAGGTCGTAGATGCGCTCCAGCTGGACGCCGTGCCGCTGCGCCGCCCGCGCCAGGGTTTCGTCGTCCCGGATGTCGGCCACGCGCCGCCGGGCGTCCGCACGCGGCTTGACGGGGGCCGCCTTGGGGCCGCTGGAAGCCGCCTTGGGCGGGTCCTTCGGCTTGTCCGGCGCTGGGGCGGATGCGGCGGGCAGCCCGGCCAGACGCTTGGTCAGCTCCGTCTCCGCCGCGCTCAGCCTCTCCAGCGTCCGGCCGGCCTGGTCCAGCATGTCGGCGAAGCGGCGCATGGCTTCGGGGTCGACCGAAGGGGTCGGCGCCGTCGGAACGGCGATGAAGGGTGGCGACGCTGGAGCCGGTGCGGCGTCCGGCGGCGGCAACGCCGGCGGCGGTGACGGCGAGCGGTCGACCGGCTTGGCCTCGGCCGCGGCCTTTTCCGGCACCGCCGGCGCCGATTGCCCTCCGAAGGCCGGCGATGGTGACGCCGCCTCGGCGGGCGGCAACGAGGCCACCTCGATGGCTGCCGCAGGCGCTGTGGTCGGGGGAGCCGCGAGGCCGGGAAGCACGCTGCGACCGGCATCGCCCTCCCCTCCGGCGGACGACAGCCCAAGCAGCATCGGCGCCCCCCGGCTGTCGGCTTCGCTCGGTGGGGCCGTGACGCCGTTGCTCTGGGTCATGACGACGCCGAGGATGGCCATGGCCGCGGTGCTGGCGATAAGGACCATAGCGGCGTTCCTGGTGCCGCGCAGAACCGCTTTGCAGAAGCGGTCGACCCTGCCGCCCAGCGTCGACTGCGGCGAGGCCGGCGGCGCTACGTGCCGATCGGCGCGGACATCGGTGCCGGACCGGTCGGCGGCATCCGGAGTGGAAACCGTTCCCGGGATATTCCCGGCACCTCCAAGGCGGGCGCTCGGCGACGCATGAACCGGCGTCGCCGTCGTCCGCGCGGACGGATGTTCCGCCGCCATCCGCTCCGCCTGGAGCAGACTGTGCCGCGCCGCCTCCAGAACCCCCTCCAGCTCGGTGATCCGCGCGTGCGCCGCGCCGAGCGCCTGGTCGGCCACGGTCAGGCGGCGCTGCAGATCGCCGGCATGGGCGGCGTTCTCCTCGCCCCGGCGCCGGACGTCGGCGAGCGCCGCCGCCTTCTCCTCGCTCTGACGCCGGGCATCAGCGAGATCCGCCGCCATCTCGCCCAGGCGGCGCTCCAGCTCCTGCAGCGCGCCTGGCGGATGAAGTTCGACGTCGCCCGGCCCGTCCTTCAGCAGGGCCGTGACCAGCAATCGGACGCTCGTCGCTCCGTCGCGCACCAGATTGGCGGCGCGCACGCTCAGCGGGTCGCCGACGACGGCCAACCCCTGATCGGCGGCGAGCAAGTCCAGCAGACCGGCGGCGTCAGCCTCGCGGTTCTCCCGCGACAGGGTGGCGAGGCGCTGCGCCATCTCCTTCGCGGGAGCCGTTCCCTTGAAGTTCAGGCGGTGAATGCCGCTGTCGCCGCCGTCGGGCGGTGGACGCGGCGCGTCCATGGCCTCCGTTGAACGTGATGATCGCTTTGCCATGCCGGGGCTGTCTGAAGAACCGATGGCAGTACGGTAGCCGGGGTCGGCATGGGCCTTCGAGCACCGGCGGGAGGCTGGGCGCCCAATTTTTCGAGCTGGGCGCCCAAAAATCGGAGCCGGATCGGAAAAACTGTTCCCGATCAGTGGGTTGCTCTTGGGCGCCCAACTTTCCGAAGCGGGCGCCTGAATGAAGAGGTTGGGCGCCCAACATTCCGACGTGGGCGCCCAGCGTTTGGACGTGGGCGCCCACTGGGCGCCCAACGAAACGCGATGGGCGCCCAAGCATCCGGCCAAGATCGGAAAAGTCGTTTCCGATCATACGGTTACGTTTGGGCGCCCAGGTTTTCGAGCTGGGCGCCCAATGGGCGCCCAGAGATCGGGGCCGGATCGGAAAAACTGTTTCTGGTCAGTGGGTTGCTTTTGGGCGCCCAACATTCCGAAGCGGGCGCCCACTGGGCGCCCGTCGACTCAGTCCAGGCGCCCGCTGGGCGCCCAATTTTTCGATTTGGGCGCCCAGAGTTTGGACGTGGGCGCCCAACATTCCGAAGTGGGCCCCAGTGTTCGGAACCGGGCATTTTTGCCGAGCGCCGCCCGGCGAGGCATCCAAGCCAACCGCTGGGGCTCGATTGGCGGCTGCAATGACGGGTATGGTCGACGAAGCCACCTCACCATCCCGGACCCCGACGTGTCATGGTGCCCTTGACCGCCGCCTGCATTGCCGCCGTTGCATTCACCTACGCGCCGCTGCTCGGCGATCCCCCTTCCCTGGTGGAGCAGGACCTCTACACGCTCTTTGGCGCCGAGCGCGGCCGCGTTGGCGAGTGCGTTCCCAACAAGGACCGGAAGACCGGGAAGATCACGTCGTGGGACTGTGGACCGTTCCAGATCAATACCGGGAACGGCCCAGCCCTCGCCAAGCTCTTCGGCACGACACCGGAGGAGGCCATGCGCCGGGTGACGAACGACGGGTGCCTGAACGCGCATGTCGCCGGCTGGCTGCTCGTCGAGAAGCGGCGGGCGGCCAAAGGCGACCGGCACGACGCCCTCGGCCGCTACAACAGCGCCACTCCGGGTATCAAGGAAGCCTATCAGGATCTGCTGGAGCGGAGACGCCGGCAGCTGTTCGGGGACGCGGCCGTTCCCGCAGCACGAGCCGACGGGACCACGTCCGGTGCGGCCCGTTAAGCGGGGCTTTCGAGCCGATGATCCTCGTCGATGGCGCTCCGCCGGGCTCGGCCCGACGCCCACCATTCCTTCGTGATCAATCCACATAGTCGCGCGACACTGGGAAGATGCGCCGCGAGCATGCCGCACTTCGGGCAACGTTCCCCTGGCAGGGAACCAGCCGACCGTGACGCCGGTCCGCCGGTAACATGGCAGGTCGAATTGCTTTCTGAGCGCATCCGGTACCGCCTCCCTGGATAAGAGTGCCTAACAGAACCATCTCTGGACGAAGCGCCAGCAGATGAGACTGGCCGCGATGTGGTGGAAGGCGGTGAAGATGTCGGCGCGCCGTTCGTAGCGGACGGCGATGCGGCGGAAGCGGGCGAACCAAGCCAGCGTGCGCTCGACTCTCCGCCGGACAATGTTGCCAAGTTTGGTCGTGGCCCTGGGGCGTTGGGGGCGGCGGCACGCGGAAAACGACCTCGACGTGGTCGCCGTCGATCTCAATCCGGCGAACCAGGGTTCGGATGATGTCGCGCTTGTCCTCCCAATCGATGCCGTCCAGCCCCTGGCGGACCCTGGTCGCGAACTCGTCCAGCCGGCCGATGATCACGGTCAATTCGCGTGCGGCCTCGACCGCCTCGGCGGCAAGCCGTTGGCGTTCCTCGACTTGGCCGAGGCGGCTGCGCAATCCGGCGACGCGAGGCTCAAACTCGGCGCGGTCGAACAGCCCTTCGGCGTAGCCGTCGATCAAGCGGCCGATCCCGCGACGCAGGCCGGCGGCTTGCCGGTCGAGCAAGGCGATGTCGTCGGCTTCGGAGGATCCGGTGGAGGGGGCGCTGAGCCGCCGACGGTACTCGTCTGCGACGCGGCCGGGATCCTCCAGCACGGCGCGCACTCGTTCCCAGACCGCGCCTTCCAGGAAGTCGCCGCGGATCTGTGGATTGTCGCACACAGCGTGCCCATCAAATCGGCCGCCATCGGTGCCGATGCAGCGGTAATAGCAAAGCTCGTCCTTGGACTTCTTCCAGTCCGAACGCGGCGCCGCCTTGCCGTAGTAAGCGTAGCCGCAGCGTCGGCAGACGGTCAGGCCTTGCAGCAGCCACCGTGGTCCTTTGAGGCTCTCCCGCTTGCGCCGACGATTTTCGTCCAGTTGCTCCTGCACCGCATCGAACACAGCTGGATCGACCAGCGCCGGCACGGGCACCTCGATCCACTCGTCGCGCGGCACCACCACCCGCGCGCTGGGCCGTTTGCATGGCAGCGGATGACCGCGCAGTGGACGCAACAACTTGGGGGGCGCCGTAACGTAGCGGGCGTGGCCGTAGATCGCCCGCCCAATGTAGGTGGTGTTGCGCAGCATGCCGTGGATCGTTGAGGCGTACCACAGCGCACCCCCACGGCGTGTCCGGCACCCGGCCTGTTTCAGGCGGCGGCAAACCTCCCGCAGGCTGACGCGCTCCAACCCCACCCAGGCGAAGATCAAGCGCACGAACCGAGCCTCCTCCGGGTCTACCTCGAACCGCGCTACGCCTCCTCCCGCGCCCTTGGGGACGTAGCGGTATCCGAAGGGGGCGGTGGTGAAGGCGCTGAGCAGGCCACAGCGGGCCGCATGGCGACGCCCGCGGCGGCCACGTTCGAGAATCTTCGCCCGTTCGTATTCGGCGATGACCCCTTGAACCTGCAGCAGCAAATCGTCTTCGGCGGTGCCTCCGAGTGGGTGGTTGAGAAAGGTAAGCTCCGCCCCACCGCGGCGGAACTCTTCGATCAGGAGGACTTGGTGCGCGTAGCGGCGGGCCAACCGGTCCGGCGCCAGAACATAGACGCGCTCGACCGCCCCGGTGGCGACCGCATCGTGCAGGCGCTCCAGCCCGGGCCGGAGCAGGACCGAGCCGCTGTAGCCCTCGTCCACGTAGGCGTCGTCGGGGTCCAGCTGACCACCGTCCGCGACGACCCGCTCGCGCAAGGCCGCCACTTGGCTGGCGATGGTGTTATCGCGGGCCTGCTGTTCGGTCGATACCCGCGCGTAAAGCGCAACACGGTGATCAGGCATGCTCACCTCCGCTGGAACGGAGCCGGTTGACCGATGGGGAGGGAGGAGGCTCCGTCGCGACGGTCATCTTGGCCATCGTCCGGCGGGGCACCGGTACGACCCGGCTGTACGCGGCAACCAGGCACTGCGGGGACAGCCGGGTGGGCTCGAACGTCTCCCGCACCTCCAAGTGATGCGAACTCCTCGGTCGGGGCATGCTGGCCTCCCGCGGCGGCGCGCTCGCCCGCCGCTTCCCGATGAGCTTTCAACCCGGCAGGGACGTTCCCATTGCAGCGCTGCCGCCGAAGTCGCCGACGTTCGAACCGAACCGACCACTCCCAACGCGAAATGGAAACATTGTACGAGCGATCACCACCCATCGGTGTCGGCCCAAGCGTTCACTGCTCTCGATGCCACGCCGGGCGATGCGCGGGATGATGGCTCGCCGACGCAACGATCGTCGGCAATGGGCGAAATCATAGCCCTTGTCGGCATGCAACTTGGCCGGACGGCGCCGTGGTCGACCAGCGCATTGGCGGATGGCCGGCACGGCATCGACCAGCGCTTCCAGGAACTTGCTGTCGTGCCGGTTGGCCGGCGAGATTTTCAGGGCGAGGGGGATGCCGTTGGCATCGACGAGGATGTGCCGCTTGGAGCCCGGCTTGCCGCGATCGGTCGGGTTCGGGCCGGTCTCCTCGCCCCCCTTTTTGCCGGGACGCTGGCGCTGTCCACCGCCGCGCGCTCCCAGTTGATGGCATTGGCGTAGCCGAGCCGGTCGAGCAGCACGCGGTGCAGTCGTTCCCAGACGCCGGCCTGATGCCATTCGTGCAGTCGGCGCCAACACGTCATGCCGGAGCCGCAGCCCATCTCCACCGGCAGCAGTTCCCAGGGAATGCCACTGCGCAGCACGAATAGGATACCAGTCAGCGCCGCGCGGTCATCCAGCCGTGGTCGCCCGCCTTTCGGCTTGGGAGGCTCCGGCGGGATCAGCGGTTCGACGAGGGCCCAGAGGGCGTCGGAAACAAGAGGGGCGGCCATCCCCCTTCAACAGCCCAGAACCGGTTTCGTTAGGCGCTCTAAGACACCTCCTCACTATTCTCAACGCCATCACGAGATCCGCTTCGCCATGGGAAAGCGCTTGACCCGCAACACAGTCGCTCAAGAAACGAAACCTTCGGGACACCCGGAGGCGGTTCCGCCGCCTCGCTCGAAGGGCGCTTGCGTCGGCCCGCCGTTCGGACGTATGACTGCCGGGCCGCCGACCAGGGAACCTTCCTGTGCAGGATTTCGTGACTTCCAAAACTTCCGGCCCGGCCACAGGGACGCCGTCCCGCCCGTCTCCCCGCCTGGTTCTGACCGCGGTCCCCAACTGGGGGCTGACCCTCACCGACCTCCGGCAAGGTCTGTCGATGTGGCGACTGTGGGGCGGCATGGGGTGGAACGACGTGTTGCAGCGTTACCGGCGCTCGCTTCTCGGGCCGTTCTGGCTCACCCTCAGCATGGCGGTGATGATCGGGACGCTGGGCTTCCTCTATGCCCATCTGCTGCGCACCGACGTCGCCGATCTGATGCCCTATCTCTGCCTGGGGCTTCTGGTCTGGGGGTTCCTCAGCAGCCTGCTGAATGAATCGGGCATGGTATTCGTCGGATCGGAAGCCTACATCCGGCAGATGCGCCTGCCCTTCACGCTGCATGTCTGCCGTTACATCTGGCGCAACCTGATCATCTTCGGGCACAACGCGGTGGTCTATGTGGTGGTGGCCGTGATCTTCGGGATCGTGCCGGGCTGGGCCTCCCTGCTCGCCGTTCCGGGGCTGCTCCTGATCCTGGTCAACGCCCTCAGCGTCGGCATGTTGCTGGGCATGGTCTCGACCCGGTTCCGCGACATTCCGCAGATCATCACCAGCCTGACCCAGGTGATCTTCTTCCTCACCCCCATCATATGGAAGCCGGAGATGCTGGGCGACCGCGTCGCCCTGGCGCTGGTCAACCCGGTGCACCATTTCATCGAGCTTCTGCGCCAGCCCCTGCTGGGGCAGGTGCCTTCGGCCCTGACCTACGCGGTCACACTGGGTTTCACCGCGCTGTCGGTGGCGGCGAGCCTGCTGTTCCTGCACCGCTTCCGCAACCGCATCGCCTATTGGATCTGAAGAGCGCTTCCGCGATGTCAGCCTCCATCTCGCTCCGTGACGTATCGGTCCATTTCTCGCTGTACCATGGTGGGTCGCGGTCGCTGAAACGCGCCCTGTTGTCCCGTGGGACGGCCGGGCGGATCGCGTCCGACGCCACCAACCGCATCTATGTGGAGGCTCTGAAGGACCTGTCGCTGGACATCCAGCACGGCGACCGGGTGGGGCTGATCGGGACGAACGGGGCGGGGAAGACCACCCTGCTGCGCGTGCTGGCCGGCATCTACGAACCGACCATTGGCCAAGTCGAGATCAACGGCCGGGTGACGCCGATGTTCGACATCGGGCTCGGCATGGACATGGACCAGAGCGGCTATGAGAACATCATCCTGCGCGGTCTGCTGATCGGCCTGTCCCGCGAGGAGATCAAGAAGCATGTCGCCGACATCGCCGAGTTCACCGAGTTGGGCGATTATCTCCACATGCCGTTGCGGACCTATTCGGCGGGGATGACTCTGCGGCTGACCTTCGGCATCTCGACCTGCATCGCGCCGGACATCCTGCTGATGGATGAATGGGTGGTCGCCGGCGATTCGAAGTTCCTGCACAAGGCCCAACTGCGGCTGGCCAACTTCATCCACCGCTCTTCGATCATGTTCCTGGCCTCCCATTCCAACGACCTGATCCGGATGTGGTGCACCAAGGCCCTGTGGCTGGAGAATGGCTGCCTGCGCGCGTTCGGTCCGGTGGACAGCGTCATGGACGAGTATCAGGCCATCTGCGACGACGCCGCCAAGGAGGCCGACGCGGCCGCCGGCCTGCCCGAGGGGTCCTCTCTGGCCGCGTCGGTCTGCCGGTTCTGAGACACCACCGGTCGGCCTCGGATCAGAGGCGCCAGAGCTGAACGCCATCCGGCTTGCGGGTGCGGTCGAGCATTCCCTTGACATCCATGACCAGGCCGCGGCCATCCTTCAGCACCCCGGTCACCAGATCCCAGCCCTCCGACCGGTACGCGGCATGGGGCACCGCCAGGACCACGGCGTCGGCCGGCGGCAGCGCCGCGCGCGGGGTGAGCGTCAGGCCGTATTCGCGGGCGGCCTCGTCTGCCGGAGCCAACGGGTCGTGCACGGCGACCTCCACGCCGAACCCGCGCAGCTCCGACACGATGTCGACCACGCGGGTGTTGCGGATGTCCGGCACGTCCTCCTTGAAGGTCAGGCCCAGCACGGTGACCCGCAAAGGCCCGGCCTGTCCGCCGCGGCTGCGCAGAAGCCGCTTGACCGTTTCCTGCGCCACATACTGTCCCATGGTGTCGTTGATCCGGCGGCCGGCCAGGATGACTTCCGGATTGTGGCCGAGCTGTTCCGCCCGATGGGTGAGATAGTAAGGGTCGACGCCGATGCAGTGCCCGCCGACCAGCCCCGGCTGGAACGACAAGAAGTTCCACTTGGTGCCGGCGGCCTCCAGAACATCGCGGGTGTCGATGCCCATGCGATGGAAGATCACCGCCAGCTCGTTCATCAGCGCGATGTTGACGTCGCGCTGGGTGTTCTCGATGACCTTGGCGGCCTCGGCCACGGCGATGGAGGGAGCCTCGTGCACGCCGACCTTCACCACGCTGCCGTAGACCGCCGCGACGAGAGCCCGCGTCCGCGGGTCCGAGCCGGAAACGACTTTGGTGATGGTTTCGAAGCGGTGCTCCCGGTCACCGGGGTTGATGCGCTCCGGCGAATAACCGACGGTGAAGTCCCGCCCATGGGTCAGACCCGATTCCGCTTCCAGCACCGGCACGCAGTCCATCTCCGTGGCGCCGGGATAGACGGTGGACTCGTACACCACCACATCGCCGCGTTTCAGATGGCGCCCCACGGTGCGGCTGGCGGCCAGCAGCGGGCGCAGGTCCGGGCGGTGGGCGTCGTCGATCGGCGTCGGCACGGTGACGATGTGAAAGTCGGCCCGTGCCAGATCCGCCGGGTCGTCGGTCAGGTGCAGGCTGGCCTCGGCCAGCTCTGCGCCCGGCACCTCGCCCGTGTGGTCGTGCCCGTTCCGCAGCGCCCCGATGCGCTGTGCGTCGATGTCGAAGGCGACGACGGGAGCCCCGGCCCGCCCGAACGCAACGGCCACCGGCAGGCCGACATAGCCGAGCCCGATGACCGAGATGTGGCGGGAATGGGTCATGACGAGAAGGCTCCGCAGTCAGAGAGGTGTGAACCGTGCCGGGTTTTCCGGAGGCCGGTTCGGTTGAGTGACGCCGCCATGACGGCGCCCTCGGTCCAAGGATGATAGCGCGAGAATGATGGCGCGCTTGGGCCTTGGCGACAGAAATGCCGCGGGGGGACCCCGGCCTCAGCCGGCTTGAAGATAGAAGCGCCCGATCACCATCGTCGGCACGGTCAGCAGCGTGGCGACGGGGAAGATCAGAACCGGGACCGCCGTTGCCAGCCGCAGCGCCGCCGGCGCGGCGATGGCCGGCATCAGCAGGCCGGCCGCCGCGGCGAGCGGCAGGAAGTAACGCCCCTGCACCCCCTCCACAAACATTCCGCCGACGCGCGAGAAGCTGAGATACTGGATCACGAGAATGCCAAGGAACGAGGCGCCCACGCTCAGCCAAGCGACGGCGAGCTGCCGCCGCGTCAGGCCCGGCGGACCCAGGACTTCGGTGACGCAGGCCAGCAGCAGCACCACGCCGGCAAGGATGTAGAACCAGGATGGGGCCGTGAAGGCCGCCTGCCCCCACCCCAGAAAGGCGATCATCATGACGTAGTAACCGTGGGTGTACATCAGGGCCGTGTTCCACAGCACCGTGAAGAGGGACAGCGGATCGGCGATCAGGTGGCGGAGTTGATCGCCCATCATCGGGACGATGCCGGAATGGGGTTGCGGCACCTGGACGTAGATGGCCACCCACACGATCCAGGCCAGCGTCGCCGCGACCGCGCCGCCAACCACGGTGAGGGCCGAGAAGCGGCCCGTCAGGCGCGGCGCCACGGAGGGCAGAAGAAGCGGCAGGATGAAGACCAGATTGGTCGGACGCGACATGGACAGCAGGGCGACCAGGACGGCGGCCCCCAGATACTCCGCCCCGGTCGCCGGTCGCCGGCCGCACATCGGGCGGGACAGCAGGGCGGCGAGCAGCACCCCGCCGGACAGCAGCAGCGCATCCTGCGAGCAGGAAGCGAACTGCGCGAGCGACATGGGCAGCAGCATCGTGGCGAAGATCACGAAGCGGCCCCGTGCCGCCAGGGCGATGGCGAGCGCGGTCAGGGACGCGGCAACCGCGCCGTTGATGAGCCGCCCCAGGATCAGCGTCGTCTCCACCGGCAGCTTGGCCGCCTTGCCGATCCAGATGGCCACGGTCACCGGAAGATAGAGGGTGGGAGGATAGACGGCGGTGTTGGGCGTGTTGGCGAACATGCGATTCCCGCTCCACGTCACCGCATGGGACCGGTCCTGCATGCTGCGGGTGACACGCTTGTCGGCCTCGGCCAGGATCGGCCAGTAGACCTCCAGCAGCGACAGAAGGCCGGTGTCGATCGTTCCTCCGGCGTCGAACGGTCCCGTTCGCCAGTTCAGGGGCGTTCCATGGCTCACCTGTTCGGCCCGCATGGCGTGGTTCGTCTCGTCCGGGTTCAGGTAGGCCGGCATCGTGATGGAGAGGAAGATCACCATGGGCAGCGCATAGGCGAGGAACAGCAGGGGCAACCCGCGCTCCAGCCGCGCCAGAATGGCCACGGAGGCCTCGGAGACCCGTTGAAATGCGGAATCGGTGCGCAGGAGGACGTCCATGGGGCTCACGTGGCGTAGTGAAGGGCGATCGTGGTGGGAAGGGTGGCGGCGGCCAGCACCGGCGTCAGAAAGGGGGCGCTCACCGACAACGCCGCCAGCGGCGCCGGCAGCCTCCAGTGCGGGAGAAGCAGGCCGAGGAACAGCGCCGGGGTCAGGAAGTAGCGTCCCTGCACCCCCAGGATGTGGGCGAAGCCCACAGGTGAGAAATCCAGATACTGGACCGTCATGATCAGCAGCCATGTGCCGGCCACGGCGATCACCCCCGTCCCGCGGAACAGCCCGTTGCCGCCGCTGGCGGTGTGGCTGTCCCGCAGCAGGGCGAGCCCGATCCCCAAGGCGGCGACGCCGTAGATCCAGCCGGGCAGGAAGACGTCGAGCAGCCCGAAGACGGCGACGGCCTGGAGGAGATAGCCGTGTCCCAGATCGGACATCGTCCGCCACAGGACAGCGCCGTAGGTGGCCGGGGACGTCAGGATGCCGGTCAACTGCTCCGTTATCGAATAGTGGAAGGGCGAGGCCCACCAGGGCACCTTGATCGTCGTGCCGGCATAGAGCGACCAGCCGGCGGTGACGGCGACCAGCCCGAGCGTCGGCAGGATACTCCATGGGGCGAGCGGGCGTCGGGCGAGCGCCCAGGGCAGAAGGGCGAGCGGCACCAGCGGTGGGCGGGTGACGAAAAGCAGCGCCAGCAGCGCGGTGATCCAGGCGATTTCCACGCCGGTGGCCGCCCGCCGTTCCGACAGGGGGCGGGAGGCCAGTGCGGCGGCGAGCGCCCCGACCGTGATCAGGAGCCCATCCTGCGATACCGCGGCATATTGTGACACCGCCGTCGGGAACAGCAGGAGCGTGGCCGCCACGGTCCTGCCGGTGCGGAACAGGGCGAGCGCCGTCACCAGGACCGCCACGGCGGCGAGGAGGTTCAGGAGGCGCGCCGCGTAGAAGGTCTGGTGGATGCTGGCCCCCAGCGCCTTTCCTCCGAGAATGGCGGTCACCGAGGGGAGATAGAAATAGGGGGGGTAGATCGCGGTGTTGCGGAAATCGATGGTCATCGCCGGGCCGCCCCATTTGATGGCGGCTTCGGGAAGCTCCCGGATGGACGGCGGAGGCGGGCTGCGGTTGATCTGGGCGCTGATGTAGGGAACGAACGCCGCCATCAGGTTGCCGTCGATCGTGCCGCCGGCCTCGGTTCGATCCGCGTCGATCCGGCGGCCCAGCAGCTCCCCCGGCTGATCTGTTCAGCCCGGTAGAGGTGGTTCATCTCGTCGGGGTTGTAAAGCGGCGGCATCAGGATGAGGAAGAGGAGACCGAGCGCCACCGTCACGGCCCCGGCGATCCAGGGCAGCCAATCCGGCCGCTGTGCGTCGTCTCTCATCGCCATCTTCCCGCTCCCGCTGGCGGCATCGGCCTGCGTCAGGTGGCGGGGCGCACGGGGTACTGGGCGGCACGATCCCGGCTCTCGTCGAAATCCATCGGCCAGGCGACGGCGCCGTCCGGCAGATCGCGCACCTTGCGGGCCAGGATGAAGGCGTTGCCGTAGCCGGGATTGATCGGAACGGAGGCGAAGACGCCGCGCCGTTCCTCCGGATACATGTGCATGACGTTCACCATGCCGGCGGCGATCACCTCGAAGCCGGTCGCCGGCCCGAACAGCACTTTCAGCCCTTCGTCGGAATAGCGCCAGAAATCGTTGGGCGTTTCATGCAGCGGGTAGGTCTGCGGGGCGCTGTGGAAGACGATGCCGCCCATGCTCAGCGCGCGGTTGGAGGCCGCCGCCAGCACCCAGGGGCAGGCGAGATGCTCGATCACCGACAGGGAGAAGACGGCGTCGATGCTGCCCTGCCCGACGAGGCGGTCGAGCGCGTGGGCGTCGCCCACCACATCCACGCCGGGGGCGGCGTGGATGTCGATGCCGACGTAGCGCTTCGCCCCGGTGAAATAGCTGCGCATGTTCTCGCTCGCCTCGCCGACATGGCGGGACCCGATTTCGGCGACGACGAGGTTGCGCTCGTTCACCTCCGTGACGAAACGGCCGAGCGTATGGACGAAGTCGTTGATGGTGTCGTGCTGGTACTCCGTCCAGGGCTCCTTCAGCAGGGTGCTCTTGGGAAGCTCGATGGGGATGGAGCGGCTGCCGGCATCGCTGGTCACCTCGAAATGGACCGGCTGGCCGGGTCGGCCCTGCACATAGCCGACGAAGCCGCTGTTCACGACATGCGGATGGTCCGGATAGAAGGCCAGCAGGTCCTCGCGGCGGCGGAACTCCGGCACGTCGTAGACGTCGTCGCCGACCCGGATGCGCAGGCCGCTCAGCCGGTGCTGGTGGCAATGGATCCAGCCCTCGAAATACATCCCGTGCTTGTCGCACCAGAAGACGTCGATGCCATAGGCCACCGGAAGCGCGTCGTCCGAACCGGGCAGAGCCCGCGCCATGCCGAACGTGCTGGCCGACGGAAGCACGACGGGCGGACGGGCGTCGAGCCCGATGCGCCGGGCGTGGGCGGCCAGAGCGGCGGTGGCCGGCGGCGTTTCGCCCTGGGTCACGAACAGATGGAAAACGTCCCCGGCTTCATTGGCGAAGGCCGGGAAGGGAACCGGAAAGCTGTTCCGGAACAGCGTCCAGTCGCGCACGCTCAATTGGCGGGAATCACCGGTGGCCGGCTGCACGACGCTGACCGTGACCGGCCGGTCGGCCGCGAGCGGAGCCCCCTGCAGGTCGAGCCGTATGCTGGCGAGGCCGCCCGTTTCAGCCACGAAGCGTTCGGCCACGATCAGCCGAGGGATGTGTCCCAGGCGGTGGACGAACGGCTGGGCAGGCTCCGGCAAGCGGGCGGCGATACGGGCGAGCAGGCTCATAAGACGGGACTTCCTGGCCGGGCGGGGCAGAGAGGAACGGCGACGGCGCCGGTGTATGCCCGGAGCGGGCCCGGCGATATTGGATAAGTCGCCTTTCCAGAGCAAGCCTCTTGGCCCGGTTGTGCAGCGCCTTCCGGCTGCACGGCTGCCCGCGCGGGATCGGGACGCGCCGGATGGCCGTCCCGATCCCCCTGTCAGGCGAGCGCCCAGATGCTCAGATAGCCCTGGCCGACCGCGGAGGTCAGCGCGTCGATCGGCTTTCCGCTGAAGGTGAGGCAGGCGTCCGGTATGCCGTCGCCGTTGAAGTCGACGTTCGCGGTCGCCCCCTTGCTTCCCTCGGCTCCGGCCATGGCTTCCCAGGTCAGGGAGGAGGTTCCGTTCTGCCAGCCCCAGAGGACGGCCATCTCCCCGGCCTCGATGTCGGTGATGGTCGACCAGACCGGCTGTCCGCTGCGTCCGTCGAGGAAAAAGGTGTCGTGACCGGTGCCGCCGACCAGAAAATTGGAGCCGGTCCCGCCGTCGATCACGTCGTCGCCGGCGCCGCCGACCAGGGCGTCGTTGCCGGCCAGGCCGTGGATGAAGTCGTTGCCGTCCGTTCCGGCGACGGCCTCGCTGGCGTTCGTGCCGATCCATTGCCATTGCAGGAAGTCCACCGGTCCGGCATAGGCCGCCGCCTGCTGCAGCAGGGTCTGGCTCGACGAGACGCTCCCGATCGAAAAGAAGGTGTTTGCCCAGGTGCCCGGAGCGGCATCGGGATTCGGGGCCATTACGATGTTGCCGAAGGACAGGTGCTCGATGTTCCGCAGGATGCTGACACCGTCACGGCCGGAGACCGTCACTTCGTTCGGCGCGGTGTTCATGATCGTGTAGTCATGGAAGGCGCCGCTGAAAAGCGCCGTGTCGAACCCGTTTCCTCCATCCAGCAGATCGTTGCCGCCGCCGCCGCTGAGCGTGTCGTCCCCGTCGCCACCGTAGAGCTGGTTGTCCCGGCTGTTGCCGATCAGCATGTCGTTTCCGGAACCGCCGATCGCCGCCTCGATCCACGTGTCGTAGGCGATGCCGAGCGTTGCCGTTTTCAGGGTGAAGCCGGCCGTCCAGGTGGGGCCCAGGTTGCTGTAGGTGCCGGGGACGAGGCTGATCAGGGCCGGGGTCGTCTGGTTCGACCAGTCGATGGTGTCGTGGCCGCCGGCGTCCCAGATGGTTTCCAGGATCTTCTCTCCAGGCTTCCAGGAATAGACGGTGTTGCCGGCGTTGGTCGTCATGTTGGCACCGTACAATTGCTGGATGGCCAGCACATCGTTCACCATCGGGGTGGTCGGGAAACGGCTTTGCCAATAGCCGAAATCGGCCGGCAGGCTGGGGGTGGAGCGGTAGCTCATCACCGTGTATTGCTGGGCATCGATCTCCCTGGGGGCGGCTGGAAAGACGCCGTCGGTCTCGTGCGGATGTTTCAGGCCGAGCGCGTGGCCGATCTCGTGAACGGCGGTCAGATAGGCGTAGGAACCAGGCTCCCAGGACAGGCCGGGATCGGCGAACTGCATGCCGAACCAGATGTCGCCGCCTTCTGGCAGGGTGCCGTGGGGCATGATCGTGTAGGCAATCGACGGCGCGGCGCTGCCGCCGATGCGGATGTCGCCGCAGGAATCCCCGGTGTCGGGAACCTCGATCAGGGAAATGTTCGCCACCGCGCTCCAATGCGCGAAGGCGGTGCGGATGGCATCCTTGGCCGTGTCGGACAAGGTCCAGGCGCTTGCCGGGTCCGGCGTCGCGTAAAAGGGCTGATAGGTTGATACACCCGCCGTCCCAAAGGAGTAGGTGAGGGTAACGCCTTCTCCCGCCAGATTCCCCCATTGGTATTGTGATATCAAAGAATCGGCAATGATGTTTCCGCTTGGCAGCGCCCTGGTCACAGGGAAAACGGAGCCCGGCGTGCTCATACGACGCCCCTAAATTTTCAGTGGAAAGCGATCTCCTTAATTTGGTGTTTTCTATGAGCGATCAAATTGTTCAGTTGTGTTCAGTAATCTCTATTTGTGACTAATAGATAATGATTGCACAGTTTTCGTATGAAGCAGCAATTATGGAATTTCTGTCTGCGATGGGCTTAGACTGAACAGGCTTGGGGAGAAAGCGGGCGCAAGATCTGTCGGGTGCCTGGGTATTCCCAAGGCGACAGATGAATCCGTCAGGATTATTCGTGTGGATGAGACGCCCGAAAAGCCATTGTGAAGACGATTCCGCGCCTCGCCGACGGCGTGATGCCAGCGGCTTTGGAGGCTGGCTCCGTCCCCTTTGGCAGCCCTGCGGACTCACGCCTGCGAAGGCAAGCGGCCGGACGGCCGCGCCCGCTGTTTGAGAACAAGCGTAGAGCCTGATGCGTCAAGCTCTACGCTTGATGGTATGAGGCCGCAGCCGAATGAGGGGTGTGGATCCGAAGCGAACGGAGGCTTGCTTCAGAGGCCGCGCAATGTGCCTTTGCCGAGATTGCTCCGGTACCACGCATAGGTGCGTGCGAAGCCTTCGTGCAGCGGGGTCGACGCCGTCCAACCCATCGCCTCCATGCGGCTGACGTCCATCACCTTGCGCGGGGCACCGTCGGGCTTGCTGGTGTCGAAGTGGAATCCGCCCTCGTAGCCGATTACCTCCGCCAACAGCTCGGCCAGTCCGCGGATGGAGATCTCCTGGCCGGTGCCGAGATTGACGTGCGGTTCTTCGGAGTAATGCTTGGCCAGGAAAACAAGGCCGTCGGCGAGGTCGTCGACGAACAGGAACTCGCGCATGGGGGTGCCGGTCCCCCAGAGTTCCACCGTGTCCGCCCCGCTTTCCTTGGCCTGGTGAATCTTGGCCAGCAGCGCCGCGGCGACATGGCCCTGCTGCAGGTCGAAATTGTCCCCGTAGCCGAACAGGTTGGTCGGCATGGCGGAGACGAAGTCGCAGCCATACTGCCGCCGGTAGGCTTGGCACAGCTTGATGCCGGCGATCTTGGCGATCGCGTACCACTCGTTGGTCGGTTCCAGCGCCCCGGTGAGGAGGGCGTCCTCACGCATCGGCTGTTCGGCCAGACGCGGGTAGATGCAGGACGAGCCGAGGAAAACCAGCTTCCGGACGCCGGTGCGCCAAGCCGCGTGGATGATGTTCGTCTCGATGGCGAGATTGTCGTACAGGAATTCGGCGGGGCGCGTGCTGTTGGCGTGGATGCCGCCGACCGTCGCCGCGGCCAGAAAGACGGCATCGGGCCGGGCCGCGGCCATCCACTCCTCCACCTCCGCCTGCCGGCGCAGTTCCAACGCCTCCCGGCCGACGGTCAGAACCTCGCAACCCTCCCGCTCCAGGCGGCGCACGATGGCCGAACCGGCCATCCCGCGATGGCCGGCGACCCAGACACGTTTGCCTTCAAGAGAGAAAGGGACAAAGGAGGACGGGGACGACGACGGCATGTCTGGACTCCTGGAAACGGACAGCGAAGCACCATGGATCGGAACGGCGGCGAAAGCCAGCCGCGGCCGTCCGTGATGGCCGGCAACGAGATGGCAGGGCTGCGGGGCGTCGGGCCTTCATGCCCCGGCGCTCTGTTCCAACGAGACGTCAATCCCGGCATAGTGATCCATGGCTGTCCCTCCATGATGCTTGGGGCCGATCCGCTCGGACCCCGTTTCTCACACCATCACTGTGGGGACAGTCGCCTGCCCAAGCCAGAGCTTAGAGCAAGGCCTATTACGGCATCTAGTTCCAAACCTTTAATGATTTAGTGAAATTTTACCATTACTGAGGATAGGTAACAACCTCTTCAGGGGCACCTAACAGCCTATGGCGGTAGTTTCAGATGACGTTGTGAACCCGATCCCACATAACCGTGGCCATTGGCTTTGCGGGCGTTGTCGGACGGTCGTTCCGATGACCCGCATGAGGCCAGAGCCACGCGTCGTCGCTGTCCTGAGCGCCCCCCACCCCCCTGACCGGCACGGGCACACTTCTGTCTCCAAGGGCATTTGCCACACGCCGGGGCCGGAAAGCGCAGCCTTGAAACACAGACGCAGGATAGCTGAGGACACGTTATGGGAACCCGCATTTCCGAAGGATCGGCCGAGGAACTGGTCACACCCGTCATCCTGTCCGGTGGTTCGGGAAGCCGACTGTGGCCGTTGTCCCAGGCGATGCACCCGAAGCAGTTCCTGCCACTGGCCGGCGAGCTGACTATGATCCAGGAGACCGCGCTCAGGGTCGCGGGTTCCCGCTTTGCCCCGCCGCTGGTCATCTGCAACGAGGAGCACCGCTTCCTCGTCGCCGCACAGCTGCGCGCCAAAGCCATCCGCCCCGCCGAGATCATTCTTGAGCCGGTCGGGCGCAACACCGCTCCGGCCGCCTGCATCGCCGCCCTGAAGCTGCTGGAAGCAGGGGGGAGCCCGCTCATTCTGGTGATGCCGTCCAACCACGTCATCACCGCCCCGAACCGCTTCCTGAAGGCCGTCGGGGAGGCATCGGACGCCGCCCTGACCGGCGCCCTGGTGACCTTCGGCATCATGCCGGACCGCACGGAAACCGGCTACGGCTACATCAAAGCGGGCGCCGCCGTCGAGCGGTTCATCGAGAAGCCGGATCGCAACACCGCCGAAGCCTATCTGACGGACGGTTCCTACCTCTGGGACAGCGGCATCTTCCTGTTCTCCGCCGCCTATTTGGCCGAGCTGGACCGGACGAACCCGGCGATGGTCGAAGCCTGCCGCCAGGCGCTGTCGGGCGCTGAACGGGACCTGACCTTCTGCCGGCTGGCGGCGGACGCCTTCGCGGCCTCGCCGTCGGACTCTATCGACTACGCCGTCATGGAGAAGGCCGCGCGGGCCGCCGTGCTGCCCGTGGGCATGGGATGGAACGACGTCGGCGCCTGGTCGGCGCTGTGGGACATCGGCGACAAGGATAGCAACGGCAACGTCGTCCAAGGCGACGTTGTGCTGCACGACGCGCGCAACGTCTATGTCTGGTCCGACGATCATCCGGTCGCCGGGCTGGAGAACATCGTGGTGATCGCCACCGATGACGCCATCCTGCTCACCGTCCACACCCGCGCGCAGGACGTGAAGCATGTGGTTGAACGGCTGAAGGCAGACGGGCGCACCGAGCATTCCCTGCACACCACCGTCCACCGCTCCGGGGGCACCTACCGCGGCGTCGACCTCGGCAACCGCTTCCAAGTCAAGCGCATCGTCGTCAATCCGGGCGAGCGGCTATTCCTGCAGATGCACCATCGCCGGGCCGAGCACTGGATCGTCGTCGAAGGAACGGTGTTGGTGACGCATGACGAGGAGCAGCTCTACGTCTACGAGAACCAGTCCGTCTACATCCCGCTGGGAACGGTGCGCCGGCTCGAAAACCCCGGCCGGGTTCCGCTCCACCTGATTGAGGTCCAGTCGGGCGGCTACCTCGGCGAGGACGACATCGTGCGCTTCGAAGACGCGTACGGCCGGGTGGCGCCCCGCGCGTGCGCCGGCATGACGCCGACGGCACTTGACCACGTCCATTGAGAACGTTTGAGAACGTTGTAAACCCGTATGACTGTTGAATTTTTAGCAGAAGCCGGAACCGTTCAAGCGCCGTCGGCATAACCCGACCGCCGTCCGCGAAAGCCGCTCTGGCCTCTGACCCCTGCAAAGCAAGTGATGGAGCACCCCCAGTGTCCCTGCCTGTGATCCAGCCAACGGCAACAGCGCCCGCGCGCGAGCCCCAGGACATCCTGAGCGTCATCCACGACGTCGTGTCCAAGCTCGGCCGCCGCAACAACCTTCAGGTGGCGGACGCGGGCCCGGAGGCGATGCTGTCGCTCGCGGAGTTCTACCGGCTGGGTGACGCGGAGGCCGTCTTCCTCGCCTACACGACGATCTTCGGCTGCGTGCCGGACCTGGACGGCTTCCGGCACTATGTGTCCACCCTGCGCCGCGGAGCGATGAGCCGTCGGCAGTTTCTGGAAACGATGCGCAACGCGCCACAGGCCCAGGCCCGGCGCCTGCGCATCCTGCAGGACGCCACGGAGCATGAGATGGCCGCGGGCGGACCGCGCCAGGAGGAGCTCCCGCGCACCTTCCACACGGCGGCCGACTTCAGCGCCGACAATGTCGACCAGTTCCTGACGCACGCCTACACCGTTATCCTGAAGCGCGCGCCGGATCCGACGGGCATGGACTCCTACCGTGAGGCGATGGCCAACGGCGCCACCCCCGCCCAGGTCCTGGCATCGCTCCTGACCTCGGACGAACACAAGACGCGGAGGCAGCCGGTCGTCATCTTCGGGATCACGCCGGTGGACGAGGTCTTCAAGGCCCTGTTCGACACGATCGAAGGCATGTCGTCGACGATCATCAACCTTGAGCACCAGCTGCTCGCCATCAAGAACGGCTGAGGCGGAATTCGGACATGAAAAAGCTTCTGGTCCTGTGCTTCTTCCCGGCTTTCACTCCCCCGGTGAGCGGCGGCGAGCTGCGTCTGTTCAACATGTACAAGCGCCTCAGCGAGCGCTTCGAGGTCAGCCTCGTCTCCTGGACGTACGAGCAGAGCCGCTTCGAGATCGTACGGCACAGCCCGAACCTTCGGGAGTACCGCGTGCCAAAGGACTCCTCCTTCGCCGCCGCCTACGACAGTTGCCATCGGGCCGGCATCACCGGCGAGCTGGCCGGCGTCGTCTGCGCCATGGTCGGCCGTGGCGACACCCAGTACCACAAGGTGGTGGCGGAGCTGGCTGCCGATGCGGACGCCGTGGTCCACGAGTTCCCCTACACGCTGCTCTACGACCGCGACATCGGGTTGGACGGCAAGCCGCGCTTCTACAACAGCCACAACCTCGAAAGCGAGATGGTCACCTCGCTCGTCCACGGTGGGCGCGCACAGGAAGCCATTGATCTGGTGGCCCATCTGGAGCGCTCGCTGGCGGCGCAGAGCCGGCTGGTCTTCGCGACCTCCAGCGAGGAGTTGCTGAAATTCCGCCTGCTGTACGGCGTCTCGGCGGAGAAGCTGCGCTTGGCCCCGAACGGCTTCTCGCCGGCCGACTTCGATTTCGAGCGCCCCGCGACTGAAACGGCGGAGCTTTACGCCCTCTTCATGGGGTCGCAGCACCCTCCCAACATCGAGAGCGCCCGCTTCATCGTGGAGACGCTGGCCCCGCAGTTCCCCCAGCAGCGCTTCGTCCTCGCCGGCCGTGTCTGCCAGTCGTTCAGCTGGGCGCCGGACAACGTGCAGCTTCTTGGCGAGGTCAGCAGCGAGGAGAAGAAGACGCTGTTCCAGCGCGCCGGATTTTTCGTGAACCCGATCTTCGCCGGCGCCGGGACCAGCCTGAAGATGGTCGAGGCGATGGCGGCGGGGCTGCCAATCGTCACCACGACGGCGGGGGCTCGTGGCCTGGGGCTGTCGGACACCGTCAACGCCCTGTTCGCCGAGCGCGAGGGCTTCGCGACGGCGACGGGGCGGCTCATCCAGGACGCCGCCCTGCGCCGGACCTTGGGCTCGGCCGCGCGGCGCGCCGCCTTCGAGCGCTTCTCCTGGGTCGGCATCGGCCAAGCGGTCGCCAACGAGATCGAGCGCGCGATCACTGTCCCGGCGGCGGGCGCGGCCCCGCGCCCGCTGGTGCTGGTGGTCAACGACTACTCCGTGCGCAACGCCGTATCCGGCGGGTCGAAGCGCATCCACAGCCTGTTGCGCGAGGTGGGCAAGCAGCGCGACGTCGCCCTGCTCTGCCTGCACGGAAAGCCGGTCGTCGAAGTGGAGGAGCTGGCCCCTGGCTTCACCGAGATCCGTGTTCCCAAGACGGACGAGCAGAAGGCCTTCGAGAGCGGCGTGAATGGCAGCAACTGGATCTCGATCAACGACATCGCGTCGTCGCTGTTCTGCCTGCAGAATGCCTGGCTGGTCCGGCTGTTCCGCCGCATCAGCGACAACGCCGGGTCGATCGTCTTCTCGCACCCCTACATGGCGCCGTTGCTGGAGGTCATGGGGGCGCCACGCGCGGTCATCTACGAATCCCACAATGTCGAAGCCGACATGAAGGCCGACATCCTAAAGCCGCACCACGACGGGGAAATCCTTAGCGCCTTCGTCCGACGGCTTGAGGACTACATGCACGAACGGTCGAACGCCGTGATGACCGTCACCACCGCCGACCGGATGGTTCTGGAGGCGCGGCGGCCCGGCATCCCCGGCACGGTCGTGCTGAACGGCTGCGAGGTGCTGCCTCTTCCGCAGGCCCAGGCGACCGCCACGCAACGCGACGCACGCGACCTCTCCGCCGGCTTCCGCGCGGTCTTCGTCGGCAGCGGGCATCCGCCTAACATCGAGGCGGCCAAGATGCTGTGCACGAAGGTGCTGCCGCGCTTCCCGAACATGCAGCTCTGGGTCATCGGCTCCGCCGGGGAGTCGTTGGACGCTTTCGCCGCCTTGCCCGGCCTGCGCCGCTTCGGCGTGGTGTCCGACCGGGAGAAGCACGACCTCCTGCTCCAGGCGGACATCGCCCTCAACCCGGTGGTTAGCGGCGGCGGTTCCAACCTCAAGCTCTCCGACTATTTCGGCTACGCGCTGCCGACGGTCTCCACCGCGGACGGGGTGCGCGGCTTCGACGTCCGCCACGGCGAGCATCTCCTCGTCGCCCAGGACGCGGAGCAGTTCGTCCAGGCCATCGCGGATCTGGTTGCCGACCGCGGCAAGCGCGCCACGCTCGCCGCCGGGGGGTATGGCTTCGCCTGCAATCACCTGGACTGGCGGCAGCTCGGCCGGCGCTACGAGGAGGTCCTGAATGCGGTCGAGAGCACCATGCCCGGTCCGGCGGCCCCCCTTGCCAAGGACCGGGGGCCGCGCGTGCTGGTGGTGACCTACCGCTACACCGAGCCCTGCCTGGGCGGCGCCGAGGAGTATCTCGTGCGCCTGCTGAAGCGTTACGCGGAGCTGACCAGCGCATCCATCGATCTGGTGGCCCCCAACGTCGGCCACATCAGCAACCTTCATCACTTCGTCTCCGATTACAAGACTGCCGAAACGAAGCCGGAGCAGTTGTTCGCTCCCTTCCTGAACCGGATTGACCTGTTCCCGGCGACCGCCTTCGACGCCTCCATGCAGAAGGCGGCGGCGGAGCGGCTGTCGCAGTCCTGGATGGCCGAACAGCGCCGTCTGGGGCGGCAATCCATTGGAATGCTAGCAGCCTCCTCCCTGTTGGGCGGGTGGCACGGGCTCGAAATCCACGAACAGAACGTCCAATGCTGGTCGAGCGAACACGCCGAGATCTACATCGCGGCGGGCGCTTCCAACCTGCGCCTAACCGGGTGGCATCCCGGCCCAGTGGACATCGATCTGCAGATCGACGACGAGCCACCCGCGCGCCTGATGCTGCAGGACGATTTCTCGTTCGACATGCTCCTGACGCCGGAGACGGGCCACCGCATCAGTCTGGCCATGCCCGCCCGCACGGCCGGCCCCAACGACGTACGCCGGATCGGCATCCTGCTGAAGCGGCTTGAGGTCGTGCAGGGCCGCCAGGGCGTCTGGCAACGGGTGCCGCTGGAGCAGAGCTTCGACGCGTTCTGGCGGGAGAACGATGCCGCCGGCTGGATCGACGCCCTGCGCAACGTGGCGCAGGCGCGCTCCGAAGCCGATGAGGAAGCATTCCTTCACACCCGCGGCCCGCGCTCGCCGGATTTGGTGGAACATGTGCGCAAGGTGGCCGGCCGGTACGACCTAGTCCTGCTTCAGGGCGTTCCGTTCAGCAACTCGGTCGACGTCGTACAGGCGGTCCGCGACGCCGACGTGCCGCTGCTGCTGCTGCCCCACTATCACGTGGACGACGCCTTTTATCACTGGCGCCAATACTATGATGCTTTCGCGAAGGCCGATGCGGTCCTGTCCTTCTCGCACTGGGTCAACGCGCACTTCTTCGACAAGCTGGGCGTGACCGCCCCCATCATCGCCGGCGGCGGTGTCGAGCCGGCCGAGTATCTGGCACGAGGCCACCAGCTGGAGCAGTTCCAGCAGTTCCGGGGCAGCGATCGCCCCTATTTCCTCGTGCTGGGCCGCAAGACGGGGTCCAAAGGCTATCGCACCATCATCAAGGCCCATCAGCAGCTGCTGCACAGCCAGAAGCTCGACGTCGACCTCGTGCTGATCGGGCCCGATGAGGACCGGCAGCCGGTCGAGGGGACGAGCGTTCACTACTATGGTCGCCTCAGCCGCGAGTTGACGCTTGGCGCATTGGCCGGATGTGTAGCATTGGTGACGATGAGCGCCAGCGAGAGCTTTGGCATCGTTCTTATCGAAGCGTGGATGAGCGGCCGGCCGGTCATTGCCAACAAACGTTGCCTGTCCTTCACCGAGCTAATAGAAGAGGGTACAGATGGTTTCCTTGTCGGCAATGTTACTGAACTCAGTGAGGCCATGAGGATATTGGTGAATAACCCAGCACAGGCGGCATCTATGGGCAATGCGGGACATAGTAAGGCAGTCCAACAGTACACTTGGTCTGCCGCTGCGCAGCGATTCCAAAATATTGTCGCAGGCATATGCATACACTCACTGGCGAAGGAGCAACCATAGGAGGATAGTTCCGACAGTCACCGCACCCTCCTCCCCCGTAATTGCTCAGTGGGCTGGCAGCATCGGTGTTCAGGCGACAGCGAAGGTGCCGTTGACGAGGTCGCGGATGGCGATCCAGGCGGATTGGCCTTGCCGGCGCGCAGTTCCAGTGACGGAGCGATAGCCGGCGTGGATGCCCGGCCCCCAGTTGGAGCGGAAGCCATTGGTGACCTTGCGGAAGATCACGGACGGGCGGACTTCCCGCTCGCTGCCGTTGTTGGTCGGCAGCACGCGGCGGTCGCTGAGAAAGGCCGCGCCGCCCATGGCTCCGTCGAGTGTCATCGGGGCGGTGACGCCCGACAACCGAAGGGCGCCGACGAAGGTCGTCGTCTTCCAGTGCCCATGGGGAACCGCAGCGCGGCAGCGCTCGCCTCGTGGTGCGCGGCCATACATCCGCGCCATCTTGGTGGAGGTGCCGCATTCATCGACGAACACCAACCGCTCCGGGTCCAGGTCCGGCTGGGCGTCGAACCAGGCTTGGCGGCGGGCGGCTATGTCCGCTCGATCCTGTTCGGCAGCGTGTGAGCTTCCCCTGAAGCAGTGGACAGCGGGTTATGCGGCCTGTCGCTCGGCCTGCTCAGGGGTGATGTAGCCAATCGCCGAGTGCAGGCGTTGGCGATTGTAGTAGCCTTCGATGTAGGCGAACAGGTCCCGCTTGGCGTCCTCGCGGGTTGCGTACCGTCGATGGTGGACGAGTTCCGATTTCAGGCTTCCAAAAAGCTTTCCATCGGCGCGTTATCCCAGCAGTTCCCCTTGCGGCTCATCGACAGGGTGATGCCGTGGCTTTTCAAGGCCTTGCGGCATTCCGCCGAGGCGTATTGGCACCCGCGATCGGAAGGGTGCAGAAGGCCGGGGGCGGGCCGCTGGCGCTGGAGGGCCATGGTGAGTGCCGCCAGCGGCAATTCGGTGCGCAGATGATCGCGCATCGCCCACCCAACCGCCTTGCGACTGAACAGATCCAAGACCACCGCCAGGTACAGCCAGCCCTCGTCGGTCGGCACGTAGGTGATGTCGGTGAGCCAGACCTGGTTCGGAGTCGCGGGGGCGAAGTTGCGATCGAGGAGGTTGGGGGCGATCGGCAGAGCGTGATTGCTGTCGGTGGTGCGGACCCGGAAGGCCCGGGGACGCTGGGCGCGAAGACCGTGACGGTGCATGAGGCGTTCGACACGCCCCCGGCTGACGGTTCGGCCCTGCGCCCGCAGGGCGGCATGGATTCGCGGGGCTCCGTAGCGCTCGCGGTGATCGGCGTGAAGCCGCCGGATATCATCGAGCAACTGCCGGTTCGCCGCCTTGCGCGGGCTCTCCGGTCGCGTGCGCCAAGCATAGTAGCCGGACGGCGACACGCCGAGCGCATCGCAGAGCACCCGAACCGGGTATTCGTCCCGGCAATCCTCAATGATCCGGAACCTCATTTCAGAGGCTCCGAGAAAATGGCTACAGTTTTTTTTAATATGTCACGTTCCATGCGGACGCGGTCGAGTTCGCGCTTCAGGCGCGCAATTTCCGCCGATTGATCGCCGGCGGCCAGGGGGGGCGGCGCTTGCTTGGTGGGGAGCTGCGCCGGCCCCCTGGCCCGGAAACGCGCCGCCGCCACGTGCGCAGCATCGACGGCTGGATGCCCAAGTCCTTGGCGACGTGCTCCAGGGGCCGGCCACTGCTTTCCAACAGGGCCACGGCCTCCCGCTTGAACTCGTCCGTGAAGAAGCGCCGCTTCGTCGTCATGTCCACCTCTCCGCTCCCCGCGGGAGCTTAACAAAGGTGTCCACCGATTCGGAGGAGGCTCACACTCGTCCACCCCCAGCACCCGAGGCGCCGGGGCGTCAACACGCGGGGCCGTGGTGGCGAGTCGCAGGAGGGTGTCGGCAGAGATCGGCATGGCGAGGCGCTGGACGAGCCGCCCGCCGGCTTCCCCGCCCAGGGCGAGCGCAATGTGACGTTGAATGTCGACGAGGCGCTCGGAGCGGCGGGCGGAGGGTTGCACGATCCCAGGCAGGCCTTCGGCGAAGGTGCGCTTCGGGCAACCGGCCTCTCGGCATAGAAACCGGCGTGCCTGGAGGCGAAGGATCACCGGTCGGCCTTGCCATGGCAGATCGGCCAACCGGCGCTCGTAGCGGCTGTGCACACGGGACGAGGGCGCGTGGCAACGCGGGCACGGGACTGACCGGCGCTGAGGGCGGACGAAGATGGTGATGCGGTCCGGCTCCGGCAGAACATGCTCGACGCAGAGACCATCGGGGATCACGGGGAGGAGGCGCTTGGTCACAGTGAACTGAAGCTGTTGCGATGTTCACCTCATGTGCTCACCTTTGGCGTCCTGCGCCACCAGCATCACGCAAAGTGCGGGAGAACCAAACTTCATTCGGCCTTTACATCCGTTCCACCACCCAGCGGCGCAGCAGCACGTGGAAGCCCTTTTGCTCGGCCAGACGCCGGATCACGGCGACGGTGAAGTCCAGGAAGGCGGCCTTGCTGAGCAGCCGGCCACGGCGTAGGCGCCGTCACCGAACAGATGCTTGAGCCAGGGCCAGCGTTTACGCAGGGCATCCAGGATCAACTGGGCGCCGGCGGAATCCGACAGATCGGCCGGAGTGAGGCGGACCATCAGCAACCGGCCGTCGGTGTCCACCGCGATATGGCGCTTGCGTCCGGTGATCTTCTTGCCGGCGTCGTAGCCGCGCTCCGCGGCATTGGGTGCCTTGACCGACTGGCTGTCCAGGATCGCGGCGGTCGGGCTGCCGGCCCGGCCTTCGATCTCGCGGTCGAGCATGAGAGCGAGGTCGTGGATCGTGCGGAACAGCAGGCGCCGCACCAGACGGCGGAACCACCAGTAGACCGTCTGCCAGGGCGGCAAGTCCTTGGGCAGCATGCGCCAGCCGCAGCCTGTGCGCGCCAAGTAGCGGATGGCGTTCAGAACCTCCCGCAGATCGACACTGCGCCGCCGGCCCCGCTTGGCCGGGCGCGGCAGCCATGGTTTGATCAGAACCCACTCCGTGTTCGTCAGGTCCGTCGGATACCGCTGTGACCGCCGTTCCTGCCGCGCCTGCTTCGCTCGATGAGCCTTCGTCCACATCGCCTGTCTCCCGCTTCCACTCGGAAAACAGGCAAACCCTCATTCCCAAACGGGCTCTCACAACCTTGTGAGACAAAAGTTTCTGACTGCAGTATAGGCTAGCCTTTGTGAGTCGTTGCGCTACTCTGTGATGTAATTTTCCTGATTGGGGCACTCTTAGAGAGGTAACGCATGACACATCCTTACCGCGGTCGTCCGGGCTACAGCTACTGGAAAAGCGGCGTTCAGAGTTTGCGGGCCGCTGATATCGATCCGGTGGTTTCCACTCCCTTCCGCATCGCCAGCACAGATGCCGTCGCTACCGCCGGAAGCTGTTTTGCCCAGCACATCGCCCGCTTCCTCAGCCGCCAGGGCTTTAACTACATGATCACAGAAACAACCCCGCAAAACCAAGATGCCGAAGCGGAGGGATTTGCAATGTTCACTGCGCGCTATGGAAATATATACACTGTACGACAATTACTACAACTTTTCACCCGAGCTTATGGACTTGTAATACCAAATGAAAATACTTGGAAAGTGAATGATTGTAGTTGGGTTGACCCCTTTCGGCCACGAATTCGGAAAACAGGTTGGCCTTCTGTAGCGGAATTAGAGAAAGATCGGAAAATTCATTTGTCTTGTGTGCGAGAAATGTTTGAATCCTGTGATGTGTTCATCTTCACTCTTGGCTTGACCGAGTGCTGGACAGGCGCTGTGGATGGAATGGCTTATCCGCTTGCGCCGGGCGCCATTTATGATTGTGACGATACTAAATACAAGTTCACCAACATGCGCACCGGCGAAATGGTCGTCGACCTTATTGAATTTATTGATAAGTTGCGCATTGTTAACCCTGGGGTGCGAATCATCCTCACCGTCTCGCCAGTACCGCTGATCGCAACCGCTGAGGATCGACATGTCCTAGTTTCTAACACTTACAGTAAAGCTGCGCTTCGAGTTGTTGCGGAAGAGGTCAGTAGCATGCGGCCAAATGTGGCCTATTTTCCTTCTTACGAAATTATTGCTGGACAGCAAGCGGAATCACGCTATTACGCTGACGACCTGCGCAGTGTCACCGATGAGGGGATTGCTCATGTAATGTCAATATTTAGCAGGCATTATTTGTCCAATGCAGAGGGAACCGCCCTCGCTCCTTCCGAGGTAAAGAGCGCGCCTGTGGACACCGAATCTGCCCGACGGTTCGAAACGTTAGCGGCTGTCATTTGTGACGAAGAATCCTTAGTGAAGGACATGTAGTGGAGGTTTAGAAAATATGAAAGTCTTTGTTCTGGGTAACTGTCAGGTTACGGGCCTGAAAAAATCCTTGAGTGCTCTATTGCCTGATGCAGAGGTTTCTGGATGCTTTCCGTTCGGGAGGGGCGATCTAGACCAAGTAGCAGAGAAAATCCGAGGAATGGATTATATATTCACACAGAAACTACCCGATAACATTATAACAGCTCTAGGTATTTCCTCGGATTCTGTGCGTTCCCGGGTATATACTATTCCCAATATTGCCTTCCCCGGCTATCATCCCGACTGTGTTTACCTTCCTGGTATCAACGCTGCTAACAGTAGCCTTCCGACCGATTATAATTCTGCGATTGCTGTCGCCGGATTTCTCAGAGGAAGAACTCCCGAGGAAACGTTAACCCTTTACAATACTTACATTTATGCCATTTCCGGATACTTCAACAGTTTCTCCATGGCGTGCAGAAACCTCGAAGCACATTTCAAGGCATGTGAGTTTGACCTTTCAGAACATTTGAAGCGATGGGTTGCGAAAGGACCATTCATGCATACGATAAACCATCCTCGGATAAACGTCCTATTAGATATTGCTAATATGGCTGTGAAACGTGCTGGTCTATCGCCGGTCGATGTACCTGACGGTGCGGTGAAAGACGATCTAGCCCATTTCACTCGTTGGCCAATTTACCCGGAGCTTGCCCGGCGTCTAGGGTTGGAGGGTAGTACAATGCTGTATCTCAATCCTGATCCAAGTCGTCCAGCCGTCATGACTCTTCTGGAATACGTACAGAATTGCTTCAAAATATTTCCGACCTTAGATCGAGAGAAAATGCTCATCCCAGAAGTTCGAGCCATTTTGCAGCATATTTGATTGTTCAGCAGAAACAACGTTCCGCCATCAAACACTTAGTTGTGTGATGGCGGAACGTTGTTGGGATCCGGTGTGTTGGGGCATTCAGGAATATGGCTGGATGTTCGCGGGGCTTGCCCGGGCGCGCCATGTCAAACGGAGCAAGGGCGCACAGCGGTCCGTCGCCGCCATGACGAGCCCCAAACCCCCGGCCCCGCTGATCCCGGTCAACCCCACCGCCGCCCTTTGGGCAGTGGCCCGCCAGGGCCAGGGTTGACGGGGAGCACTGGCCGGGGATCATGACCAAGGCGGCGATCGCAGGCTCCGTGGCTTCCATGGAGGGGCCGCCATGTACCAGATCCATCCCAACGCCCGAACCACGCCGGCCGTGCGTGCCGCCATCGCGGCGTCTACCGAGTCCTCCCGCGTGCTGGCCAAGCGCTATGGGGTCAGCACCGAGACCATTCGCAAATGGCGCACGCGCGGTGCTGCCGACGTTCAGGACCATTCCTCGCGGCCGCAGCACCTGCGCTGGCGGGCGACCGAGGAAGAGCGTGCCATCGTCTGCGAGCTGCGCCGGAGCGCCGGAGCACCGGCTTCCCGCTCGACGACCTCACCTTCACGGTGCGCCACTTCCTGCCCCACCTGAACCGGCATTCGATCTACCGCATCCTCAAGGCGGAAGGGCTGAACCGCTTGCCACCGCGGCCGTCCACCATGCCGGCCAAGCCGACCAAAAAGTTCAAGACCTACGACCTTGGCTTCCTCCACGTCGACATCAAGCACCTGCCCAAGCTGCAAACCGCCGATGGCGAGCACCGCCCCCGCTGCTGGATGTCCGATCGTTGGGGCGCGCAGCAGGGGCATGCCGACACCCAGCAAGTCTGCTTGGCTCACGTGCTCCGGGACGTCCAGTATGCCATCGACGCCGACGAACCGTGCTTTGCTCCGGCCCTACGCCGCTTGCTGTGCTGGGCCATGGCCGTCGGGCGACGACGGCCAAGCCTGAAGGACAGCACGCTGGCCCAGTATCGCGCCAAGGCCGACCGGATCCTTGACCGTCTGCTCGCCATGCCGACCATCACGGAGGCCGGAGCCGAGCTGCAGCGGCAGACCAAGCGGTGGCGCTCTCAATTCTTCACCTTCCTCACCGATCGCGACGTGCCGCCGACCAACAACGCGTCGGAACGCGCACTGCGGCCCAGCGTCATCTTTCGCAAAGTGACCAACGGCTTCCGCTCGCTCTGGGGTGCCGATGTCCACGCCCAAACCCGGTCCGTCATTGGCACCGGGCGCCTCAACGGCCTTTCGGCACATCAGGCCATTTCACGGGCCATCGCCGGCCAGCCAATCTTTGCCAACTGACCAACCTCGTGAGCAGTTACAGGTCATGAAAGGAGTAGAATATGACAGAGCGCTATTATTTAGTGAATTTCGATATCACTCCATCTAAAGGGCGCGCATATGACTATAAAGCAGTTGAGAATTCATTGAAGTTCCGGTTCGGAAAAGATAATTATTGTTCGTTCGTTAAGCAATGCTGCATCATCAGAACGTCTCGGGACGCAAGGGAAATTCGTGAATCAATTTCTCAGAAATTGGGAAGTAACTGTAACATGCTTATTGTGAGGTTACGGCGCGGATATGCCTTCAAGATCCTTAACAGGGAAAAGAGACAAACCGCGAACCAGGCCTCATACTGCCGAGCTTAAGCACTGACACACGGGAGCCATGGGTAACTGGTGAGGGAGCGTCGGCGTTCGGGCGTAACGGTGAGAGCGTTCCATGCGTCGCAGCAGGCTTGGACGACGGCGTCGTAGTCGTCCAGAAGCTGGTGGGACAGAAAGCGCTCGCGCAGGTACAGCCAGACGCGCTC
The DNA here is from genome assembly GCF_058780635.1 of Azospirillum sp. UENF 312511. Taxonomy (NCBI): domain Bacteria; kingdom Pseudomonadati; phylum Pseudomonadota; class Alphaproteobacteria; order Rhodospirillales; family Azospirillaceae; genus Azospirillum; species Azospirillum sp. UENF 312511. The sequence continues at coordinate 34,756 of NZ_JBSNCG010000006.1, read as the reverse complement.
GACCGGGTTCAGTTCGGGGCTGTAGGGCGGCAGGGGCACCAGTGTGATGTTGTGTGGCACAACCAGCGCCCGTGCTCCATGCCAGCCGGCCTGATCAAGCACGAGCACCGCCTGGACGTCCGGTTCCAGGCTCCGGGAGAAGCCGTCCAGGAACAGGCTCATGGCGGTCGTGGAGACGGTCGGCATCACCAGCGCGAAGTCGGCGCCGCTGGCCGGACAGACGGCGGCGTAGAGGTAAGCCGAGGTGAAGCGCTTGTCGCACAGCCCGGCCGGACGCTGCCCGCGCTCCCACCAGCGATGCGCGGTGCGGCCCTTCTGGCCGATGCGGGCTTCGTCTTGGAACCAGAGTTGGAGGCGGCACCCAGGGTGTGCGGTCGCCGCAGCCTTCAGCGCTTCGCGCAGCCCCTTTTTTGGAAGGCGGCCTGGGCCTTGGCGTTGGACTGCGGGTGACGGGGCCGCGTCTTCTGCTTCGACAGGTTCAGCCGGCGCACGATGCGCGAGAGGCTGGCCGGATGCAGCGTCTTGGCGAAGCGTTCGGCGATCACCTCGCACAGGATCGGCAGGGTCCACTCCACGCAGCCGTGCCGCTTGGGATCAGGGCCGGCGAGGATGATGGCCTTGAGCGTCGCCTGCTCGCCCTCGCTCAGCCATGCCGGCCGGCCGGGCAGCGGACGATCATGGAGCCCGGCCACGCCTTCCGCGTTGTAGCGCACCACCGCATCGCGCAGGGCTTGGCGGTCCATGCCGGCCAGCCGCGCCGCTTCCGCCCGGCTCACCCCGTCGAGCGCATGGGCGATGGCGAACATGCGTGCCGCCACCCGCCCTTTGCTCTCGCGCCGCGCCAGGGCGCGCAACTCGCTGGCGCTCAGGTCTTCCCGGATTGGCAACGCCGCGGGCATTCGTTCCTCCCCGTCGTGGATGGGGAATCGAATCACCGATCGCCAGCTTTGGGAATCCCCCTCGGTGAGTCAGCGGTTCCGCTCTCCGGTATCAGATACCAGCGTAATCACTCCGTTGCAGAAGGGCGGCAATGCCGCCCTTCTGCTGTCGCGAAAGGGCGCGGAAAAGAGCGCTGGTGAGCGGCAGAACTTATGTTCATGCCGCGTTCTAAGAGCCCGTTTGAGAATGCGGAAAATCCGCAGCATATAGGGAAATAACCTCAGACCACCTACTATATGTTGTGTTCTGCGCTAGTTCTCAAACAGGCTCTAACATTCCGGGCAATTTGCGCGCTTTCGTGCAGTAACCCCAATGGTGGGCGTCGGACCAAGCCCGGCGGAATGCCGGGTCGCGATCGGCAGTCGACACCCGCACGTAGCCGATCGCCGCTGTCCCTTGTCCGGAAACCCGTCCGAAAAACTACGTGTCCGGAAAGTCATCGTTCACGCAGGTTACCGCACAGGTTGAAGGTTGCTGTCAAGCGGACGATAAGCGGACACGATGCGCTCCCTCTGGAGACGATTTTACTCATCATACTTCATAGGAAAGAAGAATTTTTGTGACGAAAATCGCGTAAATGGACATATATTCACGTTACCCTCGCCCAGCTTGAGGGCATATCTGGGCCAATCCACACCATGGGGACGGAAGAATAATGGGTATCGTTGCTGGAACAGAAGGACGAGACACGCTGCTCGGAGGCCTTGGCGCGGATCTCCTTGACGGGAATGCTGGTGATGACTCCCTTGAAGGGGGTTACGGCAGCGACACGCTGATGGGCGGTTCCGGCAATGACATGCTGGTGGGGGATCGTGGAGGCTCGGGAGATGAATTTCTGTTCACGCCCCTGGAGCTGGAGTTTGCTCTGCCCGGATATTTTGATTTCAGCCAAGGCTGGACGAACGAGGATAAGACCCCGCGAGCAGTGGCGGACGTCAATGGCGACGGCCGCGTCGACATCATCGGGTTTTCGGCGAACGGCGTGCTGGTCTCGCTCGGCCAAGCCGACGGCACCTTCGCCACGCCGCTGAGCGCCCTTCCCGGCCAGTTCGGCTTCAACTACGGCTGGTCCTCGCAGAACGCCGGCCCGCGTCTTGTCGACGATGTGAACGGCGATGGCCGGGCCGACATCGTCGCTTTCTCCGCGAGCGGCGTGCTGGTCTCCCTGGGGCGGGCCGACGGCACCTTCACCACGCCGGTGAGCGCCTTGACCGGCTACTTCGGCTTGAACCAAGGCTGGGGACAGGACACCACGCCACGCCGGCTGGCGGACGTCAACGGCGATGGCCGAGCCGACATCATCGGGTTCTCATCGAACGGTGTGCGGGTCTCGCTGGCGCAAACCAACGGCACCTTTGCTGCGCCAGTGCTTGCTCTGCCTGGATATTTTGATTTCAGCCAAGGCTGGACGAACGAGGATAGGACCCCGCGAGCGGTGGCGGACGTCAATGGCGACGGCCGTGTCGACATCATCGGGTTTTCGGCGAACGGCGTGCTGGTCTCGCTCGGCCAGGCCGACGGCACCTTCGCCACGCCGCTGAGCGCCCTTCCCGGCCAGTTCGGCTTCAACTACGGCTGGCCCTCGCAGAACACCGGCGCACGTCTTGTCGACGACGTGAACGGCGATGGCCGGGCCGACATCGTCGCATTCTCCGCGAGCGGCGTGCTGGTGTCCCTGGGGCAGGCCGACGGCACCTTCACCACGCCGGTAAGCGCCTTGTCCGGCTACTTCGGCTCGAACCAAGGCTGGGGACAGGGCACCACGCCACGCCGGCTGGCGGACGTCAACGGCGACGGCCGGGCCGACATCATCGGGTTCTCATCGCACGGTGCACGGGTCTCGTTGTCCGTGTCCAACGCCGACCTCCTCGTAGGAGGAGAAGGAGACGACACGCTGGATGGCGGGGCTGGGGCGGACACCCTGATCGGCGGCACCGGCAACGACGTTTACCTCGTGGACAACGCCGGGGATGCGGTCGTCGAACTGGCCGGCGAGGGTGCCGACACGGTGTACAGTTCCATCAACTACACGCTGGGTGATAACGTCGAGGCACTGGTTCTGACTGGAGCCGCGCCAAACGGCATCGGCAACGCGCTGAACAACAGCCTGACCGGCAACGCCGGTGCCAACCGGCTGACTGGCCTCGATGGTGACGACACGCTGATCGGTGGGGCCGGGGCTGACACGCTGGATGGTGGGAACGGCACCGACACCGCCAGCTACGCCGGATCAGCCGCGGGCGTGACCGTTGACCTTTCGACCGGCACAGGGTCCGGCGGCGAAGCGGCCGGGGATGTGCTGATCGGGATCGAGAACCTGACAGGCTCGTTCCATGCTGACAGGCTGACGGGCGATGCCGGAGCCAACCGTCTCGACGGTGGGGCGGGCAACGACACCCTGATCGGCGGTGGCGGGGTCGACACACTGGTTGGCGGGCTCGGCGACGATCTCTATGTGGTCGACAACGCCGCCGACGTGGTGCTCGAACTGGCCGGGGAAGGCACCGACACGGTCAATGCCTCGATCTCCTGGGTGCTCGGCGCCAACCTCGAGAACCTGATCCTGGCGGGCTCGGCCACGATCAACGGAACCGGCAATGCGTTGGACAATGTCCTGACCGGCAATGGTGCTGCCAACCGTCTGGATGGTGGAGCGGGCAACGACAGCCTGATCGGCGGAGCGGGCGACGACACGTTGACCGGCGGAACGGGGGCCGACACGCTGATCGGAGGCCTCGGTGCGGATGTCCTTGATGGGAATGCTGGTGATGACTCCCTTGAAGGGGGGTACGGCAGCGACACGCTGGTGGGCGGTTCCGGCAATGACATGCTGGTGGGGGATCGTGGCGGTTCGGGAGATGAGTTTCTGTTCACGCCCCTGGAGCCGGAGTTTGCTCTGCCCGGATATTTTGATTTCAGCCAAGGCTGGACGAACGAGGATAGGACCCCGCGAGCGGTGGCGGACGTCAATGGCGACGGCCGTGTCGACATCATCGGGTTTTCGGCGAACGGCGTGCTGGTCTCGCTCGGCCAGGCCGACGGCACCTTCGCCACGCCGCTGAGCGCCCTTCCCGGCCAGTTCGGCTTGAACTACGGCTGGTCCTCGCAGAACGCCGGTCCGCGTCTTGTCGACGACGTGAACGGCGATGGCCGGGCCGACATCGTCGCATTCTCCGCGAGCGGCGTGCTGGTGTCCCTGGGGCAGGCCGACGGCACCTTCACCACGCCGGTAAGCGCCTTGTCCGGCTACTTCGGCTCGAACCAAGGCTGGGGACAGGGCACCACGCCACGCTGGCTGGCGGACGTCAACGGCGACGGTCGGGCCGACATCATCGGGTTCTCATCGAACGGTGTGCGGGTCTCGCTGGCGCAAACCAACGGCACCTTTGCTGCGCCAGTGCTTGCTCTGCCTGGATATTTTGATTTCAGCCAAGGCTGGACGAACGAGGATAGGACCCCGCGAGCGGTGGCGGACGTCAATGGCGACGGCCGTGTCGACATCATCGGGTTTTCGGCGAACGGCGTGCTGGTCTCGCTCGGCCAGGCCGACGGCACCTTCGCCACGCCGCTGAGCGCCCTTCCCGGCCAGTTCGGCTTCAACTACGGCTGGCCCTCGCAGAGCGCCGGCGCACGTCTTGTCGACGACGTGAACGGCGATGGCCGGGCCGACATCGTCGCATTCTCCGCGAGCGGCGTGCTGGTGTCCCTGGGGCGGGCCGACGGCACCTTCACCACGCCGGTGAGCGCCTTGACCGGCTACTTCGGCTCGAACCAAGGCTGGGGACAGGGCACCACGCCACGCCGGCTGGCGGACATCAACGGTGACGGCCGGGCCGACATCATCGGGTTCTCATCGCACGGTGCACGGGTCTCGTTGTCCGTGTCCAACGCCGACCTCCTCGTAGGAGGAGAAGGAGACGACACGCTGGATGGCGGGGCTGGGGCGGACACCCTGATCGGCGGCACCGGCAACGACGTTTACCTCGTGGACAACGCCGGGGATGCGGTCGTCGAACTGGCCGGCGAGGGTGCCGACACGGTGTACAGTTCCATCAACTACACGCTGGGTGATAACGTCGAGGCACTGGTTCTGACTGGAGCCGCGCCAAACGGCATCGGCAACGCGCTGAACAACAGCCTGACCGGCAACGCCGGTGCCAACCGGCTGACTGGCCTCGATGGTGACGACACGCTGATCGGTGGGGCCGGGGCTGACACGCTGGATGGTGGGAACGGCACCGACACCGCCAGCTACGCCGGATCAGCCGCGGGCGTGACCGTTGACCTTTCGACCGGCACAGGGTCCGGCGGCGAAGCGGCCGGGGATGTGCTGATCGGGATCGAGAACCTGACAGGCTCGTTCCATGCTGACAGGCTGACGGGCGATGCCGGAGCCAACCGTCTCGACGGTGGGGCGGGCAACGACACCCTGATCGGCGGTGGCGGGGTCGACACACTGGTTGGCGGGCTCGGCGACGATCTCTATGTGGTCGACAACGCCGCCGACGTGGTGCTCGAACTGGCCGGGGAAGGCACCGACACGGTCAATGCCTCGATCTCCTGGGTGCTCGGCGCCAACCTCGAGAACCTGATCCTGGCGGGCTCGGCCACGATCAACGGAACCGGCAATGCGTTGGACAATGTCCTGACCGGCAATGGTGCTGCCAACCGTCTGGATGGTGGAGCGGGCAACGACAGCCTGATCGGCGGAGCGGGCGACGACACGTTGACCGGCGGAGCGGGGGCCGACACGCTGATCGGAGGCGATGGCGACGACCGCTTCTACTTCGACGATGCCGACGCGCCATTGCAGGGTGGTGCCGGCTTCGACACCGCCGTCGTCCAAGGCAGCGTCGGCGCCAGTCTCGATCTGGCGGCGTGCAGCATTGAGCAGGCCTATGGCGGAGGCGGAAACGACAGCCTGATCGGCACCGGCGCCCTCCTCGGCCTTGCGATCAACGGGCGTGACGGTGACGACCTCATCCTTGGCAGCGCCTTCAACGACACACTGACCGGTGGCAATGGCAGCGACACCCTGAGCGCCGGAGACGGCGACGACGTGCTGTACATCGACGCGGACGATGCTCTGGTGAGTGGCGGGGCCGGGTTCGACACCGTCTATGTCCAGGGGGATGGAAACCTCACCCTCGACCTTACCGCCACCAGCATCGAGCGGGTGTTCAGCGGCTCCGGCAACGACATCCTGACCGCCACCGGCTCCGTCACGCTGGTGGAGATCAATGGCGGCGCCGGCGACGACCTCTTGGTTGGCAGCGCCTATGACGACACGCTGCGTGGTGACGCGGGCGATGACACGCTGTTTGGCGGCGCCGGGAACGACGTTCTGGTTGGCGGCGGTGGCAACAACGTGCTGTTTGGCGGCGCCGGTGATGATCGCCTGTATGTCGATACCCAGACCGCATCCTTGGATGGCGGCGCCGGCAACGACACGGTCTATGCCCGATATTCCGGCGGCGTGACGCTGGATCTGTCGGCCTCCATTGAGCTCTTCAACGGCAGCGTCGGCAGCGACACCGTGACGGCGGCCAACGCCTCCTCCGCGGTGGAACTGATCGGTGGGGATGGCGATGACTCGCTCACGGGCGGTGCTTACGCCGACAGCCTGCGCGGTGACAACGGCAACGACTGGCTGGACGGCGGAGACGGAGACGACACGCTGTCCGGAGGCAACGGGAACGACTGGCTGTGCGGGGGTAGCGGAAACGATACCCTGTCCGGCGGCAGCGGAAACGACACGTTGGTTGGTGGTTTCGGCGATGACTCGTTGGTTGGCGGAAGCGGTGCCGACCTGTTCGTCTTCTCCAATGGCGGCGGCAACGACATCCTGCGGGATTTCAACGCCGGACAGGGCGATCTCATCGCTCTGGCGGAAGGTCAAACCTACACTCTGGCCGCCGATATGGGCGGCAACGCACGGATCGTTTTCGGCGCCTCGGATACGGTCACTTTGGTCGGTGTGCAGATCACCGCGGTTTCAAGCTCCTGGTTTGTGACCGTGTGATCTTGTGACGGAGAAGGTGGCGCACCTTCTCCGCTCCACTCTGGGAAAGAAGCTGACTCAAGCTGCAGCGGAAAAGGGTGAATTCGCTCGCCCTGATGCTTGTCGCCGCTGAGTTATTCAGGCGAAAATTGGCTAGGCGCCGCAACGGGTTTAGCGCCGGATAGGCAAGCTAATCAGGAGAAAATCAGACTTGTCCTGGTCAGAATTGCAGAGTTGATCAGGTGAAAAGTGTCGGGCCAAGCGAAGTCGCCTCGCGATCTCATGGATGTACCCGATGATCTTTGGCGGATCGCCCGAGAACGGGAACGGGGTATCCGTCCGCTCGTTTTGCAGCCGCTGGTCTATGGCGCGCGCGGGGAACAGCTTGCCGCTGCCGCGCAGACGCTCAACGTGTCGCAGCCGTATCTCTCGGCTCATTCGGGCCTACCAGGCCGATCCGCGTACCCAATCCCTTTTGGACAAGCGCCCTGATCGCAAGGTCGGCGTGCGCCGGCTCGATGAACGGGTCGAGACGAATCTGAGCTGAGCTGATGTGGTGGATGGCCCTTCCACCTTCCTAAAACGGTGGCAAGCTGAGGTCGTCGAAGAAACCAGCTCAGAGGGGCCGTCGATGGACGAGGTGGTGACGATCGGTCTGGATCTGGCGAAGAACGTTTTCCAGGTCCATGGGATTGCCGCGGATGGAAAGGAGGGCATTCAAGCCGAAACAACCGATATGGTCCGTTCGTCTCCGACTCCTTTGCTGTCTCCGTCGGCTTGCGCGATCGGTTGAGTCACTGCAATCGCCGCCATGAACGAACGCAGCGGCCGACGCCGCCAAGGGGAAGGCCTGGCTGCGGCGCCCGGCCATGAACGGACAGCCCGGTGATCCGCCCAAGTGACGGGTGGATGAGGGATATCGCCGGATGCGCTATTTTTAACTGCAGAGAGAGACGCATCGATCGTTGTCGATGAGAGGTGCCACGTCTCATCTGTGAAACTGGAAAGCCGTCAGGCTTTCAATGAGTTGTGCATCAATGGTCACAGATTCCGCTTGGCCACGCCCTCGTTAGAAAAAACGAGCGAATTCAAATAGATGCCGGCGAAATTCACGAGGTGAATTCTCGCATTCAATCCAATGCATTTTACTAGCCTGAATAGTGCGTGTACTGACTGAAAGGAGTTACCCCTATCAGTCCAAGGAGGAACACCTCCTGTGTCCGATTCGCCGATGCGCCGCTTGAAAGTTGCGTTTCCTGATCCGCGTGTCGCGGATCGGGCGGGCCATGAGGGCTTCCGCCTTGCCGCACTGATGCCGGTCGTTCTCACCGCACCGTCAAGACATTCTGGCCGATACCAGCCTCCTTGAGCTGGGATCTGAAACAAACGCCAAGAATACCAGCCCCATTGGAGCCAGCTGCATTATGACCGACCCGACCTTCACGCTGATGGGAACCGCTTTGTTTGGCTTGAGCCCCAGCGGTTCGGCCACCGTGCTGCGTTATGGGGATTTCGACGGCGACGGCGACCTTGACGTGCTGGTCGGCAACAACAACGGCGATCTGCAGCTTTTCCGGAACATCGGCACCCCCACATCGCCGAGCTTCACGCTGGTTGGCACCAACCCGTTCGGCTTGGCCGACGTTGGCAGCTTCATCGTGCCGGCCTTGGCGGACATCGACGGCGACGGCAAGCTCGATGTGCTGGTCGGCGAACGCGACACCGGAAACCTGTTCCTCTTCCGGAACGTGGGCACCTCCGCGGCGCCGAGCTTCACGTTGGAGGCGACCAACCCCTTTGGCCTCAGCGGGGTCGGATACAAGGCCGCTCCTGTCTTCGTGGATCTTGACGGCGACGACGACCTCGATTTGGTGGTCGGCCAGAGCTCGGGGCTGGTCGTCTTCGAGAACATCGGTACGGCAACGCAGCCCAGTTTCACCCTCGTCGGCACCAACCCCTACGGTCTCGGCAACGTCCAGGATTACTCCACGCCGGTCTTTGCGGACCTCGACAACGACGGCGACCTCGACATGCTGGTCGGCGAAACGAACAATTCTGGCGCGCCCTACGGCAGCGACATCTATTTCTACCGGAACGTCGGCACAGCAACGCAACCCAGCTTCACCTTGGCCGGGACCAACCCCTTCGGTCTCACGCGGGGGACGGCGAGCATGATTGCGCCGTCTCTCTTCGACATCGATGGCGACGGCGATCTCGACGCCTTGGTCGCTCAGGGGAGCGGCACCCTCAGCGTGTACCGCAATGTCGCACCGCCGCCGCCCATCCCGGCTCTGCAAGGCGCTGCGGTCAATGGCGCGTCGCTGGTCCTGACGTACGATCTGGCGCTGTCCAGCACCAACCCTCCGGCGGCCAACCTCTTCACCGTCACGGCCGGAGGGCAGGCGGTCACCGTCAGCAGCGTCGCCGTGGACAGCGTGAACAAGACGGTGACGCTGACGCTGGCCCAGGCGGTCACCAACGCGGACACCGTCACCGTCTCCTACACCGACCCCACCGCGGGCAACGACACCAACGCCATCCAGTCCGTCACCGGCGCCGACGCCGCCAGCTTTACCGCCCACGCCGTCACAAACAATTCGCCCGACACCACCCCGCCGTCGCTGGTTTCGGCGTCGGTGAACGGCACGACCCTGACCCTGACCTATTCGGAAGCGCTGGACGGTGCCGCCGACGCGGCGGGGTCGGCCTTCACCGTGATGGTGAACGGGGTGGCGCGCACGGTGACGGGGGCGGACGCCTCCGGCACGACGGTGACGCTGACGCTGGGAAGCGCGGTGGAACGCTACCAGACGGTCACCGTCGGCTACACGCCGCCGGGCTCGGGCGCCAAGACGCAGGATGTGGCCGGCAACGCCGCCGCCGCGGTGACCGGCCGGGAGGTGCGCAACGTCACCGTGGGCGATGCCAACTTCATCCTGCTCGGCACCAACCCCTTCGGCCTCGTCGACATTGGCACGTCCGCCCGGCCGACCCTGGTCGACATCGACGGCGACGGCGACCTCGACCTGGTGACCGGCAACAGCGGCGCGTCCGTCCGTTTCTACCGCAACGACGGCACCACGGCGGAGCCCAGCTTCACCTTCATCGGCACCAACCCCTTCGGTATCAGCAACACCCCTTACGGCACGCCCACTTTCGTGGACCTCGACGGTGACGGCGACCTCGACCTGCTGCTCGGCCAGGGTCAAGGCAATACGGTGGTATACCGCAACATCGGCACCACCACGGCACCCAGCTTCACCATGGTCGGCACCAACGCCTTCGGCATCGGCCAGGTCGGCGGCGGTTATGCCAAGGCGACGCTCTGGGACTTGGACGGCGACGGCGACCTCGACGTGCTGTTCGGCGGCAATGACGGCTCGTTGACCATGTACCGCAACGTCGGGACGACGGCCTCCCCCAGCTTCACCGTCGTCGGCACCAACGCCTTCGGTCTCGAAGATGTCGGCTTCGCCTCGACGCCGGCCTTCGTGGACATCGACAACGACGGCGACCTCGATGTGCTGGTCGGCAACTTCGACGGCAACACGGTGGTGTTCCGCAACATCGGCACCAACGCGGCGCCCAGCTTCACCGTCGTCGGCACCAACCCCTACGGCCTGGGCGACGTCGGCACCGCGGCCCTGCCGGTGTTCGCCGACCTCAATGGCGACGGCGACCTCGACGCGCTGATCGGCAATGGCGACGGCAATTTCGTCGTCTACCTCCAGGGCCCGCCACCGCCCGCGGCGCCCTCGGCCTTGGCGCTCACGGCCGGCACCAACACCGGCTCGACGGCCGACGCCATCACCGGAAACACCGCGCCGACCATCACCGGCTCGGCTGTGCCGCTGTCGGAGGTGGTGCTGTACGACGGCGCCTCGGCGATCGGCACCGTCACCGCCGACTCCTCGGGCCTGTGGACCCTCACGACGGGCACGCTGGCCGAAGGCGTCCACAACCTGACAGCGAAGGCCACCAGCGCCTATTACACCGGCACATCGCCGGCCTCTACGGCGCTGAGCGTGACCATCGACACGACGGCACCGACGCTGACCGCGGCGGTGCTGAGCGGAACGCAGCTGACGCTGACCTATTCGGAGCTGCTGGACGGCGCCCAGGCTCCGGCCGGGGCCTTCTCGGTGATGGTGGGGGGCGTGGCGCGCACGGTGACCGCGGTCGCCTCCAGCGGCAAGACCGTCACGCTGACGCTCGACGACGGTGTGGTCTCCGTCCATCAGACCGTCACGGTCGATTACGCCCCGCCGGGCTCCGGTGCGAAGACCGCGGACGCGGCCGGCAACGCTGCGGGCGCGCTGACCGGACATGGTGTGACGGTGCCGAAGGACCCCAATTTCGTCCTGGAGGGCACCAACCCCTTCGGTCTCGTCACCACCGGACCCTGGTCGATCCCGACCTTCGCCGACATTGACGGCGATGGCGATCTCGACGCGCTGGTCGGCATGGGCGACGGCACCATCCGGTTCTACCGGAACGATGGAACGGCGACGGCCCCCAGCTTCACGTTGGCGGGCACCCACCCCTTCGGGTTGGGCGCGCTCGATATGAACGCCGCCCCGACCTTCGTGGACATCGACGGAAACGGTACGCTCGACGCGCTGATCGGCGACTTCAACGGCAACACGGTGGTCTACCGCAACGTCGGCACGGCGACGGCTCCCACCTTCACGCTGGTGGGCACCAATCCCTTCGGATTGAGCAGCGTCGGAAGCGCCACCACCCCCTCCTTCGTGGACATCGACGGCGACGGCGACCTCGACGCGCTGATCGGCAACTACGACGGCAACATGGTGTTCTTCCGGAACATCGGCACGGCGACGGCTCCCAGCTTCACGCTGGAGAGCACCAATCCCTTCGGGCTGGATGACGTCGGCAGTTACGCCCAGCCGACCTTCGTGGACGTCGACGGGGACGGCGACCTCGACGCGCTGATCGGTAATTTTGCCGGCGACATGCTGTTTTACCGGAACGTCGGATCGGCAACGGCGCCCAGCTTCACCCTGGAGGGCACCAACCCCTTCGGGCTGAGCAACGTCACCTTCAAGTCCGTTCCGAGCATCGTGGACATCGATGGGGACGGCGATCTCGACGTGCTGGCTGGCGGCGACAGCATCGGCAACAACATCATCCTGTTCCGCAACGTGCCGCAGCCGCCGGCCAGCCTTGCACTGACCCCGGGCAGCAACAGCGGTTCGGCCGCGGACACGCTGACCAACGTCACGAATCCCGCGATTTCCGGCCAAGCCCAGCCGCTGTCCACGGTGGTGCTGTACGACGGGGCGGTGGCGGTGGGCACGGCGACGGCCGACGCAAACGGTCTGTGGACCATCACGACGACCTCCCTGAGCGAAGGCGCCCACTCCTTGACCGCTGTGTCGAGCGATGCCACCAGCTCGTCGCCGGCTTCCAGCACGCTGACGGTGACCATCGACAGCGCGGCTCCGAACGCCCCGACCGTCACGACGGCGCTGAGCAACAGCACCACACCCACCCTGACCGGTACGGCGGAAGCGGACAGCACGGTCACCGTCACGGTGGGTGGGGCGACCTACACCACCACTGCCACCAACGGCAGCTGGAGCCTCAACCTCGCCACGGCGACGCCAACCTCGGGCTCGCTCAGCCTCAACGACAACGGCACGAACGCCGTCTCGGCCACCGCCACCGACGCCGCGGGCAACGTCTCCACGGCCGGCACCCAGTCGCTGACCATCGACACCACAGCGCCCAACCCGCCGGCGGTGACCAGCGCCGCGCTGAGCAACAGCGCCACCCCGACCATTGGCGGTACGGCCGAGACCGGCAGCATGGTCACCGTCACGGTGGGTGGGGCGACCTACACCACCACTGCCACCAACGGCAGCTGGAGCCTCAACCTCGCCACGGCGACGCCAACCTCGGGCTCGCTCAGCCTCAACGCCAACGGCACGAACGCCGTTTCGGCCATCGCCACCGACGCCGCCGGCAACACATCCGCGCCGGGCACCCAGTCGCTGACCATCGACACCACCGCGCCCAACGCCCCGGCGGTGACCAGCGCCGCGCTGACCAAAAACGCCACGCCGATCCTCACCGGCACGGCGGAAGCCGGCAGCACGGTGACCGTCACGGTGGGCGGCGCCACCTACACCACGACGGCAACCAACGGCAGCTGGTCCATCAACCTCGCCACGGCGACGCCGGCCTCCGGGTCGCTGAACCTCAACGCCAACGGCACCAATGCCGTCGCGGCCACCGCCACCGACGCGGCGGGCAACACCTCCACGGCCGGCACCCAGACGCTGACCATCGACACCACCGCGCCGAACGCCCCCACCGTTACGACAGCGCTGAGCAACAGCACGACGCCGACCCTCACCGGCGCGGCCGAGACTGGCAGCACGGTGTCCGTCACGGTGGGCGGTGCCACCTACACCACGACGGCGACCAACGGCAGCTGGAGCCTCAACCTCGCCACGGCGACGCCGGCCTCCGGCACGTTGAGCCTCAACGCCAACGGCAGCAACGCCGTCTCGGCCACCGCCACCGACGCCGCGGGCAACGTCTCCACGGCCGGCACCCAGACGCTGACCATCGACACCACCGCGCCCAACGCCCCGGCGGTGACCAGCGCCACGCTGACCAAGAACGTCACCCCGACCATTGGCGGCACGGCGGAGACCGGCAGCACGGTGACCGTCACGGTGGGCGGCGCCACCTACACCACCACCGCCACCAACGGGACTTGGAGTCTCAACCTCGCCACGGCGACGCCGGCCTCCGGATCGCTGAGCCTCAACGCCAACGGCACCAACACCGTCTCGGCGACGGCAACCGACGCGGCGGGCAACGTCTCCACCGCCGGCACGCAGACGCTGACCATCGACACCACCGCGCCCAACGCCCCGGCGGTGACCAGCGCGGCCCTGACCAAAAACGCAACGCCGATCCTCACCGGCACGGCGGAAGCCGACAGCATGGTGACCATCACGGTGGGTGGGGCGACCTACACCACCACCGCGTCAGGGACCGGCGCCTGGAGCCTCAACCTCGCCACGGCGACGCCGGCCTCCGGCTCGTTGAGCCTGAACGCCAACGGCACGAATGCCGTCTCGGCAACGGCAACCGACGCGGCGGGCAACACCTCCTCGGCCGGCACCCAGACCCTGACCATCGACACCACGGCGCCCAACGCCCCCACCGTTACGACGGCGCTGAGCAACAGCACCACACCCACCCTCACCGGCACGGCGGAAACCGGCAGCACCGTCACCGTCACCGTGGGCGGGGCCACCTACACCACCACCGCCACCAACGGCAGCTGGTCGATCAACCTCGCCACCGCGACGCCGGCCTCCGGGTCGCTGAGCCTCAGCGCCAACGGCACCAACACCGTTTCGGCCACCGCCACCGACGCGGCGGGTAACATCTCCTCGGCCGGCACCCAGACGCTGACCATTGACACCACCCTGCCCGACGCCCCGACGGTAACCAGCGCCGCGCTGACCAAGAACGCGACGCCGATCCTCACCGGCACCGCCGAGGCGAATGCCACGGTCTCCGTTACGGTGGGCGGCGCCACCTACACCACCACCGCCTCGGGGACCGGCGCCTGGAGCGTCAACCTCGCCACGGCCACCCCGACCTCCGGGTCGCTCAGCCTCAACCCCAACGGCAGCAACGCCGTCTCGGCCACCGCCACCGACGCCGCCGGCAACACATCCGCGCCGGGCACCCAGTCGCTGACCATCGACACCACCGCGCCCAACGCCCCGGCGGTGACCAGCGCGGCCCTGACCAACAGCGCCACTCCGACCATTGGCGGCGCCGCCGAGACCGGCAGCACGGTGACGGTGACCGTCGGCGGCGCCACCTACACCACGACGGCGACCAACGGCAGCTGGTCGATCAACCTCGCCACGGCGACGCCGGCCTCCGGCACGCTCAGCCTCAACCCCAACGGCAGCAACGCCGTCTCGGCCACCGCCACCGACGCCGCGGGCAACACCTCCACGGCCGGCACCCAGACGCTGACCATCGACACCACCCTGCCCGACGCCCCGACGGTGACCAGCGCCGCGCTGAGCAACAGCACCACACCCACCCTCACCGGCACCGCCGAGACCGGCAGCACGGTCACCGTCACCATCGGCGGCGCCACCTACACCACCACCGCCACCAACGGGAGCTGGAGCGTCAACCTCGCCACGGCCACCCCGACCGCCGGCTCGCTCAGCCTCAACGCCAACGGCGCCAACACCGTCTCGGCCACCGCCACCGACGCCTCGGGCAACGTCTCCGCGCCGGGCACCCAGACGCTGACCATCGACACCACCCTGCCCGACGCCCCGACCGTCACCACCGCGCTCACCAACAGCACCACCCCCACCCTCACCGGCACCGCCGAGGCCAACGCCACGGTCACCGTCACGGTGGGCGGCGCCACCTACATCACCACCGCCTCGGGGACCGGCGCCTGGAGCCTCGACCTCGCCACCGCCACCCCGACCGCCGGCTCGCTCAGCCTCGACCCCAACGGCGCCAACCCCGTCGCGGCCACCGCCACCGACGCCGCCGGCAACGTGTCGAGCCCCGCCACCCACACGCTGACCGTCGACACCACCCCGCCGACGGCCAGCGTGCTGTTCGACGACGACAGCATCGACGCCCTCGAGCAGTCCAGCACCGCCTTCACCATCAGCGGCGGCGAGGCCGGCGCCGCCTTCACCTGGACGATCACCTCCGCCGGCGGCGGCCAGGTCTCCGGCAGCGGCGTGATGAGCGGCCCGACCGCGCAGGTCGGCGGGCTCGACCTCTCCGGCCTGGGCGACGGCACGCTGACCCTGACGCTCGCCCTGACCGACCCGGCGGGCAACGCCTCGCTGCCCTTCACCGCGACGACGCAGAAGCTCACCGCCACCGTGGACAAGCCCGCCCCGGTCGCCCCGCCGCCGGTCGCCACCGTCGACGGCGCCACCGTCACCGGCGCGGTCACCACCAACGGCGACGGCAGCCGCACCACCACCGTGACCATCGAGGCCAGCACCGGCACCCGCGTCGAGGACACCAGCACCGCCAACCCCGACCTCGCCGACGTCCCGGTGGTGCGCGAGCAGGTGGTCGACCGCCAGACCGGCCATGTCTCCACCCAGACCACGCTGACGGTCAGCGTCTCCACCGGCGTCGCCGTCACCGCCACCGGCGGCGCCGAGCGGCAGACCGCCGCCCAGGCGCTGACCGGGCTGACCGGCCTGATCGCCGCCATCGAGGCGCGCACCGACGAGGGCACCGCCGCGCGCAGCGGGCTGACCGGCGGCGGCTCGGGCTTCCTCTCGGTGCTGTCGGCGCAGGCCCAGCTTCTGGTCCGCGCCATCGACTTCACCGCCCCCGGCGTGGCCGCCGGCCAGGCGGTGCAGACCAAGGTGACCGGCACCACGCTGGGCGGCACCGGCCCGACCAGCACGGCGCCGACCGCGGTGGTGCTCAACACCACGGGCCTGACCGGGCCGGTGACCATCCAGCTCGACAACGTCGAGTTCGCGGCGGTGGTCGGCAACGCCACGCTGATCGGCGGCGACGGCGAGCAGATCGTCTACGGCGACGACCACGAGCAGTACATGCATCTGGGCGAAGGCGACGACCTCCTGCACGGCGGCGGCGGCAACGACACGATCACCAGCGCCGGCGGCAACGACACGCTGTACGGCGACGAGGGCGACGACCTGGTGCACGGCGGCGAGGGCGACGACTGGCTGTTCGGCGGGTCGGGCAACGACCTGATCGGCGGCGGCACGGGCGACGACCGCGGCTTCGGCGGCGAGGGCGACGACGTGCTGTTCGGCGAGGAGGGCGACGACACGCTGACCGGCAACGAGGGCAACGACACGCTGAGCGGCGGGGCGGGCAACGACCTGCTGTTCGGCGAGGACGGCGACGACCTTCTGTACGGCGACGAGGGCGACGACACGCTGAGCGGCGGGGCGGGCAACGACACGGCGCTGGGCGGGTCGGGCAACGACCTGATCGGTCTGGGGTCGGGCAACGACCTGGGGCTGGGCGGCGAGGGCAACGACACGCTGTTCGGCGAGGAGGGCGACGACACGCTGTTCGGCGGGGCGGGCGACGACGTGCTGCACGGCGGGGCGGGCAACGACGTGCTGTTCGCCGACGGCGGGGCGGACACGCTGTGGGGCGGCGAGGGCGCGGACGTCTTCGCCTTCGGGCGCAACTCCGGCGGGTCAGTGGTGATGGACTTCGAGGTGGGGGTGGACCGCCTGGCCTTCTACGAGGCCGGCGTCGACCTTGGCGCGGTGATCCGCTCGGCGCGGGTGGAGGGCGGCAACACCACGCTCGACGTCGGCGGGGGCAACCGCATCACCATCCTCGGCCAGACCGGAAACGTCTCCGCCTGGTTCGGCTGAGCATTCGGCAGCCAGAGACCGCCGCGATCCATTCCCCGCTCCTGAAGGTATGGATCGGCGGTCTGACACCGTGCAGATTGCCGAGACATCGCGGCCTCGTCATGCGCAGTCCAAAGAACACCTCGATAAACCGCCTCTGAGCGCGGGTTGATGCCGATAAGGGGCCACGCGGATGGAAAAGCGGCGTTTTTCGAGGGGACACTCCATAGATACCGTGGCGTTTGTGAAGCGGAAACGCGGGTCGGGGGCCAGACCGGCCGCCCCAGGTCAAGGCGGGCGCTGACGCGCCCCCGCCTACGGCGGCTGCGGCCTTGACCCGCGCCGTCCGGCCCGGCGATGGTTCGGCATGGGTCGGTCGTTCCGACCGACCGCTGGGATTCAGGCGGTCGTCTCCTGAGGGGGTGAGGGCGACCAGGTGCGCCGCTGTTTGGCGACGGTCCAGATGGCGACCATCAGCTTGCGCATCGCGGCGATCAGCGCGACCTTGCCCGGCTTGCCGCGGGCGCAGGCCCTCATAGAAGACGCGCAGCCAGGGGCTGGCGTGCACCGCGTGAACTGTCGGCATCCACAGCGCCCGCCGCAAGGCCGCCTTGCCGATCGGCGACAGCCCCGCCCGCTTCGGCGTCTGCTTGCCAGAGTGTTTGAGGGCCGGCACCAGCCCGATGTAGGAGGCCAACGCTTCCGGCGAGCGAAACCGTGCGGGATCGTCGAGTTCGGCCACCAACCGTGCCGCCGTCGTCGTGCCGATCCCTTCGATGGAGGTCAGCAGACGGGCGACCTGATGGTCTTCGAGCAACGTCTCGATCATCGTGTCGATGGTGAGAAGCCGGGCGCGCCAGAGCGCCAGATCCTCGCAGGCATGCCGGATCCGTACCCGGTAGACATCGCCGCTCTGGGCGGCGACGGTCTGCTTGGCGGCGGCGATGAGCTGGCGCGCCAACGGGTCGCCGACGAAGTGCCGCGGTCCGTGGCGCAGCTTGGCCAGGCGCCGGGGCGTGGCGGCGGCAATGTCCGCCGCGGTTGGGAACGCTTTCAGGATCGTCAGGGCAAGCGCTGTGTCCAGCAGGGCAACATGCTGCTTGAACTCCGGGAAGGTGAGGTCCAGCAGGCGGTGGAGTTGCCGCACGCGGTCGCCGCAGTCCTGGACGAGGCGGTCGCGGTGACGGATCAGTTCGCGCAACTGCTCGGTGGCGTGATCGGGCAAGGTCGCCGGCGCCGGCCGCTTCTGCTGGCCGAGGCGGGCGAGTCCCAGGGCGTCGAGCGCGTCGGTCTTGGTGCGTACCAGTGCTTCCTGCTGGAAGCGGGCGGACTGCAGCGGGTTGAGGATGGCCACCGGAAGGTCGCGGGCGACCAGGGCGGCGGCGAGGTTCTTCCAATAGTGTCCGGTGGCTTCCAGTACGACGAGTTGGACCGGCGCCAGCCGCTCAAGCTCGGTGAACAGGGCGGCGTGTCCCGCTTGGTCTGCGGTAAAGCGGAACGGCTTGCACACCGTTGAGCCTTGATCGTTCACCGCGGCGGCGACATGGGCTTCCGCGCCGATGTCGATGCCCACGAAGGTCATGGCGTCCCTCCTGTCGTTGTGGGCCGCGAAGAGCCTCGGAGCCGCTGCCGGGCACCTGTCCTTGTGAATGCGGCGCCACCGGCCAAGATCGGAGCCGCTGCGTCGTGATACCGTGCAGGCCCGGGGCAACGGGCGAGGGTGCCAATCTATGGCGCGGGGCCGAACCCCGGAACGGGCGACGACACCCCTCTTCCGAACCCACCCCTCTCAACCGCGGATAATCGGCACCGGCGGCCGGAAGGGCGGACACAGAACATACAAGAACGGGCGAAAATATACTCAGCCATTATCAACCAAAGACAGCTACGGCAGAGCAGATGCTGATCCCGCCATCCTTGATCCGCTGGAGTTGGCGCCCGACAGCGTAGCGAAAGGTACGCCTCCGGTGAGGCTTTCAATTACCCACATCCGGCAGCACCGCTGGTGACGGCGGTCTCCACCTCGAACGCGGGCAATCCACGGCCTGTTGACATCGCACGATGTTCGGGAGGTGCCGATGGCCACGGGAGCCAACGCCTGGATCGACAATGAACTCGCTGGCTGCCACTTTGCCGACGAGCGGCTGGGGCGACGCTTGGGCACGTTGCTCGATCAGATGGCCGGGGCGATGGGCGACAGCATTCCCCTGGCCTGCCAGGACTGGGCCAACACCAAGGCGGCCTACCGGTTCTTCGCCAACGAGCGGGTGAGCGACGCGGACATCCTCTCCGGCCACTTCGATTCGACGCGCCAGCGGGTCGCCGCGGCCTCCGGCCCCATCCTGGTCATTCAGGACACCACAGAGTTCTCCTTCCAGCGTGAGCATCCCGAGAAGATCGGCCAGACCGTCCGGGTCAACAGTGGTCAGGACGAGGAGGGCCGGTTCCGCATGCACACCGTGTGTGGGCTGTTGATGCACGCCAGTTTGGCGGTCACGACCGAGGGTCTGCCCCTTGGGCTCGGCGCGGTCAAGTTCTGGACCCGGAGCAAGTTCAAGGGAACCGCCGCCCTCAAGAGAAGGATCAACCCAACGCGGGTTCCCATCGAGCAGAAGGAGAGTGTCCGCTGGCTGGAGAACCTGCGCCGGACCACGGAACTGTTCGGTGATCCGGGACGCTGCATCCACGTCGGCGATCGCGAAAGCGACATCTACGAGCTGTTTTGCCTGGCTCAGAAGATGGGCACGCATTTCCTGGTGCGAACCTGCGTCGATCGGCTCGCCCTTGGTGGCGATACGACCGTCGACGCCGTGATGGATGAGGTCGCCGTCCAAGGCGTGCATGCCGTTGCTGTCCGAGATGGCAAAGGTCACCTCGACACGGCGAAGGTCGAACTGACCTACCGTAGCCTGCGGATTTTGCCGCCGGTCGGAAAGCAGAGTCGCTATCCGGCCCTCTCCCTGACGGTCCTGCGTGCCCGAGAACGTGACGCGCCCGCCAACCGGCCGCGCATTGATTGGAAGCTCCTCACCGATCTGCCCGTCCTCTCGAACGAGGACGCCATTGAGAAGCTCCGTTGCTATTCGGTGAGGTGGAAGATCGAGTTGTTTCACAAAATCCTGAAGTCAGGCTGTAAGGCGGAAGAGGCGCGCCTGCGAAGCGCCGACCGTTTGGTGAAGTTGATCGCCGTCTACTGCTTGGTGAGTTGGCGAGTCTTCTGGCTAACGATGATCAACCGATCGGCGCCGGACATTGACGCAGGGATCGTCTTCACCGAGCGCGAGCAGAAGATCCTCAATTTCCTGATCCCGAACAAGGCTCCAACCACGCCCGGCAGCAACACCCTGGGCATCTATCTCACCAAAGTCGCCAAGCTCGGCGGCTATCTCGCTCGCGGCGGTGATCCACCACCGGGAAACACCGTCATGTGGCGGGGCATGTCTCGCCTGATCGACATTGCATTGGGTTCGGAGATCGCGCCGCAGCTTGTGGGTAATTGAAAGCCGGTGAGGGTCGCCTTGGCAAGGTATGGGGCGGCGTCTGAGGTTTGCGTGGCGCGTCATCGCGCGGACGCAAACGAGTTGCAAACGTCATGGCTTATGGGGTCCGAGTAGCAGCGGAACAGAAATTCCGATTGAGCCAAGGGGGCTGTACGGAAAACCCCAGCGGGACAGTTTCCGTACAGATGATCAAGCCGACAGAGTTTCCTGGCTATGATTCCGGGGCCTTGGGACCGGCGGGAAGGCGGCCCCTGTGCCTGTCGGAAAAACACATGCTTTGCGCGAAAAATTAGTTATAACTAACCGCGTTGCATCACCTAACGGAGGGTAATATGAACTGCGACTGGATTTTTTTAGACAAAGATGGAACAAGGACGGGAGTAACGTTACAAGAGCCAACACTCCCTGTTGTTGGTAACGGAAAATCATACAATCAAAAGAATTATAGAGTTGTTCTGGTTGGAACAAACCGCGTTATTTCAGCGAATCCACTTGTCATTGGTGAAGAAATTTAGTTGCGCCCAAAACGGGAAGCTGGCTTAGCGGCCCAATCGGAGTTTCTGTTCACCTGCTACCCGGCCCCCGAGTTCGAGCGCAACCAGACCCTGCTCGCCGCCAACGCCTACGGCCGGGCCGGCGGCGCGAAATCGGGGCGCGGGGGCCGTGCCCTGCTGATTGGGGTCCTGAGCTGTGCCCGGTGCGGACGGCGCCTGACCGTGTCGTATCGCGGCCGCCAGCCCAGCCAGGCCATATACCGTTGCGAACGTCCCCACCAGATGCTGGGACTGCCACGATGCCTCGGGTTTGGGAGTTCCCGGGTGGACGAGGTGGTCGCCGGCGAACTTCTCCGAGCCGTCGAGCCGATGGCGATCGAGGCCGCGCTGGAAGCCGAGCGGAGGCATATGGAACACCAAGCCGAGCGACGGCGGATGGCGGAGCTGGACCTGCAGAAGGCGCGCTACGAGGCGTCGCTGGCGGAACGGCGCTATGCCGCCTGCGATCCCGACAACCGGCTGATTGCCGCGCAGCTGGAAAAGAACTGGGAAGCAGCGCTTCGGCGTGTCGAGTCCTGCGAGGCGCGGGTCGCGTCCGTGTCGGCTCCCGTTCCGGTGGCCGACGTTCCGGATTTCGCCGGACTGGCGGACGATCTACAGGCCGCCTGGAACGCGCCGACGGTGACCACGAGGGCGCGCCAACGGTTGCTCCGAACCTCATCGTCAACATCATCGCCGACGTCGATGAGGCGGCGCGCGAAGTCATCCTCACCATCCACTGGCAGGGCGGCCAGCACTCGCAGCTGCGTCTCACCAAACCGAAATCCGGCGAGCACGGCTGCCGGACTCCGGAGGAGGCGATGGCGGTGATCCGCAGCATGGCGACGCGCTGGTCGGATGCGGGCATCGCCGCGCAGCTGAACCGGATGGGCATGCGCACCGGGCAGGGACTGACTAGGGGTATTGACTGTCACTGTTATGGGATGCTTTACAGGCCTTTGAGCGATTTGGGCGGACGGCCGCGCCGGCGAGGCGATTCTGGTGCAGGGAGAGGCCGATCTTCCAGAAGACCCTGTGCGACGGCCTGCGCCAGCAGGTTCTGAACCGACGAGACCGACCAGCGCGTTTCGCCGCGGGGCGTCCGGCAGTGCAGCTCTTCAAGATGCCGGGCAATGTTGGTCAGGGTTGGGTTGTCCAGCGTCTTCACCGCCGAAGCGACCAAGGTGACGAGATCGTCGCTGTCCCGCCGCCGCGGCGTACGCTCCAGAACCCCGTTGTCCACGAACCCGTCGCGCGCGAGGCGACGCACAGCGCGCGCCAGGGCCGCTCCGGTCCACGAGCCACCGTCGGGGCGCCGCGAGCCATTTCTGGCCAGGCTGCGGGCCACAGTCGCCCAGGAATAGCCGGGCCGCATCGCACGGACGTGCGGCAGGATTTCGTCGGCCACCCGCAGCACATCGGTGTCGCGCCGCGCCTCGCGGGCGTCGTTGACGGCGCGCACCGCCGCCGCAGAACGGAAGCGCAGGCCCGGATTGCCGCCGATGCGGCCACGGTCCCTGGCGGCCTTCAGCCCGGCCTTGGTGCGCTCGCGAATGAGCGCACGTTCGAACTCGGCCACCGCGCCGAGAATCTGCAAGGTGAAGCGGCCCTGCGGGCTGGTGGTGTCGATGGGATCGCCCAGCGAGCGAAAACCCGCCCCTTGGGCGTCGAGCGCCTCAATGATCTCCAGGAGGTGGGCGAGCGAACGGGCCAGCCGGTCGATGCGCACGACCACCAGCACATCGCCGGCACGGCAGCGCGCGATGGCACGCTTCAGCTCCGGGCGCGACCGGTCGCCGCCGGATCCATGCTCCCGGTGAATCGTTGAGCAACCGGCCGCCTTCAGCGCGTCGAGCTGCGGGTCGGTGGTTTGCTCGTCGGTCGACACGCGGGCGTACCCGATCAGGGCCATGGACCTCTCCCAGCGCAGCGGTCCGGAAACGGTGCACGCCGCCGAATTTTACCCGATTGAGCTTCGGACCCCCTCGCCAGGCGTCCGCCTGGGACATTTTACCAAATACGCAGACGGTACGTAACGGCCGTTTGGTAAAATATCTATGCGCCGCGAGCCGGCTTGCGCTCCGCTGATCGCCTGGGACCGTCAGCTGGAACGGGACAAGATGCCAAGCCGCGTCGGCCTCCCTGACCGGTGGGACATCAGGCAAGGAAGGCCCGCTGGCGGACCGCGTTCTGATCTGTCTTCCTGAAAGAACGTCGGCTTTTCAACGACATGGGGCGATGCCCCGTACGCCGACGGGGAGCTTTTCGCATGAACCGCCCACATTTCGCATGATCCGGTCTGCAAAACGGGGCCAAGCAGGGCGTTAAAACCCCTGGAATCCGGCTTTTCGCACGAACCACCCGACAACGACAGAGCGAAAGGAGCATTGTCCCACGGCGTCCGCCTCGAACAGGCACCGAAGAAAAACCCTCTGGCTCAGAACCAATTTGAACGATCAGTATCATTTCCTGCAATCCAGGAGTGCTCTTTCTTGGCTTCGCTGAAAACAAGATGGCTGAGCCGTTGGAGGAAGCAGCCAAGCCCTACCATCGCGGCGCGGTGGGGAAACCGCGGGTGATGATCGGCCCGTTGGTCGCTGAGTGGGGTTTTGCGCAAGGCATCGGCAAGCGAGGGCGGGGGCGAGAACGATCCACGCGAAAGTCGTGGGAACGCCTTGGTGAGGCAGCCCGCCTCAAGGCGTTCCAGGTTTGGGCAAAGACCGCCGGCGCGCTCAAACCACCGAGCCAACCCCACCCTCGCCCAGCCTTGCTATCGGCGCGTCGGTGGTGCTGTTGGCGCGGAGGGCCTCACGCCGTTTTCTGCTGCTGCTCCCGGAGCTTTGCGAGGAGTGGCTTCGCCCGTGCGTCTCCCGCATCGGCGCCGCGGTTCAGCCAATATTCCGCCCGTTCGGTATCCTTTTCAGGACGCCAGATGCCGAACAATTCGCCAAGCGCGGTCATGGCACCGGCTTCGTTCTGCTGGGCGGCGGCGGTCAACCAGCGTTCGGCTTGCTCGTAGTCCGGAGCCATGCCGAGCCCCTGCATGCAAAAGCGCCCCAGATTGACCTGCGCGAGGGCATGGCCCTGCTCGGCCGCCATGAGCGACCATTTGACGCCTTCCGTATAGTCCTGAGGCACACCATCGCCAGCGGCGTAGATGGCGCCGAGGCGGAACTGCGCCAACATGCTGCCCTGCTCGGCGGCGCGGCGGTACCAGTCGATCGCGTCAACCGTGCTGCGCGGAACGCCGAGGCCCAGGTTGTGCAGCAGGGCGATGTTGTAGCCCGCGTCCGGGTTGCCCTGCTCGGCGGCGCGGCGGAACCAGTCGAGCGCCCGGCCGTAATCGCGGTCGACGCCGCGGCCTTCGGCATAGAAGGCACCGATGCGCAGCTGCGCCTGCGGGTCTCCCTGGCCGGCGGCACGCTCATACCAGCGGGCGGCCTCCAGGTCGTCCTTCGGGACGCCCTGGCCATTCAAATACATCTGGGCAATGATGTGCTGGGCGCGGCGGTTGCCGAGTTCGGCGGCCCCCCGGTACCAGATCGCGGCCTCGAACAGGTTGGGCTGCACGCCGTCGCCGCGGCTGTGCAGTTCGCCCAGAAGGATCATGGCTTCGGCATCGCCTTGGACCGCGGCCTTGCGCAGCCAGGTTTCCGCCTGCTCGATGCTCCGCGGCACGCCGAGGCCGCGGGCGTAGAGCATCCCCAGAGCGCGTTGCGCCGCCGCCGTCCCCGCCTCGGCGGACTTGCGGTAGCACTCCATGGCTTTCTCGCTGTCCTGCTCGACGCCCAGCCCGGCCATGTACTGGCTGCCCAGATAGTACCAAGCCATGGCGTTGCCCTGCTCGGCGGCCTTCTGGAACCAGCCATGGGCGGTTTCGGGGTCGGGAGCCCCGCCATAGCCGCCAGCCAGCAGCGTGCCCAGGCCCAGCTGCGCCGGGGCGCTGCCCTGCTCGGCGGCGCGACGGTACCAGATTTCGGCTTCCTGGTAATCCGGCGTGATGCCGAAGCCGGACGCATACATGTAGCCGAGCATGGCCTGGGCAACGACCGCGCCCTGTTCGGCGGCGGCCCGAGCCCAGCGCAGCGCCTCCTCGTAATTCTGCTCGATCTTGAGGCCGTTGGGGAAAAGCATCTCAAGGACGGCGTCGCTCGGGATGGCGCCTTTGGCGCTGCCGGAGCCGTAATAATACATTTCCGCCAGTCGGACCTGGGCGTCCCTGTTGCCCTGCTCAGCGGCCTGCACGTACCAGCCGACGGCGTCCACGGCGTTGCGCAGGACGCCTTCGCCCAGATCGTAGAGACGACCGATGCGGTATTGCGCCTCCACATGACCGTCGCGCGCCGCAGCCAGCCAGAGGTCGAAGGCTGACTTGTGCTGTCCACGCTCGTAAGCCTTCAGGCCGCGCTCGTAGACGTCTTCTGGTTTGTTCCGTCCGAACAGCCTTTTGGCGGCGCCCAGCACCTGCCGCATGGAATACCCACCTTCGTGCTTTGTGGATGCCGGTGCCGCCCCATGACGGCACCGCTTGCCGTCCCGTTTTATGGCTCCCGGGCGCCTTCCGAAACGTTCTTCATCACACCTTCCATCAGATAGGACAGGATGGTGCGCTTTCCCACCATGATGTCGGCGACGACCGGCATGCCGGGGATCAACCGGAAGTTTTCCGGCACATCGCGCAGAGCCACCTCGGTCAACTCGATGCGCGACCGGTAGAAGGGCTGCTTGGCCTGTTGCGAACCGTCGTCCCGCTGGGTGAAGGCGTCTTCGCTGATCGTCCGCACCACACCCTTGCCCATGCCGTACTTGAGGTAACGGTACGCCTCGAACTTGACCTGCACCTCGTCGCCCAGCTTGACCGAGCCCTGGTCGGCCGTGTTGATCTCCGCCTCGACTTCGAGCTTGGCGTTGAGCGGCATCAGGGTGATGAGCTGGCGGGCGCCTTCGACCACTGAGCCGACGGAGAAGTGGCCGATGTCCAGCACCACCGCGTCCTCGACAGCCCGCAGGGCTATGAGATCCCGGCGCTTCTGGGCCTTGGCCATCTCCTCGGCGGCTTGGCTGAGTTCGGTCCGGCGGGTCACCAGATTGGTCAGCGTCTCGCTGCGCCATTGCTGGACATAGGCGTCGCGTTCCGCGCGCAGGGCTCCCATGTCGTGGGAGGCCGTTCGGATGGTGGCGTCGCTGAGGGCAAGGTTCCGCTCGACCTCGATCCGCGTGTCCGCCGCTTGGAGCGAGTTCAGGCGGCTGCCCACCTGGTTGCGCTCCAGCTCCTGGCGCATCGTCTCCACCTTGGTGAGGATTTCACGCCGGGACTGGTAATAGCGGGCATCCTCACGGCTGCGCGTGATCGTGGCCTGCGCGGTTTCGATGCGCTGGTCGAAGTTCGCCAGCTTCGCCTTGTACTCCGCCTGGCGATACTTCCAGATCGACGCCTGGAGCACCGCATCGGCGTTGCCGGTATCCGCATCGGCCAGCATCAACGGCTTGCCGTCGGCTTCCGCCTGCAGGCGGGCGATCTCCGCCTCCAGGCTCTGAATCTTGGCTTGAACCTGGGCGACGTCGGCCGTCGTGAAGGTCGGGTCGAGCGTCGCCAGCACATCGCCACGGCGCACCGTCTGCCCGATATGGACATCGATGCTGCGGATGATCGATGTTTCAAGCGGCTGGACGACGATGGTTGGCGACTTGGAGACGACGCGCCCCTGCGCCATCACCACGCGGTCGACGCCGACCGTGCCGCCCAGGACGAGCAGGCTGCCCAGCATGCCGGCCAGAACCCAGACCGTCATCCGCGCCTTCCAGGGATACGGCCTGCCGATCAGCTCCGCCGTTTCGCCCTGGAAGTCGTTGATTGCCCGCTCGGCGTCCAGATCAGTTGGTTGCGGTCGGCGCAAGAGAAGCACGGTCATGGATCGGTCCTGGAGCGAGGTGGCGGTTCTGCTGGAACCAAAGGTGCCGGTAGACGTCGCAGCGGTTCAGCAATTCGTCGTGCTTGCCGGCATCGTACAGGGCTCCCCGTTCAAGAACGAGGATCTGATCGCAGTTCACCAGCGAAGCCAGCCGGTGGGAGATGACGATCATCGTGCGGCCCTGCCCGATGCGGTTCAGGTTGTTGTTGATGATCGCCTCGCTGTCGGGGTCGAGGGCGCTCGTCGCTTCGTCCAGGATGAGGACGGAGGGATCGACGAGCAGGGCGCGGGCGATGGCGATGCGCTGACGCTGGCCGCCGGACAGGTTTGCCGACCCTTCCTCGATCATCGTGTCATAGCCGCGGGGCAGGCGCTCGATGAACTCCTCCGCACCGGCCATCCGGGCCGCGCGGATCACTTCGTCGAGCGAGGCGCTCTGGCGCGCCGCCATGATGTTCTCGCGGATCGTGCCGTTGAACAGGAAGTTGTCCTGCAGCACCACGCCAAGGCTGGAGCGCAGATGGCTCAGATCGATCTCGCGGAGATCGACGCCGTCGATCTTGATCAGGCCCTCATACTGCTGGTGCAGACCCTGGAGCAGGCGCGTGATGGTCGTCTTGCCCGAACCGCTTCGGCCCATGATGCCGACGACGGAGCCCTTCTGAATGGTGAAGGTAATATTGTCGAGCGCGTGGTTCTGCGAGCCGGGATAGCGGAAACGGACGTCGGAGAAGGTGATCTCACCCTTGATCTCCGGACGGACGCCGTGCGCGTCGCGCGGCCGCTCCGGCTTCTGATTGACCACTTCCGAAACCTGGCCGACCGCCCCCCGGACCTCCTGGACCTGCTGCATGATGCCCGCGATCTGGACGAAGGGGGCGACCGCGCGCTGCGCGATCATGCTGAAGGCCACGATCGTGCCGGCCTGGACCAGGGCGTTCTCGCCGATGGCGAGATAAGCGCCAAGCGCCAGGGAGCCGACGTAGACGCTCTTTTCCAGCGGTTGCAGGATGGTCTGCGGATGGTTGGCCAGAATGTTCATGTTCGTGGACGCACGCACGGCGTCCGCGACCCGGACATCCCACTCCTGGCGCTTGCGGCCTTCCAGGGCCAGCGACTTCACGGTTCGTATCCCATGCAGGATCTCGATCATGAAGGAGTTCTTGCGCTGCTCGGCCGCGATCACCTTCTTGTAGGCGCGCGCCAGCGGCGCGATGTACAGGAACACGACCAGGAACATCAGGGCCGCCAAGCTGAGCACCATGAGCGACAGATAGGGGCTGAGCGTGAACATCACCGGGATCAGGATGACGAGCGTCAGCGAGTCCAGCACGGTGCCGAACAACTGGTTCGTTAGGAAGTTGCGGATGCGCCAGACTTCGTTGAGACGGTGATTGATCACACCGGTCGGTGTGCGCTCGAAGAAATCGATCGGCAGATTGATCATCCGGTCAAAGATGAACAAGCTGATGCGGGCGTCGATCCGTGCCGTGCCGACGGCGATCAGGTAGCGCCGCAGATAGGCGAACAATGTGTCGAAGATGAGGAGGATCGCGATCCCCCCCAGCAGCACGGCCAGGGTGGACAGGCGCTGGTGAACCAGCACGCGGTCCACGATGACCATGAAGATGAGCGGCGGCATGATGACGAGGATGCTGAGCATCAGCGCGGCGATGCTCACGTCCCGGAAGATCCGCCGCTCCCTCAGGATCTGGTTGATGACCCACCGGAAGCCGAACGGCTGCTCATCGTCGTTCAGCGCGTAGGAGCGCTTGAAGAGGATGGCGTCACCGTCCCAGACGGAGTTCAGCCGCACCTCGTCGACCGCGACGCAGGCCTCTTCGAGGCTCAGCGGATCCTGCAGCAACGCCGCCGGAGCCGATCCATCGTCGGCCTTGCGGAACCCGATGAGCAACATGGCCCGCCCGTCGCGCATGCGCAGCAACGCCGGCAGCGCCTTGCCCAGGTTGGCCAAGTGTTTCCATCGGAGTTTCGTCGGGCGGGCCTGGAGGCCGTTTTCCCTGGCGATCTTGGTCAGCAGGCCGGGACCGACCTCTTCCGCACCGATCGCATGATCACGCAGCAGCTGTTCGATCGACAGATGCAGACCGTGATGGCGCGCCACAATGACGAGACCATGCAGGTTGGTGTGCATGGCCGACGTTGACGGCTCTTGCGAGTTTCTGGCAGTTTGGCTGTGCATCACGGCTCTTTGTTTCCAAGGCTCGGCTGGCGGTCGGACTGTAGTGTATCCTCTCGAAAGGGTACAAGAAAATGTCTGTGACCAGAGAGGGCGAAGCAATCTGCGCATCGAGATTACTCCTTGCGCATGGTCAACAGACCTTTAACAGGACGCGAGAAAAGGCCGTGCGCGGTCTGATGTCCTACGCTGACCACACAAAGCGCGGAAGAAACGCGGATCCGGAAAAGCTCGCATGACTTTTCCGGAAATGCCAAAGCCTTCGGCGGGACACGACGCTCACGCGGTCCCATAAGCGTCTGGAAAGCTTGGCGCCGCGGCGCGCGCAGGCTCCCTCGTCCGCCTGCCCAGCACGCCCTCGATCGGCGGGCACGGCCATCCCCGGGCGGCAGCGACACCAAGCGCAGCCCATTGCCCTCGCAGACTTCTGATCCGCACGGCGCGCTGACGCACGATCAATTCGTGCGTCCGGTGCGGCGGTGGCAGTGGCGGTGGAATCAAGGGGACATGATGGCAAACGCCAGGGCCCGCGTCATGGCCGGTCCAGGCCGGGAACCGTGGCCGCCCACACCGTCACGCCGGGCAACCTTGGGAAGAAAGCCGGCGTGGTTCGCGTCGATCGCAAGAAAAATTCCGGACGGGGCCTTCCACAAAGAACAACGAAAGTCTTCACGCTTTTATTGCAATTAATGAAAATTTTTATTGAAAACAACCCTTTTGGCTGATGGAGAAAACGGCGACGCGCGAAAGGGGTATGTCTGAATACTGGCCCTTACCCTCTCGCATCGAATTTCTTCAATAGAACTAAGTTGTTTTCCCGCTATATCTCCAATGAAAATCCCCAGATGAAATGAATATAAGTATCTACGTCACCTTATATGAGGAGCATGAGTTATCCCTTATTAGGAGATTGCAGAAGTCTACCTTGGAAATTCATGTCATAGGGTGTCGCACGCCTTGCCATATACGCGAGACAGGCGGTCGGGCATCCCAACGATCACAACAAAATTTTACGGAGAGTTTCCCTTGAACGAAGTCATCATCGCGGACGCTGGGCTTGAGGACCTCGACGGGCTGCTCAGCCGCCGCCGTCCCGACGTTCAGGTCGCGCTCGTCTCCGCCACCGACGATGTTCACGCCGTGCTGGCAACGGCCCTTGCCGCGCGTCCAGCCGCCGTGCATCTGGTTGCCCATGGCGAGCCGGGACGGGTCCGGCTGGGAGCCCGGCCCCTGGACGCGCAGTCGCTGCTCGACCGCGCCTGGCCTGACGCGCACGGCACCGAAATCCACATCCACGCCTGCCATGCCGGTTCCGGCGCGGCGGGGCGCCTCCTGCTCGACCGTCTGGCCGCCGCCACCGGCGCCGCCGTCGCCGCGGCCTCCGGTCCGGTCGGCCCCGCCACGCAGGGCGCCTCCTGGACGCTCGACCTGCAAAGCGCGGCCGCTCCCATGTCCGTTCCCTCCCCCTTCGCCGGGGTTGATGGCTGGTCTCACGTGCTGGCCGTCACCGGCACCGCGACGCCGGGCAACGATACGCTGACCAGTGACGACGCTGCGGACAACATCGACGGAGGCGCCGGCAACGACGTTCTGATCGGCAACGGCGGCAATGACACGCTGATCGGCGGCCTTGGCCACGACACCATGGATGGTGGCGCCGGGGCCGACGTGTTCGACGGCGGCGACGGCTTCGACGTCGTCACCTACGAGAACGCCACCGCCGGCATGATCATCGACATCGGCAACCCGGCGAACAGCACGGGCGACGCCGCCGGCGACACCTTCACTGGCATTGAGCGCTGGATCGGCTCCAACTTCGCCGACACCATGGTGGCCGGAAACGACCCGGTGTGGTTCTGGGGCCATGCGGGCGACGATGTGGAGATCGGCGGCGCCGGCAACGACACGATGGAGAGCGGCGACGGCAACGACACCGTCTATGGCGGCGCCGGCGACGACCAGATCTACAGCCGAGCCGACAACGACGTGCTCTATGGCGAGGACGGCAACGACCTGATCTACGGCGGCTGGGGCGACGACATGCTCGACGGCGGGGCCGGCAACGACACCCTGTTCGGTGAAGGGGACACCGACACCATCTACGGGGGCGCCGGCGACGACAGCATGGACGGCGGCCAGGGCAACGATCTGCTGTACGGCGGCGACGGCAACGACACGCTGATCGGCGGCATCGGCCACGACACCATGGAAGGCGGCGCCGGGGCCGACGTGTTCGACGGCGGCGACGGCTTCGACGAGGTGACCTACGCGAACTCGACCGCGGGCGTCGTCCTGGATCTGCGCAACCCGGCGAACAGCACGGGCGACGCCGCCGGCGACACCTTCACCAACGTCGAGCGCTGGATCGGCAGCGAGTTCGCCGACCGTATGGTCGCCAACGACGACGGCGTCTGGTTTTGGGGTCATGGCGGCGACGACGTCGAGATCGGCGGCGCCGGCAACGACACGCTGGAGAGCGGCGCCGGCAACGACACCATTTACGGTGGCGCCGGCGACGACCGGGCTTTCGGCCGCGGCGATGACGACGTGCTGTACGGCGAGGACGGCAACGACCTGCTGGCCGGTGGCGGCGGCAAGGACAGCCTGGACGGCGGCGCCGGCAACGACACGCTGATCGGCGACTGGGACACCGATACGATGATCGGCGGTGACGGCGACGACACCTTCTACAGCGGCGAACACGGCAACTCGTCCGAGGCCGACGTGATCCTGGGCGGGGCCGGCAACGACACCTTCATCGTCGCCTCCCAGGGCGATGCGGGCACGGTGTCCTTCGACGGCGGCGACGGCAACGACACGCTGCGGATCAGCTCCGACAACGTGACCGATCCGGAAGGCAAGATCACCACGGCGACGCCGCAGATCGACATTTCCGGCATGACCCTGGCCGGCGTGGAGAATCTGGAACTGGTCGGCAGCGTCCGCCACACGGTGACGATGACGACCGCCCAGGCCAACGGCTTCACAGGCGGGGTGATCGGGGCCACGGTCGGCGACGTCTTCAGCATCGTCGGCACGGCGATGACGGGCACGGTCACCGCCGGCGACGGCAGCCAGCTCACCGCCGGGCAGGTCCAGGCCGAAACGGTGAATGGCGTCACCCTGCTGCGCATCGGCAACGACGCCAACGCGGGCGCCGACGTGACCCTGCGTTTCGACGGCAGCTTCGCGGCGAGCCAGTTCCAGGTCAGCGGCAGCACCGTCACCTTGGCCAATGCCACGGTCACGCCGCCCACCACCGAACCCCCGGTCACCGAGCCGCCGGTTACCGAACCTCCGGTCACCCAGCCGCCCACCACCGAACCTCCGGCCACCACCATGTTCGACGTCACGGTGGACGGCGAAAGCAGCCGGGTGGCGGCGGAGGCCTACACGGGTCCGGTCACGTCCCTGCAGTGGCAGTTCATCGGCGGCTCCGGCAACGAAGCGATCAACGGCACCGCCGGCAACGACTTCATCAACATGGGCGCCGGCAACGACGCGATCAACGGAGGCGCCGGGGACGACGTGCTGGACGGCGGCTCGGGCTCCAACTGGCTGACCGGTGGAAGCGGTCAGGACGCCTTCTTCGTCGACGGCCGCAACCCGGAGGCCACCTGGTCCACGGTCTCCGACCTGGAGAAGGGCGAGTGGGCGGTCATCTGGGGCTTCAAGGAGGGCGTCTCCAAGCTGACCTGGGACAACATGTCGGGCGCCGACGGCGCCAAGGGGGCCACGGCCTACTGCGACATCGACGGCAACGGCACCATCGACACCGCGATGACCTTCACCGGGGTCTCCGTCTCGTCGCTGATGACCAGCACCTGGACCTCGGGGGACAGCCCCTATCTCGCCATCACCCTGACCTGAGCGGAAACCTCCATCCCCGGACCCGGCCGGGCGCCCTGCGGCGCCCGGTTGGGCATTCCGGTCGACGAACCCGGACGGCCGAGCGGGCAGCCTGACACATCAGGCTGCCCGCTTGACGCATTCAGGAAAGGCGCATTCAGGAAAGACGTTCCGCCACCAGATCGGCGATGGCGAGGCAGGACGTCAGCCCGGGCGATTCCATGCCGAACAGATTGACCAGCCCGGCAACGCCGTGACTGTCCGGTCCCTGGATCAGGAAATCGGCTTGCGGTTGCCCCGGCCCGCTCAGCTTGGGGCGAACGCCGGCGTAGGCGGGCACCAGGGCCCCGTCGGGCAACCCCGGCCAATAGCGGCGAACCTCGCCGTAGAAGGCGTCGGCCCGCCGGGGATCGACCCTGTAGTCGGGTTCGCCATGATCCGCGGGCGCCAGCCATTCCACATCCGGCCCGAAACGGGCCTGCCCGGCAAGGTCCAGCGTCAGGTGGACGCCGAGCCCGCCGTCCACCGGCACTGGGTAGACCAGCCGGGCGAAGGGTGAACGCCCTTGTCCCAGCGCGTAATAGTTCCCCTTGGCCAGCACCCGCGGCGGCACATGCTCTGCCGGGAAACCTTCCAGCCCGCGCGCCACGGCCCAGGCCCCCAGACTCGCGGCGTTGATCAGCGTGCCGCAGGCGATGCGCATCGGTTCCGCCCCGCCGACCTCCAGGTCGAAGCCGTTTCCGGTGCGATGGGCACGCTCCAGCGGGCTCAGGACGGCCAGCATGGCGCCCGCCTCCTCGGCGTCGCCCAGCAGGGCCAGCATCAGACCATGGCTGTCGATGATCCCCGTGGACGGCGACAACAGCGCCCCGACGCAGCGCAGGGCGGGCTCCAGCGCCGTCACCGCGGCCGTCGGAAGCTCGACGAGATCCTCCACGCCATTGACGGCGGCCTGGGCGCGGATGGCCTCCAGCCGGGATCGCTGGCCATCCTCGGTGGCGACGATCAGCTTGCCGATGCGGCGATGCCCGACTCCGTGCTCCGCGCAATAGGCGTAAAGGGCATCCCGCCCGGCCACGCACAACCGCGCGCGCAGGCTGCCCGTTGGGTAGTAGATGCCGGCGTGGATGACCTCGGAGTTGCGCGAGCTGGTGCCGGTGCCGATGGCCTCCGCTGCCTCCAGGATGATCACCTCCCGCCCGGCGCGGGCCAGACGCCGGGCCACCGCCAGCCCGATCACCCCGGCTCCCACCACCACGCAGTCCACCCGCTCCATGCTTTTCCTCCGGCCCCGCTTCGCCCTGCCCTCGATGCAGGATCATAGAAGCCGCACGCCGGGGGGATGAAGCGGGATTTCCCGTTCAGAGCATGATGCCCGCTCAGAGCATGATGATGGAGATGTACGGAACGTTCCCGCTCATG
>NZ_JBSNCG010000005.1:1085000-1204940 GCF_058780635.1 Azospirillum sp. UENF 312511 | reverse complement strand
GTAGCTGGTTCCGTCGCACGTCCATAGGCGGGCGAGCGAGAGCCCTTGCCCGAGGGGGCACCGTGACCAGCGTCAGCGGCCAGCCACGAACCCGCTCGAGGGGGTATCGCAGAAATGCTGCTGGATGGCCGCGATGGCGCTCATGTCTGCAAGGAGACCAGTCCGCGCAACAGCAGGATCTCGGCGAGATTGCGCAAGCTCAGCTTCAGGCGCAGCCGCCACAGCACGATCAGGAACACCACGTCGGAGGGCAGCTGCAGGCGGTTCAGCACCGAGCCGGTGCGTTCATTGAACCCGCGCCGGCACTCCCGGCAGCGGAAGCGGCGATACCCGTGCGCCGTCCGATCCGAACGCTCGGTCGTGCTTGCCGACTGGCAGTGTGGGCAACGCATTCGTCTCCTCCTCGCTGAGAGGGGAGATCTGGGGAATGGCCAAGCTCCCGGCAACGTGGCGCGACACCTGACGGAACCTCTGATGGACGCCGTGCTTGGCGACCAACTGCGACACCGTAAGCTCGCCCCGGATCGCCTCCAGCGCCACCTTTGCCTTGAGCTCCGCCGAATACCGCTTCCGTTTCCCCGTCATCGGGTCCGTCCTTCATCATGGGCAAATCAAGCTTATCCGACTGTCCGGGAAACGGGGACCAGCTCAGCGGATGCCTCGTCGGACAGGCCATGGCTGGCTTTGACGCTTGCCACCCGAAGAACATTCGTGGCGCCCGGCGTGCCAAAAGGCACACCGGCGGTGATGACCAGACGCTGGCCTGGACCGGCCAGTTCTTCGTGCACCGCAGTCCAACAGGCCCGGCGAACCATTTCCGAAAAATCGCCCACGTCAGCGGTGTGCACCGCATGGACCCCCCAGGCCAGCGACAGGCGGCGTGCAGTGGAGAGGGCAGGCGTCAGGCCCAGCACCGGAACGCCTGGCCGCTGGCGGGCGGCGCGCAACGCCGTCGACCCCGACGTGGTGTAGGCCGCGATCGCCACAGCCCCAACCGTGGCGGCAACTTGCCGCGCGGCGGTCGTGATAGCGTCGGCGGTCGTCGCCTCGGGTTCGGGCCGGGCGGCGCCGGTGATCCGGCGGTGCAGCGGGTCCTGTTCCACACGGCGGACGATGCGGTCCATCATCGCCACGGCCTCCACCGGATAAGCGCCGGAAGCGGATTCCGCTGAGAGCATCACGGCGTCGGCGCCGTCATAGACGGCGGTTGCCACATCGGAGGCTTCCGCCCGCGTCGGCGCTGGCGCGGCCGTCATGGATTCCAGCATCTGCGTCGCAACGATCACCGGACGGCCGAGCGTTCGGCATTGGGCGACGATGCGCTTCTGGGCGCTGGGAACGTCCTCCGGTGGCATCTCCACGCCCAGATCGCCGCGCGCCACCATCACGGCATCCGACATCTCGATGATCGCGCCCAGCGCCGCCATCGCCGCCGGCTTTTCGATCTTGGCGACGATCCCGGCCCGCCCGGCAATCAGGTCCCGCGCCTCGGCCACATCCTCTGGGCGCTGCACGAAAGACAGGGCAATCCAGTCGACGCCCAGGCGAAGGCCGAATTCCAGATCGCCTCTGTCCTTATCGGACAGGGCCGACAACGGCAGGATGACGCCGGGCAGGTTCACCCCCTTCCGGTCCGACAGGACGCCGGAGGTGACCGCGACCGTCTCGGCAAAATCGCCACCACACCGCTCGACCTGCAACCGCATCTTGCCGTCGTCCAGAAGGATGTCAACGCCGGGCGCCAGCACGTCGTAGACTTCCCTGTGCGGAAGCGTCACGCGCGAGGCATCGCCGGGTACATTGGCGGTGTCGAGCCGGAAACGCTGCCCCGCCTCCAGCCGCACCCGCTCTTTGGCGAAACGGCCAATGCGCAGCTTCGGCCCCTGAAGGTCGAGAAGGATGCCGATCGGGCGCTTCACCTCCCGTTCCAGGGCACGGATGATGGTGTGGCGGAGCGCATGATCGTCATGGCTGCCATGGCTAAAATTGAGCCGAAAGACATCGACACCCGCATCATGGATCGCACGAATGGTCTCGGGTGTCGAACTCGCGGGGCCGAGGGTGGCCACGATCTTGGTGCTTCGCTGACGGCGCATCGCTCACCCCTTCCCTTTGGACGGCGGCGCACGGCCGTCGATCAGAATGGCTCGGAAATCATTCACGTTGGTCAGCGTCGGACCCGTCACGACAAGGTCGCCAAGCGCCTGAAAGAATCCATACCCGTCGTTGTCCGCCAGACGCGCCTTGGCATCGATGCCCAGCGCGGCCGCGCGCTTCAGAGTGTCGGGGGCGAGCAGTGCGCCCGCATTGTCCTCCGTGCCGTCGATACCGTCAGTGTCGGCGGCCAGCGCGTGCGCACCCGGCATGCCGTCGAGCGCAACGGCGAGCGCAAGCAGGAATTCGGCATTGCGTCCGCCACGGCCTCGGCCCCGCACGGTCACGGTGGTCTCGCCACCGGACAGCAGCACACAGGGCCCTGACGCTGGCTGACCGTGCTCGACCACTTGGCGGGCGATTCCGGCATGGACCAGCGCGGTCTGGCTCGCCTCGCCTTCGATGGCGTTGCCCAGGATCAGCGACTTATAGCCGGCGCCCCAAGCCACCCCAGAGGCACGCTCCAGCGCCATCTGCGGCGTGGCAATCATGATGGTTCTCACATCCCCGCGCATCTCGCTCGACGCTTCGCCGCCGACGCGGACCGCCGACAGGTGTCGAACCACCGCCGGTGGCGGTTCGATGGCGTATTTCCGCAGGATCGCCAGCGCGTCGGTGGCGGTGGTCCAATCGGGCACCGTGGGGCCGGAAGCGATCACCGCGGGATCGTCCCCCGGCACGTCGGAAATCACCAGGGCTACGACCTGCGCACGCGTGGCGGCAGCCAAGCGGCCGCCCTTGATGGCCGACAACTGTTTGCGTACGCAGTTCATCTCCCCGATCGATGCGCCGGACCGCAGCAGCGCCTTACCCACGGCCTGCTTGTCGGCGATGGAAATTCCCGGCGCCGGAAGGGCAAGCAGGGCGGAGCCCCCGCCGGAGATCAGGCAAAGCAGGAGATCGTCAGGCCCCAACTCACCGGCAAGCGCCAGGATGCGGCGGGCTGCCGCCTCGCCGGCCGCATCGGGCACGGGATGGCCAGCCTCAACCGTCTCGATGACACGGGTCGGCACTCCGTGGCCATAGCGGGTGATTACCAAGCCGGACAAGGGGCCTGACCAATGGCCTTCCACCGCCCGCGCCATCGCGGCGGCCGCCTTTCCCGCACCGACCACGACGGTGCGCCCCCTGGGCGGATCGGGCAGATGTGGCGGAACGCATTGATCGGGCGATGCCGCCGCGACCGCGGCCCGGAACATCGCCTGCAAAAGCTCTTTTGGCTGCATTCTCAAAGTGACCGTTCATTGGGAATGTTGGCTAGGGGAATGTTGGCCGGCGCCTTATCGGCCCTCCGCACACGGGCGACGCCGGCGGGTCCCCGAGGGTTTGCCGCCCCCATGCAGACCACCGTGATTAGAAAGCCGCGCGGTGGTTCTGGCCGACCTCGTGGCCGGCGAGCAGTTCCAGGGCGCGGACAATGCCGGAATGGTCCCAGGCCCTGCCGCCGTTGGCGGCGCAGGCGTTGAACAACTCCTGGCACGTCGCCGTGTTCGGCAGCGATAGGCCGAGCGCGCGGGCGCCGCTCAGTGCGAGGTTCAGGTCCTTCTGGTGCAGTTCGATGCGAAAACCCGGATCGAAGGTGCGCTTCACCATGCGCTCGCCGTGCACCTCCAGCACGCGGGAGGAGGCGAAGCCGCCCATCAGTGCCTGCTGCACCTTTGCCGGGTCGGCGCCGGCCTTGGAGGCAAACAGCAGGGCCTCGGCCACCGCCTCGATGGACAGCGCGACGATGATCTGGTTGGCGACCTTGGTGGTCTGGCCGTCGCCGTTGCCGCCGACCAGCGTGATGTTCTTGCCCATCTTCTCGAACAGCGGCTTCACCGTCTCGAAGGCCTTGTCCGGCCCGCCGACCATGATGGTCAGCGAGGCGGCCTTTGCGCCAACCTCGCCGCCCGACACCGGCGCGTCGAGATAGTCGCAGCCCAGGTCGTTGATCCGCTTGGCGAAGGACTTGGTCTCGATCGGGGAGATGGACGACATGTCCACCACGATCTTGCCCGGCATCAGCCCTTCCGCGACGCCGTTGGCGCCGAACAGGGCGGCTTCGACGTGCGGGGTGTCGGGGACCATCGTGAAGACGATGTCAGCCTTCTCCGCGACCTCGCGGCTGGAGCCGCAGGCGGTCGCGCCCTTGCCGGCCAGGTCTTCCGGAACCGGATTGATGTCGTAGACGTGCAGGGTGTGGCCGGCGTCGAGCAGGTGCCCAACCATCGGGGCGCCCATGATACCGAGACCAATGAATCCGACTTTCATGTTGTTTTCCTCCTGTCAAATTGTCCGCTGTTTATTGACCCGTCCGGTCCGGCGCGGGGCGCCAGGACAGGCCGGCGCTGGTGCCGGCGGTCGGCTTGTATTCGCAGCCGATCCATCCCTCGTAGCCGAGGCGATCGATTGCATCGAAGACGAAGGGATAATTGATCTCTCCGGTGCCCGGCTCGTTGCGGCCGGGGTTGTCGGCAATCTGCACATGCGCGATCTTCGGCAGCAGGCGCTGGATCGTCGGGACGAGGTCACCTTCCATGATCTGCATGTGGTAGACATCGTACTGCAAGTAGAGGTTGTCGGACCCGGCAGCGTCCATCACGCGCTCCGCCTGGGCGGTGGTGCGAAGATGGAAGCCTGGGATGTCGCGGGTGTTGACCGGCTCGATGAGCAGGCGGAGTCCTGCCGCCTTCAGGGCACGGGCCGCGAAGGAAAGATTGTCCAGCAGTGTGCGCTCGACGACATCAGCGGGGATGTCCGCAGGAGTCGTGCCGACGAGGCAGTTGACCTGGGCACAGCCGAGTGCGGTCGCATAGTCGATCGCCCGTCCGACGCCATCCTGAAATTCACCGACGCGGTCCGGCAGCACGGCGATGCCGCGCTCACCGGCCTCCCAATCGCCGGCCGGCAGGTTGTGGAGGACTTGCGTCAGTCCGTATCGGCGCAGGCGCTCGGCCAGTTCCTCCGTGGGGTAGGCGTAAGGGAACAGGTACTCCACGCCGCTGAAGCCATCCCGTGCGGCGGCAGCAAATCGGTCGAGAAACGCATGTTCGCCATAGAGCATCGTCAGATTGGCGGCAAATCTGGGCATGGTTCGTCTTCTCGCGGACAAGTGGCGGACATTCGACTTCCAGCCGGTTAGACCAGAACGGTCGCGGTTTCTTCCGTAGGGAGATCGAGGGTTTCCTCGAACTCGGTGATGGTGTTGATCTCCGTGCCCATGGCGATGTTGGTGACGCGCTCCAGGATGATCTCGACGACCACCGGGACCTGGAACTCGCCCATCCATTTCTGCGCCTGAGTGAAAGCCTCCTGGATGCGGTCCGGGTCAGTGACGCGGATGGCCTTGCAGCCCAGCCCTTCGGCCACCGCGACGTGGTCCACGCCGTAGACGCCGATTTCCGGGGCGTTGATGTTCTCGAAGGAGAGTTGGACTTGGAAGTCCATCTGGAAGGCGCGCTGCGCCTGCCGGATCAGCCCGAGATAGCTGTTGTTCACCAGGACGTGGATGTAGGGCAGCTTGAACTGCGCGCCCACCGCCAGCTCCTCGATCAGGAACTGGAAGTCATAGTCGCCGGACAGTGCGACAATCTTGCGCTTCGGATCGGCCACGCAGACGCCCAGCGCTGCCGGCAGCGTCCAGCCCAGCGGGCCGGCCTGGCCGCAGTTGATCCAGTGCCGCGGCTTGTAGACGTGCAGGAACTGCGCGCCGGCGATCTGCGACAGGCCGATGGTCGAGACGTAGCAGACGTCCTGCCCGAAGGCGGTGTTCATCTCCTGGTAGACGCGCTGCGGCTTGATCGGAACGTTGTCGAAGTCCGACTTGCGCAGCATGGAGCGCTTGCGGGCTTGGCAGGTGGCCACCCACTCCGACCGGTCCTTCAGCTTGCCGGCCGCCTTCCACTCCTTGGCGACCTCGACGAACAGGGCCAGCGCCGCGCCGGCGTCGGACACGATGCCGAGGTCGGGCGCGAAGACACGGCCGATCTGGGTCGGCTCGATGTCCACATGCACGAACTTGCGGCCCTTGGTGTAGACGTCGACCGATCCGGTGTGGCGGTTGGCCCAGCGGTTGCCGATGCCCAGCACGAAGTCGGACGCCAGCATGGCGGCGTTGCCGTAGCGGTGGGCGGTCTGCAGGCCGACCATGCCGGCCATCAGCGGGTGATCGTCCGGAATGGCGCCCCAGGCCATCAGGGTCGGGATGACCGGCAGGCCGGCGACCTCGGCGAACTCCACCAGACGGTCGCTGGCGTCGGCGTTGATGATGCCGCCGCCGGCCACCAGCAGCGGACGCTCCGCCGCGTTCAGCATGGCCAGCGCCTTCTCCACCTGGGCGCGGGTCGCCGCCGGCTTGTAGGTGGGCAGCGGCTCGTAGGCGTCGGGATCGAACTCGATCTCGGCCATCTGCACGTCGATCGGCAGATCGAGCAGCACCGGGCCGGGCCGGCCGGAGCGCATCAGGTGGAAGGCCTGCTGGAAGGCGTAGGGGACCTGCCCCGGCTCCAGCACGGTGACCGCCCACTTGGCGACCGGCTTGGCGATGGACGGGATGTCCACGGCCTGGAAGTCCTCCTTGTGCAGGCGGGCGCGCGGCGCCTGGCCGGTGATGCACAGGATCGGAATGGAGTCGGCGGAGGCCGAGTAGAGACCGGTGATCATGTCGGTGCCGGCGGGGCCGGAGGTGCCGACGCACACGCCGATGTTGCCCGCGGTGGCCCGGGTGTAGCCCTCGGCCATGTGGGAAGCGCCCTCGACATGGCGGGCCAGCACATGGCCGATGCGGCTGTTGCGTTGCAGCGCCGCGTAGAACGGATTGATGGCCGCTCCGGGGACGCCAAAGCAGACGGACACGCCTTCCTTTTCCAGGACATGCACCGCCGCTTCAATCGCCATCATTCTCGTCATGTTGAAAACTCGTCCATGGGGTTGATTTTCCACATTGAAGATCTTGAGATCTTTCCAGGTCGATCTGGGTATTTGGGATCTTTAACGTGGAGCTGATGCAATACGCCGCCGGCCATCGCGCCAAACTGTGACAGGTCCGCCTTGTGGCCGCGCGCGGGAGAGCGCCAGGTTCGTACGCTCTCCCGCCAACCCTGTTGCCTTTTCCAACTCCGGCCGGGAGCGGCCGGGGCCGGCTGTCAGGTAGACTGCTGCCGGGAACCAGCGAGGGCCGGCTCGGTCGTCATGTCATCCGTTTGGGTCGCGATCTCTTCCAGCGACCTGCCGCGGGTTTCGATGCCGAATTTGTAGACGACCAGGGCGGCCATCACGAAGCAGGCAGCGCCCAACCCGAACACTCCAGTCTGGCCGGCGACGGGCAGGATGATGCCGACGGTGGTTGGGCCGATGAGGGAACCCAGACGGCCGGCCGTGGAGGACAAGCCGCAACCGGACGCACGCGCTCCCGTTGGGAAGAGTTCCGGCGTGTAAGTGTAGAGGACGGCCCACATACCGAACAGAAAGAACTGCATCAAGAAGCCGGATGCGAAGAGAGCCGGAACGCTCAAGCTGGCCATGGCGACGTAGCCATACGCCATGACGGCGAGGGCTCCGCCGATCAGCGTGATGATGCAGGTCGGCTTGCGCCCCCAGCGCTCAACGGCCCAGGCCGCCCACAGGAAACCGGGGATACCGCC
The DNA here is from genome assembly GCF_058780635.1 of Azospirillum sp. UENF 312511. Lineage (NCBI taxonomy): Bacteria > Pseudomonadati > Pseudomonadota > Alphaproteobacteria > Rhodospirillales > Azospirillaceae > Azospirillum > Azospirillum sp. UENF 312511. Next base: position 1,197,162 of record NZ_JBSNCG010000005.1, on the reverse strand, counting down.
GGTGGAGATGTAGACCGTGTAGAGAACCGACTTCGTCACGTCGAGGCCGGTTTGCTGAAGAAGGGCGCCGAGCCAGGTGCTGAGCCCGTAGAAGCCGAGAAGCGCAAAGAACCACAATGCGCATGCCGTCAGGATGCGGGGGCGGTAGACGCCGGTCCACAGGTCACGCAGGCCGATCGATGCCGGTTCACTCCCCACTGTTCTGGCGAGCACCGGAGGCAGTTGGGTGAGCTTCAGCCTCTTCTTCACGTTCTCTTCGATGCGATCCACGATGGCCGACGCTTGGTCGGCCCGTCCCTGCGATTCCAGCCAGCGGGGGACTCCGGCACGAAACGCCGGACGACGAATAGGAAGAGCGCCGGAACCGCGCCGATTTCGAACATCGTGCGCCAGCCATAGCTCGGCAACACCATGTAGGAAAGCAATCCGGCGCAAATAAACGCGATGGGCCAGTTTCCGTCCATGAGCGCCAAATACTTGCCGCGCTTCTTCGTCGGAATGAATTCGGAGAGCAACGTCTGTGCCAGCGGCAATTCCATCCCCATGCCGATCCCAAGGATGAATCGGTACACCCCAAGCATCAGAGGATCCGTCGCCGTGGAGCACAGATAGCTGCCCACACCCCACACGATCATGCTGATTTGAAAGAGCGGTTTCCGCCCGAACCGGTCCGCGAACAGTCCCGAGCACACCGCGCCGATCGCCATTCCGACAAAGCTGGCGCTTCCCAACATGCCGGCTTCGGCTGTCGTCAGTCCGAATTCCGTTTTTATCGATCCCAAAAGGTACGTCATCATGGCCAGATCGAGATTATCGAAGAAGAACGCCAGGCCAATGATCAGAAGAAGGAACCGGTGATAACCACAAAGCGGCAGCCTTTCCAGCCGATCGCTCGCGTGGATTTTCATTGTGGCCTCCCATAATTGTTCGCACAGGAGACTATCCGCCTTCTGTCGATCCTGCCCGCGAGCAGGCGCCAACCTCTGTCGCAAGAGTGCCAAAATGGCCGCCCCAGCTGACGCGGACCCCGTGGCTGTCGAGGGCCTTCGCCGCGATTGGCGGGAGAACGCGCAAACATGGCGCCCTTGCGCGCGCGGCGGCACGGCGAGACTGCCATAGTCGCGCGTCTCCGACATCCCTTCCTCATTGTTGCAAGGTGGGTTTCACATGGTTTTGAACCGCGATTTTCTTCAGAACGTGCCGGATCTCCAAATGCCTGCAGCGGCCTTCAAACCTTATGTCGTGCATGGCGGGATCGTTCATGTGTCCGGCCAATTGCCGGTCAGGGACGGCAAGCCCGTCTGGGTGGGCCGCGTACCGGGCGCCGTCTCCGTCGATCAGGCTCGGGAAGCCGCTGAACTGTGCGCCCTCAACGTCCTGGCTTGGTTGAAGCACGCCTGCCAGGGCGATTTCGCCCGCGTCGAGCGCTGCGTCCGGCTGGGTGGTTTCGTCGCCGCTGACGAAGGCTTTGCCGACGCACCGGCCATCATCAACGCGGCCTCACAGGTCATGACCACGGCCTTCGGCGAGCGAGGGGAGCACGCCCGCATCGCCATCGGTATCATGAGCCTTCCCTTCGATGCCCCCGTCGAGGTTGAGGCCGTCTTCGCCATCCGCTGATCGGGACGAAGCAGAATGAACAACGCCACCTCCCTACCCGGCTATTTTGACAATGGCATGAGGCGTTCCGACCTTGCGTGGAACGACTGGGAAGCCATTTCGAGATTTCTCGCCGACCAAGTCGTCTGCCGCATCGCGATCCATGACGATCCTTTCCCTTATGTTCTGGCCCAGAGCTATCGGTTCATCGACGGGGTTTTCCTTCTTCACTGTTCCCGTTTCGGGCGAATGGCCGGGCTGATCCGCCGCAACCCGCACGTGACCATCGAAATCGATCATCTGGTCGCCCTGCTGAAGGCACCGAAAGGACAGAACACCAGCTTCGAATATTACAGCGTGCTCGCGCGATGCTGCGTCGATCTGTCGGAGGATCTTGAAGCCGTGCGGCGCCAGCAATATGAGGTTCTGGAGAAATACCGCCCGGAACGCGACTACACGCCGATCGATGATTTCGCGCCGGCACAGATCATGACGTTCCGCTGCAACGTCATGCAGATGTCCGCGAAGAAGCGCATCCTCGCCGATGGCCAGTATTCGCCTCCCGGCCAACCGCAGGCTCCCTATCTGCGGTACCCGTTTCCACCGCCGGCAGCCCTGTCATCGCTGCCGCCGGGCGCCTTCGACCCCAACCGATTCAAGGCTTAACGTTCCGCTTGTGCCGAATGGGCGAGGAACGCCGCCGCTCCCCCCGTCGTGGCCCGAGACCACGGCCGGGGGCTTTTCAGACACGGTTTGACATCATAACGGAGAATCCCATGGCCAACGTCGTGGTGGTCGGCGCCCAGTGGGGCGACGAGGGCAAGGGCAAGATCGTCGACTGGCTGTCCAACCGGGCCGATGTGGTGGTGCGCTTCCAGGGCGGCCACAACGCCGGCCACACGCTGGTGATCAACGGCGTGACGTACAAGCTCAACCTGCTGCCCTCGGGCGTGGTTCGGCCGAACAAGCTATCGGTCATCGGCAACGGCGTCGTCTTCGACCCCTGGGCCTTCATCCGCGAAGTCACGGCGATCAAGAGCCAGGGCGTCGAGGTGTCGCCCGAGACGCTGTTGGTCGCGGAGAACGTGCCGCTGATCCTGCCCGTGCACAGCGCCCTGGACAAAGCGCGCGAGGAGGCCCGCGGCCCCGGCAAGATCGGCACCACCGGCCGCGGCATCGGCCCGGCCTATGAGGACAAGGTGGCCCGCCGGGCCATCCGCCTCTGCGATCTCGGCGACGAGGCCGTGCTGGAGGAGAAGGTCGACGCGCTGCTCGCCCACCACAACCTGCTGCTCCGCGGCCTGGGCGCCCAGGAGATGAAGCCGGCCGACCTGCTCGACCCGCTGCGCGAGATCACGCCGCAGGTGCTGCCGTACGCGTCGGTGGTCTGGAAGACGCTGGACGAGCTGCGCCGTGCCGGCAAGCGCATTCTGTTCGAAGGCGCGCAGGGCCAGATGCTCGACATCGACCATGGCACGTATCCGTACGTCACCTCCTCCAACACGGTGGCCGGCAACGCCGCCGCCGGCAGCGGCATGGGCCCGCGCGCCGTGGGGTACGTGCTGGGCATCTGCAAGGCCTACACGACGCGCGTCGGCTCCGGCCCGTTCCCGACCGAGTTGACTGATGACGTGGGCGAACTGCTCGGCCAGCGCGGCAGAGAGTTCGGGGTGAACACGGGGCGCAAGCGCCGCTGCGGCTGGTTCGACGCCGTCATGGTCCGCCAGGCCGTGAAGACCGGCGGCATCGACGGCATCGCGATGACGAAGCTGGACATTCTGGACGGCTTCGACGAGATCAAGGTGTGCGTCGGCTACCGCCTGGACGGGCAGGAACTGGACTATTTCCCGGCCAACGCCGGCGCCCAGGCCCGCGTCGAGCCGATTTACGAGACCTTCGAGGGCTGGAAGGACAGCACCCGCGGCGCCCGCTCCTGGGCGGAGCTGCCGGCGCAGGCGGTCAAATATGTCCGCCGCGTGGAGGAACTGATCCAGGCCCCGGTCGCCCTGCTCTCCACCAGCCCGGAACGCGACGACACCGTCCTGATGAACGACCCGTTCGCCAGCTGACGGACGAACCCGCGCTCCGGGTGGGGAAAGCCCGGAGCGCGTGCTATCTCCCGGCCATTGGCCGGAGATGAGGAGGGGCGACCTCAGGCCGCGCCGTGCGAGCGGATCAGTCCGACGACCGCCTGGTACAGCGGCTCACGGCGATTGCCCAGCCGATCGCACATGTCGAAATGATGGCCGTCCGTCTGCTCGATCTCCTGGACGGTGAGGCCGGCTTCCCGCCATGCCTGGACATAGACGGCCTGCTGGCGATGGAATTCGCTGGATTCACCACCTCCGACGGAAATCAGCAGCGGCGCCGCCGCGGCCGGAACGCGGAGGATCGGGCTGAACTCCCGCGCGCTGTTCTGATCCAGACGAACCTTTTCGTTGAGATAGCACAGCCGGATCGGCTCCAAGTCGTAAAGGCCGCTCAGGGCGCAGCCGCCCTTCACAAGGTCGGATGGCGCGGACAGACTCCGCCAGTCGGTCGACATCATCATCGCCGTCAGATGCCCGCCGGCCGAGCTTCCGGTGACGTAAATCCGGCCGGGATCGCAGCGGTAGGTTTGAGCGTTCCGATAAAGCCAGAGCAAGGCGTTCTGCACGTCGGAGACGATGTTGGCCATACTCACCGACGGAGCCAGCCGGTAATTGACCGCAGCGAAATTGAAACCGTCTTCGATGTAGGACTTCGCGATGTAGCTGAAGTCCGACTTGTCGAGCGATTGCCAGTAGCCGCCGTGGATGAACACCACGATTGGAGCGTTTTCCCCAGCCGAACAGAACAGGTCGATGGATTGGGCCGCATCGGCGCCATATCGGAGATTCTCGTGGAGATTTGCAGATTGACGGAACTTCTCGCTATCATTCTTCCAACGATCGAAAATGTCGAGATGGTCAGGAATTCCGGCGCGAACATTGTATTCCAAGTCTAGCTGGTCTTGCGTGAAGCTGCGGTAGATGTTCATTGGGCTCTTCCCAAAGTTTGATGTTTAATCTATAACGATACAGTACATTCGTTGCGCGACATTCGCCCTCGCGCTCTCGCCAATTTATGCCTTAAACACGCCAACTCTTGCGGCAGGAGGGGTTATGTTCGGCAAAAGCGAAGACCGGAACGATTACCAGAACACCCCCCGTGCGGTTGCAGCCATGGCCAGGGATCTCCCCGATCAGTTTGTGATTCCCATGCACAGCCATCACCGTTCTCAACTGATCTTCGGCTGCAGCGGCGTCATCACCGTGACGACCGTGGCGGGATCCTGGGTAGTTCCTTCACTCCGGGCCGTCTGGGTGCCCGGCGGCGTCGAACACGAGATGAAGACGTCCGGGCGCGTTGAGATGCGAACGGTCTATGTTGATCCCAGCGCGTGCGGGAATTTGCCGAAAGGCTGCTGCGTCGTGGCAGTCAGCCCGCTCTTGCGGGAATTGATCGTTGCAGCCGTCAGGTTCGACAACGACTATCCGGACGGTGGACGGGAGGACAGGATCATGAGTCTGATTCTGGACGAGATCCGTCCGGCGCCGGTCCTGCCGCTTGATCTGCCCCTGCCCGGCGATCGGAGGCTGTTGAGGATTTGCCAAGCCATTCTGGAGGAGCCCAGTTGCACCACCACCTTGTCGGAATTCGGCAAACAGACGGGCGCCAGCCAACGCACGCTGGAGCGGATGTTCCCTCTGGAAACGGGCATGACATTCTCGAAATGGCGCCAGCAGGCGAGATTGCTGTGTGGCATCCGCATGCTGGCTGAAGGTATGGCGATCTCGACAGTGGCCATCGACTTGGGCTATGAGAGTCCCAGTGCCTTCAGTGCCATGTTCCGGCGGGCGCTTGGCATCGCGCCTTCCGAATATTTCCAGATGATCGACGCCAGAAAAATAGAAGCACTTTAGAGCATGTTTGTAGACGTCACGCAGTAACTGCGGGGCGCGTCAGGCGCGTCAGGCGCCGTGCGAGGATTGAGGCAAAGGCGATTTCGACGAAAGCGACTTTGGCGCACAAATCAACGTCAAGGCGGAGTCGGCCGGCTGGCGGCGGTGATCAGGCGACCTTGCGGGTGGTCGGCATGCCCAAGCGGGTCATGATGTTCATGACCTTGCAGCCGACAGTGGCCTCGACCTTCTGGGCAGGCAAAGTCCGAGCACGGAGGTTGCGCCCGATCAGTTGCTTGTAGCGCATCATGGCCACCTCGCCCAAGGAGCGGCGGCCATAGTGGACCGCCCGCTGCCAGCCCAACGTAAGCGTTGTCTGTGGGCTGCCTTGCGGGAGCAGTGGGCCGCGTGCTGAAAGCTGGGCGTCGGCGACGCCGGAGGGTGTGGCCGGCTTGGCATCGTGGCAAGCAGCGTGGTTTGCACTGTGGCAGTCCAGCGTATCGAGGTCATCACTGGCGCCGGCGGGCGGCGGACCTATTCGCCCGAGGAGAAGATCCGCTTGGTGGGCGAAGCCCACGCTGGACGTGGCGCCGTCGCCGCGGTGGCACGCCGCCACGGGGCACCGTCAACTTGGCGGCCGACGGGTTGCCAGCGGCGGGCGAAGCGGGTTATGGAGCGCCATGGCAACGCGCTCCGATCCGATGTACGCCGGCTACCGGCAACCCGTCGGCCGCCAAGTTGACGGTGCCTAACTGAAGCCAAGGCAAACCTGCCCTCGCGATTTCGCTGAGGGAGGGGCGTGAGGCGCAACAAAACGGAAGCGGAAGCCTCAGTTTCGGGGCCGCTCCTGTTGGCCTCAGCCCGCGATACAGGGTCGTCGTGGGGGCCTTCAGCGGCCCAGCGTGTAGAATTCGTCGTTCGGTCGCATGCTCGTGACATTCGCCAAGCGATTCGACATTCCAAAGAATGCGGCAATTGCGGCGATATCCCACACATCCTCTTGGTCAAAGCCATGGCCGGCCAAGGTGGCAATATCGTCGTCTCCGATTGCGTAGGCTTCGAAGGCAACTCTCATAGCGAAATCCAGCATCGCCTTTTGGCGCTCCGTGATGTCGGCCTTGCGGTAGTTGATGGCGACCTGATCGGCGATCAGGGGGTTCTTCGCCCGGATACGCAGGATGGCGCCGTGGGCGACAACACAATACTGGCACTGGTTCGCGTTGCTGGTCGCGACAACGATCATCTCACGCTCGGCCTTGCTCAGATTGCCCGGCTTATCCATCAGGGCATCATGGTAGGCGAAGAAGGCGCGGAATTCCTCGGGTCTGTGAGCAAGAACGAGGAAGACGTTGGGTATGAAGCCGGACTTCTCTTGAACGGCGAGCAGCCGATCGCGGATGTCCGCCGGCATCTCCGACAGGGCGGGAACGGGGAAGCGGCTGATCGGCATTTGGGCTGAGCTGGTCATGGGACATCTCTCCAACTGAGGCGCGGCAACGGCCGGCGGATTGAAACGATGACGAGGTCCTTGTCACGCGGAGCGACGCGCTGCGTGGGCGATTTGACTTGAGAGTCCTAAAGCTGCTTCGCGCCGGTAATATTCAGGCAGATACCAGCCTGTTCGAGAGCGGGCGATATGGAGGAGCGGAAGACGCCTGGAAATGCTTTACGCCATCTCCGTCCCAATCGGGACGATGATTCGGCCACGAATTTGGCCGTCGAGCAGACGAGCCGCCGCGGAGATAACATCGGGCAAGCCGACCTCCTCCGTCAGCGCGTCCAGCTTGTCCAAATCAAGGTCCTCGGACAGCCGTCGCCAAGCCTCGATGCGCAACTCCTTGGGGCACATGACGCTGTCAACCCCGGCCAGGGTTACACCGCGCAAAATGAATGGCGCCACGGTCGTGGGCAGCGACATTCCGCCAGCGAGTCCGCAGGCGGCCACCGTGCCGCGATACTTCATGGCCGCGCAGACATTCGCGAGGACCTGGCCGCCCACGACATCCACGGCGCCGGCCCAACGCTCCTTGGCCAGCGGTTTGCCGGGCTCCGTGAATTGCGCGCGATCGAGCACGTCCTTCGCCCCCAGCGCCCTGAGGTAGACCGCTTCTTCCGGGCGGCCGGTCACGGCCACGACATCGTAACCGAGCTTTGACAGCAACGCCACGGCGACGCTGCCAACCCCGCCGGCCGCACCCGTGACGAGGACTTCCCCCTTGTCCGGCGTGACGTCATGCCACTCAAGCGCCATCACGCAGAGCATGGCCGTATAGCCGGCCGTTCCAATCGCCATCGCCTGGCGCAACGTGAACGGGCTTTGCAGCGGGACGAGCCAGTCGCCGTTGACCCGTGCCTGTTGCGCAAGGCCGCCCCAGTGCTGCTCACCGACCCCCCAGCCGTTGAGAACGACCTTGTCTCCGGTTTTGTAGGCGGGGTGGTCCGAATGTTCGACAACGCCGGCAAAGTCGATGCCTGGGATCATCGGAAAGCTGCGGACGACCGGGGCCTTCCCCGTGATGGCCAGGGCATCCTTGTAGTTCAGCGTCGAGTACGCAACGCGGACGGTCACGTCGCCTGGCGGCAGGCGCTGGTCGTCCACGTCAGACAAGCTGCTACGGACGTCTCCACCGTCCTTCTCGATCAAGATGGCCTGAAACATCGAATTCTCCAGAGAGTTGGTTTTGTTTGATTTTCAAGGCCGCAACGCGGCGAAGAACCCACGGGCGAACGCGTCGAGCGGTGCCGGGCTCCGCTCCAGCCTCGCCCGCAACACGGCGCCTTCCCACCCGATCCAGAAGAAGGCGGCGAGATGGTCGCAATCCTCATGAGCCGCTAGTTGCCCAGCCTCCTTCGCCGCCTGAAGACAGCGGGCTGTGCGCTCTTGCCAATCCAGGAAGACGTGATGCAGCTTCTCGCGGAAGGGTTCCGGAAGCGTACCCATCTCCTGGCCAAGGTTGCCCACGAGGCATCCTCGGCGAAACCCATGCCGCGCCATGCCCGCCTTGGCGTCCTCGATAAAATCAAGGAGACGCTGCAGCGGAAGGCGTGTCTCGTCCATGAACCAATGATCAATCTTTCTGGCAAAATAGCTTGCATAGGCCGCAATGAGGGCGCCGCCGAACTCCTCCTTGCTTGCAAAATAATAATAAAAAGATCCCTTTGGTACACCGGCAGCAGTGAGAATTTCATCAATGCCCACTGCGGAAAACCCTTTTTCCGTAAGTATGGCGACCCCGGTGTTGATAAGTCGTTCTTTCGTGCCTTGGTAAGACCCATCCTGTTTTGGAGGGCGCCCTCGGCGGCGGTGCGTGGGAGGAGGATCGGCTATGGTCATGGCGGCGAATTTAGACCGGTCGTCTATAAAATAGGAACAGGAATATATGCCGATCGCGGCCGGTCGGCTGTGGCTGGAGTGCGGCACTGCTCCAGCACCCCGACACCGCCGTCCACCGCTCCGCACCAACCGGCTACCGTGCCTCGCTCATCGCTGGCAAGGCGGGGCTCTGCAGCTGCTTACGAGCGTTGGGGAGCTTCTGATGGCCCCCTTCCCGGCCGTGCACCCGGCCCCGCTCTTCGGCAGCGAAGCGGTCGAAGCCCACCGCGCCGCGCTCACCACCGGATCGGTCGATCTCGGGATGGCCCCGGAAAGCGTCTCCGGTCTGGCCAAAGCCATCGCGCGTGCCATCGCCGGGACGCTGCCGATTCCCAGCTTTCCCGATCGTCTGATCCCGCTGGTTTTGCGCCTTCTGCCCGGGGACGGAGGAGGTGCCGTGTAGGTGGTGTACGCAACCGAGGGGTTTGAGCGGGTGACGCTCTTCGCCGCAGACGACGACCGCTTCGCGGTGACCGCTCCGGTGGCGGTGGTTTTGAACGGCGTGTCGGTGGTGTACTGGCGCCAGGGGCAGCACCTCTACGCGCTCTGCGCCGAACTGCCACCGGACACGCTTCTCGCTTTGGCCGAGGCGGCACGCGCCTCCTGGTTCTGACCAGCCTCTCCCTGGTGTCCTGAGAACGGCCATCCTGCCTGGGCGGCGGCGTCGCCGACGCGGCTTGATCAGGAAAGCCGCGCCGGGTGGTGGCCGGGACCTGAGCTTGGGGTCGGCATCAGGTGGAGACCAAGACCGAGAGCCCCACCTTGACGCGGTCCATCGCGACGAAGGTGCGGAACCTCTTCACGTTCGGGTTCCCGAAGAACAGCCGGCGGGTGACGGCCTCGTACTCACCCATGCTGCCGACCGTCAGCACGAGGAGGAAATCCGTGTCGCCGGCGACGTAGTAGCATTGCTGCACCTCCGGTGCCGCGACGAAGCTGGCCTTCGCGGCGTCAAGCAGGTCGACCCGCTCGCTTTCCACGTCGACCGCCACCAGAACCGTGAGCGGGCGCCCGACGCAGGCCGGGTCGACAATGGCCACATTGGCTTGGATCACCCCATCCTCCTCCATACGCCGGATTCGGCGTTGGACGGCGGCCGCCGACAGGTTGACCGCCTCGCCGATCGTGCGCTGCGGCGTGGTGTTGTCGCGCTCCAGGATGGACAGGATGGCAAGATCGAACCCGTCCAGTCCGGCCGCCGGCGATCCTGTGCGGCGCCCCATGAAACCCTCCCTCAAACGATACAAACTTGCATTTCCCGCCTCCAGTTAGCGCGCCTGTCTCGCTGGCAATGCAATAACTTTGCAGCACCTCAGCCATGACAAACGGCCATGCTCCTCCTCAACCGCCACCCTGCTCACCGCAAGCCCCTAATTCCTGCCCACGCCGCTCTGCTCGGCGCCCCTGCGGCCGATGAGGTCGAGCGCTTCCTGGCGCATCGCCCGAACCATGCGCCGACCCCTTTGCACGGGCTTCCGGCGCTCGCGGACGAGCTGCGCGTCGGCTCGATCCACATCAAGGATGAAGGGCAGCGCCTGGGCCTTGGCAGCTTCAAGGCGCTGGGCGGCTCCTACGCGGTCATCCGCCTCGTGCTCGAACAGGCCACCCGCCGTCTCGGCCGGCCGGTGGACATCGGCGACCTGCACGCGCCCGAGGTGCGGGCGGTTGCCGGCGGGATGACCGTCGCCTGTGCCACCGACGGCAACCACGGCCGTTCAGTCGCCCAGGGCGCCCAGCTCGTCGGCGCCCGCGCAGTGATCTTCGCCCATTCCGGTGTCAGCGATGGACGGGTGGCGGCGATCGCCCGGTACGGCGCCGAGATCGTTCGGGTTCGGGGCACCTACGACGACAGCGTGGCGGAAGCTTCGCGCGTCTGTGCGGAGACGGGCTGGATCACCGTATCGGACACCTCCTGGCCGGGCTATGAGCGCATTCCCGGCCTCGTCATGCAGGGTTACACCGCGCTGATCCGCGAGGCCCTGCGCAGCATGCCCGCGCCGCCCACCCATGTGTTCCTGCAGGCCGGCGTCGGAGGCTTCGCCGCGGCGGTCGCCGGACATCTGGCCGTCCTGTTCGGCGAGGAGCGCCCGGCCGTCGTCGTTGTCGAGCCGGCCCGGGCTGCCTGCCTGTTCGACAGTGCGAAGGCGGGCCGGCCGCTGCGCATCGACCATGGCGAACCGACGGTCATGGCGATGCTCGAATGCTACGAGCCGTCGCTGGTCGCATGGCGTATCCTGTCCAGGGCCGCCGATGCCTTCATGACGGTGGACGAGGAGGACGCGGTCGGGATCATGAACCGCCTCGCGCGTCCAAACGGGAACGACCCGGCGATCGTCGCCGGCGAGAGCGGCGGGGTCGGATTGGCCGGGCTCCTGGCCGTCGCCCGGGACGCCGGTGCCCGCGAGACACTCGGCCTCGATCACCGGTCCCGCGTGCTGGCGATCAACACCGAGGGGCCGACCGATCCGGGGCGCTACCGCCAGTTGGTCGGCCTCGACCCAGCCGACGGACCGTTGCCGCACACCCTGCCCGCAAGCGAAGGAGACCACCGGTGAACACACGGTCTGTGAACACGCTGTCGATCGATGCCGGACGGCTGCTTGGTCGCCTTCAGGAGTTGGGCCGGATCGGCCACGACGAACAGGGCCGCCTTGCCCGGGTGGCCGCGACCGACGCCGACAAGGCGGGACGCGACCGGCTGGTCGGCTGGATGAAGGAGGCCGGGCTGGAGATCGCCGTCGACCGGATCGGCAACGTCTTCGGCATCTGGGCGGGGGCGGCCGATCCCCGTCCCGTCATGGTCGGCTCCCACATCGACACGGTCGTCAACGCCGGCATCTATGACGGCACCTATGGCGTCCTGGCCGGGCTTGCGGTGATCGAGACGCTTCAAGCCGCAGGATTCGTGCCGCGGCGGCCGATCGTCGTCGTCGCCTTCACCAACGAGGAAGGGGCCCGCTACGCACCCGACATGATGGGGTCGCTCGTCTATGCTGGCGGCCTGGGCGTCGAGGAGGCTCTGGCGACCGTCGGCACCGATGGCAGCGTTCTCGGCGAGGAGTTGGCGCGCATCGGCTATGCCGGCGACCGGGAGCCCGGGTTCCTCAAGCCTCACGCCTATGTGGAACTGCACATCGAACAGGGCCCCATCCTGGAGCAGGTGGGTCTTCCAATCGGCGCGGTGGAGACCCTGCAGGGCATCTCCTGGCAGCGCGTGACGATCAAAGGCACGGCCAACCACGCGGGCACCACACCGATGTCGATGCGCCGGGACGCCGGACAGGCGGCCGCCCGCGTCATGACCTTCCTACGCGACCATGTGACCCGCTCACACGCGCAATCCGTGGCGACGGTCGGCTGCCTGCGTCTGGAGCCCGACGTCATCAACGTGATCCCGTCGCGTGCGACCTTCACCGTCGACTTGCGCGATCCCGACGAGAGCCGGCTGCGGGACGCGGAAGCCGCGCTCGCCCGCTTCCTCGACGAGCTGTCCGTCGAGGAGCAGGTGCGGATCTCGGTCGAACGGCTGGCGCGCTTCGAGCCGGTCCTCTTCGACGAGGCTCTGGTCGAACGGATCGAGGAGGCCGCGAGCCGACGGGGCCTGCCCTCGCGGCGGATGACCTCGGGGGCTGGCCACGATGCGCAGATGATCGCCCGCATCGCGCCCTCGGCGATGATCTTCGTGCCGAGCCATCAGGGGATCAGCCACAACCCCCGCGAACATACCGAACCGCAGGATCTGGCTGCCGGAGCGGATGTGCTGCTGGACGTCGTCATGCAACTCTGCGCTGCGCCCTGATTGGCTGCGTGAGATTCTCACTGGTCATCATCGGGATCTGCGGGCGGCGGCCAAGCTGGCCATCGCTCCCGTCGACGAAACCGGACAAGAGGCGCCCGCACCGCAGCCCGATGAAGGTGGCAAACCACCGACCCGTCGTGAACAGCGGAGCGCCGGCATCCAAGCCGCCCGCCAACCCCGTTTCGAGGAGGTCGTCGCGCTGGACGCTCGCGGCTGGTCGCAAACCCGCATCGGCCAGACGCTCGGCCTCGACCGCAAGACGGTGCGGGTATGGCTGCGGTCCGGGCAGCCACCTCCCTGGCGCCAACCGGCCAAGGGCAGCCAGGTCGATCCGGTCCTCGGCCATCTGCGTCGGCGCTGGGACGAAGGGTGCCACAACGCCGCCCGACCCTGGCGGGAGATCAAGGCCCTCGGCTTCAACGGTCAGCGGACCACGGTCCGGGACTGGGCACGACCTCTGCGACAGACCATTCCGGGCAGCGGGCGGCGATCCTCTACGGCTTGATTGCCACGGCCAAGATGAACGACGTCGATCCCCAGGCATGGCTCGCCAACGTCCTCGCCCGCATCGCCGACATCCCACAGACCCGGCTCCACGAATTGCTCCCCTGGAACTGGCCGCGGGCGGCGGAGATGAAGGAGGCTGCCGCATGACGTCCCCGCGTCGCTCCGCCGGACCATCAGAAGCCGAAAAGGCCGCCATCATCGCGGCCTGCCAGAACTTCATCGACGAGGTGCTGAAGCCCCGCTTCCTGCCGATCATCCGCCCGACCGCGTTCAACTATCCGATCGACATCTCGGGCAAATGGCGCGGGAACCGCTATCGCTTCCTGCAACGCTATCGATCCGGCTTTCCCGAGAACCTCGGCGAAGAGTTCGACAGCCCATCCACCCGCCTCGACTGGAGGGGCCGCGACCGCTTCGACATCCAATGGTTCCGCCATACCGGAACGTGGCACTGCCTCTATCGTGACGTGTCGCTGGCCGAAGCCCTGAAAATCCTGGAAACCGACGGGATCTTGCATCCCCTATAGCACAATCTCCGCGGCGCTCACCGGAGCGATACGCTGAGGCCCGCGTCGGTAGGGCGCCAGCTTCAGCCAACTTGGCGTGCGGGGCGAAGGACCGCTGTGGCGGCGAGAGCGGCCAACGCCACCGCGAGGGGAAGGAACGACACCCAGAGGACGGTGTTCCAACCGTATGCCGTCAGCAGGCCGCCGGAGGCGAAGGAGCCGACAGCCATCGTCCCGAACACGATGAAGTCGTTGAGCGACTGGACCCGCGTCTTCTCCTCGGGGCGGTGGCACTCCAGCACGAGGGCCGACGCACCCAGGAAACCGAAGTTCCAGCCGACGCCCAGCAGGATAAGGCTGACCCAGAAATGCGCCACATCCATCCCGGCCAACCCGACCGCGGAGGCGGCGGCGATCAGCGCCAACCCGGCGGTCGCCATGCGGGGAGCGCCGAAGCGGGTGATCAGCCGCCCGGTGAAGAAGCTGGGGGCGTACATTGCGATCACGTGCCACTGCAGGCCGAGATTCGCGGTCTCCTGCGGCAGGCCGCACAGCCGCATCGCCAGGGGGGCGGCCGTCATAAGGAAGTTCATCAGCAGATAAGACACCAGCCCGCAGATAACGGCAGTGATGAAGCAGGGCTGCCGCGCGACGGCGCCGAGCGGACGGCCGCCAGCGACCTCCGCTGCGCTCGACATCGGAAGCTGGACCCCAACCAGGACGAGGGCGGACACGGCAGCCACGGCGGCCTGCGCCAGATAGGTGGCCGCGAACAGGTGCGGTGGCCACAGGGTCATCGTGTGGATGACGAGCTGCGGACCGATGACCCCGGCGAACACCCCGCCCGCCATCACGGCGGACATGGCGCGTGGCCGGCGCTCCGGCGGGGCGCAATCGGCGGCGGCGAAGCGGAAGGAGAGCACCACGGCAGCGTAGGCCCCACCGAAGATCATCGCTGCGCAGAACAGCCAGAAGGAGCCCAGCGCGACGCCGAGGGCGGACAGCAGGCCGACGAGCACACCGCATCCCGTTCCCGCCATAAAGGCGGCGCGGCGGCCGTGGCGCCGGGCGATGGCGCCGGCCGGCAGCGTGCACAGCGCCATCCCCACGACGAAGATGGAGATCGGCAGCGTCGCCAAAGCCGGGTCGGGCGCCAGTGTGTTGCCGACGATGGCGCCCGTCGCGTAGATGACCACCGCGTTCGCGCCGGCGAGCGCCTGCGCGACGGCAAGGCGCAGGACGTTGCCGCGCTCGTGGGCATGCGGGCGCGCGGGCGCAGCGGCCGTGTCGGGGCCGGCTTCGAGTGATGACATTGCGGTTCTCTGATTTCGCCTGGAGGTCGGCCTCCGACGGAGGCCGACGAGCCGAAGGCTGTCTTGTTGGTGAAGGATCACGAGCGGAAATGGCGGCGGTTCACGACGGCCTGACGGCCGCGCCTGAGCTTTGTCCTCAGGCCCCTGCTACCGCGTCCCGGCTGTGCCGAACTGGATCGCCACGCCAAACGCCTCGGCCGGTCCAACCGTCACGGCATCGCCGTCGGTCCGGAACGGCATGTTCCGGCGCCGGAGACGCTCCGCCACGGCGGCCGGATCGGCGGTGGCAACCCGGTAGCTCGTGCCGCCGGACGCGCCCGCCCCCGAGGCGACGATCAGCCGGCCGCCGCCGCGGAGCGGAAAGACGAGGCCCCGCTCACCGCCGGGCCTGCCGACGCTGCCGGTGAAGCCGGCGAGGAAATCCGCGTGCTCCGACGGGTCGGGCACCTCCAGGGTCACCGATCCGACATCGAGGGCGCCGTTCGGGTGCTGCTGGAAGGCGGGGTTCCAGAAGTTTTCGGGATGATGCTGCTGACAGACGAAGAAGGCGGTGTCGGGCAGGCGCGGGTCGAGCGCGAAGGCCAAGGAGAAGGCGACCACGGTTTCGCGGCCGTCGGGCCGGCGGCCCTTGCGCTCGAAGTGGAAGGGCTCGAACCGGCCGATCCCCGTCCGCGCGAACGCCGTCGCATCGGCCGGCGCGTCGGTGCTATCGAGCACGACCATGGCCAGCCCCTCGCGCCTCTCCAGGCGGTCGCGCACGAAGGCGCCGAAGCTGAAGCGGCCGGGCGCGTGCGGCGGGATCCGCGCGCCGTCGCCGATGGTGATCAGTTCCAGGAAGGACGATCGGAACTGGATCAGCCGGTTCTCGGTGCCCCAGGGATGGCGGTTGCGGGCGCCCACCTGGAAGCCGAGCCCCTCGTAGACGGCGGCGGCCCGGTCGAGGTCGTGGACGGCCAGCACGAGATGGTCGATCCGTCGGTGCGAAAACGTCATGCCCCTGCTCCCGTCTGGTCCTGCAAGCGCCGGCTCACCACCGCCACGGCCCGTTCGGACGCCTCCACGGCGCCCGCGAGATAGCCGGCTTCGCGCGGGCTGACCTCGCTGCCCGCCAGCGTCAGCCGGTCCCGCCACGGGCCCTGTACCCAGGTCTCGGCCGGCGTGGGGTGGCCGGCGGACAGCGGATCGGCCTCCGTCGCGGTCAGGGGATCGGCGGCCCAGTCCTTCCACAGTGTAGCGCGCGGGCCGGCCGCCTCCGGTCCGAAGATGCGGGCGAACTGCGCGAGGCACGCCTTGGTCAGCGCCGCCTCCCCCATGCGGGCGCGCTCGGCCGCAGCGACGCCGAGGAAGCCGAAGAGCGCCGCCTGCCCCGAGGCGGTGGTGGCGTCATGGATCTCCGGCATCGGCCCGACCATGCTCTGCGCCGTGCCGGAAAAGCCGGCCGCGCGCCAGAACGGACGATCGTAGAGGGCGAAGAATTTGGCGTGGGGCGCCATCCAGGTCGGCGTCTCCCGCCAGAGTCCCCGCGTCTCCGGCGGCAGGTCGGGAGAAAACCGCAGGGTGCGTTCCAGCAGGCGCGGCGGCAGGGCGGCGACAACCTGTCCGGCGCGCATGGTCTCGTCACGGCCGTCGGCGAGGCGCAGCGACAGCTCGACGCCATCCTCGCGGAGCCGCAGGGCCGTGACCCGGGCGCCGGTCCGGAGCCGGTCGGGCGGGATCGCCGCCGCCAGAGCCCGGATCAGCGCGGCGGAACCGCCGGCGAGGCGCAGCGACCGCGGCTCCTGGTCGAGGCCGGGGAGGCGATGGGGCGGTTCGCGCGACATCCGCTCGAACACCACGTCGCCCTCGCCATGCTGGGCGAAGCTCGGCAGACCCAGCTCGGCGACCAGCGCCCCGATGGCGGGCTGCATCTCCGGCCAGAACCAGGAGGGGCCGAGATCGAAGCCGTCCGTGTCCGGCTCGCCCGCCGCGTTCACAGTCAGGATGCGGCCGCCGAGCCGGTCCCGGGCCTCGTAGAGCCGGACATCGACACCGGCCCGGTGCAGCAGACGCGCCGCGTTGAGCCCGGCCAAACCGCCGCCGAGGATGGCGACCTCTGTCTCCGTCATGTCGGCTGTCTCCTCAGCGGCGTTCGGGCATCGGCAGGATGTCGGGGTGCTGCAGCGGCGCGTCCTTGATCCACAGGCGGGCGCCCTCCGGTCCGATGCTGGCGGTGAAATCCTGCCCCGCCGGGAGCCGGCACCAGCATTGCGGCGCGAGCGTTTCGCCGCCATGGACGAGGCGGCCGGACACCACAAGCAGTTCAAGACCGCGCCGGTTCGGGACCGTCACCGCCGCGCCGGGCCTCCAATCCTCGATCACGACCCGCTCGGCGCTGTCGCTGAAGAGCAGCCGCGATGCCATCACCCCGTCGTGCAGCGGCGCCGCTTCGCCCTCGCCGGGCTGTTGGACGATTGGCGTGCGGTCGCCCTCGCCGAACTGCCAGAGCCGCACGAAGATCGTGCAGCCGTCCGCCGCGGCGGGGCGGTGGCTCGTGCCGGGCGGGTTGCGGACATAGGTCCCGACGGGATAATCGCCGTGCTCGTCCTGAAAAATGCCGCCGAGCACGAGGAACTCCTCGCCCCCGGAATGGACATGGGCGGGAAAGGCGCTGCCCCTGGCGTAGCGGACGATCGAAGTGGCGCGGGCCACCTCCCCGCCCTCGCGGTAGAGCATCCGGCGCTCGACGCCGGCGACCGGGCTCGGCACCCAGTCGTGGGTCCCGGCCTGAACGGTGACGGGCCGGCTCAGATCGTCATTGAGGCGCAACGGATCCTCCCATGGTCAGCACCATCCGGAACGTCACCGCGCCGGACAGCATCCGGTGGACGGCCTCGTTGGCCCGTTCCAGCGGCAGGGTCTCGATCCGCGGGCGGGCGCCGGTCAGCACGCTGAAATCGAGCGTCCGCTCGCTGTCGTAGGGCGAGCCGGTGATCGAGCCGACGACGGACCGTTCGCCGCTCACCAGCGGCGCCGTCGCCACGGCCAGCGGGTCCTTGCCGATGCCGAGCAGCACCAGCCGCCCCTCCGGCGCCAGCCCCGGCATCACCGACGCGACCACGCCCGTGTCGCCGATGGTCGAGAGCAGCGCCTTGGCACCCCCGAGTGCGGTCAGCACCGCGGCGGCGTCCTCGCGCTCCGTGTCGACATAGCGGTGCGCGCCGAGATCCAGCGCGTCGGCCGCGATATCCGCGCCGCGGCCGATGGCGATCACGCGGAAGCCCATCCGGCGCGCGTACTGCAGCGCCATGTGGCCGAGGCCGCCGATGCCGAGCACGGCGACCGTATCGCCCGGTCCGGCGCCCGAGGCCTTCAGCCCGTTGAAGGTGGCGAGTCCCGCGCAGAGGATCGGCGCGGCCTCCGCCAAAGAGAGGTCGTCGGGGATGGAGACGCGGCCGGTGGCGCGCGCGGTCATCCTCTCGGCATAGCCGCCGTCGCGGGTCGAGCCCATGACCGGCTGCTGCCGGCACAGGTGGAACTTGCCCTGGCGACACTCCCGGCAGTTGCCGCAGTGCCCGCCGAAGCGGCCGACGCCGACACGCTGGCCGACGCTCCAGATCGCCGGCACTTGTGGCCCGAGGGCCATGATCCGCCCGACCACTTCGTGACCGGGAACCCGGCGCAGCGCCGGATCGGCCCTCTCGATGTCGCCACGGTCGGCGCCGCAGACGCCGCAGGCCTCGACCGCAATCAGCACCTCGCCCGTTTCCGGAACCGGGACGGGCCGCTCGACAAGCGCGAGGTGGCCCGGAGCGGTGATCGCCATCGCGCGATGGGTTGCCGTCATCGTCCATGCCCTCCGAGAGCGTTCAGGCCCGCCGTCAGCCGCGCGATTGCTTCGTCGAGACGGAAATTGGAGGCGGTGCTCATTCTGATCTCCGGTCTGGTCACGGGGCGCGTTGACCTCGTCCTATCAGACGGTCATCATAAACAAAAATGCGATGATCTTATCGAACCATGAATGATTTGCATGATGCTTGATCGCCATCACCTCGTCATCCTGCGCGAAGTCAGCCGCGCCGGCAGCGTCACGGCGGCGGCGGAGCGGATGAACCTGAGCCAGCCGGCCATAAGCCACGCCATCGCCAAGCTCGAGGCGCAGCATGGGGTCGGCGTCTGGCGCAAGACGGGGCGCACCCTGCAACTGACCCAGGCGGGAGCGTACCTGCTGGCACTCGCCGAACGGCTGGTGCCCGAGTTCGAGCATGCCGAGCGCGTGCTGGCGGACATGGCGCGCGGCCGCCGGGGGGCGCTCCGGATCGGGATGGAGTGCCATCCTTGCGAGACGTGGCTGATGCGGGTCACCGGCCCGTTCCTCGTCGAGTGGCCGGACGTCGACCTGGAGGTCCGCACCGCCTTCCGTTTCGACGGCATCGCCGCGCTTCAGGCGCACGAGATCGACCTGTTGGTCACGCCCGATCCAGTGCACGCGCCCGACCTGCGCTTCCAACCTGTGTTCGACTATGAGTTGGTGCTGGCCGTTCCCCGCGCGCACCGGTTGGCCGGGCGCGCCTTCATCGAGCCCGCCGACCTCGTCGACGAGAGCCTGCTGAGCGTGCCGGTCACACCGGACCGGCTGGACATCTACACGCGTTTCCTGATCCCCGCCGGCTGCCGGCCGCGCCGCCACGTCGGCATCGAGACGACCGAACTGATGCTCCAGCTCGTGGCGGCGGGGCGCGGGGTGAGCGTGCTGCCCGACTGGCTGCTGCAGGAGGAGGGCGCGGGCATGCCGATCGCTGCGTTGCGGATCGGGCCGGCGGGACTTCCCAAGAGCATCAACCTCGGCCTGCGCGCCACCGACGTGGAAACTGATTACCTCAGGGGCTTCATCGAGCTTGCGGGTCGAATCAGGCACTGACTCCAGACAAGCCTTCCAGGCCGCCGGGTGCTTCCCGCCCCGCTGCTTCGGTTAGGTGCCTGGCGGCTGCGGCGGACAGCTTGCGAAGCAGAGCCCGGCGTTCACGGGCACGGAGTTTTTTCGGCAACGGTCCATGAGCCTCCAGAACCTGCCGGACCGCATCCAGGATGTGTGGACTGATTGTCAGGAAAGGGGGGTTCCGTCAGGTGTCGCGCCACGCCTGAGCTGACGATGCAGGGGCCCCGGAGGCGGACAGCGTGAATTACGCGACAGCAAGCATGTCGCGCAGGGCAGTGACCCTCTGGACATGGATCGCCCGTCGGCGCGCTGCTGGGACGTGCTGCTTGCGCCGGGTCGACGGGCGCAGGAAGTTGCGCACCTCGTCGTAAGCCCGGCAGAACCGAGCAGCACTGCCTGAGGACTTGAAGCCGCGCATCGGCCGGGTGCGGCCTTTCACTCCGCGGTGATCTTGCTCCAAATGGTTGTTTTTGTATTTCGAAGTGCGGTGCTCGACATCCTCACCGAACATCTCCTTGAGGGCCGGCGGGTAGCCGGAGTGCTTGTCGGAGGTGATGGTCTTGGGGATGATCCCGGTCACCTAGATCGCTGAGCGGAAGAATGCTCTGGCCGCAACTTGGTCGCGCGTTGGGCTGAGAAAAACGTCCACCAAATTGCCATCACTGTCGATGGCCCGGTACAAGTCCTGCCACTGGCCGGCGACCTTGAGGTAGGTCTCGTCCACGTACCAGCTCCGGCCGATCTTGCCCTTCCGGTGCTGACGCAGAGCCTCCGTGAGCAACGGCGCCAGCTTGGCTTCCCAGTCCCGCACCGCCTCATGGGAGAAGACCAGTCCGCGCAACAGCAGGATCTCGGCGAGATCGCGCAAGCTCAGCTTCAGGCGCAGCCGCCACAGCACGATCAGGAACACCACGTCGGAGGGCAGCTGCAGGCGGTTCAGCACCGAGCCGGTGCGTTCATTGAACCCGCGCCGGCACTCCCGGCAGCGGAAGCGGCGATACCCGTGCGCCGTCCGATCCGAACGCTCGGTCGTGCTTGCCGACTGGCAGTGTGGTCAACGCATCCGTCTCCTCCTCGCTGAGAGGGGAGATCTGGGGAATGGCCAAGCTCCCGGCAACGTGGCGCGACACCTGACGGAACCCGTGGCGCTGCTCCGGCTCGACAACGAGGATCGGGCTGACGCCCGCGCGCAGACCGTCCAGCTTGCCCAAGCCGGCAGCCGCATCTCCTGGGGAGCCCCGGTCGTGTCGACCATCGTCCTGGTGACGTTCGGCATCGTGCTGTACCGGGTGCTGAGCCAGCCGACCGGCGCAATCGACCAGAACGCCACGCTCATGCTGGGCGCCCTGACCACCATGGCCTCGGCGGTGGTGTCCTACTGGGTCGGCTCCAGCGCCGGGTCTGCCGCCAAGGACAAGCTGCTCCGGAAGTGAGGGACTTGTTGTGCCCCTTCTTCACCTTTCTGTTCCAGGCATAACGAGCACTCGTGCAGGTGACTGGCACCCTCAGAAATTTCCTGCATGGTGAATGGAGTGCGGCATGTCCAAGCTATTATCCACCGCTCAACACCAATCAGGTATTCCCGGGCTTCAAAGCCGATGGCGGCTTGATTGTGCTCTCGCAACGTCTTGAGTGCTCGGCAAGCCGAGCTGCACGCTGACGAAACATAATGGCACATGGCCGTTCCTAAAATGCCTTGCTCTGCGAAAAAGGGGTAAGGCCATAACCCAAGAACCGTCGAGTCGAAATTGAGCTTCTGTCGAAATATCACAGCCAGAAATTGCATGCCCGGGTATGTGCGCTGTTGAGCGTTCCCGCCATATCTGGGGCCATGAGTGTTCCGCGCTGGATTGGCTTCTCTGGTGGGTGCTGAGATCGTCCCTATGGAGTGGGCTGCTTGGTCGGCCCGCTCGCACGCAGTTGAAAACACGCGGATCAACCCTCTACACTTCACTGCCTCGCTGTCGCTAAACTGAAAGTAGATTGAGCAACCAGGAAGCCCGTGAGGAGGCCGCTCCATGACACCGAACGATGCCATCGTTGCCGTAGCCATGAAGCCGGTGGCGGAGCGCTTGGCGGTTACACTCGCCGGAATGCCCCCAGAGCAGGCCGAGCGAGCGGTCTCCCAATATGTCCAGCAAGCCGTCCGGGAGTTGGAGTTGAGCGACATCCCCAGGGAGGGAATCGTCCAGGCGGCTCTCGCGCTGCTGATCCACGAGCGGGAGCGGGTGCTGGGACCCGAGAGGGGATAACCCGGCTTGACCATGACCGGGCCGCAATCTGTGCTGTACAAGGCCGGACCCGATGCTGCCTGGATTCGGGATCGCCTTGGTGCGCCTCGGAAACATGACGCTGACGCGCTCCGCTAACCAATCCCTACCTCCCGAGAACCATCGCCGGGACTGCCTTCCGTTGAGCCGCGATGAGGAGCAGGATCAGGAGGAACGGCCGGATGCAGGTGAGAACGAGAAGAATGCCGGCGTTCCCAGGCGCATAGTTCCCGGCCACCCAAATCTGATGAAAGTGGCCGTACGCCACGCCGATGTAGAACAGTGATGCGTAGGTCACGACCGCCGCCTTGAAGTCGAGCGATCTCCGGAAGGCGAGCACCCCCATGGCGCCCAGCGCTATGTCAGCGACGCCGATCTCGAACTGAAACGGGCTTGTCGTCCATCCGATGAACGCCGCCGCGCGCTCCGGAGCGAACACATGGAACAGCCCCGCCCAGAGAGCATCAACGTCAACGGCGAGCAGCAGCAGCCAGGACAGGTAGCCTTCCGGGGTTCGGTCAGACCGGCTGAGAGTTGGAATGATGATCGCCAGTAGAAAGGTGATCAAAGGAATGTGTGTCAGGACAAATCGTATCAAATTAGCGACGTCCATTTCGTCCTCCATGGAAGAGACGACAAGCAGACGTTGAGGCGTTTATCTCGCCCGTTCCAAGAGGCTATCGGAAATACCTCGATGTAGGCGCTGTCCTCGCGCCTGTATCTGTTCTGGCGAGGTGCACAACCGCATCGATCCTGCGAACTGATATCTGCAGATCGGCGGGCCGACTACCCCACCCCATCTTCAATTAAAGGATACCAACCGTGAACGCTATGTTCCCGGCGCGCGCAGTCGCGCCCGACTATCGCCTTGTCGAAACCCTGTCGCTGGGTGCTGCCCCGCTCGTCCCGGCGCTAGGGTAGGCATGACAGCGAAGCTGATCACCGCGATCCCAGCTTTGGTGTCAACGACTCTTTGTTCTTGAAAAGTTCTTTTCCTGCGCCATCCTCCCAACAAGTCAGGTGGGTGGAGGGGAGCATGCAGGCGCCAGAGCCGGTAGTGATGCGGTCATGCCCGGTCGTGTCTGTTGAGGCCGTGGTGCCGGCGGGATTCCCGTCACCCGCGGCGGACTATGTGGAAGGCCGAATCGAACTCGCAGAAGTGCTGGTGCCCCACCCTTCCGCCACCTTCACCTTGCGCGTCTCCGGTCATTCCATGGTCCGCGCCGGCATCCATGACGGTGACCTAGCAATTGTTGATCGGTCGCTGACTGCCCGTCATGACGACGTCGTGGTGGCGGTGCTTGATGGCGAACTGACGTGCAAGCGCCTGCTGAAGCGTGGCGCCCAAGTGTGGTTGGTGCCGGATTCGGATGATACCGCATACCGTCCGGTCGAGGTCACCGACCGGCTCGACTTTGAAATCTGGGGCGTGATCACGAGCACCATCCGTTTGCATCGGCGGTGATGGCCATGGTGTCGCCGCGGGTCTACGGGCGGTTCCGTCAGGTGTCGCGCCACGTTGCCGGGAGCTTGGCCATTCCCCAGATCTCCCCTCTCAGCGAGGAGGAGACGGATGCGTTGCCCACACTGCCAGTCGGCAAGCACGACCGAGCGTTCGGATCGGACGGCGCACGGGTATCGCCGCTTCCGCTGCCGGGAGTGCCGGCGCGGGACGTTGTTGCAGCGAGGCGGGGATTGCGGATGGCGGGGCAGCATCGTAGGGGAGGCGCCGTTGACCATTCCCTGTTCTGATCCAGCCGATGCCGTTCAAAGCCAACGCCGCTCGCCGCCATCACATCCCCAAGCAGCGATACAGGGTTTGCAACTGGCAAGAGTATGATGCCGCGCTGCGGGCGCGTGGCAGCCTGAACGTGTGGTTCAGCGACGAGGCGGTGGAGCGCTGGCGGGCCGAGACCCGATCCACACCGGGCGGGCAGCGCACCTACTCCGACCTGGCGATCCTCACGGCGTTGATGCTGCGTGCGGTGTACCGCTTGGCTCTGCGGCAAACTGAGGGTCTGGTCGCTTCCCTCGTCCAGGTGCTCGGGCTCGATCTGGCGGTGCCGGATCATTCCACGCTCAGCCGCCGGGCCAAGACCGTCACCGTCCCGACCCCGCCGGCGAAAACCAACGACCCAATCCGTCTGCTGGTCGACAGCACCGGTGTGAAGCTGTGCGGCCCCGGTGACTGGCTGATCGAGAAGCACGGCACGCGCCGGCGCCGCGCGTGGCGGAAGCTGCACATCGGCCTGGACGCCGGCACCGGGCGCATCGTCGCCGCGACACTGACCGATCATGACGTCGATGACGCCTCGCAAGTCGGCCCCCTGCTGGACCGGATTGCCGAGCCCCTGGTTGCCGTCATCGCCGACGGCGCTTACGACCAGAGCGGCGTCTACGAAGCCGTGACCAAGCGGCACCCAGGGGCGGGCGTGGTCGCGCCGCCGCGCTCCACGGCGGTACCGAGCGATACCGCGCAGAGCGCACCAGCACAGCGGGATCGGCATCTCCAGGCCATCGCCGCTGATGGCCGCAAGGCGTGGCAGGCAACTCCGGCTACAACCTGCGCGCGCTCGTGGAGGCCTTCTTCAGCCGCTACAAACACGTCATCGGGGAGGGTCTCCACTTCCACACCGACGACCGGCAGCAGACCGAGATTGGTGTCGCCGTCCTGGTCCTGAACCGCATGCTCGACCTTGGACGCCCGGACGCCGTCCGCGTCCGATGATCAGGCGCACCGACCTGCCGGCTCCAACTCTCGCTGCCTCGGTGCAACAGCGTCCTCCACCGGGACACCCCACCCGAGGACGTTTCGTTGTGGTACTGGCAGGTCTCCTGGCTTGCGGGTCGCCGCCGTTCCGTCCGGCCTTCCCGGCGCCGGAGGCGCCAGTGGCGGATAACGACGGAACGGCTCACCGCTCACAGTTGCGGGGGCAGCCCCGGCCTCGCCGCGGGACGCGGCTCACCGGGTTCCCTCTTAGCTTCCGGCGAAGATCGCCGGAAGAACCAGAACCGGGACCATTCATGGGCGACCGCGACACGCCGGTCAAGCTTCGTGAACGAAAGACTTTGGGAGAAAGCCGGTTCGCCGATGACGGAAGCCTGCGTGCACCGGTCCGATGACGGGGTCCGATCACGGCGTGTCCGGAGCGCCCGTTTCGGGCACGTAGATCAAGCGGCCGTCCGGCAGACGGTAGGTCGTTCCCGCCCGGATTCCCTTGCCCTCCCCGATGGCGCCGGTCGATTCATAGCGGGTCAGTTCCTGTCCATCCTTCACCGTGATGCGCATGTCGGCTTCGCCGGGATTCTCCACCACGACGGCCTTGTTGGATGAGAACGGGTTGAGCGGGTTGCGCACGATGACGATCATCAGGATGCCGATGACCACCAGGAACAGGTCGATCAGGTTGACCACCGACAGGATCGGATCGTCGGCGTCGTCATGGTCGAGAAAGCGCATCAGCCGGCTCCTCCGGCTTCGGCCAGGGACCGCTCGACCGCCCGCAGATCCTCCAGCAGCCAGCGGCGGCAAGAAGGCGATGCTGGCCGCGACCAGCGCCAGGATCACCGCGGAGAAGGCCACCGTCAGGTTCTCGCCGATGCCCTGGGCGTCGTTGCGGGTCAGGGCCAGCAGGGCCGGCCCCATGGGGATCATCGTCGCCACCAGCCCCAGCATCGGCGCGCTGCGGGCCACCACCCGCAGCCACTCCAGCCGCTTCATGATCCACAGCTCCAGATCGTCGCTGCCGCATCCCGTGCGGTGGCGGTACGCGATCAGCGGCGAGCGGTGGTCCCCGCGGCGGCGCTGCCACGCCTCCACCGCGAAGGCCCCCAGCGCCCACAAGCTGTAGGCCAGCGACGCCAGGATCAGCAGCAGGACGGGCAGCAGGAACAGGCGGGCGATGCCATCCATCAGGATCAGCGTGTGTTCCGCCGGCATGCCGCGGATGGAGATACCGCGGCGGTTCAGCCCGACGCCGCCGACCATGATCCCCGGCGTGTCGCGGAGCGCGTCCGCCAGATCCTGCACCGGGCGCTGCTGAAGCTCGCCGCCCGTGATGACCGTGACGGTCGCCGGCGCGTCGGCCAGCGGTCGCTCGGTGGCGGTGGCGCTGACCACCACCGGTTCCAGCACGACCGGCGCATCGGCCAGCGCTCCGGCCGCGCACAGCAGTACCGGTGGTGCTACGACAAGGCACGAGAGAACCGTTCCCGCCCGGTGGCGGGCGCGGTTGGCACGGCGATCCATGATATCCCCCAAATCCCCTGATCCCCCGACGTGGGAAAGCTCACCACACCGGTATATGTAATGATATAACATTACATATCGATTTCGCGTCAACTCCCCTCTGTCCCGCGAACGGCACTCAATGCCCCCAGGCGACCGAAGCCGGCTTCAGAAGTGAGCGCCGGTTCTCCGCGTCGAGACGCAGCAGCGCCTCCCGCGCCCACATTGTTTCGCTGTCCGGCGAACCGAGCCGACGGAAGGAGACGGTCCCGTCCGCGGCCTCCCGCTTGCCGACAACCAGCATCACCGGAACTTTGGCCAAGCTGTGCTCGCGGATCTTGTAGCCGATCTTCTCGTTGCGCAGGTCAGCCTCGGCCCGCAAGCCCTCCTCGTGCAGCAGGCCGACAAGTTCACGGGCATAGTCATCAGCCTCTCCGGTAATCGTAACGACCACCGCCTGCACCGGCGCCAGCCATAGCGGCAGCCGCCCAGCATGGTGTTCGAGCAGAATCCCGGTGAAGCGCTCCAGCGAACCGAACAGCGCCCGATGCAGCATCACCGGCGGGTGCTTGGCGCCGTCCGGCCCGATGTAGCCGGCCCCCAACCGCTCCGGCAGAGTGAGATCGACCTGCAAGGTGCCGCACTGCCAGTCCCGGCCAATGGCGTCGCGCAGCACGAACTCCAGCTTCGGCCCATAGAACGCCCCTTCGCCGGGGTTCAGGCCGTAAGGCAGTCCTGTGGCTTCCACCGCGTCGCGCAGGGCGGCCTCGGCCTTGTCCCAGACGGCATCGGAGCCGACCCGCTTGGCCGGCCGGTCGGAGAACTTCACCCGCACGTCCTCGAAGCCGAAGTCGCGGTAGATGCTCAGCACCAGCTGGCAGACGGAGCGGGACTCGCCGACGATCTGGTCCTCGGTGCAGAAGATGTGCGCGTCGTCCTGGGTGAAGGCGCGCACCCGCATCAGGCCGTGGAGCGCACCCGACGGTTCGAAGCGATGGACCTTGCCGATCTCGGCCAGCCGCAGCGGCAGGTCGCGGTAGCTGCGGATGCCCTGCTTGAACACCTGCACGCCGCCGGGGCAGTTCATCGGCTTCAAGGCAAAGACGCGGTCTTCCTTGGCCTCGGTGGTGAACATGTTCTCGCCGAACTTTTCCCAATGTCCGGAGGCTTCCCACAGCGACCGGTCCATGATGTCCGGCGTGTTGATCTCCAGATAACCGGCCCTGGTCTGGCGCTTGCGGATGTAGTCGATCAGGGTCTGGAACAGCGTCCAACCCTTGGGGTGCCAGAACACCGCGCCCGGCGCCTCCTCTTGGAAATGGAACAGGTCCATCTCGCGCCCCAGCCGGCGATGGTCGCGCTTTTCCGCTTCGGCAAGACGGTGCAGATGGGCGGCCAGTTCGCCGGCGTCGCGCCACGCGGTGCCGTAGATCCGGTGCAGCATCGGGTTGCGGTGATCGCCCCGCCAGTAGGCCCCCGCCACCGTCAGCAGCGCGAAGGCGGTGCCGAGACAGCCCGTGGAGGGCAGGTGCGGGCCACGGCACAGGTCGCGGAAGTCGCCCTGGCGATAGAGGGTCGCCGCACCGCCCACACAGCAGGAACAGGGCGGCGTGGTCCGGCCCGGCGGCCGGCCGGGCGATGTAGGCGTTCCAGCTTTCGATCCGCAGCACCAGCCCCTCCTTCATCAGGAAATCCAGGGTCCGGTAGATGGTCTGCGGCTGGAACCGCCGCCCGCACGCTGTCTCCAGGCGGGGGATCAGGTCGTAGGCGCGCAGGGGCCGGTGCTCCCGTCCGAAGATGTCCAGCATCGCCCGCCGGATCGGCGTCATCCGCCGATCCAGGTGAGGATCGCAAGCCGCCGCCACGGCCGTGGCGGGAACCGGTACCTGAGGGGTGGTCGGTGCATGGAAGCCGTCCATGGCGATCTTCTCCTTGCCGGCCGCCCGGTCGTTGATATATGTAACGTTATAACATTACATTGCATGGCGCAACCCAACCGAACGCCCCCTGACCGGCACAAAGAACGATGTCCGACTCCTTGCCCAACACACGGACGACGCTCCCGCCGCTTCCTTCCTTCCACCGCCCCAGCCGGATGGAAGCGGAGGCGGCCGTCCGCACCCTCATCGCCTGGAGCGGCGACGATCCCGACCGCGAAGGTCTGGCCGACACGCCCGGCCGCGTCGTCCGCGCCTACGAGGAGTTCTTCGCCGGCTACCGGGAGGACCCGGTCGCCACGCTGGCCGCCACGCTGGAACCCGCCGGCTCTTACGACGGCCTGCTGGTCCTGCGCGACATCCGTCTGGAATCGCATTGTGAACACCACATCGTCCCGATCCTGGGTGTCGCCCATGTCGGCTACCTGCCGGCGGGCCGGGTGGTCGGTCTCAGCAAGCTGGCCCGGGTCGTGGACATCTTCGCCCGTCGCCTGCAAAGCCAGGAGGCCCTGACGGTCCAGATCGCCGACACGCTGGATCGGGTGCTCCAACCGCTGGGCGTGGCAGTGGTGATCGAGGCAGCGCACCAGTGCATGACCACGCGCGGCGTCCACAAGCCGGGCGCCGCCACCGTCACCACCCGCCTTCTCGGCGCCTTCCGCCATGACGCGGCGTTGAAGGCCGCCTTCACCGCCGCCATCGGTAGCCACAGGGAGACGACACCATGACCGATGCCCCCGCGAACGACCCGCCCGCGCCGGACCGGCGGTACCGCCACCGCTTCACCGATCGCCTGTCGGTGGAACAGGTCGAGGAGGGCACCACGCTGGCGCCCCGGTTCGATGCCGACGGCCTGATCCCGGTCGTCACCACCGACGCCGCGTCGGGCGATGTTTTGATGATGGGGGTGATGAACGCCGAGGCGCTGGCCTGCAGCATCGAAACCGGCAAAGCCCATTACTGGAGCCGGAGCCGCGGAACCTTGTGGCGCAAGGGCGCCACAAGCGGTCTGGTCCAGACCATCGTGGAGATGAGGATCGACGACGACCAGGACGCGGTCTGGCTGCGGGTGACGGTCAGCGGCGGCGCCAGTTGCCATGTCGGCTACCGGTCCTGCTTCTACCGATCCGTTGCCATCGGCGCAGGCGCGGATGGTCCGGTCGCGCTGCGCTTCACCGAACGCGAAAAGATCTTCGACCCGCGTGCCGTCTACGGCGACGCACCGAATCCCACCCGTCTCCAGACGTGCGAGGCTCCCATCATGCCCCCGACCCGGAGTTCCTCGGCGGACCGCCGCCTTCCCGTGACCGTGCTGTCCGGCTTTCTCGGCGCCGGCAAGACCACGCTGCTCAACCATGTCCTGAACAACCGGGCCGGCAAGCGGGTGGCGGTGATCGTCAACGACATGAGCGAGGTCAACATCGACGCCGACCTCGTCCGCGAGGGTGGCAGCAACCTGTCGCGCACGGAGGAGCGGTTGGTCGAAATGACCAACGGCTGCATCTGCTGCACCCTGCGTGACGACCTGCTGGCCGAGGTCCGCCGTCTGGCCGGGGAGAACCGTTTCGATTACCTGCTGATCGAATCCACCGGCATCGCCGAACCGCTGCCCATCGCGGCGACCTTCGACTTCCGCGACGAGGCCGGCGACAGCCTGGGCGATCTGGCCCGCATCGACACCATGGTGACGGTGGTAGACGCGGTGAACCTGCTGCGCGATTACGGCTCCGGCGACTTCCTGCGCGACCGCGGCGAAACCGCGGGCGACGGCGACGAGCGGACGCTCGTGGACCTTCTGGTCGATCAGATCGAGTTCGCCGACGTGATCGTGCTGAACAAGATCGATACCGCCACGCCGGAACAGGTCGCGGCGGCGCGCACCATCATCCGCGCGCTGAACCCCGCCGCCGATCTGGTCGAGACGGCACAAGGCCGCATCTCCCTCGACCGCGTTCTGGACACCGGCCGCTTCGACTATGAGAAGGCCCAGGAGCATCCGCTCTGGTACAAGGAGCTGTACGGCCATGCCGAGCATGTGCCGGAAACCGAGGAGTACGGGATCGGCAGCTTCGTCTACCGCGCCCGCCGGCCCTTCCATCCCGCCAAGTTTCACCAGTTCCTTGACCGCTCCTGGCCGGGGGTGATCCGCGCCAAGGGGCATTTCTGGATCGCCACCCGGCCCGACTGGGTGGGCGAATTGAGTCACGCCGGCGCGCTGGTGCGCCATCAGGCCATGGGCTTCTGGTGGGCGGGCGTCCCGCGCGAACGCTGGCCCGACCATCCGGAATGGCGCGAGGCCATCGTCCGGAACTGGGACCCGGTCTATGGCGACCGCCGGCAGGAACTGGTCTTCATTGGCTCGGGTATGGACGAGGCGGGGATAAGGACGATGCTGGACGCCTGCCTCGTCGGCTCCGCCGAAACGCCGGCCTTCGAACCGCGTCGCTGGGCGCGCCTGTCCGATCCCTTCCCGGTCTGGCAGCGGGGAGACGCCGGATGATCCGGCGAAACCCCCGGGGCGACCTCCCCGTTGTGGCGGAATCCGCTTTCGTCGATCCGACCGCCATCCTGTGCGGGCTCGTGATCGTCGAGGACGACGTCTTCATCGGTCCCTACGCCGTCATCCGCGCCGATGAGACCGATGCGGACGGCGGCATGGAACCGATCCGCATCGGCCGCGGGTCGAACATCCAGGACGGTGTCGTCATCCACTCCAAATCGGGGGCCGCGGTGACCATCGGGTCGCGGAGCTCGATCGCCCATCGCTCGATCGTGCACGGCCCCTGCACCGTCGGCGACGAGGTGTTCATCGGGTTCAACTCGGTCCTGTTCAACTGCACCATCGGCGACCGGGCGGCGGTCCGGCACAATTCGGTGGTCGAGGGTTGCCGGCTGCCGCCCGGCTTTCACGTCCCCTCCACCACGACGGTGCATTCGGATGCGGACCTAGCAGGTCGCGGAAAAACGAACATATTCTGGCTTTTTGCCTCCGCTGAGGCTTGAGAATGGGGGTTCTGAAGCCCGTTTTTATCGGAATGGAGCGGTTTTTCGCGCTGCGCGGCTCCTGGAACCGCCATTCAGGCGGATTCCGGGCGTGATTATGCCGCCGCCAGCAGCTTGGGCAGGCGGATCAGGTTGTAGGCGGCGGCGGTCAGGGTGAACATCCAACCGACGCGGGCCGTGCCGCGATGACGTGTTTTGCGCAAGCCGGCTCCCTTGATCCAGCCGAACAGCTCCTCGATCCGTTTGCGGATTCTCAGGCTGACGGCGTAGCCGGGGTGACGGGTGGTCCGGCCGTCGATCGCCGAGCGGCGGTTGCTCGTGTTCTGCGCGACATGCGCAGCGGCGCCCAACTCGCGCATGGTCGCCACGAAATCCCTGGTGTCGTAAGCCTTGTCGGCGCCCACCGTGATGCGGTGACGGCCGGGGATGGCCTCGACCATGGAAACCGCCGCTTCGCGTTCGGCCAGACCGGTGGCCGCCGTCAGCCGGACATCGACCACCAGGGCGTGGCGGTTCTCCATCAATGCATGGCCCATGAAGGCCAGCTTCGCCGGCTGCCCGTTGCCCTTGCGGTACAGCCGCGCCTCGGGATCGCTGGTCGAGGCATGGGTCTCGTTGGACCGCCTCTCACCATGGAAGTCGCGCTCGCCGTTGCGCCCCGGCCCCGGCGGCTCGCCGCTGCCATCCTTGGGCCGGAAGCTCTTCACCGAGGCCCAGGCTTCGATCAGCGTGCCGTCCACCGAGAAATGCTCGTCCGACAGCAGCGCCTTGACCCGGGGTTGACCCAGCATGGCGGCCAGGAACTTGGCCGCCACATCGCCGGCCAGCAGGCGCTCACGGTTCTTGGTGAACACAGTGACGTCCCACACCGGGGCGTCCATCGACAAGCCGACGAACCAGCGGAACAGCAGGTTGTAGTCGAGCTGCTCCATCAGCTGGCGTTCCGAGCGCACCGAGAAGAAGGCCTGGAGCAGCAAAGCCCGCAGCAGCTTCTCCGGCGGGATCGACGGCCGGCCGAGCGTCGAGTACAGACCCTCGAACGCCGGCGACATCACCTCCAGCGCTTCATCAACGATGGCACGGATCGGCCGCAGCGGATGATCGGCCGGAACCCGAGCCTCGCAGCTCACATAGCTGAACAGACCATCGCTGTGCTCGTCCGATCCCCGCATCGTCCCCTCGCCGGCCGCTTTCTCTTCCACCAGAGAGAATCACGACCAGACGGCCGGGCACAGCCTTTTTCCGCGGCCTGCTAGCCCGCATCCCGCAGGTGACGGTGGACGTGACCACCTTCTCGGAGGACGTGGCGTCTACGAATGTCGGGCTGGCCGCCGCCTATCGCCGCATCCGCAACGAGTTCTGATCGTCAGCGGCGAACCGGCACGTCCAAGCTCCGCACGCATCGGGGTTCACCCGGCTTTCCGCTCCGGTGGAACGCAGCCAAGCTTGCAAAACACGTTATGATATAACATTACTTTTTGGCTTCACCCTCCCGGACAAGGCCATGCCGATCACCGCCAATGCCATGGACGCCGACACCCCAGGCCATGCTCCCGGCCGACGATCCGACGACCGGAGTACCGCCCCCCATGTCGTGCTGTGTCGGACCGCCACCGAATTGTCGGCCATCCGTCAGCCCGGAGTGACTCTGGCCCTGTGGCGCCGCACGCTGCCGACGGGCCTTGCTACCCAACTCGCGCGTTTCACCAACGCGGACCAGCCATCCTTCCGGCTCGCCACGACACCGGATGAGGCCGAAGAGGATATCGCCGCCGCCTTTCCGGCGGCCGGCCGCAACTCAGGCCCGCTGCTGGACGACATCGCACGGCTGGTGAGGCTCTACGCGGATCTTGTCGGATGCCCCGGCGTGATGCTGCGGCTGGACAGCGTGGCCGACGACGGCTGCCGCTTCTTCCACGCCGACCATGTCGGATTGCGCCTGCTCTGTACCTACCAGGGGGCCGGCACGCAGTGGCTGCCCGACGAGGCTGCGAACCGTCCGGCGCTGGGGCGCGGCGACAACGACGCCGTGATCGCCGATCCTGACCGGCTCCAAGTGTTCGGCGCCGGCCATGTCGGTCTGCTGAAAGGGGAATCCTGGCCCGGCAACCGGGGCCGCGGCCTCGTCCACCGTTCGCCACCCGCCGACCACTCCGGCCTACCCCGTCTCCTGCTCTGCCTCGACCATGATGACCACTGATCGCCCCCACTCGCCGCTGGCTGCCTCCGCCCTGGAGCGGATCGTTGCGGCCTTCCTCCTGTGCTTCCTTCTCTGGGCGACGGTCGCCTGGGCATTGGACTGGGGAGCGTTGGATTGACCCTCGCATCGTACAACGGGCCGCCGGACGCCCCGGTGAACGCCCCGGTAGACGCCATCGTCCGGCTGACCGACCTGACGCTGGGCTACCGGCGGCATCCGGCGGTCCACCATCTGTCGGGCGGGTTCCGGGAGGGGTCGCTCACCGCCGTGGTCGGCCCGAACGGAGCCGGCAAGAGCACGCTGCTGAAGGCCGTCGTCGGCGCCCTGAAGCCGTTTGACGGAAAAGTCACTCTGCACGGCCTGACCACCAGGGATATCGGCTATCTCCCCCAGCAGGCCGAGGTGGAGCGCGACTTCCCCATCGACGTGCTCGACACCGTGCTGCTCGGCCACTGGCGGCGGGTCGGCATCTTCCGGGCCATCGGGCGCGCCCTGACGCGGCAGGCCGAGGAGGCCCTGGCCGCGGTCGGGCTCGCGGGATTCGAGCGGCGGCCGATCGGCGCCCTGTCCGCCGGCCAGTTCCAGCGCGTGCTGTTCGCCCGCCTGCTGGTGCAGGACGCCCGGCTGATCCTGCTTGACGAACCCTTCACCGCCATCGACGCCCGGACGACCGCCGATCTGCTCGACGTCGTGCGGCGCTGGCACGGCGAGCGGCGCACCGTGGTCGCCGTTCTGCACGACTTGGAGCAGGTCCGCACCCATTTTCCCGACACGCTGCTGCTGGCGCGCGAGCCGGTCGCCTGGGGCCGCACCGACGAAGCCCTGAATCCCGCCAACCTCGCCCGCGCCCGCATGATGGCGGAGGCCTGGGACGACAAGGCCGAGGTTTGCCGGAGGTCCTCGTCATGACGCTCTTCGACCTCACCGCCGGTCCCTTCCTGGAATTCGCCTTCATGCGCCGGGCGCTCGCCGCCTGTCTGGCGCTGTCGCTGGGCTGCGGACCGGTGGGGGTTCTGCTGGTGCTGCGGCGGATGAGCCTGATGGGCGACGCCATGTCCCACGCCGTGCTGCCGGGTGCGGCCATCGGCTTCCTCGCCGCCGGCCTGTCCCTGTGGGCGATGGGAATCGGCGGCTTTCTCGCCGGGCTGGCGGTCGCGCTGCTCGCCGGGCTGGTCTCGCGGGTCACGGCCCTGCGCGAGGACGCCAGCTTCGCCGCCTTCTACCTGATCTCGCTGGCCGGCGGGGTGCTGATCGTCTCGCTGCGCGGCAGCAACGTCGATCTGATGCATGTGCTGTTCGGCACCATCCTGGCGGTGGACGACGCCGGCCTGCTGCTGGTCGCCGGAATCGCGACAGTCACCCTGCTGACGCTGGCGCTGCTCTACCGCCCCATGGTGCTGGAGTGCTTCGATTCCGGCTTCCTGCGCGCGGTCGGCGGTGCGGGCGGACGGTTGGGGGCGGCCTGCCACCTCGTCTTCCTGGTGCTGGTGGTCCTCAACCTCGTCGGTGGCTTCCAGGCGCTCGGCACGCTGATGGCGGTGGGGCTGATGATGCTGCCGGCCGCATCCGCGCGCTTCTGGGCCGAAGGGGTCGTCGCGCTGGCGCTGATCGCCATGGGTCTGGCCTTCGCCTCGGGCATCGGCGGGTTGCTGCTGTCCTTCCATTTCAACCTGCCCTCCGGACCGGCCATCGTGCTGGCCGCCGGGGGCGGGTATCTGCTGTCCCTCACCCTTGGCCCGGTCGGCAGCCTGCGGACACGCTGGTTCCCCGGCCGGCATCGGGAGGCTTGATTCCCGTGATTGCTCCCAAGGAGAAGCACCCATGAAACGCACGTTCGCCGCCTCGCTGGCCACAGCGCTGGCGCTCTTCGCGCTGCCCGCCCTGGCCGAACCGGTGAAGGTGGTGGCCACCTTCACGATCCTCGGCGACATGGTCCGCCAGATCGGCGGCGACGAGGTCGCGGTGACGACCCTGGTCGGCCCCGACGGCGACGCCCACGTCTACGAGCCGACCCCTGCCGACGCCCGCGCGCTCGGCTCCGCCAACCTCGTCGTCGCCAACGGTCTGGGGATGGAGGGCTGGATCGACCGGCTGGTCAAGGCGTCCGGCTACAAGGGGCCGGTCACCGTCACCAGCACGGGCGTCAAGCCGATCGCCGGCGAGGAGGAGGAGCACGATCATGATCATGGTCACGGCCACGATCACGGTGCCCATGACCCGCACGCCTGGCAGTCGGTCGCCAACGCGAAAATCTATGCCGACAACATCCTGAAGGGGCTGGTCGCCGCCGCTCCCGACAAGGCCGCCGCCCTGCGCGCCAACCACGCCGCCTACAAGGCCAAGCTCGACGCAGTGGACGCCGAGATCAAGACCGCGCTGAAGCCGATTCCGCGCAAAGACCGCAAGATCGTCACCTCGCACGACGCTTTCGGCTATTACGCCAAGGCCTATGGCGTCACCTTCCTCGCCCCCGTCGGCGTATCGACCGAGGCGGAAGCCTCGGCGGGCGACATCGCCAAGCTGATCCGTCAGATCAAGAAGGAGAAGATCAAGGCGGTCTTCGTCGAGAGCATCGCCGACCCGCGCCTGCTGGAGCAGATCACGCGGGAGACCGGCGCGCGCATCGGCGGGCGGGTCTATTCCGACGCCCTCTCCGCGGCGGACGGTCCGGCCGCGACCTACATCGACATGATGCGCTACAATCTGGGCCAGTTCACCAAGGCGCTGGCACCCGCCTCCTGACGACGGATACGGCGGAGCGGGAAATGTCCCGCTCCGCTCAGCCCTCGCTCAGTTGGTGGAGCGGCGCGCCAACGCGCGCTCCACCACCACGCTTTTCAAGGAGCGAGGCACACGGGTGCGCTCGATCCACATCACCGAATAGCCGGCCAAGCGGCATTCGGCTGCCAACTCGCGACCATTCTCGTAGCGGTGCTGGTCGAGCGTCGGCCATTCGTCCAGCATCCGATAGTCGAAAGGCCGCCTCAGCCGGAAGTC
The DNA here is from genome assembly GCF_058780635.1 of Azospirillum sp. UENF 312511. Taxonomy (NCBI): domain Bacteria; kingdom Pseudomonadati; phylum Pseudomonadota; class Alphaproteobacteria; order Rhodospirillales; family Azospirillaceae; genus Azospirillum; species Azospirillum sp. UENF 312511. The sequence continues at coordinate 1,160,592 of NZ_JBSNCG010000005.1, read as the reverse complement.
GTTAAATCCCTGGAAGAATTTGGGATGCAGCAGCACCGGCTTGGCCTGACGCCAGGAGCGTGCGCCAAAGAAGCGGTTGTTGGTCACCCCGCTCATTGCAGCGCCCGCGACATCGGCAAGCCCCTCACCTCCTGGACGAGCCCCTCCAACATGCGTCCCGTGCGCGCCGGTCCGTGCAGGGCGACAAGACGATCCACCGCCTCGATCATCATCGCCCAGGCCACGGTGCGTTCGGACACGTCCTGTTGACTCCACAAGCCCCGCACCAGCGCCAGCGCATCCTCCAGTTCCGCAAGCCCGTCATCGGCCTCGCTCATTCCTCATCTCCATCGGATGGCCCTAGATATGTTATGATATAACATATCTTTTCATCGATGCGACTCGTCTTGCAGCTCCCTGGCGCCCTGTCGTAGCATCCGGTGACGGTCCGAAACATCGCGGGCGGAGAGCGGAATATGGATGCCGGAATGCATTCCCCCATGCGGCGCCGGAGCGTGCTGTGCGGCTTGGCGGCAGCCGGGACTTGGCTTCTGCCGGGCACGGCGGCGCAGGCGATCACGGCCCGGCCCTGGTCGGATTACGGTGCCGTGCTGGACACCGCCTGCGGCGCGTCCCTTGACCACAAGCGCCAGATCGCGGCGGTGGAACAGGCGCTCGGCATGAGCTTACCCGATGCCCGCCTGATCGGCGTCCTGCAACGGACGGCCTGCCCGACCTGTGGATGCCTGCTAGTGCCGCCGGGGACCGGACCCACCTCCTTTTGAGCGCAGCGCGTCGGTTCGGCATCGCCTTGACGCTGGCCACCGGCTTGACGGCGGCGTCCGGCGGTGTGCAGGCGCACCCCCACGTTTTCGTGGAGGTCGGCTTCGGCCTGCAGTTCATCGACCGTGCGCTCGAAGCGATCGACGTCACGTGGCGGTTCGACGAATTCTACAGCCAGGCCATGCTGCCCGATTACATGAAGAAGGGTGAAAAGCAGTTGTCGCCCCAAGGAGTGAAGGGGCTGTATGACGATGTTTTCCGCTTTCTGGCGGACTATCGCTTTTTCACCGACGTCAGTGTTGACGGCGTCCTGATGAATCCGGTGAAGGCGACGGGTTTCATGGCGCGGGTCGACCGGGGAGCGCTGGTCTTCACCTTCCTGGTTCCGCTGCCCAAGCCGATGACGGCCGGCACGCTCGACCTGATCGGCTTCGATCCCGAATACTTCATCGAATACACCTTGGCCGGACCGCCCGAGATCCGGGGCAAGCCGCCGCGCCACACTTGCAAGACCCGGCGCTTCCAGCGCGACACCGAAATCACCGGCCCCGTCGGCGTCGCCGGACTGTCCTGCACCATCGGATGACACGTATAAGGCTTCTCTTCCTTGCCGCAGCGCTCGCCATATGGCTGGCCGCCGGCACAACCGCCGGCGCGAATCCTCTGGCCGGGAGACTTGCCCCTCCATCCGAGGGGACCACCCTACCCGTCGGAGCTTTGCCGGAACCGTTGCGCGGGGCGTTACAGACCCTCAACGCCGCTCAGGCCGATCTGAATCGGCAAATGACGGGGGTGCTCAGCGACATCCGCGACCAGGGATCGGTGGCTGCCGGAGCTTGGCTGTGCCTGATCGCCTTCGGTTACGGTGTTCTGCACGCGCTTGGCCCGGGACATGGAAAGCTGGTTGTCACCTCCTATTTCCTGACCCGGCGGGCCCGGCTGATGCGGGGTATCCAGATGGCGTCGATGGCGGCGCTGGCTCAGGCACTGGCGGCCATTCTGCTGGTCGGCGTTCCGGTTGTGCTGCTCGGCATGACCCGCGCCAGCGCCATGGCGGGGGCCTGGTATCTGGAGTTGGGCAGCTATGCCCTGATGACCGGAATCGGATTTCTCCTGCTGGTCCGCGCGGCGCGCGGTAAGATCGGCTGCACCCACGATCACGCCGTGACGCCCTGCCGCCGCCATGGAAGCAGCCCTGGAAACGGCCTCGTCGGGTTGCGACGGGAAAACACCGGCTTCACGCTGACGAGCCTTGCGGTCGGCGCGCGACCCTGTTCGGGTGCGGTGCTGGTCCTGCTGTTCGCGCTTGCCAACGACATCGTGCCGGCCGGCCTTCTGGCGGTCCTGGCAATGGGGGTGGGCGTCGCGCTCACCACATCGGCCTCCAGCCTGATCGGCATCGGGGCGCGGCATGGGCTGGAAAGTCTGCTGATGGAGAGGCCGCGCGCTCTGGCCGTGGCGCAGCGCGGACTGGCGCTGGTCGGTGCCGCTCTGATCACGCTGGTCGGAGCGACGCTCTCACTGCTGACTTTGGGCATCGGGTAGGGAGTTGACCAAGGCGTGCCCGCCATCGTTGCCGCTGCGGTCGCAGGGATAAACCCATGCAGAGGCGTTGCCACGGCGGCGGTGGCGGCCCCCAGTGGTGGCGGTATCCACCCTGGATGCCGCCGCCCTCGTACAGACCCTCGGCGACGGAAGTGCGGACGGCGCGGGTCACCGCCACCCAGGAGCGCGCCGGCCGGAGGCGCCGCACGGCGGGCAGCCATTCCTCCGCCGTGCGGGTCAGCTCCAGCAGGTAGAGCTGGCGCTGCCGATCGGTGAGGCGCTGCCCCTACGAAGCGTTGCCGCCCTGGTTCAAGCTCCGCCGCATGCGGGCTGCGGCGGTTGTGCTGGAACGGGCCCGATCGGTTCTGACCGACTGGATGGACGGGAACGTGCTGCCCTGGCTCAACTCCGAAGCCGATGCCATGCGCCGGATTCTCGCCGCGCAAGGGACCGGATCGTTGTGGCCGATGTGACCGCACTACGGCACCGCGGGACCGTCCTCCTGATCGAGCAGACCTTGCTCGCGGGCGCGGTCGAGCAGCGCCTTGACGCTCGACCGCGCCCAGGTCCGCGCCCCGGTTTTGGTGAGAACGCCCTGGCGTTCCAACTGCCGGCCGATGCGGGTGAGGGTCACCGCGACGCGGACGGCTCGTCATGGATCGTGGTCAAAGGTGCCCCCGAAAGCATCCTTGACATGTGCTCGCTGGAACTGACCCATAGCGGCGGGCGTCCGCTCGACATCGACCACTGGCGCCGCATGGCCACGGACACTGGTGCCCAGGGATTGCGCTTGTTCGCGCTCGCCTATCGGCGAGCCCGCCCCGCGGCGGATCGCCTGAACTTTGCGGACGTCGAAAGTGGCTACACCATGCTGGCTCTCGTCGGTATCGTCGATCCTCCGCGCGAGGAAGCGATCCCTGTCGCCTACCCAAAGCGATGGTGGTAGTCGAAGCCGCCAAGGAGGTGTCGCATCCAGACATGAGCCACCGTTGCCAGTGGTAGTACGGTCGCTCAGCGAGCCCGGTCGAAGTCGTCGGCCTTCAGGCCGCCCCGCAACAGCAACAGCACCGGCTCTCCGGCGTCGAGCGTGATGACAGGCGCCCGGCCGAGCAGATCCTTGGCCGCTTTGTCGAGCGGGCGGTCGATGCTGTGTCCGAGGATGCCGCCGATCAGGCTGCCGCCCCCGGTCAGCGCCGCCGCCGCAACATCCACCGCCGTGCTGGCGGCAATCAGCAGTCCGGTCTGGAGCCACGGCACCTCCACCGACCCAGCCAGCCCCGCCGCACCGGTGACGTCTGCTCCGACCGCCGCCACGCGCACCGTGTCGTTGCGCGGCCAGGGCCGGGTGATCACCGGGTTGGCCACCTCGATGCGCGTCTGCCCCCTGGTGACCCCGCTGCCCACATCCAGCGTCACCACGGAGCCGCCGGGCACCGCTAGGCAAGAGAAGCCGGCATCCCAGACGTCCTGCGTCACGTGCGCGGTGACGATTCCGCCACGCTCGGTCACCACCCGGTTCACCGTGAGCAAGGGGATCGGCGTGCCCGGCGGCACGAGGCAGTCGGAGCCGGCGGCGACGAAGTCAGACGTCCCGGCCTGGGCGGCGGCAACGGTCGTGCCCTCCTCCTTGCGGCTCCAGCCGCCGACGCCGGCCTCCATCGCCTTCTTGCGCAGCTCGTCCTCCTTCGGCGGGGCCTTGGCCTGCGGCCGTGCTGGCGGAGGCGGTTCCTTCTTCTCGATGCGGGGTGCCGGTGGCGGGGCTGGCGCCGGTTTGGGCGCCATGTCCTCGTAGCTGGGCAGCCGCAGCTCCGGCTGGGTCGGGCCGAGCGCGACCGACAGCTTCGGCAAGCTTCCCCCTCCCTGGCTGCGGCCCAGCATGTAGGCGGCCAGCCCCAGCCCGATCACGGCAGCCGCCACCAGCAGGATGCGGACGACGTGCGGACCGGAGGTGATCACCCGGTGACGGGTCAGCGGATCGGGCGGCAGCGGCGGCGGGGTGTCGTTGACCGATGTCACGGGCGGGTCCTCCGGATGTGCACCTCCTGCATGCCAATCGCCAGCAGCAGGTGGTCGTGGATGCCAGCGACGCGGTAGGTGGCGTTCATCCGGCCATACTGGACGGGGATACGGGTGCCGTCGGCGCCGATGCGCCAGAGGATCGGCGCCCCGTAGGCGCCGAGCGCGCCGGGGGTGAAGTTGATCACTGTCACCTCGCCGTCGTCGCACACCGGCGGTTGGCCGTCCGCGGTGGGTACCGGCCGCCACTCCGGCGTGTCGCCGTCGAGCGTGTAGGTGCAGCGCCGATCCCGGTAGGCCAGCTCGGTGGTGCGGTCCCACCGGTCGCCTCCCGTTGCGACCGAAACAGCCCTGGCCTGACCGTTCAGGGTGGCGAGATAGTCCTCGGGGTAGCGCCAGCGCACCTCGACGTGGTGGGTGCGCCTGTGGGTCTCGACGTTTAGGTCGTACTTGCGCTCGCTGGTGAACAGGGAGATCTGCTGGTTGAGGCCGGCGCGGCGCGGCATGAAGGCGATGCACTCGATGCGCTGCGGCCCTTTGCCAAAGCTGTAGGGTTGGTGCGGGATCCACACCTGGGCACCCGGCGCCACGATGTCGCGCACCACCTCGCCGGGCTTGAGGCAGACCAGCGTTTGGTTCCCCTCCGCCATATAGACGAGGTATTGCAGGTCGGGCTGGTACCAGTACTCGCAGCTCTTGCCCTTGAAGCAGGTCAGCGTCGGCAGGTCGAGGGCGGCCTCGTTCGCCTGCCCGACCCAACTGCGCGTCTGCGCCCGCGATGGACGCGGCGACGCCTTCTCCCTCGGCTCCCGCTCCATCGCCGTTGGCGGGATGTGCAGGTCGGCCAGGGTGTAGGGGCGCTGCGGAGTGACGGGACCGGCGGCCGGCGCCGAGGGCGGCTCGGTGGCGCAGGCGGCGAGCAGGGGCAGCGCCAGCAGGGAAACCGGGAGTCTCATGGCTGGGGCTCCATCGTCTCGGATCGGGGGATGGGGTGGGCTTTGGGCGGCTCCTTGGTCTCGGCCTTCAGCGGCGTGCCGCTGGGCTCGGAGAAGCCGGAGATCGACACGCCGTCGAGCGCACCATCGCGCGAGGGGCCGTCCACCGTGACCACGGCGGCGCTCATCATCGCCTTGGAGCGCGGCTTGAAGTCCCGGTACACTATCTCGGTCCACACCACGTAGAAGGCCGAGGTGCCGGTCTTCGGGTCGGCCTCACGCTCCTGAACGCGGATGTCGGCGACGTCGCGGGTCCAGCCCTCGGCCGGGGCGAGGTCGGCCGCCAGCAGGGCGTCCCACTTGCGCTCGGCCCCGCCGGTCAGCCGGGCGCGGGCGGCGGCGCGGTCCTTGGCGAGCACCACCGGGTCGGTGCCGATCTGCCGCTGCCAGCGCACGAACCACTGGACGGCGTTGACCCGGGCGCCCTTGGTCACGGTGATGGTGTTGTCGAGCAGCACGAGGCGCTGGTGGCCGTCCATCTCCTGCTCCACCCGGTACACGGGCTTGTACTTGGCAATCTCCACCAATTGGGCGGCGATGCGCAGGTTGTCCCAGGTCATCAGCGAGCCCCAGGACAGGCCGAGCACGGCCAGGGCGAAGGTCCAGCGTTTCAGCCGCAGCGCCTTGGCCTCGCGGCTGGCGCGGTAGGTCATGGCGGCGAGGTACTTCGCACTGTCGGGCACGGCCGCCGACGGCGGGTCGTAGACGTTGACGACGCGCTCCTTCATGACGGATCAGTCTCCCTTGTCGCCGGCCGGACGGTCCGGGCCGGATGGTTTGCCCGGCGGGTCCGGCGGCCGCTCAGTGGCGTTGGAGGCGGGGCGGCGCAGCCACGAATCCTCACCGCCCCAGCGTTCGATGAGCCGGCTGGCCTGCCCGCGGGTGAGGGTCAGGTCGTAGGTCCGGCCGGCCGCAAGGCGGTCGAGTTCACCGCGCTGGGCGTCGGTCATCGGCTGGTCCCAGCCGCTGCCGCGCGGGGATGAGACCCGGGCTCCACCGAAGCGGCCGGCCGGGTAGCGGCGCCCGGCCGAGGCGCCGGCAGAATCACTGCCGCAGCCGCCGGTGCTCGAACCGCGGGTGCTGCCGACGGACGCGGTTGCGCCGCTGGCGGCATGGCGTAGGCCGCTCCACAGCGCCGAGGCGCCGACGGCGAGGCTGCCGGGCGCCCCGGTGGTGGCGGCGGCTGCACTGGCCATGGTGCGCATGCCGAGCCAGCCGGCGGTCCACAGGGCCGCCAGCGCCGTCATGCCGTCCATCACCGGGCCGCCGTTGACCAGCCCGGCGGCGGCGCGCGGCGCCTTGATCGCCAGCACGAAGATCGCCGCTGCCAGCACCGCCACCCCGAACGCCTGGGCCAGCGTCGGCGTGCCGGTGAAGGTGAGCGCCAGCAGCGTCGCGCTGCACATGGCGATGATGCAGCCGAGCACCAGCAGCTTGAGCGCGGTGGCTGCGATGTAGCCGATAGCGCGCTCGGCCACGAAGCTGGTCGGCCCGAGCACGGCGAAGGGGATGGCGAGATAAGCGGCCAGCGACAGCAGGCGGTATTCCAGGAAGGCGAGGAAGACCTGGATGGCCAGGATGCAGAAACTGACGATCACCACCAGGGCGGCGAGCAGGAAGATGACGATCTCGACGAAGTTCAGGAAGAAATCGACCGGCCCGAGCATCTCCTTGACGCGCTGCATCAGCGGGATCACCGCCTGGATGCCGAGGTGAGCGATGTAGCCGGGATCGTCGAGGGCGAAGCCGCCGCCGGGCACGAGGTTGAGCCCCTGCTGCGCCGCCGCCTGCATCAGCGCCGCCGAGCCGGCGGGGAACCACTCGACCAGCGCGCCGATGGCGGCGAACTTCAGCAGCATGCGCAGGAAGGGTCCGTGCACCGCCGCCTTGCCCTCGAACAGCCAGAGCAGCAGCGCCAGTGTGTAGGACAGCATCATCAGCAGGCGCAGGGCGGTCTGCACGTCCGGCCCGAGCAGGCCAAGGCCGGTGACCACGGCGGCGGTGAGCTGGTGCAGGACGACCGAGAGGGCGCTGACGTCCATGGCCGGTCACTCCCGCACGGGGCGGGCCGGCACCGGCCGCTCATACCGGCCGATGCCCTCCCAGGCCGGGTTGCTGCGCTCCAGCCGCTGCAGGGCCGAGGCTCCCGCGTCGGACCGGACGTAGAACACCAGGGCCACGGCGCCGATGATGCTGACGAACAGCATGGCGCTGAGGGCGAGGAGAATGCCGCGCATCGTCATGGCTCAGCTCCCCGGAGCGCCGTAGGTGTCGAGGCCCTGCCAGTTGATGCGCGTGTGCTGGCGGGCGCGCTCGACGGCGGCCTGCTCGTAGTCGAGCTGGGCCTCCGCCGCCCGGTGGTGGACGGCCTGCATCATCAGGAACTGGCCGGCGACCTCGGCGTTGAGCAGCGTCGCCTGGGTGCCGGCGTCGATGGCACAGGTCTGGCCGTCGCAGGCCTTCAGCGCCGCCATCAGCGCCCGGGCGCGGGCCGGGTAGTCCTCGATGCCGGTCATGACGTCGGCCGAGACCAGCTTGCTGGCCCGGCTGGCGTCGCGGGCGAGGCGCGCCTGCTCGGCCTGATGCTCCGCCAGGGCCGCGGCGCTCATCCCCTCAGGCAAGTTGTCGGGGTAGAGGTCGGCGAACTGCTGCCCGACGCCATCCAGGCTCCACAGCACCCGGTCCACCAAGCCGGCCGCCCAGCGGGCGTCGCCGAGCCGGACGGCCACTTCGACGCGGGTGTCGAGGTCGGCCAGGGCACGCATGCGGATCATGTTGTCGATCTGGGTCAGCATGTGCGCGGTCTGGGCGATGATCTCGACCTCCTGGCGCTGCACCATCTCCTCGACGATGCGCGGCCGGCTCTCCACGATCGGGCAGCCGGGCGCCTGGGTGCCGCCGTTCCCCGTCAGGCTGGAGCCGGCTCCCACGGCGGCGCCGACCGGGCCGCCGGTGACGTAGCCGGCGACGGCGGACAGCGCGGTGCCGAACAGCCCGTCGCCCTCCTCGGAGAAGCAGCCGCCTCCGCCACCACCGCCGAAGAAGCTGTTGAGCAGCCCGCCCAGGAAGGCGTGGGCCGGAGGCGGGCCGGCGGTCAGGCCGACCGTGAGGGCGAGCGCCGCCGTGGCGGCGCGCAGGGTGCTGGTCCTCATGGGGTTTCTCCTTCATGAAGCGTCTCCAGGGTGTCGGCGGCCTCGGCCAAGCCGTGACAGCGCAGCCACTCGGCCGCGAAGCGCTGCGGCCCAACCTCGGTCCTCAGCTCGAAGGCGCGGCGCTTGTGGGCCGCCCCGCCGCAGCCGCAGACGGCGAGCGCGGCGGGATCGAGGGTGAGCTGGCCGAGCCGGTTTCCCTCGGGGGTCTTGAAGAAGACGTCGCGGCGCGGCATGGCGCGGGCGACCTGGCCGGCCTGGGTGGCGTTCAGCCCCCAGTCGCGCAGGATGCTCCGCTTGGCGGCGTTGGGGTCGGCCAGCAGCACCAGGACCTGGATGGTCTTCAGCATCGCCGCGATGGCCGAGCCCTCGATGTCGTCGAGCTGGTGGGTGGCGAGCACAAGGGCGACGTTCTTCTTCGGCCCGCGCCGGCGCAGCTCGTCCAGTTCGGCCGGCTGGTGCTTCAAGGCCTTGAACGCCTCGTCCACCAGGAACAGGGTCGGCCGGCCGTCCTCGAACAGCCGATAGAAGCGGCGGAACAGCGCCTTGATCACCGGGGCGGCGCCGGGGCCGCGGTCGATCAGCGCGCCGATGTCCACCGTGGTCCAGGCGGAGCCGAGGAAGCGGTCCTCCGCCGCATCGACGAGGTCGCCGTAGGGACCGCCGCGGCAGTAGGGCTCCAGCGCGATGCGGATGATGTTGTCCTGCACCAGGTGGGCGAGGTGCGACAGCGTGCGCTCGCTTGGTGGCGAGACGGCCAGCAGGTGCAGCGCCGCGTCCACCGCGTCGCCGGCTTGCGCCGCCGACAGGTTGCCCGGCGCCAGCACGCCCTGGAGGCGCAGCAGATCCATGACGAAGCCGTGGCCCCAGGCGAAACCGTTGGGGGTGTCGACGTCGGCCAGCGGCTGCAAGGCGAGGTCATTGAGCGCGCCATCGCCGGAGCCCATGGACAGGAACTCGCCGCCGGCCGCCCAGGTCGCCACCAGCGACGTGCTCTCGGTGGCGTCCACGTCGATCCACACCACACGGGCACCGGCCGCACGGGCAAGGAACTGGTGGCCCATGAAGGCGAGCACGGTGGACTTGCCGGTGCGCGGCGGGCCGAGCACCAGCGCCGCGCCGTCCTGGCCCTGGTGGATGTCGAGCATCAGCGGGGTGCCGCCCTCGGCCTCCACCTGCATAAGGGGATCGCATTTGAGGTGCGGGTTGCGCTCCGGCCCGCCCCAGGCCGACGACAGGATCAGGAAGTCGGCAAGCTGGACCTGGGTCAGCGGCACCTTGCGGGGATTGGGGCGCACGTGGCCGGGCAGCGTGCCGTACCACGCCCGCTCGGCCCCCCAGGTCTCCTCGATCACGGTGAAGCCCAGCGTGCGCAGCGCCTTGACCAGTTCGTCGCGGCGCTCCTCCACCTCCTCGACCGAACGGCCCCACAGCACGGCGGTGGGCGTCATCCAGCCGGAGCTGGTGCCGGCCTGCTCGGCCTCCAGGCGGGCGGCCTCGGCCTCCAGCGCCTCCATGACGCCGACCGGGTCGTGGCGCAGGGCGGCGTAGCCGCCGACCGCGCGCAGCAGAACGGAGCGCCAGTCGTAGGAGGTGTCGTCGTGCTTGCGCCACAGGGCGGCGAAGACGCCGCGCGCCTGGACGTGGTCCATCGCCTCGAAGCGCACCGACCAGCGGAACTCGAACGGCAGCGTGTCCAGCACGTTGAGCAGGCCGGGGTGGCTGGTCTTGGGATAGCCGCCGATGCCGATCAGGCGAACCGGCCACTCGGCCCCGCCGTTGCTCCAGGCCGGGAACGAGCCGGGCTTGAAGCCGACATCCACGAGGTTGGCCTTGATCGGGAAGCCGGGAATGTCGGGGGCGATGACGTGGCCCTGGTACAGCGGCGAGACGCAGTTGTGCAGCAGGGTCTGCACGCTGTCGTCGTCCAGCATGCGCGCCCAGCCGACGGCGCGGCCGAGCAGGGAGGCGAACTGGAGCACGAGCTGGCGAAACGGCTCGACGTGGTCGCGCATGACGTCCGGCTTGGCGCGCTCCGGCGGGTTGCGGGTGAACCAGGACGCCACGGTGCGGGTGGTGGGCCGGGACGGCGTGTAGGTGATCGCCACGAAGGTGCGGGTGCGGAGCTGCCGGCCGGCGTCGTCGAGGCGGTCACGCCGCTCCCGGTCGATCAGTTCGGAGACCGGGTGTGTGCCCGTGCTGCGGGGATAGCCGGCAACGGTCCGGCGCTGCACCTCGAAATGGAAGGTCCAGCCGCCGGTGAAGGGGAAGAGGACGTTGCCGGCGGCGAGCGCCGTCTGCATCCGCTCGGCCGGGTCCTGGCCGTCCTGGTCGCGCCCGCCGTACTCGACCACGGCCATCAGCGCGCCGTCCTCCTCCAACAGCACCACGCCGGGCCAGACGAAGCAGTCCCACGGCAGGTGCCGCGACAGGGAATCGAAGCCGTCATCGAAGGCGGTCAGGTCGAGCATGCCTCACCTCGGGGCGCGGTAGGACGAGAGGGACAGCGAGCGGCCGCGGGTGCGCAGCGCCCGCAGCAGCCAGGCCGAGGCGTTCTGGCGGACGATCTCCAGCCACCAGGGATCGCGACGGGTCAGATAGCGCGCCGTCAGGAAGACGAGCAGGAACCCCGCCACCGCCTGGGGGATGGCGCCCAGCGCCAGCCACAGCTCCGCTGCCAGCCAGACGGCGATGGCCAGCAGCTCCATGGGCACGCCGAGCGGCATCTTGGTCGGCCGCACCGAGGTGCGGCGGACCGGCTTCTCCCAGCCGTCGGGAACGGAGGGCGGCGGCAGCGGGGTCTCCACGACTCAGCCCCCCGCCAGCGCGATGATGGCGTCGCGCGCCCCATAGGCGGCGGCACCGGCCACGGTGAAGACGAACACCACCACCCCGGCGATGCGGGAGAACATCGCCGCGACCAGCGCCAGCAGCAGTCCGGCGGTGACGGCGATTGGCACGAAGTTGGTGTCGAACACCGCCTGCCAGGACAGCAGCTCCGCCCCGAGGTTGGCGATCACCTGGGCGTGCGCCGGCATCGCCGTCCACGCCAGCACCAGCGCCAGGGCCAGTCCCCGGCGCGCGTTACCGTTGCTCTGCATGCACACCTCCACCGTCAAGTTCCCCCACCCCCAGCGGGCGGAGGACGAATCCCCGGTCCGGGTCGAAGCGTTCGACCTGGACGATCTCGTTGACGAAGCGCCGACCTGTGTGGTCGCGGGCGAGGTGCACCACCGCGTGCACCGCCTTGGCGATCCAGCGCATCTGCAAGGCGTCCATGGCGACGCCACCGAGGCCGACCATCTGGGCGATGCGGTCGAGCGCGTCCCAGGCCGAACCGGCGTGCACGGTGCACAGCCCCGGGTGCCCGGTGGTCCAGCCGACCACCATCTGCCGCGCCTCGGCCCGGCGCACCTCACCCAGCACCAGATGCGTCATCGGCACGCGCAGGGCGTTGGCGACCAGCGTCTCCAGGGTGACCGGCGGGTCGGCCCAGGGGTCGGCGACCATGGCGTAGGCGTGCGGGCACGGCGGCTCGAACTCGTAGGGGTCCTGCAACACCGCCGGCAGCCCGGTGAGGAAGGCGGTTTCCTCCAGGCAGGCGCGCAGCAGCGTGGTCTTGCCGGTGTCCACGTCGCCGGCGATCACCACGGTGCGGCGCCCGTCGATCAGGCGGCGGATCAGACACGCCTGGAGTGTTGTCGCGGCACCGGAGGCCACCCAGTCGTCGAGCGTGATGCGGCCACGGTAAGGCTTGCGGATCGAGCAGGCCGGGCCGGTGGTGACCGGTTCGATGTCGGCGTGGATGCGCTCGCCGGTCTCCGGCAGGGTGACGTCGAGGGTCGGCCGGTCGCGGCGCAGCTCCTTGCGCTGGAAGCCGGCGACGTAGGCGAGGAAACGACGGACCTGATCGGGATCGGCGTCGCGCACGAACTCCGGCGACGGGCCGTTCTTGACCAGCACCCGGCAGGTGCCCCGCCCGCGCAACGGCGGCAGCACCAGGACGTTGGCGACGTCCTCGCGCGACAGCAGGTCGCCGAACAGCCCATCCATCAGCCGGCGCAGGGCCAGCAGCAGCATCTCGCGCCGTGCCGGCTCGTCGATGACCACCAGTTCGGTCATGGCGTCCCTCCCGGCCGGCGGCCGCGACGCTTCCACTCCTCCAGGATCGCCGCCCGGGTCTCGGCCACCGCCTCGTCGTCCACCTCCAGGCCGACGTTGAGCAGGGCAAGCTGCGTCACCATCATGTCCTCGATGCGCAGGATGGTGGCCTCGATCTGGTCCTCCTCGACGCGGGCGCGGGCCAGCGCCGACAGGCCGCGGTCGACCACCAGGGCGACGGCCTCGGCGAAGTGGCGCAGCCGGTGGCGCTCCTGGACGATCTCGATCTGCCGGGCCAGGGCCTCGGGGATGCGGGCGGAGATGTGGCGCAGCTTGCCCGGGGTGTCGGCGTCGTGGCTCATGGTGGAGCGGCTCCCTTCACATGATGGTCTTGCGGCGGGACGGGCGGACGGGGCGCGGCGGCTTCGCGGGGACGTCCGGTCCAGCCCCCTGCCCGCCCGGGACGCCGAACCAGCGGTTGGCCTCGGGCCGGGGTGTCCAGCCACGGGCCGGCGGGCCGTAGAAGGGTTTCCAGGCCGGATCGGCGTACGGGTGCAGGCGGGTGGCGCGGATCGGCTTGCCGTAGCCGAAGACGATCAGGTCGTTGCCGTCCATCTCCAGCGCCGCGTGCATCGGCAGCACCGGGCGGCGGTCCACCCGCACCCCGCGGCTGACGGTGGGGAACAGGTCGAGCAGGCCCTTGGAGGTCGAGCGTGTCGGCACCTCCTCGATGGCCTCGCCGACCATTCGGCTGATCCGCTCGGCCTCGTCCGAGGAGTTCGGGCGGAAGACGACGAGGCGGGTGTTGGCGGTCAGTCCCTTGCCGTAGCGCTCCTCGACCTCGCCCAGGCTCTGGGCGAGCAGCAGCAGGCGGATGCCGTACTCGCGGACGTAGCGGATCCATTCCGCGGCCTCGGGCATGCGGAACTGGAGGAACTCGTCGAGCGCCACCAGCAGCTTCCAGCGCCGCGCCCGCCCGTCGTCGGCGAGAGATCGGTCGACGGTGAGGAAGTCGATCATCTGGGTGAGGATCAGGGTGAAGACCCGGCGCAGGCGCCGCGCGTCCATCGGCCGGGCGACGATGTAGAGCGTCACCGGCCGCTCTCCGGCCACGAGGTCGGCAATCGAGAAGTCGCTGGCGGCGGTCTGCGCCTCCAGCACGCTGTCCTCGAACTCGGCGAGCAGCACCGAGGCGGTGACGTAGACGGACTTGCGGTAATGCAGGCTCTTGTCGACCGCCCCGCCCCGGCCGCCCTTGCGGGCCGGCGGGTCCTTCTTGCCGTCCTCGTCCGGCTCGGCATCGGCGGCGACGCTCTTGTCCCACAGCTCCTGGGCGGCGCGCTGCGCGGTCGGGTGAACGCCCTCGGCCAGCATCAGCGTCAGCCCGTCGTCGCCGAGCAGGATGTGCCGGCGCGCCCCGGCCAGCGACTTCTCCCCGTCGGCCGCCGCGGTGAGGAGATAGACGAAGACGCCGGTGAGGTAGGAGAAGGCGGCGTTGCGCCAGTGCCCCTCCTTCTCGCCCTCGGTGAGGATGCGGGCGGCGTGCTGGCAGTCCGGCACCAGATGCGGGCCGGGGCGCACCGCCATCAGCGGGTTGTAGCGGGGACCGCCGGGCCGGGCGAGGTCGAGCACGATGACGTCGCCGAAGCGCTCGCGCGCCGCCCCGCTGTCGCCGGCCATGGCGCCCTTGAAGTCCCAGACGACAGCGCTCTCACGCCAGCCGGCGAACAGGGTGGGCAGCACCGTGGTGGTGGTCTTGCCCGAGCCGGTGGGGCCGATTGCCAGCACCGGCTGCAGGGTGCGCTCGCGCAAGGGGCGGCCGTTCCAGGCGCCGAGGACGATGCAGGAGTCCGTCATCGCCGTCTCCTTCACAACAGGCCGCTGCGGCGGACGTCGGCGCCGTCGGCCCAGCGGCCGGCGCCGAAGCGGGGACCGCGGTCGCCGCGCAGGGCGAGGCCGGCGCGCACCACCAGCGCCAGGGCGGCAGCGGTGCAGACCAGAACGGCGACGGTGACGATCCAGCGGTGGCCGGGGGCCAGCAGGCTCCGCCAAGCCAGGAACTCGCCGGGCCAATAGAGCGCGACGGTGCCAATGCGCAGCCCGCCGAAGACGGCCGGCCAGCCGAACAGCCAGCCAACCAGCTCGGTGACGACCGCCACCGTCAGCAGCCACACGGCACCGCCACCGAGCAGGGTGAGGAGCAGGGAGCGCGTCACAGCTCGCGCCCTCCGAGGTCGTCCAGGCCGTCACGCCCGATCTCACGGCCGCGTTCCTCGCGCAGGCGCTGCATGTCGATGAGCTGGCGCTCGTAGGCCTGCCGCTCGCGCTCGTCCATCCACCCCAGCGTCCGGGTGGTGACCTCCACCGCGTCGTGACGGAACCAGTGGGTGACGACATCGCGCTCGAAGTAGAGGTCGCGGTCGTCCTGGACGCCGCGGATCATCACGTGCAGGTGCTGGTTGCCGTCCGGGTGGGCCATGTCGGGCTTGCGCTCGACTGCGGCGACCCACTCGAGTTCCCCCACCCGCCGCTCCCAGGCGGTCATGACCTCGCGGCCGTAGGCCACCATGTCGTCGATGCGGTGGCCGTCGTTGGGGCTGACGATGACGTGGAAGACGCGGCGGTCGTCCGACCAGGATGCTGCGACCTCCCCCTTGTCGATGCCGAGGCGGTCGCGGTCGAACAGCGGGCCGTCCTTGGCGAGGTAGTTGGCCAGCACGGCGACCGAGTTCGGGAAGGCACCGCGGGCGCGGTCATGGTAGAGCAGCTTGACGTTGACCGGACGGGCGTAGGCGTTCGGACTGGCCGGCGCGGCCCGCATCCTGACCCGGCGCTCGGGGCGGCGGACATAGCCGCGGGCGAGCGCCCGGCCACGGTCGGCCAGCGCCTTCATGCGGGCCTTGAAGCCGTCGTCGGCCGAGAGGCCGTCGAAGATCGACCCACGCCACCGCATGCCGGTACTCCTCCGCAAACCGGGACCGGCCCTAGGCCGGCCGGAAGACAAAACCGGGCCGACGATGCGTCGAAAACCACTATCTGACAAGAATTCAAAGGGATTATCGGGACTTCGATGGACATGTTCGCCAATGTTCGCCTCAGAGAGCGCGTACACAGGAAAATCTTATGGAAAACAACGACCACGAACAACGGCGAACCGCCCCTTTATCTTGCTGACCGTTGACTTCTCTTCTTCCGCACGCACTCACAGAAGTCCGCCGAAGCTTGGAAACCTTGTCCGATTTCCTGTCTTTGCACGCCATTGTGCGATCGGCTTGGCTCCGGAAAAAAAGCAGGCCGCCGCCCTGCCCGATCAGCCTGCCACCGGGACCGATCCCAGGCCGAAGACCTCGGAGACGAGACAGCGGATGTCGACCTCGGCCCGCCCGGCCATCTCCAGCTCCGGCACCAGCAGCCCGGTGTTGCAGCTCGTCGCGAACGCCAACCGCTGCCGCACCACCGCCGCCGACACCGGCAGGAGCAGCCCCAGCACCCCCGCCTCGGTGCCTGGGTCCACCACCAGTCCTTCCGGCGCCCGGGTCAGCACCAGCGCCGCTGTCATCGCCGGCTCCACCGCCAGCGCCTCGATGACCAGTTGCATCGTGGCGGCACAGCGCACCACCGCCTCCCGGTCCGGCGGCGTCGGCACCAGCACGGTCTCCGCCGCCAGCAGGGCCGCCCGCACCGCCGCCGGCGAACGGGCCGGGGTGTCGATGACCACGTGATCGAAGCTGGTGCCCAGCCCCCACAACCCGCAGCGCAGCTGGGCGCTGGTGATCGTGACGGTGTCGAACAGGGCCGGCAGGTCGTTGCGCCGCCGCATCCCCGCCCAGTCCCGAACGCCCGAGGCGCCGTCCACGTCCATCAGCGCCACCCGCTTGCCTTGCAGGGCCAGCTCGCCGGCCAGGTTGACCGCCAGCGTCGTGCGGCCCACCCCCGGCGTCAGGTTGACCAGGGCGGCGATCATGCCCCCTCCTCCCCGGCGAAGCGGGCTTCCAGCAGCTCGCGCAATAGCGCCGCCATGGTGACACCCCGGCGGAAGGCGGCGATCCTGATCCGCCCGCGCAGCTCCGGCGTGATGTCCACCGTCAGCCGCGCGGTGTAGACCTCCGCCTTGGCCGGCCCGCCCTCGCCCCGGCGCACCCAGGCGTCGGGCGCGCCAGGACGCGCGCCGAAGCCGATCCGCTCCCCGCTCACGGCCCGGTCTCCAGCAGCTCGGCGGCCAGGGCCGCGATCTCACGCGCCGCCGTGGAGCCTGGCTCGCTCTCGAAGGCCAGCCGGCCGGACCGCACGCAGCGGGCGAAGACGACGCGCTGGCCGACCGACGCCGCCATCGCCGGCGGCACCACCCCGGCCAGCTCGCGGCGGGCATCGGCCAGCAGCCGGGTGCGGGCGATGCAGCGGTTGAGCAGGAAACGGGCGATCAGGTCCGGTTTCCAGCCGCGCGCCTCGTCGAGCAGGCGCAGCAGCTCGGCCGAGGCCCAGGCGTCGAACGGGCTGGGCTGCACCGGGATCAGCACCCGCTGGGCGGTCAGGATCGCCGAGCGCGCCAGCGCCGTCACCCGCGGCGGCCCGTCGATGACCACGTGCTCGACCCCGGAGGCGAGGTCGGGCACCTCGCGGTGCAGGGTCTCGCGCGCCAGCCCGACCATGGCGAACAGCCGGGGCAGCCCCTCGCGGTTGCGCTGCTCGGCCCAGTCGAGCGCCGAGCCCTGGGGGTCGGCGTCGACCAGCAGCACCCGGTGCCCACGCCGGGTCAGCTCGCCGGCGAGGTGGAGGGCGAGGGTCGTCTTGCCGACACCCCCCTTCTGGTTGAGGAAGGCCACGATCATCGCGGCGCCCTCCCCGCTCCGGGGGACTTATCCACAGGGAGAGGATTCGTGGAGTCAGCCGCCAAGAGTCTGTTATTGTTTAAGTTATATAAGTTATAGGAGCGAATCGGTGAGGCGGGGCAAGGGTTTGACTCCGAGTCGGGGTGGCGTTCTCCCGCGAGTCGGTATAGTGATATCCCGTTTTTAGATAGTTTCGATGTCCCAACATCATTCACAGGTTGCTCACAGGGGGCTGTGGACAGGTTCGCCAAGGGTCGCGCTCGGGAGAACAGCAGGCGCTCCTCACCACCGCCCCGCTCGATGGACAGCCGGTAGCCCGGCAGACCGGACGCGGCGATCCGCCGGATGTGGCGGGCGAACTCGGCCGGGCGCACCGGACTGCCGCTGCGGGCGTGCAGGCGGTGCAACCCGATGGCGCCGCCGCCGCGCTGCCGGCCGCCCATCTTGCGCACCAGCCGGTACAGCCAGCGCGCCACCCCGCCGGTCAGGGCGAAGTAGCCGGGGTCGAGCGTCAGCACCTGCCGGTCGTGCACCGCCGTGAACAGCCAGTCCGGCAGCGTCAGGCGGACCCCGGCCGCGGTCGGTTCCCACCCCTCCAGCCAGCAAAAACGAGCCAGTCCTTGCGGCCCGGCGCGCAGCGTGGTCTCGACGCGGGTGGCCGCCAGCCGGTCGAAGGCGGCGCGCAGCAACACGTAGTCGTGCCGGCCGACGCCGCGGCCGAGGAAGCGCAGAAGCGGGTACGCCGGGGTTTCCAGATGCCGGCCGGGCGTCCGGCCGGCGTCGAGGGCCTCGGTCAGCTGGCTGACCGCCCAGACCAGCACGTCGGCGTCCCAGAGGGTGGCGATGCCGAGGTCGCCGGCCGGCTCGACCCGGATGCGCACCGCCCCCTGCTCGAAGACGATGGGCGCCCGGCGCGGGGATTTGGCGAGGCTGAACCACGGCCAGACCATCAGGTCGGCGACGTCGCGCACCGCGATGTCGGCGCGGCGGGCGGAAAAGCGAGGGTCGTCCATGCTCGCCTCCCCTCAGCGGCGGGCCGGCCGCACGGTGGCGCCGCCGGGGTCGGAGGTGGAGGTGCGCAGGCCGCGGTCGGCCCAGGCCTTCAAGTCGTCGAGCGCGTAGACGACGCGCCCGCCGATCTTGCGGTAGCGCGGTCCGGTGCCGTAGACGCGGTGCTTCTCCAGCGTCC
Source organism: Azospirillum sp. UENF 312511 (assembly GCF_058780635.1). Lineage (NCBI taxonomy): Bacteria > Pseudomonadati > Pseudomonadota > Alphaproteobacteria > Rhodospirillales > Azospirillaceae > Azospirillum > Azospirillum sp. UENF 312511. Next base: position 1,142,006 of record NZ_JBSNCG010000005.1, on the reverse strand, counting down.
GGCCGGACAGGCCGAGGAAGCGCCCGGCCTCGGCCGTGCGCAGGAAACGTTGCGGCAGGTCGTCGGCGGTGTCGTGCATGGTCGAGCCTCCGTGTTCCGGAGCGCGCCGCCGGGAGCGGCGGGGCGCGATGGCGGAAGGCTCGCGGAAACACGAAAGCGCCGGGGAGGGGAAAGACCGGAGGGGCCGGAGTCCCCCGGCCCCTCCCCAGAGCGGTCTACCGCTGGCCGCGTCCGAGGCGGCCGGCCAGCAGGTCGCGGTAGCCGCCGGCCATCAGCCGCCGGCCCCGGCGGACCAGGTAGCGGACCTGGTCGCGCAGGGGGCTGGAGCGGAACCAGTCGGCCGCCACCCGCCGCTCGCCGAACACCGCCTCGGCGGTGTCGCGCAGGCTGGCGCCGGCCAGGGCGGCGTCGAGCGCCTGCAGGGCGTGGCGCAGCAGGCCGGTCTGGGTGGGCGTCAGCTCGGGCGGCGGCGGCCGGCCGGCCATCAGCGCCGCCAGCCGCTCGATCCCGACGACCTGTGGCGCCCGCGGCCGGTCGAACGCCACGGCGGCCCACAGCGGCGTTCCCGGTGCCGGCAGGTCGGGCGCCAGGACCAGGAAGCGCCGCTCGCGGGCGCCGTCGGCGATCACCACGTGGAGGCCGTCCGGCGTCGCCAGCACCGCCCGCCGCCCCGGCCCGGCCAACGGATCAGCCGCGGGAGCCACGGGGATCGGCTGCGTGGGGGCTGGGATCAGCCGCACCAGGTCCGGCAGCAGGTCGGGCGTCCAGAAGATCGCCGTGTCGTGGGCGGTCCGGTCCGGGTCCTCGGCGAAAGGACAACCCCCAGCGCCGGCCGACGGCGGCGTACTCGGGCGAGCGCGGCGCGGCGGCCCGCGTCGCGGCCCTGTACTCGGGATTGCGGCGCAGGAACTCCCACGCCCAGCCCGCCACCGGCAGCGATGCCGTGTCGGCGTAGGCGGTGGCGGACCGCCAGTCTCTCGTGTTCGTCATGGTTACCGTCCTCGTCAGGGATGAAGGGACGGATGCGCATCCGAACGCTCAGGTTGCGAATCGCCGAGCGCACCGGTAGGCCGGTGCGGCGTATCGGGGGATCGATGCAACCGGCACACCCCGATCGAAAGGGGAGGAAGCGCTTGACCGGACAGGAAAAGAGCCGCCCAGCCGGCGTTCGGCGATGCCGGAAGGGCCGTGCGGCAATGGCGGCTTAATTCGAAACGAGCAGGTGGCGGTAGCCGCTTTCGGTCATCCAACGGGCGCGGGCAAGGTGGCTGGCGTGGGCACGCCGGGCGCGCTCGGGCTCCTCGTCCGGGTCGATGCGCAGGACGATCCGGGCGACTTCGTCGGGGTCGGCGCCGTCCGCCGCGGCGTCGAGCAGGCGCAGGTAGGTGACCAGATGCAGCCGGTCGTAGTCGGTGAGCGTCTCGCCGGTGGGCGCCACGTCGAACACCGGCGTGTCGATGCGCGGCTTCCTCATGCGCAGGCTCCTTTCCCTTCGGTGTTGGAGACCGCCCGTTGGCCATGGGCTGGCGTCCGAATGGGAGATGTATCCCGTGGAGACTTTTCCCGCAATGGGGCTCCATCCTGGCGATGGAGGACCTGCCCGACATCCTGGCCGTGAACATCCGGCGCCTGCGGCGTGAGCGCGGCATCACGCAGGAGGAGCTCGCGCATATCTCGGGCATCGACCGCAGCTACGTCGGGCAGATCGAGCGGGCCGAGCACAAGGCGAGCGTGGTGACGCTCGGCCGGCTGGCGCGGGCGCTGAAGGTGCTCCCCGGCGATCTGCTGACGCTGCCCCCCGATCACCCCTTCCTCTCCGAACTGGCCGGCCCCGTTCGGGACGGTGACGGCGGTGTGTGACGACATACGTGGGTAGGACGCCACGTTTCCGCCACCATTGCTTTTGGGGTGAAAGGGTTGGCAATGCCAACGGTTTCCGGGAGAGGTGCGTGACTTTTTAGGCGTATGCCGGCCAATCGGGGCGGTGGCCAGGGGTGCATTCCCGTGTTCACGGCGATCCGGAGTCCCGGATTGGCGGATGTCCGGATCGACGGACAGCCGGATATCCGGATCGCCGGTTTTCCGTAAATCCGGGTGTGGAAGGGGCCGTGCTCCTGAGCAGCGACCGAGGGTGATCACCGGCACACCACCGGACAGACCCTTGTTGATGACGGCGCACCGATGCGCGAGTCCACGAATAAAAGAAAATCCCGTTCAACGATTAAAGGGACACGGGTCCACGATTTGGGGGGCCGTGCGCCCGATCGTGGCGACCGGCGGTGACGGGAAGAGCGCGTCGGCAGGCGTCCTCCCGCCACAAGACGAGGCTCCTGGCCGCGACGCACGGCGCCGCCTCAGGCAGGCGGCGCCTCCTTGATGAACAGCAGCGCGTCGGTGGCGCGGTCCATCCTCGCCTGCCGAGCGAGGAGGCGGTCCAGTTCGGCCCGGGCCTGGGCGCGTTCACGGCGAGTCAGGGCGCAGGATGCCAGCTCGGCCCGCAGTTCCCGGATCTGGTCATGGATGGTGAGCATCGTCCCCTCCTCTGGTTTTGAAGACGAGGGGGCGTCACGATGCCGGAGCGGTCCGGGTCGAGGATCGCCGCAGGCGACCGGCGTGCCGGCGAGCGGGGGAGCCAAAAGGCGCCAGCCTTTTGGGGGGGACCGCTCGTCCTCGAGGCGGACCGCTCCGGCATGGTAGGCTGGGACGTCCGAAGAGACAGACGGACTTTCGGGAGCACAGGGCCTCCCCATCTCGGCCCGCGACCGGTCGCGTGGCGATCACGGCCATCACGAACGGCGGCACCAACCGCTCGTCGCGTTCGAGCAGGTCCGTTATGGCCCGGAGCCGGGTGCGGCGCCCGGGGATGCGCCGCACCCGGTGGCCGGCCTCAGCGGGACCAGATCAGGGCGTAGCCGCCGTCGACCTCGACCAGACTGGCATAGATCGGGGCGGGGAAGCTCGGATCGTCCAGCTTGACCGAGTGGTAGTCGCGGCCGGTCTCCTTGGCGGTCTTGCGCCACCCCGCGCCGATCTCGATCCCATTGCTCTGGGCGCGCAGGTTGGGAGCCTTGTCGCTGTCCTTCGCGGCCGGGACGAAGCGGGCCTTGATGTTGAGGGTGAGCGTCTTGATGGTGCCGGTGAAGGAGCCATCGTCGTTGCGGGTGAAGGTGCCGATCTGAGCCATAGTCGCCTCCGTCGCTGGGTTCGGCCGCGACCACCGCGGCCTTGATGGCGATCACAAGGGCGCCGGGCGACCGGCCCGCACCCGAAGGGCCACAGCGCAGCGGAGGACCGGCGGGAGCCAAGCTTCTTGTCGCGCGAGGAAGCCGCGCGCAGGCCTTGGCCGAGCACGGCGGGGAAGAAGGTCGGCTCCCGCCGGTTGTGGGATCGAGGTCGGGCTGCCCCGCAGCCGCACCCGGCGTCAGGGTCGCCAGCAGGAAAGGCCGCCGTGGTCGAGCCGCGAGCCGTTCCGCCGGAGACGACCTCGCTCACGGCGTCACAACGCAACGCCGGATGCAATCGTGCCGGAAACGGCGCAGTTCCCCGCTCACATGGCCTCGGCCTGGGAGAAGGACCATGAACGGCTCCCGCCCGCCGTGGTAGCGTCGCCCGATGGAGCGGTTGATCGGAGATGGATGCATGCCCCCGGAGCGGTGCCGGTTCCTCCGGCGTCAACTGGGATGGTCGCAGGAAGCCCTCGCCGAGAAGGCGATGCTGTCGGTGTCGGGGGTGCGTTCCTTCGAACTCGGCAGGGGCTCGTCGCGGGGCTACGTGCCGGGCAGCCTCCGGCGGGCCTTTGAAGGCGCGGGCGTCCGCATGGACAGCGACGAAGCACCATGAACCACTGCAGCGATCAGGCGTTGAAACTTTCTGGCACGGGAGACGGCCGGCGGCCGGTGATCGCCACGGGAAAGCGCCAAGGATTGACGGTGATGATCGTCGTCGGGGGCCCCTGACGTTCCCGCTGCGGTTGGAATCACCCTGCGTCCGGAGAACCGGTTCCTGCCGCCGCCACCCTTGCAGGAGGAAGGCACGTCGCGGGAGATGCGCCAGGGATCGAGGACCGTCAGGTTCGAGACTCCGCAGGAGGCTCGATTCACGAGAGCCCGGCGCGCGGGCTTGCTCGCGCGGGCGCCATATCGCCTCGCTCACGAAGGACCCCGGTTACCCTTCGGTGGACAACGGGAGCGGCGGCTTTGCACCATCATATGGGAACGTCCGCAGGGCGCGCATTTGTGAAGATGCCCCTTTCCGCGGCACTGCCTTCGGCCGACGGACACCAGCATCCGCGGCACAGGATGGGCATGGACCGGACCCGCCGGTGGACCTATACACCGCCCGGGAGCTTGGACCGCATCGCCTCTCTCCGGTCGAAACGCCGGCCATCCGCCACGAACGTGCCGTCGCCGACGGCGTGGATCAGCCTCTTCTCCTTGCGGCTGCCATCGACATGGGCGGCCACACCCTGGAGCACCACGATGTCGTGATGCCCGATGATCTCGGCGACGCGGCATTCGATGTTGGCGAGGCACTCGGCGATGAGCGGCGCCCGGACGTGCTGCGCCGTCACACGGCTCAGCCCGAACCTCGCGAACTTGTCCGTGTCCCTCCCCGAACAGGTTCCAACCCCGATGACAGTGTCGAGGAGATCCACCGTGGGGACCGCGATCACACACTCCTTCATCTTGGTGAGCGCGGCGTAGGAGTGGTTCCAGGCCCCGGTGGTGATGGCGAATTTCGCCGTGAAATCCAGCACCATCGTCCAGGAGATGGTCATCACGTTATCCGTGCGGCCGTCGCTCGTCGTCACCAGGACGACCGGCCCCGGCTCGATCAGCGTGAACGCCTTGCCGATCGGCAGCTCTTCCAACCCTGCCTCCCTCCCGCAAACGATGCGTTCCTGCGAAAGCCGTGAGGTGGAGAAGGCGGCAGGCCCGGTGGACATGAGAGGCCCGCTGCGCACGCCCCCCTGATTACGCCGGCAGATGCACGCCGGTCAACGCCTTGCTCAACGCCCACAGCCTTTCCGCCGCCGCGGGGGCAACCGGGTAGGGAAAGGCGCCCGCGCCTCGGCCGACGGGCGCCATCATCGGTGCACAGGACCGACAGGGCGCGACCCGACAGACGCACCATCCGTCCGGAAGGAAACGGAGCGTGTGTCCAAATGGCGCCACGGGTGTTTTGCCGCAGTTCAGGAAAAGAGTCGGCGACCGGCTCAGCCGGACAGTGTCGGACGCTGCTGCTGCTCCGCCGCCAAGGTGACGAGGTCGGACAGCACGCTGCGCAGAAACGGCCAGGGAAGGTCGTCGCCCTCCGGTTCCCGCTCTCCCCATTGCTCGATGACGACGAGCTTGGCAATCGCGCCCATCAGCGAGTGGGCCGGCGTCACGGCGGCGATGCGCAGCAGCTCATCGACGCGGTGGTCGGCGGCAACCTCCGACCGGATGGCCGCGGTGAGCCCACAGGCGGCGGCTTCGGCGTTCCAACGGGCACGCGCCACCCTCAGAGCGCGTTTCAGGCGGCGGCGTTGCGCCAATCTCGCCGGGGCCGTGCCCAGCACCCGGTCGATCTGGCGCGGATCCGTTGCCCGGACCATCGGCCGTTCGGGATCGCTCATCGGGATCTCGACGGCCGGCAAGCCGATGCGGCCGATCAGGTAACGTTCCAGCTGTTGCGCCTCACGGCAGAGATGCTCCGACAGAGGAAAGGCAGCCCGCCATTCCTTCCAGAGAACGAGGAGGGGCTCCGCATCATTCCCATCCGGGGCGGCGTCCAGCACCCGGATCGCCGCGGACAAGGCCGCGTGACGTGATGCTTTGCTGGTCCTCAATCTTGGCGTGCGCGTCTCCCGTGGCATGATCGGTCCCCTCCATTCCGGCTGGGTCAGTTAGCGTCGCTTCAGGGTCCGACTCGGATAGGGGCTTGGGCCTGTCGGCCAGGACACCAGGGGCATACCCACGCGAAGCCGAGTTCCTGACGGTTCAGATGAGTACGTATTTTTCGCACTTGTGCGTATAAAGCGCAATCGTATTTTCCGTCTCCTTGCGCTTTCTGCGTACCCGCCTACCATCCGGCACATGAATCTGACGCCCGCTCAATGCCGCGCCGCCCGCGGTCTGGTGAACATGACTCAGCAGCAGCTCGCCGAGGCGAGCGGCGTGAGCTTGCGCACCATCACGCATTTCGAGAAAGGCGGGCGCACCCCCATACCAGCCATTCTGCGGGCGCTGAAGGACGCGCTCGAGGCGGCCGGCGTCATCTTCATCCCCAGCAATGGCGAAGGTGTCGGCGTCCGCCTGCGCAAAGGCACCGAGCCACCGGCGGGGCTGAACCATGGTGGGAATTGAGGCGCGCCAAACGCGCGCCCATTCCCGCCGTCACCCCGTCGGACCTACCGGCCGGTCGGATCGCCCCGGTCGCCACCGGTGCCATTGCCCACACGGACCACGCCCTGAGGCATGATCCGGCGGTTCGTTTTCACAGGCCGCCGGTTTTCCGTAAATCCGTCATTCCGGGTATCCGGATCGCCGCCGAAAAGACAAAGCGGAAAAACGTCGTTGTGGTTGTGCATCCGCACGCTGTAGAAGTTTTCGCGACGGTTGCATCGCCTTTGAAGTGAACTTCCTCCTTGCTGTCCCAAGCCCTCGACGCGCTCCTCAGGAAACGGCAATGCCGCGCCCCGCTGTCCGATGCGAGCGTGGACACCTATCTGGCAAAGACGCTGTTCATCGACGTCGAAGCCGACCGTAGCGGGCGCCCGAATGCGGTCGGCGCGGTGCTGGACGACCGGATCTTCCGATGGGAGAAGCAGGGTTCCAGGCCCTTCGCCTTCGCTGGACTGGACGGATTCGTCCGAGGCGCCGAGCGCATCGCCGGCCACAACATCCTGGCACACGATCTGCCGATTCTGCGCGACGCGTTGCCGGGGCTGGGCGCATGGACGTTGCCGGTGGTGGACACGCTGGTGCTGTCGCCGCTGGCCTTCCCGGCCAACCCCTATCACCGGCTGATCAAGGGCTACAAGCTCGCGAAGGATGCGGTGAACGATCCGGTCGCCGACGCCCGGCTGTGCCGGGCGGTGCTGCGCGACGAGATCGATGCCTTCGCCCGGCTGGCGCGGCAGACGCCGGACGCCGCCGCGTTCCACCGCTTCGCACTGTCCGGCCCAGGCCAAAGCGGCATGGCCGACCTGCTCGGCCTGTGCGGCGCGGCCCTGCCGCCGACGGCGTCCGCGGCCCTCGCGCTGTGGATGCGGTGCGCGACGGCACGCGTCTGCACGACCGCGTCCGCCCGCCTCGCTGCGGCTGGGCTGGAACCGCCCGCAGCGCGCCTCGCCTTCGCCCACACGCTGGCGTGGCTCGGTGTGGCGGGCGGCGCCTCGGTGTTGCCGGCCTGGGTGCGCCATCAGCACCCGGCGGTCGGGCCGCTGCTGTGCGACCTGCGCGACACGCCGTGCGACGACCCCGCGTGCGCGTGGTGCCGCACCGCCTTCAGCGCGACGCATTGGCTGCGGGAGACCTTCGGGTTCGACGCCTTCCGACCGTGGCCGGCCGCGCCCGACGGCGGGAGCCTGCAACAACGCATCGTCGAGGCCGGCCTCGCCGGGCGGCCGGCGCTGGCGGTGCTGCCCACCGGCGGCGGCAAGTCGCTGTGCTTCCAGGTGCCGGCCCTGGCCCGCCACCAGCGCACCGGGGCGTTGACCGTGGTGGTGTCGCCACTGCAGGCGCTGATGAAGGATCAGGTGGACAATTTCCGCACCAAGACCGGCCGGCCGGCGGCGGCGGCCGCGCTCTACGGAGCGCTCACCCTGCCGGAGCGAGGCGCGGTGATGGACCGGGTGCGCCAGGGCGACGTCGCCCTCCTCTATGTGTCCCCCGAACAGCTGCGCAACCCGTCCGTCGTCCGCACCATCGAGCAGCGGGAGATCGGTGCCTGGGTGTTCGACGAGGCGCACTGCCTGTCCAAGTGGGGCCATGACTTCCGCCCCGACTATCTCTACACCGCGCGCTTCATCGCCGAACTGGCCGAACGCCAGGGCACGCCGCCGCCGCCCGTCACCTGCCTGACCGCCACCGCCAAGCACGAGGTCGTCGAGGAGATCCGCGGCCACATCCGTGACCGGCTGGGGCAGGAGCTCGACCTGTATGCCGGGGGCGCCGAGCGCTCCAACCTGACCTTCGCCGTCGAGAGCATCACGCCGGCGGAAAAGGTCGAGCGCATCGCCGCCCTGCTCGAGCAGCATGTCCGGCAGGACGGCGCGTCGGCCTGCGCCGTGGTCTACGCCGCCACCCGGCGCGGCACCCAGGATCTGCGGGACGCGCTGACCGGATACGGCTGGCCGGCCGCCGCCTTCCATGCCGGCATGAAGGCCGCCGACAAGGCGGAGGTTCTGGCGGGCTTCATCGGCGGCTCCATTTCCGTGGTGTGCGCCACCAACGCCTTCGGCATGGGCATCGACAAGGACAGCGTGCGGCTGGTGGTGCACGCCGATGTGCCCGGCTCCCTGGAAGCGTACACGCAGGAGGCCGGACGCGCCGGACGGGACGGGCTGCCGGCAACCTGCGTGCTGCTGTTCGATCCCGACGATCTGGAGGAGCAGTTTCGCCTCGCCGCCCGGTCGGAGCTGCGGCGGCGCGACATCGGGCAGATCCTGCGGGGCGTGCGGCGGCTGTCGCAGCGGTTGGGAAAGGACGAGGTGGTGGCCACCGCGGGCGAGCTGGTGGCCGATCCGGAACTCGACCTCGGCTTCGCGGCCGACGATTCGGACGCCGACACCAAGGTGAAGACGGCGCTGTCCTGGCTGGAGCGCGCCGGGCTGGTCATCCGGTCCGAGAACCGGACCTCCGTCATCACCGCGCGGCCCAAGCCGCTGTCGCTGGAGCAGGCGCGCACCGCCATCGAGCGTCTGGGTCTGCCCACGGCGACGGTGGCGCAGTGGATGGCCATCTTCCGCACGCTGGTGGCGGTCGCCGCCGATCCCAGCGAGGAGTACCCGCTGACCGTCGACACGCTGGCCGCTCTCGATCCCCTGGCGGCCGACACCGCCGGCCCGCCGCAGGAGGCGACCGCCAAGGTGCTGACGGTGCTGACCGCGATGGCCGGCCACGGCCTGATCGAGAGCGGGACCGTGCTGACCGCACAGGTGAGGCCGTTGGGCGTCAACGCCTCGCGCCGTGTCCTGGCCCAGTTTTCCGGTGCCGCCCGCACTCTGCTGGCGATGCTGCGGGAGGAGGCGCCGGATGGGGAGGAGCTGTGCCTGTCGCTGACGGCGGCCACCCAGCGGCTGCGCGACCGGGGCTGCGCCGAGTGCCAGCCCGAAGTGGTTCTGCGGCTGCTGAAAACGCTGTCCGACACCAACCGTGGGGGCAACGCACGCCTGCGTCTCGCCACGGTGGCACGCTGGCGGTACAGCCTGACGCTGGCGGGAACGTGGCAGGGCCTGGAGGATGGCCTGCGCCGGCAGGAAGCGGTCGCCTCCCTGGTGCTCGACCGTCTGCTGGCGACCGGCCGGGCCGCGGACGGCGCGGGCAAGACGGTGGTGCCCTTCGCCATCGAGGAGCTGGCCCGGGCGGTGACCGATGACCTGACGCTGGCCGCCGAGGTGTCCGATCCTATCGCCGCGGTCCAGGCGGCGCTGCTGATGCTGCACGACTGGAAGGTGATCCTGCTGCAAGGCGGCCTGTCGGTGTTCCGCCAGGGTCTGAGCTTGCGGCTGCCGGAGGCGGCGCGGGGACGGCGCTACACCAACGAGGACCATGAACCGCTGGCCCGCCATTACGCCGGCCGCACCTTCCAGATCCACGCCATGGGCGAATACGCCCGTCTGGGGCTCACCAGCCCGGAGCGGGCGGCGGCCTTCGCCGCCGATTACTTCGCCCTGCCGGAAGACCGGCTGCTCGCCCGCCACTTCCCGGGCCGGCGCGCCGAGTTGGCCCGCCCGGTGTCGGCGGACAGCTATGCCCGCATCGTCACCGATCTCGCCAATCCGGCGCAGCAGGCGATCGTGACCGCGCCGGTCGGGCGCAACCTGCTGGTTCTGGCCGGACCGGGGTCGGGGAAGACCCGCGTCATCGTCCACCGCTGTGCCTACCTGATGCGGGTGCTGCGGGTGCCGGCACAGGCAATCCTGGTGCTGTGCTACAACCACGCGGCCGCACTGTCGATCCGCCGACGGCTGCGCGCCCTGATCGGCGACGAGGCCGGCTGGATCGACGCCTACACCTACCACGCGCTGGCCATGCGTCTGGTCGGGGCGAGCATCGCCGAGCGCCTGGAGCACCGGCCGGACAGCGCGCCCGCCGATCCCTTCTCCGGTGTAATCGGCGACGCCACGGCACTTCTGCGCGGGGAAAGCGCCTTTCCCGGCCTCGACGCCGAGGACGTGCGGGAACGGCTGCTGGCGCGCTACCGCTACATCCTGATCGACGAATACCAGGACATCGACGAGGAGCAGTACGACCTCGTCTCCGCCATCGCCGGCCGCCAGGAGAAGGACGCCGAAGCGCGGATCGCGCTGATGGCCGTCGGGGACGACGACCAGGCGGTGTACGGCTTCCGTCACGCCGACGTCGCGTTCATCCGCCGGTACCAGGCCGACTACGCGGCGGAGGTTCACCATCTGGTGGAGAACTACCGCTCCACCGCCGCCGTGATCGCCGCATCGAACACGCTGATCCGGCACAACACCGACCGGATGAAGACCGAGCACCCCATCCGCATCGACCGGGCGCGGGCCGAGGACCCGGCGGGCGAACCCGTGCGGGTTCTGGCGGTGGAGACCATCGCGCATCAGATCGGCGCGGTGCTGGACGTCATCGAGCAGCGGCGGGCTCGACATTCCGGCACGTCGTGGAGCGACTTCGCCGTGCTGGCGCGTCAACGCCACGTTCTGGCGCCGTTCCACGCGTTGTGCGACCAGGCCGGCATTCCGTGCGATCCCGCCTACGACACCACGTCCGATCGGTTTCCCCCGCACCGGCTGCGCGAGGTGGTGGCCTTCCTCGACCGGCTGAAGCGGGCGACCGCACGGGTTGACGGGACATGGTTGCAGGCACAGCTGGCCGCCCTGCGCCAGGAGATGGGCGCCTCGCCCTGGTGGGGGCTGGTGGAGCAACTGCTTGGCGGCTGGGCGACGACGAGCGCCGGGCGGGCGGCGGAACCAGAAGCGGTGCGCGAGGCCCTGTATGAAGGGCTGTCCCAGCTGCGCCGCGAGCGCGCGACCGGCGCCGGCATCCACATCGGGACGCTGCACGGCGCAAAGGGGCTGGAGTTCCGGCACGTCATCCTCCTTGACGGGGGATGGGACGGACGGCCATCGGACAGGGCTGCCGCGGACAGCGAGGAGGAGCGGCGGTTGTTCTACGTCGGCATGACGCGAGCGAGGGAGACGTTGTGCCTGATGCGCCGTGCGGATGTGAGGAATCCGCATCTGCCGCTGCTCGATGGCGTCGACCATGTTGCCTGCGCCGATACCGGGCGCGCCGACCGGAGAGTGCTCCACCGTCAGCGCACCGTGCTCGGGCTTGGCGACCTGCACATCGACTTTGCCGGCCGCCAGCCGGCAACGGCGGCCGTTCACCGGGTGATGGCGGCCCTGCGGCCGGGTGATGCGATGACCTTGCGGGCGGCACGCTCGCCGACGGACCGGGTGTCGGTGCTGAGTGCTGACGGCACGGTGATTGCGCGCCTTTCGGAGGCGGCCAGCCGGCACTGGTCCTATCTGATCTCCGCGGTTGAACAAGCCCGTGTGCATGCCGTGGTTCGCCGGCATCGGAAGGACTGCGCAGAGGCTTGGCGCGGCCAGATCAAGACTGAAAGCTGGGAGCTCCCGGTGATTGAAATCTGGACACGCTCTGTCCGTTGACATCACTTTGCAAGAAAGCTCTCATTTCTGGCATCCAGATTGGTGAGCTTCCGCAATGCGCCGATATCGTTGAAAAAGTCAGGTGCTGATCGAGTGCTGCTGCGCCGATCGTAAGGACCGAACGGGCAGAGGCTCCCTCATGCCGGCCTGGGCTCCGGCATCGGGATGAGCTTGGCGAGTTTGCGGAGGTTCTGGGCGGCGGCTGCGAGGTGGAACTCGTCGCGAGCACCCTGTGGCCCCCTCAATCGCAGCCGGTCGAGCCTCAGGATGCGCTTGAGGTGGGCGAACAGCATCTCGACCTTCTTCCGCTCACGCCGTGAGGTGGCGTAGGCCTCGGTGGCGGCGATGGCGCGCGCCAGGTCGCGGGCCCCTTCGTGGATGGAGCGCGGGACCTTGCGGGCGGGCGTGTTCGGGCAGCAGCGCGGCTTGAGCGGGCAAGGGGCGCAGTCCAGCGTGCTGGCGCGATAGCGGATCAGGCCGTCCTCGTCGGCAAGCGGGCGCGGCGTCCGATAGGTCTTCTGCCGCGGCCGGAGCTCCTTGCCGGCCGGGCAGACATAGGCGTCGGCCTCGCGATTGTAGGTGAAGTCGGCCCGTTCGAAGGTCCCGTCGCGCCGCTCGGATTTGTCGAAGACCGGGATGTGCGGCTCGATCCCGCACTCATGAACCAGCCAGCCAAGCATCTCGGCCGAGCCGTAGGCGCTGTCGGCGGCCAGCCGCTCGGGATACAGCCCGAAGCCGTCCTGGGTGCGATCCAGCATGGTGCGGGCGGCGCCGACCTCCGCCTGGCGGATGGCCCGGCTCGCCTCGACATCGACGATGACGGCGTGGTCGAGGTCGATCAGGTAGTTGGTGGCATAGGCAAAGAACGCATGACCCTTCTGTGCCCCCGTCCACTGCGCGGCCGGATCCGAACGCGAGACGAACTTTGGCGTCACCTCACTGGCAGCGCCCCAGGCAGCCTCGTCCAGCGTGTCGAGATACTCCCGGACCGAACGGCGGGTCGCTGCCATCGCCTCCCAATCGACGGCGTCCGATCCCGCCGCCGAGCGCTGCTTGTTCGCGTCGGCCCGGATAAGGCTGGCATCGACCGCGAAGCCATCGCCGCCCACGAGCCCGGCTTCCATGCAGCGCTGCACTGTCGTTTCGAACAGCTTGCGCAGGAGATCGCTGTCGCGGAAGCGGCCGTGACGGTTCTTTGAGAAGGTCGAGTGATCCGGCACGTCGCCCTCCAGGCCGAGCCGGCAAAACCAGCGGTAGGCGAGGTTCAGATGCACCTCCTCGCACAGCCGGCGCTCCGAGCGGATGCCGAAGCAGTAGCCGATGATGAGCATCCGGATCATCAGTTCCGGATCGATCGAGGGGCGTCCGAGTGCGCTGTAGAAGGGTTGCAGATGCGCACGGATACCGGACAGGTCGACGAACCGGTCGATGGAGCGAAGCAGGTGGTCCGACGGGACGTGGCGTTCGAGGCTGAACTCATAGAACAGCGCCTCCTGCATCACCGTCCGCTCGCCCATCATCGCTGCGTCCTCCTCTGCCCAGGAGAACTGAATCAGGACTTCAAGCGGCTGGCAACACCGACTTTTTCAACACTATCCGCCAACAGCGGACGTTGGTGGTCAGCCAGAGATCGAACCTTTTCAAATTCTAGAGGGATCAGTATTCGCTGTATCAAAGTCGATCAAAATCGGCGTGCTCGCCAAAGCGGCTTCTGGTTCCACTATTGAGCATGCATATGGTAGGCATGCACCTAGCCATAGTCAGGGCTGGTGCATAACGCTCATCCAATGAAGCCGCTAAGGATGCTATCATCCTAGTGGTCTGCGCCTGACGGAGGGTTACGTTCTACAAGGCATCAAGCGATTGTCAGCGTTTCAAAATTCGTGCGAGTTAAAAGGAATGATACTACGGATTGGCCATGATAGGTGACAGCTCCGGTGGCGCAAAAACCGAGCTTTTTAAGTACATTCTGTGATCGACCATTATTCGGGTGAGTAACAGCAATGACCGTATCAAGTTCTAGTCGGCTGAATCCATAATTTAGGATTGCTTGCCCTGCTTCAGTAGCGATCCCCTGCCCCCAAGCTTGCGGAAGAAGGCGATAACCCATTTCCAGTTGATCATTATTGTCAAAGGGAAACAATGCGCACCAACCAAGAAATCCTGGGCGGTCGCGCCATTCGACAACCCATAGCCCACCTACTTGAGGCCAACCCGTTGCAATCCGAGAAAGGACTCCGCCTTGTGCTCTACTGGGTCTGGTGCGGAACTGAAGATATAATGATGCACCTCAGGATCGAGTTCCATCATCAAGTTGGCTTCTAAATCGGACTCATTTCGGGAGCGAAGAGTCAACCTTTCGGTTTCAATCACATCCACCATCTTTGCATCCTCCCTTGAGGCGCTATCATGGCACCGGATCTTGCTGAGTATAACTAAGAGCGCGGATCAAAACCTCCCTTGGGTCGAGCTAAATCAATGGCTTGGGGCCAGGAAACCGAGGTTTTGATCCGCGCTCTAAGAGAAACATTTTGTTCTACATATGTTAAGCTTCGTCTGGCGCACTCTACTAGAAGGTCCCGGTCAGGCAATCTCCAGCAGCGCGTCATAGTCAAACACGCAATCACTAAGAATGTCCGTTGTCCTGTAGGGCAAACGCCGACCATCTAGACGGCCGGTTTCGGCGATCAAGTGCAGGTTTTTCCGAGGACGGGAGCAAACGACGTAGAGCAGCTTCTTGGCGCTTGCTCCGCCTTCAGGGTCGGCAAAGTGCGGGACCATCCCTTCCAGCATGGCGAAGGCGATAACCGTGTCGAACTCAGCGCCTTTCACGCCGTGGATCGTCGAAATGGTGATCCCTGTCCGGCTGGCGAACACGCGGCGGAATACCCCGATCGTGGAAACGCCCTGGATACCTGCCTCTTCGAGCCGTGCGATCTGAGCCTCCGACCGGGCGAAGAATGTCTCGTAGTGCTCAACGAGCGCAGCCGAATCCGTTAATTCGAAGCCTACCGCGAGGCAGAATTTGTCGAAGAACAGCCGCAGGAACGCTAGCCCGTCGTCCTGATCGATCTGGATGCTATTGCAGCAGCGCAGCAACTCGCGTTTTGATAAACCGCTGACCCGGATGCCAGCATGGCACAGTTCGGCAAGGATTTCCCCCGCCCACCGCGTTCGACGCACATAGAGTTGTGGGGACGGTTCCGTGAGCGCGATACGGGCCACCTTGAACCAAAAATTGTCTTGGTCGCGGGCAAACGGTGCCATACCTGGCCCATCGAAGCTGTATTCCGGCAAGGCGCTCATTAGTCGCCGTGTCAGAGCTGCTAACTGGATCCACCGGGGGCCCACGACGCATATCTCGTGCGCGGCGATTCCCAGTTGCTCGCAGTTATAGCGGATGAGGCGAACGATCTCGTCCTCCACATTCTGGTGCGTCGTCTCCTCGTCGAATGACACGAGGCTTGCATAATCGCGATCCTTGCCTTCCGCCCTAACGTTGGCGGCAAGCAGGTGGTAGTTCGAGAAATACTCCACGATCCGGCTTGACGACCGGTAGTTGATAGATAGGCTCTTGTGGGCCAATTCGAGGCCGCAAAGCGCGGCGAAATCGTCGCGGGTCATTGCGTAGCCGCCGAGTGAGCCGTAAATCGCTTGGTTTGGGTCACCGACCAGAAAGGTGCGGGTCCGGCCGGCGCCAGCCCGCAGGATCGCGGCGAGGATGGCGTACTGAATCTCCCTAGTATCCTGAAACTCGTCGACGAGGACGAACTTGAAGATTGAACTGAGCAGGATCGAAATCGACGGCTCGTTAGCGATCAACTCGTAAGCGCAGTTCAGGATCATCTCAAAGTCGATCATTCGCTCAGCTTCGAGGCACGCCCAATATTCTTCCAACACCCTAAGAATTTGGTCTCGGCGGGCCGGGTTCGGAGCTTCGAGCTGACACCCTCGTGACGAGAAGTAGTAGTTGCAATCGAACGGCCGAATACGTGGGTGACGCCCCTGGCACAGCTTTTCCAACCGCCGTTCTGTCTCGTGCTGGTCGGCGACCCGAAAGCCGAATCTCAGCTTGTTGTGATAGATCGCGTAAGGCCGTAAGATCCAGTCGAGGCAGAACGAGTGTATGGTACCAATCCACAGGCGCTCCGTATCGACGCCAAGCCGCTCGATGCGCTCTTCAATCTCTTCCGCCGCCCGGTGGGTGTAGGTAATTGCCACGATCCAGTGCCGGTCGGATTCAAGGCGAGACAGTTCAAGCGCAATCTTGTAGGTAAGCGCTCGCGTCTTGCCACTGCCGGGGCAAGCGATGAGGAAAACGCTGCCGTCGTGCTCGACGGCGTCGACTTGCTCGTCGTTCAAGTCATCTTTATTCCAGACGAACACCATCAGGTATACCCGAGAATTTCAATAATAACGTCGCCGGGGAGTACCGGGGCAAGAGCGGTGAGCAGTGCGGGCGTGTCAATTTCGCCCCGCTGATACTGCCCCGTGTGCACCCGGATTTCGGCCGCGACGTTTGGTGGCAGCAGCGCGGGGTCGTTGTGCCTCTTAAGTCGATAGTCGATCATGTTTGCCAGCACGGCGCGGCTAAGCGGTCGGTGTGCTGTAAAAATTGCTTCCAGCAGATAGGACGGGATGCGCGATCGGGCGGTCACCCGCTTGGCAAGCTGTATCGCCAGCCACCCTTTCCCGGCGTAGTTCGCCATTGCGAGGATCCGGCGACCAAAACGCCCAGGATCGGCCGATCGAAGTTCTTCAGTAGCCGTCTGGATCATCTCGGGATCGACATAGACCGCCCCGAGGCTATCGACCGCGACCTCCACGTTGCCGGTCCGCACGAACTCGACCTCGAAGGTGCACTGAGCGAAGTGGGTCGATAGCCACGGATTGTCGACCTTAAAGAGGTTGAGCCGTGCTTGGCGTGCAACGCCAGCCGCCGCCGAGTTGATGGCCTTAACCTTCTGCTTGGCGAGTTGCTTGGAATCGGCCGCGTTGGGTGTCGTGTCGAAGAAACAAGCGTCGAGGTCTGTCACGATGGCGCAGCGCTTGCGGATGCGGTCGTCATGGAAGAGCACGGCGACGTTCTCAAAGCCGGTGCTCCGAATGTTGATGAGGCTGATGCCGAGTTCGTCGAGGCTGACACCAAGCACTTCCTTTACCAGAGCTGGGACTAAAATTTCCTCGGCATCGCCTTCGACGAGTATGACGCTCTTGGCGAACAGCAGATTGCTTCGCACCGCGTCGAGGTAGCGCTGAATGTTGCGAATGTCGCTCGCGTTTAGACCGGTTGCCGGCTGGTAGACCTCACATCGTGCGCCGTTGCGGGCGAGGATGTTGACGTTCTCAACGTTACTGACCTCGGAGATTTGGGTTGAGTGTGTCGAATAGATAACTTGAGTATCGGTGTAGGTTAGTCGATCGAAGAGCGTCTTCTGAATGTGGGTATGGATGTGAGCTTCCGGCTCTTCGATCAGGAGGAAGTTGGCACAGGCCTGCTTAGCCTTTTGGTATTTGAACTCCAGCAGTTTAAGCGTGAGGTAGATAAGGTTGGCGCCGCCAAGACTCAGTTCGTGAATCGCGCCCTCGTAGTCATCTTCCGTCTCGCCCACGAACAATCGAAGGGATTGAAACAGGCGCTCGGCCTCTGCGGGGACCGCCGAACGCACTGCCAAATTGGCCGGAGCATAAGTTTCACCTGCGGCATCACGGATGGTTTGGCGAATGTCGGCCCTAATCTCGCCAACATCGGGCAGGCCTTCAATGGCTGCATTCAGGTCTTTGACCTTCTCAGTGATCGGCTCCAGCGCGACCGGGTCAACTTCGCCGCTCTTGCTGCGGAGCAAGGTCAGGAGCGGATTGGTCCGTTGGCCCTGGAACTCGCTGACGACATCGCGCAAGGCCTGGACGAAGGTGAAGCAGATTTCCTTAGTAACCGACAAAGCCCTTGGAATTGGGCCGCCAATCTCCGGCGGATTTAGTTCTTTCGGAAACCGAACCTCGTCGAAGTCGCCCACCAGCGCTGTATAAACCCCGGGATCGGTGAAGTCGGCGGTGCTTTTCCCGGTTAGGACGGTTTCGTAATCATCTGTCGTAAGGCCCTTTAGCAACTCGGCGAGTCCGGCTTGGTCGCCTTGCTCAAGCTCGCCCAGTTTAGACCGTATGGCGGTGCTTGGGCGGAAGATCAGATTATAGGTCGCGCGGCCGACAGCGGCGCCCTCGATGGCGCCGGCCCCATGCAGGAAGAGCGCCTGGATCGCCTCGTCTTGGGAAACCTCACTGAACTCCAAGCTGATTACGATCCAGTGACCGCGCCAATTTTTGAGACCACGATAGAAATCGGTCTCGTCCAACCGATAGGCCCAACGGAGCTGATCGGCATCAAGAAGGAGCCGAATGGCGCGAAACAGGTTCGTTTTGCCCGAACCGTTCTCACCGATGATCGTGTTAACGCCCTTGTTGAAGACGGCGTTGGCTCGCTCGAAGTTTCGATAATTAACCAGTTGGACACGGGAGATGTGCATGACGCCGGTTTTCCGCTCGCTTTCCTCAGAGCACTGCCGCCCTAGGTCAAGCTTACTCAGCTTTAGACAAATTGTCTGCAACTTTGAGGGAAGGCGCAGGATCAGCGCGAACCGGGCGCGGCCTAGATCTACGCTATCCTCAACCAAGCGGCCGACCGACCGTGTCGCCTTCGGAGGAACCTTTCAACGGTCCGCTTCGGATCAGGGCGAGCCGGGAAGTGCCCCCGTTGCTGGAGGCACTCTCCTCATGCTCCTCAAATCTCGGTCTGCTCGGCCAGCGCCAAAACGTCCTCGACCTCTATCCCCAGATAGCGGGCCATGCTCTCCAGCTTGGTGTGGCCGAGCAGGAGTTGGATGGCCCGCAAGTTTCCGGTTCGCCGGTAGATCAGGGTCGCCTTAGTCCGGCGCATAGAATGCGTGCCGTAGGTCGCAGCATCCAGGCCGATCTCACCGACCCAGTGATCGACCAGCCGCGCATATTGGCGCGTCGAGATCGGTCGGTCCGGTCGCACGCGGCTCGGGAACAGGTAGTCGCTGTTGTGTCCGCTTCTCAGCCGGATCCATATCGGCCGACCGACTCCCGGGTCTGCTCGGTGATCTCGAACTGGACCGGATGGCCCGTCTTCTGCTGCACCACGGTCGCGCGGGAGCGCACCGTGCCGTTCAGCGCGACATCGCCGATCTTGAGACGGACGAGATCGCATCCACGCAGCTTGCTGTCGATGGCCAGATCGAACATCGCGAGGTCGCGTGTGGCGCCCGCCAGTTGAAGGCGGATGCGGATTTCCCAGACATGCTTGGGCTTCAGTAGAGGTTTCGGTCCGATCAGGCGGCCTTTGTTCCACGGGACCCGTCCAACCTGAGTGTCATGGCTCATCCTCGGTCTCCTTATGAACATGTGCCTCCTCCGATCAGCAGAGGCAGCGTCCATAAGGGTCGGATGAGACCGTTGACGATCCATGGATGCGCTTCTTCCTTCCTCGCATGTGGCCGGCGTTGAGTCTTTTCATGGTCGATGGATGCTGCAGCAGGGTGTGCGACGCCTTGCCTTCCTGCGCGCTGTTTTCACGGCCGCACATCCTGCCCAACCCCTTGGCGCATCGGCTACCGGTGTTCACGGCCAACCGCCACGGTGACGCACGGCGCGCGCCATCCTGCGGCGGGAGAGGCCGATCTTGATGCCGATCAGCACGGGCGCGGCGATGACGAAGAGCAGGGCGATTGCGGTGAACGCCGTGTCGTAGGCGATCACCGTGGACTGACCCGTCACGGTCCGGCTCAGAAGGCTCGTCGCGGCCCGGCTCGCGGCCGCCGCCTCCAGCCCCTTCACCGTTAGCGTGGCTGCGGTGGTCATCAGCCGCTCGAGGGGCATGGAACCTCCCGCAGTGACGTTGGCGCCGAGGGCCACAACGTTGGCGGCGACGTTGTGGTCGATCAGGGTCTGGAGTGCCGCGACTCCCATCAGGCCGCCAAGCTGTCGACCCGTGTTGAAAAGGCCGATTCCGGCTGCCAAAGTCCGGCGGTCGAGGCTGCCGAAGGCGATGAGGGTGATCGACAGGAATAGGAAGCCGAGGCCCAGACCGCGCAGCAGAATCGCCGCCATCATGTCGTCGGCACCACTCTCGGCGGTCGAGCCGGACAGCATCCACATGGCGCCCGTGATGGTCAGGATGCCGAAGGGCACCGTGGTGAATGGGGGGACGCGGCGCACCTGAATCAGAAAGGCGGCCATCAGGAGCGAGCCGATGAACAGCGCGCCGCTCGGCAACAGCAGCAGGCCAGCCTCGGTGGGCGTGAAGGCGAGGACGGACAGGGCGAACGACGGAATCAGGAATGCGCTTCCGGACAGAGCGGCGCCGGCGACGAAGCTGACGATGAAGGCGAAGGAAAAGGCGTCTGATTCGAACAGGGAAGCGTCGAGCAGGCCCTGGCCCTTCATCAACGCCTGTTGGCCAAGAAAGGCCAGCAGAGCGGCTGCGCCGGTCACGGTCAGCCACAGGATGCGGGGCTCCTCGAACCAGTCCCACCGGCTGCCCTGGCTGAGGACGCAGGTGACGCAGAAGACCGCGATAGCGATCAGGGCGAAACCAATTCCATCAAAAGGACAGGAGGCGGCCTTGGCGGGCATCGGTCCGTCGGCGATCAGCAGAAGTCCCGTTGCCGCCAGGGCCAGCGGAGCGACGCTGAAGAAGATCCAGTTCCAGGATTGGCTGTCGAGCAGCGCCCCCTGGAAGGCCGGTGCGATCGTCGCGGGAGCGACGACGGCCCCCATGGCGAACAGGGCTTGCAGGGCGGGCTGGCGGGAGCGCGGCCCGGCGAGAAAAAGCATCGCCTGCCCGCCGACGAGCAGGGTGCCGCCGGCGAAGCCTTGGACGGTCCGAAGGAGCACCAGCAGGTCCAGCCGATCGGTCACGGCGGCGATGCCGCACGCCAGGCCCATGGCCAGGGTCGAGCCGACGACCAGACCGCGCGGAGGCAGGCGGCTCATCAGCCAGGGGGCGGCCAGGAAGCCGAGGAGCTTGAGCGTGGTGTACCCGATGTCCAGCCAGGCGAATTCGTCGGGGGTCGCGTGCGTGTCGCCCATGATGCCGCCGCGCCCGAGCGACAGGATGGTGCCGGCGACCGCCTCCGTCAGCGCGGCGAGCAAGATGCCGGCGACGAGGAGGATGTCGGCCGCGATCCCGTCACGGCCCGGCGTGGCGGTGGAGGTGGCGGTCATTGGCTGCCTCCTTGGGCGATCTCGACACGCGCCGACAGGCCGGGCACGAGGCGGCCGGGCAAGGGGTTGCTGGCGAGCCGGATCTTCACCGGTACGCGCTGGACGACGCGAACGAAGTTGCCCGTCGCGTTGTCTGCGGGCAACAGGCTGAAGGCGGACCCGCTGCCGGGCGCAAGGCTGTCGACCACACCGTCGAGCGTCCCGCCCGGATAGCCGTCGACGGTGACGCGGGCGCGCTGGCCGGGCCGGATGTGCTCGAGCTGGGTTTCCTTGTAATTCGCCACCACCCACACAGTGTCGAGAGGAACGATGTCGAGCAGGGAGGCGCCCGGCGCGACGAGGCGGCCGACGCGGACCTGACGGTTGCCGACCGCGCCGCCGACCGGCGCGCGCACCACGGTGCTCTCGAGATCGATCCGGGCGAGGTCGCGCGCGGCTTCGGCCTGCGCCACGGCGGCGACGGCCGCGTCGCGTTGCGCGGCAAGGACGGCGAGGCGTTGCTGCTGGGCCTCGACCGTCGCCGAGGCGGCCGATACGCCCGCCTCCGCTTTCAAGCGCGCCGCGTCGCTTTCATCCAGGTGGGCCTGGCTGACGGCGTTGCCGCGGATCAGCTCACGGCGGCGGTCGTAGGCCTTGGCCGCGAGCGTCATCTCGGCCATGGCCGACCGCCTCTGGGCGTCGGCCTGCCGGATCAGGACATGCTGAAGCCGGGTCTCCGCATCAACGTTGGTAAGCCGGGCTTGGGCCGCCTCGACATTGGCCACCGCTTGGGCAAGCCGCGCGCGATAATCGCGATCGTCGATCCGGAACAGGACATCGCCGGCCCTGACGGTCTGGTTGTCCGCGACCTCGACGGCCGTGACGTAGCCGGCGACCTTCGGGGCGAGCGAGGTGACGTCACCGCGGACATAGGCGTTGTCGGTCGCCGTCCCGCCGTTTGAACGGGCCCAGTTCCACCCGCCCGCCGCGGCCAGCACGGCGCCGAGGCACAGCAGCACGCCGGCCGTCCTTCTTTTGTTGGGGGGCGCCGCAGCGGCGCCGACCGTGGAGCGTTCGCCGGTGACGTTCGCTCCGGCGATGACGGCCCCCCTGTCCTCGAGCGTGTCCATTCCCTCATTCCCTATTGGGGGTGTCCCAGCGTCGCCGCCGCCGATCGCCACAGCTCCCGTCGGCATCCGCTCATGCCTTGGCGGCCACCGGGAGACGGAAGGGGGCACCCAGCCGGTTGAAGGCGTTCATCGCGGCGATAGCGATGGTGAGATCGACCAGATCCTTCGGCTCGAACGCGGCCGCCGCCGTCGCGTAGGCGGCGTCGGACGCGTGGGTTTCGCTGACGCGGGTCACCTCCTCGGCCCAGGCCAGGGCCGCGCGCTCCGTGTCGGAGAACAGGTGCGGCACCTCCTCCCACACCGGCACCAGCGTGACCTTGTCGACCGACATGGTCTTCCGGAGGTCGCGGCTGTGCAGGTCGATGCAGTGGGCGCAGCCGTTGATCTGCGAGACCCGGAGGAACACGAGATGGATGAGTTCCTCGGGCAGGCTGGTGCGCGTCGTGACGTAATGATGGACGCCGAACAGAGCCTTCGCGCCGTCGGGCGCGACCTCGTGCCAAGCCATGCGTGTCATGATGTTTGCCTTTCCAGACAACAAAGGAGGACGGTTTCCGCGTCACCGGCCCATGGCCGGCGTCGGGTGGTTTCAAAGCCCTTCAGGGCGCGGCCTACCGGCCGAGCCAGTCCGCGAACCGGATGGCGCCGAGGCGCGGGTTCTGGCCGGGGGTCAGCGATTGATCGTTGAGAACGTCGCCGAAGTAGCGCGCGTGGATGTCCGGCACGACCTTGCGCGTGTCCTTCGTCGCTTGCAGGAAGCGCCGGACCAGCTCGTCGAGCGGGATCGCCTCCGGACCGGCGACTTCGAGCGTGCCGTCGATCGGCGGTGCGAGCGTGACGTCGGCGAGCGCCGCCACCACGTCGTCGGAGGCGATCGGCTGGATCAGCGCCGGCGACAGGCGGATCTCCTCGCCGACGGTGGCCGACTGCGCGATGCCGCCGACAAATTCGAAGAATTGGGTGGCGCGCAGGATGCTGTGGGGGATGCCGGACGCCTTGATGAGATTCTCCTGGGCGACCTTCGCCCGGAAATAGCCGTTGTCGGGAAGCCGTTCGCTGCCGACGATCGAGAGGGCGACGTGATGGCGGACACCGGCGGCCGCTTCGGCGGCGAGCAGGTTGCGGCCCGAGGTCTCGAAGAAGTCGAGGACGGCCTTGTCCTCCCAGACCGGCGCGTTCGCCACGTCGACGACGACGGCGGCTCCATCCATCGCCTGGACCAGGCCCTCGCGGGTGATGGTGTTCACGCCCGTGTTCGGGGAGGCCGCGAGCGCCTCGTGGCCGTGCTCGCGGAGGGTCTTCACCAGCTTCGATCCGATGAGGCCGGTGCCTCCGATGACGACGATCTTCATGGGGCTCTCCGTTTCTCTCGACGGAAACCAGCGCCGCCGATGGAAGGGAGAGTGCCCGGGCGCGCCGGGGAAGTCCTTGCGGCGGGCTTGAATTGCCCTCCAAGGATGCTTGGTTTTCCGTCCACGCGCTGCCGTGCTATCAAGGGCGCGCACCGTTCGCCCGTCGTCCCGGACACAGGGAGCCGAGAGCGCACGGCCCAGGGGGAAGCCGGCCTTGCGCTTCATGTTTGGAGACTATCAGCTCGATCAGGAGCGCCGGGAACTGACCCTGCGCGGTCGGATCGTGGGCGTCGGCCCGCAGGTCTTCGACCTGTTGCTGCATCTCGTCCGCAACCGCGACCGCGTCGTCAGCAAGGACGATCTGCTGGAGGCGGTGTGGAACGGACGGATCGTCTCGGAATCGACCATCACCAGCCACATCAACGCGGTCCGCAAGGCCATCGGCGACAACGGCGAGGAACAGCGGCTGATCCGCACGGTCCCCCGCAAAGGTTTCCGCTTCGTCGGGGCGATCGAAGTCGGGGCGGCCGGGGTCGGTGCGATCGGGGAGACACCCCAGCCCGGCGGGTCAGGCATCGCCAGCCGCGCCTCCAGCGAAGGCAGGGAGACACCGTCCGGGCCGGTCCTGCCGGACAAGCCCTCCATCACCGTGCTGCCCTTCCAGAACCTGAGCGGCGATCCGGAGCAGGACTATTTTGCCGACGGGGTGGTGGAGGACATCATCGCCGCCCTGTCGCGCCTCCGCTGGCTGTTCGTCATCGCGCGCAACTCGAGCTTCGCCTACAAGGGCCGGGCGGTGGACGTGACAGAGGTGGGCCGCGAGCTGGGCGTCCGCTACGTGCTCGAAGGCAGCGTGCGCAAGTCCGGGAACAAGGTGCGCATCACCGGGCAGCTGATCGACGCGACCACCGGGACGCATCTCTGGGCGGAGCGTTTCGAGGGCACGCTCGACGACCTCTTCGAACTGCAGGACCGGATCGCCGAAAGCGTCGTCGGTGCCATCGCACCGCAGCTCGAGCGGGCGGAGATCGAGCGCGCCAAGCGCAAGCCGACGGAAAGCCTGGGTGCCTACGACTACTACCTGCGCGGCATGGCAAAGCTGCACAGCGGAACCCGCGAGGCGATCGACGCGGCGCTGCCCCTGTTCCATAAGGCGACCGAACTCGATCCGGAATTCGCCTCGGCCTATGGCGGGGCGGCCTGGTGCCATCTCTGGCGCAAGGTGAACGGTTGGATGACCGACCGGCCCCGGGAGATCGGCGAGGGGGTGCGGTTGGCGCGGCTGGCGGTGGAATTCGGCCGCGACGACGCGGTCGCGCTGACGAGGGCCGGGCACGCGCTCGGTCACTTCGTCGGTGATCTCGACGGAGGCATCGCGCTCATCGACCGGGCGGTGCTGCTCAACCCCAACTTCGCCCCCGCCTGGTTCCTCGGCGGCTACCTGCGCGTCTTCCGCGGTGAAGCGGAAAGCGCGGCCGAGCATTTCGCCCATGCCGCCCGCCTGAGCCCGCTAGACCCGGAGATGTTCCGGATGCAGGCGGGGACGGCGCTGGCGCATTTCTTCGCCGGGCGCTTCGACGCCGCCGTGGCCTGGGCGGACAAGGCGCTGGGGAACCTGCC
This sequence comes from Azospirillum sp. UENF 312511, assembly GCF_058780635.1. Lineage (NCBI taxonomy): Bacteria > Pseudomonadati > Pseudomonadota > Alphaproteobacteria > Rhodospirillales > Azospirillaceae > Azospirillum > Azospirillum sp. UENF 312511. The sequence goes on along the minus strand of NZ_JBSNCG010000005.1, from coordinate 1,116,819 downwards.
TATCCTCCTGTCCGCCATGGCCCTGACGGCGGCGAGCCACGCGCTCGGTGGGCGGACGGAGGAGGCGCGGCAGGCGATGCGGCAGCTGCGCGCGCTCGACCCGTCCTTGCGCGTCTCCACCCTCAAGGAGTGGCTGCCGATCCATCGTACTGAGGATCTCGCGCGGTTTGCGGAGGGGCTGCGGCTGGCTGGGTTGCCCGAGTGAGCGCAGCCGTTGTCTGAAGCGCGCCAAGAGCGGCCCTATACCGTGTTCTGAAAGCTGATGTCGTGACCGTCGAACAAGACAAGGGGGCATACATCACCTCGCTCTGTTGGGAGTGGGGGAACTCTCTAGCTGTGAGGCGTATCTATAACGGTGCGATCTCTGCGGCGTGGACGGAGGTGCGAACTACCTTGGTTTCCTGATCCGTGTACGCACGCGCGATGGCGATGGCTCGGAAGCCGCCGTGCATCGCACCGAGTATGGCTTCCGCTGCGGCGGGAGCTGCAACGACAAGCCAGCCCTCGCCACAGATGTCACGATGGTTCGGCTTCTGGCGGAACAGCGGACCGTCGCGCCAGAAGTGGCTTTCCACCATTACCCGGTCCCGTTTGTCCATCCAGCGGAACAAACCGTTACGGTCGAAACGCCAGCCCAGGTGGAACCCGAGCGCTGGATTCAGCGCCAGCCATGCTGTGCCACCGATCGCCCGCCATGCGCGCCCCTTGACCACGGTGGCGGGAATATCTTCGGAGCCGCCCAGTCGAGGATAGTCACATGCGGACCACCACGTCCTACCCGGGAAAAACTCCCATGGCGCATCGCCCAGGTTGGCAGGGCACTCAGAACCGCTCATCGCCATCATGGATAGTCGGATTTCCCTTGGTTGCTCCCAGTCCAGTTTCTTGAATGCCGACATTTCACCGAGAACGATCCGCCCGTCCGCCAGGCGGCGCGCCAGATGATGTGCGGCTTCCGCGCTGGCATCGACCCAGTCCTTGCGCGGGTAAGAGCGCATTCCGTCAACGGCTGGCAAGGCGATCGCGTGGGGACGTTCCTCCGCCCGGCGCAGAGACAAAACCCTTTCATGGATGAGCAGATCATCACCTAAAACTCGCAAGACTTGATCGTCTAGTGCGCCGGCATCGAGCATTTCTGCCACTACCCGGTCAAAAGCCCGAAGTGCGGCTGCGGGTCGCAGGCGGGTGTAAGTGATCTCCAAGTCGGCACCACTAAGCCAGTCCTGAAAAGTCTTCTCTGCCGCTTTGCCCCAGTGGTCCGTCCCCCCTTCCTGTCGCATGAAGGTCGCGGCGCGCGATAGCAGGTTGTGAACCGGGATGTTGCTACATCTTGACAGGAACGCGAACAGCCCCACGAACGGGCGCAGGAGTTCTTGAGGATCGTCGGTGTCGGACAAGACTTCTCCCGGCTTGAGAAGCCGGTGCGGTCGGGTGACGGACCCCGCCAGATCGGGTAGCCGGAGACTGTAAACCGCTGGCAGGGTTCCATGTTCCGCAGGAATTTCCATGGGGGTAATATTGATGCATTGAGCAAGTCGGCGCGCAATGATACGCACGGACATCGATGGAGCGATGCAGGCATTGACGATGCGGTCGGCGAACCGACTGACAACATCCGGACGCAACGGCTGAACGGCGTCAATCATGGCGAAGGCCATCATTTCGTCGTTGGAAGCGCCGTTCAACAGTCGGTCCAGGTGCGCGTCGATCTCGGCGCTCGCCGTTCCTTCGCCCAGCATTGTGCAGAGAGTTCGGAAGGCCCGATCGCGGACATCCGGGACGGGTAGCGCCAGGGCATCAAAGGTGATCGCAACCAGAGCCTGCTCAGAAGTCATTGACAAATCGGCCGGAACATCGGGGATCGGTGTCGCCATGGAAAATTCATGGAGTTGGTAGATGTGCTCCTCGAACTCCTTCCATATGCTGGCGACCGGTACCTCCTCAAAAAGCAGCGGGGCGATCCGGTCTAAGCGCCAAATCAGCTCCCGCGGGTATCTGTACTCGCCGATAAAGTCGGCGACGAACTGCCGGATCGCCCGGGCGCGCCCGGCAACGGGATCGACGGCAACCAGCGCTTCAAACGCCGTTACTCGCGAACCGCCGTCGTACCGCGGATCCCATCCGCCAGGTTTGGACTTCGCGAGCAGGGGTTCGGCGATGCGCCAAGCCTCCTCACCATGACCTAATATGGCAAGTCTGCGGGCCAGCAACGCCCGCGAAACACGGCCCTTGGCGGCTGCGTTGAGCCGCTGTGCGAGATCGCGTGCTTCGTCGGCCGAAAGGTTGCTTACGATCACATCGACGGCCTTGTGCCATGGGAACGATGCGTCCTCAACCACCTCCTCGAGCAAGGCAACGAGGTCCCGGTATGAATGAACACGCTCCATCACATTCTCGTCTGTCAGCGTTTCGCCGGAACGAAGCGTGATTGAGGGGCGGGTCGCCGTATCACGGTGTGGCGGCGTCGAGGAAAGCAGTTCATTGAGCCACGCCGGAACAGCTCCTACTTTCCGGCATCCATCCGCCAGTGCCGACCGCCAAGCGAACCGGTTGGAGGGGCAGGCTTCAGTGGCGACCACTGCGGACAACTGCCGTAGCACGGCGTCCGCCTTGTCAACGGGGAGCTTGAGATACGCCGCCTCAGCCAACCGGCAAGCACTGATTTCATCGACCGATCCCTGGAACGGAATCAGAAGGTCTCCGGCCACCATGGCCGCCATTTCGGACGAAGCATCCGGTCGAACGACCAAACCTCTCAGGAGACCCTCCAACGACGTGTCGAAATCGGCGCCATGCTGGTCGAGCAGCCATCGGCGCAGCACCACGCCCAGCCCTGGGTTCAACCTTGCCGCCGATTCCAGAACCAGTCGCGTGGCTTCGGAAACTCCATTCCCCCGGTGCGCCGATTTGAGGATGGCGAGGGCTCCGACGAAACGTTGTATTCGGTTCACCGCGCCGACCGGAGCAACCTCATTCACTCTCCCCAGCCATTCGGCCCAGTTCTCGATCTGATAGTCCTTGTCATGGTAGACGCCAAACGACGTTTCGAAGAGCCGAGCAACCAGCGCCCGACCGCGAGCGATATCTCCAGCTTTGCCCCACGAGACGATCTGCTCGACCAAGCCATTAACACGATCGTGAAGATCATCATCTTCCGCGAGCCACGCTTCGATCGCTTCCAGTCGTCGGCGCAATGCGTCAGCATCGTTGTTATGACCGAAGAGGCTAAGTGCGATGTGCCGACGCAGGGATAGCCTCCAGTATCGGCCACGCTCGGCACTGTCCCATTCCGCGTCGAACACATCAGCAAGAAGCGCAACGGTTTCGGCGCCGAGCCCCGCGGCGATATCGATAGCGAAATCGAACAGCTCAGGTGCTAGCCGTTGGAACACGTGCCACGAAGTCCAGCTCTGCGTTTCGCGCCACTCGCGGCAGTAGAGGTGCAGGACGGGGCGGATCGTCCGCAGGAACTCGGTGGGCGAAACTGATGCGCCAAACCACTGCCGCCCCTGGATGGTTGCAAGAAGCACGAGCACCCGTTCGAACAGGACACTTCCCTGGTCCCGCTCGTTCTCGGCGTTAGGCACGGCCTGCGCCGGCGCAACCGGCCTTCCCAAGGCGGCCAGCAGCCGATTGAAGCGGATGCGGTAAGAAAAGGCCCACAAACCGGCTCGGTCGCTAAGGCCAAGAGCGTCAACGCACTCCGGTTGCTCGATTCCCTCGAGCAGATCCTCGGCAAGCTGTTTATCTTGACGCCCCATCAGCGCGAACCGGGCCAAAACCAGCCGATCAACCGCCGCAAACGGCGCTTTCTGGTGAGCGGTGTTTAGGCGGTTAAAGGCGGCGTGAGTATGTTCGGCCTTCTCGTCACCGAGCAGAACGTCGAGCCAATCGATCCGCCCGGCAATCACCGCGTCGGCTCCTTCCACAATGCATTGCTGCCGCAGTTGCTCAAGAAGCTTAGGGTCCGCCATAGCATAAACAGCGTCGACGACCGCGGTGAGCAGCGACATCCGAAGCTTTTGCCGCGCGTCGTCCACCCCCTCCTGCGGAAGGAGATCCTGCGAATCCGGCTCGAGATTCGCAATAACGGTTAGAATTTCGCTGAGAGGACGGAACCTAGGGGCGGCACGCGCCCAACGTTTCAGCCCACGATGTTCGTCATGAAAACCACCAACCGGCTTCGATCCACTCAGGACCTCCAACGGTTCCGCCGCTTCAAAAATACGCCTTGCAACCGGCTCCGCCTGCATCTCTGCGAGTTCCCCAGCCAGCTCCAGCGCCTCCAAGGAAATAAGGAGCCTTCCATCCCGGAGCACATATCGTTCGAGCGCTTCCGGGCCGTCGAGCGCCAGCACAACCTTCCAAAGGTCGGCTTCGCGGAGATGTTCATCCCTTTCATCCAGTTCGTGTTCGATCAGCAGGAGGCGCACGATGGCGAGTGGGTCCAACCGCTCTGCCACCGCGCGGAAGCAGAGCGTAAGGTCTTCCGAGATATCATCGAGCGAGCGCCAATTGAAGAACTGCCGACGAAAATGCGTCTGGGTGCCGAGACGAAGCACCGCTTCATAATCGCCGGCTTGCGCGCGATGATACAATTCCTCCCATGCAAATGGGCTGCATGGCGACGCCGCAATCGCGAGATCGGCAAGACGTGCATGGTGACGCCGGTGCGCCTCCGGGTCTATGTCGCCGAATAGGTCGCGGCCAGTCTCATGCAGGATGAATTGTCGAAAGCTATTGTGGAAGAACCTCCAGGAATCGGACGAATCTTCTCGGAAATAGTGACGAGCCTGTTTCAAGAATCTCTTGAACGTTTCTAGGGTAGCCCATGTCTGGGCGATCTTTGGATTGAACGGCCCCCTCAAGCGCGCTAGCAGTGCGAGCAGTCCACGCAGATCCTCTTGATCTTCGAACACCTGCCAATGATGCTGATATAGCTCCTCGATGCTTCCGCCATATACGTCGGCGGACGACAGGATGGCGTCGATAGACTCTGCGTCGGGAGCGACCTGTAGTCGTTTCAACAGGTACGCAAGTGCCAACGGGTGCCCACCCGAAAGAGCGCAGACCGTGTCGATCTGCTTTTCGCTCAGCGGCCGGGCAGCGCACACCTTGGCAGCAACTGCGCGTACCGCCGCGCGCGGTAAGGGCCGAACGGTCAATGTCCTGTGGTTCTCTGGTCGAAGCTGGACAGAGATGCCAGTCGGCAAACCAGTGAGTTGTAGTTTTTGCGAACCGAGTATGAAAATGACGCCTGCTGGCACGGACTGTGGGGCTGGCAAGTCCGACAGCAGCGTCCGCTCTGGCGCTTGTTCGCGCTCGATGTGGTCAAGACCGTCGACGAGAATCAGGGTTTTCACCCCGTCATCTTGATAACGGCTGTGAAGCTCTCGGAATTGCTCCGCAAGGTGGGAAAGCAACTCTTCGCGTGTCTCCCCCAAGCTCCGACCGGCCCCGCGGATGCCGTGGCGACGCAACTGGAGGACCAAATCGTGCAGAAAATTCAGCGCCTCGCCACGTCCCACACCACCGTCGGGGACAAAGGCATAATAGCGCACTATCCGGAAGCCTTTGCGATAACGGAACGTCTTGGTAAGAGTCGTTGACTTCCCCGAACCTGGGGAACCGACGAGCGCAACGTAGCCACTGTCGATGCGCTCCAACAGGACCTCAAGCTCGGCGACGGTTTCTGCGATCGGCTGGTACAGCGCATCGTCCACTGGAAATTCATGAACAAAGCGAAGTCGGAACCGATCCTCCCAACCAAGCCGGCGCAGAAGGTCGTCGCGAGGAAGCTCGACAATGGAGCCGCCATCGGCGACATGTCGGAAAAGAAAATCAGCAAGCGCCTGAATGTCCTTTGCCCGTCGTCGCTCCTCGCGTGTGTCGTCCACAGTCGGTGGAAGCCGCCATTCAAAGTCGAAGTGGCAACGAGAAGCGAAGCGTCGGAAATCGTTTGGGTCCAGCCCGGCGGCTTGACGAAGGGCATCGACGGCGCTTACCCATCCGGGCGGCGAGGCGGCTCCGGCAGCGAAGGGACCCCATGCATCACGCAGAAAACGCTGGAAATGTAGCTTGCCAGGCGGCGGTGTATCGTCCTTGGGAACGCTAGCACCATCATTGGTGGACGGAACCCAGTTGGTCGTGAGGTGAACATGAACCTCCGACCCAGGATGAAGAGTCGATATCGCGCGCCAACCATCGGCGAGTTGTTTAACAAGATTCGGCTTTTTCACCTTGCCGTCCGCGATCTCTTCGGCCCGGAGAGCTGCGAACGTAATGTTCTCCGAGAACTCACTCCATTTGACTTGGTAGGCGTCAATACGGCTTGGCGTCGCGATCTGGATGTCATCGACGCGTCCAGCTTCGGGATCGGCAACACGTATCCACTCGAGCGTTCCTTCGAGCAAGCGCGCATAGATTAGGTCTGCTGCTACCCGGTACTGTGCGGACAAGCCTCGGGCAGCGTTGCGCTCACCTTGAGAAGGGGCATTGCTCGACATCGGCTCTCTCACCCATCAGCGCGCTTGTTTTAGATGGTCCAATATACACCGATCACAACAACAGGGGAACGGCACCGCCCAAGCGTGTACCGCAGTCGGCGGAACCGTCGGTCCGTGCTTCAACTTAAAATCAGCAGTAGGCGTCAACAGCATTATTGATGATTCGGCGTCAGGCAGGGTAAAGTACAAGATTAGCATTAGGTCGGGCGTGAGCCGAGCGTAGACAGCTCTAGCGAATCGGTCGCGAATAGGATGCATTCGGGCATTCTTGACGTGGTCTCGCGTGGAACAAATCAATGAAGGTATTGTCTGTCTGTTTACTTCGCGTGCGAAAATCCACATAGACGCCGTTCAGATGTGCCATTGGTTCAGCATGCGCCCGGATAATTTTAAACCATTGTCGCAGAAAGTCCGCTCCTGGCGGATATCGTTGAAAAAGTCAGGTGCTGATCGAGTGCTGCTGCGCCGATCGTAAGGACCGAACGGGCAGAGGCTCCCTCATGCCGGCCTGGGCTCCGGCATCGGGATGAGCTTGGCGAGTTTGCGGAGGTTCTGGGCGGCGGCTGCGAGGTGGAACTCGTCGCGAGCACCCTGTGGCCCCCTCAATCGCAGCCGGTCGAGCCTCAGGATGCGCTTGAGGTGGGCGAACAGCATCTCGACCTTCTTCCGCTCACGCCGTGAGGTGGCGTAGGCCTCGGTGGCGGCGATGGCGCGCGCCAGGTCGCGGGCCCCTTCGTGGATGGAGCGCGGGACCTTGCGGGCGGGCGTGTTCGGGCAGCAGCGCGGCTTGAGCGGGCAAGGGGCGCAGTCCAGCGTGCTGGCGCGATAGCGGATCAGGCCGTCCTCGTCGGCAAGCGGGCGCGGCGTCCGATAGGTCTTCTGCCGCGGCCGGAGCTCCTTGCCGGCCGGGCAGACATAGGCGTCGGCCTCGCGATTGTAGGTGAAGTCGGCCCGTTCGAAGGTCCCGTCGCGCCGCTCGGATTTGTCGAAGACCGGGATGTGCGGCTCGATCCCGCACTCATGAACCAGCCAGCCAAGCATCTCGGCCGAGCCGTAGGCGCTGTCGGCGGCCAGCCGCTCGGGATACAGCCCGAAGCCGTCCTGGGTGCGATCCAGCATGGTGCGGGCGGCGCCGACCTCCGCCTGGCGGATGGCCCGGCTCGCCTCGACATCGACGATGACGGCGTGGTCGAGGTCGATCAGGTAGTTGGTGGCATAGGCAAAGAACGCATGACCCTTCTGTGCCCCCGTCCACTGCGCGGCCGGATCCGAACGCGAGACGAACTTTGGCGTCACCTCACTGGCAGCGCCCCAGGCAGCCTCGTCCAGCGTGTCGAGATACTCCCGGACCGAACGGCGGGTCGCTGCCATCGCCTCCCAATCGACGGCGTCCGATCCCGCCGCCGAGCGCTGCTTGTTCGCGTCGGCCCGGATAAGGCTGGCATCGACCGCGAAGCCATCGCCGCCCACGAGCCCGGCTTCCATGCAGCGCTGCACTGTCGTTTCGAACAGCTTGCGCAGGAGATCGCTGTCGCGGAAGCGGCCGTGACGGTTCTTTGAGAAGGTCGAGTGATCCGGCACGTCGCCCTCCAGGCCGAGCCGGCAAAACCAGCGGTAGGCGAGGTTCAGATGCACCTCCTCGCACAGCCGGCGCTCCGAGCGGATGCCGAAGCAGTAGCCGATGATGAGCATCCGGATCATCAGTTCCGGATCGATCGAGGGGCGTCCGAGTGCGCTGTAGAAGGGTTGCAGATGCGCACGGATACCGGACAGGTCGACGAACCGGTCGATGGAGCGAAGCAGGTGGTCCGACGGGACGTGGCGTTCGAGGCTGAACTCATAGAACAGCGCCTCCTGCATCACCGTCCGCTCGCCCATCATCGCTGCGTCCTCCTCTGCCCAGGAGAACTGAATCAGGACTTCAAGCGGCTGGCAACACCGACTTTTTCAACACTATCGGCGCTTGGCTGACGTTCGGCATGTCCGTTTTCATGACGAAGGGAGCGGCCGCAGCCGTTTCAAATCTCTATGATCGGACTCGGATTCGAGTGGGAAACCACGAGGGTAAGGCGCCGGCTCGCGCGGCTGATCGCGACGTAGAGCAGGCGGCGATCCTTCTCGCGAAAGGTAGTGCTATCGCACGGCATGATTATGACATTCGGTGCTTCCAAGCCCTTGGCCTTGTGGATCGTGCTGATCGCGCGCGGCGGCGGCAGCCGACGGGTATGCGTATTGTGGCGCGCCTGCTCCGCGAGGCCGGACCGCGGGTCCGTCGCAGCGCCTAGGCGCACGGCCTCCCAGTACTCCCGGGGATAGTCGATGTGGACGCCGGTGAAGTCCGCTTGCCCTTTGATCGCGCCGTGCAAGGCCTGGAGGAAGGTGCCAACGCCCGTATGGTCGGGCTGGTCGATGATCCGGCGCGCCAAGGCCTGAATCAGCGCCGGCTTTCCCCGCGCCGGCTTGGCGCAGCCGCCAGCCACCTCGCTACGCAGCCGCGTGGCGAACTGGCTGTCGGAAAAACCGGTGCAGGTTTCCTGCACAAAGGCAATCGCAGCCTCAGCGACCGCCATGGCGTCGGTGCAGTTGGCCAGCCGCTCCGCGAGTGCCGGCAGGGCAGAGCGCGTGTGGCCCTCCCAGATCGGCATGGAGCGCCCTAGGGCGGCGCGAATGGCCTGCACCGTCTCGTTATGGTGCGACAAGATCAGCAAGGGTTGGACGCCCTTGAGATCGGCATTGAGGGCGCGACGCCCACGGTCGTCGAGCTGAAATCCAAGGTTCCGTTGCGCGGTGTTGTCGGCGATCACGACGCTTAGGCCGCGCGGAAGCGCGCCGGTCAGGCGCAGCTTGCCGTCGGCGGCTAGGCGTGCCCGGTTTTCCAGGATCCAGGCGCCGAGGTCTTCGCCGCCGCCACTCCACCGGTGTGGCACGTTGAGCGGCTCCGAAACATCGGCGGCGGCCCGAAAAGCGGCCAGCCGTTCGTCATCGGCCTGGCCCTTGGCGGTCGTGGCCCCCACGCCATAGATGCGCTGCATCGGATCGAAGAAGGCGCGCACCTTCGCACCAGCGCCGTGCAGCGCCTCGACCACTGCATGCTGCTCGGGACTGGCGTCCTGATGCTCGTCGCAGATCACCATCGGATAGCGGCGGGCCAGCATGTCGGCGATGAAGGGGCGGCGCCTAAGGAGGCCCGCCGCCCACCGGCCGTTGCGGTCATAGTCCGGCATCACGCCAAGGATGACGCCCGGCTCGGGATAGGCTTCGGCAATCTGTCCGATCAGGCTGTCGATGGTGCGGATTTCCAGACCCGTCAAGCCGCGGGTGCGGTCGCGGAAGACGTCGCAGGCGGCGTGGGTATGGGTCAGGATCAGCAACCGCCCAGAACCCAGGGTCGGGCAGACATCGGCGGCGAACGATGCGCCCTGGTAGGTTTTTCCGCAGCCACCGGGAGCCTCGATGACAACCAGTTTCGCGGTCGAGCGCAAGGCGGCGGCCACCGCCGCGTCAGCCATTTTGGGTCGCCTTGGGCGTCGTCGCGGTCAAGGCGGCGAGCGCGTTGATGAAGGGTTGGAGCTGAGGCTTCACCGCCATCATCGCGCCCAAGGCGTAAGCCTTGTCCGCCAGCTCTCGGCCCCCTTCAAGGCTCTTGAACCAGCGCCTGCCGTGTTTTTTCCAGGTTTTAGCCTGTCCTTCCGGCGCACCGTCGGAGTCGCCACTGGCAGCGGCGACGATGAGGGCTCGCAAACGATCACCGGCTACCGCGGCAATGGTGGTGAAATCGTGCTTGGGGAAGGTCGTCTCGGGTTCGAGAACCCTCAGCCGTTCGACTAGGCTGGCCAAGCGAGGTTGCGTTTGGGTCTCTTCGGGATCGACGAGCAGGGCTTCCAACCTGTCGTCGTCGATGTGTGCGATGACGTTGGCCTCGGTGCAGCCGGTCGGCCATTGGAACAGAAAGTCGCTCATGGTGGCCTTGAGGTCGGCCCAGCGCTTGGTGTTGTCGCCCTCGCAATCGACGAACGCGGCTAGGCCGAGTTTGGCCTTGTTGAACTCCTCCAGCAGCTCGAGCGTGAAGGTGTTACCCTGCCCGTCGCAGAGGCGAACGCCAAGGTCGAGAAGGTCGGTCCCGACCTCCCGGGCAAGGACCTCCTGAATGAACCCGACCTCGGTCGGACCCTCCCCGACCAGGGTCAGGCGCGACAGGAACGCCTCGGGGTCCCGCTGCTGGAGTTGGACGACCCGGGCGCTGGACAGCTCGGCAATGACATGGCCCTGGCTGAGATACCAGATTGTCGCCGGCTCGGCTGCGGCCAGGGCGGGCGCGCTGTGTGTCGTCATGACGACCTGCGACGGCCCTTCGGCAAGCTCGGTGACCAGCTTGCGTTGGCGGTAAGGTTCAAGCCCTCGCTCGGCTTCATCCACCAGGGTGATTGGGCAGCCTGAGCGGCAGGCCTGGGTCACCGCCAGAGAGGCCAGGCGCCGGGTCCCCGATCCCCAGCTCGACAGCGGCAGCCGGCTCTCCTCGATGGCGGCGGTCAAACCGATTAGCGCACTGATTGATTGGCCTTGGGCGGCGCTTAATCCGAGCCCAAGGTCATGCGGCAGGGCGCGTTCGCCGAATGTGGTGTTCAGCTGGTTGATCTCCTTCTGGGCTTCGCTCTGCAGCTCCGCCTTGACGTCGACATCAGAGAACTTCGCGGTCAGACGCGACCGAAGAGCCTTGTCACCGAGCAGGCGGTCGAGCGCGGAGCCCTGGACCAGGCGAAGGTCGCGATCATGCCGATCATCTCCGCCCAGCCGGACCAAGCCGATTTCCCGGCGCAGGGCGGGCGAGAAGATATCGGTCGTCCCGTTCGGATTATGGATCGCATAGGTGAGGTCGAGTTCCTCGGAGCCGCTGACCGACACCTTGTAGACGGGCGGCCCGACCGGGAGGACAGGTTCGCCGTCCTCAGGGTCCTGCGGTGCCCTGGCCTGCTTGCCGTCCCATTCCCACGGAAATGCCGGACGCGTCTGAGTGCTGATGCTGCTATCCGGTGGCAGGCTGATGATCGCGCCGATGAAGAAGCCGTCCTTGCGTTGGCGCCGCCAGTAGTCGTTGTCGGAGACGAGGGCGGCGTTGCTCGGGTTCAGCAACAGGGCGATCGCTTCAAGGATGGTGGTCTTGCCGGCGTCGCCGCCACCCAGGACGACGTTCAGGCCCGCCTTCGGGAACCAGTCGAACTTCTGAAAGGCGCGAAACCGGTCGATCTTCAAACGGAGGATCGTCGCGCCGCTGGCGCCGACCGAAGTGTTCGTAGCATTCCGCGCCATCGCGTCCATCCACCGAATCTCAGGTTCCGCCTGATCCGGCTTCCAATTATCATGCCGATCGCGCTGTGATGCTAAGCTCAAGCTGCACGTTACACAAGACGCCGATGGCCGCCCTGCGGGGAGCGCCAGCGCGAAGCAAGCTTGCGACCGACTATGTCGTTTGCAGCACTCTCTGGTCGACCATGGCGGCCCGGTCCGATGGTTCAGGATAACCCCGCCGAGCACGAAATTCCGGACACTCCCTCGCCCGACCCAACCTTGACAACTTTACCCCTTTCGCCTACCTTCATCGCTACGGGAAGCGTACTTCCCAACGGCATAGACGGGCTGAGCATTCGGTGCTGCCCTATATCTTTAGGAGCCGCCGGTCAGCACGTGCTTTGTAGCGGTGCTGGCGGCGGCTTCAATTGCTTTGTCGGCCTTCTTGTCAACGTATGAAAAAACGCGGGACAACTGCTTCCGAATCCAGCCCGGCTTGAGCCGCTTCTGTATTTCTTTGGACAGGCCCGAGGGGTCGATGTCCATGTTGCTTATTATCTCTCGCATTGTGCTGCAGGTGCTCTTATCTCTCGTGTCGTTCTCCATGGGGACCAAGCCTTTCAGGCGCTCGATCAACGCTTCGATCGCTGGTTCCAAGCGGCTTGAGCCCGCAATCCTTCCTCCATCAACTTGTTTCAAGTAGAATGAATGCGCGAAGCTCAAGGCTCGAATCTGAGTGTAGAAAAGTCTGGCAAAGCGCTCGCGTGCAGTCTCTGCATCCAAATCTTCTCTTGATTGCATGACCACGGTATCGAAATGTTGATTGCGCACGCCAGATCGAGTAGCAATCAAGGAGAGGTTATGTTCATCTATCAGCATTCTCTTCTGCTGTATTCTGGAAATTTTCGTTGCTTGGCTAGATCGGATAAATACAAATGGCGCTCCAACGCTGACGTAATTTGATCCAACGGTTTCGATATCATATATGTTGAGCTTGTTGTTCCTTGTGCTGCTCAGGATATAACCGTCTCTGAGGGCGATTGGCGCTTTGTGTAGTGGGCCTTTGAAGATTCTCCCATCCAGAAGATTTATTTCTGCTTCTGATGTGAGAATTTGCTTTGCCAGCGTGACTACATCGTACTCAGCCGCGGGTGAAGATTGGGCAATCTCGTGTATTGACGCTTCGTTAAGGCGAAAGCCGAGCTCAAAGCGCCCAGACATCTCGCCGTCAAAAAAAAATCTCCGGTAGAATGGATATGAAAGTATGCGGCGAGATCCGCCGCACAATGGCTGCAAAAACAGCTGCGCTGGATATCTGATCAGGTTATCGCAATCTGCGTAATAATTCTCACCTACAAATCCGTTTGCCGATTTGGTTCGTGTGTGAATGCTTCCAAACCCTCTGGCAAATGTAGCTCTTGGGTCAGCGCTACCCCAGCAAGGTCGTTCCAGTCGGCCCGCGCTTTCCTCGCACAAGCTCCGGTAATCCGCAAAAGGGAAAGTGACCGAAATAAACACGTTTATGCGTCCTCCCTGGAGGCAAAGTTCCTAATGCTGCTGCCCAAGCGGCACTCAGGCGAACGACGCGCACCAGCTTTCGGTGCGCAGGTTGACCACCTGCTCCAGAGAAGGCGCAAGGGTGAAGATCCGGGGGGTCTTCGCGAACAGGTGGACGCGATAGATCCGCCAGTCCGCGAGCCTCTCGCAGGCCACGTCGTGCTCGTTGCGGGTCAGGTAGAACGGCGTCATGGCTGACCCATTGGTGGTCTTCACCTCGATCAGCCGCTCGCGGCCCTGGGGGTCGAAGGAGAGGATGTCGTACCCAGCACCGTCGCCGTCCTCGGCGGCGACCCACCGGACCTTCCGAGCGAGGTCCAGGCGGTCGGCGTCAGCTAGCCGACGCCGCTCCAGGTCGAGGACGAAGGCCTCCCCGGCCTTCCCCAGGGCGCGGTTCCTGTGGTCCCGCTCCACGGGATCGAACTTCCTGACCAAGCGCCTCACGCGCTCGGGCAACGTCCCATCGGCGGCCATCAGGACCGGGGGCTGCACGAAGACGGAGGCGGGACCGACGATCGCCGGAGTTGTCGCGGGAAGGGCATCCAGGACGGCCGGCCGCGCGGTGAGATAGCGGTCGATGGCGTCGAAGATGGCGTTCTGATGGTTGCGCTTGGGCTTGTACCCGGGGATCCACGGCATCCCGAGCTCGTCGAGGACGGCCGAGATGTTCTGGTGCTTGAACTCGACGGACCGGTGGGTCCGGCCGATCCGCGCCACCAGCACGGCGCTGTGGCGACTCTTCACATAGGGCTTTCCCGCAAGGTCGGCCTCAAGCATGGCGAAGTAGTCGGCGACGATGGCATCCAGCTCGTCGGCCTGCCAAGTTGTCCCGATCTTCGCCTCGTCGGCCATCCCTTGCTGCCGCATGCTTCCATAGAGATGACAACACTATGCCAACTTCTCGGCCGCGAATCTATCCGTGGGATTCAACGGTGACGAGTTTTCGACAGTCGAGCCGGCGCGCCCTTGGACGCAGAGTCGCCCCTTGGCCGTGACGCCGATGCCCGCCGGCGACCGTGCGAGTCCGCGAGTGTGGCGGTACTCGTGACCCTAAGTGGACGTTCTTGCCTGCCCGAGATCTGCCGCCAGGTCGCTCATGGCTCCCGAACCTCTGGCGTCAAAGCGGCTCGAAGACTGGGTTTTGGATATGGAAGACGAGAAGCGCCTCGCGCTTCACCCCCTCGATATCGCGCACCGAGGGATGACACAGGTGATCCCGGTTACCGTAGCCGATCTGATAGTCGCGTCCAATCTTCGAGACGCTAACCACGGCCGCAGTGCCGTCGGCAGCGTTGCCGCGCAGATAGCCCAACCGCTGTTCCCTAGATCGGACCACGTCAGCGCTCTCCCACTGGGCGGCGGACGATGGTGAGCGTCACGTCGAAGCGGTTGTCGCACGGATCGCCTTTATGACGGCCCTTAGCAGGTCGCGGAAAAACGAACATATTCTGGCTTTTTGCCTCCGCTGAGGCTTGAGAATGGGGGTTCTGAAGCCCGTTTTTATCGGAATGGAGCGGTTTTTCGCGCTGCGCGGCTCCTGGAACCGCCATTCAGGCGGATTCCGGGCGTGATTATGCCGCCGCCAGCAGCTTGGGCAGGCGGATCAGGTTGTAGGCGGCGGCGGTCAGGGTGAACATCCAACCGACGCGGGCCGTGCCGCGATGACGTGTTTTGCGCAAGCCGGCTCCCTTGATCCAGCCGAACAGCTCCTCGATCCGTTTGCGGATTCTCAGGCTGACGGCGTAGCCGGGGTGACGGGTGGTCCGGCCGTCGATCGCCGAGCGGCGGTTGCTCGTGTTCTGCGCGACATGCGCAGCGGCGCCCAACTCGCGCATGGTCGCCACGAAATCCCTGGTGTCGTAAGCCTTGTCGGCGCCCACCGTGATGCGGTGACGGCCGGGGATGGCCTCGACCATGGAAACCGCCGCTTCGCGTTCGGCCAGACCGGTGGCCGCCGTCAGCCGGACATCGACCACCAGGGCGTGGCGGTTCTCCATCAATGCATGGCCCATGAAGGCCAGCTTCGCCGGCTGCCCGTTGCCCTTGCGGTACAGCCGCGCCTCGGGATCGCTGGTCGAGGCATGGGTCTCGTTGGACCGCCTCTCACCATGGAAGTCGCGCTCGCCGTTGCGCCCCGGCCCCGGCGGCTCGCCGCTGCCATCCTTGGGCCGGAAGCTCTTCACCGAGGCCCAGGCTTCGATCAGCGTGCCGTCCACCGAGAAATGCTCGTCCGACAGCAGCGCCTTGACCCGGGGTTGACCCAGCATGGCGGCCAGGAACTTGGCCGCCACATCGCCGGCCAGCAGGCGCTCACGGTTCTTGGTGAACACAGTGACGTCCCACACCGGGGCGTCCATCGACAAGCCGACGAACCAGCGGAACAGCAGGTTGTAGTCGAGCTGCTCCATCAGCTGGCGTTCCGAGCGCACCGAGAAGAAGGCCTGGAGCAGCAAAGCCCGCAGCAGCTTCTCCGGCGGGATCGACGGCCGGCCGAGCGTCGAGTACAGACCCTCGAACGCCGGCGACATCACCTCCAGCGCTTCATCAACGATGGCACGGATCGGCCGCAGCGGATGATCGGCCGGAACCCGAGCCTCGCAGCTCACATAGCTGAACAGACCATCGCTGTGCTCGTCCGATCCCCGCATCGTCCCCTCGCCGGCCGCTTTCTCTTCCACCAGAGAGAATCACGACCAGACGGCCGGGCACAGCCTTTTTCCGCGGCCTGTTAGGCGTGCCCTCATGGCCATTGCAGTAGTAGCTGTGCTGACCGGGAGACGAGAACAGGACGGCCTGTTGCAGGTCGAGCCCACCTTGCTGGCAACGTGGGTTCAGACAGGCGAGGTGACGCGGGATGTTTGCCTTAGTGTACCGCCCCTCCCGTTGCCATGCTTGGCGAGCATACTGCTCGTACGGATCCTGAACGACATTTAATTCCAGCGACTCTATGTCGGGAAAGGCTTTCTCCCGATCCGTGGTTTCGCCGAGAAAAGGGCGACTTGTAGTCACGCACACCTCCCTTTGATCATCAATAAGTAAGGCAAAATATCAGAACTAACAAGGAATATCTAGAAAACAAAACGGCCAGAGAAGAAGGATTCACACAGCAATGTCCGCTCTCGATATGCGCTTGGATTGATGTTGAGGCCTGCCTTGTACGGATAGCTATTGTGCTGGACCAGCCGCTCGCCCGAGCACTCCGTGCACGGCGCCGATCAGGCCCTGCACCTCCAACTCCATCAGCCGTTCGGCCGCAAAGCCGATCATCTCGCGCAGCACGTCGGCATCCATGCCCTTCTCAAGGGTCTCAAAAGCGCCGTCGCCCCAGGCCGCCAACTCCTCCACCGTGATCGCTGGACTGGCACTCGAGCAGAACTCGCAGGAGAGAGTCGCTTCGGTCTTCTTGCCCTCGCCGCATAGGTAGTCTTCGGCGAAGCAGTTGGTGCAAACCAAACATTCTTCGCCGTCTTTTACAGTCATTGCCTGACGCTCTCAGCGAGCCAACTTGGCCGGCCTAGCTGCGCCGCGTCAGCCAGTGCAGCGGTACGAGCGCATCATTGTCGCGCCACTCCTCGGTCAAAACGACACCTGGGATTTCGCCCCATACATCCAAGCCAGCGTGGTCCAGGATGATGACCTGGAGATTGCCTTTAGCCGCCACCACTTCGTCGCCGATGGCTTGGAAGATCTCGTCGCCGGCCGCAAGGAAGCGTGCGATATGCGGATAGGCCGTCGACTCCGGCTTGCCTTTGATCTTCGCGCTGGCAATCTCCTTCAAGAGGTCCACAACCGCCGTCTTGTCGTGGGCGCTATGCAGCCGCTTGACAAGAGCGCCGCCAGCTGAAGGGGTCACATAGTAGCGAAAGCGAGTCGACTGAGGGCTGACCGTATTGGCGACGCAAAGGTCCGCCCAATTGGCCATCGCCTTCCAGAGCTCAACTGAGCGGTCCGAGGCAGGATTCCCGGATAGTGCACTCTTGGTTTGCTCTAGCAAGTGTGTGCCGTCGGCATAGTGGACCGCGACGTCGTCGAGATGCTCCATAGAGACTTGGGCGTCGAGAGGGGCGTCGAGCAGATGAAAGCAGAGACGTACGGGTTGCAGCGCATAGCCGAGGTATTGCCCCGGGACCGACGTTTTCGGCTTATTGATCTGCGCGACTGTCATCCCTATCCCAACCAGCCTCGGTGCAAAGAGCCTAGAGATCCTGAGTTAAGCAACGCTAACCACGCTTATCTGATTGTAATATCAGAGTGTCTTGGCCTTGCACTGATACCCAGACGAGATGGGCGGTACGCATTGTGACCAACTGGAAGCGCTGTGTCCACTATCGGTTGCGGTTCAGGCGGCGCCATTTTGCCGCTTCGCATTGGCACCGCAAACTGGTGAACATCGAATGCGCTACTGTCTAGGTATTGGAGTAGGCTGAACGGCAGCTCTTGGCGCCGATCCGGCTGTCCAGGGTAACGGATTTACGGAAAGCCGGCGATCCGCCGCTGCGGATCGCCGGAATGGCGGTGCTCAAGCGCCGCCGTCGCCGAAGCGCCAGACCGGAATGCCCAGGCGCCGGGCCTTGTCGGCAAGGTTGGCGGCGATGCCCGAACCGGGGAAGGCGACGATGCCGATGGGCAGCGCCTCCAGCAGACGGTCGTTGCGCTTGAACGGGGCCGCCTTGGCATGGCGGGCCCAGTCGGGACGGAACAGCACCTGTGTCACCTTGCGGTGCTCGGCCCAGCAGGCGGCGATGCGCTCGGCCCCCTTCGGGCTGCCGCCATGCAGCAGCACCATGTCGGGGTGCTTGGCGCGCACCTTGTCGAGCGCCGCCCAGATACGATGGTGATCGTTGCACTCCACCCCGCCGGTGAAGGCGATGCGCGGGCCGGCCGGCAGCAGCGGCTCGGTCTCGGCCCGGCGTTTGGCGGCGAGGAAATCCCGGCTGTCGATCAGCGCGGCGGTCAGGGTGCGGTGGCTGACCAGCGAGCCGGCGCGCGGTCGCCAGCCGGAGCCGGTGTGGACCTCGAACAGCTCGGCGGCGTGGTCGCGGAAGGCCTCCATGGCGGTGCGGCGCTCGATCAGCGTCAGTCCTTCGGCCAGCAGCCGTTCCAGCTCGACCGAGCGGATCTCCGAGCCGTCCTGCTCACGTTGGCTGCGCTTCTGGGCGTCCTCGTTGTCGTCGAGCTCGCGCTGCACGCGGTCGGCGGCGCGGTGGAACAGGTTGACGGTGGACCACAGCAGGTCGGCCAGGTCGGGTTCCAGGCGGGTGTCCGTCAGCGTGACCACCAGGGCGTCGAAGACGTCGGCCAGGGCGGCGCGGATGGCGGTCTCGTCGGGCAGCGGGCGAGGATCGGGGTCGTCCTCGAAGGGCCGGTGGCCGTAGAGCTGGAGTTCGATCAGGGCATGGTCGGTGGGGGAGGCGGCGTGGTGGAGCGCGGCGGCGTCGGTGTCGGCGATCATGGCGGTTGCCCTTTAGCTGGAGGATCGGCCGCGCCCACCGCGGCCTTCGTGGCGATCTCCCAGCGGCGGGCGGGGCGGGTCCGCACCCTCTTGGGCCGCAGCGCCAGCGGAGGACGGCGGGGGGCGGCTTTCTTGTTTCGCGAGGAAGGCCGGCTTGGCCGGCCGGGGAAGAAAGGTGCTCTCCGCCGTTGCGGAACCGGCCCGGCTGCCGCCCGATCGCCCGCTGGAAGGCCGTGGCCGCGGCCTCCCGCTGGCCGGACCGGCATCCGCCCGCTCCGACCGGCGCCCGTGCGCCGAGGCTCAGGCTCCCCACGGCCAGCCGCCTCCCGTCCAGAAGCGCGCCACATCCTCCGGGGCGAGCTGGGCCCGCAGATGCGCCCGCAGCGCCGGCACGGCGAACGCCAGCAGGTCGTCGTTGAGGTCGCCCAGCACCGGTGCCAGGACCAGCGCCTCGATGCCGAGGGCCTCGGCACGGAGCCCCAAGCGCTCCGTCGCCCGGCGTCCGGCGGCGTCGTTGTCGCGGGCGACGTAGAGGCGGCGCAGCGACGGCGGCAGGTACAGAGCGGCGAGGTGGCCGGCCGAGAGCGCGGCGACCATGGGCAGGGCCGGCAGGACGGTGCACAGCGCCAGCATGGTCTCGACACCCTCCCCCGCCGCCAGGACGTCGCGGGCCACGCCGAAGCGGACGCCGTTGCCGAGCAGGTGGCCCAGCGCCCGGCGCGGCGACGGCATCGCCGCCTTGCCGCAACCGGATGGGTCGAGCCAGGTGCGCTGCACGCCGGTGAGGCCGCCATCCAGACCGGTGACCGCGGCGATCAGCGCCGGGCCTTGGGCGAGCCGGTCATTGGCGTCGCGGTACCAGCAGCGCGGCTGGAAGCGCAGGGAGCCGTCTTTCCGGGCATCCGGAATGCCGCGGTTGCGCAGATACGCTTCGGCCAACGTGCCGGCGAGCGGCCGGGAGCGGGCGAACAGGCGGCGGGCGGCCTCCGGCGATCCGATGGGGGCTGGAGGCTCCCACCGCGGCTCCGGCGGCGCCCGCGACGAACCGAGGAAAACACGGGCCTCGTCGAGCACCGCGGCCAGCCGGCCGAGACCGCGGTTAAGCCCGATGAGGTCGAGCAGGTCGCCGTGCTCGCCGGTGGCAGCGTCGGCCCATCTACCGATAGCACCCCCATGCAGCCGGACGTAGAGGCTCTCCCCCGGCGTGCCGTGGACGTCACCGACCCGCCAGTAACGCCCCTCCCGCCGCCCATGCGGCAGGTAATGGCGGCACACCGCCTCGGCCTCCCGCGCGAGGCGCTGCGCCATCTCCGATGCAACGGACATGGCGCCGGCCCCTTCACGGCCCCGTCCGGTCGACAGCACGGAGCAGCGGGTGGCGGGCCAGCAGGGCGGCGAACACCGCCGGCCCGCGCTCGCCCACCGGCACGAACAGACGCAACGTCCAGGCGATGATCTCGGACATCAGCCCCAGCGCCTTCAGCCGCTCCACCATCCCTTCGCTGAAGCCGGACAGCTCGATCCGGTGGGTGCCCATCACCGTGACCCGGCGCAGCCGCAGTCCGTCGGCCAGATGCAGCACCGCCCGCCCCTCCAACACCGAGGCCCAGGCCTGCTCCGCCGACGGCACCGGCGCGGCACCGGCGCCGGCACCGAAATTGCGTTCCACCTCGGCCAGGGCGTCCGGCGCCACCACCCGGCCGATGACCCGTTCGCCGTCGTCGGTCTGCAACCGCACCACCCGCGGGTTCGTGTCCGGCAGATGCTGCCACACCGGCAGCAGCAGCCCAGTCACCAGATGCAGGGTGCTGGTGGCGAATTCCGGCACCGCCGCGACCTCCGCCTCCCAGGCGGCGGTAAAAGCCTCCTGTTCAGCCGGGCGCCAGTGGCTCTGCGCCAGCTCGGCCACCGTCACGGTCAGGCGCTCCAGCGGCCGCAGCAGCCGCACCCGGCGCCCCACCGTGCCGTCGTCCAGCATCAGCCCGGCGGCTGGCACCGCCACCGCCGCCCGGCTGGAGCGGGCGTTGACCAGCAGCCGTGCCTGCGGCGCGGATCCTTTCTCCAGCGCCTCCTCCAGGCCCATCGGCTGGTTGCGGTCGCGCCGTGCCAGGGTGAACAGCCGGGTCTCCGCTCCGGTCGCCGGGTGGGTGTAGAGGGTGCGCCGGTTCGTCACCGTGAAGCTGTCGGCCACCAACGTCTCGACGCCGCGGTCGTAGGTGCCCGAGGCGATGGCGCCTTCGATCTTCGCGGCGAGCAGCTGCTCGAACACGGTGAACAGCGTGTTCTGCAAGCCGATGGTCAGGGCCAGCAGCCGGTTGAGGAAGGTGGTGATCGGCGGCAGCTCCTCGCGCAAGGTCCCGTCGCGGTCACAGAGCGCCAAGCCGGTCGCCGCCTCGAAGTCGCCCAGCGAGCAGCCTTCCACCTTGCTGGCATGCAGCAGGCCGTAGAGCTGGCGCAGGGCGGCGCGGGCGTAGATGGATTCGAGGTTGTCGTCGGCGCGGAACAGGCCCTGCCCGCCGGTCTGGCGCTGGCCGCGGGTGATGGCGCCCAGCGTGTCGAGCCGGCGGGCGATGGTGGAGAGAAAGCGCTTCTCCGCCCGCACGTCGGTGGCGACCGGGCGGAACAGCGGCGGCTGCGCCTGGTTGGTCCGGTTGGAGCGGCCCAGTCCCTGGATGGCGGCGTCGGCCTTCCAGCCGGCCTCCAGCAGGTAGTGCACCCGCAGCCGTTGGTTCTTCGCCCCGAGATCGGCGTGGTAGCTGCGGCCGGTGCCGCCGGCGTCGGAGAAGACCAGGATGCGCTTGTCGTCGTCGAGGAAGGCCTGGGTTTCGGCCAGGTTGGCCGAGCCGGGGCGGCTCTCCACCGCCAGCCGGTCGTCCCCGCCGGGATCGGTCTTGCGCACGATGCGGCGCGAGCGGCCGGTGACCTCGGCGACCATGGCGGCGCCGAAGCGCTGGACGATCTGGTCGAGCGCCCCCGGCACCGGCTCCAGCGCCGCCAGCCGCTCGATCATGCGGGCGCGCCGCTCCACCGCCTCGCGGCACGGCACCGGCTGGCCGTCCCGCCACACCGGCCGGGAGGACAGGGTGCCGTCGGCGTCGGTGAAGGGTTCGTGCAGCTGGGTCGGGAAGGAGTGGGCGAGGTACTCGAGGACGAGTTCGCGCTGCGTGACGTCGATCGACAAATCATCCCACTCCTCGGTGGGGATGTCGGACAGGCGGCGTTCCATCAATGCTTCGCCGGTGGAGACGAGCTGCACCACCACGGCGTGGCCGGCGGCAAGGTCACGTTCGATGGACTTGAGCACGGTCGGCGTTTTCATCGCCGAGATCAGATGGTTGAAAAATCGTTGCTTCGCGCCCTCGAAGGCGGAGCGGGCGGCGGCCTTGGCGGCGCGGTTCAGGGTGCCGCCGGCCCCGGTGACGTTGGCGGCTTCCAGCGCCGCGGTCAGGTTGGTGTGGATGACCTGGAAGGCCGCGGCGTAGGCGTCGTAGATGGCGACCTGCCCCGGCGTCAGCCGGTGCTCGACCATCTCGTAGCGGACCCCCTCGAAGGAGAGCGAGCGGGCGCTGTAGAGGCCGAGGGCCTTGAGGTCGCGGGCCAGCACCTCCATGGCCGCCACCCCGCCGGCCTCAATGGCCTGGACGAACTCGGCGCGGGTGGCGAAAGGGAAGTCCGCCCCGCCCCACAGGCCGAGGCGCTGGGCGTAGGCGAGGTTGTGCACGGTGGTGGCGCCGGTGGCGGAGACGTAGAGCACGCGGGCATCCGGCAGGGCGTGCTGGAGGCGCAGGCCGGCGCGGCCCTGCTGCGAGGGGGTGACGGGACCGCCGTCGCGGCCGAAGCCGGCGATGCCGCCGGCGTTGCGCAGGGCGTGGGACTCGTCGAAGACGATCACGCCGTCGAAGTCCCGGCCGAGCCAGTCGACGATCTGCCGGACGCGGGGCACGGCGCCCTCGCCGCCGTCGCCGCGCAGGGTGGCGTAAGTGGTGAAGAGAACGCCGCGCTCCAGGGTGATCGGCGTTCCGGGGCGGAAGCGCGACAGCGGGGTGACCAGCAGGGGCTCCTGGCCCAGCGCCGACCAGTCGCGCCGGGCGTCCTCGATCAGGGTGTCGGACTTGGAGATCCACAGCGCCCGCTGGCGGCCCTTGAGCCAGTTGTCGAGCAGGATGCCGGCAACCTGCCGGCCCTTGCCGGCACCGGTGCCGTCGCCGAGGAACCAGCCGCGGCGGAAGCGCACCGCATCTTCAGCCCCTTCCGAGGCTGCCGAGACGACGTCGAAGGTCTCGTCCACCGTCCAGGCGCCGGCAAGGTAGCCGGCGTGCGCCTCGCCGGCGAGGATGACGCTCTCCAGTTGGGCGTCGGAGAGGATGCCGCCTGTGACCAGGACGGCGGGCAGGTGCGGGCGGTAGCGGGGCTTGGGCGGGGCGACCGCGGCCATGGCGGCGGACTGCACCAACGGCGTCGGGTGCGACCGGACGCCGGGGATCATGATGGACTGGAGCGTGTAGGGCTCGTAGAGCGCGGCGGTGAGGCGGGCCCCGACCTCCGGCGCCCAGTCGCGCGGCTCGTATTCCAACTCGGCGACCGCCGGGCCGGACGCTGGCGTGCACACCGTCGGCGCAGCCGCCGCCCGGCGCACGGGCCGTGCCATCATGGCGCGGGCCAGCACCGGCAGCGGAGCCGCTGCCGAGGCGGAAACAGAAGCGCGCGGCGGCACGTCGCGCCGGACCCAATCCAGCAGCGTGGCGGCGTCCGGGGCTGTGCCCGGCGAGGCCGGGAAGACCGCCGGGTCGGCGGCGGGCACGCGGTCGATGACGATCAGCCGGGTGTCCACCGTGGTACCGTGGCGGGTGTAGACCCGGCCGTCGATGGCGGCGGAGAAGACGACGCGGCCCCGCTCCTGCAGGCGCACGAGGGCATCGCGCCATGCCGGATGCTCGGGCGCCAGCCCGGCACTGGTGACGGCGACAAGGCGCCCGCCCTCCGCCAAGCGGGCCAGGGCCGACGTGACGTGCCGGAGAGCGGTGTCGGCGACGCGGCCGTCCACCGCCGCCAGCGCCGAGAAGGGCGGGTTCATCAGCACCACCGTCGGCCGGATGGTGGGGTCGAGATGGTCGTGGATGTTGGCGGCGTCGAAGCGGGCCACCGGGACACCGGAGAACAGGCGCTCCAGCAGGCCGGCGCGGGTGTCCGCCAACTCGTTGAGGGCGAGACCCGCCCCCGCCTGTTCGGCGAAGACGGCGAGCAGGCCGGTGCCGGCGGAGGGCTCCAGCACCCGGTCGGCCGGGGTGAGCGCCGCGGCGGCGGCCACCACGCCGGCCAGCGGCAGCGGGGTGGAGAACTGCTGCCGGGCCTTGCTCTCCTCGGAGCGGCGGGTCTGGCTGGGCAGCAGCGCCGCCAGCCGCTCCAGCATGGCCAGGAACGCCGCCGGGCTGGCGGCGCGGGCCAGCATGGCCGGGCCGAAGCGGCGCAGGAACAGCACCTGCGCCGCCTCGCCGGCGTCGTAGGCCAGCTTCCAGCTCCAGGCGCCCTCGGCGTCGGAGCCGCCGAACGCCGCGGCCATCGCGGCGCGCAGCGTGCCGGCGTCGATGGCCCGGCCGCGTTCGAGGCCGGGCAGCGGCCGCTCCGCGGCGGCGAGCAGGGCCGCCGCGGTGTCCACCAGGGGCGGAGAACAGGGGGCGGCGGCATCGGTTCGGAGGTCGGCGGTCAGGGTCATGGCGGAGGATCCGGGAGAGCGGGGAGACCAGCGGCCGGCGGACGCTCTCTCGATCCGCTCCGGCTCACCCCGGCCCCCGCCCTCCTCGCCCTCTACCCGCCGCCGGGATCGAACGGCGGGTCGTAGAGCTCATAGGGGTTGCCGTCGGCCAGATGCCCGAAGGGGGTGAGCACCACCTCGCCACTGCGTTGCGCGACAGCGCACAGAATGAAGCGGGTCTCGCCGGTGTGGGCGTCGGTGCCCTGCACCAGCGCCAGGTCGCCGGCCACCGCGGCGCGCAGCAGCGTCGCGAAATTCGCCTTCACGAAATCGGGAATCGACATGGGGAGGCTCCTAAAGACAGGAGCCCGGCGCGGTGGCCGGGCTCGACGAAGGATGGGATGGCGAGCACGGATCAGGCGGAGGAGCCGAGGCGGCGTTCCGCCGCGCGGATGGCGGCCAGCGCCGCCCGGAACCGCACGGCACCGTGTTCCTCGCCGAGGTCGGTGCTCAAAGCCACGGCCCGGCAGGCGGCGTGGATGTCGGCATCGCCGACCATCTCCGGCGCCAGCCGGGTCAGCGTGCCGTCGGTTTCGATCACGGTGCGGATCTCCTCCCGGACCTCCTCTTCGGCCAGGCGGAGCAGGACGTGCTCCCGCGGGACGTCCGGGTCGAGGAGAACGGCTCCCTGGCTGGCCGGGATCACGACGAAGGCGGCCTCGGCGGTGATCACGAGAACCGGGACGCCGTGGGCGAGAGCGGCGGCCGGCAGACGCACGACCATGGTGACGACGGGCTCGGTCATGACGAACCTCCAGAAACGAGGACGGAGACGGAGCGGCCGGAGCCGCTCCGCAGCGTGCGCGTCAGGCGGCGGCCGCCTCGGTGCGGTCCGCGTCGCCCCCGGCGTCCGGGATCTCCCCGTCACCGGTCAGGAAGGCCGGCAGGGAGGCGCCCTCCCCCTCCGCATCGCCCGCCGCGCCGGCATCACCGCCGGCCGCCGGCTCCAGCGGCCGGCGCAGCGGCTCGGGCAGCCAGCCGCTGCCGGCCAGCAGCCGCTCGGCCTCCTTGGCCATGTCCGGCTTGCGCAAATGGTCGATCAGCTGCGCCGCCTCCGGACCGCGGGCCTCGCGCACCGCCTCCAGGATGCGCGCCTTCGGCACCCGGCCGAGGTAGCTGTCCACCGTCGCCGTCCAGCCGGCTGCCGCCATGTCGAGGCTGACCGCCTCGGCCAGCAGGTCGGCATGGGCGGCGCGCTGCGGCGCCCGGTTCCACGGCTCGTGCACGGCGTTGACGCCGAAGGAGACGCAATGGGCGAACAGGGCGGCCCGGCTGTCGCCG
The DNA here is from genome assembly GCF_058780635.1 of Azospirillum sp. UENF 312511. Lineage (NCBI taxonomy): Bacteria > Pseudomonadati > Pseudomonadota > Alphaproteobacteria > Rhodospirillales > Azospirillaceae > Azospirillum > Azospirillum sp. UENF 312511. Next base: position 1,090,985 of record NZ_JBSNCG010000005.1, on the reverse strand, counting down.
TCGAACCCCACCAGCGTCTCCCACAGGGCGGCCGGTCCGCTCGGCAGCTGGGTGCTCCAGGCGCGCTGGCGGGCATCGATCGCCCGGGCCGCGGCGCTGGCGGCGAGGTCGGGCGGCTGCACCCCGAAGCCGGCGCTCTTCAGCTCCAGCTCCAGGCAGGAGGCGCCGGGGCGCTGGGTGAAGGTACGCAGGCACAGCGTGTGCAACATAGCCAGAAAGGCGGTGTCGGGATCCTTGGCCAGCGCGTCGCGCAACGCCAAGGTGCGGTGCACGCTCAGCTCGATCAGCAGCCGCTCGGGCAAGGGCCGCAGCCCCTCGTCGTCCTCCGAGGTCGCGGCCCCGGCGACCGGCACCGGGGCCGACACGCTGGCACCGCCGGCGATGGCGGCCGGCTGGGCGGCCACCGCCCCGCCCCCGCCGTTGGCCGGGCCGGCGGACGTCTCCTCGCCACCGGCCGAAACCACCGGCTCGACCGGCGCCTCGTCCTCCGGCCGCACGTAACCGCGGTCGACCTGGAGCTGGCCCTCGACATCGACGCTGACGAACACCCCGGCCCGCGCCACCTCGGCGGTCTCGTAGACCAGCGGCCGCTCCTCCAGCCCCCGCAGCTCCACGTCGATCTCGGACAGACGCCGCGCCACCCGATCCAGCTCCTCGGCGTGCAGCGCGTCGTAGGTCGCCTGCTCCGCTTCGCTCAGCGGCACCGGCTCGCCGGCCAGACGGCGCAGCCCGCGGCTGTGACCGTAGGGAAAGGCCAGAGCCACCTCCACCCACTTCCAGCCCTCGGTGCGGACGGTGGCGGCCTCGGCCTCCAGCTTCTCCGCCACCAGCCGGTCGAGCAGGGCCGGGTCCTGCAGCCAGCCGCCGTCGTCGTGCTGGAACAGGTCGCGCATCACCGCCCCGCCGGCCGCCTCGTAGGCCTCCACGCCGACGAACAGCGCCCGCTTGTCCGACGCCCGCACCGCGCCTTCGGTGAGCAGCCGGCGGATCTGGTAGGGCTCGCGGCTGTAGGCGCGCGACAGCGCCTCCCACACCTGCTCCTGGCGGGCGTGGTCGCCGCTGACGGTGAAGGCCATCAGCTGCTCCAGCGTCATGCGGTCCTCGGCGTAGGCGTCGAGCAGCGCCGGCGCGACGGCGGCCAGCTTCAGGCGCTGCTTCACCACGCCGGGGGCGACGAAGAAGCGGGCGGCGATCTCCTCCTCGCCGAGCCCCGCCTCGCGCAGGGTCTGGAAGGCGCGGAACTGGTCGAGCGGGTGCAGCGGGGCGCGCTGGACGTTCTCGGCCAGCGAGTCCTCCTCGGCGAGGCCGGCGGTGCGCACGACGCAGGGCACCGGCTGGGTCTTGCTCATGCGCTTCTGCTTGACCAGAAGCTCCAGCGCCCGGAAGCGGCGACCGCCGACCGGCACCTCGAAGACGCCGGTCTCGTTGCCCTCGGCGTCGAGCACCGGGCGGACGGCGAGGCTGTGCAGCAGGGTGCGCCGGGCGATGTCCTCGGCGAGCTCCTCGATGGAGACGCCGGCCTTGACCCTGCGGACGTTGGCTTGGGACAGCACCAGCTTGTTGAAGGGGATGTCGCGCGAGGTGTTGAGGACGATCTTGGGCGTGGCCATATCGAACTTCTCCGCGACGGACGGCCGGGAGCCTCTCTCCCAACCTCCTCATCCGTCATCCCGATGTCCGCCCTCCTCTCCCTCTTCCTGCGGCACAGTTCCGCAAGCGGCCGGCGCTCCCTCTCCTGCCCGAACGGCCGCTTGCCGGAGAGCCCCGCCACGCGCATCATCCCGGCCAGGTTCGGCGGAGCCGTCCGGGGAGGGTTTTTGGTGTTCATGGTGGACGAGGCGATGGCCGCGGCGGTGCGCCGGGCTTTCGACGAACGAGGCGAATGGCCGGCGGTGACGGAACTGCGGCGCCACGTGTGCATCGACGACAACGCCGAGGCCCTGCGGGTGGTGCGGACCATCGCCTCGTGGCGCCGCTCTCCGGAGGCGTCCAGGCGGCCACCCGCCTGAACGCCCGATCCGTCACCGCGCTGTCGTGATGGACCGCCTCACCCGCGCCGTGCGCCGGCGATCGGGGATGCATGCGGGTGTCGTCGTAGGGGCTGTCTTCCGATTGCCGCAGGGCGATCCCGCGCGCCTCGGCGCGACCGGCCGCTTCGACCACATAGGTCTCGATCCCGTACATCGTACCGGCGTTCGAGAACACGACCTCGACCACGAAACGAGGCGCGACAGGCTGTTTCAGAGGGGTCATCACACATCCTCCGGCAAGGGTTGCGTCGGGGAAGAAGGCCGGGCCGGCTGTCGGTGAAGGATCGGCAGCGGGCGCCTACACACCGCACAGGCCCTCGCATTCGTTGGGCCAGAGATCGAGCTGGCCGCGGTCGGCATCGGTCGCCAAGTCCGCCTCGTCGAGCGGCACGGCGGAGCGATGGAGATAGACCTCGCCGCGGATGCCGCGGAAACCGGTGCGGATGGCCCGGTCCACCGCCACGGCGTCGGCCCAGGCGTCGGGGTCGCCATCGCGCAGCCGCCGCCAGTGGGCGTCGGCGTGGAAGGGGCAGCCGATGCAGGCGCTGCGGGGCGGCTCCGGATAGCCGTGCCGGGCCAGCCAGAGCAGGCAGTCGCGCCGGGTCATCCGCTGCTCGACCAGCGGCCAGCGGTTGACCTGCCAGCCCTCGGCCGACGGCTTCATGCGCGCCGCCTCATCGAGCGAAATCCCCAGCCACGCCTCCACCACCGGGGTCTTGGGCGAGCGCCGGCCGGCGATCCCGGCCAGGTCGCGCACCTTGCGGCGGATCGGCACCACCTTGAAGTCGCCGGTGCACTGTCTGCGGATCATGCCGATGGTGACGCGGCCGGCCGGCAGGACGCGCGTGCCGACGACGACGGTCCCGCCCTGGCCGTCCTCGCCGACGAGCGGGATCACGGTCCCGGGCGGGATGACGGTGCGGGTGTAGGCGGGGATGGACACCCGGCGTTGCCCCCGCGCCCCGGCCAGGAGGTCGGCCCGGAGGTCGCCGGCCGAGACGACGTGGACCGGGAAGGGCAGCACGCCCGGCGCCATCAGCCAGGCGAGGTGGCGGTAGACCGCCTGCGATTCCCAGCCGGTGTCGGCGAAGACGGCACAGTCGGGCATCGGGCCGACGGCGCCGTGGGCGGCCATCAGGGCGAGGGTGGTGGACTGGACGCCGGCCCCCAGGCTGAGGACGCGCAGCCGGATTGCCTCCACCGCCAGTTCAGGCGGCGGGCACCATGAGGAGAGCGCGCCCATCACACGGACTCCCGCTCGTCACCGGCTGCGGGAACGGTTTCGGGCAGGAAGCCGAGCAGATAGTCGGCCGCCTTGCTGGCTTGGCTGGCGGCGCGGACGATGGCATGATCGTCCGCGCGAAGGACGTCCAACCACGCCCCAAGGTAATCGGCGTGGCGCACGGTGGGGACGATGCCGAGCGCCGCGCAGAGAAAGGCGGCTGAAATTTCGGCAATCAGTTCCTCGAAGGCGTACTTGCGGGAGCCGAAGGACCCGGACAGATCGCGGTTCAACCTTGACGAGTGTCCTGTCGCGTGGGCACCCTCATGGAGGGCGGTGCGGTGCCAGTTCACGGGCTCGAAGAAGGCCTGCGGAGGCGGCACCTGCACGTAATCGTGCTGGGGGCTGTAGAAGGCCCGGGTGCCGCCGATGCGGAACTCGATGCCGCTGGCCCGGATCAGCGCCTCGGCCCGCGGCAGGATCAGCCCCTCCGGGATCGGCGGCGGCGCCACGGCGATGCCCTCGGGCAGGCTCTCGCACTGGTCACAGTTGAAGACCGTGAAGCGTTTCAGGAAGGGGACCGCCTGGGGCTCGTCCCCGGTGTCCCGTGCCCGGCGGCGCTCGTCGTCGGGGATGAAGCGGTCGGCGTAGACGACGGTGGTGCCGCGCTCGCCCTTGCGGACGTGGCCGCCCAGAGCCAGGGACTGACGGAACGTCAGCCAGCCCTGGCCGGAGAAGCCGCGGGCGACGACGGCGCCCCACAAGATCAGCACGTTCACGCCGGTGTAGGCGCGGCCGGTGGCGGCGTTGCGCGGCAGGCCGAGCGGGGCGGAAGTGGCCGGGGTTCCCCAGGGCTGGACCCAGGGCAGCCGGCCGGCTTCCAGCTCGGCGATGATGCGGGCGGTGATCTCGGCGTAGAGACTGGTCCGGTCGGCGCCGGCGCGGGCGGTTGGTACGGTGTCGGGCATGGCGGGTCTCCGCGACGGGCTGGCCGGAAGCCTGTCCTCCAGCCCTCAAGCCCGTCGCGAACACCGTCTCGGTCCTCTCCCTCTTCGCGCCCGCCCCCTCCCGGCCGACAGGACGGCCAAACAAAAAAATGGCCCGGCGCTGACGCCGGGCCGGTCGAGATGGAAAGGGGACGAGCCGTCAGCTGCCGTCGCCGGGATCGACGCCGGGGTGCAGGGGCTGGGCCCGGCCCATCCAGGGCTCCGGCCGGATGCAGCGCACCCAGTCGGCGAAGCTGGGGATGAAGCCGAGATCTTCGCGGACGTGTTGCTCCCCGATCAGCCGCACCGGCACGACGCGGCCGGTGGACAGCGTCAGCGTGACGCCGTACAGCGTCTCCAGCAGAAAAATGCCCTCGGCGTGATGGCGCAAGGCCCGATGGCGGAAATCAGCGGTTATGGCTTTCGAGCCGTCGATCCACTGGTGCAGAGCCATGTACTCGTCCGCCGTCCCTCCCCAGGTGCGCGCCGACGACAGGGCATGATGATACGCGTGCGCCATGGCGACCTCCCTTAGAAATCATGCTCGTAGTAGTCGTTGGCGGTATAGCGCTCGTTGTATTCCAGGCGGACCGCCCGCCCGGCAACGTCGAGGACGAGGGTGCCGAACGCGCCGTCGCCGTCTTCCCAGCCGTCGTGGGTGGCGGCGAGCAGGTCGTAGGTCAGCGCCTCGACGGCCTCGCCCAGCGGCAGGGGCCGCCGCTCCAGGGCCGAACCGTCCCAGAGCGGGGTGGCGATCTCGGCGGTGCCGTCGGGCAGCGGCACCTCGGTCTCGCCGGCCTGGGCGTGGATGGCCTCGATCTGGCCGGAATCGCCATAGCCGTCGAAGGTGACGGTGACGATGGAGAGCCCCGCCACGGCCAGCGCCGCCAGGACGGCGTCCTTGTTGAGGATGCGGGCCTCGGCGGCGAGGCGGCCGTGCGCCTCGGCCCGAGCCTGCCACAAGGCCGGTTCGGCTTCGGCCGGTGATGCGGCGGGCACCCCGCCGATGTCGTCGTGGTTGGAAGCGGACATATCTTCTGGTCTCCGCGACAGGCCGGCCGGAAGCCTCTCTTCCCGCCCTTCAACCCGTCGCAAACACCGCCTCGGCCCTCTCTCTTTCCCCGGCCGCCGGCGGGAACGGATGACAGCGCACCGCCGCTGCCCCATCCTTGAGGACCATGCCGAGGCCTTCACACACCACCCCGCCCCACCCTGCCGCCGAGGAGCGCGAACCGCTGTCCGGGCTGGTGGAGCGCGTCACCTACCACAACCCCGAGAACGGCTACTGCGTGCTGCGGGTCAAGGTGCGCGGCCACAAGGACCTCGTCACCCTGGTCGGGCACGCCGCCTCCGTCTCCCCCGGCGAATACATCCAGGCGTCGGGCCGCTGGGAGCAGCACCGCGAGCACGGCCCGCAGTTCCGCGCCGCCTTCCTGCGCGCCGCCCCGCCGACCACTCTGGAGGGCATCGAGAAGTACCTCGGCTCCGGTCTCATCAAGGGCATCGGCCCGGTCTATGGCCGCAAGCTGGCCCGCACCTTCGGCGAGGCGGTGTTCGACGTCATCGAGACCCAGCCGCAGCGCCTGATCGAGGTGCCCGGCATCGGCCCCAAGCGCATCGCGAAGATCACCCGCGCCTGGGCCGAGCAGAAGATCGTGCGGGAGATCATGGTCTTCCTGCAGAGCCACGGCGTCGGCACGTCGCGCGCCGTGCGCATCTTCAAGACCTACGGCGCCGACGCCATCCC
>NZ_JBSNCG010000005.1:0-1077500 GCF_058780635.1 Azospirillum sp. UENF 312511 | reverse complement strand
GCAACGCATTTTTTCTCGACGGCGTCGGACGGCCGATGGTGGAAATCGACGACGCGGCGGCGACGACCAGAGGAGCGAAGCGCTCCTCTGCCTCCTCCGGGGTGAAGCGCGAGCGCGAGACGGCGATGTTGATGGCGCCGATGGACGTCCCTGCCGGACCGACGACGGCCGCCGCGATCGACAGGTCGCCGTGGTAATATTCCTCGAAGGCGGTGGCGTAGCCGAGACCGGCCGACCGCTCGATCTTCGCCAGCAGATCCTCACGCTTCCAGGTGGTGTTCGGCGTGTAGGGATGCAGGTCCATGCGGTCGATCAGATCGACGACCTCTTCCATCGGCATCCGCGAGAGCATCGCCACCCCCGGCGCCGTGCAGTAGGCCGGCATCCGCATGCCGAGGACGACGTCGGTGTTCAGCACATGGCGGCTCATGAAGCGCGACACGAAGACGATCTCCGTGTCGTCCAGCATGGTCAGATTGATCGTCTCCTCGGTGGTCTTGCTGAGATGCATCAGGTAGGGCATCGAGCGTTCGAGCAACCCGTTGCCGCGCAGATAATGATGGCCGAGGTCAAGCGTCTTGACCGTCAGCTCGAACCGCTTCGTTTCCGGGTCCTTGTGCAGGTAGCCCAGCTTTTCCAGCGTGTGGGTGAAGCGTTGCGCCGCGCTTTTGTCCAACCCGACGATCGAGGCGATCTGGGTCAGGCTCATCGTCGGGCGTGTCGCGTCGAACGCGTTCAGCACGCGGAACGCCTTCTCCACGGACATCACCATCAGGGGATCGCCGGCGCGCGCGGCGCCCCCCTCCTTCACCGAGGCGTCCGCAACGGCGGTTGCGGATTCCGTGTCTGACGGTCGGGAAGACGGACGGCGCGGAGCCATGGCGATCGGTCCTGTGGTTCGTGTGCGAGAGATACCGTTGACAGGTCTAGCAAAGCAAGCCAAGCTATTCAATACCAAGTATCGTATTGCAATACGACGCGCCGCCCCGAGGGGCGCCGGAACGTCCGCAAGGCGCGCGAAACGCCCCGCATACAGGAGTGGTCCCGTGTTCAAATTCATCCTCACCGAGGTCCGCGGCCCGGTCGGCATCATCACGCTGAACCGCCCGGAGATCCTGAACGCCTGGAACGCCGCGATGCGCGACGAGCTGGTCGTCGCCTTCGACCAGTTCGAGAACCAGGACGGTGTGCGCGCGATCATCCTGACCGGGGCCGGCGACCGCGCCTTCGGCGCCGGGCAGGACCTGAACGAGACCAAGACCTTCGACGCCGACCGCGCCGAGGAGTGGGTGGCGGAGTGGGAGCGCCTCTACCACCGCATGCGCACCCTGTCGAAGCCGCTGATCATCGCGCTGAACGGCGTCGCCGCCGGCTCCGCCTTCCAGGTCGCCTTGCTCGGCGATTTCCGCATCGGCCACGCCGGGGTGCGCATGGGCCAGCCGGAGATCAACTCCGGCATCGCCAGCACCACCGGCCCGTGGATCATGAAGGAGATGATCGGTCTGGCCCGCACCATGGACCTGACGCTGTCCGGCCGGCTGATGGATGCCGAGGAGAGCCACCGCATCGGCCTGATCAACCGCATCGTCCCGCAGGACCGCGTCATGGCCGAATCGCTGGCCCTGGCCGAGGAGCTGGCCGCCAAGCCGCCGGTCGCCATGCGCCTGGACAAGCAGCGCTTCCGCGAGATGACCGAGGCCGGCTTCCGCGACGCCCTGGCCGCCGGCGTGCGCATCCAGCGCGAGGCCTACGCGTCCGGCGAACCGGCCCGGATGATGGAGGAGTTCCTCGCCAAGCGCGCCGCGAAGCGCGCGTAAAGCAGACACCCAGTCCAACAGCCAGTCCAAGGGCGCAACGATCCGCCCATCCGCGCCGCCATGGCGGCGCTTCTCCACCGGGGCAACAGAGACGCCCCGGCCGCACAGAACAGGGAGTTTCACATGAGCAAGACCTCCGGCTTCTCCATGGGCCGCCGCAGCCTGATGAAGGGGGCCGCCGGCGTCGCGCTGGGCGCCACCCTGCCCGCCGGGCTGCTGCGTCCGGCCTTCGCCGCCACGCAGATCACCGTCGCCGATCCGGGCGGCCCCTACAGCCCGGCCTTCCGCAAGGCCTTCTACGACCCGTTCGAGAAGGCCACCGGCATCAAGGTCGTCAACGTCGCCCGCGAGGCCGAACCGACCGCCCAGTTCAAGGCCATCGTGGAGACCAAGTCCTACACCTGGGACGTCTGCACCCTGACCCTGTCGGCCCGCGACATCCTGATGACGCAGAACCTGCTGGAGCCGCTGAACTTCACCGCGGCGGACGCGCCCGGCCTGATGCCGGAATCGCTGACCAGCCATTGGATGGGCACCGACGTCTATTCGACCATCCTCGGCTACCGCGCCGACAAGTTCGCCGCCAACGCGCCGCAGAGCTGGGCCGATTTCTGGAACGTCGAGAAGTTCCCGGGCCGCCGCTCGCTGCGCAAGAACCCGATCGACACGCTGGAGCAGGCGTTGCTGGCCGACGGCGTGCCGCTCGACAAGCTCTACCCACTCGACGTCGACCGCGCCTTCAAGGCGCTCGACCGCATCAAGCCGCACGTCGCCGTGTGGTGGACGGGCGGCGCCCAGTCCAGCCAGCTCATCCAGAGCGGCGAGGTCGACATGATCGCCCTGTGGAACGCCCGCGCCCAGGCGGTGATCGACGGCGGCGCCCCGGTGAAGATCAACTGGAACCAGGGGCTCTACTCGATCGAGGGCTGGGGCATCCCGCGCGGCAACCCGCGCGCCGACGCCGCCCGCCAGTTCATCAAGTTCTGCGCCGATCCGTCCCGTCAGGCCGTCTTCACTGAGGTTCTGGCCTACGGCCCGACCAACCTCGACGCCTACAAGAGCATCCCGAAGGAGCGCGCCCCGGCTCTGCCCACCTTCGAAGACAATCTGAAGGTGATGACCATCGCCAAGGAGGATTGGTGGGGCGCCAATCGGGCGAAGATGAACGAGCGCTTCAACGCCTGGATCCTCGGCTAAGCCCGCCTTCGGAAAGGAGACCCGCCGCCATGCTCTCACCGCTCGCACAGACGCGGACAGCGCCGGTCCAGGCCGGGGCCGCCGCCACGCCGAAGCTGCTGGTCGACGGCCTGACCAAACGGTACGGCGCCATCACGGCGCTGGAACCCACCCGCCTGGACGTCCCGGCGGGCGAGTTCCTGACGCTGCTCGGCCCGTCGGGGTCCGGCAAGACCACGCTTCTGCAGATGATCTGCGGGCTGGTGGAGCCGAGCGGCGGGCGCATCCTGATCGATGGGCAGGATGAGACCCGGACTCCCGTGCACAAGCGGGACATCGGCCTCGTCTTCCAGCATTACGCTCTGTTCCCGCACCTGACGGTGGCGGAGAACATCGGCTTTCCCCTGCGCATGCGCGGCGTCGCCCCGGCGGATCTGGCGCGGCGCGTGAAGGAGGCGCTGGAGATGGTCCATCTCGGCCATCTTGCCGGGCGCTTCCCCAAGGAGCTGTCCGGCGGGCAGCAGCAGCGCGTCGCCCTGGCGCGCTGCTTCGTCTACCAGCCCTCGGTCATCCTGATGGACGAGCCACTGGGGGCGCTCGACAAGAAGCTGCGCGAGCATATGCAGTACGAGATCAAGCGCCTGCACCGCGAGACCGGCGCGACGATCATCTACGTCACCCATGACCAGGAGGAAGCCCTGGCCATGTCGGACCGCATCTGCCTGATGAACCACGCCCGGATTGAGCAGCTCGGCACCCCGCACGACATCTACGCCCGCCCGAAGACCGCCTTCGCCGCCGACTTCATCGGCGTGTCGAACATCTTCCGCGGGCAGGTCCGGCGCGACGGCAGCGGGGCGCCCATGCTGGTCACCGGCAACGGCAGCTTCCGCCTGTCCGCCGACACGCCGGACAGCCAGGACGGCACGCTGGTCGTCCGTCCCGAGCAGCTCGACATCGACGGCGACGGCGACAACGAGGTGCGCGGCGAGGTGGTGGACACCGTCTATGCCGGCTCCGAGACCCGCGTCCTGGTGTCGCTCGGCGGCGAGGAGACGATCACCGTCCGGCTGCGCCGCGGCACCGCCCCGCCGCGGCTGGGCGAGGTGGTCGCGGTGCGCTGGCGCGCCGACGCCGGGGTGCTGGTGTCATGAGCGCCGCCACCCTGAACCATGACGGCGCCTTCGCCGCGGCGCGGCGGCGGCTGCGCTTCGGCCCGCTGTGGCTGGCCGCCCCGGGCCTCGCCTTCCTCGCCATCTTCTTCCTGTTCCCGGTGCTGCGGCTGCTCGGCCTCAGCGTCCAGGACCTGGAGACCTCGGCCTGGACCGGCGACCATTACGCCCGCATCGTCGCCACGGACGTCTATTTCCGCGTCCTGATGAGCACCTTCCGCATCGCCGGGCTGACCGCCCTGCTGTCGCTCCTGTTCGGCTATCCGCTGGCCTATTGGCTGGCGCAGCTGCCGGAGCGCCAGCGCGGGCTGGCGATCCTGGCGGTGATGGTGCCCTTCTGGACCAGCTATCTGGTGAAGACCTTCGCCTGGATGGTCATCCTGGGGCGCACCGGCGTCATCAACCAGATCCTGTCCGGCACGGGGATGTCCCCTCTGCCGCTTCTGCACAACGAGTTCGGCGTGATGGCCGGCATGGTCCACGCCATGCTGCCGCTGGCCGTGCTGACCATGCTGCCGGTGATGACCACCATCGACCGCCGGCTGGTCCAGGCGGCGGAAACGCTGGGCGCGCCGCCGGCCAACGCTTTCTGGCTGGTCTATTTCCAGCTGTCGCTGCCCGGCGTGGCCGCGGCCGGGCTGCTGACCTTCATCTCCTCGCTCGGCTTCTTCATCGTGCCGGCGCTGCTCGGCGGGCCGCAGCAAACCATGCTGGCGCAGCTCATCATCTCGCAGATCCAGGAGATGCTGAACTGGGCCTTCGCCGGCGCGCTGGCCACCTTTATGCTGGTCGCGGCGCTGGTCACCTGCTGGGTCTACGACCGGCTGTTCGGCCTCTCGTCGCTGTCGGGAGAGAGTTCCGGGCGGACCGGAGCCGGTCAGGGCCACCTGCGCAGCGCCGGGATGAAAATCCTGTCGGCGCTCGCCAAGGCGTCGACGGCGCTGGGCGCCCCGGTCGGGCGGGCGCTGGGGCCGAAGATGATGGACCGGCTGCTGCCGCTCTATTCCGCGGCGGTGATCGTCTTCCTGGTCGCCCCGGCGCTGGTCGTCGTCCCCATCGCCTTCACCACCTCGCCCTTCCTCGACTTCCCGCCGCCGGGCTATGGGCTGGAGTGGTTCCGCGTCTACTTCAACTCCGACCTCTGGGTGTCGGCAACGATCCGCTCCTTCGCGGTGGCCTTCGCCACGGCGATCCTGGCGACGCTGGTGGCCGGTCTGGCCGCGCTGGCGCTCGCCCGCTCCTCCTCGCGCTGGCGGGGAGCGATCTTCGCCTTCTTCCTGGCGCCAATGATCGTGCCGCGCATCGTCATCGCGGTCGGGCTGTTCTACCTGTTCGCCCAGATCGGGCTGGTCGCCACCGACCTCGGCCTGATCATCGGCCACACGGTGCTGGCCCTGCCCTTCGCCTTCGTCGCGATCTCCGCGGTGGTCAAGGGACACGACTGGCGGCTGGACCAAGCGGCGGCGACGCTGGGGGCGAACCGCTTCAAGACGCTGATGCTGGTCACCGTCCCGCTGATCCGCGGCGGTCTGGTGGCGGCGTTCCTGTTCGCCTTCATCACCTCCTTCGACGAGCTGACCGTGGCGATCTTCGTCAGCGGCGGCGTCAAGACCACGCTTCCGAAGCAGATGTGGGACGACATGATCCTCCAGTTGAACCCGACGCTGGCCGCCGTGTCCGTCGTGGTCTTCGCGATCGTGATGGCCCTGCTGCTGATGGCGGAATGGCTGCGCCGTCCGGCGCGGTGATCCGCAACCCCTTTCGGCCGTAACCAACCGACCAAACGCATTCGAGATACGCATCATGTCCGATTTCGAAGAAGGGTTCGTCCGCCTGTTCACGCAAGCGGCCCGGACCGGACGCGCCCGCCTGTTCGCCCGCTTCAACGGCGAGGCGCTGAGCTTCGCCACGCTCGACCGCCAGTCCGACGGCGTGGCGGCGGAGCTGCGGCGGCTGGGGCTGAAGCCCGGCGACCGCGTGGCGCTCATGCTGCGCAACAGCCCGCTGGTGCTCTCCACCCTGTTCGGCCTCGCCAAGGCCGGGCTGGTCTGGGTGCCGATCAACGCCCAGCAGCGCGGCGAGGGCCTGCGCTACATCCTGGAGCATTCGGAGCCCGGCGCCATCATCGCCGAGGCCGAGTTCCTGCCGGTGATCGCCGAGACGGGTGCGGTGCCCGCCGGCACGCCGCTGATCGTCCAGGGCGACCCGGCGGCGGCGCTGCGGCTGGAGTCCCTGCTGGAGTCCGACGCCGCCTTCGAGGAGGCGCCGCCCGCCCCCGACGACACCTTCGCCATCATGTACACCTCCGGCACCACCGGGCGGCCCAAGGGCGTGCTGGTGTCGCACCGCATGATGCGGCTGGCCGGCGAGGCGGTGGCCCGCGTCTCCGCCGCACGCGACGGCGACGTGCTGTTCGTGTGGGAGCCGCTGTACCACATCGGCGGCGCGCAGATGATCGTCATGCCGCTGATCCGCAGCGTGTCGCTCGCCATGGTCGATCGCTTCAGCGCCAGCCGCTTCTGGGATCAGGTGCGGGAGTATGGGGCCACCCACATCCATTATCTGGGCGGCATCCTGCAAATCCTGCTGAAGCAGCCGGTCTCGCCGCGCGACCATGACCACCCCGTGCGCATCGCCTGGGGCGGCGGCTGCCCCAAGGAGACCTGGACGCCCTTCGAAGAGCGGTTCGGCGTGCAGATCCGCGAATGCTACGGCATGACCGAGGCGTCGAGCATCACCACCTGCAACGACGAGGGCGTGGTCGGCGCGGTCGGCCGTCCGATGCCGTGGTTCAGCGTGGAGCTGCTGGATGGCGCCGGCCAGCCGGTGCCGAAGGGCGAGCGGGGAGAGATCGTCGTCCGCACCGACCGGCCCGGCGCCATCTTCGCCGGCTATTTCCGCAACCCGGAGGCCACGGCCCGCGCGCTCAAGGACGGCGCCCTGCACACCGGCGACCTCGGCTCGCTCGATGACAGCGGGACGCTGCTGTTCCACGGCCGGATGACCGACAGCGTGCGCTGCAAGGGCGAGAACGTGTCGGCCTGGGAGGTCGAGCATGTGGCGGCCACCCACCCCTCCGTCGAGGACTGCGCCATCATCGGCGTCGCCGCCGACATCGGCGAGCAGGACATCAAGCTGTTCGTGAAGCCGAAGGCCGGGGCGACCCTGGACATCCCGTCGCTGTCCGGTTGGCTCGGAAAACAGCTCGCTCCCTATCAGAATCCGCGCTACATCGCGGTGGTCGAGGAGTTCGAGCGCACCCCCAGCCAGCGCATCATGAAGCACAAGCTGTCCCCGGCCTTAGACGGCTGCTGGGATCGGCTGGCCGGCTGACGGCGCGTCTCACCTCCCCCCGCATGCCGCAAGGCTGCGGGGGAATTTTTTTGGACCCGGCTCCCGGCGCCCGCACCGCCACACCGATCGAGCCCGCTTTACTGGAAAGCCCTGGACATGCCGCTGCACCGCTGGTTCTCGAACCGCAAGTTATTGCACAAGATCCTCGTTCCGGTTCTCGTCCTGCTGATCGTCATCGCCAGCCTCGTCTGGACCGCCCGGAGCGCGATTTCCGATCTGACAAGCTCCACCGCCCGCATCACCGAGCTGGTCGCCGACCGGCTCGGCGCGACCATCGCCGTCCAGTCGGCGCTCGGCGACGCCATGGACACCGAGGCGAACGCCATCGTCGCCTCCTCCCGCGAGGCCATCGACGCCGCCAACGCACAGCTCACGGCCAACATCGCCAAGGCCCTGTCCGCCATCGACACGCTGGCCGAGGCCTACAACGACCCGGCGGAGCGCGAGAGCATCCAGGCCATCAAGTCGATCGTCGGGGAGTATGAGCGCGTCGCCCAGACCACCGTGCAGCTGGCCCGCGGCTTCGACACCGACGGCGCCATCCGCGTGTCCATCGACGTCGGCCGCCCGGTCCGGCAGAAGCTGACCGCCGCGCTGGGCGAGCGGGTGGAGCAGAGCATGGCCGAGACGCGGGAGGCTGAGCGGCGCGCCACCGCCCTCTCCCAGCAGGTCATGACGCGGCTCTACACGGTCGCGGGCGCCGGCCTGCTGTTCGCCTTCGGCCTGCTCGGGTCCATCCTGCTGTTCTTCGTGGTGCGTCCGCTGCACCGCCTGACGTCGGAGATGACCTCCATCGCCGCCGGCGACCTGACCGTCGCCATCCAGGGAACCGGGCGCACGGACGAGGTCGGCCTGCTCGCCCGCGCGCTCCAGGTCTTCAAGAACAACGGGCTGGAGATGCGGCGGCTGCAGGAGGAGAGCGACGCGCAGAAGCGCCAGATGGAGGCCGACCGCCGGACCGCCATGCTGGCGCTGGCCGACCAGTTCGACGCCAACGTGCAGGGCGTCGTCCAGGCCGTCTCGCAGGCCGCCCGCCAGCTTCAGAGCAATGCGCAGACGATGACCGGCGCCGCCGAGACGACGACGGAACAGGCCTCCTCGGTCGCCGCCGCGACGGAGCAGGCGTCGGCCAACGTCGCGACGGTCGCCGCGGCGTCGGAACAGCTGGGCAGTTCCATCGGGGAGATCGGCCGTCAGGTCAACGGTGCTGCGACGGTCGCCCGCGACGCCGTGGCCGAAGGGGAACGGACCAACGCGCTGGTCGAGCGGCTGGCCAGCGCCGCCCAGAAGATCGGTGACGTCGTCAACCTGATCCAGAACATCGCGAGCCAGACCAACCTGCTGGCGCTGAATGCCACCATCGAGGCGGCGCGGGCGGGCGAGGCCGGCAAGGGCTTCGCCGTGGTGGCGGGCGAGGTGAAGGCGCTGGCCACCCAGACCTCCCAGGCGACCGAGGAGATCGCCAGCCAGATCACCGAGATCCAGGCGATCACCGAAGGCACCGTGACGGCCATCCGCAACATCGCCCGGACCATCGCCGACGTGGACGCCATCGCCGGCGCCATCGCCGCCGCCGTTGAGGAGCAGACCGCCGCCACGCACGAGATCGGCCGCAACATCCAGCAGGCCGCCCAGGGCACCCGGCTGGTCTCGGGCAACATCGGCGGCGTCAGCCAGTCGGCCACCGACGTGCGCGAGGCCGCCGCGGAGGTGCTGGACGCCGCGAACAGCCTGTCCCGCGACTCCGACCTGCTGCGCGATGAGATCCACGGCTTCATCGCGCGGGTCCGCGCCGGCTGATATCTCCGCAAGAGCGTGACCCCCGCGTGACCATTTTCGCATCACGCGGGGGTGGCGCCCCCAACGGCCGAATTCGTGGTAGCATGGCGCTCCACAGTCGGAAGCCTTTGGAACCCCATGCCGAGCCTGTCCAGCGGCCTCAACGCCCTCATCGCCACGGTCCTGCGCAGCCACCCGTCGCTGCGGGTGCTGCCGGTGTCCCGCTACACCCGGGATCAGGCCGCCGCCTACGCCGCCGCCAACGGGCGGGCCATCGCCCACGCCGTCGACGAGCGGGGGCGGCAATCGCTCCTGGTCGCCATGACCGGGCTGGATTACGTCAGCGTCTGCGACCTCGACCATGACCTGACGGTACCCGCCGAACAGCCGGTGTCGCTGATCGTGCCCGAGCTGCGCGGCGGGCTGCTCGCCCGCTTCACCCCGCGGACCGCCGGAGACGTGTGCCGGATCGTCGAGGCCGTCTGCCCCTGAACCGAGGCAACAGGCCCTCGCGGCGGCCCCCACCCAACCCTCCCCCGCTGCGCAGGGGAGGGCATCGGGACCTCAGGCCGGCTGCATGCTGCCCGTCTGCTGGTAGCGCAGGTGCCAGGAGAAGGCCTCCTCCAGCAGATGCGGCGTGTGGCCGCCGCGCTGCAGCGCCCGGCGGTGATAGTCCAGCGCCAGCTCGCGGTAGCTGGGATGGACGCAGTTGCGGATGATCGTCTCCGCCCGCTCGCGCGGGGCGAGGCCGCGCAGGTCGGCCAGACCGGTTTCGGTCACCAGGACGTCCACGTCATGCTCGTTGTGGTCGGTGTGGGTGACCATCGGCACGATGCTGGAAATCCTCCCATCTTTCGCCAGCGACTTGGTGACGAAGATGGCGAGGTGGGCGTTGCGCGCGAAGTCCCCGGAGCCGCCGATGCCGTTCATCATCTGCGTGCCGTTGACGTGGGTCGAGTTCACGTTGCCGTAGATGTCGCACTCCAGCGCCGTGTTGATGCCGATCACGCCCAGCCGCCGGATGACCTCCGGGTGGTTGGAGATTTCCTGCGGGCGCAGCAGCAGCCGGCCCTTGTAGCTGCCGATCCTCGGCAGGACCTCCGCGTATTTCCCGGCGCTCAGCGTGATGGAGGAGCCCGACGCGAAGGTCAGCTTGCCGGCGTCGAACAGGTCGAAGGTGCTGTCCTGCAGGACCTCGCTGTACATGGTCAGGTCGTGGAACGGGCTGTCGATCATGCCGTGCAGCACGGCGTTGGCGATCGTCCCGATCCCGGCCTGGAGCGGGTTCAGCGAGCGGCCCAGCCGGCCCTGGCGCACCTCGCGGTCGAGGAATTCGATCAGGTGGCCGGCGATGTCCCTGGTCTCACCGTCCGGCGGCAGGATGGTGGCGCTGCTGTCCTGCTTGCGGGTCACCACGATGGCCGCGATCTTCGACGGGTCGATGGGGATGTAGGGCAGGCCGGCGCGGCTCTCCGCCGTCACCACCGGGATCGGCTCGCGGAAGGGGCGGCGCGTCGGAATGTAGACGTCGTGCATCCCCTCCAGGTCGAGCGGCTGGGTCAGGTTCAGCTCGACGATGATCTTCTCCGCCAGGATGGCGAAGGTCGCCGAGTTGCCGATGGAGGTGGTGGGGACGATCCCACCCGTCTCGGTGATCGCGCAGGCCTCGATCACCGCCACGTCCACAGGCCCCATCTGGCGGGAGCGCAGAAGCTCCACCGTCTCCGACAGGTGCTGGTCGACGAACATCACCTCGCCGCGGTTGATCGCCTTGCGCAGCACCGGGTCGGCCTGGAACGGCAGGCGGCGGGCCAGCACCCCGGCCTCCGTCAGGATGCGGTCCACGTCGTTGCCGAGCGAGGCGCCGGTCATCAGCGTGACCTTCAGCCGCTCCGTCGCGGCGCGCTCGGCCAGCGCCAACGGCACCGCCTTGGCATCCCCGGCGCGGGTGAAGCCGCTCATGCCGATGGTCATGCCGTCACGGATCAGCAGGGCCGCCTCTTCCGGCGTCACCACCTTGCCCCACAGGGACTTCAGGCGAATACGATCGCGGTACATGGTTATCCTTTGCACGTTCTCGGGCGTTTGTTGCCTGTTGAAATTGTTCGGCAGACGATTCACTCATTCTTTTCTTTGAGGTCCGTCATAGGCCCCGTTTTCGCAGCGCTGCAATTGCCGGTCGGTCATATCAGGGTGTCCTAATGGGCATGAATGGCCGCCTTGCGCCGCCGCTTCTCAAACGCCCGGTTGTGCCCCGGCATTGCCCTGGGGCATATGGATGGGCTTGCGCCGTGACCCGTGTCCGGCCAACGGGAAAGCCTGCCAGGGAGCCTCCGCCGATGCGTTTCTCTTCCCTCACCGACCGCATCCGCGGCGACCGCGTCGCGGCCTGGGACATCCATTTCGCCGCCTGGACCGCCAAGGGGCGCGGCGAGGACGTGATCGTGCTGAGCGTCGGCGACCCGGATTTCGACACGCCCGCCCCGGTGCGCGACGCCGCCATCGCCGCCCTTCACGCCGGCGACACCCACTACACCCCGATTCCCGGCCGTCCGGAACTGCGCGCCGCGCTGGCCCGCGACGTCGCCCGCCGCACCGGCCTGCCGGTGGAGCCGGAGAATGTCATCGTCTGCGCCGGGGCGCAGAACGGCCTGTTCAACGCCACCCTCTGCCTCGTCGAGGCGGGGGACGAGGTGCTGGTGCCGGAGCCGATGTACCTGACCTACGAGGCCTGTGTCCGCGCGTCAGGCGCCACGCTGGTCCCGGTGGCCCCGGACGCCGCCACGCTGCGGCTGGACCCGGCGGCGCTGGCCGCCGCGGTCACCCCGCGCACCCGCGCCATCTTCCTGGCGACCCCCGCCAACCCGACCGGCATCGTGATGTCGATGGAAGAGCTGGAGGCCGTGTCCGACCTCGCCCGCCGCCACGATTTGTGGGTGGTCGCCGACGAGGTCTACGCCAGCCTGACCTTCGACCGGCCGCACATCAGCATCGCCTCCCTGCCCGGCATGGCGGAGCGCACGGTGACCATCAACAGCCTGTCCAAGTCGCACGCCATGACCGGCTGGCGCGCCGGCTGGGTGGTCGCCCCGGCGCCGCTGGTCGCCCATATGGGCACGCTGGCGCTGTGCATGCTCTACGGCCTGCCGGGCTTCGTCCAGCAGGCGGCGCTGGTCGCCGTCGAGCAGGGCGACGAGGCGGTGGCGGCGATGCGCGAGGGCTACCGCCGCCGCCGCGACATCGCGCTGGAGGCGCTCGGCTCCGTTCCCGGCCTGCGCTGCCTGAAGCCGGAGGCCGGCATGTTCATGCTGGTGGACGTGCGCGGCACCGGCCTGCCGACCATGGAGTTTGCGTGGCGGCTGTTCCGTGAAACCGGCGTGTCGGTCCTCGACGCCGGCGCCTTCGGCCCGGCGGCAGCGGGCTGCGTCCGCCTGTCCTTCGCGGTCAGCGAGGCGGAGCTGGCGGAGGCCTGCCGACGCATCGCCGCCTTCGTGACGGGGTTGGCGTCTGGCGGCTGAGTAACATAGCCCTCTCCCCTCTGCTCACGCGCAAACGAAGTTTGCGCTGACGCGACAGGCGGACCTTCGGTCCGCCGAAAGCGGGGAGAGGGTGGCCCGCAGGGCCGGTGAGGGGGTTGCGCGTTTCCGGCACGTCCGGCAAAAGCGCACCCCCCTCACCCTGACCCTCTCCCCGGAGGGGAGAGGGGACTTCAAACGCCCCCTCGACGCTGTTACCGAGCGTTACAAATCTAATCCCTTCTGGACATATTCTGCGCGCGACGCCGTGATAGCGTCCCGCCGGGATCAGGGCCGGGCCATCGGCACCCCTCCCGACGCGACTTTCCGGACGACGCCCGCAGGCGATGAAGGACCCGATGGATTTGGACACGCCCCTGAAACCGCCGCCCGCGCCCGGGTCGGACAGTCCCGCCACGGCAGCGCCGGAGGCCCGCCGGGACCGGACGGCTCCCGAGGCCCAGCGGACCGACGCGCCCAAGCGCCGCTCGATTCTGGGCCGGGTGCTGGCCTGGCTGGTCGTGCTGGCGCTGATCGGCGGCGGGGTGTGGTGGTTCGCCTTCCGCCCGGCGCCCGAAATGGCGGCCCGTGGCGGCCCCGGCGGGTTCCGGCCCGGCATGCCGACCGCCTCGCCGGTGGTGACCGCCACGGTGGAGAAGGGCGACATGCCGATCCGGCTGAACGGGCTCGGCACCGTCTCCTCGCTCGCCACCGTTACGGTGCGCCCGCAGGTCGGCGGCCAGCTCACCCAGGTCGCCTTCACCGAGGGGCAGGCCGTGCAGAAGGGCGACTTCCTGGCGGAGGTGGACCCGCGGCCCTTTCAGCTCGCCGTCGAGCAGGCCGAGGCCCAGCTGCTGCGCGATCAGGCGCTGCTGAAGAACGCCCGGCTGGACCTGGAGCGCTACCGCCTGCTGGTGAAGCAGGACTCCATCGCCAAGCAGCAGCGCGACACCCAGGAATCGCTGGTGCAGCAGTATGAAGGCACCGTGAAGGCCGATCAGGTGGCGGTGGAGAACGCCAAGTTGAACCTGTCCTACACCCGCATCACCGCGCCCGTGTCGGGCCGCGCCGGGTTGAGGCTGGTCGATCCCGGCAACTACGTCACCGCGGGCGAGGCCGGCGGCATTGTCGTCATCACCCAGGTGCAGCCGATCTCCGTCCTGTTCACCCTGCCGGAGGACAACATCCCGGCGATCATGGCGCGGCTGCGCGACGGGGCGAAGCTGCCGGTCACCGCCTACGACCGGACGCGCGACCGCGTGCTGGCGACCGGGACGCTGACGACGGTGGACAACCAGATCGACGTGACCACCGGCACGGTGAAGCTGCGCGCCCAGTTCGACAACGCCGACCAGTCGCTGTTCCCCAACCAGTTCGTCAACGTCCAGCTTCTGGTGGACACGCTGGCCGGCGTGCCGATGGTCCCGGTGGCGGCGGTGCAGCGCGGGGCGCCCGGCACCTACGTCTATGTGGTGAACGGCGAGGACAGCACCGCCTCGGTCCGTCCGGTGACGCTGGGCGCCAGTGACGGGGCGAAGACCGTCATCACCAAGGGCGTGCAGCCCGGCGAGACGGTGGTGATCCAGGGCGCCGACCGGCTGCGCGAGGGCGCCAAGGTGGCGGCGACCGACGGCTCGGCCCAGCCGGCCGCCCCTGCCCCCTCTCCGTCCAGCGAGGGGCCGCGCCCGCAGCGCCGCCCCCAGCGCAACGCGTCGTAACGCGCGCCTGCCGCCATGAACATCTCCCACCCCTTCGTCGTCCGCCCGGTCGCCACCTCGCTGCTGATGCTGGCGATCCTGCTGGTGGGGGCGGTGTCCTACCGCTTCCTGCCGCTGTCGGCGCTGCCGGCGGTGGAATACCCGACGATCCAGGTCCAGACCTTCTTCCCCGGCGCCAGCCCGGAGGTGATGACCTCGTCGGTCACCGCCCCGCTGGAACGCCAGCTCGGCCAGATGCCGGGGCTGGTCCAGATGTCCTCGGTCAGCGCCGCCGGGGCGTCGGTCATCACGCTCCAGTTCGGGCTGGAACTCAGCATCGACATCGCGGAGCAGGAGGTGCAGGCGGCCATCAACGCCGCCGGGAACCTGCTGCCCTCCGACCTGCCCGCCCCGCCGATCTACGCCAAGGTCAACCCGGCGGACGCGCCGATCCTGACGCTGGCCCTGACCTCCAAGACGCTGCCGCTGACCCAGGTGCAGGACCTCGCCGACAGCCGCTTCGCGCAGAAGCTGTCGCAGCTTCCCGGCGTCGGTCTGGTCAGCCTCAGCGGCGGGCACCGGCCGGCGGTGCGCATCCGCGCCAACGTCCAGGCGCTGGCCGCCTATGGGCTGAACATCGACGACCTGCGCAGCACCATCAACACGGCCAACGTCAACTCGCCCAAGGGCACCATCGACGGGCCGACCCGCAACTACACCATCAACGCCAACGACCAGCTCCGCCGGGCCGACGAGTACAAGGACCTCGTCGTCGCCTACCGCAGCGGCGCCCCGGTGCGCCTGTCCGACGTGGCCGAGGTGCTGGACAGCGCCGAGAACACCCGGCTGGGCGCCTGGATGAACGACACGCCGGCCATCCTCCTGAACATCCAGCGCCAGCCCGGCGCCAACGTGATCGAGGTGGTGGACCGGGTGAAGGAGATGCTGCCCAACCTGACCGCCGCCCTGCCCGGCTCGGTCGACGTCGCCGTGCTGACCGACCGCACCGTGACCATCCGCGCCTCCGTCGAGGACGTGCAGACGGAGATGATGGTCGCCATGGGGCTGGTGGTGCTGGTCATCTTCCTGTTCCTGCGCAACATCCCGGCGACGATCATCCCCAGCCTGTCGGTGCCGCTGTCGCTGGTCGGCACCTTCGCGGTGATGTATCTGGCGGGCTTCAGCCTGAACAACCTGTCCTTGATGGCGCTGACCGTCGCGACCGGCTTCGTCGTCGACGACGCCATCGTGATGATCGAGAACATCGCCCGCCATGTGGAGCGCGGCGAATCCCCGCTCCAGGCCGCGCTGAAGGGGTCGAAGCAGATCGGCTTCACCATCGTGTCGCTGACCGTCTCGCTGATCGCGGTGCTGATCCCGCTGCTGTTCATGGGCGACGTGGTCGGCCGGCTGTTCCGCGAGTTCGCCATCACGCTGGCCGTCACCATCCTGATCTCCGCCGTCGTCTCGCTGACGCTGGTGCCGATGCTCTGCGCCAAGCTGCTGCGCCACCGCGAGCCGCGGGAGATGTCCGCCATCGCGCGGCGCAGCGAGGCGTGGTTCGACGCGGTGATCGCCGGCTACGCCCGCACGCTGCGCTGGGTGCTGGACCGCCAGGGGACGACACTGCTGGTCGCCGTCGGGACGCTGGCGCTGACGGTGGTGCTCTACACCGCCATCCCCAAGGGCTTCTTCCCGGCGCAGGACACCGGCCTGATCCTGGGCGTGACGGAGGCCACCCAGTCCGTCTCCTACGCCGCCATGGCGGAGCGGCAGCGGGCGCTGGCGGTGGAGGTGCTGAAGGACCCCGACGTGGTCAGCCTGTCCTCCTTCATCGGGGTGGACGGCACCAACACCACCATGAACAGCGGGCGCCTCCTCATCAATCTGAAGCCGAAGGAGCAGCGGACGGACCATGTGGCCGACATCATCCGCCGCATCCGCCACAACACCGCCGCCGTCCCCGGAATCGAGCTGTTCATGCAGCCGGTGCAGGACCTGACCATCGACGCCACGGTCAGCCGCACCCAGTACCAGTTCGTCCTCGAGGACGCGAACCCCGAGGAGTTGCGCGTCTGGGCGCCCAGGCTGATCGACCGGCTGGCCGCGGTGCCGGAGATCACCGACGTCACCAGCAACCTTCAGGAGAAGGGGCTGTCGGCCGCCATCACCATCGACCGCGACACCGCCGCGCGCTACGGCGTCACCACGGCGGCCATCGACAACGCGCTGTACGACTCCTTCGGCCAGCGCATCGTCTCCACCATCTTCACCCAGGCCAACCAGTTCCGCGTGATCCTGGAGGCCGACCCCGACCGCATGACGGTGGACCAGCTGCTCACCTCCATCCATCTGCCCTCGGCGGGCGGCGGGCAGGTGCCGCTGGCCGCCTTCGCGCGGATGGAGGTGCGCAACGCGCCGCTCCAGATCAACCATTTCGGGCAGTTTCCGGCGGTCACCGTCTCCTTCAACCTGGCGCCGGGGGTGTCGCTGGGCGCCGCGGTCAAGGCCATCGAGGCGGCGGAGCAGGACCTCGGCCTGCCGGCCAGCGTGCTGACCCGCTTCCAGGGCGCGGCCCTGGCCTTCCAGGCGTCGCTGGGCAACCAGCTCCTGCTGATCCTGGCGGCCATCGTCACGATGTACATCGTGCTGGGCGTTCTCTACGAGAGCTACATCCACCCGATCACGATTCTGTCCACCCTGCCCTCGGCAGGCGTCGGGGCGCTGATCGCGCTGATGCTGGCCGGGCATGACCTGGACATCATCGCCATCATCGGCATCATCCTGCTGATCGGCATCGTGAAGAAGAACGCGATCATGATGATCGACTTCGCGCTCGACGCCGAGCGGGAGGAGGGCAAGCCGCCGCGCGAGGCGATCTATCAGGCCTGCCTGCTGCGCTTCCGGCCGATCCTGATGACGACGATGGCGGCGCTGCTCGGCGCCCTGCCGCTGATGCTCGGCTCCGGCACGGGGTCGGAGCTGCGCCAGCCGATGGGCGTGTCCATCGTCGGCGGGCTGATCCTCAGCCAGCTTCTCACCCTCTACACCACGCCGGTGATCTATCTGGCCTTCGATCGGCTGGCCGCGCGCCTGCGCGGGCGTACCGGCGGGCAGGCGGAAGGGGCCGCGCGATGAGCTGGGCGGCCAACCTGTCGGCGCCCTTCATCCGGCGGCCGGTGGCGACGACCCTGCTGACGCTCGGGCTGGCGCTGGCCGGGGCGCTGGGCTTCGTCGGGCTGCCGGTGTCGCCGCTGCCGCAGGTGGATTTCCCGACCATCTCGGTCACCGCCTCGATGCCCGGCGCCAGCCCGGAGACGATGGCGGCCAGCGTCGCGACGCCGCTGGAGCGGCATCTGGCGCAGATCGCCGACGTGACGGAGATGACCTCCTCCAGCTCCGCCGGCTCGACGCGCATCACGCTGCAGTTCGGGCTGAACCGCGACATCGACGGCGCGGGGCGGGAGGTGCAGGCCGCCATCAACGCCGCCCGCGCCGACCTGCCGTCCAGCCTGCGCAGCAATCCGACCTACCGCAAGGTCAACCCCGCCGACGCCCCGATCCTGATCCTGACCATGACCTCGGCGACGCTCAGCCAGGGGCAGCTCTACGATTCCGCGGCGACCGTGCTCCAGCAGAAGCTGTCGCAGGTCGAGGGCATCGGGCAGGTCAGCATCGGCGGCAGCTCGCTGCCCGCCGTGCGGGTGGAGCTGAACCCGCGCGCCCTGTTCCAGTACGGCATCGGGCTGGAGGACGTGCGCGCCGCCATCGCGTCGGCCAACGCCAACGCCCCCAAGGGCGCCGTCGAGGACGGGGAGCTGCGCTTCCAGATCTACACCAACGATCAGGCCCGTAAGGCGGAGGAATACCGGTCGCTGGTCATCGCCTACCGCAACGGGGCCGCCGTCCGCCTGTCCGACGTGGCCGAGGTGTCGGACAGCGTGGAGGATCTGCGCAACGCCGGCATCACCAACGGCAAGCCGTCGGTCCTGCTGATGCTGAACCGCCAGCCGGCGGCCAACATCATCGAGACGGTGGACCGGGTGAAGGCCATGCTGCCGGAGCTGCGCGCCTCCATCCCCGCCGACATCGACCTGTCGGTTTCCAGCGACCGCACCACGACCATCCGCGCCTCGCTGGCCGAGGTGGAGCACACGCTGATCATCGCCGTCGGACTGGTGGTGATGGTGGTGTTCCTGTTCCTGCGCAACGCGCGGGCGGCGTTGATCCCCAGCGTGGTGGTGCCGGTGTCGCTGGTCGCCACCTTCGGCGCCATGTATCTGCTCGGCTACAGCCTGAACAACCTGTCGCTGATGGCGCTGACCATCGCCACCGGCTTCGTGGTGGACGACGCCATCGTCGTGCTGGAGAACATCGCCCGCCACATCGAGAATGGGATGTCCCGCACCCAGGCGGCGCTGCGCGGTGCGCGGGAGGTCGGTTTCACCGTCCTGTCGATGAGCGTGTCGCTGGTCGCCGTCTTCATCCCGATCCTGCTGATGGGCGGCATCGTCGGGCGGCTGTTCCGCGAGTTCGCCCTGACCCTGTCCATCGCCATCCTGGTCTCGATGGTCATCAGCCTGACCACCACGCCGATGATGTGCGCCGTCCTGCTGCGTGAGCCGCGCAAGGCCAGGGAGCCGGGCCGCATTGTAGCCGCTCTGCGCCGGGTCGGGGCATGGATCGGCGGCGGCACGCTGCGCCTCTACGACCGGACGCTGACGGCGGCGCTCGACAACAGCCTGCTGACCATGGTGGTCTTCGCGGCGACCGTGGCGCTCAGCGTCCATCTCTTCACGATCATCCCCAAGGGCTTCTTCCCGCAGCAGGACACCGGACGGCTGATCGGCTTCGTCGTGGCCGACCAGAGCACCTCCTTCACGCTGATGAAGGAGAAGATGGAGCGGTTCGTCGCGCTGGTGCAGGCCGACCCGGCGGTGGACACGGTGGTGGGCTACACCGGCGGCAGCCGGACCAACAGCGGCTTCATGGCCGTGTCGCTGAAGCCGCTGGCGCAACGCGACGTCACCGCCGACGCGGTGATCGCCCGGCTGCGCACCCAGCTCACCCAGGTCCCCGGCGCCAACCTGTACCTGTCGGTCATGCAGGATTTGCGGGCGGGCGCGCGGCAGGCCAACGCCAACTACCAGTTTACGCTTCAGGGCGACACGCTGGACGAGTTGCAGACCTGGGCGCCCCGCCTGACCCAGGCCCTCCAGCAGGTGCCGGAGCTGACGGAGGTGAACTCCGACCAGCAGCAGCGCGGGCTGGCGCTGGAGGTGACGGTGGACCGCGACGCCGCGGCACGGCTGGGCCTGTCCTTCAACCAGATCAACAACACGCTCTACGACGCCTTCGGCCAGCGCTCCGCCTCGACCATCTACAACCCGCTGAACCAGTACCGCGTCATCATGGAGGTCGCCCCCCAGTACCGCGAGGACCCGGAGATGATGAAGGACATCCTCATCAGCAAATCCGGCGGCGCGGTCAGCGGGACGCAGGCGACGAGCGCCATCGCCGGTGCCGCCACCGCCGACACGGAGGCCGCGCGCAACCAGCGCATCAACCAGATCGCCACCACCGGCCGCACCGCCGCCTCCACCGGATCGGCGCTCAGCACCGGGGTGGAGACGATGGTGCCGCTCTCGGCGATCGCCCGCGTCGCGCTGGAGAACACGCCGCTGTCGGTGAACCACCAGGGGCCGTTCGTCGCCACCACCCTCTCCTTCAACCTCGCCCCCGGAGTCTCGCTGGGCGAGGGGCTGGCCGTTATCCGCCACACCATGGATAAGATCGGCGTGCCGACGACCATCCAGGGCAGCTTCCAGGGCACCGCGCGGGTGTTCCAGCAGTCGATCGGCGACCAGCCGGTGCTGATCCTGGCGGCGCTGCTGGCCGTCTACATCGTGCTGGGCGTGCTCTACGAGAGCTACATCCACCCGCTGACCATCCTGTCCACCCTGCCCTCCGCCGGGGTGGGGGCGCTGGTCGCGCTGATGGCGCTGGACAAGGAGCTGAGCATCATCGCGCTGATCGGGGTGATCCTGCTGATCGGCATCGTCAAGAAGAACGCGATCATGATGATCGACGTGGCGCTGGAGGCGGAGCGGAGCGAGGGGCTGGACCCGCGCACCGCGATCCACCGCGCCTGCCTGCTGCGCTTCCGTCCGATCATGATGACCACGGTCGCCGCCCTGCTGGGCGCCCTGCCGCTGGCGCTCGGCTCCGGCGACGGGGCGGAGCTGCGCCAGCCGTTGGGCATCGCCATCGTCGGCGGTCTGGTGGTCAGCCAGATGCTGACCCTCTACACGACGCCGGTCACCTACCTGTACCTCGACCGTTTCCGGCTGTGGTGCCGCCGGCGCTGGCGGCGCCCCGAGGCGGGAGTCGCGGCATGATGGCACTTATCGTAGCCCTCTCCCCTCTGGGGAGAGGGTGGCCCGCAGGGCCGGTGAGGGGGTTGCGCGTGGCGGTGCGTTCGGCAAAAGCGCAACCCCCTCACCCTCCCCTCTCCCCAGAGGGGAGAGGAAAATTGACGTGCGGATGGACCTGACATGACGACGATCATCGGGCGGCGCGCCCGTCTTCTGGGCACGGCGTTCGGCGCCCTCACGCTGTTGTCGGCCTGCGCGGTGGGGCCGGACTACGAGCGGCCCTCCGCCGCCGTGCCGCCGGCCTACAAGGAGGGCGGCGTCATCCCCGTGGCCTTCGCGCCGCCCGTCCCGCGCGACGACGGCTGGCGCCCCGCCGCCCCCGGACAGGCGGAGCCC
Organism: Azospirillum sp. UENF 312511; assembly: GCF_058780635.1. Taxonomy (NCBI): domain Bacteria; kingdom Pseudomonadati; phylum Pseudomonadota; class Alphaproteobacteria; order Rhodospirillales; family Azospirillaceae; genus Azospirillum; species Azospirillum sp. UENF 312511. Next base: position 1,056,220 of record NZ_JBSNCG010000005.1, on the reverse strand, counting down.
GGACCCTGGTGGACGGTCTTCAACGATCCGGTGCTGGACGGGCTGATGCGCCGGGTGGAGGTCGACAACCAGAGCCTGAAGGCGACGGAGGCTGCCTACCGGCAGGCCAAGGCGCTGTCCGATCAGGCCCGCTCCTCCTTCTTCCCTGCGTTGTCGGTCAGTGGCGGGGCCGACCGGGCCGGCACCGTCGGGTCGGGCAACCGCAGCGTTTCCGGCACCGGCGTCAGCCGCGGCGGAACCCCGGTGACCACCTACGACGCCGGGCTGGGGGCGAGCTGGGCGCCGGACCTCTGGGGCCGCATCCGCCGCTCTGTGGAAAGCAACGACGCCAATTTCCAGGCCAGCGCCGCCGACCTTGCCGCCGCCCGCCTGTCGGCGCAGGCGCAGCTCGCCACCGCCTACGTCCAGTTCCGCGTGGCGGATGAGCGCAAGGCGCTGCTGGAGCGGGCCATCGCCGCCTACCGCCAGTCGCTGGAGATCGCCCGCAACCGCCACGCCGTGGGCACGGCGACCCTGGCCGACGTCTTCACCGCGGAAACGCAGGTCCGCTCCACCGAGTCGCAACTCGTGGCGCTGGGGGTGCAGCGCGCCCAGTTCGAGCACGCCATGGCGGTTCTGGTCGGGCAGGCGCCCGCCGCCTTCGCGCTGGCACCGGCGCCGCTGACCGCCGCGGTCCCGGCAATCCCGCCGGGTGTACCCTCCGCCCTGCTGGAACGCCGCCCGGACATCGCGGCGGCGGAGCGGCAGATGGCCCAGGCCAACGCCCAGATCGGCATCGCGGAGTCGGCCTGGTACCCGGACGTGGTGCTGTCCGGCTCCCTTACCAACAGCGCGACGATCCTGCCAAAGCTCCTCCAGGCGCCGACGGCGATCTGGGCGGTCGGGGCGCAGGTCGCCCAGACCCTGTTCGACGGTGGCACGCGAGCGGCCGAGGTGGAGCTGCGCCGCGCCGTCTTCGACCAGAGCGTGGCGCAGTACCGCCAGACCGTGCTGACCGCCTTCCAGGAGGTCGAGGACCAGCTCGCCGCCCAGCGCATCCTGGCCCAGCAGGCCGCCGTGCAGGACGACGCCGTGCGGCTGGCGCGCGAGGCGGAGCGGCTGACCCTGAACCAGTACCGGGCCGGCACCCTGCCCTACAGCAGCGTCCTGACCGCCCAGACCGCCACCCTGTCGGACGAGGAAAGCGCCCTGTCGGTGCGGCAGAGCCGCCTGCTGGCCGCGGTGTCGCTCCTCCAGGCGTTGGGGGGCACTCCGCCGAATTTTTAATCCGGGAAAAGACCGGGCTACCCCTTTGGATTCCGCGTCGGAAGGGGTGCGGGGAAGGGGCGGCCAATCCTTTGACGAAACGGGTAAAATCCGCGCGAATGCTGGCGACGGGGGTGGTGCCGGGGCAATCCCACTGGACGGGCTAGCCCGCAATTTCAGTAACGGCACCAGGAACTTGGGATTTATCTGAGTCCCGTGCGTTCAACCCCAAAGAAAAGCAGGCGCAGCATGATCCTCGATGCTCGCTCGGTGTCCTCGGGCACCAACCTTGACGCGGACCTCTGCATCGTCGGCGCCGGCGCCGCCGGGCTCGCCATAGCCCGTGCGCTGGCCGGGTCGCGCTGGAAGATCGTCCTTCTGGAAAGCGGCGGGCTCGACCCCGACGGCCACACCCAGTCGCTCTACGCCGGCGAGAATCTCGGCCTGCCCTACGAGCGGCTGTCGACCGCGCGCAGCCGCTATTTCGGCGGCAGCACCAACTGCTGGGGCGGCTTCTGCCGGCCCTTCGAGCCGATCGACATGGAGGCGCGGCCCTGGGTGCCCAACAGCGGCTGGCCCTTCGGGCCGGAGATGCTGGCCCCCTATTACGCCCGCGCCCACAGCCACCTGAACCTGCCGTCGAGCATTTATGACAACGGCCATTGGGAACAGACCCTGGCGCCGGACGGGATCGAGCTGCTGCCGGTCGAGGGCGGCGCGCTGGAGAACCGGATCGCCCAGATCAGCGACCAGCCGCGCGTCGGCGTGACCTCCGTCGACGAGATCGTCCAGGCCGCGAACATCGCCTGCTACCTGAACGCCAACGTCACCGAATTCGAGACCAACGACTCCGCCACGGTGGTCGAGCGGGTGCGCTGCGCCGCGCTCAGCGGCGCCCGCTTCACGGTCACCGCGCGGCAGTTCGTCCTGTGCTGCGGCGGCATCGAGAACGCCCGCCTGCTGCTGCTGTCCAACCGGGTGCAGAGCGCCGGGCTGGGCAACGGTCACGATCTGGTCGGCCGCTACTTTACCGACCACCCGCGCATCAAGGCCGGCTCGGTCCGCCTGACCGATCAGGCGCGGCACCGCCGCCTCTACGACATGACGCTGACCCTGTCGCGCCGCCGGCTGAACGCCAAGCATCTGCCCGTCTCCGCCTCCCTGTCGCCGACGGTGGAGACGCAGCGCCGGCTGGGGCTGATGAACTCGCGCAGCTATCTGGTGGCGCAGTACCATGGCGAGGCGACCGCCGGGGTGCGGGCTCTGCACGACCTGCGCATGCTGATGTCCGACCGCCGCAAGTTCGGCCACGCCGAGGGCGACCTGCGCGCCCTGCTGCGCGAGGCGGTGCCGCAGATCGCGCTGCACCTGCCGAACCTCGCCTACGCGCTGTTCGACAATGTGGTGAACCCGGCCTGGGTGACGCGCAGCTTCCTGCTGGAAACCATCGTCGAGCCGGTGCCCAACCCGGACAGCCGCGTGACCCTGGCGGCGGAGCGTGACGCGCTGGGCCTCAACCGGGCCGACACGGTGTGGCGCCTGACCGAGCAGGATCGCGACAACTTCCTGCGCACCAACGAGCTGGTGCGGACGGAGCTGACCCGCAACGGCCTGATCACGGTGACCGAGGCCGACCCGCAGGAGGCCGCCGAACGAGCCTGGGCGGAGCGCATCTCCTGGTGCTGGCACCATATGGGCACCACCCGCATGCACGACGACCCGAAGCAGGGCGTGGTGGACGCGCGCTGCAAGGTGCATGGGATGCACAACCTCTACATCGGCGGCAGCTCGGTCTTCCCCAGCATGGGTTGCGACCACCCGACCATCAACCTCGTGGCGCTGGCCTTCCGCCTCGCCGAGGAGGTGGCGGCCCAGCTTCAGCACGACCGCGCGGTCACGCTGGAGGGCCAGCAGGCGGCGTGAATCGCCGGTCCGGCAGGGGCGGGGAGCGATCTTCCCGCCCGCAACCCCCAATCCCCACCCCAATCCCGGTTGACCGAGAAATCAACTCAACTACTCTTGGGCCAAGAAGGGTTCTAAAGCGGATTGCATTCCGCTTTGGACCGCGCCGGCGGTCCCGGCCGCACATGCGGCCGAAGCCCGCCGGCGAATGAGGCGATAAGAGTCTAAAGCGAACGCATGTTCGCTTTAGGGACAAGAGACGTTGGGGACGGGGATGGCGGACGATATCGGGACGGGAAATCCGGACCTCATGCTGCGCTTTCAGGCCATGCTGGACACGGTGCCGGACGGGGTCGTCATCATCGACGCCGAAGGGCGCATCCAGACCTTCAACCCGGCCTGCGAGCGGCTGTTCGGCTGGACGGCGGCGGAGGTCATCGGCCACAACGTCAAGATGCTGATGCCGCCACCCTACCGGGAGGAGCATGACGGCTATCTGGAGCGCTACCACCGGACCGGGGAGCGCCGGATCATCGGCATCGGGCGCGAGGTCACCGGCCTGCGCCGCGACGGCACCACCTTCCCCATGGAACTGTCGGTCGGCGAGGCCTGCCGGGAGGCCGGCGGCGGCGGGGTCTACATCGGCATCATCCGCGACATCAGCGAGCGCAAGCGGGCCGAAACCGCCCTGCGGGAGCGCGAGGCCCGCCTGACCTCCATCCTGGAGACCGTGCCCGAGGCGATCATCGTCATCAGCGAGCGCGGCCTGATCGAATCCTTCAGCCCAGCGGCGGAGCGGCTGTTCGGCTACAGCGCCGCCGAGGTGTCGGGACGGAACGTCAGCATGCTGATGCCCTCCCCCTACCGGGAGCAGCACGACCGCTACATGGACCATTACCTGACCACCGGGGAGCGCCGGATCATCGGCATCGGGCGGGTTGTCTCAGGCCTGCTCCGCGACGGTTCGGTCTTCCCCATGGAGCTGGCGGTGGGCGAGGTGCGGTTGGCCGGGCACCGCTGCTTCACCGGCTTCATCCGCGACCTGACCGAGCGGCAGGCCACCGAGAAGCGCCTTCAGGAGCTTCAGGCGGAGCTTCTGCACGTCAGCCGGGTCAGCGCCATGGGCCAGATGGCCTCCACCCTGGCGCACGAGCTGAACCAGCCGCTGACGGCCGTCATCAACTACGCCAAGGCGGTGAAGCGCCTGCTCGACCGTCCGGACGGGGCGGACAAGGCGCGCGAGACGATGGACAAGGCCACCGCCCAGGCCGCCCGCGCCGGCCAGATCATCCGCCGCCTGCGCAACTTCATCGAGAAGGGCCAGACCGAACACACGGTGGAGAGCATCGGCAAGGTGGTGGAGGAGGCCAGCGCCCTCGCCCTGGTCGGCGCCAAGGAGCGCGGCGTCCATGTCCGGCTGGAGATGAGCGGCGACGAGCGGCCGGTGCTGATCGACAAGATCCAGATCCAGCAGGTCGTCCTCAACCTCGTCCGCAACGCCATCGAGGCGATGGCCGAGTTGGGGATTCGGGAATTGACGGTCGCCACCGGCCCCGACCCGGAGTCGGCGGCGCTGATGCGCGTCACCGTCCGCGACACCGGCCCCGGCCTGAACGAGACCGTCCTGGCCCAGCTCTTCCAGCCCTTCGTGACCACCAAGGAGAAGGGGATGGGACTCGGCCTGTCGATCTGCCGGTCGATCATCGAGGCCCATGGCGGCCGCCTGTGGTTGGAACCGGGGGATGGAGGGGCCACCTTTGCCTTCACCGTGCCGGTTGCCGGAGAGGATGATGCGCCCTGAGCCCCCATTGCCGCCCGAACTTCCCCCGTCGGACATGACGGTCTTCGTCCTGGACGACGACGAGGCGGTGCGCGATTCCGTCGTGATCCTGCTGGAATGCGAGGGCTTCCGGGTCGAGAGCTTCGAGTCCCCCCTGGCCTTCCTGGAATCGGACGCGCCGTCGCGCCCCGGCTGCCTGCTGGTCGATGTGCGAATGCCGCAGATGAGCGGGCTCGACGTGCAGGAGCGGCTGGTGCAGGAGGGGCGCGGCCTGCCGGTGATCGTCATGACCGGCCACGCCGACGTGCCCCTGGCGGTGCGCGCCATGAAGGCCGGCGCCGTCGATTTCGTGGAGAAGCCCTTTGACGAGCAGGCCCTGATCGGCAGCGTGAAGGCCGCCCTGGCCCGCGCGGTTCCGCTCACGACCCCGCCGGCCGCCCAGGCGCCGACTCTCGCGCCGGCTGCTCCCGCCGTCTCCCCGGAGGTGCTGGAGCGGCTGTCCAGCCTGACGCCGCGGGAACGCGACGTGCTGCAATGGCTGGTCGAAGGCAAGTCGAACAAGGTCATCGCCTTCGAGCTGTCCATCAGCCCGCGCACCGTGGAGATCCACCGCGCCCGCGTGATGGAGAAGATGCGCGCCGACAGCCTGCCCTCGCTGGTCCGCATGGCCCTGTCCGCCGGGATCACCCCAAAAGGGGAGTGATTCGGGCCGCCGGGCGGCGCCGGCGGCAACTGATCCACATCAAAACCACGCCCGATAAGGGGAACTCCGTATTCCGGCACCGCCGGTCGGCTTCTATCTTCCCTGTAACGCCCCACGACGGGCGTTATTCCGCGTGATTTCCGATGCTGGAGGCAGTCTTGGCCGAACCGGGCGATAGCATCGTCTACATCGTCGACGACGACGAGCCGGTGCGGGACTCGATGAAGGCGCTGCTCGAAGCCTGTGCCTTCGAAGTACGCGACTATGCGTCGTGTCAGAGTTTCATGGATCAGTACAACGGCAAGCCGTCGGGCTGCCTCGTTCTCGACCTGCATCTGCCGGTGATGAGCGGGCTGGAGTTCATCGAGCGCTTCGGCGCGAACCTGCATGGCCTGCCCGTCATCATGGTGTCGGGGCGCGGCGATCCCGCCACCTTCGCCCGTGCACGGGAAGCCGGCGTGACCGCCTTCCTGGAAAAGCCGTTCGAGGAGGACCAGCTCCTTGACGCGGTGCAGCGCCTGCTGCCAGCCTGACCGTCCTTCTCGGTCCTGAGAGGGCCGCCGTTCCCCGGACAGGGTTCATGAGACACCGTCCGCAGCGGAGCGCGCCCATGGCGTCCGAAGAACCCTATCCCCGTCCCTTGTCCGCCCTGGACGCCGTGCGCAGTCGCCGCAGCGTCCGCGCCTTCACCGCCGAGCCGGTGCCGCGCTCCGTGGTGGTGGAGATCCTCGAAGCCGCCAGCCGGGCGCCCAGCGGGTCGAACATCCAGCCCTGGAAAGTCCATGCGGTGGCCGGTGCTGCGCGCGAGGCGCTGTCGGCGGAGCTGCGCGCCGCGCATTTCGACCCGGCGGACGATCAGGCCGGGGCGGAATACACCTATTACCCGACCCAGTGGTTCGAGCCCTATCTGGGGCGGCGCCGGAAGATCGGCTGGGACCTCTACGGCCTGCTCGGCATCGCCAAGGGCGACCGGGAGGCGATGGCCCACCAGCACGCCCGCAACTACGACTTCTTCGGCGCCCCGGTCGGGCTGTTCTTCACCATGGACCGGCGGATGGAGCAGGGAAGCTGGCTCGACGTCGGCATGTTCATGGAGAATGTGATGGTGGCGGCGCGGGGCTTCGGGCTGGACACCTGCCCGCAGGCCGCCTTCATCACCTATCACCGCATCGTCCGCCGCCATCTCGCCATCCCGGACAGCGACATCCTGCTGAGCGGCATGGCGCTGGGCCACGCCGACCCCGACGCGCCGGAAAACCGCCTGGAGACTGAGCGCGCCCCGGTTGCTGACTTCACCCGCTTCCACGGCTTCTGATATTCCCGCCTTGTCGGCCCCTGTTCGCGATGTGCGTTTTCGCACAGGCGCCAACGAGCCGTGACGGCACTCTCCAGCCGCGCCGCGAAGCGCTGGCCTGACCGTTCCATCCCGGCAGGCTCCGCCCCGCGTCCCGTTTCCTGCGGCTTGGAGTGTTCCGACGATGGCTCTGCTCGATGATCTTGTGGTGCAGACCGCCCTGTTTCCCCTGGTGGTCGGCGTCGCCGCCGTCGGTGTGGTCCGTCTCGCCGGCGGGCGCACGCGGGGTCCCCGGTTGGCGGCGGCGGGTGTTGCCGCCGCCTTCCTGGCGGCCTACGCGCTGATCGTCGGCCTGCCGGCCCTGCCGCCGCCCTCCAGCATGGGCCGCCTGTTCTGGAGCGCGGTGGCCGGTCTGGTCATCGGCGTCGGCGCCGACCTCGCCGGGCTGGACCGCCGCCGCGGCACATGGCTGCTCGGCGCCTGGGTGACGGCGGCGCTGCTGTGGATCGCCCTGCCGGTGCTGCCGGGCAGCCTGGACACGATCACGGCCGCGGTCCTGCTGCTGGCCGGCGGCTGGATCGCCCTGTCACGCACCGCCGGCGAGGGCGAGGGAGCGGCGACGCCCGGCGTCGCCCTGTTGGCCGCCGCGGTGGCGGTGGGCGGGGTGGCGCTGGTCGGCGCCTCGGCCTCCGTCGCCCAGCTCGCCTTCGCGCTGGCCGCGGCCACCGGCGGCCTGCTGCTGTGGAACTGGCCGGTGGAGCGCCACGCCTGGGGCAACGCCGGTCAGGCGGCGCTGGGCATCCTGGTGCTGCTGGCCGCCACCCTGACCTTCTTCTCCTCCGCTCACGCCGAAGCCCTGCTGCTCGTCCTGCCGGCCTTCTTCGCCGACCGGCTGCGCGACCGCCTGCCCCTGCCGCGCACCGCCGCAGGACGGGCCATGGGCACCGTGGCGCTGACCGCCATCGCCCTGGTGCCGGCCGTCGCCGCCGTGGGCGTTGCCTTCCTTCTCTCCGCCGGTTCCGACGTGTCCGGCTACTGACCCACCCCAGTCATCCCGTTCCATCCGACAAAGGACTTCCGAATCATGAAGCGTCTTCTCGCCGCCGCCGCCCTGTCCGCCCTCGTCGCCCTGCCGCTGACCGCCCAGGCCGCCCCGGTCGCCTACAAGCTCGACCCGGCCCACACCGCCGTGGTCTTCATCGTCGACCATCTGGGCTTCGCCAAGGCCATGGGCCGCTTCAACACGTTCGCCGGCGAGCTGTCCTTCGACAAGGACGCCGCGGACAAGAGCAGCCTGTCGGTGACCATCGACACCACCAGCGTCGACACCAACCACGCCAAGCGCGACGAGCACCTGAAGTCGCCGGACTTCTTCAACGCGAAGGAGTTCCCGAAGATGACCTTCAAGAGCACGAAGATCGAGACGACCGGCGACAAGACCGGCAAGCTGCACGGCGACCTGACCCTGCTGGGCGTCACCAAGCCGGTGATCCTCGACGTGACCTTCAACAAGGACGGCGTCAGCCCGGCCAGCAAGCAGGAGACGGTCGGCTTCTCCGCCCGCGGCACGATCAAGCGCTCCGACTTCGGCATGAAGTACGGCGTGCCGAACATCGGCGACGACATCCAGATCATCATCGAGTCCGAGGCGGTGAAGGCGTAAGGCGCGCCGTCAATCCTCCTCCGCCGCCTGCCGGACCCGCTCCCGCAGGCGGCGGGTGTCGAGAAGCACCAGCGCCCCCCGCCGCTTCTCCAGCAGCCCGTCGCGCTCCAGCGCGCTCAGCTCCCGCGAGACCGCCTCGCGCCGGGTGCTGACTCGGGCGGCGAGGTCGGCGTGGGGCGGCGGCGGGGAGATGGTCGCGCTGTGCTCCCCCCGCCCGTCCGGCCGGGCCAGCCGCAGCAGCTCGGAATAGATGCGGTGGCGCACGTCCAGCGTGTTGAACTCGTTCACCCGCGTGGCGAGCTTCCGGATCTCCCCGGCCAGCAGGACCATCACCTGATCGCAGACGTCGGGGTGGCGGTGGATGCAGTCGCGGAACAGCGGGGCGGGCATGCAGGCGACCGTGGCGTTGGTCACGGCGACGATGCCGGCGGAGCGGGCCTTGCCGTCGATGGCCGCCAGCTCCCCGAAGAATTCCCCGGCGGGAATGTCGCGCAGGATCACCGTCCGCCCGGAGATCGCGCGGATGGTCACCCGGACCAGACCGGCGGCGACGACGAAGACGTCGGTCCCCTCATCCTCGAAATCGATGATCCATTGCCCGGCCTCCACCCGGCGCCAGAGGCAGCGGTCCTCCAGCGCCCGCAGCTCGTCGGGGGACAGGGAGCGGAACAGCGCCGCCCCGGCCAGCGTTTCGCTCCGGCGCCTCATGAACGGGTGTGGATGTCCGGCTGTGGCATGGCGCGGGATGATCTCATAGGATGCCCGGGGACGCCACGCCGAAGCCGACCTTCACAGCCCGAGCCCGCCGACCGACATGACGACCGTCCCATCCGCCGCCCGCCGCCGTTCATGACCGGGACCCGTTCATGAAACGCCGGATCGAACGCCCGTTGCGCCTGTTCACCGGCCTGACGCTGTTCACCTTCGTCATCACCCATTTCCTCGCCCACGCCGCCGGGTTGCTGCTGCTTCCGGGGATGGAGGTGGCGCGGCGCACCCTGCTGTGGGTGTGGGACACGCCGCCGGGGCAGGCGCTGCTCGCCGGCTCCTTCGTCACCCACGCCGGGCTGGGACTGTGGGCGCTCTACCGGCGCCGCCACCTGCGCATGCCCGCCGGGGAGGCGTGGCAGCTCGGACTCGGCCTGTGCATCCCGCTGCTGCTGATTTCACACGGCATGGCCGGGATGCTGTCGGACGACCTCTACAACGACCCGCTGACCTACCCGCGGGCGATCGTCCTCTACTGGATCACCGCGCCGGAAACCCTGCTGTGGCGCCAGCTCCTGCTGCTGGTGATCGTGTGGATCCATGGCTGCATCGGGGTGCGCGGCTGGCTGATGACGAAGCCCTGGTACCGGCGCCGCGCCTCGCTGCTCGGCGCCTTCGCCATGCTGCTGCCGCTGCTGGCGCTGGCCGGGATCGTCAACGCCGGCTGGGACGCCGAGCGCCGGGCCGCCGCCGACCCCGCCTATCTGGAGCAGTTCCGCCCGCCCCCCACCGGCACGCCGGAGGCGGAGAACCGCGCCGCGCTGGCGGCGATCAGCGGCGGTGTGTTCAACACCTACGTCCTGCTGCTGGTCGGCACGCTGGGATTGCGGCAATACCGCAACTGGCGGGCGCGGGCGACCAGCCCGGTCCGCATCGCCTATCCCGGCGGGCGCACGGTCACCGTCCCGCGCGGCACCTCGGTGCTGGAGGCCAGCCGCGCCAACGGCATCCCGCACACCGCGCTGTGCGGCGGGCGGGGGCGCTGCTCGACCTGCCGCATCCGCGTGACCGAGGGGGTGGACGCCCTGCCGCCGCCCAACGCCACGGAACGGGCGGTGCTGGAGCGGATGAAGGCGCCGCGCGCCGTCCGTCTCGCCTGCCAGCTCCGCCCGGTGGCGCCGCTGTCGGTGACGCCGCTGCTGTCGGCGCGGGACAACGGCCGCACCTTCGCCGTCACCGCCCCCATGGACAGCGGGCGGGAACTGGCGATCACCGCGCTGTTCGTGGATTTGCGGGGATCGACCTCGCTGGCGGCGGAACGGCTGCCCTTCGACGCCCTGTTCATCGTCACCCGCTACGTCCAGGTGGTCACCGACGCGATCCGGAAGCACGGCGGCTACGTCATCGCCATCGCGGGCGACGGGGTGATGGGCATGTTCGCCAACGAGGACGACCCCACCGCGGCGGCGGCCAGCGCGCTGCGCGCCACCGCCGACCTGTGGCGCGACATCGAGGTGCTGAGCCGCGACCTCGCGGAGGAGCTGGACCAGCCGCTGGCCTTCGGGGCCGGGGTGCATTCCGGCCTCGCCGTGGTCGGGGCGGTGGCCTGTTCGGAGGACGGGTCGCTGCAATTCATCGGCGACACCGGCAACGTCGCCGCAAGGCTGGAGGAGATGACCAAGACGCTGGGCGCCACCGTGGTCTTCTCCGACGCGGCCGCCGAACTGGCGGGGCTCCGGCAGTTGGAGAACCTGGAGCGCCGGGAAGTGGCGATCCGGGGCCGCGACGGCACGCTGGGGGTCCGGACGGTCCAGCGTCAGGAGGATTTGCGGGCGCTGCTGGAGGGTGCTGGCGCCTGAAGAAAAAACCCCCGCTGAAAGGGCGGGGGTTTTTCGGTTCATCAGAGCAAGTGGGCCTGGGTCAGGACCTCGTTGCCGCCGCGCCAGATCATGTCGAGCGCCACGTAGGTGATGATGGCGAGGCCGATCCAGCCGATCCAGCGGTGCTTGTGCAGGATGTGGGCGATCACGTTGGCCGCGGCCCCCATCAGGATGACCGACAGCAGCAGGCCGAGGACCAGGACCGTCGGATGGTCCTTGGCGGCCCCGGCCACGGCCAGAACGTTGTCGAGCGACATCGACACGTCGGCCACCACGATATGCCAGACCGCCGCGCCGAAGGTGGTCGTCGCCACCGCCGCACCGACCGCGGCGTCCCCGGAGCCGGAGCCGGTTGCGGCCAGCGCCTCGTCGGGCGTTACCTCGTCCGCCCCTCCGGAGCGCAGCTCGCGGAACATCTTCCAGCAGACCCACAGCAGCAGCACGCCGCCGGCCAGGGTCAGCCCGATGATGGCAAGAAGCTGGGTGGTGATCAGCGCGAAGAAGATGCGCAGGATGATGGCGGCGCCGATGCCCCAGAAGATCACCTTGCGGCGCTGCTCCACGGGAACGGCGGCGGCGGCCATGCCGACCACGATGGCGTTGTCGCCGGCGAGAACGAGGTCGATGGCAACCACCTGCCCAAAGGCGGTGAGTTGCGACCAGAGATCGACGCTTTCCATATGAAAATCTCTTCGAAGGCTTCGGTTGGGCTCAATTGCGGTGTGCGGTCATCTTTTTTGTTGGGGCTTGCGCCTGAAACAGCGGCCCTGGGGGTTCTGTCGCACGAATCCAACCACGGCGCAGCAGGTTTAGCGTGCAGCGGTGGGTTGCAACGGATGTGGGGGCGGGATCAATCCGGCGCGCGCAGCCGGTAGCCGACGCCGGTCTCAGTCAGGATGTGCGAGGGCCGCTCCGGCTCCGTCTCGATCTTCTGGCGGAGCTGGCGGACGTAGATGCGCAGATACTGCACGTCGGTGTCCGCACCCCAGACTTCCTTCAGGATGAAGCGGTGGGTCAGCACCTTGCCGGCATGGGCGACCAGCAGACGCAGCAGGTCGTACTCGCGGGGCGACAGCTTCACCTCGGCACCGCGAACCGTCACGATCCGCCGGACCAGATCGACGGCAAGGTCGCCACTGCGGAACAGCGGGCGCTCCCCCTGCTGCTGCAGGCGGTGGCGCAGGGCGGCGCGGATGCGGGCGAGAAGCTCGTCCATGCCGAAGGGCTTGGTCACATAGTCGTCGGCGCCGAGGTCCAGCGCCTCCACCTTCCCCGCCTCGTCGGCGCGGCTGGACAGCACAATGATCGGGGCGGCCACCCCGTCGGCACGCAGGCGGCGGATCACCTCCAGCCCGCCGATCCCCGGCAGGCCGAGGTCGAGAACGAGCAGGTCCGGCGGACGCCGCCGCACCGCCTCCAGCGCGCCCGCCCCGTCCTCCGCCTCGGCGATGTCGTAGCCCTGGGCGGACAGGGTGGTGCGCAGGAAGCGACGGATCGGCGGTTCGTCGTCCACCACCAGGACGCGCAGCGGCAGGGTGTCCGACCTCATGGCGTCCCCTCTTCCTCAAGGCCGGGCCCCTCAAGACTGGGACCCTCAAGACTGGGCAGGGCGGCGGCGGCGGGCATGGTCAGGGTGAAGACAGCGCCGGAGCGGTCCTTGCGGTTGCCGGCGGCGATGGTGCCGCCCATCGCCTCGACGAAGCCGCGGCAGATGGCCAATCCCAGCCCGGTCCCGGCGCGCTGCCGGTCCTGGGCCTGGACGCGGTAGAACTTGTCGAAGATGCGCTCGACATCCGCCGCCGGGATGCCGTCGCCCTCGTCCCGCACCTCGATGCGCACCCGACCGTCCTCCCGCGCCGCCCCGACCTCGATCCGCGAGCCTGTTGGCGCGTATTTGGCCGCGTTGTCCAGCAGATTGAAGAGAACCTGTTCGAACAGCACGTCGTCCGCCTCCAGCATCGGCAGGTCGGCGGCCAGATCGACGTCCACCCGGTGCCCGGCCAGGATGCGGCCCGCCCGCCCCAGCGCGCTGCCCACCGTCTCGGCCAGATCGACCGGGCCGGTGCGCGGGCGGATGGCTCCGGACTCCAGGCGTGTCATGTCCAGCAGGTTGGCGATGAAGCGGTTCAGCCGCTCCGCCTCCTCCTGGATGGTGGCGGCGAGGTCGCGGCGCGACGCCTCGTCCATCCCGGCGCCGTAGACGGTCAGGCTGGTCGCCGACCCCAGGATGGAGGCCAGCGGCGTGCGCAGGTCGTGGGAGATCGAGGTGAGCAGGGCCGAGCGCAGCCGCTCCGTCTCGGCGGCCAGACGGGCGCGGTCCACGTCCTCCGCCAGCGTGACGCGCTCGATGGCGAGTGCGGCCTGATCGGTCAGCGCGTCGAGCAGCCGGCGCTGGTCGGGGGTCAGCAGGGCGCCGGGCTTGCCGGTGCGGGCGGTGTCGGTGTCGATGCCGACCACCCCGACCGGGCCGCGCCCGGTGCGCAGTGGAAGGAACAGCCACTTGGCGCCGGGCAGCGTGTCCGAGCCGCGCCCGGCCGGCCGGTTGTTTTCCCAGGCCCAGACGGCGGCGGCGAGGTCGGCCTCGCGCAGTTCGTCCTCCGGCGGGTAGCCGGCACGGACGGAGACGGTGCCGCCGTCGGGCAGCAGCAGGACCACATGCACCTTCAGCATCGCCGCGATCTGGTGGGCGGTCGCCCACAGCAGGTCGTCCATGGTGACCACCCCGGCCAGCTTGCGGCTGAAGCCGTAGAGATCCTCGGTCGTCTTGGCGCGCAGCCGGGCGGTGACGGCCTGGGCGCGCACGCGGGCGGTCAGGTTGCTGGCGATCACCGCGACCACCGCGAAGAAGAACAGCGCGACGATGTTCTCCGGATCGGCGATGGAGAAGGTGTAGAGCGGGTTCAGGAAAAAATAGTTGAAGGCCAGGATGCTGGCGACGCAGGCGTAGAGCGACGGCCCCAGCCCGCCGGTCACCGCGCTGGTCAGCACCGCCGTCAGGAAGACCAGCGCGACGTTGCTGACGTCGAGCACCTGCTGAAGCACCTCCCCGACGCCCAGCGCCAGCGCGACGTAGCCGGTGGCGGCGGCGTAGGGCCACCAGGACAGCGCCGGGCGCCGGGGGGCCGCGGTGCGCACCGTCTTGGGCGGGATCGGCTCCTCGGCGTCGTCGGCGATGACGTGCACGCTGATGCCGCCGGCCTGCCGGATCAGCCGGAAGGCGATGGAGCTGCGCAACAGCTCCGCCCAGGGGCCGCGGTGGGACTTGGCGATGACGATGTGAGCGACGTTGTTGGTCCGCGCATACTCGACCACCGTGCCGGCGACGTCGCCGCCCGGGATGGTCACCGCCTCGCCCCCCAGCTTCTCGACCAGCCGCAGCGCGTCCGCGATGCGGTCGCGCTCGGCCTCGCTCAGGCGCAGGCTGCGCGGAGTCTCCACATGCAGCGCGGTCCAATGGGCGCGCAGCCGCTCGGCCTGACGGCGGGCGTAGCGGACGACGGCGGCGCAGGCCGGGTCTTCGTTCACGCAAACCAGCAGCCGCTCCCCCGCCGCCCAGGGGCCGGCGATGGCGTGGGCCTGCATGTGGGTGAGCAGCTGGTCGTCCACCCGCTGGGCGGTGCGGCGCAGCGCCAGTTCGCGCAGCGCCGTCAGGTTGCCGGGGGAAAAGTAATGGCGGATCGCCCGCTCGGCGGTGCGCGGAACGTAGACCTTGCCGTCCTTCAGCCGCTGGATCAGATCGTCCGGCGTGATGTCGATGACCTCGATGTCGTCGGCGCGGTCGAGGATGGAATCCGGCACCGTCTCGCGGATGCGGACGCGGGTGATCCGGGCGACGACGTCGTTCAGGCTCTCCACATGCTGGATGTTCATCGTCGTGTAGACGTCGATCCCGGCGGCGAGGATCTCCTCGACGTCGAGGTAGCGCTTGGCGTGGCGGCTGCCGGGGGCGTTCGTGTGGGCCAGCTCGTCCACCAGAACGATGGCCGGGCGGCGGGCGAGGATGGCGTCGAGGTCCATCTCGTCAAGCCGGCGGCCCTTGTACTCGACCTTGCGGCGGGGGAGGACAGTCAGGCCGGCGAGCAGCGCCTCCGTCTCGCGCCGGCCATGGGTCTCGACCACGCCGACCACCACGTCCACCCCGTCGCGCCGCTTGGCCTGGGCGGTCAGCAGCATCTCGTAGGTCTTGCCGACGCCGGGGGCGGCGCCCAGAAACAGTTTCAGCCGCCCGCGCCCCTCCCGCGCCGCCGCGCGCAGGAGCGCTTCGGGCGAAGGCCGGGCAGCGGCGGCGGTTCGGTCGTTCGGCATCGGGGGCGGCCTTCGGAACGGATCGACGGCCCCGCCCCCTCCCCCGCCTGTGCGGGAGACGGAACAGGGCCGCCTGTTGACCTTCAGCTAATGCGTCGCCGCGGCGGCGTCGAGGGCGAGATTGAGCCGCAGCACGTTGACCACCGGCTCCGCCAGCGGCCCCAGCGGCGACGGCTCGGTGTTCATGGTGACCAGGGCGCCGACCTGGGCCTCCGACAGGCCGCGGGCGCGGGCGACACGGGGGACCTGGAAATCGGCGGCGGTCGGCGACAGATGCGGGTCGAGGCCGCTGGCCGAGGTCGTCACCAGCTCGACCGGCACCGGGGCGTTGGGATTCTCGGCCTTCAGCCGCTCCGTCTCCTCCCGCACCCGGTCAGCCAGCGCCTGCGACGTTGGTCCAAGGTTGGAGCCGCCGGAGGCCGCGGCATTGTAGGGCGCCGGCACGCTCTTCGACGGATCGGACGGGCCCAGCCCCAGCGTGGCGGAGGGCCGCCCGTGGAAATAGCCCTCCCCGGTGAAGCCCTGGCCGATCAGGGCGGAGCCGACGACCGTCCCGTCCCGCTCGATCAGGCTGCCGTTGGCCTGATGGGGAAAGACGGCCTGGGCGATGCCGGTGACGGCCAGCGGGTAGATCAGCCCGGTCACCACGGTCATCGCGGCGATCATGACGAGGGCGGGGCGCAGTTCCTTCAGCATGGCGGGGTCCTCACACGAGTCCGATGGCGGTGACGAGGTCGATCAGCTTGATCCCGACGAAGGGCACGATCAGGCCGCCCAGCCCGTAGATCAGCAGGTTCCGGCGCAGCAGCCGGGCCGCGCCCACCGCGCGGTAGGCGACGCCGCGCAGCGCCAGCGGGATCAGCGCGACGATGATCAGCGCGTTGAAGATGATCGCCGACAGGATGGCGCTCTCCGGGCTGGCCAGCCCCATCACGTTCAGGGCGCCCAGCTGCGGGTAGAAGGCCAGGAACATGGCGGGGATGATGGCGAAGTACTTCGCCACGTCGTTGGCGATGGAGAAGGTGGTCAGGGCGCCGCGGGTCATCAGCAGCTGCTTGCCGATCTCCACGATCTCGATCAGCTTGGTCGGGTCGCTGTCCAGGTCGACCATGTTGCCGGCCTCGCGGGCGGCGACGGTGCCGGTGTTCATCGCCACGCCGACGTCGGCCTGGGCCAGCGCCGGGGCGTCGTTGGTGCCGTCGCCGCACATGGCGACCAGCTTGCCCCGCGCCTGCTCGTCGCGGATGAGCTGCAGCTTCATCTCCGGCGTCGCCTGGGCCAGGAAATCGTCCACCCCGGCCTCCGCCGCGATGGCGGCGGCGGTCATGGCGTTGTCGCCGGTGATCATCACCGTTTTGATGCCCATCTGGCGCAGCGCCGCGAAGCGCTCCCGGATGCCGCCCTTGACGATGTCCTTCAAGTGGATGACGCCGAGCAGCCTGCCGTCGCGGGCGACGGCCAGCGGCGTGCCGCCGGACTTGGCGACGCGTTCCGCGATGGCCTGGACCTCGCGCACCGCCGCCTCCAGGGCGGGATCGGGGCGGAGCGCGGTGACGGTGTTGCCCTGGTGGGCGGCGCCCGTACCGAGGGTCCGCACATGGGCCAGCACCGCGTCCACCGCACCCTTGCGGATCGTCACGCCGTCGCTGTCGATGCCGCTCAGCCGCGTCTGGGCGGTGAAGGGCACGAAGCGGGCGTGCAGCCCGGCCATGTCGCGAGCGCGGATGCCGTACTTCTCCTTCGCCAGAACGACGATGGAGCGGCCCTCCGGCGTCTCGTCGGCCAGCGAGGCGAGCTGGGCGGCGTCGGCGAGGTCGCGGTCGGCCACGCCGGAGATCGGCAGAAACTCCGCCGCCTGCCGGTTGCCCAGCGTGATCGTGCCGGTCTTGTCGAGCAGCAGCGTGTCCACGTCGCCCGCCGCCTCGACCGCCCGGCCCGACATGGCCAGCACGTTGAAGCGGACCAGACGGTCCATGCCGGCGATGCCGATGGCCGACAGCAGCGCGCCGATGGTGGTCGGGATCAGCGTGACGAACAGCGCCGCCAGGACCAGCACCCCGACCGACCCGCCGGCGTAGGCGGCGAAGCTGGGGATGGTTGCCACGGCGATGACGAAGATGACCGTCATGCCGGCCAGCAGGATGTTCAGCGCGATCTCGTTGGGCGTCTTCTGCCGCTGCGCGCCCTCGACCAGCCCGATCATGCGGTCGAGGAAGGTGTTGCCCTGGGCGGCGGTGATCCGCACCTTGATCCAGTCGGAGATCACCTGCGTGCCGCCGGTCACCGCGGAGCGGTCGCCGCCGGATTCGCGGACGACCGGGGCGGATTCGCCGGTGATCGCGGCCTCGTTGACGCTGGCCACGCCCTCCACCACCTCGCCGTCGGAGGGGATGAGGTCGCCCGCCTCCACCAGAACGAGGTCGCCGGGCTTCAGGAGGGTGGCCGGAACGCTCTCCCAGCCCTCACCCGCCAGCCGCTTGGCGGTGGTCTCCGTGCGGGTGCGGCGCAGGCTGGCCGCCTGGGCCTTGCCGCGGCCCTCCGCCACCGCCTCCGCGAAGTTGGCGAAGAGCAGGGTGAACCACAGCCACAGCACGATCTGCAGGGAGAAGCCGATCCTCCCAGCGCCGGTCAGCCCGGCGCCCGTCAGGAGATCGCGCAGGAACAGCAGCGTGGTCAGCGCCGCCACCACCTCCACGCAGAACATCACCGGGTTGCGGGCCATCAGCCGCGGGTCGAGCTTGCGGACGGAGCCGGCGACGGCGGGCAGGAGGATGGCCGGGTCCAGCAGCGTGGAGGCCGGAGTCCGGGTGGCGGTTTTCGAATGGGTGTCCATGGAAGGTCCCCGGTCAGAAGAGGAGGCCGGCGCGCATCGCCAGATGCTCGGCCACCGGGCCGAGGGCGAGCGCCGGGAAGAAGGTCAGGCCGCCGACGATCAGGATGACGCCGGCCAGCAGCCCGACGAACAGGCCGCCATGGGTCGGGAAGGTGCCGGCCGAGGCCGCGCTGCGCGTCTTGGCGGCGAGCGAGCCGGCGACCGCCAGCATCGGCACGATGACCAGGAAGCGGCCCACCAGCATCCCGGCGGCCAGCGTCAGGTTGTACCAGAGCGTGTTGCCCGACAGCCCGCCGAAGGCGCTGCCGTTGTTGGCCGCCGCCGAGACGTAGGCGTAGAGCGCCTCCGAAAAGCCGTGTGGCCCGGCGTTGGCGAGTGCGGCAAGGCCGGTGTCCAGCACCACGGCGAAGGCGGTGCCGCCCAGCATCATCAAGGGCAGGCAGAGGACGGCGAGCATGGTCATCTTGACCTCCTTCGCCTCCAGCTTCTTGCCCAGATACTCCGGCGTGCGCCCGACCATCAGCCCGGCGACGAACATGGTGACGATGGCGAACAGCAGCATGCCGTAGAGGCCGGCTCCGACGCCGCCGACGATGATCTCGCCCAGCATCATGTTGACCATCGGCACCATGCCGCCCAGCGGCATGAAGCTGTCGTGCATGGCGTTGACCGCGCCGCAGGAGGCCGCCGTGGTCACTGCGGCGAACAGGGCGCTCATGGCGATGCCGAAGCGGGTCTCCTTGCCCTCCATGTTGCCGGCGGCGTTGTCCAGCCCGAGGGCGGCGAAGGCCGGGTTGCCCTGGGCTTCCGCCCAATAGACGGCGGCGACGCCGATAAAGAACAGCAGGCCCATGGCGGCCAGGATGGCCCAGCCCTGCCGCTCGTCCCCGGCCATGCGCCCGAACAGGTTGGTCAGCCCGGCGCCGATGGCGAAGATCGACAGCATCTGCACCAGATTGGTCAGGGCGTTCGGATTCTCGAAGGGATGGGCGGAGTTGGCGTTGAAGAAGCCGCCGCCGTTGGTGCCCAGCATCTTGACCGCCTCCTGCGAGGCGACGGGGCCGAGCGCGATGGTCTGCTTGACACCCTCCAGCGTGGTGGCGTCCACCGTCCCGGCCAGCGTCTGCGGCACGCCCTGCCACACCAGGAACAGCGCGTAGAGCAGGCTGAGCGGCAGCAGCAGGTAGAGCGTGCCGCGGGTCAGGTCGGTCCAGAAGTTGCCGACCGTCCGCGCCGCGCTGCGGGTGAAGCCGCGGACCAGCGCCACGGCCAGCGCGATGCCGGTCGCCGCCGACACGAAGTTCTGCACGGTCAGCCCGGCCATCTGCACGAGGTGGCTCATCGTGCTTTCGCCGCCGTAATTCTGCCAGTTGGTGTTGGTGACGAAGCTGGCGGCGGTGTTGAAGGCGAGGTCGGCGGGGACCGCCGCCATGCCCGTGGGGTTCAGGGGCAGAACGCCCTGCAGGCGCTGCAGCGCGTAGAGCAGCAGCAGCCCGGCGACGTTGAACAGCAGCATGGCGACGGCGTAGGTCACCCAATGCTGTTCCGCCTTCGCGTCCACCCCGGCCAAACGGTAGAGCCCGCGCTCGACGGGTCCGAGCAGCGGCGAGAGCAGCGTGCGCTCCCCGTTGAACAGCCGCGTCATGTAGCCGCCGAGCGGGCGCGCCACGGCGGCCACGAGGGCGGCGAAGAGCAGGATGTGAATCCAGCCGCTGACGGTCATAAAGTCTCCTCAGAACCGTTCAGGGCGGATCAGGGCGTACACGAGGTAGGCCAGCAACCCGGCGGCGACGAGGCCGCCGAGCGCGTAATCGACGATCATGGCCCAGCCCCCCTCACAAGCGGTCGCAGGCGTGCACATAGGCGATGGACGCGGCGAAGAAGGCCGCGGTGATCGCCAGCGCGATGATGTCCAGCATGGTTGCCTCCGGGGCGCGTCCTGACAGTTGGACGCGCGTCAGCGTGGATCGGATGCCGGCACGGCTGTGTCCGGCACGATCAGGCTGCGCCCGATGCGCGTATAGATTCGAGGGGGGTGGTGGGGGGCGTGGAATATACGACGCGTATATGGTGGGTCGGTAAGTGCATGAAATGGCAGGGTTTCCCCCACCCCGGCCCTCCCCCGCTTCGCGGGAGAGGGTGCCTTTTGCGAAGCGGCGGCACTCCCCTCCACCTCGTAGAGGGGGAGGGTTAGGGAGGGGGCACCGTCAGCACAGCAACACGCCCCCTCAGCCGCCCGGCGCCTCATCCATCCGGCGGAGAAGCAAATCGCACGGCCCCTGGAGATGCTCCCGCATCAGGAACTCCACCCGCCCGCTCTGGCGGCGGGCGATGGCGTCGAGGATGCGGCGGTGCTCCTCGTTGTACTGGCGCAGGGTGGGGCCGTCCTTCTCCATCTCCAGGACGTCGTAGATCTTCGGGACCCGGTAGACGGTCTGGAAGGAGCGGTTGAACAGCCCGCTCGGCACCAGCCCCATCAGGGTGGTGTGGAAGCGCTGGTTCAACAGGCGCCACTGCTCCAGCGCCTCTCCCTCCAGCGGGCTGTCGCCGGATATCAGCGCCTCGGCGCGGTCGAGGCCGTTGCGCAGCGCCCGCTCCACGTCGAGCGGCAGGCCGCGCTCCGCCACGATGCGGCAGCCGTGCCCCTCCAGGAGGCTGCGCATCTCATAGCTCTCCAGAAGATCGCGCCGGGTGAACTGGCGCACCGTGTAGCCGCGGTTGGTCTCGTAGGTGACCAGCCCTTCCCGCTCCGCCGCCACCAGCGCCTCGCGGATCGGGGTCCGCGATACGCCGAACTGGGCGGCCAGCTCCGCCTCCTTCAGCTTGGTGCCGGGGAGCAGCTTGCCCTCCAGCACCCGGTTGCGCAGGGCGGTCATGATGGAGCCGACCTGCTCGGACCGGACGGTCCCGGTCGCCTTCTCATCGCTGAACGGGGTCACGGTGTCCTCCGGCCGGGGCGTCGGGCGCCGGCGGTTGGAAAATGGCGGGGCAAGGGATTGCGTTCTATCGGCGGCGCAGGAATCGCACAAGCAGAACGCTCATCAGGATCGTCCCGAACAGCCGCAAAGTCTGCAGGGTGAGGATGAAGGGCACGTCGGCGGCGCTGCCCAACGCCACCACCGTCACCGAATCCAACCCGCCGGGGCTGGTCGCCAGATAGGCGGTCAGCGGGTCCTTGCCGGTGAGCGTGACCAGCAGCCAGGCGGAGCCGAGCGACATCGCCACCAGACCGAAGGTGGACAGCAGCATCAGCGGCACCGACGCCACCAGATCGCGCAGCAACTCCCGCCGGAAGCGCAGGCCGGTCGTCCAGCCGATGATCGTGAAGGCGACGGCGATCAGCCAGGACGGCGAATCCAGCACCACCAGCCCGGTCATGTTGAGGGTGCCGCCGAGCAGGATCGGGCCGAGCAGCGGCCCCGCCGGAAGCCGTGTCACGGTGCCGGCCCACCCGCCGGCCAGCGCGACCGCCACCAGCGCCAGCGTCGAGGCGACGGAGGCCGATGGCGCGGGAACGGCACCGGGAACGGCGCCCGGAACGCCGATTGGCGTGGGAACGCTGCCCAGCAGGAAATGGCAGACGAGCGAGGCCAGGACGACGACCACGATCACCCGCAGATACTGCATCACGGCGACGAAGCGCGGATCGCCGCCGAAATCGCCGGCCATGGCGATCATCGCCGGGGCGGCGCCCGGCATGGTTCCCCACAGGGCGGTGCCGCCGGGAAAGCGGCCCGACCGTTCCAGCAGCCAGCCGACCAGCACCGCGCCGGCCAGCATCGTGGACAGCGCCATCAGCATGGGAAACCAGTGCAGCGCCACGTCATGCAGGATGGTCACGTCCATGGACCGGGCGACGACACCCCCCGTCAGCGCCTGGGCCAGCCAGGAGAAGCGCTTGGGCAGCTCGATGGAGGCGCCGCGCACCCCCAGCAGGATCGCCGCCGCCATCGGGCCGAGCAGCGTCGCGCCGGGAAGGCCGGCCACCATGAACAGGGCGGTGAACAGGAGGGTCGCCCCCACCAGCAGGCACCACTGGAGGGGATTGGAAAGGGGCATCATGTCGGCAGATTGCTCAGGGGCGCGCCCGCCGGTCGGCCGCGGGCGCGCCACCGCTCCATAAAGTTCGGATGGACAGTTCGGATGGGGTCAGAGGCGGTTGGGAGGGATCAGGCGGCCACGGCCTCGGCCTGCTTCTCGACGTAGGCCATCACCTCCGCCACCGGCAGCACGTCGCCGTACTTGGCGTTCATGTCGAACAGGGCGGAATCGTGCGGGGCCTGGTGGCGGTCGCCCACGCATTCGGCGGGGACGATGACGCGGAAGCCGTGGGACACCGCGTCCACCGCCGTGGCCCGCACGCAGCCGCTGGTCGAGCAGCCGGTGAGGATCACCGTGTCGCACTCCATCACGCGCAGCATGGTGCTGAGCGGCGTGCCGAAGAAGGCGGAGGAATGGTGCTTGACCAGCACGACGTCCTGCGGCTCCGGCGTCACGCGGGCGTCGAACTCGGCCAGCGGGTTGTCGGCGGTGAAGGCGCGCAGCGCCGGGATCTTCTTGACGAACATGCCGCCCTCGGTCCCGGCCGCGTCATAGACGACCTTGGTGTAGATGACCGGCAGGCCGGCGCGGCGGGCGGCGGCGTAGAGCGGCACGCTGGCGATCGTCGCGTCCACCACCCCCTGCCCGAAGAAGGGAGCGCCGGGCTGGGTGTAGAAGTCGATGAAGTCGATGGAAATGATGGCGGCCTTCCGCCCAAAGCCGATCCGGTTCTGGAAGACGCCGGAATAGTTGTCCTTGAGTTCGTCGGTGACGCTGAACATAGGATGATCCTTAAGCCGATTGCAGGGGGCCGATTACAGGGTGATGGGGCGGATGGGCGGATAGCCGATGTCCTGAAGGACCGCCGTGGCGACCTCGGAGCGGGTTTCCGGTGTTTCGGGGAAGTGGCAGGCGACTTGATCGGCGCCGCCGCAGGCTTTCAACGCGGGCTGGTCGATCAGGCAGGCGCGCGGCAGCAGGGCGTCGCCGCTGCGCTCGGTGGGCCCGCCGCCCGCCGCGGCGACCAGCCGCGCCCTATAGCAGCGCGGGTGGAAGCGGCAGCCCGGCGGCACGTTGGTGGCCGAGCCGATCTCGCCCATCGTCACCGAGGTGCGGCGTCGGTTGCGCATCCGCACGTCGGCGATGGGCACCGCCGCCAGCAGCGAGACGGTGTAGGGATGCAGCGGCCGGCGGTAGAGGTTGTCGCGCTCCGCCATCTCCACGACCTTGCCGAGATACATCACGGCGATGCGGTGGCTGACGTGGCGGACCACCGCCAGATCGTGGGCGATGAACAGGTAGGACAGCCCGCGTTCCCGCTGGATGCGCTGGAGCAGGTTGATGATCTGCGCCTGGATCGACACGTCGAGCGCCGACACCGGCTCGTCCAGCACCAGGATCTTGGGGTCGAGCGTCAGGGCGCGGGCGATGCCGATGCGCTGGCGCTGGCCGCCGGAGAACTGGTGCGGGTAGCGGTCGGCGTGCGAGGGGTCGAGCCCGACGAGGCTCATCACCCCGGCGACCTTCTGCGGCCCGTCGCTGTCCCACAGGCCATGGACCTTCAGCGGCTCGGCGATGCTCTGGCCGATGGTGACGCGGGGGTCGAGCGATCCGTAGGGGTCCTGGAAGACCATCTGGATGTCGCGCCGCATCGCCTGCATCTCGGCCTTCGACACGCCGGTCACGTCGCGCCCGTCGACCAGCAGCCGCCCGCTGGTCGGCTCGACCAGCCGCAGGGCAAGGCGGCCCAGCGTGCTCTTGCCGCTGCCGCTCTCGCCGACGAGGCCGAGGGTTTCGCCGGCGCGGATGGTCAGCGACACGCCGTCCACCGCCCGCACCGCCTTGCCGGCCGCCTTGAACAGGCCGCCGCGGCGGGTGAAGACGCGGGTGGCGTCGACGAGTTCCAGGGCCGGAGGGGGTGCGGAGAGGGTGTCGCTCATCGGCTGGCCTCCTTCCGGTCGGGCAGGTCTTCGTGGAAACAGGCGCTGCGGTGGCCGGAGCGGTCGCCGGCCAGCGGCAGCGGCCGCCGGGTGCAGCAGTCCGCCCGCCCGCGGCCGACCGTGCAGCGCGGCTCGAAGGCGCAGCCGGGCGGCAGCCGGGCGACGTTGGGCGGCTGGCCCTCGATGGCCGGAAGCTCCTCGTCCACCGGGCCGTCGAGGCGGGGAATGCTGCGGAACAGCGCGCGGGTGTAGGGGTGGCGGGGCCTGGTGAAAACCTCCTCCATGGAGCCGGTCTCGACCAGCCGCCCGGCGTACATCACCGCCACGTCGTCGGCGTATCTGGCGACCAGCCCGAGGTCGTGGGTGATGAGGACCAGCGCCATGCCGGTCTCCGCCTGGAGGTCGGCGAGCAGGTCGAGGATCTGCGCCTGCACCGTCACGTCGAGCGCCGTGGTCGGCTCGTCGGCGATCAGGATCTTCGGCGACAGGGCGATGGCCATGGCGATCAGCACGCGCTGGCGCTGCCCGCCGCTGAGCTGGTGCGGGTAGTCGTCCACCCGCCGCGCCGGGTCGGGGATCTGGACGCGGGCCAACAGTTCGATGGCGCGGGCGCGGGCGGCGGCGCGGCCGATGCGCTGGTGCGCCCGCAGCACCTCGACGATCTGCTCGCCGATGGTGAAGACGGGGTTCAGCGCGGTCAGCGGGTCCTGGAAGATCATCGAAATGACCGCCCCGCGCAGGCGGCGCAGCCGCTCCGGCGGCTGGTGCAGGATGTCGGCACCGTCGATCCGCACCTCGCCGCGGCGGACGCGGCCGGGTGCCGCGACGAGGCCGAGCGCGGAGAGGAAGGTCATCGACTTGCCCGATCCGGACTCGCCGACCACCGCCAGCGTGCCGCCGGCCCGCACGGCGAGCGACACGCCGTCGATGACGGTGACCGGTCCGTCGTCGCCGGGAAAGACCGTGGTCAGATCGCGCAGCTCCAGCGCGACCGGGCGGGGGGCCGTGGCGGAGGCGATGGGAGCCGCCGGCGCCACGGGGTGAAGGTTCGGCATGGCCTTGTTTGGCATGGGGGGCGTCCTCACAGCACGCGTCCGGAGGAGCGGCGCATCTGCGGGTCGAGCGTGTCGCGCAGGCCGTCCCCCAGCAGGTTCAGGGCGACCACCATCACCGCGATGCAGATCCCCGCCGACAGCGAGATCAGCGGGTTGGAGGCCAGGAAGCTCTGCCCGTCGGCGATGACGTTGCCCCAGGTCGGGGCCGGCGGCTGGACCCCGAGGCCGAGGAAGCTCAAGCCCGCTTCCGCCAGGATGGCGGTGGCGGCGCTGACCGTGGCGACCACGATCACCGGCGGCAGGCTGTTCGGCACGACGTGCAGGAACAGCAGCCGCATCGTGCCCATGCCGATGGCCCGGGACGCCTCGACGTAGGTGCGCGGCTTGATCGTCAGGACGACCGCCCGCATCACCGCGGCGACCCGCGGCGTGAAGGCCAGCGCCACCGCGATGATGACCAACTCCAGCGAGGAGCCGCGGGCCGCCACCAGGGCCAGCGCCAGCAGGAAGCCGGGAAAGGCCAGCAGGATGTCGATGATCGAGACGGTCACCCGCTCGACCCAGCCGCCGAAGAAGCCGGCGACCGCGCCGATCACCATCCCCAGCGACAGCGACAGAGCCATCACCGCGACGGCGACCTGGAGGGAGATGCGGGTGCCCCAGATCAGGCGGGACAGCACGTCGCGCCCGAACTGGTCGGTGCCCAGGAGATGCGCGGCCGAGGGCGGGGCCAGCGTGTTGGCGAGGTCGGTTTCGAGCGGCGACATCGGGGCGATCCAGGGGGCCGCCACCGCCACGATCAGCAGCAGGGTCAGCAGGATCACGCCGATCAGGAAGCCCGGATGGCGGAAATAGCGCATCAGGGACGACCGCCGCGCCGAAGCGGACGCGGAGAGGGTTGCTGTGGCTGCCATGTGTCACCGTGTGGACAGGCGCGGATCGACCAGCCCGTAGGCGAGGTCGAGCAGGCTATTGACGAGGACGACGGCCACGGCCAGCACCAGCACGCCCGCCTGGACGAGCTGGTAGTCGCGGGCCGAGACCGCCTTCAGGATCATCGAGCCGATGCCGGGCCGGCTGAACACCACCTCGATCAGGATGGCGCTGCCCAGCGACCAGGCGAAGGTCACCCCGACGATGGCGAGGATCGGCACCAGCGCGTTCTTCAGCGCCAGCCGCCACACCACCCGGCGCTCCGGCACGCCCATCGCGCGGGCGACGCGGATGCAGTCCTGGCCCAGCACCTCCAGCATCGCCGAGCGGGTCAGGCGGGTGATGTAGGCGGCGACCGAGATGCCCAGCACGCCCGCCGGAAGCACCAGATGGTGCAGGTGGGTGAGGAACCCGCCGCCCGAGCTGGCCCCCAGCGCCGGGAACCATTTCAGCTCCTGCGAGAACAGCAGGACGGAGGCGAGGCCGAGCCAGAAGACCGGGAAGGAGATGCCGAACAGCGCCACGATCATGATGAGCATGTCGCTCCACGATCCCTGCCGCTCCGCGGTGAGAATGCCGAGCGGGATGCCGATCGCCACCGCCACCGCGAGGCCGGCGAAGGCCAGGATCGCGGAGTCCGGGAGGCTGAACAGGATCTCCTCCAGCGCCGGGCGGCCGGTGACCACCGACGATCCGAAATCCCCGGTGACGGCGCGCAGCACGTAGAGCCCGTACTGCACGTAGACTGGCTGGTCGAGGCCGAGCTGGGCGCGCAGAGTCGCCAGCGCCTCCTCGGTGGCGTAGTCGCCCAGCATGTACTGGGCGGGGTCGCCGGGGATCATCCGGACCAGGAAGAAGGTCACGGTCACGATGCCGAACACCGTGATCGCGAGCTGCGAGAGTTGGCGAAGAAGCCGGTCCATCGTCACGCCTCCAGCAGCGAGACCGGATAGGCGCTCATCGTGAACAGGGAGTTCTGGACGAAGCCGGAGACCTTCTTGGTATGGGCGATGAACAGGTGGTCGGCGTAGAGCGGGACCACCGGCACGTCGCCCATCACCTTGGCCTGGATCTTCCCGTAGACCTCCTTGCGGGCGGCGTCGCCCTGGGCCTGCCGGGCGGCGGCGATCATGTCCTCGATGCCCTCGTAATGGGCGGTGTTGAGGCCCGGCGGGAAGGAGGACTTGGCGAACAGCGACAGGATCGGGCTGTCCGGGTCGGGGGCGCCGACGACGCCGGTGATGCAGGTCGGGACCGTGCCCTTGTTGCGCGCCTGGAGGTAGGCGCCGCGCTCCAGCACCTTGATCTTGGCGTCGATGCCCACGGCGGCGAGGTCGCTGGCGATCGGCACGACGATCTTGTCGTAGGGGTTGGCGCCCGGCGCCACGAGGTCCAGCGTGAAGGACCCCACACCGGCCTCCTTGAGCAGCGCCTTGGCCTTCGCCGGGTCGTAGGGGAACAGCGGGACCTGATCGGTGAATTCCTGGAAGGAGGAGGTCAGGACGCCGCTCGCCTCCGACTTGGTGCCCTTGAAGAAACCGTCGATCAGCGCCTTGCGGTTGATGGCGTGGTGGATCGCCTGCCGCACCCGCACGTCGCCCAGCGGCTTGATCGAGGTGTTGAGGACGAGGTTGATCGTGTGGTTGGCGTCGCGGTCGAGCACGGTGACCAGCCCGCCGCCCTTCAGGCGCTGGATGACCTCCGGCTGCTGCAGGCCGAAGAAGATGTCGATCTCGCCGTTCTCCAGGGCGATGGCCGCCGCCGTCTCGTCCTTGATGACGCGGAACTGCACCTCCTCGACCTTGGGCGCGCCCGCGAAATAGTCCTTGTTGGCGGACAGCTTCACCTCGCGGCCCGGCGCCCAGTTCTGGAACACGAAGGGGCCGGTCCCGATGGGGTTCAGCGCGAAGGCCTTGTCGCCGATCTCGCCCAGCGCCTTGCGGCTGACGATCCAGCCCTGGTTGAAGGCCGACACCTTGTGCAGGAAGCCGGAATTCGGCTCCTTCAGCGTGATGACCACCTTGTCGGGGGACGGCGTCTCGATGGACTTGATGGAGGCGAGCTGCCCGCTGTAGCTGCTGCCGGTCTGCGGGTCGAGCACGCGCTCGAACGAGAACTTCACGTCGTCGGAGGTGAAGGGGCCGAAGCCCTTGTGCCAGGTGACGCCGCTGCGCAGGGCGAAGCTGTAGACGGTGCCGTCGCCGGAGATGTCCCAGCCGGTGGCGAGGTCGGGGACGATGGCGTTGCTCGCCTCGTCGTACTTGACCAGCCCGTTGAAGATCTGGGTGGCGACCGTCTGGTTCTCGATCTGGAAAATGCGGGCGGGATCCAGGTTGCCGATGTCGCTGCCGATGCGCACCCGCAGGACCGGCGGTGCCGCCGACGCCGGCAGAGGCCAGCCGCTGCCCGCCACCAGGGCGCCGGCGGCCAGCAACGTGCCGAACTGGCGGCGGTTGACGCCGCTCCGCTCGATCTGGCCGGCCCGTTCCTTGCGATTGATCCCGTCCATAAGCCTGCTCCTCTGTGTCAAAGATTTTACGGGCAGCGCCAAGATTTGTCCGGTCTATTTTTGCACACAATCTGCGCTGGACCCTTATGCCCGACCAAATTCGCAGGAATCGTGCCACCCTGCGACGGACTGTCGCAGGCCGCCTATAAATCATTCTAAATCAGGTATTTAGCGATGTATTTCGTGGCATTGCTTATGAATACAGCAATATGCATATCTGCGCAAAAGGCGGGCAGAGGCAGGTTTGAAATGGTGAAACTATGGACTTTGAATGCAAAAATACCTCGTTGTATGCTGATTGGGCGCCCGTGATGCGGCGCAGCAGCGGAAGAAGGAACCTCCTGAAATGAGCGATCTTTCCATCTACGAGCGCCAGGGCATCGGCAAGCCGCTCGGCTTTGGCCGCAAGTGCGCCCTCCTCGTCATCGACTTCCAGATCGGTTTCACGCGCGAGGACGCCTTCGGCGGCTTCAACATCAACAGCGCCATCACCGCCACGGGAAAGTTGCTCGGACATGTCCGCCCCTTGGGCATGCCAATCGCCCATGCCTGCTTCATCGCGCCGGAGGCTCCGGGCGGCATCGGCCCGTTCGGCGAGAAGATTCCGTCGCTGCTGACCCTGACCGCCAATTCCCCGGACGTCGCCTTCGCTCCGGAGGTCGCGCCGCTGCCCAACGAGTTCATCGTGCGCAAGCAGCACGCCTCGGCCTTCTTCGGCACCGCCCTGTCGTCCTGGCTGCGGGCGAACGCGGTCGACACGCTGCTGGTCACCGGCTGCACGACCTCGGGCTGCGTGCGGGCCAGCGTGATCGACGCCTCCGCCCACGGGCTGCGCCCGATCATCGTGGAGGAGTGCGTCGGCGACCGGGCTGAGGAGCCGCACCGCGCCAACCTGTTCGACATGGGCAAGAAATACGCCGACGTGATGCCGCTGGATGCGGTCATCGCCCATCTGGCGCTGGCGGACGCCGCCTGACCCGGCGGTTCCACACCCAAGCGCAACCAAGCGACTTCAACAGGCCGTCGCCGGAGCAGTTCGTCCGAAGCCATCCGGCACGCGAGCGGAAAGCAGCAACGCATGTCCGATCTTTCGACAACGCATCCGGCCCGGTCCGGCGGCGGCAGCCCTTCCATGCCCGGCGCCAGCGAGGCGGAAACCCGCGCCCGCCTCGCCCGCATCGAAAGCCTGAACCCGATTGTCAACGCCCTGCTGGCGGTGGACGCCGACGGGGCGATCCGCCGGGCGCGGGCGCAGGACGAGGCGCGGGCGGCCGGCGACTGGCCCGGCTTGCTGGACGGGGTGACGGTCACCGTCAAGGACTGCTTCGAACTGGCCGGGGAGACGACCAGCTACGGCTCCTCCGGCCGCTTCGCCCGGATGGGGCATCGGGACGCCCCGCTGATCCGCCGCCTGCGCGACGCCGGGGCCATCCTGGTCGGACGCAACAACCTGTCCGAATTCTGCCTGGGCTCGACGAACCAGAACGAGCATCACGGCCCCTGCCGGAATCCCTGGGACACCGGACGGGTGCCCGGCGGGTCGAGCGGCGGGTCCGCGGCCTCGGTCGCCGCCGGGCTGTGCCGGGTCTCCATCGGCACCGACACCGGCGGCTCCATCCGCATCCCGGCGGCACTCTGCGGGGTGGTCGGGCTGCGGCCCAGCGTCGGCCGGGTGTCCAACACCGGCATGATCCCGTGCAGCGTCGATTTCGACACCGTCGGCCCGCTGGCCTACTCCGTCGCCGACGTGGCGCGCGCCTTCGCCGCCATCGCCGGTTACGACCCGGAGGACCCGAATTCGGTCGACGCCCCGCTCGGCAATTTCCTGCCGGACTTGAAGGCGGGGATCGCCGGCACGCGCATCGGGTTGCCGCGCAACTTCTACTTCGACGCCCTCCAGCCCGCGGTGGCGGAGCGGGTGCGCGCCGCGGCGGCGGTGCTGGAGAAGGCCGGCGCCGTCCTGGTCGACGTCACCATCGAGGACGCGGAGGTGGCGCAGGCCCGCACCGCCTTCTCGCTGCTCGTCGCCGACATGGCGCAGTATCACCTCGACAAGATGGAAACCGCGCCGGAGTCCATCGGGCCGGAGGTGCTGCGCCGCCTGCAGCTCGGCCTGCCGGTGAGCGGCGTGCAGTACGCGGAATCGCGGCGCTGGCTGGCCTCCTGGAAGCTGCGGTTCCGCACGCTGTTCGAGCGGGTGGACCTGATCCTCACCCCAACCACCCCCATCGTGGCCCCGCGCATCTACGACAGCGGCGACATGATCGAGGCGACGCGGGCGGTCAGCCGCTTCACCTACGGCTTCGGCGCGCTCGGCCTGCCCGCCATGTCGGTGCCCTGCGGCTTCGACGGCGACGGGATGCCGGTGGGCATGCAGATCGTCGGGCGCTGGTTCGACGAGCCGCTGGTCTTCCGCGCCGGGGCGGCCTTCCAGGCGGCGACCGACCACCACCGCCAGCGCCCCGCCCTTCCCCTTCGAGTCTCCGGCCCGCCTGACTCACCGAAAGGACCCGCCATGGAACCGTTCGAACTCACGGCCAGCGAGGCCGCCCACGCCATCCGCGACGGCCGACTGACCAGCGAGGCGCTGGTCCGCTCCTGCCTGGAGCGGATCGAAGACCGCGATCCGCAGGTGCGCGCCTGGATCACCGTCGATCCCGCCCTGGCGCTGGCCGCCGCGCGGGAGGCCGACAAGCGCCCCGCCGCCGGCCCGCTGCACGGCCTGCCCTTCGGCGTGAAGGACGTGATCGACACCGCCGACCTGCCGACCACCCAGAACTCGCCGATCTTCCAGGGTCACCGACCGGCCCGCGACGCCGCCTGCGTGGCCATCGCGCGCAGCGCCGGGGGAATCCTGCTGGGCAAGACCGACACGGTGGAGTTCGCCTCCGGCGGGCGCAAGGCGGCGACGCGCAACCCGGTCAACTTCGCCCACACGCCGGGCGGCTCCTCCTCCGGGTCGGGGGCGGCGGTGGGGGACCGGCATGTGCCGCTGGCTTTCGGCACCCAGACCGGCGGTTCGCACATCCGCCCCGCCGCCTTCAACGGCATCTACGGCTTCAAGCCGACCTGGGGCGTGGTCAGCCGCGAGGGGATGAAGCACTACGCGGTGTCCCTCGACACGCTCGGCTGGTACGGGCGTTCGGTCGCCGACCTCGCGCTGATGGCCGAAGCGTTCCAGCTGGAGGGCATGGGCAAGACGCCGCCGGTCACCCTGGCGGGGCTGCGCGTCGGGCTCTGCCGCTCCCCCGTCTGGTCGCGCATCGAGCCGGCGGGCGAGGCGGCGCTGCTGCTCGCCGCGAAGCGGCTGGAGGAGGCCGGCGCGGTGGTCGTGCCCTTCGAACTGCCGGAGGAGTTCTCAACCCTGGCCGAGGTGCAGGACGTGATCCGCCGCGGCGAAGGGCGGGCATCCTTCCTCGACCTTTACATCAGCGACCGCCACCGGCTGCATCCCGAACTGGCCGACCATTGCGAGCACAACCACGGCATCACCGCGCGCACCCTGACCGAGGCCTACGACGTGGCCGACACCTGCCGGCCGCGCTTCGCCGCCCTGTTCGAGTCCATCGACGTGATCCTGACCCCGCCCGCGCCGGGCGAAGCGCCGGAGGGGCTGCACACCACGGGTGACCACATCTTCAATTCGATCTGGACGGTGCTGCACGTCCCCTGCCTCGCCATGCCCTGCGGCCGCGGGCCGCGCGGGCTTCCGGTGGGGGTGCAGCTGGTGGCGCCGCGTTTCCAGGACGCCGCCCTGCTGGCGATGGCCGAGGCGATGGCCCCTGTGGTCGACGTGTAAGGGTGGCGTCCCCCCGGAAACTTTCCCGGACCGGGCGGGTTGGACGGGTGCGGCGCCGCAGCCGGGCGCCCGAGGACGGGAGGAGAGGACGGATGAAGCTCGACGGGTCCTGCCACTGCGGCGCGGTGCGATTCTCGGTGGACGCCTACGCGCCGGTCCCCTACCTGCGCTGCTACTGCTCGATCTGCCGCAAGACGGCGGGCGGGGGCGGCTACGCCATCAATCTGGGGGCCAAGGCCGACACGCTGGAGGTGACGGGGGCGGAGCACATCTCCGTCTTCCACGCCCGCATCGACGGCGAGGAAAGCCCCGGCGAGCGGCGCTTCTGCGCGCGCTGCGGCTCCGCCCTGTGGGTGATCGACCCGCGCTGGCCGGAGCTGGTCCACCCCTTCGCCAGCGCCATCGACAGTCCCCTGCCGGTGGCGCCGGCCCACGTCCACATGATGCTGGGGTCGAAGGCCAACTGGGTCCCGGTCGAGGCCGGGCCGGGGGACGAGCGCAGCGACGACTACCCGCCGGCATCCCTGGAGGAGTGGCACCGCGCCCACGGGATGCTGGACGGCGGGGCATAACCCCCGCCATCCGTGCCGATCAGTTCTTCAGCTTGTAGCCGGTGCGGAAGATCCACCAGACCGCCGTCAGGCAGAGCGCCAGGAACAGCGCGGTCATGGCGAGGCTGATCCCCACCGGCACGTCGGCCTGGCCGTAGAAGCTCCAGCGGAAGCCGCTGACCAGATAGACGACCGGGTTGAACAGGGTGATCTTCTGCCACAGCGGCGGCAGCATGCTGATCGAGTAGAAGCTGCCGCCGAGGAAGGCCAGGGGCGTGATGACCAGGATCGGCACGATCTGCAGCTTCTCCCAGCCGTCCGCCCAGACGCCCAGGATGAAGCCGAACAGGCTGAAGGTGACCGAGGTGAGCACCAGGAAGGCGACCATCCAGACCGGGTGCTGGATCGAGTAATCGACGAACAGCCGGGCGGTCAGCAGGATCAGCACGCCGAGGATCATCGACTTGGTCGCCGCCGCCCCGACATAGCCGAGCACCGTCTCGAAGGCCGAGATCGGGGCCGACAGCACCTCGTAGATCGTGCCGGAATAGCGCGGCATGTAGATGCCGAAGGAGGCGTTGGACACGCTTTCCGTCAGCACCGACATCATGACAAGGCCGGGCACCAGGAAGGCGCCGTAGCTCACCCCGTCCACCGCCGTGAAGCGCCCGCCGATGGCCGCCCCGAAGACGATGAAGTAGAGCGAGGTCGAGATCACCGGCGCCGCGATGCTCTGGAACAGCGTGCGCCAGGTGCGGGCCAGCTCGAACAGATAGATGGCCTTGACCGCATGAAGGTTGATGGGGGAGGTCATGCCCGCTCCTTCACAAGGCTGACGAAGATCTCCTCGAGGGAGCTTTCCTCGGTGTGCAGGTTCGTGAAATCGATGCCGTGGTCGCCGAGCTTGCGGAGAAGCCGGGCGATGCCCGTCTGGTCGTCCTGCGTGTCGAAGCTGTAGACCAGCTCCCGCCCGTCGCCGGACAGGGTCAGGGGGTAGCCGGCCAGTTCCGCCGGGATGGACTCCAGCGGGTTCTGGAGCTGCAGGGTCAGCAGCCGCTTGCCCAGCTTGCGCATCAGCGCGGCCTTGTCCTCGACCAGCACGATGCGGCCGTTGGAGATGACGCCGATGCTGTCGGCCATCTCCTCCGCCTCCTCGATGTAGTGGGTGGTCAGGATGATGGTCACGCCGCTGTCGCGCAGCCGCCCGATCATCTCCCACATGCCGCGGCGAAGCTCCACGTCCACCCCGGCGGTCGGCTCGTCGAGGAAGAGGATGCGCGGCTCGTGCGACAGGGCCTTGGCGATCATCACGCGGCGCTTCATGCCGCCGGACAGCGCCATGACCTTGCTGTCCTTCTTGTTCCAGAGGGACAGGTCCTTCAGCACCTTCTCGATGTGGGCGGGATCGGGCGGCCTGCCGAACAGCCCGCGGCTGAAGCTGACGGTGGCCCAGACGCTCTCGAACGCCTCGGTCGTCAGTTCCTGCGGGACGAGGCCGATCAGCGAGCGCGCGGCGCGCCAGTCGCGCACGATGTCGTGCCCGTCCACCGTCACGGTGCCCGCGGTGGCGTTGACGATGCCGCAGACGGTGCTGATGAGCGTCGTCTTGCCGGCCCCGTTCGGTCCCAGCAGGGCGAAGATCTCGCCGCGGCGGATGTCGAGATCGACCCCCTTCAGCGCCTGGAAGCCGGTGGCGTAGGTCTTTTCCAGCCCACGCACCTGAATGATCGGCTGCATGTCTCCCCTCTGCCTGTCGGTCGGCCCGTTCCGGGCGGGCGTCACCTTAACGGCGGGACGGTCCGTGGTCATCGGGCATTCGGCGCGACGCAACCATTCCGGATAAGGGGGGCCTGATTTGGGAGTCCCGATTCGGGGTGGGGGATGCCCGCCCACAAATGATTTCGGGACAACAGCCCTGCCCATCCCCATATTATGTAAAAAGCACGAAAGAGGACGAGCGCTCATGCCAAAAGATGTTGTGCTCAGCGATGTCGATGTTTGGGAAAGCTCCATCACCACATGGCTGCGTTCCAACGCGGCCGAGGACCCGGCCCACGACATCGACCATCTTCTTCGCGTTTGGCGCACCGCCAAGGCTCTGGCCGCGGCGGAGGCCGAACGGGAGGGCGGACCGCCGCCCGATATGCTCGTCGTGCTGGCCGCGGCCCTGCTCCACGACATCGTGAACGTGCCCAAGGACCATCCGGACCGCAGCCGCGCCTCCCGCCTGTCGGCGGACCGGGCGGAGGAGGTTCTGCGCGGCATGGGCTTCCCGGACGCGCTGATTCCCGCCACCCGCCACGCCATCGAGGCGCACAGCTACTCCGCCGGCATCCCGCCGCTGACCATCGAGGCGAAGCTGGTCCAGGACGCCGACCGGCTGGAAAGCCTGGGGGCCATCGGCATCGCCCGCTGCTTCGCCACCTCCGGCCTGATGAAGCGGGCGCTGTTCCACGGCGAGGACCCGATGGCCGAGACCCGCCCGCTGGACGACCTGCAATACGCGCTGGACCATTTCAAGGCGAAGCTGCTGCTGCTTCCCAACACCATGCAGACCCCGGCCGGCCGGGCGCGGGCGCAGGAGCGGGCGGCCTTCCTGCTGTCCTTCCAGGTCCAGCTTCTGGCGGAGATCGCCGGGGACGCCTGACGGTCCGGGCACGGCATGCGTGTAAAGGCAGGCCCGACAACAACGCTCTGCTCCCCGGGGCGGCGTCGCGTTAGCATAACCTAATGGAGCGTTCCGCGCCGGCGGTTCGGCTCTTGCGGACCGGGCCGCGGCGATCGCGGCGCGGCCCGTTCTGTTGTGCGAAACGACGCAATTCGGGTTGCATCGACCATGAACAAGAACAGGCATCCCGGCGGCCCTTCGCCGGACATGCGCAAACTGTCGGACGCCCTGGCCTTGGCCCAGAAAGGCGATTTGGCACGCGCCGTCGCGTTGTACGAACAGGCGACCAGGGGCGCCGCCCTGACTCCGCAGATCGCGGGGTTCGGGCGGGACCTCCATGCGGCGGTCGGCAACGCCGCCTTCGGAAGCCAGCGCTACGACGACGCCATGAGCGCGTTCGAGCGGGCGCGTCGTTGCGATCCGCATCACCCCGGAATCCTGCTCAACATCGGCAACACCCTGTTCAGGATGGCCGCTTATGACCGGGCCGCCGGGGTGCTCGAGCAGGCGCGGTCGCTGCATCCGGCGAGTCCGGACACGCTGCTCAGCCTCTCGGCAGTGCTGTTCCAACTGGGACGCCTCGCGGAGGCGGAGCGTTTGGGCCGTCAGGCAGCGGCGGTGGCGCCGAACGCTCCGGCGGTGTGGTTCAATCTGGGGACCGCTCGCAAGGGGCAGGACAAGCTGGCGGCCGCCGCAGAGGCCTACCGCCGCGCGCTGAGGATCATGCCCGGGAACCCGACCGCGACGGTCGGGCTGATCCAGACCAAGCAACGGTCCTGCGACTGGTCCAGCTTCGACGACGACGCGGTCGCGCTGGATTCCATCGCTGCGCAGGGCGCGCCGGTCCAGGCCTCCATGATGCTGTCCCACCGTGTTTCCGCCCGGTCGCTCCTGGCGGCGGCGCGGGCGCACGCGCAGACGATCCGGTCGAAGCCGGTGCGGCCGAAGACGAAGCCCGGCAAAGCGGACGTCGCCACCATCGCCTACCTGTCGAACGATTTCCGCCAGCACCCGGTCGCGCAGCTGCTGGCGGAGGTGCTGGCGCTGCACGACCGGTCGCGCTTCCGCGTGCTTGCCTACAGCTATGGCCCGGACGACGACAGCGTCGAGCGTGGCCGCATCCGCGAAGGCGTCGACCGCTTCATCGACATCAACTCGCTGTCCGCGGAGGAGGCCGCCGAGACGATCCGTCGGGATGGCGTCGACATCCTGATCGACCTCAAGGGCTACACCGGCCACCCGCGGCCGCACATCCTCGCCGCCCGGCCGGCACCGGTGCAGGCCCAGTTCCTGGGCTATCCGGGCACCATGGGGGCGCCATGGATCGACTACATCGTCGCCGATCCCGTCTCCCTGCCGCCGGAGTTGGAAAGCGGCTTCACCGAGGCGGTCGCGCGGATGCCGCGCTGTTTCCTGCCGCGGGACCGGCGTCATGGGGTCCCGCCAGCACCGCCGCGGCCGGCCTGCGGTCTTCCGGCGGGCGGCTTCGTGCTCGCCTGCTTCAACAACGCCTACAAGATCACACCCGAGATCTGGGCCGTCTGGATGGCGTTGCTGCACAAAATCCCAGACGCGGTGCTGTGGCTTGCCCGGACGACCGCGGAGGCGGAGCAGAATCTGCTGCGAGCCGCCCAATCGGCAGGGATAGCCACGGACCGCATCGTCTTCGCACCCTGGGCGCCGACCTTGGGGGATCACCTGTCCCGGCTCCAGAACGCCGACCTGATGCTGGACACCCTGCATTACGGTGCCCACACGACGGCGAGCGACGCGCTGTGGGCCGGGCTTCCGCTGGTGACGTGCCAGGGACACACGTTGCAATCGCGCGTGGCCGCCAGCCTTCTCCACACCGCCGGCCTGCCTGACTTCGTGACGGGGTCCCTGGCGCAATACGAAAGGGCGGTTCTTCATTGGGCGAACAACCGCACCGGTCTGGAGGCGGTTCGGACCCGACTGCGCGCCGAGCGCGACGGCGGGCCGCTGTTCGACATGAACGCCTACACGCGCCTGCTCGATCAGGCGTTGCTGACGATGCTGGAGCGCCAGCGCCAAGGCAAGCCGCCGGCGACCTTCACGGTCGCCGGGTAAAACAGCGCGCAAAACGAAAAAGGACCGCTCCAGAGGAGTCGGTCCTTTTTTCCGGCCCGGATGGGCGGGCCGCCGCGTCGTGGGGCCGAAAGGCCCTGGCGCCGGTCATTCGCGCATCAGCGTCGGCAGGTCGAGCGTCGAGGTGCCGGCCGCCGGGGCGTAGGTGCCGGACGAGACAGCTTGGTATACGATATACAACGGAGTGGCCGAGAACCAAGCGCTGGCGAATTCCGTAACACCCTTGGCGATGCTCGACAGAAGGCCGTCGTGATGGCTGTGATGGGCGGAAGCGTAAGCCATGATGTGTCTCCTCTTTGCTGATGGGGTTATTGTGCCGTGGTATACCCGATACCAGAAGCGCTATGCCCGCAGAGCAGCAAGACCGAAAAATTACAGCTTCCTCAAGCGTTTAGGAACAAAACAGTCGGCTTGGCGAACCAAAAAATGGATACTCCGGTATGACTTCTGCCACATGATTGCGTATGTGTTTGCCGGGGAATCGCGTACTTTCCCATCATTACCCCCGGAGATAATCTGGAGAGCCGTCTGTGCCGGTGCATGAGTGGCCGCAGATTGTGCGCGCGTTGCGAAGGCTGCACGGTCTGACCGCCGCGCAGTTCGCCGTCATGCTGGCCACCACCGAGGAAACCGTCGCCCGCTGGGAGTCCGGCACCACCCTGCCCGACCCGCGGGAACAGGCGCTGTTGCGCGACGTGCTGACCGGCCATTTCCGGCACCACCCCACCTTCCTCGGCCTGAAGGCGATGGTGCGGAGCATGGGTGAGAAATGCACCCTCTACACACCCGGACTAATCGCGCAGGCTGTATCCCCGCCGCTGGCGCAATGGCTCGAGCGGCACCGCTTCGACATCGTCGGCTCCTCCCTGCTGCCGCGCATCGACGGGCTGACCGCGGAGATGATGGAGCGCTACGCCCTGCCCATGCTGGAAGGGGCAAGCGACGCCCTGTCGGTCACCTACAACGACCGGGCCGTGGCCTTCCGCAACGCCGTCATCAACCGGCGGCTGAGCGTCGTCCCGGTGGACGGCGTGCGAGTCCTGGTGCTGGTGGACCGGGTGCTCTACCTGGACGATGGTCGGGACACGCCGGACCCGGATGTCCACATGCTCACCGCCGACCAACTGGTCGACGACTGACCGGCCCTTCGAAGGTCCGGCTTGCCCCTGGCGGCGTTGTCTGCTCCATGGACGCCGGTACGGAGGGGAGCCAAGGCCTTGAGCACGGGACTGATTGCACTGTTGGACGATGTGGCCGGGTTGGCGAAGGTCGCCGCCGCCTCGCTGGACGACGCCGCGGGGCAGGCGGCGCGGGCGGGGGCCAAGGCCGCCGGGGTGGTGGTGGACGACGCCGCGGTGACGCCGCGCTATGTGGTCGGCTTCACCGCCGACCGTGAACTGCCGATCATCGGCAAGATCGCGCTGGGCTCGCTGAAGAACAAGCTGGTGTTCCTGCTGCCCCTGGCGTTGGCGCTCAGCCTCGTGGCGCCCTGGGCGATCACGCCACTGCTGATGCTGGGCGGCGGCTTCCTCTGCTACGAGGGGGCGGAGAAGGTGTGGGAGGCGCTGCGTCCACACGCGGCGCACCATGACGCCGACGGAGCGGGCGCCGCCGGGCAGGACGCCGCGCAGTTCGAGCGGGAGAAGGTCAACAGCGCCATCAAGACCGACCTGATCCTGTCGGCGGAGATCATGGCCATCGTCCTGTCCACGGTCGCCGCCGAAACCTCGTCCTTCTGGATGCAGGCCGCTGTTCTCGCGGTCGTCGGGGCGGGCATCACCGGCCTCGTCTACGGCGCGGTGGCGCTGATTGTGAAGGCGGACGACGTCGGCCTGTCGCTGGCGCAGAACGGGCGTCCGGCGGCCAGCCTGCTGGGGCTGCGCACCCCCTCCCCGGCGCGCCAGGCGGCGCCGACCGGGCACTCGCCCCGGTGACCCAGGCAATCGGGCGTGGACTGGTCAAGGGGATGCCGGTCTTTTTGAGGCTGCTCGCCCTGGTCGGCACCGCGGCCATGCTGTGGGTCGGCGGCGGCATCATCATCCATGGGCTGGAGGGCTTCGGCCTGACCGCGGTCGGTCACGCGATCCATGGTGCCGCCGTGGCGGCGGGAGAGGCCGTACCGGCGGCGAAGGCCGCGGTGGAATGGCTGGTCGGGGCGGCCGGAGCCGGGGTGTTCGGCCTGTTGCTGGGTGCCCTGCTGATCCCCCTGGTGCACACGGTGATCGAACCGCTCTGGCGCATGGTGACGGGCAAATAGGGCGGCTGGGAGCGAAGCGCGAAGGGGCGGCCCTGCCCGGACCGCCCCTTGGCGTTTGCCCTTCACACGCGGCCCTGCCCCGTTTCCACAATGACAAGGACGCTCCATGGACGGGGCTTGGTGTGCCCGGACCGGCCGTGGGTCCGCCGAGAGATCGGAGCGCTATATACTAGTATATCAGAGCCCCGTCCCTTGGCAAGCCCCCCTTTCCCCTCACATCAGCATGTTCGGCAGGAACAGCACCAGCCCCGGCCACAGCGTCAGCACGGCGACCAGCAGGACGATGGTGCCGACGAAGGGCAGCAATTCGACGACATACTCCTCGATCGGGCAGTCGAGCAGGCTGCACACCGTGTACATGGCCACGCCCACCGGCGGCGTCATCGAGCCCAGCGTGACGATGGTCATCATCAGGATGCCGAAATGCACCGGATCGACACCCAGCGGCGTGACGATGGGCAGGAAGATCGGCGTCAGCAGCAGGACCAGCACCGTGCTTTCGACGAACAGGCCGGCGATGAACAGGAAGATCAGAATCAGCGCCACCACCAGCAGCGGATTGCTGGTCAGCTGGGTCATCGCCTCGGCGATGGTCTGGGGCGCCTGCTCGAAGATGATGGCATAGCCGACCATGCCCGAGAACAGGATGATGAGCATGATCAGGCCGGTGTCCACCACCGCTTCCTGAAGCGCCTCGGCCACCCCAGCCCAGGTCAGTTCCCGGTGCAGGAGGAAGCCGACC
Source organism: Azospirillum sp. UENF 312511 (assembly GCF_058780635.1). Lineage (NCBI taxonomy): Bacteria > Pseudomonadati > Pseudomonadota > Alphaproteobacteria > Rhodospirillales > Azospirillaceae > Azospirillum > Azospirillum sp. UENF 312511. The sequence continues at coordinate 1,015,306 of NZ_JBSNCG010000005.1, read as the reverse complement.
ACGGCGGCGTAGACGACGGCGAAGGCGCCGACCTCCGACGGGGTGAACAGGCCGCCGCGGATGGCGAACAGCAAGGCCACCGGGAACAGCAGCGCCCATTTGGCGTCGGCCACCGCCCGCCACACGGCGCGCAGGGTCGGACGCTCGGCCATTTCCGGGCGGTAGCCGCGGCGGCGGGCGATCAGCCAGACGGTCAGCATCAGCCCGGCCATCATCATGAAGCCCGGAATGACGCCGGCCAGGAACAGCCGCCCGATCGACACGTTGCCGACGAAGCCGTAAAGGATCAGCCCAAGGCTGGGCGGGATCGTCGCGGTGATCAGCGAACCGACCGCGATGGCGGCGGCGGTGAAGCCCTTCGAGTAGCCGCGGGCGATCAGGCTGGGGCCGAGGATGCGGGCCTCCATCGCCGCGTCGGCCACCGCCGAGCCGGAGACACCGCCCATCAGGGTGGACAGCACGATGCAGACCTGCGCCAGCCCGCCGGACATCCAGGACACCAGCACGTTGGAGCAGTTGATCAGGCGGCTGGTGATGCCCGTCCGGTTCATCATGTGCCCGGCGAGCACGAAGAAGGGCACGGCCAGCAGCGGGAAACTCTGCGAGGCCGAGGCGACCTGCTGCACCCCGATGGACATCGGGATGATGTCGTTCGTGGCGAAGAAGGAGAAGCCGGCGATGCCGATGGCGAAGGCGATCGGAAGGCCGAAGGCCATCAGCGCGAAGAAGGTGACGGCAAGCAGGGTCACGGCACGACCTCCTCGATGTCGCCGGCCTTGGGGGCCGGCGCGAAGACCGGTTTGGGGTGGCTGCGCAGTTCGCGCAGCGTTTCCAGGATCTGAGCGGTCAGCGTGATGGCGAGCAGCAGGCAGCCCACCGGCACCGCGGCGGTCACGAAGGCGTAGCTGATGCCGCTGTCGCCGAACTGGCGTTCCAGGTTCAGCATGGTCAGCCGGTAGCCCATCACCGTCATGGTGACGAGGAAGGCGAGGACCAGCACGCCCAGTACGAGGTCGAGCACGGCCCGGGTGGAGTTCGGCAGGCGCTTGACCAGATAGTCGATGCCGATGTGGGCGCGCTTGCGCAGCGCCATGTCGGCGCCGAGGAAGGCGACCCAGACGAACAGGAGCTGCGCCACGTCCACCGACCAGACCAGGGGATGGCCGAACCAGCGCATGACGCCGGCTGCGAAGACGAGCAGAACAATGGCGGCGAGGAGAAGCATCGCCAGGACGGCTTCCCCCTTGTGAAACAAGGACGACATGATGGCGGTCCCTTGATGGCAGCGGACGGCTTTGGATTCAGAAAGCATCGCCCCCACCCCGACCCTCCCCCGCTTTGCGGGAGAGGGTGCCTTCCGCGAAGCGGCGGCAGTCCCCTCCACCTTGTAGAGGGGGAGGGTTAGGGAGGGGGCAAGGGCGGCCGAACCGACCCCCCGTCAGTTCTGCAGCAGCTTTTCCACGTCCTTGTGGAGTTCGGCGTAGCCCAGCTTCTCGTAGACCGGCGCGGTGGCCTTGCGGAACGGCGTCACGTCGATCTCCTCGATCGTCACGCCCTTCTCCTTCATCTGCTTCTCGAAGTCGGCAAGCGACGCCTGGGTGGCGCGCGACGCGCTGTCGCCGGCCTTCAGCGCTTCCTCCTTGAGGATCGTCTGCTGCTCCGGCGGCAGCTTGTCGAACCAGGCGGCGCTGGTGACGAGTCCGGTGATCAGATTGATGTGGCCGGTCTTGGTGACCCGGTTGGTCACCTCGTACAGGCGGGCGCCGAAGCTGGCCGGGTGCTGGGCCTCGACGCCGTCGATCACCTTCTGCTGCAGGCCGGTGTAGACCTCCGACCAGCCCATCGGGGTCGGGGTGGCGCCCATGGCGCGGATCGTCTCCATCCACACCGGGGCGCCCGGCGTGCGCATGCGGATGCCGGCGAGGTCTTCCGGACCCTTCACCGGCTTGTTGGTCAGCAGGTGCCGTTCACCCTGCCACCAGTTGAAGGACAGCACCTGATGGCCCGACGCCTTGCGCAGCTTGTCCGACCACTGGTCGAACATCGGCGAGGTGACGACCTTGCGGATGCCGTCGTAGCCCTGGGCGAGGTACGGGCCGCCCAGGACGCCGAACTCCTTCACGAAGACGGCGAGGCGCCCGCCGTCCACGACGACCGCGACACCGGCCCCGGCGCGGGCCTGCTCCAGCACGTCCTCGTCCTTACCGAGCTGCGAACCGGGAAACAGGCGGACGGCCATCTTGCCGCCGGACCGCGCCTCGACGTTCTTCTTGAACTCCTCCAGCCCCTTGTAGAGCGGGTCCTGCTGGGCCAGCGCCGTGTTGACGCTGAGCGTGTAATCGGCGGCCAGCGCGCCCCCGGCGACGGTGGCCAGCGCAAAGCCGAGGGCGGCCACGCGCCAAGTGCGGGTGATGATGCTCATGTTTCCTCCCTTTGAGGACAACGCCTCTTGCACGGAGGCGATTGTTCGGTACGCAACTGGTATGGTAGTATACAAGAATGGTGTTGTCCATGGGATTGCAAACGGTGCAGGATAAATCCGCCGTCCAGGATCGTCCGGGCGGGCACCGGCGGGACGGACTGCAAAAAGAAGGGATGGGGAGAGCATGTTGAGGAGGATCGAGCCGGATTCGACGGAACCGGTGGCGCGCCGCGTCTTTCGGGAATTGCGTCACGCCATCGTGACGATGCAGTTCCAGCCTGGCCAGCCGCTGTCCGAGCAGGAGGTCGCCGGCCAACTCGGCGTCAGCCGCCAGCCGGTGCGCGAGGCCTTCATCAAGCTGAGCGAGTCCGGGCTGGTCGTCATCCGCCCGCAGCGTGGCACCTTCGTCGTGAAGATCTCGGCCAAGCAGGTGATGGACGCCCGTTTCGTCCGTGAAGCGGTGGAACTGGCCGTGGCCCGCAAGGCCGGCGAGGGGTTGCCCGCGCGCGCCGTCGCGGAACTGGAGACCAACCTGAAGGCGCAGCGGGAGGCCGCCCAGAGCACCAACCCGGCGGCCTTCCTGGAATTGGACGAAGCCTTCCACCGCACCATCGCGCTGGGGGTCGACTGCGAATACGCTTGGCGGGTGGTGGAGGAAACCAAGGCCCAGATGGACCGCGTGCGCTATCTCAGCCTGCCGCAGGCGACCCCGTTGGACCGGCTGATCACCCAGCACGAGCAGATCGTCGAGGGCATCCGGGCGCGCTGTCCCGACGCCGCCGAGGCCGCCATGCGCGTGCACCTGCGCGAGATCCTGAACTCCCTGCCCGAACTGGCCCAGCGCTTCCCCGATCTGTTCGACAGCGATTCCGCTCCGGCCGAACCGATCGCCGAATCCGCATGAACACTGGGATCGCAGCGCTGCAGGATCCCCAATAGCAGCGCTGTGAGGAGCGCTGCAAATACTTCGCTTCGTCAAGGATTCGACTTATAACAGCGCTATGTTGCGCTGCAATATCGATATGGAAGGCATGCGAATTGCGCGGTTTGTCTTTGAGGCGCGCGGTGCGAACATTGGCTCAACACGACAACGGGGCTCGCCCCGCCGCCCGCCAAAGCCAATCGGAGCCTTGCCATGAAGACCCACATCATCGCCCGCCTCGTCATCGTCAGCGGCTTCGCCCTCGCCTCCCTGCTGACCGCCGCCATCCAGTAAACCGCCCCTCCACATCAAAAAGGGCCGCGCGGCCCGGGTCTTCCCGGATCGCGCGGCCCCATGGTGTGAGACGAGGGGACGCCGGGCTCAGTCGGCGTGGGCACCGCTCGGCACCGCCGGGGGCGTGACCTTGTTCCGGCCCCACTGGCCGAGGACCACCAGCACCACGATGAAGGCCGTGATGTCGAAGACCGACAGGCAGACGAACAGCGGCTCGTAACCGATCGTGCTGGCGAGCTGGCCGATGATCAGCGAGAAGATCATGCCGCCCATGTAGCCGGCCATGCCGCCAAAGCCGGTCGCCGTGGCGACGTCCTGCTTCTCGAAGGTGTCGGTGACCAGGGCGTAGAGCAGGCTCGACAGCATCTGGTGCGCGAAGGCGCCGACCGAGAACAGGAAGATGGCGGTGATCGGGCTGCTGGTCAGGCCGATCAGGGCCGGACCGATCATGCACACCGCGCCGATGCCGATGCCGGCGATGCGCGAGTTGACCAGCGACATGCGGAAGCGCTTGGCGAAGAAGGGCGACAGGTAGCCGCTGAGAACGCAGCCGATGTCGGCGAACAGGAAGGGCAGCCAGGCGAACAGCGCGAACTGCTTGATGTCCATGCCGCGCGTGCTGACCATGTAGAGCGGGATCCAGAAGCTGAAGGTCTGCCACGCCGGCTCGGTCAGGAAGCGGGCGGCGGCGATGCCCCAGAACTTGCGCATGGTGACGACGCGCTTCATCGAGGGCTTGGGAAGCTCAACGTGCTCCTGGCCGTCCAGGATGTAGGCGTGCTCCTCCTTGGTCAGGCGCGGGTGGTTCTCCGGGTTGCGGTACAGCGCCAGCCACAGCATCGACAGGCCGACGCCCAGCAGGCCGGTGACGACGAAGGCGATCTGCCAGCTCCAGGTCACGGAGAGCCAGATCACCAGCGGCGGGGCGATCATGGCGCCGACGGAACTGCCGGTGTTGAACCAGCCCGTGGCGATGGAGCGCTCCTTGGCCGGGAACCACAGGGTGGCGGTCTTGGCGCCCGACGGCATGGCCGCGGCCTCGCTGATGCCCAGCAGGCCGCGGAAGAAGGCCATCGACTGCCAGCCGCCGGAGAAGGCGTGCAAGGCCGCGGCGCTGCCCCAGACGAAGGCGAACATCGCGTAGCCGAACTTCAGGCCGACGAGGTCCGTCACATAGCCGGCGATCGGCTGCATCAGGCTGTAGCAGAGCTGGAACACGCTGACGATGTAAGAATACTGCTCCGTCGTGAAGTGCAGTTCTTCCTTGAGCATCGGCGCCAGGATGCCCAGCGTGTTGCGGTCGATGTAGTTGATGATCGTCCCCAGCATGATGAGCGCCAGGACTTTCCATCTCAGACCACGCACTATCTTCATGACTTCCTCACTTGCCCGTTCATCGGCAGGCATGGGCGCACGCCTTTCCCTTCCGGGAAACTCCTGGCGATTGCAATTATTGGATGGGGCCCAGGGCTTGAACGCTGGCACGCGGTGGGCTCCGCATATGCAGCATATATTAATATATCAGTTCGGCGCGCAAGCGCTAAGTCGGCCGGCCTGTCCTGACCGACAATATGTCGCATACCAGATGGCAGAAAAAGCAAAGGGGCACAGCCCTGTCCAGCGCCGCGCCCCTGTCAGACAACCCCTTGAACGGGAATTAGAATTGGCTCTCCGCAACCTTCTTGACCAGGAAGTCGCGGAAGACCGCGATGCGCTTGGAATGGCGCAGTTCCTCCGGATAGACGAAGAAGGCGTCCACCTTCGACCCCGACTGGTCCGGCAGCACCCGCACAATGTCGTTCAGACCGGTCACCAGATAGTCGGGCAGAGAGCCGACGCCCAGCCCGCTCTCCACGGCGCGGAAGATCGCGTAAAGGTTGTTGACCTGAAGGACCGTCCGGTCGCGGGCGACCGGATCGGTCACCAGATCGCGCAGCCAGTGGGTGTTGGCGAAAGGCGCACGCAACTCCTGCGGATAGGTCACCAGATCGTGGGAGGCGAGATCGGCCACCGTCTGGGGCTCACCCTTGCGGTCCAGATACCGGCGGTGCGCGTAGAGGTGGGAGCGGAAGGTCATCAGATGCCGCTGGATCAGGTCCGGCTGGCGCGGCGGGCTGACGCGGATCGCCACGTCGGCTTCGCGCATGCCCAGATCCAGCTCCGTGTCGGTGATCAGCAGGGTGAGCTGGATGTCCGGGTAGAGCGCCAGGAATTCCCCGATGCGCGGAGTCAGCCAAGTCGAGCCGAAGGCGGCCGTGGCCGTCACCTTCAGCGGCCCCTTGGCGGCGTCCTTGCTCTCGCTCAGCATCGCCTGGGTCATCGACAGCTTCGCGAAGATGTCGCGCGCCGCGTGGTTCAGCAACTCGCCCTGCTCGGTCAGGATCAGGCCGCGGGCGTGCCGGTGGAACAGCGGAACGCCGAGGCTGTCCTCCAGCGCGCTGATCTGCCGGCTGACCGCCGATTGGCTGAGGTTGAGGGCCTCGCCGGCGTGGGTGAAGCTGCCGGCCTCGGCCACAGCGTGGAACACCCGCAACTTGTCCCAGTCCATCATCCCGTCCTGCTTCCCGATGCCTTTGCCTGTTGGGCGGGGTCTGTCAGCGGAAAAATTCGCCGCTCGCCCCTGTTCCAATACTCTTTATGGCAAAACGCGGCCCAGGTCTTCCATCGCGAACGTCAGAGAAAGACGCCGCGGACATTAGACGTCTAATTTTTCGCTCACCTCACTCCGCCAAATGGCCCAACGGCAGGGCCGTGCGGTAGCGCACCTGCTTCAGGGCAAAGCTGGACCGGATGTTGGCGACTCCGGAAATCCGCGTCAGATGCTCCTTCAGAAAGCGTTCGTAGCTGGCAAGGTCGGGCACCACCACGCGCAGCAGGTAATCGGCGTCGCCGGTCATCAGGTAGCATTCCATCACCTCCGGCAGCGCCATCACGGCGGCCTCGAAGGCGTCGATCCGCTCCTCCACCTGCCGCTCCAGGCTGACGCTGACGAAGACGTTCACCGGGAGATCGACCGCAGCGGGATCGACCAGCGCGACGTGGCGGGTGATGACGCCCGCCTCCTCAAGCGCCTTGACCCGGCGCAGGCAGGGAGACGGCGACAGACCGACGCGCTCCGCCAGATCGTTGTTGGGCATCCGCCCGTCCTGCTGGAGCAGGGCCAGGATCTTCCGGTCAATGCGATCGAGTTTGATTTTTGGCATTTCGTGCTGTCTGTCCCGATTTCGCGCAATTGGATGCTAAACCGGTGTCGCTTGCGGCGCCACTTTGCAAACTCCTGCCGCAGCACAAATGATAGGCTTCACCGATCATCGACCGCCGTTCCATCAAAAATGGAAGATTGAAGGGGAACAGACATGGACGCGACCATTCCGAACCACGCCGACCTCGCCTGCCTGCGCGAGCTGGAGCGCAAGGTTCTCTGGCTCGCGTCCTGGACGATCCACAACGCCAACCACGTACGCCCCAACCAGGACGGGCTGAAGATCGGCGGGCATCAGGCGTCCTCGGCCTCGCTGGCGACGATCATGACGGCGCTCTATTTCCAGGCCCTGCGCCCGGAGGACCGGGTGGCGGTGAAGCCGCACGCCAGCCCGATCTTCCACGCCATCCAGTATCTCCTGGGGAACCAGACGCGCGAGAATTTGGAGAATTTCCGCGGCTTCAAGGGCGCCCAGTCCTACCCGTCGCGAACCAAGGACGTGGACGACGTGGACTTCTCCACCGGCTCGGTCGGGCTGGGGGTGGCGCAGACGCTCTTCGCCGCGCTGGTGCAGGACTATGTGAAGGCCAAGGGCTGGGCGAAGGACCTGCCCGAGGGGCGCATGGTGTCGCTGGTCGGCGACGCCGAGATGGATGAGGGCAACATCTTCGAAGCCCTCCAGGAAGGCTGGAAGCACGGGCTGCGCAACACCTGGTGGATCGTCGACTACAACCGCCAGAGCCTGGACGCGGTGATCCGCGAGGGGCTGTGGGAGCGGCTGGAGAACATCTTCCGCGCCTTCGGCTGGGACGTGGTGATCCTGAAGTACGGCGCCCTGATGCAGGCGGCCTTCCAGGAGGAGGGCGGGCAGCGCCTGCGCGCCTGGATCGACCAGTGCCCGAACCAGCTCTATTCCGCGCTGACCTACCAGGGCGGAGCGGCGTGGCGGAAGCGGCTGCTCGACGATCTCGGCGACCAGGGGCCGGTGACCCGCCTGATCGAGCGCCGCAACGACGAGGAGCTGGCCCTTCTGATGGGCAATCTCGGCGGCCACGACCTGCCTTCTCTGCTCGACGCCTTCGCCCAGGCGCGCACGCACGACCGGCCGGTCTGCTTCATCGCCTACACCATCAAGGGCGCCGGCCTGCCGCTGGCCGGCCACAAGGACAACCATTCCGGCCTGATGACCCCGGCGCAGATGGAGGCGTTCCGCACCGCCAACGCCGTCCGTCCGGGCCATGAGTGGGACCGCTTCGAAGGGCTGAACCTGCCGGAAGCGGAGTTGGATGCCTTCCTGAAGCGGGTGCCCTTCGCGGCCAAGGGGCGGCGGCGCTATGGCGCCGCGGCGGTCCCGGTGCCGGCGGCCCTGGCGGCTCCGGCGCAGAAGGCGCTGTCCACCCAGGCGGCCTTCGGCCTGATCCTGAACGAGCTGGGGCGCGAGAAGTCGGAGCTGGCGGAGCGCATCGTGACGACCGCGCCGGACGTGACGGTCTCCACCAACCTCGGCGCCTGGGTGAACCGCCGCGGCCTGTTCGCCAAGAGCGCTCTGGCCGACCTGTTCAAGAAGGAGCGCATCCCCTCCACCTACACATGGGACTTCTCCCCCGACGGCCAGCATTTCGAACTGGGCATCGCCGAGTCCAACCTGTTCATCCTGCTGTCGGCGCTGGGCCTGTCGCATTCGCTGTTCGGGGAGCGGCTGTTGCCCATCGGCACCGTCTACGACCCCTTCGTCATGAGGGCGGCGGACCAGATGAACTACGCCTGCTATCAGGACGCGCGGTTCCTGCTGGTGGCCACCCCGTCCGGCGTGACGCTGGCCCCGGAGGGCGGGGCGCACCAGTCCATCGCCACGCCGCTGGTCGGCATGGCCCAGGACGGTCTGGCCTGCTTCGAGCCGGCCTTCGCCGACGAGCTGGCCGTCACCATGCGCTGGGCCTTCGACTACATGCAGCGGGAGGGCGAGGGCGAGCCCGACGAGCGGACTTGGCTGCGCGACGAGACCGGCGGCTCGGTCTATCTGCGCCTGTCCTCCCGCGTGCTGGAGCAGCCGACCCGCACCATGGACGCGGAGTTGGAGAACGGCATCGTCCAGGGCGCCTACTGGCTGCGCCGTCCCGGCCCCAACGCCCAGGTGGTCGTCGCCTACAGCGGCGTGGTGGCGCCGGAGGCCATCGAGGCGGTGGGGATGCTCGGCGAGGATCGCCGCGACGTCGGGCTGCTGGCCGTCACCTCCGCCGACCGGCTGCACGCCGGCTGGAGCGCGGCGCAACGGGCGCGCGAGCGCGGCAAGCCCCACGCACGCTCCCACATCGAACGCCTGCTGGAGGGCGTGCCGTCCCATTGCGCGCTGGTGACGGTGCAGGACGGGCATCCGGCGGGGCTGGGCTGGCTGGGCTCGGTCCACGGCCACCGCACGCGGGCGCTGGGGGTGGAGCATTTCGGCCAGACCGGCACCATCGCCGACCTCTACCGCCATCACGGGATCGACGCCCAGGCCATCGTCCGTGCCGCGGAGGCGCTGTCCCCCGGCCGGCCGGTCCGTTACTTGAAGGCGGTGTAGCCTGAGTCGAGCACCGGCTGCGTCCGTCCTGTGAAAGGCCGCGGCGCACGCCGGACGCTCGCGCGAAGAATCATGTGCCCTTGGCGGCGTCGGTGTCGCTGTCAGCGCCACCACCTTCGAGCGACCGCAGCGGGCTTTCCGCTGCCGGAACGAATTTTCCCAGGCAGAAAAATAATCCCCGGCACCGGCAACAAAAGAGGAGAAACAGGCGCGTCAAAATGACGCTGTAAGTTAGTTAGATAACTAACCGCAAACAACGCCATCAATATCAATGACTTCAATAATTGATATTATAATAAATTGCACTCTCCTGAATGCATTCAATTTCAAATGTATACAAGAGTAACCGGTTTTGAAATGCGCTCCATTGACTCCAGCACACGCTGCTGGCGAAAAACATAGGCCGTCATGCGGCTAATAATATGGAGGCACTTACGATGACGACTTGGTACGGAACTTCCGGAAATGACATTTACGACGCCCCTTCGGGACCGAACATACTGTTCGGACTGGGTGGGAACGACGACATCCTGGGAAACACCGACGCCGACTACATTGATGGTGGCGACGGAAACGACACGCTGTATGGCAGCTTCGGGAACGACAGCCTGTATGGCGGCAGCGGGAACGACACGCTGTACGGCAACGACAACAACGATCTCCTGAGCGGTGACATCGGGGACGACTTCCTCTACGGCGGGAACAACAACGACACGCTGTACGGTGGGGCTGGCAACGACACGCTGTTCGGGGATTACGGGTCGGACATCGGCCAGGACGTTCTGGCGGGCGGAACCGGCAACGATGTTCTGTACGGCGGCAACGACAACGACAACTACCTCTACACCTGCAATTCGGACGGCATCGATCTCATTTCGGACTCGCAGGGCGATTATGACCGGCTCCGCTTGAACGGCCCGACGGCGCCCAACCAGCTCGAATACTACCGGGCCAGCACCTTCGGCGGCGATTCCAACGACCTTCTGTTCTTCACCAAGGCCGACGCCGCCGACGGCACCATCAGCGAGTACATCATCATCGACGACTTCTGGAACGGCGCCGCCGCCGGCGCCGGCCGGATCGAGTATCTCAACCTCAGCGGCACGGATTACTGGTTCAACACCGTCGTCTGGGGTCTGTAAGGTCGTTGGAGGGCTGGGCCGGCCCAGCCCTCCTTCCGATAGGCCCATGACGCCGCACGCCGCGCGACACCACATAAGGAGTCTGTCGAGCAACGGTCACAGCGCGAGGCGAGGTCGGGATGAGCTGGTCGATCCCCATCGGCACCGTGAAGGGCACGGTGATCCGCATCCACATCACCTTCTTCCTGTTCCTTCTGTGGATCGGCGCCGCCTACCACGCGCAGGGCGGCTGGCCGGCGGCGCTGGAGGGGGTGGTCTTCCTCTCGCTGCTGTTCCTCTGCGTCCTGCTGCACGAGTTCGGCCACGTCTTCGCCGCCCGGCGCTACGGCGTCCGCACGCCGGACATCACCCTGCTGCCCATCGGCGGGGTGGCGCGTCTGGAGCGGTTACCGGAGAAGCCGTCGCAGGAGCTGGTGGTGGCGCTGGCCGGGCCGGCGGTCAATCTGGTGATCGCGGCCTTGCTCTACGCGGCGCTCGGCGGCTTCGTGCCGGCGGGGGCGGCGGAGGTGCAGAACGCCGGCATCGACGTGCTGTCCCGGCTGGCCGTGGTCAACCTGTTCCTAGCCCTGTTCAATCTGATCCCCGCATTCCCCATGGACGGCGGGCGCGTTCTGCGGGCGGTGCTGGCGAGCCGCATGGGCTATGTCCGCGGCACCCAGGTGGCGGCCTCCATCGGGCAGGCGGTGGCCATCGGGCTGGGGCTGCTCGGGCTGTTCGGCAACCCGATGCTGCTGTTCATCGCGCTGTTCGTCTATCTGGGCGCCTCGTCGGAGGCGCACGCGGTGCAGATGCGCGAGATCACCCACGGCGTGGTCGTGTCCGACGCCATGGTCACCCGCTTCGAGACGTTGCCGCCCTCCGGCGTGCTGGAGGACGCGGTGCAATGCCTGATCCGCACGACCCAGCACGAGTTTCCCGTGGTGGACGGGGCCGGCACGCTGCGCGGCGTGCTGACCCGCGACGACCTGATCCGCGCCCTGCGCGACCGCGGCCCGGACACGCCGGTGCTGGAGGTGATGCGCCCCGACATTCCGGTGATCCACCGGCACGGCAAGCTGGAGGAGGCGCTGCGGCTGATGCAGGAGAAGAGCCTGCCCGCGGTCGGCGTCGATGACGGGAACGGGCGGCTGGTCGGGCTGGTGACGCCGGAAAATGTGGGGGAGATGATGATGGTCCAGGCCGCCCGGCACGCCCTTCGCCGCTGACCGCCTCCCCCTTCCGTTGCACGGCCTCTCCCTTCGGGAACAAGCGGCGGCCGGGGTCATTGTGCTAGGACAGCGGATGCCCCCACACCGGAAGGGAGGATGACATGGCGATGCGCTCCACGCGCCGGGCGGCGCTGGCTCTGGCCGGATTCGCCGGGATGACCGCCGCCATGGCGGGGCGGAAGGCCGGGGCGGACCAGCCCGGCGTCCACCGAGTCGCCATCCAGGTCAGCAGCAACGACCCGGCGCTGATGAACATGGCGCTGAACAACGTCAAGAACATCATCGAGTATTACAAGAACATCGGCGAGACGGTGGAGGTCGAGCTGGTCACCTTCGGCCCCGGCCTGCACATGCTGCGCGCCGACCGCTCGCCCGTGAAGGACCGGCTGGCGTCGCTGAAGGGCAGCCTGCCGACCCTGACCTACTCCGCCTGCGAGAACACCCGCAACGGTATGATCCGCGTCGAACAGGGCGAGGTCCCCATGGTGCCGGAAGCCAAGCTGGTGCCCTCCGGCGTCGTCCGCCTGATGCAGCTTCAGGAGGAGGGCTGGTCCTACCTCCGCCCGTAACCGGGCCGTTTTACTCCGCCGCGATGTCCTTCAGGAGGGCCGCGGTCACCGGTCCCACGGTCCCGGCGCCGATGATCTGCCCGTCGACGCGCAGCAGCGGGCGTACGCCAAGGCTGTTGGTCAGGAAGGCTTCCCCAGCCCCCAGCAGGTCAGCAACGGAAAGCGGCGCCTCACTGGCATCGCCCCGCTCCAGGATCAGGGCGCGGCGGATGCCCGGCAGCGCGCCCTCGGTGACCGGCGGGGTCAGCAGACGCCCGTCCCGGACGATGAACAGATTCGCCACGCTGGATTCGGCCAGACGGCCCGCGCTGTTGAGCAGGAGCGCCTCTCCCGCGCCGCGCGTCGCCGCCTCCTGCCGGGCGAGGATGGAGTCCAGGTAGTTCAGCGACTTCACGCGCGACAACGGCGAATGCTCGTTGCGCCGGGTGACACGGGCGATGACCGCCTCCACCGGGCCGGCGGGCGGTGGAGCGGGCGCCAGCGTCATCAGCAGTGTCGGCACGGCATCCACCGGCGGCAGCACGCCGCGCGCTCCGGTCCCCCGCGTCAGCGTGATCCGCAGCACACCCTCCACGCAGCCCTGCGCCGCGATCAGCGCTTCGGCGGCGGCCAGCGCCGCCGCGTCGTGGGGAAGCGGCAGGCCGAGCAGCGCCGCGCTGTCCGCCAGCCGGGCGAGATGCCGGGCGAGATGGCAGGCTGTGCCGCCGGCCACGCGGATCGTCTCGAACAACCCGTCACCCAGCGTGAAGCCGCGGTCCGCCGGGTCAATGCGTGCCTCTTCCGCCGACAGCAGGCGCCCGTTCAGCCAGACGACGGTCATGTTGACGCCTCCCCCAGCGCGCGGAGCTGGGCGCGGATCTTGACCATCATCTCCTCGTGCTCGTCCGCCGGGTCGGAATCGGCAACGATGCCGCCGCCGGCCTGGGCGATCACCGTATCCGGCGTGATCGACAGGGTGCGGATGACGATGCTGCTGTCCATCGCGCCGTCGAAGCCGAGCCAGGCGACGGAGCCGCAATAGGCGCCGCGCCGTGCCACCTCCAGCTCGTCGATGATCTGCATGGCGCGGATCTTGGGAGCCCCGGTGATCGAGCCGCCGGGCAGCGCCGCCCGCAGCAGGTCCACCGCCCCCAGGCCGGCCCGCAGCCGTGCCGTGACCACCGAGACGAGGTGATGGACGCTGGCGAAGCTCTCCAGCCCGTAGAGCGTCGGCACCCGGACGCTGCCAACCCGCGACACCCGGCCGAGGTCGTTGCGCAGCAGGTCGGTGATCATCAGGTTTTCCGCCCGGTCCTTGACGCTGGCCACCAGCTCCGCGGCGGCGGCGGCGTCCGCGGCAGGGTCGGCGTAGCGCGGACGGGTGCCCTTGATCGGGCGCGTCTCCACCTCCCCGGCGGCGCTGAGGCGGATGAAGCGCTCCGGCGAGGCGCTGGCGATGCGCAGGCGCGGGCCGCAGTCGAGATAGGCGGCGAAGGGCGCCGGGCTGATCCCGCGCAGCCTTTGATACAGCGCGTAGGGGTCCAGCCCGCAACGCCGCTCGGCCAGGAAGCGCTGCGTGAAGTTGGCCTGATAGATGTCTCCAGCCCGGATGTACTCCAGCACCCGCTCCACCCGTGTCAGATAGTCGTCGCGCTCCAGCTCGCTCCGCCAGGGGGCGGTCGGGACGGGGCCGAGGGGCGACGCCCCGCCGCCCTCCAGCCGGGCCGCCAGGGCGCGGGCGCGGCCCTCCGCTTCCGGGCGGGCGGCGATCACCCAGGCGCGGCGCTCCGCATGGTCGAAGGCGGCCACCGCGTCGTAGAAGCCGAAGGCCATCTCCGGCTGGCCGCCGGGGTTGGCGTGGCGCGTGCGGATGCGCTCCAGCCGCAGCCCCGCCTCGTAGCCGATGAAGCCGACCGCCCCGCCGCAGAAAGGCGCCGGTTTCAGCATTCCCTCGGGCGCCCCCTCGGACCGGGCGTGGCGCGCCAGTTCCTCCGCCAGCACGGCGAAGGGGTCGCCGTCCACCGGCCGGCCGTCGAGATGCGCCCGCCCGCCCAGCGACTCCAGGGTGCGGAAGGGCTCCGCCGCGATGTAGCTGTAGCGGCCATGGGCCGGGTGCGGGGCGGCGCTGTCGAGCAGCATCGACCAGGGCTGTCCGGACAGGGCGCGGAAGGCCTCCGCCGGATCGGCGCATGACAAGGGGATCGCCAGCATGGCGGCGGAGCTTCCTCTAAGACCGGCCTTCACATGAGAATGGTGGCGCCGCCGTCCACCACCAACACATGCCCATTGACGTAGGACGCGGCGGGAGAGGCCAGGAACACCGCAGCCCCGGCGATCTCCTCCGGTCGGCCCCAGCGGCCGATCGGGGTGCGTCCCTCGAAATAGGCGGACAGGGCCGGGTTGCCGGTGATGCCGGCGTTGGTCTCCGTCGCGAAGAAGCCCGGCGCGATGGCGTTGCTGGTCAGGCCCTTCGCGCCATACTCGGCGGCGAGCGCCCGCACCATGCCGGCCAGCCCGGCCTTGGCGGCGGCGTAGACCGCATCGTTGGCGCGGGCGATCTGCCCGGAGATGGAGGTCACCGTGATCAGCCGCCCGAAGCCCTGGGGCAGCATCAGCCGCGCCGCCTCCCGCGCCAGGATCAAGCCGGCGGCCAGATCCACGTTGAGCAGGTCGCTGATTTCCTCGTCCGCGAAGTCGGTCAGCGGCTTGCGGTTGCGCTGCCCGACATTCTGGACCAGCACATCCAGCCGCCCATGGTCCCGGGCGATCCGCGCGAAGGCGTCCCGCACCGCCTCCCGGTCGGCCACGTCGAAGGCCAGCACCGAGGCCCGCCCGCCCGCCGCAGCGATGGCCTCGGCCAGCGGCTCCAGCCGCGCGGCGTCGCGCCCGTTCAGCAGCACATGGGCGCCGGACCCAGCCATGGCGCGGGCGATTTCCAGACCCAGCCCGCGCCCGGACCCGGTGACCAGCGCCACCCGGCCTTCCAGCGAGAACTGCGACAGATACGGGAGATGCGGGGCGGTCATGGTCACCGATGCGGAGGACGTGGACGGTTTTGCAGATTTAGCAGATGCCCCGCCGGATGGCACCCCGTTCGGCGTCAGATTTCAGGCGTCAGGCGCGGGGGAGAAACTCCACCGTTTCCGCGATGGTCCAGCCGTCCGCCCGCATCAAGCGTCCGATGCGCCCGTACAGCGTGGCGCCGGGGGACACGCGCCCCTCCGCAGCCCAAACATCGGCGGCGGGCACGGTCAGCAGGCCCAGCACCTCCACCGAGAAGGCAACGCCGTTGCGCGCCAGCAGGCGCCCGAAGGGCTCCGTCCCCTCGCGAAGCTGTTCGGCGAAGGCCGCGGGAAAGCCGTCGAGCGCGATGCGGATGCTTGCCAGCTCCACCGGCAACGCGTCCGGCCCGACGGTCAGCACGATGTCGCGCAGCAGCGCCGTCCCGTCCGGCTCAGTCCGCTGGCGCAGCACCCGCACGCCCACCGGCTCGCCCCACCGCTCCGACAGGACGGCGGTCATGCCGCGGTCGTGGTCGAGCAGCGCCCGATAGGGCGCCGGGACCGAGGCGGCGGGCAGCGTGGACAGCGCCCGCGCTCCGGCCCCCCATCCCACCGTCAGAGCCCGCGCGCGCGCCAGGACGGAGCCGGACTCGTCCACGGAGGAACAGCCGGCGGCGGAGGCGGACGAAAAGGAAGGCTTCATTCGAAATCGCGGTTCTGCGGAAGGATGCGGGCGAAAGGCGTGGGCAAATGGACTTGGCCGCTCCCGGCGGGGCAGCGGCCACGGGCCGGCATTCTAGGAACAGCGCCCGCCCAACCGCAATGCCGAAGGCGCACATCCCTGCGTCGTGTCCTCCGTTGCCCCCACACGGAAAAGGGTCGCCGCCCACAGCCCTGCCCCGCGACGCCGGCCTCTTGCGCTGGCCGTACGCTGCATTAGATCACGCTCATAAGGATGCCCGCCCTGGAGGGAGGCCGCGCCATGTCCGACCTTCTGCACGTCGCCTGCCCAAGCTGCGACACTCTGAACCGCATGCCACGCGGACGCCTGGACCAGCCCGGCGTCGGGAAATGCGGCCGTTGCGGGCAGCCGTTGTTCCAGGGCAAGCCGATCCCGCTCACCGCCGCCCGCTTCACTGCCCAGGCGGAGCGCAGCGACCTGCCGCTGCTCATCGACTTCTGGGCGAAGTGGTGCGGGCCGTGCCGGATGATGGCGCCGGTCTTCGAGCAGGCCGCCGGCCAGCTGGAACCTCACGTACGCCTCGCCAAGGTCGACACCGAGGCCGCGCCCGATCTGGCCGCCCGCTTCGGCGTGCAGAGCATCCCGACCCTCGTGCTGGTCCACCATGGGCGCGAGGTGGCGCGCACCGCCGGGGCGATGCCGCTGCCCGCCCTGCTCGGCTGGGTCCGGCAGGCGATGGCGGCCGTCTGACCTTTATTCCGCTTCCAGAAGCAGCCGGGTCAGGTCGGAGACGGAGGCGACCTCCAGCTTGTCCATGACGTTGTGGCGGTGGACCTCCACCGTCTTCAGGCTGAGGTTGATCTCCGCCGCGATCACCTTGTTCGGCTTGCCCTGCACCACCAGATCGGCGACCTGCCGCTCCCGCGGGGTCAGGCGGCCCAGCAGGGCGCGGACATGGGCTTTGCGCGCCTGCGCCTCCCACGCCCGCCGGGACGTCTCCAGCGCCTCGTGCACCCGGTCGAGGAGGAGCTGGTCGTTGAAGGGCTTCTCAATGAAGTCCACCGCCCCGGCGCGGAAGGCGCGGGCGGCCATCGGCACGTCGCCGTGGCCGGTGATGACCACGACGGCCAGGACGGAGCCGGCGCGGGCCAGCGTGTCCTGCAACTCCAGCCCGCTCATCCCCGGCATCCGCACGTCGGTGACGAGGCAGCCCGGCCGGTCGGCGCGCATGGCGCGCAGGAACTCCTCCCCGGAACCGAAAGACTCCACCGCCACGCCCAGCGAGCCGATCAGCCAGCCCAGCGAGTGGCGCATCGCCGGATCGTCGTCCACCACGTAGACGGTGCGGGCCGCATCAGCCTGCATTGACCTTCTCCTCCGCTGCGGGCAGGACGAAGCGCACGACGGTGCCCCCGCCCGGATGATCGGTGGCCCAGAGATGGCCGCCATGGCTTTCCACGATGGTCCGGCAGATCGACAGGCCGAGGCCCATGCCGCCGGGTTTGGTGGTAAAGAAGGGATCGAACAGGCGCGCCCGCGCGTCCTCCGACAGCCCGTGCCCGCGGTCGGCGACGGCGATCTCCACCCGCCCATCCGCTTCCAGGCCGGTGCGCACGGTAACGCCCCTGCCCTCCCACGCCGCGCCGTCCGCCCCATCATCCATAGCGTCCAGCGCGTTCTTGACGAGGTTCAGGACGACCTGCTCAATCTGCACCCGGTCGGCCAGGACCGGCGGCAGGCCGGGCGCCAGTTCGCGGGTGACCGGAATGTTGCCGCTGCGCGCGCGCCCCTCGCAGAGCTGCAGCGCCGCTTCCACTGCGCCGTTGACGTCGGCCGGCTCCAGCTGGACGGTACGCTTGCGCACGAAGTCGCGGATGCGGGCGATGATCTGCCCAGCGCGGTCGGCCTGGGCGGCGATGGCGCGGGAGGCTTCGGCGAACTCAGCGGTGCTGCCCACCCCGGCCTCCAGCCGCCGCGTGCAGCCGCGGGCGTAATTGGCGATGGCGCCCAGCGGCTGGTTCAGCTCATGCGCGATGTTACTGGCCATCTCGCCGAGGATGGAGAGGCGGGCGACGTGGTCCATCTCCTTCTGCCGTTCCCGCGCGGTGTCCTCGGCGCGGCGGCGCTCGGCCATCTCGCGGCGCAGTTCGCGGTTGGCCGCGCGCAGCTCGGCGGTGCGCACCTTGATGAGATGCTCGACCCGCAGCGAATGGACCGCCCACCACAGCAGGGCCAGCGCCGTTAGCGCCAGCCAATGCCAATGCTCGCGCGCGAGGTCGAGCAGGGTGACGTCGCGCAGATGCTCGTAGGGGCCGATGCGCAGGCTGCGGAACAGCCCGTGGACCGGCTGATAGTCCATCGGCACCGTCCAGCCCTCATAGCCGCCGGCCAGCGCCGCCGGATGGCCGTCCGGCATCTGGAACAGCGCGACCACCACCGCCTTCGCCAGATCCTCCGGCGTGTTGGCCAGCCGGGCGAGCGGCCAGTCGGGATAGAGGCCGGTGGACAGGGCGCAGCCGAACCCCAGCTCCGTCCGGGCACCGACGACCTGAAAACCCGCGCGGTCGAGGTGGCCTTCCTGGGCCAGCTCCTCCAGCACGCAGGCGCGCAGCACGCCGGCGTCCACCGCGCCGTCGCGGACGGCGAAGGCGACGCGGTCCACGGGGAACCCGGAGAAGCGCAGCTCCTTCAAGTCGGAATAGGGATCGACCCCGGCCGTCAGCATCGCGCCCCAGGCGACCTGGAAGCCGCCGAAGGCGTCGGGGTCCACCGCCATCACAGTCTTTCCCTTGAGGTCGGCCAAGGACCGGATGTCGTCGCGCCCGGCGCGGACGATCAGAGCGGACCCCACCGCCGCCCCCGACGCGCCGGAGCGGGAGGAATGGAGCGTGGCGATGCGGGTGACGCCGTGGCGGGCCTCCAGCTCCACGTAATTGCCGGTGTTGGTCAGCACGAAATCGACGCTGCCGGCAGCCACCGCCGCGTCCATGCCCGGCAGGTCGAGCGGCACCATCTCCGCCCCGCGCTGCGGAAAGCGGTCCGCCAAATAACGGACGGTCGGTTCCCAGACGGCGTTCGCGTGGTCGCCACCACGGTAGGCCAGCACGCCGACGCGGATCGGCGGCTCCGCCGACCGGGCGGGAAGCCCGGCGGAGAGCACCCCCAGCAGCGCCAGCATCAGGCAACCCGGGCGGACCGTGAACCGCATGGCATCCTTCGGACGGGTGAAGACGTGGGGAACCGCCGGAACGGCCCCCGACGCGCCGCATACACCCTTACGCTGCCGCTTTCAATCCGCGTGGCCGCATGCGCTCAGGGGAAGGCGACGCCGGGGCGCAGGCCGATCCGCTTCAGCACGATCGCCAGCGGACAGAAGCCGGTGAAGGCCGCCTGGAGCAGGTTGGCCCCGACGAAGGCGGTCAGCCACAGCCAGTTCGGGCCGTGAATCTGGGACAAGGCGAGGCTCAGCAGGATCATGGTTCCGGCGAAAGCCATGACGACGCGGTCGATGCTCATGGTGTGGTCTCCTCTGTGCTGGTTGGCAAGGTCATTTCATTCGTTGCCACTAATTTAGTAATCTCTAATATATAGAGTCAAGACACACTGAGTTCCGTTCCCCCCGTCCGAAGTGGCCCGCCATGCCCCCGCTCGCTCCTCCCACACACGCCAGCCCGCGAGGCGCTGCTCGTCCTGCTTGTGGTCCTCCTGCCCCTGTCCGCGACGGCGGCCGAGCCCGGCAGCCTGACCGTGCAGCCGCGCCCGGTGGAGGACCTGAAGGCCGTCTTCGCCACGGTGGAGAGCATGCGCGAGACGCTGGCCCGCACCCGAATCGGCGGCACGGTGGCCGACCTGACGGTGACGGAGGGCGACAAGGTGCCCCTCGGGCAGGTCATCGCGACCGTGCGCGACCCCAAACTGCCGCTCCAACTCGCCGCGCTGGACGCGCGCATCCAGGCGCCCCGGCGCTGGCGCGCGGTGCTGTTCGGGCCGTTCAGCTCGACGCTTCTGACGGTGCTGGTGATTCCGGCGATCCACATCGTCCTGCGCGGGGACGCCGCCGACCGTCGTGACCGTTCCAACCTTCAGGGATGACCATGCTCAAGACCCTTCTTTGCCGTCTCGGCTTCAACCGGAGCGCCAACGCCATGAGCGACCAGATCAAGACTGTCGATGCCGCCACCGTCATGGGCTGGCTGAAGGACGGATCGGCGGTGATCGTCGATGTCCGTGAACCGCACGAGCACCGCGCCGGCCACATCCCCGGCGCCACGCTGGTGCCGCTGTCGCAGTTCGACCCGGCCCACGTGCCCGACGCGACGGGCAAGCATCTCGTCTTCCATTGCCAGAGCGGGCGGCGCTGCGGCCCGGCCTCAGCCAAAATGGTGGCCGGCGGCTACACCGGAGACATCCACCGGCTGAGCGGCGGCATGGCCGCCTGGATGGCCGCGTCCGGCCCGGTCAAGCGCTGAGAGGAGTGTTTCAAGGGCTGGGGTCCGCATCGGCCACGCAGCGCGCGCCAACGCAGAACTGGCGGTACAGCTCCAGCAGGATCGGACGCACCCGGTCCGACCCGATGCGGTAGTGGATCGAGGTGCCGTCCCGCCGGGTGGCGACCAGCCCCTCGTCCCGCAGCTTGGCAAGATGCTGCGACAGGTTCGACGTCGACAGGCCGAGCCGCCGCGCGAGGTCGCCCACCGCCATCTCCCCGTCCAGCAGGCTGCACAGGATCATCAGCCGGTGGCGGCTGGCGATGGAGCGCAGGAAGGTTTCCGCCTCGGTTGCCCGCTCTTCCAGCTCGGCGGGGTCGAGCGGCGGCTCAACGACTGGCTCGGCAGGTGGCTCGGTGGACGACATGGGCCTCATCCGCCCTTCAAATAAGATATATCTAATTTATGGGCCGCCCCCCGCCGATCAAGCGGTTTGTGAGCAGCCTTCCTGAACCGCGGTTGAACGCCCCGTTCAGGCGAGGCTCAGCCGCGCCCTGCCATGATCCCTCCTGTTCGGGCGGACCTCCCGCCCCTTGCGATGGAGACAGGATCATGCGCCCTTCCACCACCCTCCCCGTTCTTGCCACCCCCGTCCTGGCCGCGGCCTTCGCCGCCCTTCTGCTGTCCGGCCCCGCCGACGCCGGCGAGCGGCACCGCACGGTCCAGGCCGCCTCGCCGCAGCCGGTCGCCGAGGTGCTGCGGACCGGGGGCGGCACCGTCTCCGGGTCGGTCGCCGCGGTGGGCGTCAACTGGATGACCGTTCAGGACGACAGCGCACGGACGGATGTCAGGATGCGCGGCGCCCTGCCGCAAGGCATTGCCCAAGGCGCGCCCATCACCGTCACCGGACGTGCCCACAAGGGCGGGTTGCTGGCCAGCGAGGTCATCCTCGCCGATGGCTCCCTGCACCGGCCGTCCCGCGACCGCGACGACGATTGACCGCACAAAGCGTCCCGCCCCGGGATTAAAAGGCCCTCCCGAAACGAAAACGGAGCAGGAATTCGGGAAAATCCAGTCCACGGGGTGGAGACGTGACGTTCAGCCTGCGCGACCAACTGTCGAATCAACTGCGCTCCCTGCGCCGCTACGCCCTCGCGCTGGCGCGCAACCGCGACGACGCGGAGGATCTCGTGCAGGAGACGCTGGTGCGCGCCATTTCCGGCTCCCGGACCTTCCGGCCGAACGGCGACCTGCGGTCCTGGCTGTTCGGCATCCTGCACAACGTCCACGTCAACGGGGTGCGGCGGGAGCAGGTGCGGGCGCGCGGCGCCTCGGCCATCGAGGCGATGACCTACGGGCAGATGCCGCCCAACCAGCCCGACCATGTCGAGCTGATGCGGACCATCGAGGCCTTCTCCACCCTTCCGGACGAGCAGCGCCGCGTCCTTACCCTCGTCGCCGTTGAGGGGATGAGCTACCAGGAGGCCGCCCGCCAACTGGACATCCCGCTGGGCACGCTGATGTCGCGCCTGGCCCGCGGGCGGGAAGCGCTGCGCGTGGAGATGGGGCACCGGGATCGTGCCCAGCCCGTCCTGCGGGCGGTGAGGTGAGCCATGGGCGGTGATCCCATCAGCCTCAACCAGGACGCCGACCTGCATCTCTACATGGACGGCGAAATGGAGCCGGGCCGCCGCGCCGCCTTCGAGGCGCAGTTGGCCGCCAACCCGGCCCTGGCCGCCAAGCTGCATGAATACCGGCACCAGCAGGAAATGCTGAAGCTGGGCCTGGACATGATGGCCGCCGTTTCGGTGCAGGAGACCGAAACCTTGGCCGGGCGCCTGCGCTGGCGCCTGGACATGGACCGCTTCTCCCGGCGGGTCGCCCCGCTGGCCGCCGCCATGCTGCTGGTCATGGGGGGGTGGAGCCTGACCGTGTGGGTGCAGTCGGGCGCGGGCACCGGGCCTCAGTTGGCCGGCGAAATCGACGACGTCCCCGCCTTCGCCGACGAGGCGGCGGAGGCGCATTCCAAGGCCGTCGCGCTCAACACGCTGCAGCCGGCCCCACCCCAGATGGACGCCACGCCGGTCCCGGCGCAGACCGCCCAGGTGCCGCTGCCGGAGGGCCGCGGCATGACGGTGGCGCTTCCCGCCATCGGTCCGGAACTGACCCTGATCCGGGCCAGCATCGTGCCATGGAACCATGGCACCGCTCTCCAGTTTCTCTACAGGGAACCGGACGGCGAATTGCTGACCCTCTTCGTCGCGTCAGGCGAGCCGGCGCAGGACGGCACCCTGCAAACCGTGGTGCACGACAGCCTGCGGCTCGTCTACTGGCGGGCCGGGCTGGTCGCCTACACCGTCACCGGCAACAAGGCCGACGGCGATCTGCTGACCGTCGCCAAGAAGATGGCGGACAGCATCCGCCGATCCTGACACCGCACCGCCCTGAGACCCTGTCGGGCGGAGCCCCACCGAACCTGTGGAGCCCAGCCATGAGCCTGTACACCGATCCGGACGAGCGGAACGGCCATCCGCTGGACATGGTCGAAACCTTCGTCGCCCGCGAGCATTGGGAACCGATCCTGCGGCAGGCCGCCTTCAACGGCATGGTGCTGGGCGCGGTCACCCTGCTGCTGGGGTTGGACGCGCTGCCCGGCCTCGCCATCATCCACATCATCACCTTCGCGTCGGGCATGGCCCAGGGCTTCCTGGCGCTGCGCCTGGAGGAGAGCGGGCAGGACGAGGCCGCCGTCGCCGTGGGGCGCCGCTCCATGGCCGCCTTCACGCTGGCCTCAGTCACATTGTTCCTGATGCCCTTCGCAGCCTGATCCGCGCAGAAGTCACGCGCGGAACCGGCCGTTCCGTGCCATGGTCCCCGTCCCGCCGGGGACCTCTCCCCGGATGAGGATTTCAAGCCAGGGAATGGGACAGCCGATGCGGGGCAGGCAGATACGCTCCGGGAGCCGGATGCAGATCCGTGCGCCCTATCTCGACCCGGTGCGTGTGGGGGAAACCTCGGGAAACCTGCGCTGCCGCTGCTGTGGGCGGCCCGACGGAGTCGTCGTGCGCTGCCTGCCCGACGGTCGCTGGTACGACGGGGCGGACGAGACGTGGCGCGACGGCCGCGGGCGCCGCGTGCCCTGGCCGGAGGCCACCGAATACGCCGCCACCACCGACATCCTGGTCAGCGTCGAGGCGCTGCGCATCACCCGCTCGGCGGTCGAGCGGGTCCGCCTGCTGTGCAACCGCTGCCGACGGCTGGAGGGCGCCGTTCATGGCCGCGCCCGCGCCCGGATCAGCATCCTGCTGCGCCGGGCCATCGGCGACCTGTTCCTCGGCCGCTACGACGATCCCGCCGTCCTCACGGCGCTGGTCGCCCTGTACCGCAAGGACGGCTGAGCGATGATCGCGCCTCAGCCGGCGTTGTCTTCGGCCATCCCGCCGTCGAGCCGTGCCGCCAGCTCCCGCCGCGCCAGCAGTTCCGGCGCCACCGACGCCGCGGGAACCGCTGTGGGCAGGCGACCGTAGGCGCCGATGCCAAAGGCCCCGGCGTCGCCGACGATCCACTCCTCGGCCGGCGGGGACGGAGGCGGGGGCGTTTCGATCTTCCGGAACAGCGCGGCGGCGGAGGCCAGCGCGGAGGAAGCGGTGAGCGGGATGGTGGAATTCGCGCGTTCGGTCCGGCCCTGCATGGCCAGGACTTCATCGTGTGCATCGGACATCGGACTCTCCCTCACCGCGTGACGAAGGGTAACGCTGGAACTGTGGCATGGAAGTCACGCTCCGTCCAATTGCACGAACGGATGAACCGCCGCTTGGACAACAGTCCGCCCCCACCGCCGGTTCATAAGCAATTAGGGGGAATACATTCCGGGGAAGCCGCGCGACCATCCCGGCTGTTCATCCTTGCGGCACGGCAATGGGGAGTGACGGCAGACGTATGGGACGGTTCTTGCGCTGGACGGCGGCCCTGCTGCTTCTGACCGCCATGGGCGGGGCGGCGATGGTGGGAACGGGCGCGGTCACGGTTCCTCCCCGCTACGCCCCCTGGGCGCCGCTGGACATCGCGGAGGCGCCGAACCTGCTGACCCGCCTCAAGCTGTCCCGGCTGGACGGCGCGCCCCGGCAGTGCCACGCCGTTCTGGGCGACGCGGGCCTGCGCTTCAGTCCGGTGCCCGACCGGCAGACCGGTCCGGGCTGCGGCCTGACCGACGCGGTGCAGGTCAGCCGCTCGGCGGTGGCCTTCAACAGTGGCTTCACCGTCACCTGCCCGCTCGCCGCCGCCTGGATGCTGTTCGAGACGCACACGCTCCAGCCCGCGGCGCAGCGGCATTTCGGGCAGCGGGTGACGCGGGTGCGGCATCTGGGGAGCTACGCCTGCCGCAACGTCTACGGCCGGGCGGAGGGGCGCCGCAGCGAGCACGCCACCGCCAACGCCCTCGACATCGCCGGTTTCACTCTGGCCGACGGCACCACCATCGCCCTGCCCGGCGACTGGAGTCCGGCGGATGGACGTAAAGGCGCCTTCCTACGCGAGGTGCGCGATGGTGCCTGCGAGGTTTTCCGCGCGGTGCTGGGCCCCGACTACAACGAGGCCCATCGCGACCATTTCCACCTCGACATGGGGCCCTACCGCGTCTGTCGCTGAGGTGTCTCCCGCACGCTTAAGCGCTGTGGTAGGCCAGCACCCCGTCGGCGCGCGTCTCGGTGCGCAGCTCGCCGCGCCCGACCATGTGGTTGATGTGGGCCAGCGCCTCGCCGAAGGCGAAGCTCAGCTGGTGGGAATCCAGCGCGCGGCGGAACAGCACCGGCACCAGCTCCTTGCAGCTCAGCGGCTTGGCACGGCAAGCCTCGGAGATTTGCGCGCAGCGGTCGGCGTGGTGGGCCTCCAGCGCGCGGGTGCGGTGGTCCAGCCCGTAGAAGGGCAGCCTGTGACCGGACAGGACCAGCGCGTCCGCCGCCACCTCCTCCCGGATCGCCGCCAATGACGACAGGTAGAGCCCCAGCGGGTCGGCCTTGGGCTGCATCGCCGAGACGCTGACGTTGGGGGAGATGCGCGCGATGACCTGATCGGCGGCGAGGAACAGCCGGTCGGCGGCGCAATAGAGCATCGCCTGTTCCGGCGAATGACCGCCGCCGGTCAGGATGCGCCAGTCGCGCCCGCCCAGCCGCAGGGTCTGGCCGGGGATCATCCGCTCGAAGCTGGGCGCCAGCCCGGTCGTGCGGTTCAGGTAGCTGAGGCCGCGGCCGAGCATCTGCTGGATCTCGTCGGGCGACAGGCCGCCGGTCTGGTAGAAGGTCTCCTGCGCCTCCAACGCCTGGGGGTCGCGCCCTTGTTGCAGAAGCTTGGCGTAGTAATACTCGCTCTGGGTCATGTGCAGCGGCGGGGCGAAACGCTCGTGCAGCCAGCCGGCCAGACCGACATGGTCGGGATGGAAGTGGCTGACCACCAGCCGGACGATCGGCTTGCCGCCCAGCGGGCCGCGCAGCAGACGGTCCCAGCAGTCGCGGCTGACGTCGTCGCCAAGCCCGGTGTCGAACAGCGCCCAGCCGTCCCCTTCCTCGAAGAGGTAGAGGTTGACGTGGTCCAGCGCGTAGGGCAGCGGCAGGCGCAGCCACAGCACACCCGGCGCCACCTCCCGGACCGTTCCATTGTCCGGTGCTTCGGAAAACGGATGGCGGATGAGTTCGGCGTCGTCTTTCACCCTGGTGATCCTCCTTGCGCTGCGGTGCCCCCAACCTCTTGGCTACCCGTTGGTTCGCGTCTGGTCAACTATCCGCAGATAGAACATTCCGACCATTGACGCACCTCGTGTTTCGTTCCATGCCCACTCCGCCGCGGGAGCATCGGGGGATTCGCGACGAATGGGCCGCGCATCGGTTAACCAAAGGGCATTGCCAAAGGAGAATACCCGGATGACCACCGCAACATTCAGGATCATCCGCCACGCCGACGGGCCGGTTTTCTTCGACGACCGGACGATCACACTCGCGGAGGCGCAGATCATCATCAACGACGCCATCGCACGGGGCGATCTGGAGGTCGGGTCCTTCCTGCGCATCGACGACGAAGAGCTGGTGATCGAACACGAGGTTGCGGGGTAGGCGGCGCGCCGCCCACCCCGACCCGTTCGAAGCCGTCAGCTCCCAGGTCAGCTTCCCAGGTTAGCTCATGGCGACAAGGCTGGCGTTGCCGCCGGCCGCCGCGGTGTTGACGCTGATCGACCGCTCGTTGAGCAGCAGGTCGAGGTCGTAGCCCTCGCCCCGCCCCGCCGCCAGCGCCTCGGCGGTCGCCGCCTGCACCAGCAGGATCGGGCCAGGCAGCTCCGCGACGCGCCGGTTGATGGCGGTCACGCGCTCACGGTCGCCCTCGACCAGAACCGCGGCGAGCGGCCCGACGTCCCGCCAATCGGCCGTGGTCCGCACCCGCGCGGCCAGCGCCGGGGGCAGGCCGTGCAGCAGCTCGGCCAGCTCCGGCGGGGCGTCCACCGCGGCGCTGTTGCCCGTCGCCAGGACCGCGCCGAGTTGGAGCAGCAGGCCCGTCCGCGTCTGCGGCAGCAGCAGGACACGGCCCCGCCCATGCAGTTCATAGAGGTTGCGCTCGCCCACCGGGCCGTTCAGCTCCGCCCCGCCGCCGATGGCGCTGCGCGCCGCATAGCCGGCGCAGCGTGACGCCTCCGCCGTGAAGCCCTTGGCGCGCAGCCATTCGCCGTAGGCCAGCCCGGCCCCGCGCGCCGCGTCCGGACCGCGGAACTCAAGCCAGCCCTTGGGACGGCGGCTGAGCAGGCGGGAGAGGTAGAGCGGCCCGCCCGCCTTGGGTCCGGTGCCCGACAGGCCGTGGCCGCCGAAGGGCTGCACCCCGACCACCGCGCCGATGGTGTTGCGGTTGACGTAGACGTTGCCCACGCCGATCCGCCCGGTGACCCGCTCGATGGTCGCATCGATGCGGGTGTGCAGGCCGAAGGTCAGGCCGTAGCCGGTGGCGTTGATGGCGTCGACCAGCGCGTCCAGATCGTCGCGATGGAAGCGGACGACGTGGAGGACCGGGCCGAAGACCTCCCGCTCAAGCTCATGGATGCCGCCGATTTCGATCACGGTCGGGGCGACGAAAGTGCCGTCCGCCGTCTCGGCGGGCAGCGGCAGGAACTCCACATTGCGGCCCTTGGCGCGCATCGCCTCGATATGGCCGGCGATGGTGGCGCGGGCCTCCTCGCTGATGACCGGACCGACATCGACGGCCAGCCGGTCCGGGTTGCCGATGCGCAGTTCCCGCATGGCGCCCTTCAGCATGGCGAGCGTGCGGTCGGCCACGTCCTCCTGCAGGCAGAGGATGCGCAGGGCGGAGCAGCGCTGGCCGGCGCTGTCGAAGGCGGACGCGATCACGTCGCCGACCACCTGTTCGGCCAGCGCGGAGCTGTCCACGATCATGGCGTTCTGGCCGCCGGTCTCGGCGATCAGCGGGATCGGCGCGCCGTCCGGCAGCAGGCGCCCGGCGAGCTGGCGCTGGATCAGCCGCGCTACCTCGGTGGAGCCGGTGAACATCACGCCGCGCACCGCCTCGTGCCCGACCAGGGCGGCGCCGACCTCGCCCGCGCCGGGGAGAAGCTGGAGCGCCCCGGCGGGGATGCCCGCCGCGTGCAGGATGCGCACGGCCTCGGCGGCGATCAGGGGGGTTTCCTCGGCCGGCTTCGCCAACACCGGGTTGCCGGCGGCCAGCGCCGCGGCGATCTGGCCGGAGAAGATGGCGAGCGGGAAGTTCCACGGGCTGATGCAGACCACCGGCCCCAGCGGGCGGTGGGTGGCGTTGTCGAAACGGTCGCGCACCTGCGCCCCGTAGTAGCGCAGGAAGTCGATGGCCTCCCGCACTTCGGCGATGGCGTTGGGCAGCGACTTGCCGGCCTCGCGGACGATCAGGCCGAGCAGGGTCGGCATCCGCTCCTGCATGGTGTCGGCCGCACGGAACAGGCTGGCGGCGCGCTCCTCCGGCGGGGTGGCGGCCCAGGCGGACGCCGCCGCGACGGCGTGGCCGAAGGCCTCCGCCACCAGGGCCTCGCTCGCCTCGGTCACCGAGCCCACCACGTCGCGGCGATCGGCGGGGTTGCGCACCGGCTGGGCCTGCCCCGCCCGCTCGCCGTCCGCCAGCAGCGGCGCGGCGGTCCAGGTCATTTCGGCGCTGGCCGACAGGGCGGCGGACAGGCGGGCCAGCTCCGTCTCGTCGGACAGGTCGATGCCGGCGGAATTCGCCCGCTCCGGCGCGTAGAGGTTTCGCGGCAGGGCGATCAGCGCGTGCGGCGCGCCCGTCGGGGCGATGGCCCTGGCGACCGCCACCGGGTCGGCGACCAGCTCATCGACCGGGACCGCCGGATCGGCGATGCGGTTGACGAAGGAGCTGTTGGCCCCGTTCTCCAGCAGGCGGCGGACCAGATAGGCCAGCAGCGTCTCGTGCGTGCCGACCGGCGCGTAGATGCGGCAGGGCCGCTTCAGCGGGCCGACGACCTCCTTGTAGAGCGGCTCACCCATGCCGTGCAGGCACTGGAACTCGTACTTGCCAACCTGGAAGTCGCTGCCGGCCATCTCATAGATGGTGGCGAGCGTCTGGGCGTTGTGGGTGGCGAACTGCGGGAACACCGCCTCCGGGGCGGCCAGCAGCTTGCGGGCGCAGGCGACGTAGGAGACGTCGGTGTAGACCTTGCGCGTGTAGACCGGGAAGTCGGGCAGCCCGTCGAGCTGGGCGCGCTTGATCTCGCTGTCCCAATAGGCGCCTTTGACCAGACGGATCATCAGCCGGTGGCCGCTGCGCCGCGCCAGATCGATCAGGAAGTCGATGACGTAGGGGCAGCGCTTGCCGTAGGCCTGGACGACGAAGCCGATGCCGTTCCAGCCCGCCAGATCCGGATCGAAGCACAGCGATTCCATCAGGTCGAGCGACAGCTCCAGCCGGTCGGCCTCCTCGGCGTCGATGTTCAGGCCGATGTCGTAGCCCTTGGCGAGCAGCGCCAGCGCCTTCACGCGCGGCAGCAGCTCGTCCATCACCCGGTCGGCCTGGGCGCGCGAGTAGCGCGGGTGGATCGCCGACAGCTTGATGGAGATGCCCGGCCCCTCATAGACGCCGCGCCCCGCCGACGCCTTGCCGATGGCGTGGATGGCGTTCACGTAGTCGGCGTAGTAGCGCGCGGCGTCCTCCGCCGTCAGCGCCGCCTCGCCCAGCATGTCGTAGGAATAGCGGAAGCCCTCGGCCTCCATCGGGCGGGCGTTGGTCAGCGCCTCCTGGATGGTCTGGCCGGTGACGAACTGCTCGCCCATCATGCGCATGGCGAAATCGACGCCGCGGCGGATCAGCGGTTCGCCGCCGCGCGCGATCAGGCGCGTCAGGGCGGAGGACAGCGCCTGCTCGCCGCCCGCCGAGGTCAGCTTGCCGGTGATCAGCAGGCCCCAGGTGGCGGCGTTGACGAACATCGAGCCGCCCTTGCCGAGATGGGCCTGCCAGTCGCCCCCGGCGATCTTGTCGCGGATCAGCGCGTCGCGCGTGGCGTGGTCAGGGATGCGCAGCAGCGCCTCCGCCAGACACATCAGCGCCATGCCTTCCTGGCTGGACAGGCTGTATTCGTGGATCAGCCCTTCGACACCACGGCCCCGCGGCTTGGCGCGCAGGGCGGTGATCAGCTTGCGGGCGGTGGCCGCCGCCGCGGTGACGATGCCCGGCGGCAGCGACGCCCGCTCGAACAGGAAGGGCAGGCATTCCGGCTCGGGCCGGCGGTAGGCGGCGGTGATCGCGGCGCGCAGCTCGGTCGCCGGACGGATCGGCGGAGCGAAGTCCGCGAAGGGCGCCACGCCGACGGGGGCGGCGGACGGGGGGGCGGTCCGGGTGTCGGCCCGGGTGGCGGTCGGGTTGGTCATGCTGTTCATCGGTGTCGTCCGCTCGAATCCGCAGGCCGGGGGCGAGCCGGTCCCTGATGGTGAAAAGGGGTGTGCTTCTCAGGCTTTCGGGTCAGGCTTTCGGGCCGGTTCCGCCCAGTTCGGCGGCACGCTGGGCCGCCGCGCGCAGGGTCGCGTTCAACAGACTCTGGAGGTGGTCATCGGCCATCAGCTTGGAAAGGCCAGCCGCCGTGGTCCCGCCGGGCGAGGTCACGCCGGCGCGAAGCTCGGCCGCCGGCTGGCCGGTGGCGCCCATCAGCGCCCCCGCCCCCTCGACCGTGGCGCGGGCCAGCCGCTCCGACACGTCGGCGGGCAACCCGACCTCCACCCCGGCGCGGGTCAAACACTCCACGAGGTAGAAAACATAGGCGGGGCCGGAGCCGGACAGCGCCGTGGCGGCGTCCACCAGCGCCTCGTCGGCCAGCCACTCCAGGCTCCCGACCGCGGTCAGCAGGGACGCGGCGCGCTCCTTGCGATCCGCAGGGCACCCCGCCTCGGCGACCGCGACGGTGGCGCCGCGCCCGACCGCCGCCGGAAGGTTGGGCATCGCCCGCACCACGCTGCCCGCCGCCGGGAACAGGCGGCGCAGGTCGGCCAGCGTCTTGCCCGCCATGATCGACAGCACCAGCGTGTGCGGCGCCAGCATCGCCTGCACGCCCGCGGCGGCACTCTCCACCATCTGCGGCTTGACCGCGACCACGAGGGTATCAACTGGGGCGGCATCGACCGCGACGCTATCCGCCGGACTCACGCGGACGCCGGTCCGTGCGGCCAGTTCGACCAGATCCGGTGCGGGGCTGGGATCGGCGACCGAGATGGCGGAGGCCGGCACGCCCTGCGCCAGCCAGCCGCGCAGCATGGAGCCGCCCATGCGTCCGGCACCCAGCAGAAGGATCGTGCCGCCGCCCGGCGCCGATCCGGCGCCATCCGCAGCATTGGGGCCAATGTCGAAGGTCACGGTGTCTCTCACCCGATCCAATTCGTCTTTTCAAAGCCGCAGCGTCCGCTTTGTTTTGCTTGTTCCACTGCGGCATCCGCAGACTATCGCGGAGTTCGCCGTGCCTCCACGGTTGTTTTTGCCTTTTGTCCGCGATATCAACGGATATAGATGGCATGGAGCGTTAAAATGACGGAGCTTGACCGGACCGACCGGCGCATCCTGGCGATTTTGCAGATGGACGGGCGGATTTCCGCCGTGGATCTGGCGGAGCGGGTCGGCTTGTCGCCCACGACCGCTGGCGAGAGGATGCGGCGGTTGCTGAAGGACGGCTATGTGACGGGATTCACGGCGCGGCTCGATCCGCACCGGCTGGGCTTCGGCCTGATGGTGTTCGTCGAGGTGCTGCTCGACAAGACGACGCCCGACGTGTTCGACCGCTTCGCCCAGGCCATCCGACACGCGCCGGAGGTCCTGGAGTGCCACATGGTGGCCGGCGGATTCGACTATCTGGTGAAGACGCGGGTGGCCGACATGGCGGCCTACCGGCGGTTCCTCGGGGATGTGCTGCTGTCGTTGCCCGGCGTCCGGGAAACCCGAACCTACGCGGTGATGGAGGAGGTCAAGAACGACGGCCCCCTCCCCCTCTGACTCACTTCATGTAAGGGGTCCGGTCAGGACACCCGAACGGGAGCCACCGGGCGGCGGGCCGGAAGAATGACCCGCACCGTGGCGTGCAGCGTGGCCATGCCCAGCACCGACAGCGCGGTCAGGAAGCCGGTCAGCAGAAGCGCCAGCACCAGAAAGACCATCGTCTCCATGTCATCTCTCCTTGCAATGCATGGAGGGAAGGCTACGCCCGGACCGGCTCCGGCGGATTGACCCGAGTCAATGGATGGTCTGATTCCGGAGAGATCCCCTTTATTGTCCGCATCGCTGCCATCGTTGGCTGCGCACCGCTCTTCCCGGCATCGCCGCTGCGATGGGTATCGACAAGGCATTTCCCACCGGTTGTGACACCAAATCGCCCCGCCACCGGGGCGGATCGGCCTCACTGTGACCAGGATGTCACGTATTTGAGATTTATTATCCTAAAATCGTCCCATTTAAGGCCACAGCGAAGTGGGTAGTCTTAAGGGGTAAGCCAAAAGGCGAAAGCGCCAACCGAAAGGATGGGGACGCACCGACCGCGTGCCGGCCCCGCTGGCCACCAATCGCGGTGGCGCCCCCACAAGGAAGAGAGTGCAGACCATGGACGATCTGGGTATCGACCTTCACCACCAGGATCTGACCGACCACACCAACTACGCTGGCGATCTCGGCGCCGACACGTCGCATCTGACCATCAGCGAGACCTCCGTGTCCACCGCCGATGGCTTCGCGACGCCGGCCAGCCTCCTCCAGGCGCAGGCCCTGCAGACCGCGCAGCCGCTGGCCCTGGCCGACGCCGCCGCGACCGCCGACAACGCCACGAAGATCGTCATCAACGCCGCCGGCCATGTGGCGGGCGGTGTCGCCCCGCACTTCAAGGTGATGGTGGACGGCAAGGTCATCGGCGAAGGCTCCGCCGGCACCGATGCCAAGGACTTCACCTTCAACGCCAACGTCACGGCGGATCAGGCCCACAAGATCCAGATCCAGTACGACAACGACGGCATGGCGAACGGTCAGGACCGCAACCTGATCGTCAACAAGATCACCATCAACGGCCACGCGCTCGACGCGTCCGACCCGTCGGTGACCTACGACAAGGGCGCGCTGGACGGCAAGGATGTGGTGAAGGGCCAGTCCGGCATGTGGTGGAACGGCACGCTGGTCGTCGCCGCGCCCAAGGACTTCTTCCCCGCGGCGACCGCCGAGGCAGTGACCGGCGCCACGAAGATCGTCGTCAACGCCGCCGGCAACGTGGCGGGCGGCGTCTCCCCGCACTTCAAAGTGATGGTGGACGGCAAGGTCATCGGCGAGGGCTCCGCCGGCACCACCGCCAAGGACTACAGCTTCACCGCCGACATCGCGCCCGGTCAGGCCCACAAGGTCCAGATCCAGTACGACAACGACGGCTTCGTGAACGGCCAGGACCGCAACCTGATCGTCAACAAGATCACCATCAACGGCAACGCGGTCAACCCGACCGATGCCTCGGTGACCTATGACAAGGGCGCGCTGGACGGCAAGGACGTGGTGAAGGGCCAGTCCGGCATGTGGTGGAACGGCACGCTGGTCGTCGCCGCGCCCAAGGACTTCTTCCCCTCCTCGACCACGACGCCCACCACACCGACGACGCCCACCACCCCCACGACTCCGACCACGCCGACCACGCCGACGGCCCCGCCCGCGCCGTCGAACCCGGGCGGCGGCACGTCGGATTATCCGGCGACCCCGGCCTCGCAGGTCTTCTACATCGACGCGACGCACGGCAACGACAGCAACTCCGGCCATGACCCGAACCAGGCCTGGAAGTCGCTGGCCAAGGTGAACGCCACCAACTTCGCCGCGGGCTCGCTGGTCCTGTTCGAGCGCGGCGAGACCTGGACTGACAGCCTGCTGGTCTCGACCTCCGGCACCTCCGACAAGCCGATCATCTACGGCGCCTACGGCACCGGCGCCGACCCGATCATCAAGGCCAAGAGCGGCGCCAGCTTCGCCGTCAGCCTGAACAACAAGGACAACATCACGTTCGACAACCTGACGATGACGGGTTCGAACGACACCGGCCTGCTGCTCAACGGCGGCGCCAACAACGTGAAGGTCACCAACTCCCAGATCATCGACAACCGCGGTTCGGGCGTGGTGATCAGCGGGACCTCCAACAACCTGCGCATCGATCATTCGACGATCGACGGCAACGGTGGCTACGGCCTCGTCCACTACTCCGCCGACAACGCCAACCAGTACTTCACCAACAACATCATCAGCGACAACGGCTGGCGGACCGATGCGGTGTATTCGGGCTGGAACGGCCGCATCCTGAGCGGCGAGATCGCCGGCAACACGATCTTCAACAACGGCAGCGGCGGCGGCGACGGCCGGTCGCACGGCCTGTACCACGACCACAGCCAGGCCAACAGCACGCTGAAGATCCACGACAACGTGATCTACTCGAACCCGCGCGGCGCCGGCATCCTCGCCAAGTCGAGCACCGAGATCTACAACAACACGATCTACGGCAACTCGAACGTCGGCATCTCCCTCGGCCAGAACCAGACCACCAACGTCACCTACAAGATCTACGGCAACGAGATCTTCAACAACAACGGCGGCATTCTGGAGCACCTGAAGGGCAGCGGGTCGATCACGCTGAGCCTGTACGACAACACCTTCTACAACAACAACGGCCGTGCAGCGATCAACATCGCCGACAGCATCAAGCAGACGGTGACCAACAACACCATCTCTTCGGTGTCCAAGGCCAACCCGATCATCTGACGATCGGGGGTTCCAACCCTTCGGCAACGTCCGCGCCCGGCCCCTTGTGGCCGGGCGCTGGCGTTTGAGGGCGGCGTTTCGGGCTTCCGCTCACGCCACAAAACGGCAATAATCGGAAGCACAGCCCGCCCGGCGACGTCGCCTCGGCCACCATTTCTTGTGCATTGCACAATAAGATGCGCCTTGCCCGAGTGATGAAGAGCGGTCTCCACCCCTCTTCGCCGGTTTTTCATGACGATCAGCCGTTATTTCTGCTCAGTGCGCGCGGCATCCCCCGCTTTCTCCCAAATCCACCAAAGTGGCAGACGGCTTTCCCTTTGGGACGCTGCGAAGGGGATATTTATCTTGCACTTTATGTAGGTTTACCCGCCTTCCGCCCTTTGATAGCGTCCACAGACCTATTCCGTGCCTATGCGTGCATCGGCACCGGCCGATACGACGGCCAGGGGTGTCCTAGTCCGGGATGCGGACCGGAGGAAGACCCCGACAGAACCGACCAGGAAAGGGACGAGACAGGGCAAAAAAGGCACTGACAACGACGACAAGGACGGGACGGCTGGCGCCGCACAAGCGCCCAACCGACGGCCACGGGGAAGGAACGCCGAAACCGCTTCCGCGCGCGTGCCGCGGGAGCGGGGCTCAGGGCGGCACGCACACGCCTCCATTCCCAGGGCCGCGGTGTCCGTGGTCATGGCCATCGCGCGTCGCTCTTCGCGGGCGGCGCGCGATGGCCGGACCACCGGTCGCCGTCCGCGTCGCCACGACAAGAGGGGTGGAGACCAGGTATGAATCACGTGAGCGGACCGAGGGACGGTCGGGACACTCAATCGATCAGCGTGCTTATGGCCACCTACGCCGGCGAGAAGGCGGACAACCTTCAGGCCGCGCTGGAGAGCGTCTATACGCAGACGCTTCTCCCGCGCGAATGCGTGCTGGTGGTGGACGGACGGATCGGGGAGGAACAGGAGAAGGTCATCGCCCGCTATCAGGCGTCCAACGCCTGCCGGCTCGTGGTGGTGCGACGGCGCAACCAGGGGGGCTTGGCCCGTGCGCTGAACGATGGGCTGCAATATTGCACGGGCTATCTGGTGGCCCGCATGGACAGCGACGACATCTGCCTGCCCCACCGCTTCGAGACGCAGGCGCGCGCCTTCGCCGAGCAGGGGTCGCTGGACGCGTCCTTCTCCTGGCATGCGGAGTTCGAACAGGACCCCGGCGCCATCACCTGCGTGAAGCGCAGCCCGGAGACCCATGAGGAAATCAGCCAGGGCATGAAGTGGCACTGCGTCCTGTCGCACCCCACCATGATGGTGCGGCGGCGGGCGCTGAACGCCATCGGCGGCTACCGCTCCTGCTTCGGCAATCTGGAGGACTACGACCTCTATGTCCGCCTGCTTCAGGCCGGGGCGCGGATGGAGACGGTGCAGGAGGCGCTGCTCCTCTTCCGCACCAGCATGGCCCAGCGCGTCCGGCGCGGCGGGTTGCGCTACGCCGTCAACGAATGGGCCTTCCGGGTGTGGTGCTGGCGGTCGGGATTCCTGACCAACTCGGAATTCCTGGCCACGGCCTCGCTTCAGATCGGCTTCCGGCTGACGCCGCCAGGTCTGAAGAGGATGCTGTACCGCTTGGTCCGCACGCCGACCGAGGCGCAGGCCATGGCCCGAATCCACAGCGCCATGATGCAGCCCAAGCGCCTCGCCCCCGACGGCGCGGACGCCCTCTGACCCTCTGCCCTCTGACCCTTCCGCGGGAGGACATGAATGAGCGTTGCCGACGTGATTTCCGGTGGCGGGTTGGGCCGGCGGCTCCGGTGGACGGACGCGCTGCGCAACCCGCTGGGGACCGCCTGCCATCACGCCTACGGCAGCCCGGTGCTGGCCGTCGTCTACCACGCCGTCTGCGACACGGTGCCGGACCATCTGAAGCACATCTACCGGCCCCGCACGCCCAAGGAGTTCACGGAGGATCTCGACTTCCTCCTGAAGCACTTCGAGCCGACGGACCTGCCCACGGTCACCGGGGCGGCCCTGGGCGGGCCGGAGATCCGCCGCCCGTCGCTGCTGGTCACCTTCGACGACGGCATGCGCGAGGTCGCGGAGGTGGCAATGCCCATCCTGCGCCGCAAGGGCATCCGTCCGGCGCTGTACCTCAACCTGAACTTCCTCGACAACAAGACGCTCTTCTACCGGCACAAGGCGAGCCTTCTGGCGGAGCGGCTGAGCCGGCTGGCGGAGGCCGATCCCCGCCGCGCCGTCTGCGCCGCCACCCTGGCGCGGACGGGCGCCGTCGCCGCCAACCCCGCCGCGGGCGTCATGAAGGTGAGCTGGCACCAGCGCGCCGTGCTGGACGAGATCGCCACCGTGCTGGAGTTCGACACGGCCGGCTTCCTGGCGGACCAGAAGCCCTATCTGACCCGCGACGAGATCGCGGACCTGATGGCGGAGGGGGTGTCGATCGGCGCCCACGGTTTCGACCATCCCAACCACCGCCTGCTGACGCCGGAGCAGCGGAAGGAGGAGGTGACGGGCAGCGTCGCCGGCATCCGGGAGCTGTTCGGCCCGGGCTGCGGCTCCTTCGCCTTCCCCTATTCGGACGAGGGCCTGCCCGAGGCGCTGTTCGGGGAACTGTACGGCGATGGGGTCGACGTCACTTTCGGCACCTCCTGGCCGCGCCGCGGCGGTCCGCAACGGCGGATTCAG
Organism: Azospirillum sp. UENF 312511; assembly: GCF_058780635.1. Classification (NCBI taxonomy): domain Bacteria; kingdom Pseudomonadati; phylum Pseudomonadota; class Alphaproteobacteria; order Rhodospirillales; family Azospirillaceae; genus Azospirillum; species Azospirillum sp. UENF 312511. The sequence goes on along the minus strand of NZ_JBSNCG010000005.1, from coordinate 977,918 downwards.
CGGATCTGCTTCGAGAACGGTCCGGCGCCCGCGAAGCAGCAGCTGGTCAAGCGCCTGCTGCGCGGCGGTGCCGGCAACATGAAGCGCGCCTTGGCCGGATGAACGGTCTGGCCGGATAAGCGGTCCGACCTATGGAAGGCTCCCTCCTCCGCCATGGGGAGGGAGTTCTTGCCGTTGGCATCGGCATTACGGGAGAACGCCACTCAGCAATTCCAAAGAGAATGCCTATTCCTCCCTTTGGAATGCCCCCTTATCGTAGCCTGATCGCTTAAGCGTGATCCCTTTTCATTTCCCTTTATTTGTCCGCGATGTAACACAAAATACCGCAACAGGGACACGTTGCGGTTTTAATCGCCGGCCCTTCCGCTTATCAGGCCCCCCGCGAGGAGATCGCTATGATCGAGCAAGCCACGCCGGCCAGCACGAACCTGCTTGTTGGGGTTGCGGACGTCCTTCCGACGGACGCCGCTCCGAAGGCGACGGACCGCGCCGCTCCACCCATGCTCGATCTCCAGCGGGCGGGATGGGCCTTGCTGTGCACCGGCTGCGCGCTGGCGGCCTGGGGCCTCGCCTACGCGCTGATCCGCGTCGCCGTGTAAGGCCGCGCGAGACGGACCCATGGATTCCCTGCCCCCGCCTCCCCCCGCCATCGAGCGTCCCGCCCAGCCGTCGCTGTTCGTCAGCGCGCGCCGGAACGCTGAGGATGCACCGGTCTTTTACGTCGATGCCACGGACGGCGACGACCGCCGGTCGGGCCGCGGCCCGAAGGAGGCGTGGAAGACGCTGGAGAAGGTGAACGCCACCGCCTTTCCGCCGGGAAGCCGCGTGCTGTTCGAGCGCGGGGAGAGCTGGCGCGGCAGCCTTCTGGCCTCCTCCTCCGGCACGACCGACCGGCCGATCACCTATGGCGCCTATGGCAAGGGCGACGCTCCGGTGATCGACGCGCGGGGTTCCTCGGTCGCGGTCAATCTGAACGGGCGGACGAACGTCGCCTTCGACGGGCTGACGATCACCGGCGCGGCCGACACCGGCCTGCTGCTCGGCCCGCGGGCGCGCAACGTGTCGGTGACGAACGTGACGGTCGCGGGCAACGGCGGCTCCGGAATCGTCGTTGCCGGCACGTCGGATGGACTGCGGATCGACGGGTCGGCCATCACCGGCAACGGCGCCTATGGGATCGTTCATTACGCCGCGGACAACACCGACCAGGTCATCACGCGCAACACCATCGCCGACAACGGCTGGCGCAAGGACGGCGGCGTCTATTCCGGCTGGAACGGGCGCATCCTGACCGGCGAGATCGCCCACAACCGGGTCTTCAACAACGGCGTCAACGGCGACGAAGGCCGCTCCCACGGCCTCTACCACGACCAGGGGCAGGCCGGCAGCGCGCTGAAGATCCACGACAACCTGATCCACGACAACCCGCGCGGCGCCGGCATCCTGGCGAAGTCCAGCACCGAGATTTACCGCAACGTCATCTTCCGCAACGCCGACGCGGGCCTCTCGCTCGGCCAGAACCGCGGGATCGACGTCACCTACCGGGTCTACGAGAACGAGTTCTACGACAACAACGGCGGCGTCCTGCAGCACCAGAAGGGCAACGGCTCGATCACGCTGGAACTGCGCGACAACCTCTTCCACCGCAACGGCAAGCGGGCCGCCATCATCATCGCCGACAGCATCGGCAAGACCGTCACCGGCAACCGGGTCAGCAACGACGCAAGAACAGAGGCCAAAACCGAAACCCGGACCGGGACCACCGCCAACCAACCATTGGCCAACCAACCATCGGCCAAACAACCATCGGCCAAACAACCATCGGGAGGACCTGTGCAGGAAGCATCCGGAATGCGGCCGGAATCCGTGCGCTGACCTTGGCCCCGACGTCCGCGGGCGAGCCGCGGGCCGGGCAAGGGACGGCGCGTTCGAACAAGGGGGGGCATGTGAGCACCAGCAGCAGCACCGTCGGTCAGTCGATCACCGACCGGCTGAAGAAAACCGTTTTCCGTTTCGACGCTTCCGACACGGGGGAACTGCGCGGCTTCCAGCGCAAGATGTTCGGGGAACGGGTCTGGCAGGTGGACGAAGCCTACAACCGCTGGCTCTTCGACGAGGTGCCCGACCGGGACGCGGACGGGCCGCAAGTCTGGGTGTGCAAGCGGCAGGGACAAATCGTCGGCCAGCAATGCGGGATTCCCTTCCGCCTGAAAGCGCGGGACCGGGAAATCCCGGCCTCCTGGGCCAACAGCCTGATGGTCCTGCCGGAATGGCGGATGCGCGGCGCCTTCACGCCCCTGGCGGAAGCGCAGCTCGACAGCCGTCCTCTGGCGATGGCCATCCACATTTCCGATTCCGCCTACAAGGCCTACAGCAAGGCCGGCTGGATCGACATCGGCGCCCTGCCCGCCTACGTCTTCCCGCTGGACACGCGGCGATGCCTGGAGGCGTCCTCGCTTCAGGGCCGCATGCGGACCATCGGGGCGATCGCCGGGCCGGCCCTGCACGGCGCACGGATCGGCGGCCACCTGCTGAGCCGGGCGACCGGCGCGCGGTTCGAGGAGATCGGGCGGTTCGACGGGCGGGCCGACGCCATCTGGCGGCGCGCCTCCCCGCATTACCCGCTGATCGCGTTGCGCGACCTGACGCATCTGCGCTGGCGCTACGACGCGATTCCCTGCGCCTCGGACTACCGCCGCTTCATCCTGACGCGCGGGGACGAGCCGCTGGGCTACGTGGTCCTGCGCCGTGAGACCTGGCGCAAGGAGCCCTGCCTCGCCGTCGTGGATTACCTGTGCGAGCCGAAGTGGCTGTGGGTCTTGCTGAGCCACACGCTGCGCATCGCCGCGACGGAGCGCGCGACCGCGCTGATCTGCCGGACGCTGAACACGCGGGCGGAGCGGACCTTCCTCGCCATGGGCATGATGAAGGTGCCGGACCGCGTGGGCTTCCCGGTGCGGGTGATGGCGCATCCCGGCCCCGACGCGGGGATCGATCGGGACGAGTTCGCCGAGCGCGGCAACTGGCTGCTGACCATGGGCGACGGCGACGCCAGCTTCCTGATGCACAACACGTTGCCGGAGGCCGCCGGGCTGCAACCGGAAGGAGTCGCCGTCCAGGGATGACCGGGGTGCGAAGGAGCCGTCCGGCCGCCGACGCGCCGGTCCGGCTCCTTTCGTCTATTCTGCCCGTGGTTACTCAAAAGGGGCTAATGAAGCACCTTTCGGGATGGTCATCCCGAAAGTCTCACAAGAAAGGTCACCCGGTAAACTGACGGTAGTTCGGCCTTTTACGACGTTTACGGCTGCCCCTTTTTCTATCACGATTGCTGGGTGCTTAGACAAAGCAGCCTAATGTATTCGGTGAGAGGAAACGCCGATCGATCAGTCTTATGAACAGCAAAAGCCAAGGCCCGATTTCAGATCCGGACCTTGGCTTCGGTTTTGTGTCGGTAAAATTGATCTCAGAATTACAGCGCGAATAACGGTGAAACCTCTACGAACAAGAGAGTCGGAAAAGGAGACGTCTTATGTCGAGCAATGAGTTTGCCGACCTGTTGGTGAGCGGGGGTTCGGTCGGCACGTCCGGCATTCCGGAAGCTCTGGCGACGCTGGAGTCGAAGATCGCGGCGGGCACCGCCAGCGTCGGCGTCATCGGCCTGGGTTACGTCGGCCTGCCTCTGGCGCGGCTGTTCGCGCGGGCCGGCTTCTCGGTGACGGGCTTCGACATCGATCCGGAAAAGGTCGCCAGCCTCAACGGCGGCACCTCCTACATCGGCACCGTGTCGACCGACGAGGTCCGCGGGATGCTGGAGGAGGGCCGCTTCACGGCCACGGCGAACTTCCAGTCGCTGGCCGACATGGACGCCATCGTCATCTGCGTGCCGACGCCGCTCACTCGCAACCGCGAGCCGGACATGAGCTGCATCGAGGTCACCACCCGGCAGATCGCCCAGGTGCTGCGCCCCGGCCAGCTGATCGTCCTCGAATCGACCACCTACCCCGGCACGACTCGCGAGGTCGTGCGCCCGATCCTGGAGAAGACCGGCCTCAACAGCGGCACGGACTTCCTCCTGGCCTTCTCGCCGGAGCGCGAGGACCCGGGCAACGAGACCTTCACCACCGCCCGCATCCCGAAGATCGTCGGCGGCGAGGACCCCAACGCGCTGCGCATCGCCTGCTCGATGTACGGCCGCGCGCTGGAGCGCGTGATCCCGGTCTCGTCGCTTGAGGCGGCCGAGGCGGTGAAGCTGACCGAGAACATCTTCCGCTGCGTCAACATCGCGCTCGTCAACGAGCTGAAGGTCGTCTACGACGCGATGGGCATCGACGTCTGGGAAGTGATCGAAGGCGCCAAGACCAAGCCCTTCGGCTACATGCCCTTCTACCCCGGCCCCGGCCTGGGCGGTCACTGCATCCCGATCGACCCCTTCTACCTGACCTGGAAGGCCCGCGAGTTCGACGTTGCTACCCGCTTCATCGAACTGGCCGGCGAGATCAACACCCGCATGCCGCATTACGTGGTGGAGCGGCTGTCCCAGGCCATGGACTCCAAGCTGGGCCGCGCGCTGCGCGGGTCGCGCATCCTCGTTCTGGGCGTCGCCTACAAGAAGAACATCGAGGACATGCGTGAAAGCCCGGCGCTGAAGATCATCGATCTTCTCCAGGACCGCGGCTGCGAGGTCTTCTACTACGACCCGCACGTGCCGGAGCTTCCGGAGACGCGCCGGCTCGCCCGCATGGCCGGCACGCCGTCGGTCGCGCTGGAGGAAATCCAGGAAGGCGCCTTCGACGCCGCGATTCTGTGCACCGACCACGACTCCTTCGATCTGAAGGCCTTCCTGGACGGGCTGCCGCTGATCGTCGACACCCGCAACGCCTTCGGCAAGGCGGGCATCGTCGACGAGAAGATCGTGAAGGGCTGACCGCCGGCCTGGACCCTAAACGACCGATCCTCAGGAGAATGGGATGGCCGCGTACACTCATGTAGACGGAGCCCTGGGGTCCGAAGCCAGCACCCGGGAGGTCGCGCTCCGCGACCTCCTCCAGGTGCTGCGCCGGCGCCGGAGCACGATCATCGCCAGCGTCCTGTGCTGCACCGCGCTGGCCACCACCGGTGCCCTGCTCTATGAGCCGCGGTTCACCAGCCAGGCCGTGCTCATCATCGACCCGCGCACGACGGAGGTCACGGACATCAACGCCGTGATCTCCAACCTCCCGCGCGAGGCGGCGGCGATCCGGACCGAAATCGACATGATCACCTCCAGCGCCACCGCCGCCAAGGTGGTGGATCGGCTGGGACTGGTCCATGACCCGGAGTTCAACGGCGCCATCGAACGGCCTTCGGCCATCGACCGGGCCATCGCCGGGATCAACGACACCGTCGGCTACGACCTGTCGCCGCTGCAACAGCAGATCACCGGTTATCTGAACTCCGTCGGCATCGGCGTGAAGGAGCCGACCACTGCGGAGAAGGAGCGCGCCGCGGTCATCGCGGACGTTCGCCGCGGCCTGTCGGCGACCAGCGACGCGCAGTCCTACACCATCGTCGTCTCCTTCAAGGCGAAGGAGGCGGACAAGGCGGCGCGCATCGCCAACGCCTTCGTCGACGAGTATCTGCTCGACCAGCTCCAGACCAAGCAGGAGGTCACCCAGCAGGCCAACAAGTGGCTGGAGGACCGCATCAACGAGCTGCGCGCCCAGGTCGAGGTGTCGGACAAGGCGGTGCAGGATTACCGCGCGCAGCAGGGCCTCGTGCTCGGCAGCGCCGGCGGCGAAACCTTCCTGTCGCAGCAGTTGGCCGAGCTGAACCGCGCCCTGGTCGTCGCCCAGACGGAGCGTGGCCGGGCGGAGGCACGGGCACAGAACGCCCGGATCGTCGCGCGCAGCCCGACCGAGGGCAACGCGGCGGAGATTCTTGGCTCGCCGCTGATCCAGCGGCTGGGCGAGGAGGAATCGGGCATCGCGCGGCGGCTGGCCGAATACCGCACCCGCTACGGCGACCAGCATCCGGCGGTGCAGGCCTACGTCAACCAGTTGACGAACCTGCGCCAGAAGATGCGCGAGGAAGCCACCAAGATCATGGCGGTCATCAACAACGAGGTCGAGATCGCCCGCGCCCGCGAGCGCGAGCTTGAGGCCGCGTTGAAGAAGCTGACCGCCGAGACCGCGGGCGAGCTGGGCGCCAACGTCCGTCTGGCCCAGTTGCAGCGCGAGGCCGACGCCAACCGCCGCGTCTATGAAGGGCTGCTCCAGCGTCTCGTCGAAACGCGCGAGCAGGACGATCTTCAGCAGCGCGACGCCCGCGTCGTGTCCAAGGCGGAGCCGCCGCTGGAGCCGTCGACGCCGGGCAAGAAGCTGTTCGTCGGCGGCGGTCTGGCCGTGGGCCTGCTGATCGGCATGTTCCTGGCCTTCCTGCGCGACCATCTGAACAAGACCTTCCGCAACACCCAGCATGTGGAAGAGACGATCGGCGTGCCGGCCATCGGGCTGGTGCCGTCCCTGCCGCATCACAAGAACGCCAAGCCGGAAGACTATGTCCTCGACCGTCCGCGGTCGGAGTACAGCGAGGCGGTGCGCGCCATCGGCGTGTCGCTCTACGCCCGCGGCGCCCTGAACACCGGCTCCGTGGTGATGGTGACCTCCGCCGTTCCCGGCGAGGGCAAGACCACCGTCTGCCTCACCCTGGCGCGCATGCTGGCGGCGTCCGGCCGGCGGGTCCTGCTGCTGGAATGCGATCTGCGCTGCCCACGCATCGGGAACGTGCTGGGCGACAACGCCCCGGGCGACCTGAGCGACCTGATCGTCGGCAAGGCGGAATGGCAGGACGTGGTCCAGGTGGATGGCCGCAGCGGACTGCACTACGTCGTCGGCCGCCCGCATTGCGACCACCCGCAGGAGCTTCTGGGCTCGGAGAAGCTGGCGAGCATCATCAAGTTCGCTTCGCTCGAATACGACTGCGTCATCCTCGACACCCCGCCGATGGCGGTCGTGGCGGACGCGGGCGTGCTGACCCGGTCGGCGACGGAATGCCTGTTCGTGGTGCGCTGGGAGCAGACGCCGCGCGCCGTCGTCCAGCGGGCCATCGACCGGCTGACCGAGCTGGGCCGCGACGTGACCAGCGTCGTGCTGAGCCGGGTGGACCTGAAGAAGCTGGCCCGGACCGACGCGTCGGAAGAGGCCTACGGCATGAACGAGGCGCGCCGCTACTACACGCGCTGATGGGCAAATCCCCTCTCCCCTCTGGGGAGAGGGTTAGGGTGAGGGGGATGTGCGTGTCGGACCGTCCGGCAAAAGCGCAACCCCCTCACCCTCCCCACCGCTGATGCGGTGGGTCCCCTCCCTCTCCCCGGAGGGGAGAGGGGTTAAAGGGTTCATCGGGGGAACAGGATGAGTGCAACGCCATTTCCGCGAAACCGAGCCGCTCTGGCGGCGGCGCCCGCTGTGGACGCGCCGCCCGCCCGGCCACGGACGACGCTCCTGCGCAGCGCCGCCGATCTCACGCCCAGCCTGTTCGATCAGGTGGTGTGCGCGATCGGCCTGATCCTGCTGTGGGACGCGCTGCTGTCGGTGATGATGTCCGCGCCCTCGCAGCGCTTCATCCTGCGCGCGGGCGGCGCGCCGGAATCCTCCGGCGACACCATCAAGCAGCTCATCTTCGCCGGCCTCTACGCCACGGCCCTGCTGCGGATCGTCATGCTCCACGGCGTGCGGGCCTTCCGCTATCTCAGCATTCCCATGGCGCTCATGGTGGTGCTGGCCATCGCGTCCAGCCAATGGTCGCATGATCCGTCGCTGACCATCCGCCGCAGCGTGGCCCTGGTCGGCACGACCATCTTCGGCCTCTATGTCGGTCTGTCCTACGGCGAGGTCGCGCTCGCCCGGCTGATCCACCGCGCGGTCTTCGTGCTGGCGGTGCTGAGCGCGCTTCTGGCGGTCGGCCTGCCGAGCTACGGCCTGATGCCGGCGGAGCAGGGATCGCAGTGGCGCGGCGTCTTCTCCCACAAAAACGGCCTGGGCGACGCCATGGCCTTCGGCCTGACCGCCGGGCTGTTCGTCCTGCGCTCCCGTCCGGTGACCGACACCATGGCGCTGGTCTGGCGGCTGGGCACCTTCGCCATCATGGCCGGCTGTCTCGCCATGTCGGGCTCCGCCACGGCGCTGATCGTCGCCACGGCCGGCATGACCCTGGTCATGCTGGTCACCCACCGGCAGGACGCCGGGTCGCTGGCGCTGGAGCTGTACGGCGGCACCATGGTCATCATGCTGGCCGCCATCTTCGCGCTGCTGAACCTGGAAAGCATTACCGCGCTGCTCGGCCGCGACATCACGCTGACCGGGCGCACGCTGATCTGGGACTTCGCGATCCGGATGATCGAGCAGCAGCCGGTGCTGGGCTACGGCTTCAGCGCCTTCTGGTCGGGTCTGGACGCGCCGGGGGCGCTGTTCTGGCGCACCTCGGGCCGCTTCGACATCCACGCCCACAACGGCTTCATCCAGACGACGCTGGACGTCGGCCTGCTCGGCCTCGGCCTCTTCCTGGTGGCCTATGTGATCTACCTGTCGCGCATCGCCCGGATCGTCCCGGTCGACCGCAGCGGGGCGGCGCGCTGGCACATCGTCTTCGCCATGATGCTCCTGCTGGGCAACGTCGCGGAAAGCAGCCTGCTGATCCAGAACGGCCTGCTGTGGTTCCTCTTCACCGCCTTCCAGACGCGGCTGGCCAAGACGGTCCACGTCCACGCCCTGACCCCGCGTCCGGCGGGACGGCGGCCCAAGCTGCGGAACGGCATCCCGGTTGCGGAGTCGCGGTCATGATGTCGAGCGGCTTCGCCTTCTTCGCGACCCGGATTGCCGTCGGCATCCTGGGCTTCGCGGCGGTCGCGGTCTTCTCGCGCATCGTCACGCCGGAGGCCTACGGCCATTACGCCCTGGTGATGGCGGCGGCAGCGGCGATCAACGCCTGCGGCTTCTCCTGGATGGGTCTGTTCGTCCTGCGCAAGTGCGGCGGCGACGCGGCGGAGCGGGACGCCTGGCTCTCCACCGTGGTCACCGCCTTCCTGGTGGTGGCCTGCGGGGTGCTCGCCATCCTGGGCGCGGTGGTCGCCTTCTACCCCGGCATGAACGGCATCGACTATGTGCTGTATCTGCCGGTCATCGCGATCCTGATCTCCTGGTTCGACCTGTCGATCCAGATGTCGCGGGCGCGGCTGAAGGGCTCGGTCTTCGCGGCCAAGTCCTTCGCCAAGGCGCTGTTCGGGCTGGCGCTCGGCTCCGCCTTCGTGCTGATCGGCTGGAAGGAGGAGGGGCTGCTGCTCGGCACCAGCATCGGCTTCCTGCTGGTCACCGCGATCTGGCTGCGCTCCGACCTCAAGGGCATCTCGCTGCGCTGGCCGGCGCGGGAGCGGGTCGGCCTCCTGCTGACCTTCGGCGGCCCGCTGATGCTGAGCCTGATGGTCGGCTGGGCGCTCGACTTCGCCGACCGTTTCCTGATCTACTGGTTCATCGGCGAGGCCGCGGCCGGCGCCTACGCCATGGCCTTCGACCTCGCCAAGCAGCCGATCATGCTGGTGGCATCGGCGGCCTCGCTGGTCACGCTGCCGATGGCGTCGCGCGCCTTCGACAGCGCCGGCCCGCGCGCCGCGCGCCCGATCATGGCGCAGAACCTGACGATCCTGCTGCTGGTCTGCCTGCCGCTGGTGCTGATGGAGGTGATCTCCGCCCAGGGCATCGTCGGGCTGCTGCTCGGCGAGGCGTACCGCGAGACCGGTGCGGCGATCATGCCGCTCGTCGCCCTGTCGGTCTTCATCAGCATCCTGCGCATCTATCACTTCGACCTGTCGCTGCACCTGACCAAGAAGACCGGCTACATCCTGAAGCTGACCATGCTGACGGCGGTGCTGAACGTCGGCGCCAACCTGTTCCTGATCCCCCGCTTCGGGGTGATCGGGGCGGCCTACGGCTCGCTGGCGGCGCAGCTCGGCTGGGTGGTGGCCGCGGTCATCCTGATGCCGCGCGCCGGCGTCCTGGCGGTGCCGGTGAAGGATCTTCTGAAGGTGACCACCGCCGCCCTGCTCTTCGCCGCCGGGCTGAAAGTCGCGGCGATGGAAAGCGACCTGCTGCTCGTCCAGCTCGCCCCGGCGGGCAGCCTCTATCTGCTGGCCCTGGCCGTGCTCAACCCCGCCAACCTGATGGGTCAGGTGCGGATCGCGCTGGCCCGGCTGAAACGCACCCGATCCCCGGCATGAACCCCATGAACAGGCGTGAGGAAGGAACAGGCATCATGTCGAAAAAGCTGGTGGTTTGCGTGTGCACCTACCGCAGGCCGAAGGATCTTCACCGCACGCTGCTGTCGCTGGAGGGGCTGACCTTCAACCCCGACGCCCCGCTGGACGTCGAAGTGCTGGTTGTGGACAACGACCCGGCGCGCTCCGCCGAACCGCTGTGCCGCGAGATGGCGCAGGACTGGCGCTTCCCCATCCGCTACGCGGCGGAGCCGGTGCCGGGCATTCCCGCCGCCCGCAACCGCTGCCTGGACGAGACCACGGACGCCGACCTGATCGCCTTCATCGACGACGACGAGGTGGCAAGCCCCGGCTGGCTGGACTGGCTGGTGACGGCCATGGAGCGCACCGGCGCCGCCGTGGTCGCCGGCCCCGTCCTGCCGATCTACGAGAAGCGCCCGCCCGACTGGCTGACCAAGGGCCGCTTCCACGATCTGCAGCGCATGCCCACGGGCAGCGAGCCGGCCTATTGCGCCACCGGCAACGTGCTGTTCCGCCGTTCCATCCTGAAGGGCGGCGTGCGCTTCGACCCGGAGCTGAGCCTGTCCGGCGGCAGCGATGTGCTGTTCTTCGAACAGATCCGCCGCCAGGGCCACCGCATCGTCTGGTGCGACGAGGCGACCATCGAGGAGCATGTGCCGGCCAGCCGCATGACCGCGCGCTGGATCCTGCGCCGCGCCTTCCGCCTGGGCACCTGCGTGTCGCTGACCGAGGCCAAGCTGAACGGCCAGCGCCGCACGCTGGTGAAGCGCTCCACACTGGGGCTCGCGCACATCGCGCTGAACCTTGCCGCCCTGCCGCTGGTGCCGATGGTGATGGCCTTCGACACGAGCTGGCCGATCCGCCGTCTCCAGAAGATCTGCGTCGGCAGCGGCTATCTCTACGGCCTGATGGGCTTCCAATATCTGGAGTACAAGCGATGAAGGACGTTGCGGCGAACAGCGGGGCGATGAAGGGCGGCGCGGCGGAAGCCCCGCCCGTCACCGTCAGCGCGGTCATCCCGACGCGCAACCGCCCGCATCTCGTGCTGAACGCCGTGGAGAGCGTGCGCGCCCAGACGCTCAAGGACGTCGAGATCATCGTCGTCGTCGACGGTCCGGACCCCGCCACCGTCGCGGCGCTGGAGGCGGTGGAGGACCGCCGCCTGCGCATCGTGCAGAACCCGGCGTCGCTCGGTCCCGCGGGGGCGCGGAACACCGGGGTGCAGGCGGCGCTGGGCGAGTGGATCGCTTTCCTGGACGACGACGATTCCTGGGCGCCGGAGAAGCTGGAACGGCAGCTCGCCGCCGCCAAGGCGTCGGGCGCCAAGTTGCCGGTGGTCTCCTGCAGCACCAGCGTCAGCATCGGCGAGCGCCGCTACGTCTGGCCGCAGCGCCGGCCGGAGCCGGGCGAGCCGATCAGCGACTATCTGATCGACCGCCGCAGCCCGCTGTCCCGCCCCGGTTATCTCGCCACCCCGACGATCATGGTGCCGCGCTCGCTGGCGCTCGCCGTGCCGATGCCGGACTATCGCCATTTCGAGGATTGGGGCTGGCTGTTCCGCGCGCTGGATCAACCCGGCGCGGAGCTGGTCTTCGTGGATGAGCCGCTGTGCTTCGTGGAGATCGACGAGGGCCGCGCCTCGCTGCATTCGGTCGACGACTGGCGGCAAGCCTTCGAGTGGGCGCGCACGCACCGTCCGCTGATGACCGGCAACGCCTACGCCGCCTTCCTGATGACCAAGGTCGTCGGCATGGCCCGCCGCGAGGGCGACTGGAACGCCGTCCGCCGCCTGCTGGCCGAGGCGACGCGGGCGGGCGATCCGAAGATGCGGCATTATCTGATGTTCTTCGGGACCTGCGTGGTGCCGCCGTCCTTCCACCGCCGGGTGCGCGCGGCGACCCATTCGGACGCCGCGACGGCGTGAGGCGCGGGGCGAGGTATTGCCCCCTCCCCTGCCCTCCCCCGCTGCGCGGTGGAGGGAGAATAGTCCCCTCCCCTGCGTTAGCGGGGGAGGGTTAGGGAGGGGGCAACAACACTCCCCTCCCTCTTCACATCACCATGGCCAGCAGCAGCGGCAGCGTCAGGAACGACAGCGCCGTGGACCCCAGCACCATCCCGGCGACCTCCTGCGGCGCGTTGTTGTAGCGCAGCGCCCAGAGGTAGTTGAACACCGCCACCGGCATGGTGCTTTCCAGCAGCACGACGCCGCGCATCGTGCCCTCCAGGCCCAGCACCTCCACCACCGCCAGACCGGCGGCGAAGCCGAGCAGCAGGCGCAGCGCCGACATGGCCAGCGACCGCAGCATACCCTGCATCCGCAGCCCCGCCAGGGCCACCCCCAGCGAGAACAGCATCAGCGGCACCGCGCAGTTGCCGAGCAGCGTCGTCGTGTTGGTCACCCATTGCGGCGGCTGGACGCCGGTCAGCAGGACAAAGACGGCCAGCGCGACCGCGTAGATCACCGGAGTGCGCAGCACCTGCTTGGCGTCCGTGCGCCCCGCCGCCAGGGCCGGGCCGATGGTGAACTGGAGGACGGCGAGCGTCGCGAAGAACAGCACCGCCAGCCCCATCCCGGTCTCCCCGAAGGCGAACAGGCAGACGGGAATGCCCATGTTGCCGCCGTTGGGAAAGCTGAGCGCCGGCAGATAGACGCGCAGCGGCAGGCGGCTGGCGAGCAGGATCGGCGTCGCCATCAGCCCGGCCAGCGCCATGCTGCCGACCGAGGCCGCCGCCATGGTCAGCAGGTCGTCCCCGCCCAGCGTCAGGCGGGCCAGCGAGGAGAAGACCAGACAGGGGGTTGAGACGTTGATCGCGAAGGTGGTGATGAAGGCGCTGTCGTAGGGCAGCTTGGCGCGGCTCCAGCCGAAGCCGAGGGCGGCGATCAGGAACACCGGCACGACGACGGCGGCGATGCTGGACAGGGGGGCGAGCAGATCCATGGTCAGCGCGCAGCCTGCTTGCTGGCGGCGTGGAACCAGCCCAACCCGTCCTCGGTCCGGGCGCGGGGGCGGTACTCGCAGCCGACGAAGCCGCGGTAGCCGGTGTCGGCCAGAACCTCGAACAGATAGGGATAGTTGACCTCGCCACGGTCGGGCTCCTGGCGGTCGGGAACGCCGGCAATCTGCACATGGGCGGTGAGGTCGGCGTTGGCCCGGATGCGGGTGGCGAGATCACCCTCGCTGATCTGGCAATGGTAGAGATCGAGTTGGAGTTTCAGGTTCGGCGCCCCCACCGTCTCGATCACCCGCCGGGCCAGCGCGGTGCCGTTCATCAGATAGCCGGGCATGTCGCGGTTGTTGATCGGCTCCACCAGCAGCGTCAACCCGGCCTCCGCGCAGGCCGCCGCGGCATGGCGGAGGTTGTCCGTGTAGAGCGCCAGAGCTGCATCGTGCCCCTCCGGCGGGATGCCGGCCATGCAGTGCAGCAGCCGGTTGCCCAGCACCTTAGCGTAGGCGATGGCGGTCGCCACGCCCTCGCGGAACTCCGCCTCGCGGCCGGGCAGGCTGGCGATGCCGCGCTCCCCCGCCGCCCAGTCGCCGGGGGGCAGGTTGAACAGCGCCTGGGTCAGCCCATGGGCGTCCAGCGCCGCCTTGATCCGCTCCGCCGGCACGTCGTAGGGGAACAGGAACTCCACCGCATCGAAGCCGGCCGCCGCCGCGGCGCCGAACCGCTCCAGGAAGGGCCGCTCGGTGAACATCATGGACAGGTTGGCGGCGAACCTCATGGCGTCCATCCCCTGGTTCTTATCGGCATGGTCCCCTCCCGCGTCGTCTGGGCCGCCGTGGCGGCCGGTTGCTCCGACAATGCAGCAGGCGGACGGTCCGGACAATCGCCGGCCTATGCCGCACACGCTTGTCAGGTGACCGCCCATACCGGTTGCGCGGCATTGCGGGTGACACGCACAGTGCACGGCCCTTGCCGCAGCCGGACCCGACGGATGATGAAGCGACTCGCCTCCACCGCCCTGACCCTCCTTCTGGCCACCCTGGGTGGCGGGCTGTTCGCCTTGGCGGGGCTACCCGCGGCGTGGCTGATGGGGGCGATGACCGCGGTGGCCGGCGGGGCGCTCGGCGGGTTGACGCTCCGCCTGCCCTCCCCGCTCGGCACTGCCGCCTTCGTGTTGCTGGGCATCTCCATGGGTGCCGGTGTGACGCCGGACACGCTGCACCAGATGGCCTCCTGGCCGCTCAGCATGGCGCTGCTTGCCGGATCGGTGATGGCCTGCCTGTACGCCTGCTCGGCGTGGCTGGAGCGGGTGCACCGCTGGGACCCGGCAACCGCGCGCTACGCTGCCGTTCCCGGCGCGCTGGGCGCGGTGCTGGTGCTGGCGGCGGAGAGCCGGGCCGATCTGCCGCGGGTGGCGCTGGCGCAGAGCCTGCGGCTGTTCGTCCTGGTCGCCGCCATGCCCTGGTTGCTTGATCTGATTGCCTCCACCCCCGGCCAGCCGCCCCGCCCTGCCCTCTCCGACCCGGCGGACGCCCTGCCCGAACTGGCGTTGCTGATCGGGGCCAGCGCCCTGGCCGGGCTGCTGTTCCAGAAGCTGCGCGTGCCCGGTGGCGTGCTGCTCGGCGCCATGCTGGGAAGCGCGCTGCTGCACGGCAGCGGCCTCGTCGACCACCGCCTGCCGAACTGGCTGCTGAACGCGGGCTTCGTGGTGACGGGGGCGCTGATCGGGTCGCGCTTCGCCGGGGTCACGCTGGCCTCCCTGCGGGCGGCGCTGCGCCCATCGCTGGAAAGCGTGGCGCTGGCGCTCGTCCTGTCCTCCATCTTCGCCTGGGCGGGAGGCTGGCTGCTCGGGCTGCCCTTCGGCCAGCTCTGGCTCGCCTACGCGCCGGGCGGGGTGGAGGCGATGACCATCGTGGCCTTCGTGCTCGGCCTCGACACCGCCTTCGTCGGCACGCACCATGTGGTGCGCTTCGCCGGGCTGGGCTTCCTGGCCCGCTGGTGGCAACCCCGCCGCGGCTGAGCGGACGCCTACAGCCCGTCGAAGAGAAGCTGCGCCGGCGGCTCGGCCTTGCGCTTTTTCTTCTTCTCCTTGGGCGCCTTCTCCGCAGCCGGTTTGTCCTCCGCCGCCTTCTCCTCGGCCACCGCATCCTGGGCGTCCGGGTTCAGGACCATCTCAACCCGCTCCAGGGGAGCCGGTTCGGGCACGGGCGCTTCCGGGGCCGCCTCGACCGGCTCGGGCGCGTGGGCCGGTTCTTCCGGAACCGGCGCTGCGGCAGCAGGCACGTCCTCCGCCACGACCTCCTGAACCGGCTCGACCACCGGTTCCTCGACCGCCGGTTCCTCGGCCGGCTTGGCCGCCTTTTTCTTCTTCGGACGGGACGGGCGCGGTTCGATGCCCACCCCGTCCTTGACACGGGCCTTGGCCTTGTCACGGGCGACGGCCTCCGGAGCGTTCGGGTCGTCGTTCAGCCATTTGCCGCGCTTGATGACCTCGTTCACGCGGCCCTGGTTGACGCTGAGCTGGAACGCGATTTCCTGCTGCGTCATGTCGGTGGTGCGATGAAGCTCCAGAATCTGCGCGGCAAGTTCCGGGGTCATCTTCTTGCCGACGACACGACGCGCCGGGCGGATCGACCGCTGGGCCTTGTCGCGCTCACGCAGCTTGCCCAGGATCTCCAGGGCCTCCGTGTTGCCCGCCGTCTTCAAGGCTTCTTCGAATTCCTTGAGCGTCGCCACCCGTTCCTCCTGCCACCATCCACCCGCGGCGACGCCATCGCATCGCCGGCCTACAAGACCGACTATACATGGAATCACGCGGGCGGTTGAGAAGCCTCTTTCCCGGATATCCACGGAATGGCACGGGCGGGAGGAGGAGGCGATGCGACGCTATTAGACGTCTAATCACCAGTCGCCGTCATTCGCCGGGATACTGTTTCTCCTTCAGAAAGCGCGCGAGGTGGGCGGCGTTTCGCGCGGCCATGGCCGAGGTGGAGACCACCGCGTCCGGCACCCTGTCCAAATCCTGGAAATCGGTCTTCTGCATCGCCTCCCCCACCCAGTAGCAGACGGCGGTGACGGCAAGCAACATCACGCCTTGCCAAACGTTGCGGCTTTCAGAACACGGCCACCGAAAACATGACCACCGAATTGCCCCGGCACAGCCCATCCGCCATCGGATAGGATGCGGTGGACAGAACCACAACGGAGGAAGAGCAATGCCGACCATGACCGTCCGACCCCTGTGCCTTGCCGCGGCGCTGGCCGGGTCCCTGGCGCTGGCCGGATGCGCCGGAAATTCGACGGGGCTCGGGCTGAACCTCGTCTCGCAGGAACAGCTCGTCGAACTCGGCCAGCAGGATTGGCAGCGCCTGATCCAGTCGACCCCGGCCACCACCAACGCCAGCTACCAGCGCCGCGCCGAGCAGATTTCGGCCCGCCTGCTGCGCGCCGCCTCGCTCGACCCCGCGGGATGGGAGGTCCGCGTGTTCCAGGGCAAGGAAGCCAACGCCTTCGCCCTGCCCGGCCAGAAGATCGGCGTCTATGAGGGCCTGTTCCAATACGCCAAGACCGACGCGCAGCTCGCCGCCGTCATCGGCCACGAGATCGCCCACAATCTGGAAGGCCACGCCGCCGAGCGGGTGAGCACCCAGATGGCCACCGACGCCGGCACGAGCATCCTGGGGGCTGTTGCCGGGGCGAGCGGGGTCGGCGGCAGCGAGATGATCGCCGCGGCGCTGGGCACCGGCGCGCAGTACGGCCTGCTGCTGCCCTATTCCCGCAACCAGGAGCTGGCGGCCGACCGCGCCGGCCTGCTGATGATGGCCCGCGCCGGCTACGACCCGCAGGCGGCCATCGAGCTGTGGCAGAACATGAAGCAGGCCGGGGCCGAGCAGCCCACCTTCATGTCCACCCACCCCGGCACGGCGGACCGCATCGCCGCGCTGCAAAAGCTGATGCCCGAGGCCAAGGCGGCCTACAAGCCGAGCTGACCGGAGCGGCGGGTGGCGCTGCGGTCGCGCCGCCCGCCAGGGCCTGTCCCGCGAGAAAATTTTCTCGCCGAATGTTGACTCCCCTCCCCTGCCCCGGAGTCAACATTCCGGCTTGACCGGACTCCGGCGCCGCGCAAAAGTGGCGTCGGGGCAAGGCAGGGGAATGAACCATGCGCGGCGAGGACATCAAGGCGTTCCGGGAAGGCCGAACGCTGAACCAGCCGGATTTCGCGGCTTGGCTGAACGAAAAGCTCGGCCGGAAATACGACAAGGCGAAGATCTCGCGTTGGGAGAACGGCAGCGAGAAGATCCCGGCCCCGGTCATTTCCCTGCTGCTGCAGGAGAAGATCGGAACGGTGACGCAGCATGGTCCGGCGCTGATCTGTGCGGCGGCCAACCGCAAGGGCGGTGTGGGCAAGACGGCCTTCACCGTCAACACCGCCACCCTGCTCGCCCGGCACTTCAAGGTCCTGCTGATCGACGCGGACCCGCAGGCCAACGCCACCATCCATCTCGGCATCAACTCCATCGAGCGCGAGCGGGAGGAGAAAACCCTCTACTACGCGCTGAAGGCGTCCGTGGAGGCGCTGAAATCGCGGGGGAAACACTTCGACCTCGGCGACTACATCGTCACCACCGACAGCGGGCTGGACGTGATCCCCAGCGGCATGCGGCTGGGCGACGCGGAGGCGGAGTTGCAAAGCCAGTCCTCCGGGGACTGCGCGCTTCGTGAATGCCTGGATGGCGGGGCACGGCAGAGCTACGATTTCATCTTCGTCGACACCCCGCCGCATTTCGGCATGCTGGCGCGCAACGCGTTGACCGCCGCCAACACCGTCGCCATCCCCTGCCAGACCGAGATGCTGAGCGTCGCGGGTGTGGAATTCCTGCTGGAGAACCTGGACATGATCCGCCGCCGGGCCAACCCGGGGGTCAGCGTTCTCGGCATCCTGCCGACGATGTTCAACGCAAGGCTGACCCAGGACCAGGCGTCGCTCGACGACATCCGCAACCTGTTCGGCACGAAGCTGCGCGTCTTCGGCCCGATCCCGCGGGCGACCGTCTACGCCCAGGCGGTGGCCGCCGGGCGCGCCGCGCTGGAGGCGGTGCCGGACGCGCCGGGCTACGAAGTCTATCAGGCCGTCGCCGACGCGCTGATCCAGGAACGTGCCCGTATGCCGGAGGTGATGGCCCATGTCGCGTAAACTGGCCCGGACGAACACCGGCGTGCTGACCACCGCGGCGGCGGAGCGCCAAGCCCGCGAGGACGGGCAGGGCTTCAACCGCCGCGGCCCGGTCGTCGTGGAGATCGACGTCGGCCGCATCGTCACCAACCCCGACCAGCCGCGCCGCCATTTCGACGAGACGGACATGGAGGCGCTGAAATCCTCCATCGCGCAGCATGGGCTGGCCCAACCGGTCGGCGTGCAGCAGTTGAGCGACGGCCGCTTCCAGCTCGTCTTCGGGGAGCGGCGCTTCCGCGCCGTTCGGGCGCTCGGCCACCCGACCATCTACGCTGTCACCGTCACCGGCGCGTCGGACGAGTTGGCGCTGATCGAGAACGTCGTGCGCGCCGACCTGTCGCCCTTCGAGGAGGGTGACGCCTACGCCCGGCTGATGGAGCGCCACGGCTACCGGCAGGAGGATGTCGGGCGGATCGTCGGCAAGGACCGGGTGGACATTTCCCGCGCGCTCCTTATCAGCCGCCTGCCGCAACGCATCCGCGACGAGTATCCGCTGCACCGCCCGGCGCGCTACCGGCTGGTAGAGATCGCGCGGCTGAAAGGGGAGGGGGACCAACTGCGCGGCTGGGACGCACTGGTCAATGAGATGGCCCGGCGCTCCGCCGACGAGGAGGCTCCGGCGGCCACGGCGGCGAAGCCCCGCGGAAACGCGGTGCCGACCGGCAGCGCCCTGCCGAAGCCGCTGGCCAAGGCGGTGTTCGGGGCGCGCCAGACCGTCGCCAGCGTCCGTGAGCAGGGCTTGGCCTTGGCGGACATCGACCGCGAGACGCTCCGCGCGATCCGCGATGATATCGACGCGATCCTGAACGCCGGTCCGATTGCCGGGAAGGGCAGGGGAGGGGAGTGAGAAGAACCGGCTCCGCGAGAAAATTTTCTCGCGGAGCCGGGACGTCCAATACGGTTCAGCGGCTCGCCAAGGCCACCGGCGCGGCCGGGGGCCGGGCGCTCTCCAACGATTGCAGCAGGTTCGTACGGGCCATCACCAGCAGCAGGTCCGTCTGGGTCACCACGCCCAGCAGCCCGCCGCTTCCATCCACGATGGCGACCTCGTGCGTGCGCCCGTCCGACAGCGGGCCGAGCAGGCGGAAGGCCGGGGTTTCCGACCCGGCGGTCACCGGCGGGGCCATCACGGCGGCCACCGTCGCGGCGTTCCCGACCAGATGCTGATATCCGACCAGACCGACCACCACGTTGCGCCGGTCCACCACCGGCAGGGTGCGGAAGCTGTGCTCGATCAGGAGGGCGCGGGCCACCTCGGGATGGGCCTCCGCGCTCACCGTCACCACGTCGCGGGACATGATGTCGCCGCAGGTGATCCCGCCGTGCATCCGCTCCATGGCGTGAAGCTCCGCCTTCTCCAGAAGGGCGCTCAGATCGTCGCGGTTGACGTCCAGCGCCTCCCCCAGTTCGCGGATCGCCTCGTCCAGGTCGTCGGCGGTCAGGCCGGCGCGCGTTTGGGCGGGGGGATCGGCGGTGCCGTGGCTGTTGGCCGGCTTGGGCGGCGCCCGGTGCGGGTAGGAATGGCCGGAGAAGCGATGGAACGTCCAGCCCGCCAGCACCAGCAGGATGGAGTTGACGGCCACCGGATAGAACACGAACTGCATCCCCGACGCCGCGATCGCCGGGCCGCCGATCACCGCGGTCAGCGCGGCGGCGCCGCCCGGCGGGTGCAGGCAGCGCGTCATCGACATGGTCGCGATCGCCAGCGCCACCGCCACGCCACCGGCCAGCATCGGATCGGGGATCAGCGCCGCCACCATCACCCCGACCAGCGCCGACAGGGTGTTGCCGCCAATGATCGACCAGGGCTGGGCCAGCGGGCTGGCCGGCACCGCGAACAGCAGGACCGCCGATGCCCCCATCGGCGCCACCAAGGCCGGCGCGCTGGTGATGTGGGTCAGCAGGTTGTGGCACAGCAGGCCGGTCGCGGCGAGGCCGAGCATGGCGCCGCAGCAGGCGATCAGCCGGTCCTTCAAGTTCGCACCGGGCAAGATGGGCCTGAACAGGGCAAGGCGGCGGCGGTTTTCGCGTTTCTTCAGCAGAGTGATTTTCCAGCGGCGCAGCAGGAGCCGTATCTCGCGGTGCATTCGGCCCGGTCCCTCCCAAGGTTTCGGCGTGCGGCGGCAGGATAGAACCTCAAGCTAAGTTGAGGTCAAACGGAAAGTGCCGGATCGCCTCACCGTTTCCGCGCGGTGCTGCCGCCATCGGACCGGAAGCCGGGAGCGGGCGCCTTGACCGGGGGCAAGGGGGCGATCCCGTCCAACGCCTCTTTCAGCCCCAGCACGCGCTCGACCGACGCCGTCCACTGGGCGACGGTCGCCAGATTGTCGATGGGCCAGGACAACGCCGCGACGGCTTGCTGGAAAGCCTGCGCGGTCTGCATCATCACCCCCAGCGTGATGACTCCCGCGGCGTAGCGGGGCGCCACCACCAGAATGGGAAAGACCGCGGACAGCACCGAATAGGACGCGCCGAAGGCCATCACGCGGACCAGCGCGCCGGTCTGCCGCTCCCAGCCGCGGCGCACCCCGTCGAACAGCAGGGATATGCGGCCGCGCTCCACGGCCTCGCCGCGCTGCCGGGCGATGACCGAAGCGTTCTCGCGAACCCGCGCCAGCCCGAAACGGAAATCCGCTTCCAGCCCCTGCCGGCGCTCCGCCGCGCGGACCAGCGGCCGGGCGACGGCGACGGCCGCGGCGGTCCCGGCGGCGGCAAAAGCCAAGGCGAGGACAAGCAAATGGCCGGGCACCGCAAGGCTCACGCCGCCGAACGCGACAGGCACCACCCCGGAAAGTTGCCACAGGATGCTGGCGAAACTCACCAAAAGCAGCAGGCAATAGGTCAGCGAATGGCCGAGATCGACGGCGAGTTCGGTGACGATGCGGACGTCCTCGGCGATGCGCCCGTCCGGATTGTCGTGATCGCCGGGACGGGAGGGGAGAGCCTGTTCCCGCCCGTCCGACACCCATTCGCCGACCAGCCGCCGGGTCAGCCACGCCCGCCAGCCGAACTGGAGGCGCCGCTTCACCCACAAATGCGCCACGGTGACGGCGATGTTGTAAAGCAGGATGCCGCCGGCCGCCGCGGCCATCACCGGCAAACGCTCCAGCGCCCGCTGCTCCAGCGCGTCGAACAGGCGCTGGCTCCACAAATTCATCATGACCGGGACGGACACCTGCGCCACCGTCAGGGCCAGCAGGGCCACCGCCAGCAGCCACACCGACCAGCGCTCCCGCCCCGACCAGTAGCCTCCGGCCAGTCCGACAAAGCGCCGGACGAAGCCGGAGGCGGTCCTTGGGAAGATCCGTTTCGCCATGACCGACCATCCCGGCCGCTCAATCGAAGCATCCAACCGAGACGCCCGACTCTCAGGCGCCTCGGCTCAGCCTACCACCCTTCCGGCGGAGGGGAACCGGAACAAGCGGTGATCCCCTCATCCCGCCGGATCAGGCGGCCCGGACGGTGGCGATGAAACTGCGCACCTCGCTGCGCAGGCGCTCGGCCTCGGCGGCCAGCTCCTCCGACGTGCCATGGACATGGCTGGCGGCACTGCCGGTCTCCGACACCGCCGTGCTGACGCCGGCGATGTTGCGCGACACCTCCTCCGTCCCCTGGGCGGCCTGGGACACGCTGCTGGCGATCTCGCGGGTGGCGGCGGCCTGCTCCTCGATGGCGGCGGCGATGGTGGTGGCGATCTCGCTCATCCGGCCGATGGTCTGTCCGATGCTGCCGATGGCCTTCTGCGCGCCGCCGGTCGTCTGCTGGATCTCCTGCACCTTCGACTGGATCTCGTCGGTCGCCTTGGCGGTCTGGTTGGCCAGCGCCTTCACCTCGCCCGCCACCACGGCGAAGCCCTTGCCGGCCTCGCCGGCACGCGCCGCCTCGATGGTCGCGTTCAGCGCCAGCAGATTCGTCTGGGCGGCGATGCCGCTGATGATCTCCACCACCTGCCCGATCTGCTCGGCGGCGGTGACCAGGGCGCGCATGGTGCGGTCGGCCCCCTCCGCATCCGTCACCGCCTGACCGGCGATGCGGGTGGAGATCTCCACCTGCTGACCGATCTCGGCGATCGAGGCCGACAGCTCCTCCGTCGCGCTGGCGACGGTCTGCACGTTGGCCGAGGCCTCCTCGGAGGCGGAGGCAACCAGCAGCGAGCGCTCGCTGGCGTCCGCCGCGGTGCCGGACAGGGTGCTGGCGGCGTTGTTCATGCCGCCGGCGGCGCTCGCCACCGCCTCGACGATGCCCTGGACGGTCGCCTCGAAGGTGTCGGCCATGCGGATCATGGTGGCGCGGCGCTGCTCGGCGGCTTGGCGTTCGGCCTCCTCCTGGGCCTTGCGCATGCGCTCCATCTCCTCGGCGTTCGCCTTGAAGACCTGGAGCGCACGGGCCAGCGCCCCGATCTCGTCCTTTCGCCACCCCTCGTCCACTTGCACCGTACGGTCGCCCTCGGCCAGCCGGCCCATCGCCCCGGTGATGGCGCCGAGCGGACGGGTGATCGTCCGCGAGATCATCCAGGCCAGCAGCAGGCCCAGCGCCATCGCGGCGGCGGTCACCGCGGCGCCTTGCCGCTCGGCGGCGGTCACCGCGGCGGCGGCGCTGACCTCCAGCCCCTTCAGGACCTCAGTGGAGTGCTGGCGGATCGACCCGATCTTCCCATTGATCTGGGCGCCGGCGCGGGTCAGCGTGTCGGCGTTGACGCGCGTCATCTCCTCGGCGATGGCGGCGATGCGCTCGATGCCGGCGGTGTAGCGCGGCAGCTTGGCAAGCAGCTCGGAGCGCTTGGCAGCACCCGGGGAATCGGCCCAGCCCTTGGCTTCGTCTTCGACGTCGGCGGCCACCGCCGCCAGATCCTGGCGGATGCGGACCAGATCCTCGGGCTTCGTCTCGGTCACGAAGCGGGCGACCAGAACGCGCACCAGCAGATACTGCTCGCTGACACCCGCGGCCTGAACGGTGCGGTCCAGATTGCCGGTCTGCCGTTCGGCCGTCACCAGATCGCTCAACGTCCGACGGATGTCGGCCCCCAGCTTGTTCACGACCTCCGCGACGATGCCGTCCCGTTCGGTGCGCAGGGCGACCAGCCGGTCGAAGCCGGTCAGGAAGTCCCGTTCCAGCCCGCGGATCTCCTCCACCGCTTGACGGTCGGCGCCGTCGCGGATGCCGGGGGCCGCCTTGTCCAACTGCCGGCGGAAGTCCCCGGCTGTCGCGCGGAAGCGATTGGCAGCACCGTCCGTGCCGGAAACGAGAAACTCCGCTGCCGCCCCCAGCGCGTCGGACAGCGCGGTATCGGCCTCTCCCAGCGTCACCGTGACGTCGGATTGCGCCGCGTAGCTGCGCAGCGCCGTATCGTTGGACCGAAGGCCGCTCCAGGAAACCGCCCCCAGCGTGACCAGCAGGGCCAGCGTGACCCCGAAGCCGGTGTAGACCTTGGTTGCGGTGCGCAAGTTGGCGAAAGCACGAAGGGAGGTGGTCATGATGGGATTTCCTGCCTGGGGTATTTTTTGTTCGGCGTCGGTTGCCCGCACCGGATCAAATCATTCTCAAATTCCGTACCAACTCCCAATCCCCGCGCAATTGCTGTTCCACCCAGCAAAAATCCCGAGCGGGCTGCGCGGTTGTTCCTTCCCAACCGTTGCAATTTGCCAACGCGCTCCCATCCGCGTCGCAAATCGCCACGCCCGCGCCGGCAAGCTGCGAATCGGAACGCCGGAACCGTCCCGATGTTGAGGGCCGATGTTGAGGCCCCATGTTGAGGGAAGCGCCGCCAGAGCGCAGACTGGAATCCCGCACACGCACGGAACAACGAGAGGTCGGTCATGCCGGACAGCAAGCATTTCGCTCCGCCCGGACCCATCGGGTTTGGTGGCGCTCCGCTCGGCAACATGTTCGAGGAGGTGCCGGACGACGTCGCGGAGGCCACGCTGGCCGCCGCCTGGGACGCCGGCATCCGCTATTTCGACACGGCGCCGGAATACGGCCCCGGCATCTCGGAGCACCGGTTCGGCCATGTCCTGCGCAACCGTCCGCGCGACGAGTTCGTCCTGTCCACCAAGGTCGGGCGCCTGCTGCGCGCCGACGCCAGCAAGGGCGGCCAGCACGGCCCCTTCGTGAAGGGGCTGCCCTTCCGGGTGGACTACGACTACACCGCCGACGGGGTCCGCCGTTCCATCGAGGACAGTCTGCAGCGGCTGGGCATGGCGCGCATCGACATCGCCTACATCCACGACTGCGCGGAGGACGCCCACGGCGACCGCTGGCTGGAGGTGTTCGACACCGCCATGAAGGGCGCCGCCGTGGCGCTGACCCAGCTCCGCGAAGAGGGCGTGATCCGCGGCTGGGGGCTGGGCGTCAACCGGGTGGAGCCCTGCGTGATGGCGCTGGAGCGCGCCGATCCCGACGTCTTCCTGCTGGCCGGGCGCTACAGCCTGCTGAACCAGCCGGCGCTGGACACGCTGTTCCCGCGCTGCCAGGAACGCGGCGTCCATGTCGTGGTCGGCGGCCCCTACAACTCCGGTCTGATCGCCGGGGGCAAGAACTTCGAGTACCAGGAGGCTCCGCCGGACAAGGTGGCGGCGCGCGACCGTCTGGCCGAGATCGCCAAACGGCACGGCGTGGACCTGCGGGCGGCGGCGCTGCAGTTCTGCGCGGCGCACCCGGTCGTCGCGTCGGTCATTCCGGGCACCAAGAACCCGCCGCGCGTCCAGGAGAACATGGCCCTGATGAAGCAGCCGATCCCGGCGGACTTCTGGCGGGAGCTGAAGCAGGCGGGCGTCCTGCCGGAGCAGGCCCCGACTCCCGCCTGAGGCGCCGGCCTAATCGTCCATGCGGACGGCGGCGGCGATCCAGTGGCGGAAGCTCTGCATCGCCGCCGTCTCGGGACGGGAGTGCAGGCGGGTCAGCCAGTAGCGGCCCGCCTGCACCTCAATGGCGAAGGGGCGGACCAGCCGGTCGGTGACGAGATCGTGCCCGAACAGCCGCGCCGGCAGCAGCGCCACCCCGGCGCCCATCGCCGCGGCGGCGGCGATGGTGGGGGAGGAGTCGAAGACCGGACCGCGGATGGCCGGGCAGGGCACCCCGGCCAGCGCGAACCAGCGCTGCCATTCCTCGACCCGGTATGAGCGCAGCAGCACCTCCCGCGCGAGGTCCGCCGGGGCAGACAACCGTTGCGCCAGCGCCGGAGCGCAGAGCGGGGTCAGCGGGGCGTCGAGCAGCGGCACCGCCTCCACGCCGTGCCAGGAGCCGTCGCCGAAACGGATGGCGAAGTCCAGCCCCTCACCGGCCAGATCGACCCGGTTGTTGTTGGTCAGGATGCGCAGGTCGACCGCCGGGTTCGCCGCGGTGAAGGCCGGCAGGCGCGGCAGCAGCCAGCCCGTGGCGAAGGTCCCCACCACCCCGACCGTCAGCACCTCGTGGTAACGCCCGTCGGCGAAGCGGTCGAGCGTCGCGCCGATGCGCTCGAAGGCGTCCATCAGCACTGGCACCAGCGCCGCCCCCTCGTCGGTCAGGGCAAGGCCGCGCGGCAGGCGGCGGAACAGGGTGACGCCGAGCCGCGCCTCCAGCGTGCGGATCTGCTGGCTGACCGCCGCCTGGCTGACGCACAGCTCCAGCCCGGCGCGGGTGAAGCTGAGATGGCGGGCCGACGCCTCGAAGGCGCGCAGCGCGTTGAGCGGAAGCTGGGGGCGGGTCATGAAGAGCCATTAGTTTTTCTTGTGGCTTGTGAAAACTATCATCGTTTGTTCGAGCGCCAGGAGCTTTTTATCGTCCGCCCATCGACACGGCATGAGACGAGGACACGATGATCGGACGGCGGGCTTTCCTGGCCGCGGCGGGCGGCGTGACGCTGCTGGCGGCGACCGGCGTGAAGGCGGAGAAACCCAGGAAATTCGGGGACAAGCGGCTGGCGGACGCCATCGCCGCGCTGGAAAGGCGCAGCGGAGGGCGGCTCGGCGTGGCGGTGCTCGACACCGGCACCGGGCAGCGCTTCGGGCATCGCGCGGACGAGCGCTTCCCGATGTGCAGCACCTTCAAATTTCTTTTGGCTGGCGCCATCCTGAAGCGGGTGGATGAGGGACGCGAGCGGCTGGATCGGACGATCCCGGTGACCAAGGCGGACATGGTCCCCTACGCCCCCTTCGCCGAAACCCGCCTCGGCGGCCCGCCCCCCACGGTGGCCGAACTGTGCGAGGCGACGATGACGCTCAGCGACAACGTGGCGGCGAACCTGCTGCTGCCGGCGGTGGGCGACCCCGCCGGGCTGACCGCCTTCCTGCGCACATTGGGCGACCGGAAAACCCGGCTGGACCGCAACGAGCCGTCGCTGAACAGCGCCATCCCCGGCGACCCGCGCGACACCACCACGCCCGCGGCGATGGTCCACAGCATGGAGCGGCTGATGCTGGGCGACGCGCTGAGCCCGGCGTCGCGCGAACAGCTCATCGCCTGGATGGTCGCCAACCGGACCGGCGACAAGCGCCTGCGCGCCGGCCTGCCGAAGGGCTGGCGCGTCGGAGACAAGACCGGCACGGGCGTGCGCGGGACGGCCAACGACATCGGCATCGTCTGGCCGGAGGGGAGGGCGCCGCTGCTGATCACCAGCTACCTGACCGAGACGGCCGACAGCTTCAAGGAGCGGGACGCCATCCACGCCGGCGTGGCGCGGGCAGTGGCCGACGCGCTCAAGGGCTGATCCACGCCGGACACTGTGGTCCGCCCCGTGCGGCATGTTGTCACTGGGGTTTACCCTAAGAAGTATAGGGATGCCCCCAATGGGAGTGGGGGCAGGGCGCCGGTACCCTTCGCACCATAGGGCCGCGGTTCGTCGCGGCCGAAGGAATCAGGTGCGAAGAGGCCAGCCATGGACCGATCAAGGCGCAACTTCTGCCTCGGCGCCGGCGCCGCGACCATCGGCGCCGCGACGGTGGCCGCGATGCCCGCCGCCGCAGCCCCCGGCGCTGCACCGCTCCGCCGCGACGGTGATCCGGCGCACCGCTGGGCGATGGTGGTGGACGTGCGCAAATGCGTGGGCTGCCAAGCCTGCACAGTCGCCTGCATCATGGAGAACGACGTTCCGGAAAACAGCTTCCGCACCATCGTCTCCACCTACGAGGTGACCGAGCAGGGCAAGGCCGGCAGCTACATGCTGCCGCGCCTGTGCAACCACTGCGAGGACCCACCCTGCATCCCCGTCTGCCCAACCGGCGCAACCTTCCAGCGCCGGGACGGCATCGTCGTGGTGGACAACACCGTCTGCGTCGGCTGCGCCTACTGCGTCCAGGCCTGCCCCTACGACGCGCGCTTCATCAACCACGAGACCCAGACCGCCGACAAATGCACCTTCTGCGTCCACCGCGTGGAGGCCGGGCTGCTGCCCGCCTGCGTGGAGACCTGCGTCGGCGGCGCCCGCATCTTCGGTGACCTGAACGATCCGGACAGCGCCGTCGCCACCCTGGTCCGCGAGGAGAGCCCCAAGGTGCTGAAGCCGGAGCAGGGGACCCAGCCGCGCGTCTTCTACCTCGGCCTCGATCCCCGATTCCAAGGGAAGGTCGACGGCACGCCGACGCTCTGGCGGCCCAGCCGCGAGACCCACGCCCAAAAGGAGCACGCGTGATGGACAACCACATCGTCGAGGTCATCAACGTGACCCGCGAGGTCGCGTGGCTTCCCTGGGCCGTTCAGTATTTCTTCCTGATCGGCCTGTCGGTCGGCGGCCTGCTGCTGAGCCTGCCCGGCTACGCCTTCGCCCGGGAGGACTGGCGCGCGCTTGGCCGCACCGCCCTGCTGGTGGCGCTGACCTGCGGGCTGGCCGCTCCGGTGGCGCTGCTGTCGGACCTCCACCAGCCTGGCCGCTTCTGGCACTTCTACGTCGTGCTGCGTCCGACCTCCTGGATGTGGTGGGGGTCGATCTTCATCCCCCTCTACGTCACCGGCCTGCTGGTCTACGGCTGGGCCTGCTTCCGCGAGGAGTTGCAGGCGCACGGCCGGGTGGACAGCCGCCTTGCCGCGCTCTACCGGCTGGCGTCGCTGGGCGGCGGGCGCAACGACGCGCTGATCCGCGCCGCCGGCCTGTTCGCCCTGGCGGGCGCGCTGCTGGTCGCCCTCTACACCGGGGCGGAGGTCGCGGTGGTCAAGGCGCGGCCGCTGTGGCACACGCCGTTCCTGCCCGTGCAATTCCTGCTGACCGCGCTGGCCGGTGCCACCGGTCTGGTGCTGCTGCTGAACCGCTTCGCCGCCGGCAACGACCGCGCGGTGGAGGTGCGGGCGAACCGGCTGCTCGCCGGCTTCCTGGGCGGGGTCATGCTGGTCGGCGGGCTGTGGCTGGCGCTGGGCCTGTTCGGGCTGGACGCCACCCACGCTGAGGCGCTGGGCAGCGTCGCCGGGTCGGAGGCGTGGCGCGTCACCGCCGTCTGGGCCGTCGCCGCCACCGCGCTGCCCTTCGCCATCGCCGTCGCCAAGCCGGCCGGGACGGGGCTGCTGACCGGACTGATCGCCCTGCACGGCGCCTGGATGTTCCGCTGGACCGTGTTCATCGGCGGCCAGACCGTGCCGAAGACCGGCGCCGGATTCTACGACTACGCGCTGCCCGCCGGTCCGGAGGGGCTGCTGGGGATCGTCGGCACGGCGGGACTCTGGCTGTTCCTGCTGATCGTCCTCACCGCCATCCTGCCTTCCCCGCGCCGCCCGGCGCCCGCTCCGGCCCGCGCCCCCCATGCGCCCGCCGGAACCGTGGCCGCCGCCGAGTGAACGGAGCAACCATCATGTCGATTTCCCGTCGCCTTCTCCTGAAGACCAGCGCCGCGGGCGGCGCGCTCGCCGCCTTCGCGGGTGGCTTCTCCGACACCGGGCGCAAGCTCGTGAAGGGCGCCTGGGCCGGGGACAAGCCCGACCACGCCATCTCCGGCAACGCCCCGGCCCCGGAATTCCGCGTCGATCCGGCGACCGGCGACCTCACCCCGACGCCGGGCCAGATCGTCGCCAACGTCGCCTGCCTCGGCTGCACCACCCTGTGCGGCGTCCGCGTCCGGGTGGACGTGGAGAAGAACAAGGTGCTGCGCGTCGCCGGCAACCCCTACAGCCCGCTGTCCACCGATCCCTTCCTGCCCTATGGCACGCCGATCAGGGACAGCTTCAAGTCGCTGTCGCGGCTGGACGAGAAGGGACTGAAGGGCCGCTCGACCGCCTGCGGCCGGGGCAACGCGGCGCTGGAGATGCTGACCTCGCCCTTCCGCGTCGCCACGCCGATGAAGCGGGTCGGCCCGCGCGGCTCCGGCCGCTGGGAGCCCATCGCGTTCGACCGGCTGGTCGAGGAGATCGCCGAGGGCGGCGACCTGTTCGGCGAAGGCCCGGTCCCCGGCCTGAGGGCGCTGCGCGACCTGAAAACGCCCATCGATCCGGCCGCACCCGAGCTGGGGCCGAAGGTCAACCAAGTGGCCCTGCTGTCGTCGGTCAACGACGGGCGGGAGCCCTTCGTGCGGCGCTTTTTCAACCAAGCGCTGGGGACGATCAATTTCGTCGGCCACGGCTCCTACTGCGGCGGCGCCTACCGCTCCGGCTCCGGGGCGGTGTTCGGCGACGCCAAGAAAATGCCGCACGCCAAGCCGGACCTGCAGAACGCCGAGTTCGTGCTGTTCATCGGCACCGCCCCGTCGAACGCCGGCAACCCGTTCAAGCGGCAGGCCATGCTGCTCGCCAAGGGGCGGACGGACGGCGTTCTGAACTACGTCGTCGTCGATCCGGTGCTGACCAACGCCGACAACCGCGCGGCGGCGGAGCGGTCCAACTGGATTCCCATCCGGCCGGGCACCGACGGCGCCCTGGTCATGGGCATGATGCGCTGGATGTTCGAGAACGGGCGCATCGACGCCAACTATCTCTCCCAGCCCAACGGCAAGGCGGCGGAGGCGGCGGGCGAGGCCGGCTGGTGCAACGCCACCCATCTGGTGATCCAGCAGGCGGGCCACCCGCGCGACGGGCGGATGCTGCGCGCCTCCGACCTCGGCTGGGTAACGCTGGACGAGAAGGAGCGCTACGGCGCCAAGGACGCCTTCGTCGTGCTCGACCCCGCCGGCACGCCGGTGGCCCACGACGCGCTGATGGGACCGGCCATGCTGTTCCATGGCGGGACGGTGGCGACCCCGGCGGGCGACGTCGCGGTGAAGACCAGCCTGACCCTGCTGCGCGAGCAGGCGATGCGGCTCGACCTCGCCGGCTACGCCGACGCCTGCGGCATCCCCGCCGACGTCATCGCCGGTCTGGCGCGGGAGTTCACCAGCCACGGCAAGAAGGCGGCCGCCAACACCCACGGCGGCATGATGGCCGGCAACGGCTTCTACAACGCCTTCGGCGTGGTCACGCTGAACACGCTGATCGGCAACCTGAACTGGAAGGGCGGCACCATCTTCGGCGGCGGGCGTTTCCCGGACGAGCAGGACGGCCCGCGCTACAGGCTGGCGAGCTTCCCCGGACAGGTGAAACCCTCCGGCACCGCCATCAGCCGCCCCATCCCCTACGAGAAATCCAGCGAGTTCAAGGCGAAGAAGGAGGCCGGCAAGCCCTATCCGGCCAAGGCGCCCTGGTACCCCAACGCCCCGCAGCTCACCACCGAGTATCTGACCAGCGGCTTGGTGGACGGCTACCCGTACCCGCTGAAGGCCCTGTTCCTGTGGAACAGCAACCCGGTCTACGGCATCCCCGGCGTCCGCGCCCAGGTGGAGGCGAAGCTGCGCGACCCGAAGGCGCTGCCGCTGATCGTCGCCATCGACCCCTTCATCAACGAATCCACGGCCTTCGCCGACTACATCATTCCCGACACGGTGCTGTACGAGACCTGGGGCTGGGCGGCGCCCTGGGCAGGCGTGCCGACCAAGACCTCGACGGCGCGCTGGCCGGTGGTGACGCCGCGCACCGAACCGCTGGCGGAGGGCCGGCACGTCCAGATGGAGACTTTCCTGATCGCCCTGGCGAAGCGGCTGGGTCTGCCCGGCTTCGGCCCGGACGCCATCGCCGACATGGACGGCAACACCCACCCGCTGGAACGGCCCGAGGATTGGTACCTGCGCGGCGGCGCCAACATCGCGTGGCTGGGCAAGCAGCCGGTGCCCGACGCCACCGACGAGGACATCGCCCTGTCCGGCGTCGCCCGCGTCCTGCCGGCGCTCCAATCGGTGTTGAAGGAGGAGGAGTGGCGCAAGGTCGCCTTCATCCTGGCGCGCGGCGGGCGCTATCAGAACCAGGCGGAGGGCTTCGAGGGCGACAGGGCCACCCACCGCTTCAAGGACGGGCTGCTGGTCTACAACGAGGCGGTCGGCGCGGCCAAGAGCAGCGTCACCGGCAGGCGCTGGACCGGCACCGCCGCTTGGACGCCCCCGGCCTTCGCGGATGGTACGCCGATGCGGCAGGTCCACACGGCGGAGGACTGGCCCTTCCAGCTCATCAGCTCGAAATCGGTGCTGGTCAGCGCCTACACCATCGCGGCGAGCCGCCTGCGCCATCTGCACCCGGAGAACCCAGTGGGCATCAACGCGGAAGACGCGCGGCGGCTGGGCATCGCCACCGGCGACCGCATCCGCATCGCCACGCCCGGCGGATCGGAGCTGGCGACCGCCATCGTCCGGCACGGCGTGATGCCCGGCGTGCTGGCCGTCGAGCACGGCTTCGGCCACAAGGAGTTCGGCGCGCGGCCGCACGTCATCGGCGGCCACAGCCAGCCGGTGGCGCCGGAGATCGGGGCCGGGGTGAACATCAACGACCTGGGCCTGCACGACCCGACACGTCCGGGCGCCTCGGTCTGG
Organism: Azospirillum sp. UENF 312511; assembly: GCF_058780635.1. Classification (NCBI taxonomy): domain Bacteria; kingdom Pseudomonadati; phylum Pseudomonadota; class Alphaproteobacteria; order Rhodospirillales; family Azospirillaceae; genus Azospirillum; species Azospirillum sp. UENF 312511. Next base: position 945,688 of record NZ_JBSNCG010000005.1, on the reverse strand, counting down.
GTCGATCCCATCGCCGGAACGGCGGTGCGCCAGGGCCTCCCCGCCAAGCTGGAGCGGGTGGCCGCAGCGGCGTGAGTCATGGATCCCCTTTGAAATCCCCTCTCCCCTCCGGGGAGAGGGTCAGGGTGAGGGGGTTGCGCTTGGCGGTACGTCCGGCAGTAGCGCAACCCCCTCACCGGCCCTGCGGGCCAACCTCTCCCCGGAGGGGAGAGGGTTTACTTTACTCCGTCACGCGTCGAGGTCCGGCATCCGCCAGTTCCCACCGAGATCGGCGTTGCGCAGCAGCAGGAACAGCTCATCCTGCGAGCGGGTGACGGCGGTGTAGAGCCAGCGCCACTTGTGCTCGCGGAAGGCGGCGGAATCGTCGAGCACGGTGACCGAAGGGAACTCCGACCCCTGGGCGGAATGGCAGGTGATCATCCAGGCCCAATCGAACTGCTGCACGTCGCGCTCCACCCGCGGCGCCTTGGTCTCGCCGCTGTAGTGGGCCTGGAACATCCAGGGATGGACCATCAGCTTGCTGCGGGGCTTCACCTCGTCCTCCATATGGACGCCGAGCGACCACAGCCCGTCCTGGCGGCCCCGCCCCTCGGCGGCCGGGCGGGTCAGCGTGCCGATCATGCCGTTGAACAGCCCCTCCTCGCGGTCGTTGCGGCGGCAGATCACCCGCTCGCCCGCCTGGGGCATCACCGTGTCGAAGCCGTGACGCGCACGGATGCGCCGGGTGAAGTCGGTGCGCACACGGTGGGTGCCGCAGATGGTCTGGGTGTCCACCCGCAGGGCCAGCGGCTCGGTCACCCGGTTCAGCGGCAGGACATGGGCGTTCCCGGCGGTGCCGAAGCGACGCGGCAGCTCCTGCCGGCGCAGCAGATGGGCGAGCCGGATCACCGGGCTCTCCCGCGCCGTGCGGTGCGGCTCGACCAGCCGGAAATCCGGCTCGCCCTTGGTCAGCGTGCCCTGGCCGGTCACCGGAGGGAGCTGGTAGTCGTCGGCGATCATCAGGATCTTCTTGCCGGAGCGCAGCAAGTCGCCCGCCACATCGTCCCCGACCATCGAGCCCTCGTCGCAGACGATCAGGTCGGCCTCGGCGAACTTGCCCTCCGACTTGCGGGCGAAGAACAGCTCGCCGGTGTCGTCGTCCTGCCGGGGCGCGTAGATCAGCGAATGCAGCGTCGCCGCCCGGTCGATGCCCTTGCGGCGCAGCACCTGCGCGGCCTTGCCGGTGGGCGCGCCGACCACGAAATTCTCCAGGTTGCGGCGGTCCTGGAGATGGTCCAGCGCGAAGACGGTGGTCTTGGTCTTGCCGGTCCCGGCCTCGCCGGCCAGCCAGAACATCTGGGGGGCCGCGGGGTCGGCGTACCAAGCGTCGATGGCCTGGATCGCCCGGAACTGCTCGTCGGTCGGTGTGTCGGTGGTGCTGGGCATGGAACGCGGGGAGGGGGGCTGCTGGGCGGGACACAGTAGCCCGCCCGGCCGCCCTCGGCCAAGCCTTACGGCCCCTTTACGGCTCGGGGCGGAAAGGGCCGCTGATGAGACGGCGCAGGCCGGCGAACAGGGTCAGCCCGCCCGACACCACCCCGACATAGACGAACAGCGCGTCATGCCCGAACCATTCCATGGCCGCCGTCGCCAGCAGCGGGCCGAGGGCGGCCCCCAACGCCCAGGCGAGCAGCAGCGCGCTGGCCAGCGGCACCGTCTCCTCCACCGTCACATGGTCGTTGGCGTGGGCCACGCAGATCGCGTAGAGCGACAGGGCGGCGCTGCCCCACAGGGTGAACAGGCCGAGCAGGACGGTCTGCGGCGCCGCCCCGCCGGGCGGGTTGGCGAAGGCGGCAATCAGGAAGGCGGCGACGGTCGCCACGGCGGACACCGCGAAGATCACCAGCCGCCGGTCGTGTCGGTCGGAGACGCGGCCGATCGGCCATTGCAGCACCACGCTGCCCACCTGGATGCCCGACATGATCAGCGCGACCCCGGCGGCGGGGAGGGCCAGCCCGGCGAGCCAGGCCGGGCCGATGCCGGTGACCGCGGTGTTGCACAGCCCGACCATCAGGCAGCCGGCGAAGGCCACCGGCGCCCGCCGCACATACTGCCAGGGCGAGGGCGCCGGCCCCTTCGGCGCGGCGCTGGCCGGCGGGCGGATCACCGCCACCGGCACCAGCGACAGGCCGTAGCAGCCCGCCGCCAGGACGGTCAGCCACAGGGCCGACAGGTTTGGGCTGGCGAGCAGCATCTGGCCGCCGATCACCGCCACCTTGCAGGCGATCATGTAGAGGGAGAAGACGCTGCCCCGCGATCCCGGCGGCGACAGGGTGGCCAGACCGCTTTCCGCGACGGTGAGCATCCCGACATAGGACACCCCCATCAGCAGCCGCAGCCCGACCCAGGCCTGGGCGTCGGGCAGCAGGTTCAGCAAAAGCGTGGCAGCGGCGGCGAGCAGCCCGAAGGCGGCGAAGGACCACACCCCGCCCACCCGGCGGATCATCCAGGGGGCCGCCCAGCAGCCCAGCACGAAGCCGACCGAATAGGCCGACGCCACCGCCCCGACCACCATCGGCGGGGCCGCCGCCTCGGCGAGGCGGAGCGGCAGCAGGATCTGCAAGATGCCGTTGGCGACCTGGATGACGCAGACGCCGAGGATCAGCGCGGCCAGCACCGTCATCGGCGAGGCGGGCGCCCGTTGGGTGTGGGGCAAGATGGGCGGAGGGTCAGTGGTTGCCGGGCAGGGCGTCCAGCGGGTCGTCGGCCGCCGGTTGCGGGCGGGCGCCGGCGAGATGGCCGTCCACCAGCGCGCGCAGGAAGCCGCGGGTGCGCTCCTGGGTCGGGTTGGTGAAGATCTGCTCCGGCGAACCGGACTCGACGATGCGCCCATCGGCCATGACGACCACGGTGTCGGCGACCTCGCGGGCGAAGCCCATCTCGTGGGTCACCACCATCATGGTCATGCCTTCCTCGGCCAGCGTCTTCATGACCTGCAACACCTCGCCGACCAGCTCGGGGTCGAGGGCGGAGGTCGGCTCGTCGAACAGCATCACCTTCGGCTTCATGGCAAGCGCGCGGGCGATGGCGGCGCGCTGCTTCTGCCCGCCCGACAGGGTGGACGGATAGACGTCGGCCTTGTCGCCCAGACCGACCTTGCGCAGCAGCTCCATCGCCAGCTCCCGCGCCTCGGCCTTGGCCATGCCGCGCACCACGACGGGGGCGCGCATGACGTTCTCCACCGTGGTCATGTGCGGGAACAGGTTGAAGGACTGGAAGACCATGCCGGTCTCGGCGCGCAGCGCGTTCAGCTCCTTGTCGGGCAGCGGCTTGCCGTCGGCGATGATGGTGCGGTGGTTGATGCGGATCTCGCCGCGGTCGGCGGTCTCCAGGCAGTTGCAGCAGCGCAGCAGCGTGCTCTTGCCCGAACCGGACGGGCCGATGACCACGGTGGTGCGCGACGGCGGCACGGTCAGGCTGACGTCCTTCAGCACCTCGGTGCTGCCGAAGCTCTTGTAGACGTTGCGGATCTCGATCACCGGCTTACCCTCTTTCCACGGTCATGCGCTTTTCGATCTGGCGCAGGATCCAGGTGGCCGCGTTGGTCAGCACGAAATAGATCAGCGCCACCGCGATGTAGACCTCCAGCGCGCGGAAGCTGGTGGAGATGATCCGCTGTCCCTCGCGCATCACGTCGTCGATGGTCAGCAGCGACACCAGCGCCGAATTCTTGATCAGCGCGATGGTCTCGTTGCCCAGCGGCGGCAGCATGCGGCGGAAGGCCTGGGGCAGGACCACCTCCCACATCGCCTCGCGGTAGGACATGCCGAGCGAGCGGGCGGCCTCCATCTGGCCGCGGTCGATCGACTGGATGGCGCCGCGCACCACCTCCGACACGTAGGAGCCGCTGTAGATGCCAAGCCCGATCACGCCGCACAGCATCGCCGGCAGCAGGATGCCGAACTGCGGCAGGCCGAAGAACAGCAGGAAGAGCTGCACCAGAAGCGGCGTGCCGCGGATGAAGGCGACATAGGCCGACGCGATGCCGTACAGCACGCGCCGCGCCGGGTTGAGGCGGATGATGCCGACGAGCAGGCCAAGCACGGCGCTGAGCAGGAAGGCCGCCGCGGTCACCTCGATGGTGACCACGGTGCCCTTCAGCAGCTCCGGCAACCCTCCCCAGACGGGGGCGAAGTCGAGCGTCACGGGAGGGGTCCTCCGTTCACAAGGATATCGATCACTTCTTGGCTTCGAACCACTTGTCGATGAGCTTCTGGTAGGTGCCGTCGGCCTTCAGCTTGGTGATGGCGGCGTTCACCTTGGTCACCAGTTCGGTGTTGTCCTTGCGCATGGCGAAGCCGTAATCCTCGGTGGTGAGCTGGTCGTCCAGCACCTTCACGGTCGGATGCGTCTGGGCGTAGAGCTTGGCGGCGGGCTTGCCGGTCACCGCGACGTCGGTGCGGCCGGTCTCGACCTGCCCGAACATCTCGGCGTTGGTCTCGACCTCGACGATCTTCGTCTTCGGGAAATGCTCCTTCAGATGGACGACCGACTTGGTGCCGATCTGCACGGCGGCGGTCTTGCCTTCGAGGTCGGCCGGGCCCTTCACGGCGGTGTTGTTCGCCTTGACCATGATGACGAGGCCACCCGGATAGTAGGTGTCGGAGAAGGCGACGACCTTGCGGCGCTCCTCGGTGATGTACATGGCCGAGGCGATCATGTCGAAGCGGTTGGCCATCAGGCCGGGGATCAGGCCCTTGAAGTCGATGTCCACCCACTCGACGCCCTTGGTGGCGCCCAGCTCCTTGGCGATGGCCTCGACCAGCTCGATGTCGAAGCCGGTCTTCTTGCCGTCCTGCGAGAATTCGAAGGGCGCGAAGGTGGCGTCCACGCCAACGCGGAAGGTGCCGTTCTGCTTGATCGAAGCGATTACCGCGTCCTCGGCGCGGGCCGGGACGGACCCGGCGCCGACCATCGTGACGACCGCGGCGGCGGCGAAGGAGGCGGCGGCGAGAAACTTACCAAAGGACTTCATGGGTCGGAATTTCCCTGTTCGTTGCGCCTGCGTTGCCAGTTTCGGACGCCGGGGAACCCCCTTGCGCAGCGAGCGGCTTGGCAGCGCCATGTTTTGCCTATAAAACATATGTTGCCCAGGGAAAACAGTCGCGTCAACGCCGTTTGTCATACTGGAGCATGTCGGACGCCCTATGGCAACGCTGGTGTTGCGGCCACGTAACGCGAACGTCGCGGAAGCCGGGGGCGACCGAACAGGGACGCAGAAAGTTTTGCTGACAAAACACTTGTCGCACGGGAGAGAGGATATGGACGTTTTCGGGTTTCGCGCCGCGCGCCGTCCGGTGCTGGTCAGCCTGCCCCATGTCGGCACGGCGCTGCCGGACGGATTCATCGGCAGGTTGGTGCCGGAGGCGCAGGGCCTGCCCGACACGGACTGGCACCTGCCGCGGCTCTACGACTTCCTGGAGGATCTTGGAGTCGGGGTGATCCAGGCGCGCTTCTCGCGCTACGTCGTCGATCTGAACCGCCCCAGCAACGACACGCCGCTCTACAGCGGCGCCACCACGGGCCTTTGCCCGACGACCCTGTTCGACGGGGCGCCGCTGTACCAGCCGGGCGCCGAACCGAACGCAGCGGAGGTGGCGGAGCGGGTCACCCGCTACTGGGCGCCCTACCACGACGCCATCACCGCGGAGATGACCCGGCTGCGCGACCAGTTCGGGCGGGCGGTCCTGTTCGACGCCCATTCCATCCGCTCCGTCGTGCCGCGGCTGTTCGAGGGGCGGCTGCCCGACCTGAACATCGGCACCAACGACGGGCGCAGCGCCGATCCCGTGCTGAGCGAGCGGCTGGTCGCGGTCGGCGCGGATGCCGGGGCCGACGGCTTCACCCATGTCCTCAACGGGCGCTTCAAGGGCGGCCACATCACCCGCCATTTCGGGCGCCCGGCCGAGGGCTGGCACGCCGTGCAGCTCGAGATGGCGCAGGTGACCTACATGGAGGAGGATGCGCCCTTCGCCTTCGACGAGGCGCGCGCCGAGCGGATTCGCCCGCATCTCCGGCGCTTCATCGGAGCGATGGCTGATTGGGCTGAGGAACGGGCGTGATGGAGGCGGCGATGGACGGCATGAACGGGCTTTTCTGCGGACGGGCGCTGCTGCCCGACGGCTGGGCCTCGAACGTGGCGCTGCGCTTCGACGCGCGGGGCACGCTGACGGCGGTGGAGCGGGACGCCTCCGCGGAGGGCCTCCCGCAGGCCGCCGGGCCGGTGATCCCCGGCATGCCCAACCTGCACAGCCACGCCTTCCAGCGCGCCATGGCCGGGCTGACCGAATACGCCGGCGCGTCGGAGGACAGCTTCTGGACGTGGCGCGACGCCATGTACGGCTTCGTCCGCCGCATGACGCCGGAGGCGGCGGAGGCCGTCGCGTCGCTGCTCTACATGGAGATGGCGAAACAGGGCTACACGGCGGTCGCGGAGTTCCACTACCTCCACCACGGCACCGATGGGCGCCCTTACGCCGACCGGGCGGAGATGTCGCGTCGCATCCTGGCCGCCGCCGACACGGCGGGGATCGGCCTGACCCACCTGCCGGTGCTCTACGCCCACAGCGGCTTCGGCGGCAAGCCGCCGTCCGACGGGCAGAAGCGCTTCATCAACGACGTGGACGGGCTGCTGTCCATCGTCTCCGCCATGCAGAAGGCCATGGGCGCGGAGCGGGCGGGCCGCCGCGCCGGTCTCGCCCTGCATTCGCTGCGCGCGGTGACGCCGGAGGAGATGCGCGACGCGCTGGCCGGCCTCGACGCGCTCGACCCCGGCGCGCCCATCCACATCCACATCGCCGAGCAGACGGCGGAGGTGGACGACTGCGTCGCCTGGAGCGGCAAGCGCCCGGTGGAGTGGCTTCTGGAGAACGCTCCGGTGGGGCCGCGCTGGTGCCTCGTCCACGCCACGCATGTGACCCTGGCGGAGGTGGACGGCATGGCGGCGAGCGGGGCCGTGGCCGGCCTCTGCCTGACGACCGAGGCCAATCTGGGCGATGGGCTGTTCCCCGCCATCCCCTTCCTGGCGCAGGGCGGGCGGTTCGGCGTCGGGTCGGACAGCCACATCAGCGTGTCCGCGGCGGAGGAGCTGCGCCTGCTGGAATACGGCCAGCGGCTGGTGCAGAGGCGGCGCAACGTGCTGCGCATCGGGGATTGCCCGTCCATCGGCGGCGGCCTCTACCGGGCGGCGGTGGCCGGCGGCGCGCAGGCGCTGGGCCAGCCGGTCGCCGGCGGCGGTCTTCAGGTGGGTCAGCCCGCCGACCTCGTCGTGCTTGACGCCGACAACCCGAAACTGCTTTCTCGCACCGACGACAGCCTTCTGGACGCCTATGTCTTCGCCAGCGACGGGCACGCCGTGCGCGACGTGGTCGCTGCGGGGCGGACCGTGGTGCGCGAAGGCCGCCACGTCCGGGAGGACGCCATCCGGGCCGCCTACCGGCGCGCCATCAAGGGGTTGCGCCGGGATACATGAGCGAAACGGATCCGAACACCTACATCGCCCCGGCGCTGCAGCGCGGGCTGGCCATTCTGGAGCTGTTCACGCCGCAGCGCCGGACCCTGTCCCTGACCGACATCGCCAAGGCGCTGGGGATCGGGCGGGCCTCGGCCTACCGGCTGGTCTTCACGCTGGAGCATCTCGGCTACATCGGGCGGGTGGGGGACGGCAAGTCCTACCGCTTGGCGCCGCGGTCGATGCAGCTCGGCTACCATTACCTGTCGGGGCTGGACGGGATCGAGGTGGCGATCCCCTACATCGACGGGCTGCGCGACAGCACGCAGATCTCCGCCCACATGGCGGTGCGCGACGGGACGGAGATCGTCTACGTCTACCGCGCGCACTCGCACATGACGCTGTCGAGCAACATCGCGGTCGGCTACCGCCTGCCGGCCCACGCCACCGCGATGGGGCGGATGCTGCTGAGCGGCCTCAGCGACGAGGCCATCGCGCAGCTCTACACCGGCGTGCGGCTGGACCGTTACAGCGACACCACGGCGGTCACGCTGACCTCGCTGATCCAGGAGGTGGCGGAGGACCGCAAGCGCGGCTGGACGATGAACCGCTCCTCCTTCGTGTCGGGGATCGTCGCCATCGCGGCGGCCATCCGCGACCACCGGGGCGAGGTCATCGCCGCCATCAACCTCTCCGGCCCCAGCGCCGTGATGGACCAGCCCGCCACGCTCGACCATCTGCGGACCAAGGTGGTGGAGACGGCCGACACGATCTCGCACCAGCTCGGCTACCTGCCGCGCGGTTGAGCGGCAACTGCCCAATTGACCCTCGCCCCTCTGGGGAGAGGGAGGGGACCCGCGCCGTAGGCGTGGGGAGGGGGAGGGGGATGCGCTTTTGCCGGACGTTCTGCCACGCGCAACCCCCTCACCCTAACCCTCTCCCCAGAGGGGAGAGGGGATGTCTTTTCCCGGGAGGTAGAACGCGGCATTCTGACCGAGTCGGAAGATTGCACGGGAGAAGCCCTATGCGTGCGCATCGCAACGCCCTGCGGATCGCTCTTGTGGCGACGGTCGCATGGGGAGGCGCCGCCCTGGCCGCCAAAGCTGCCGCCCCCTCCTTCTCCTGCGCCAAAGTGGAGGCGGGCAGCATCGAGCAGACGGTCTGCACCGACGCCGGCCTGTCGGCGCTCGACCGCAAGCTGGCCGGCGTTTATGGCGAAGCCACGGCCAAGGCGGCGAACGAACACCCCCCGACACTGAAGGCGGAGCAGCGCGGCTGGATCAAGGGCCGGAGCGACTGCTGGAAGGCCGACGACCGCCGCGCCTGCGTGGAAGAGCAATACCGCCTGCGCATCGCCGAGCTTCAGGCCAAGTACCGACTGGTGCCCTCCATCGGCCCCGTCCGCTTCGCCTGCGACGGCCAAGCGGGCAACGAACTGACCGCCACCTTCTTCGAAACCGACCCACCGACGATGATCGCCGAGCGCGGCGACGCCGTGTCGTTGATGGTCGGACAGCCGGCGGCGTCCGGCGCCCGCTACCAGGGCCGCAACGAGAGCTTTTGGGAGCATCAGGGCGAAGCGCGGGTGACCTGGGGCTACGGCGCTCCGGAGATGACCTGCCGGAAGGCGCCGTAAGCCCTCACGCCGGGGCCCTCTACCCGCGCGCCGCGACGCGGGCGAGGATGGCGCAGGCTCCCGGCCCGGTCTCCAGCGTCGCGGCGGTGTCGTCCAGACGGGCGGTCCAGCCCGGCGACACCCGCGCCACGCTGTCGCCGGTGCGCAGGATCACCTCTCCGTCCAGCGCGTGGACCAGCGCCATGCCACCGGCCGGGATGTCCGCCGCCGTGTCGGCCGGCAGGATGTCGAGCCGGGCGTCGGCCCGCTCGCGGTCGAAGATCAGGTTAAAGTCGCGGATCGGCCCGTCCAGCAGGGCGCAATCCACCGCGGCGTCGCCGGAGAAGCGGAATGGCGCGGCGCGGTTGGTGACGGTCGCCGGGACGCCGTCCACGGTCAGCCGCATGCCGGCCCCCTCGACCACGGCGATCAGCCGCTCGCAGCCGGTGAAGGCGGAGAAGGGGCCGGCCTCCGCCACGTCGGCGATGCTGATCCGCCACAGGAAGCGGCCGGCGGCGCCGGGCAGCTCCTGGAGGGCGATTTCGGTGGTCGTCCCGCCGCCGTTCTTCCAGGGCATGCGGCGGTAGCGGGCGGGGTCGAGAAGAGAAACAGCCATCAAAATCCTCGCGGGACGGGGGAGGGCGTCCGGCCCATCCCCTGTCCCTTGTCCTCGTGTGCGTGTCTGCGGCGCCGATGGGCGGCGAGTCAGGCGTCCCCGAGCGATTGGGTCAGGCCCCGGTGCTTGAGAAGCGCCTCGATGCGCGGCTCGCGTCCGCGGAAGGCGGTGTACAGCTCCATCGGGTCGCGGGTGTCGCCCGACGAATAGATCGTCTTCAGCTTCGCCGCAAGGTCGGGATCGAAGGGGTTGCCGGTTTCCAGGAACGCCTCGAACCCGTCGGCGTCGAGCACCTCCGCCCACAGATAGGCGTAATAGCCCGCGGCGTAGCCGCTGCCGGCGAACAGATGCTGGAAATGGGTCGGGCGGTGGCGCACGGCGATCTCCGCCGGCATGCCGATCTTGTCCAGCACCGACCGCTCGAAGGCGACGACATCCGTGTCGGCGGCGTCGCTGCGGGTGTGGAACTCCAGGTCGAGCAGCGCCGCCGCGGTGTATTCCACCGTGCCGAAGCCCTGGTTGAAGTTGCGGGCGGCGAGCAGGCGGCGCAGCAGGTTCTGCGGGATCGGCTCCCCGGTCTGGTGATGGCGGGCGTAGGTGGACAGCGTTTCCGGAACCGCCAGCCAGTGCTCGTAGATCTGCGAGGGCAGTTCCACGAAGTCACGGCGGACCGAGGTGCCGGACTGGCTCGGGTAGCGCACGTTGCTGAGGCAGCCGTGCAGGAAATGGCCGAACTCGTGGAACAGCGTCTCGGCGTCGTCGAAGCTGAGGAGCGTCGGTTCGCCCTTCGAGAAGTTGTTGTTGTTGACGATGATCGGCGACACCGCCCCGTCAAAATTCTCCTGGTCGCGGTAGCTGCTCATCCAGGCGCCGGACCGCTTGGACGACCGGGCGAAATTGTCGTGCAGGAAAATGCCGACATGACGCCCGTCCTTTTCCGTCACCTCGTAGACACGGACGTCCGGGTGGTAGACCGGCAGGTCGGGCCGCTCGGTGAAGGTCAGCCCGAACAGGCGCCCGGCGGTGTCGAAGGCCGCGCGCACCATGTTCTCCAGCACGAAGTAGGGCTTCACCTCCGCCTCGTCGATGTCGTACTTGGCCTGCCGGACCTTCTCCGCGTAATAGCGCCAGTCCCAGGGGGCGATCGGCTCGTTCATGCCCTCCGCCCGGGCGCAGTCCTGAAGCTCCGCGCGCTCGGCGGCCGCCTTCTCCTTGGCCGGTCCCCAGACCTGCAGCAGCAGCCGTTCGACGGCGGAGGTGTCCTTCGCCATGCTGTCGTCCAGCTTGAAGTCGGCGTAGCTGGCGTAGCCCATCAGCTTCGCCTGCTCGGTGCGCAGCGCGACGATCTCCCGGATCAGCGGGCGGTTGTCGTGCTCGCCCTCATGCTCGCCGCGGCGGATCCAGGCCTCGTAGGCCACCTGCCGCAGGTCGCGGCGGGCCGAGAAGGTCAGGAAAGGCTCCACCGAGGAGCGGGCCAGCGTGATGACGTACTTGCCCTCCTGCCCGCGCTCCTTGGCGGCCTGGGCGGCGGCGTTGCGCGTGAAGTCCGGCAGGCCGGCGAGGTCGCTCTCCTCCAGCACGAGCTGCCAGTCCTTCTCGTCGTGCAGCACATTCTGGCCGAACAGCGTGTGCAGGGTGGCCAGCCGCTCGGTGATCGCGGTCATCCGCGCCTTGGCGTCCGGCGGCAGCAGCGCGCCGCTGCGCACGAATCCCAGATGCTGGCGCTCCAGCAGGCGCAGCTGGTCGGGGGCGAGGTCCAGCGTGTCGCGCCGCTCGTAGAGGTCCGCGACGCGGGCGAACAGCGCCGGGTCCAGCGCAATGCGCATGGAATGCTGGGCGAATTTCGGCGCGTAGTCGCGGGCAATGGTCTCCAGCGCGTCGGTGGTGTTGCTGGAGTTCAGGTTCCAGAACACGCCGCCGACCCGGTTCAGGAAGCGCCCGCCGCGCTCCATCGCCTCGATGGTGTTGGCGAAGGTCGGGGCGTCGGGGTTTCCGGTGATCGCCGCGATCTCCGCGATGTTTTCCGCCATGCCATGGTCGAAGGCGGGCGGAAAATGCTCGGCCTGGATGCGGTCGAAGGGCGGCAGGCCGAAGGGCGTGGTCCAGGTTTCGAAGAACGGGTTGCTCATCAAGGCCCCTTGCTGACCGGAAACGGAAGACATGCAAGGACATGATGCCGCAACCGGTCCGCCGCCACAACACACCGGTCGCCACAGGGCGCATCCCAGAGCGGCGAAAAAGGAGGGAATGACAGTGTCATTCTAGGATAATAAGCCTTCAAACCTATGCTTGAACGACATTGATCCGGTGCCGTATCCAACCGAGACATAAAAAGGCTTCAAATCTCTCCTAAAGTTTGTTAGCCTCTTGTCAGTGGCGGCCAGGAATTGTCCTCTTGAACGCGCTTCAGGAGCGCCATTCCGTGTGCGCATTTCCCTACAACCCCAGTCTGTTTCAGAGGTGACATCGGTATGCATGCATAGATAAATCTGTTTTCTTGTTCATATAGCCTTCAATTTCATGAGTCTTCGCTGTTTTTGCGTTTTCTCATGTAGCTTTACTTTCCCTGTGGTTGGCGGGAGGCGGTCGCGACGCGGCTGTCAAAATTGCTGGCGTGCGGACGAAAGTCCTTGCCTCGCGTGCCTCTCCACCCCGGCACGCCCCTGCTTCCCCCTGCTTCCAATGAAGGCTGCAAGACGGACCGGTCCCGTTCGGGCTCCGGAACCACACGCATTTTGCCAAGAGCGGAGGCATCAGCGGATGACCGCGAAAATTGCCGTAAACGGCGTCACCCGGATTTTCGGGCGCCACCCACGTCAGGCGCTCGACCTGCTGAAGGCGGGTCTTTCCAAGGAAGAGATCTTTAAAAGAACCGGCCAGACCGTGGGCGTCCTCGACGCCACATTCGAGGTCGAGGCCGGTGAAATCTTCGTCATCATGGGCCTGTCGGGCTCCGGCAAATCGACGCTGGTCCGCATGCTCAACCGGCTGATCGACCCGACCGCGGGCGAGATCCGGATCGACGGGCGGGACATCACCAAGCTGTCGCGCGCCGAGCTGACCGAGCTGCGGCGGCGCGACCTGGGCATGGTGTTCCAGTCCTTCGCCCTGCTGCCGCACCTGCGGGTGTGGGAGAACGCCGCCTTCGGGCTGGAGATCGCCGGGGAAAGCCTGAAGGCGCGGCGCGACAAGGCGCAGCAGGCGCTGGACGCGGTCGGCCTCGGCGCCTACGCGGAAAGCTTCCCGCGGGAGCTGTCGGGCGGCATGCAACAGCGCGTCGGTCTGGCCCGCGCGCTCGCCAACGAGCCGTCCGTCCTGCTGATGGACGAGGCCTTCTCGGCCCTCGATCCGTTGATCCGCACGGAGATGCAGGACGAGCTGCTGCGCCTTCAGGCCGAACGGCAGCGCACCATCGTCTTCATCAGCCACGATCTGGACGAGGCGATCCGCATTGGCGACCGTCTGGCCATCATGGAAGGCGGCCAGATCATCCAGGTTGGGCGCCCGGACGAGATCCTCAAGCAGCCGGCCAACGACTACGTCCGCTCCTTCTTCCGCAACATCGACGTCACCAAGATCCTGACGGCGGGCGACATCGCCCGGCGCGATCAGGTGACTCTGATCCGCCACACCGGCGAAGGCCCGCGCGCCGCCGTCCGCCAGCTGCGCGAGCGCGACCGCGAGTTCGGTTACGTCCAGGATGGCCGCCGCCGCTTCCACGGCGTGGTGTCGGTGGAAACGCTGGTCACCGCCATCGAGCGGCACAACGGCTCCGCCACGCTGGACGAGGCGCTGCTTCCGGGCATCGAGCCGTTGCCCGTCGACCTGCCGATGGACGAGGTGCTGCCGCGCATCGCGTCGGCCCCGTGCCCGCTGCCGGTGGTGGATGGGCAGGGCGCCTATGTCGGGGCGATCTCCAAGACCGCCTATCTGGAAACCCTTGGACGGACGCGCTGACCATGGACTTCAAGCTTCCCATCGGCGATTGGGCCGACGCCGCCGTGATGTTTCTCCTGGACCACGCGCAATGGCTGTTCGACGGCATCGACCTCGTGGTCGGCGCGGTCGCCGACGGCGTCCAGGCCGCCCTGACCTCGCTGCCCGGCGTGGCGCTGGCCGCCATCGTGGTGTTGATCGGGCTGTGGCGGAACGGCTGGCGCTTCGCGCTGTTCGCCGCGGCCTCGCTGCTGGTCGTCGCCGGGCTGGGCATGTGGCACCAGACGGTGGACACGCTGGCCCTGGTGCTGACGGCGACCGCCATCGCCCTGACCATCGGCGTTCCGCTGGGCATCGTCGCCGCGCGCAACGACCGGGTGGAAACGGTGGTGCGCCCCGCGCTCGACCTGATGCAGACCATGCCGGCCTTCGTCTATCTGATCCCGGCGGCCATGCTGTTCGGTCTGGGCCGCGTGCCGGGAATCATTGCGACGATCATCTTCGCCATGCCGCCGGTCGTCCGCCTGACCAGCCTGGGCATCCGGCAGGTCCCGCACGAGCTGGTCGAGGCCGGCCTCGCCTTCGGCTGCACGCCGCGCCAGCTCCTCTTCAAGGTGCAGATGCCGACCGCGCTGCCGTCGATCATGGCGGGCATCAACCAGACCATCATGCTGTCGCTGTCGATGGTCGTCATCGCCTCGATGATCGGGGCGGGCGGCGTCGGCAACGAGGTGCTGCGCGGCATCCAGCGGCTGGACATCGGCCTCGGCGTCGAGGGCGGGCTGGCCGTGGTGATCCTGGCGATCCTGCTCGACCGCATCACCCAGAGTTTCGGAACCCCGGACGCGGGGGGACGCTCCCCCCGGTCCGCCTTGCGCTCCCTGCTGAGCCGCCGCCGCGCGGCGCAGCCGAAGGACGACGCGCACCTGTCTCCCACGCACGGAGTCACCGAAGCGGGATGAACCGCCATCCCCAAAACCATACAAAACAAAGGATTTTTTGCATGAGACGCACGTTTCTGAAGATGATGGCCCTCGGCATCGCCGCCGTGATCGGCAGCACCGCCCTGTCCTCCGCCAGCATTGCCGCCGAGGACAAGAAGCCGGTCCGCATCGGCTGGACCGCTTGGTCCGACGCCGAGGCGGTGACCAAGCTCGCCCAACGCCTCATCCAGGAACGGCTGGATCAGCCGGTCGAGCTGGTGCTTGCCGACATCGGCCTGCAGTATCAGGGGCTCGCCAAGGGCGACCTCGACTTCATGATGATGTCCTGGCTGCCGACCACCCACGCCTCCTACCTGGACAAGGTGGGCAAGGACATCGTGCCGCTGGGCATGCTCTACACCCGCGCCCGCCTGGGCTGGGCCGTGCCGGACTATGTGCCGGAGGATCAGGTGAAGACCATCGCCGACCTCGCCAAGCCGGAAATCCGCGAGAAGCTGAAGGGCAAGATCCAGGGCATCGACCCCGGTTCGGGCCTGATGCAGGCGTCCGAGAAGGCGCTGAAGGACTACGGCCTCGACGGCTACGAGCTGGTGTCGGCCAGCGGCGCGGCGATGACCGCCGCGCTCGGCCGCGCCGACCGGCGCGAGGACTGGATCGCCGTCACCGCCTGGAGCCCGCACTGGATGTTCGCCAAGTGGAAGCTGCGCTATCTGGAGGACCCGAAGGGCTCGCTGGGCGGGCTGGAGCGCGTCCACGTCATGGCCCGCAAGAACTTCTACCAGGAGCACCCCAAGGTCGCCGAGTTCCTGACCCGGATGTATCTGCCGCTGGATGATCTGGAGAAGATCATGCTGGAGGCCGACGCCACCTCCTACGACAAGGCGATCGACACCTACATCGCCAACAACAAGCAGCGCGTGGACTATTGGGTGACCGGCGAGATGCCAGCCTCCTAACCAGCCCGAGGCCCTGTCTGCACCTCACGGCCTCGTCATTGGGGTTCGGACAGGGCCTCCACACTGTCCTTCAGCACGCCCTCAAGGCTTCCTGCCAGGGCCAGCGCCTCGTCCGGCGGCGCCTTTTCCAGCGCCAGCGCGAGGTCGCCCAGCCGCTTCGCCCCCACGTTCCAGGACAATCCCTTGAGCGTGTGGGCGGCGCGGCGGTGCTCCTCGCCGCTGGCCAGGGCGCTGCTGATCCGCGCCACCTGTTCCCGCGCGGTGCGCGAGAAGCCCTGCACGGCCTCGGACCAGCTCTCCGGACCGAGAGCCTCGGCCACGCTGTCCACCTGTTCGCGGTCCAGCAGGTCGGCCACCGGAACGCTTTCCGGAGCCGCCTCGGCAAACACCGTGGGCACCGCCTTGGAAGCGGGGCTGCCGACGACCGCGCGGATCGCCGCGTCGAGCGCCGCCGGACGCAAGGGCTTGGGAACGAACCCGTTCATGCCCACCGCCATGCATTCCGGAAGCGAACTGCCCGAGGCGTGCGCGGTCAGCGCGATCACCGGAACCCCGTTGCGCGGCGCCGGCAGGGCGCGGATCAGGCGGATGGCGGTCAGCCCGTCCATTCCCGGCATCTGGATGTCCATCAGCACCACGTCGAAGGGCTCCTCCGACCGCTCCACGGTCCGCACCGCCTCGTCCCCATCGACGGCGGTGACCACGCTGTGCCCGCCGCGCACCAGCAGGCCGCGCACGATGTCCCGGTTCACCGCGTTGTCGTCCACCGCCAGGACCCGCAAGGGGGCAGGGGGGCGGCCGGCGGCGCCTCCACGGCGTGGTGCAGCGCCGCCGGATCACCCGGCGCGCAGGCAACCGAGAATTGGAACAGGCTTCCCTTGCCCGGCGCGCTGGTGACGGAAATCGTTCCGCCGAGCAGCCCGCACAGCTCCTTGCAGATCGCTAGCCCCAGACCAGTCCCGCCGTAACGGCGGGTGATCGAGCTGTCGGCCTGGGTGAAGCGGTCGAACAGCGACGGGATGGACTCCGCGGCGATGCCGATACCGCTGTCCTCCACCTCGAACTCCAGAAGGAAACGCCCGTCCGGCAGATCGGCGCCGCGGCGGGCGCGCACGGCCACATGGCCGGCGCTGGTGAACTTCACCGCGTTGCCGACCAGATTGAACAGGATCTGCCGCAAGCGGGCCGGGTCGGTGACCACCGCCTCCGGCACGGTGGGCAGCATGTGACAGGACAGCGACAGCCCCTTGTCCGCGGCCGAGGGCTGGAACACCGCCATCACCGCCTCCGCGAGGTCGGCGGGCGCGCAGACCTCCTCCTCGATGACGATCCGCCCGGCTTCCAGCTTGGAGAAGTTCAGGATGTCGTCCAGCCGCCGCAGCAGGCTTTCCGCCGAACGGCGGGCGACGCCGGCCAGACGCCGTTCCTCCGCATCCAGCCCCTCGCCGTCCAGCAGCGTCAGCGTGCCCAGAACGCCGTTCATCGGCGTGCGGATCTCGTGGCTGATCGTTGCCAGGAATTCGCTCTTCATCCGGTTGGCGTGCTCGGCGCTGTCGCGGGCGCGGTGCAGGTCGGCCTTGATCTGCTTGGCCTTGGACAGATCGTGGAAGACACCGATGAAATGCTCCCGCCCGCCGGCCCTCCAGCTCGACAGGGCGATCTCGGTGGGGACAAGCCTGCCATCGGCGCGCTGGACCGGCACCTCGCGGATCATGCCGCTCGGGCTGCCGCGGCCGCTCGACTGGTAGTCCCGGAACAGGCGGTCATGATTGCCGGCGTGCCCGTCCGGCATCAGGGCCGTGACGTTCCGCCCGATCATCTCCGCCTCATGGTAGCCGAAGAGAGCCTTCGCCGCCGGGTTGAAGCCGGTGATCACGGCGTTCTGGTCGGTGACGACGATGGGCTGGCCGACCGCGGCAAACATCGCGCGGTAGCGCCGCTCGCTGTCGGTCAGCGACCGTTCCGCCCGCCGCCGCTCCGTCACGTCGGAGCCGGAGCCGCGGTAGCCGGCGAAGGCGCCCTGATCGTCGAAGACCGGCTTGCCGCTGAGCGACCAGATCCGGGTGTCGCCGTCCGGTCCGTGGACCGCGAATTCGAAATCGCGGAAGGGTTGCCGGTCTTCCAGGATGCGGCGCTGCTCCTCCCAATGAGCGCCATCGCCGGCTTCGCGCAGGGCGATGTCCTCGCAACGCCGGCCCCGGTACAGCTCCGGGTCGCGGATCGATCCGGCATAGGCTCCGGACACGCCGGCGAAGCACAGGTCGGCGTCCATTTCCCAGAACCAGTCGGACGCCGTTTCCGCGATGTCGCGCAGCTTCGTCTTGCTGGCGCGCAGATGCCGCGCCGCCTCGTCCAGCGTGGCATGGGCGCGCTCCTGGGCACGGCTTTGCAGCGTCACCAGCGAGGCCAGGACGAACAGCAGGGCGGTGGTCAGGCCCGCCCCGACGGTGTAGGCGCGCTGCCGCGCCCAGGTTTCGGCCATGAACTCCGCCTCGCCGAAGCCCGCGCTGACGATCAGCGGGTAGTTCTGAAGGCTCCGGAAGCTGGTCAGGCGGGCCACCCCGTCGACGGGACTGACCGAGCGCAGGAAGCCTTGTGTTTTCTCCTCCGCCTCCTGCAGGATCGGCGATCTGCCGAGGTGCAATCCAATGATGCGGTCGTCCATGACGCTGCGCGCGCGCAGGATGCCGTCGCGGCCGATGATGGAGATGACGCCGTCATGGCCCACATTCAGGTTGTCGAAGGTGCGCCCGAAGTAGAGGGGGTCGAGCGAGGCGACGATCATCCCGCCGAACCCGCCATCCGGGGCGTCGACCTTGCGGCTGAGCTGGATCGACCATTTGCCCGACAACCGCCCGAAGACGGGGCGGCTGATGAACAGTCCCTGGACCGTTCCTTCCTTGTGCACGCGGAAATGCTCGCGGTCGGCCAGATTCACCCGGGCCGGGGCGTTGTCCACGCTGCTCTGGATCAGGTCGCCCTTGCCGTCCGCGTAGGCGAGCTGGAGCAGAAGGTCCGAATCCAGCGTCGCGTTCCGCATCACGTCGCGCAGCAGCGGGCTCTGGCTGCCCAGCCGATACAGATCGTAACCGATGAAGGACAGGATGCGGTCGGTCCCGGCGATGGTCCGTGTGGTCTGTTCCGCGATGATGTGCGCCAGGTTGCCGGTGTCGCGCTCGGCCCGCTGGAGCGCGTCGCGCTGGTCGCGCTCCGTCAGGTAGAGAGCCGCGGTCCAGGCCGCCGCGGTCAGCAGGAGCGTGGCCATCCACACCCCGGAAACCAGCGCCCTGGACCGGAACGCGTAGGCGCGGTGGCGTGCTCGGGCAGGGGAAGGGAAACGGGGGTGTCCGGCATCGCGCCCTCCTGTCTAACGGAACGCGGCGCCATCCGTCCCGGTGAAATCCGGGTCGGGATGGGCGTTGTGAATAGCCAGGATGGGCGTCCAGGCGCGCAGGAAGGCGTCGACGCAGGTCGGGTCGAAATGGGTGCCGCTGTGCTCGACGATGTAGGCCTTCGCGGTGTCGAGCGGCCAGGGCGTCTTGTAAGGGCGGGCGGCGGTCAGCGCGTCGAAGACGTCGGCGATGGCGACGATGCGGCAGGCCAGCGGGATTTCCTCCCCCCGCAGGCCCTTGGGGTAGCCGGTGCCGTCGTACTTCTCATGATGGCCCAGCGCGATCTCCGCGGCCTCGCAGATGAGGGGGTGCTCGCTTCCCTGCAGCATGGCGTGGCCGATCGCCGGATGCTCGCGCATCACCCGCATCTCGCTTTCGGTCAGCCGGCCGGGCTTCAGCAGGATGGCGTCGGGGATGCCGATCTTGCCGATGTCGTGCATCGGCGCGGCCTCGGCCAGCCGGGCGCAGTCGTCGGGGTCCATCCCGAAACCTTCGGCGATGACACGCGAGTAGCTTGCCATCCGTTCGATGTGCAGGCCGGTTTCCGGGTCACGATACTCCGCGGCACGGGCGAGGCGGGCCACCAGCTCCTGCGCCTGCTGGCGGAGCTGGGCGGTCGCCTCCTCCACCCGGCTGCGCAGGACGGCGGCCTGATCGCGCATCATCCGCTGGCCGAGCCGCAGGCGCAGAAGGTTCTGCGCACGGGCGAGCAGCTCCGGCACGATGATGGGTTTGGTCAGGAAATCGGTGCAGCCGCTTTCGAGGGCGGCCACCCGCAGCTTCACCGACGTGTCGGCGGTGATCATCACCACCGGAACGTCGGCGAGATGCCGCTGGGCGCGGATGCGCTCCAGCACGTCCATGCCGTCGAGGTCCGGCATGACATGGTCGATCAGAATCAGGTCGGGCGTGTTGACGGCCAACCAGTCCAGAGCCTCCAGCGGACTGCCCATGCCGATGGGCTCCGCGTCGTCGATCCGCCGGATGACCGCGCTGGTGATGAACAGCGTTGAGGGATCGTCATCGACGATTACAACCTGCATTTTTGCGCCCGACCCAGACCACCATTTTGGGTATCATTAGAAAATGATAGCCAGCAAAATCTTAACGAATCTTGCTAAAATTGGTCATATGCGGGCGAAAAAGTCGCGGCCGGACCGTCCGGCCGCGTGCAGGTGACTTGTGGTATCGGGTGCGCCTCAGCGGGCGGCGGTCAGACCACCGTTGGTCGCAACGCTCGGGCGGCTGAAGGCCGCGGCCAGACGGCGGAACA
The DNA here is from genome assembly GCF_058780635.1 of Azospirillum sp. UENF 312511. Lineage (NCBI taxonomy): Bacteria > Pseudomonadati > Pseudomonadota > Alphaproteobacteria > Rhodospirillales > Azospirillaceae > Azospirillum > Azospirillum sp. UENF 312511. The sequence continues at coordinate 925,467 of NZ_JBSNCG010000005.1, read as the reverse complement.
GGCTGCGCAGATAAGCGGCCCGCAGGGCTTCCGCCTGACGGCGGATGTTGCGCAGTTCCGTGGACGACAGAGGGTTCGCGAAGTTGTCGGCGTTCATGGCTGTCCTCATGGCGGCCTCGAAGGCCGCGGTTCGATGGGAATGTCTCTGGCTGTGCCGCTCGGGCGCCGGAGTCGACGGCTGGCCGTGGAAGGGGCCTGCGCGATTCCGGCGGAGGGGCGGTGCTGCCTGCCTGGATATATTGACACCACCACCCCGGAAGACGACGCGCCGATAACGCATGGCTTCCATTACTATGATGCAGCGCACAACCAAAAATAAAAGGGAGCATCATCACTCAAGAACGCAAGTCTTCGCAGCGCTGTTAAAAGACTTTGTCGCAGCGCTGTGATGATGGAAACTTCCGCAGCGCTGCGAAGCGCGGATTTCCTGCCTTCCCGGCCGGAGAGGAACACACCGGACCGGATGATCGCCGAGGACGGGTTGACCGCACTCCGCCGCCGCGGCAGAGTCGAGGCCGCCCCTCGAAGGAAGGGGAATCCGCCGAAGGGGAATCCGCATGCTCCGCCCAGCGCTGCTCGCCTTTGGCCTCCTGGCGCTGCCGACCGCCGCAGCGGCGGCGGGTTTTCCCTGCTCCAAGGCCACCACCCCAACGGAAAAGGCGATCTGCGCCGATCCGGCGCTCTCCGCTCTGGATGAGCGGCTGGCCGCGACCTACCGCGCCGCCCTGGAGCGCCTGTCGGGCGCCAGCCCGGAGGAGGGCGCCGCCGGGGCCGCCGTGAAGGCCGACCAGCGGGCGTGGCTGCGCGAGCGCGACTCCTGCGGCGTCGACGCGGCCTGCCTGCGCCGCGCCTATGACGGGCGCATGGCGATCCTGTCCTTCCGCAGCGATCCCGCCACACCGCCGCCGCCCGTCGGGCGCTACGTTGGCCGCTTCGACCATGAGGGGTTCATCGGCATCGCCGCCCTCGCCCTGCGCAACGGGACGGTCGCCGTCAGCGTCAGCGGCGCCGAGCCCACGGCGGGGCGCTGGGTGTGCAACTTTTCCGGCATCGGGCGGCTGGACGACCAGGGACGGCTGACGGTCGGCACCCCCGACGCGGAGGGCGGTGGCCTGATCCTGGTTGCGGAGGAGGGCGGCGGGATCGCCATCCCCGATCTGGAGCCCAACCGCGCCGCCAGCGGCTACTGGTGCGGCCACAACGGCAGCTTCATCTGGACCTACCGGCGCGTTTCCTGATCCGCGCCGCCTTGCGAAGCGCATGCCCCGACGCCATTCCGACGATGCATTGCGCGCAATTCAATAGCGCATGACAAAATACATTGCGCGCAATTCGATTTTGCGTGATGGTTTCCCTCGACAACAAGCGGCAACCCGCTTCCCCGATCGAAACGATCCATCTGTTCGAAGGAGTGCAAACAATGAAGATCCTCTATACGACCAAGGCGACGGCCACCGGCGGGCGTGACGGCAAGGCGGAGACCGACGACGGCCTGCTGTCGGTGGCGCTGGCCGCCCCGAAGGAGCTGGGCGGCAAGGGTGGCGCCACCAACCCCGAGCAGCTGTTCGCCGCCGGCTATTCGGCCTGCTTCCTCGGCGCCATGAAGTTCGTCGGCAACCGCGACAAGATCGCCGTTCCGGCGGACGTGACGGTGACCGCCCAGGTCGGCATCGGCCCGCGCGACGACGGCGAGGGCTTCGGCATCGCGGTGGACCTCACCGTGTCCCTGCCCGGCCTGGACAAGGCGGCGGCCGAGGATCTGGTGGCCCGCGCCCACAAGGTCTGCCCCTACAGCCACGCGACCAAGGGCAACATTGCGGTGAGCACGGCCATCGCGTAAGAGGGCGCGTCACTGGGCGCATAACAGGGTTTCATGCTCGCGGGCGTGTTGCGTGCCATACCCCCATGCGCTATGGGGTCGCGCGCAACAGGCCCGCGACGCGTCCCTGGCTGGGAACCCCCGAACGATGAGCACCGAGAACGACAACCCGCTGCTGCTGGCCAACCAAGCCTGCTTCGCCCTCTATTCGGCGAATCTGGCGATGGCGCGGGTGTACCGCCCGCTGCTGGAGGCGCTGGAGCTGACCTACCCACAGTATCTGGTCATGCTCCTCCTCTGGGAACAGGACGGCCAGACCATGAAGGCGCTGGGGGAGCGGCTGCTGCTCGACAGCGGCACGCTGACCCCGCTGCTGAAGCGGCTGGAAGGGCAGGGGCTGCTCACCCGCGGTCGCGACCCGGCGGACGAGCGGCTGGTGCGCATCCACCTGACGCCGCAGGGCACCGCGCTGCGGGAGCGGGCGACGGCGCTGCCGGAGCACATCGCGGCGGCGGCGAACTGCCCGCTTCCCGACCTCGCCGGTTTGCGCGACGCGCTCCTGAGCTTGCGCAACTCGCTGAACGCCGCCGCCGACCGGGATTGAACCCGGCCTCGTCAGCCGGCCTCGGCCATCGGCAGACGCGGCGGCTCCTCGGTCAGCCGCTTGGCGCGGCGGGCGCGGGTCTCCACCGTCGCGGCGGGCGTGACCGGCACGAAATCGGTGGGCCGGCGGTCGTCGCCGGTGATCGCCCGCATAGCCGCCACATTGGCGTTTTCCACCGCCTGCGCCTTGCGCACCTGGGCCAGGAACTTGGCGCTGGGCAGCATCACGTAGGTGATCCCCTCGATGCGGGCGCCCACCTTGTCGTAGAGCTTCTCCGCGCTGGTCAGGATTCCCTCCTCGACCAGGGCGTCCACCGCGGAAGTCACCGCGCGCAGCGTGTCGCGGCGGCGGCTCCACACGTTCATGCCGCTGTTCTTGATGATCTCGTCCGCCGACAGGGTCATCGCCCTGGCACCCAGATCGCCCGGCGCCTCCGCCCCCGAATAGTCGTACTCGGCGCTGAGACGGTTGTAGAGCCAGCGGGACACCGGGCTCTTCAGCCGCATCAGCCATTGGTAGCTGACCGGCTTGAACTCCAGGTTCCGGATGGCCGAGGAGACCAGCGGGTTGAACTGCAGGTGGGTTTCCTCGTCGCCCCCCTCGTCGCCGATCAGGTCGGGGCGGGAGCGGATGGCCAGCACCGGGAAGGCCGTGGATTCCAGCAGGTTGGCCCCGCGGCCCTTCTTCACCCCCTCCGCCGGCTTGCCGATGATGATGCGCGAGCGCGCCAGGATGGTCAGCGATTCGCGGATGTCGCGGATCGACAGCGTATGGCCGACCGCCTTCAGCTCGCGCTGAATCTCGTAGAGGGTGAAGCGCATCTGGACCTTGTCGCGGTTCTCGCCGCCCAGCGACAGGCGCGAGCGGTCCATGGCGAGGCGGCGCACCACATGCTCCACCACCTGCTCACGCTCGGCGGGGAAGACCTCGTACTCGATCTCGGTCTGGCCGTCGGCCTGGGCGGTCCCGTCGTCGCGGTTAACCATGTCGCGGTTGACCATCTTGGTCAGACGAGCGGGCTGGATGGTCAGGTGGAAGGTGCTGCCGTGATAGGTGAACTCGCGCTTGATCGACGCGACAAAATTGCCCTTCGCCGGCGCGGTCTCCGCGGACCGTCCGCCGTCGCGCGAGGCGAAGACGTAGCGCGGCGCCAGATCGTACAGCGCGATCAGGTGCGACTGGGAGCGGTCCTCCAGCTCGAACAGAACCAGTTGCAGCGCGCCGGGTGTCGCGATCTTGCTCATCCAATCCCTCCTTGCCCGGCTATGACCATGCGGCGGCGGGCGCGCGCTGACAACCGCTTCGTGATGGGCGACCTCCTTCGGTATGGAGCCTTTGCCCGCACCCATGGAGCGATAGCCCGCGGGTATGGAGCAACAGCCCGCGCTTTTCCGGCACAGCGTTGAGATCCTTCGACTCTGTCGGCGACTCCGCCGCCCGCGGCGAATCGCTCCACACCGGCGAGGGTCAAGGCGCGGACCAAGGCGCGGGCTATCGCTCCATGACCGCGAAGTCTCCCCGCGAGTCGGAACTCCATGGGCCGGACCGGCGAAGCGCGAGCAAAAGCTCCATCCCGTGCTCGCCACCGGATGACGGCCCGAGGCACGGGGAGACGGCAGGGCGCGGGCTATCGCTCCATACCCGCGGGCTATCGCTCCATGGTGCGCGGGCGGAGCGCCGCCCAAACGCGGGCTGTTGCTCCATGATCCAGCGTGCCAGCCGCGGGCCATCGCTCCATACGTCCGAATCCGGAGGCGCGGGCTACCGCTCCAGGACCGCGGGTTCCCGCTCCAGGATTCCGATTCGGCGATGAAGCGCGGGCTGTCGCTCCATGGCGGCGGGCAATGGCTCCAGGAGCGCGGGCCAGGGCTTCAACGGCGCGGGCTACCGCTCCATGCCCGGCTATGGAGCGACAGCCCGCGGTTTGAAGAGCCGCGCGCCACTGGGAATCCTGATCCGCAAAGCCACCGGCCCGCAGTCCGTGCGGAGCCGGCCCCGACAGCCTTGCGGAGACCGCATCATGACACCCCGCGACGACACACCCATGGGCATCCCACCGGGTGACGCCCCACGAGAATCCGGCCCGCCCGCCGACACCGGGCGGTGGGGCCGGATTCCGGCCTGGTGGCTCGGCCACCCCGCCATCGACGCCGATGGTCTGGCCGTCCTGGCAGCGTTGGCGACCTACGCCAACGCCCGCGGCGAGTGCTGGCCGTCCCAGGCGACGCTCGCCACCGCGCTGAAGCGCAGCCGCAGCACGGTGAACCGCATCCTCGGCCATCTTGCCGAATCCGGGGTGATCGCGCGGGAGTCCCGCCGCTCCGCCTCGGGCGGGCGTCTGTCCTGCCTGTACCGGCTGCGGATGGTTCCCGACGACGAACCGAAAACCGCGCCTGTCGCGGAGGCCCGGACCGGAACGCCCCCTGTGCAGCCGCCGGCCAAGGATGTCGCTCTCACCGACTCCCCGTGTGCGCCGGTGCTACAGAAACAGCCGGAATCCGAACAGACTCCGGACTCGCACGCTTCGCGCGGGCCAGCCCAGACGGTGCCGGACGGTTGGATGCCGGATGCCGAAGACCGCGCCTGGGCCGAAAGCCGCTTTGCCGGGGTCGATCTCGACCGCCACGCCGAAGGATTCCGCCTGCGCTGCCAAGCCCACGGCTACCGCTACCGTGACACCGGAGCCGCCTGGAAAGCCTGGCTGACGCAGGACGCCGCCGCCGGCAAGGCGCCGCTGCTCCGCTCGACCGGCCGCGCCGCCACCACAAGGCCGGCGCCCGCCGCGCCGGTTCCCGAACAGAAGCTCGGCGCCTGGATGGCCGCCGCGGCGAAGCTCAACGCAAGCCACGGCGTCGGCATCACCCCGCAAGCCCACCCGAATGTCTGGAGTTGAAGGACAGGCCATGACCGCACAGCCACGATCCGCTCCACCCGGAGCTTCCAACCCATCGGTCGTGACACACCTGCCGTCCCGTCCGCCGCTTCCCTTCGATCCCGCCGCCCCCGCCCATGAGCGCGGTCTGGCGCTGGCCTCGGCGTTGCCGGTGCCGCTCAGGACCGTCCTCGCCTCCGGGCGGGTGGAGCGTCGGCCGCGATTCGGCGATCGCGGTTTCGACGGGGTGACGGAGGACTGGAGCCCGCCCGACGGGGTGACCGCCCAGCACGCGCTGATGGCGCGGCGCGCGCTCGACGAGTTGACCGGCTCCATCCTCGCCCCGGCGACGCCGGACCATCTGCTGGCCCGCATCCTGGCCCTGCTCAGCCACTATCCGGCCAAGGGCACCACGCCGGAGGTGGAGCATCTGGTCGCGCTCGACTGGGCGGAGGACCTCGGCGAGTTTCCGGCCTGGGCGGTCGACGCGGCGGCGCGGACCTGGCGCCGCACGCAGAAATGGCGCCCGTCCATCGCGGAGATGCGGGCGCTGTGCGAGGAGGCCTGCGCGCCGGAATGGGCGCTGGCGCGGCGGCTGTCGGTGATCGCGGTGGCGGGAAGCGCGTCCGGAGACGGGGCGGGCGGGGGGACGGGCCACGGCCGCGCCGGCCGGCTGCGCGCGCTGGCCAGGGGAGCGGTCCGGCGGATGGGATGAGCTGACCGCCCGGCTGTGCCGCTTACGGCGTCCGCTCCTCGCGGATCGCCCGTTCGAAGGCGGCCAGCATCTCCACCCCCTCGGCGCCGAACCGCCGCTCGATGGCCTGCCGCACCGCGGGCTGGGTCACTTTGCGGAACGCCTCCGCCTCGCGCGGGGTCAGCGTGTGGACCTCCATGCGCTGCGCCAGTGGCGGCAGACCGCGGTCCGAGGATTCGATCAGGCGGCTGAGGCCGCGGCTGGCGACGACGCCCAGCCGGGCGGCGTTCGTCACGGCCGCGCGGTCGCTGGGGGCGAGGTCGTCCAGGAACTTGGCGTTCATCACCCAGACATAGGGGAGGAACAGGTGGTTGCTCAGCGTCAGGTGACGCTGCACCTCGTCGAAGCGTGCGAAGCGGACGATCGGCACCGGGTTCATCTGGCCGTCCACCGCGCCGGTGCCCAGCGCGTTGTAGAGGTCCGACCAGGCGACGTTGACCGGCGTGCCGCCGAGGCTGCCGATCATGGTGCGGTGCGTCTCCAGATCCATGGTGCGGATCTTCAGCCCCTTCATGTCCTCGGGCTGGCGGATCGGGCGCTTGGAGTTGGTGATGGTGAACAGCCCGCCGGGATCGCCGAAGCCCAGCACGGCGAGGCCGGCCTTGCGCCGGACCTCCTCGGCCAGCCGGTGGCCGAAGGGGCCGTCGAAGACGTCGTAGGCGTTGGCGACCGAGGAATAGGCAAAGGGCAGGTCGATGACCGCCAGCATCGGGTAGAGCGGCGCCACCCCACCGACCGAGGAGATGGCCGACTGGATGGTCCCCTGGCGGACCAGCTTCACCGCGTCGCCGTCGCGGCCCATCTGGCCTTCGGGAAAGATCTCCACCCGCACGCGCTTCTCGGTCGCCACCTCGACATGATTCTTGAAGACGATCGCCATGGCCCCGGCGGTGTTGTCGAAGGCGTCGTTGCGGTTGGGGTGGGCCAGCTTGATGACCGTCTCGGCGGACACCCCGGCGGCGGCGAGCGCCAGCGCCAATACCGTGCAGGCGGCCAACAGCCGCGCCGTCCATCTGCTTTTCATCGCGTCCTCTTCTGGCTACTTGGTCTTGAAATGCTCGGCGGGGTCCCAGCCGTCGCCGGGCGGGTCGGCGATCAGCCGCTCGCAGCGCGCGATGTAGAGCCGGGCCAACGCCGCCACCTCCGGCTCGTCGGCCAGCGGCCGCAGCAGGTCGAGCGCGGCCGACCAGCGCCGGCCGCGGTAGAGCGAGACGGCGACGTGCCACTGGCGGCACAGGTCGTGGGTTTCCGGCGGGCGGGCGAAGGCCGAATGCGGGTCGAGCGCGCCGACAAGTTCGAACAGCTCGATCGGCGCCGACAGGCCCGAAGGCACGGCGAGATCGACGGGTCGGAACAGGAAGCGCCCGCGCACCGCGTGCTCCACCGCTCCGGTGACCAGGATGCTGGTGCCGTAGACCTTGTTCAGCCCCTCGATGCGCGAGGCGAGGTTCACGTGGGAGCCCAGCGCCGTGTACTGCATGCGGTCGGAGGAGCCGACGTTGCCCACCACCACCTCCCCCAGATGCAGGCCGAAGCGGGTCGGCATCGGCGGCATGCCGGCGGCGAGGCAGGCGTCGTTGATGGCGCGGTTGACCGACAAGCAGCCGAGAGCGGCGAGGCAGGCATGCTCCGCATGGTCCGGGTCGGGGCGCGGCGCGTTCCAGAAGGCCATGATGGCGTCGCCGATGAACTTGTCCACCGTGCCGCCATGGCCGTGGATGCAGGCGGTCATCCGCTCGAAATAGGTGGTCAGCCGGTCCAGCACCTGCTGCGGCGGCATGGACTCGCTGGTCGCGGTGAAGCCGGCGATGTCGCTGAACAGGATGCTGAGGGGGCGCGTCTCGCCGCCCAGCTCGCCGCCGTCGCCGGTGACGATGATGTCGCGCACCAGCGCCTTCGGCACATAGGCGCCGAAGCGGCGCAGCCCGCCTTTCATGGCCTCGACGGCGCCGGCCAGTTCCGCGACCTCCTGCACGCGGGTGCGGACGGCGAAGCGGCCGGTCAGGTCGAAATGGCGGATCCGCTTGGTCTCCGACACGATGTCCTGCATCGGGCGGGTCAGCCGGTGCGACAGCCAGAGCAGCAGCAGGACCGACACCGCCAGCAGCCCGGCGCCGATCACCACGATGCGGTAGGTGGCGCGGCGCAGCGAACCGACGAACTCGTCCACCTCCACCGCCACGCCGACGGTCCAGCCACTGCCGATCCCGTCGGCCAGGGTCGCGAACTCGACGATGTAATCGCGGCTCTGCGGCCCCAGCGGGGCGATGAAGCGGTCGCCGGCCCCGCTGTTGCGGCGCTCCACCGCCTCGGCCAGCACCGGATCGGGGAAGGACGCGGTGGTGTGGAGCGACGCCGCAGCGCCGTCGCCGCCGACCAGCAGGTCGGCCCGGTTGTGGCAGATCACCCGCCCGGTGCCGTCGATCACGAACACCGCCCCGGAGGGGCCGATGCGCAGGGCGTCCAGCCGGGCCGCCAGCCGGTCCAGCGAGACGTCGGCCCCGATGGTGCCGATGGGCACCCCGTCGTCAGTGGCCATCCGGTAGGAGACGGTGACCACCGGCCGGCGGGTCGCCGGCAGGACGAAGGCGTCGGACATCACCGCCATCCCGGCCTTCTGCGCCGCCACGTACCAGGGGGCGGTGCGCGGGTCCTCCGTCGCCTCCGACCGCTCCACGCCGGTGACCTGCCCCCAGGAGCGCAGGTAGAAATAGGAGTCGGCGAACCGGCCCGAACTGGAATCCTGCATGCGCAGGGCGAGCGCGCTGCCCGGCGGCGGCGCGGCGGGGCCGAAACGCCCGCCGTCGGGGGCCAGCCGCGCCATCTGGAAGAAGGCGCCGTCCCCGGCGAAGCCGACATAGAGCGAGGCGAGCTGCGGCAGGGTGGCCAGGGCGTCGGAGAAGTAGCGCAGCGATTCGATGCGGCGCAGCCCGTTGCGGTCGATCCGCCCGAAGCCGGCCATCGCCTCGGCGACGCGGGCCACCGGGCTGACCAGACCGTTCAGGTCGTTGGTGACGGTCTGGGTGGTGCGCGCGATGGACTGGGACGCCACCTCCAGCGCGGTGCGGGAGTTCTCATGATAGAGGTAGCTGAGCATCACCGCGATCAGCGGCACCGTCGTCAGCAGGAAGGCCAGCGCGATTCCCACGCGCAGGCGTATCCGGTACGGCGTTTGGGACATCGGGCGGTCTCCGGAGGGCCAAAGGAGCGGTGACAAGGGGCGCCTCAGCCGCCGGCCGGGGCGGACAGGTCGCGGACGAAGAGGAGGCGGTCGTGCCCGTCGTGCTTGGGCTTGCGCGCGAACACGCTCATGCCGACCGACAGCATCCCGCGCACGCTGGCCGTGTTCTCGGGCCGCACGGTGGCGAACCAGTAGCGGTGCCGGTCCGGCGGCAGCACCCCCTGGGCGGCGGTTTCGATCAGGCGCCGGTGCAGGCCCTGCCCGCGCCGGTGCGGATGCACGAGAATGCCGGTGAAGTGCAGCGCCCGGTCGAGGTCTCCGTCCGGAAGGCCGTAGTCGCGGCCCAGATTGTGGTCGGTCCGACCGGGAAACTGCACGGCGAGGAAGGCGGTGAGGCCATGGTCGGTCAGCGCGCCGAGCACCACGCCATGCCCTCCCGCCGGCCCGGCCAGCATGTCCGACAGCTCGGCCTCGCCGAGCGGGTGCATCAGCGGGCCGCAGGCCTCCCGTTGCAGCGCCAGGACGGCGCCCAGCGAGTCCGGGGTGAGAGGAACGAAGCGCAGGCCGGTCATCGTCCGCCCTCCATCCGCGAGGGCCGCGTGTGGGACGGGATGGCCCGCCGCCACGTCAACAAGGCGAAAAGCAGCAGGCTGCCGGCCAAAAGCCCGCCGATCAGGCCCACCCCCTCCGGGCCGGCGCCCAGCGGGACGGCGGCGGCCAGCGTGCCGAACAGGATCGGTCCGGCGGCCTGCCCCAGCTTGCGGGTGTTGACGTGCAGGGCGAGCACGGAATCGCGTCGCCGCGCCTCGCGCGCCGCCAACAGTTCGACGTGGCGGATCTGGGCGGACAGGCCGAAGCTCTCCGCAAGGCCGATCAGGAACACCGTCGCGAAGGCCGTCCACAGCGACGCCTGGAGACCGAACAGGGCCAGCGCCCCGGCGATCATCGCCGCCGACAGCAGCGTCACCCCCGGAATCGGCAGGCGCCGCGCCGCCATCCGGGTCAGCAGCGGCCCGGCCAGAACGACGCACAGGCCGTGCAGCAGGTAGGCGCGGCCCACCGTCGCCGACGACAGGCCGAGGTCCGCGATGAACAGCGGCAGATAGAAGGGCAGGAACATCGCCGCCACCGCGGTGGGCAGGGAGATCAGCGCCAGGAACAGCGGCACCTTGATGCGCCGGTGCCGTGGGCGGACCGTCGCGCTGCCGGGCGAGGGAACGGCCGCAGCGTCGCAGTGCGCGTCCGGCGGGGCGGTTCCGGGCAGGCGGGGAACGCCGAACGCGGTGTAGAGCAGCCCCGCCAACGGGATCAGGGCGCCCGCGGCGAACACCGTCACCGCTCCGTAGGTGGTGGAGAGCAGGGCGCCCGACACGGCCCCGCAATTCACCCCGGCGTACATGCCGGCGAACAGGCCGGATTGCAAGGCCGAGGTGTCGGAAACCCCGCGCAGCCGCCCGATCAGGGCGTTCGCGGCGATCAGCCCGGCCATGCCGCCCGCCCCGCTCAGCCCGCGGGCCAGGACGAACAGCAGCGGGTCGGCGGCCCCCGCCGCCACGGCGGCCAGCGCCATTCCCGCCGCCGCCGCCGCGAAGCCGGCCAGCGAGACCACGCGCCAGCCGAACCGTCCGGTCAGCCGTCCGGCGGCCAGCGCCGCCGCGACCCCGAACAGCATTTCCGCCGTCAGGGGCGCCGCGGCGACCTGGGACGGCGACAGCAGGGGGAAGGGGTTCCCGCCGAAGCTGGTCATCAGCAGCGGGACGAAGGACACCGGCAGAAAGGCGCCGAAATACATCAGAAAGGCCGAGAAGCGGATGGAGCCGGCGAAATCGCCGCTCGCGTCCGGCGCGGGCCCGACGGGTTCGGCCCGCCCGTCGCCCAAGCGGCGGGCCATCCGCGTGCGCCCGCCCAGCACGCGGTCCATCTCGAACATGAACAGCAGCGAGGTGACGAGGATGGTCGCCATGTCCAGCCCGAATTCGGTCAGCTGCGCATCAACCCGGTCTCCGTCCACCACGGCCACCAGCTCGCGCGCCTCGCCGCCGCGGTCCTGGGCGAGCGGCCAGCGCAGCGTCACGTCCGGCATATCCGACAGGAAGGGAATGCCGCCAAACGCATGGCGTGCCTCCTGGGTCGGCGGGGTCGCGCCGGGCGGGGCCAGCTCGATGGAGCGCAGGGTGGGCATGCTGGCGCGGATGCGCTCGAAATAATCATCCACCCCGGCCAGCGACCCATAGTCCAGCCCGCGGCGGACCACCGATTCGACGTCGTTGCGGATCATCCGGGCGACGATCTGGGTCGCCTGTTCGGCGGCCTCCAGATGGGCGGTGGAGATCAGCGTGTAGCATTCCGCCGCCGCCGCGGTCTGGGCGGCGAGCATCGCGCCGAGCGCCAGCAGCCGGCGCAGGCGCTCCAGCCGGACCCGGCGGCCTTCCGACGCGCGGCGCAGGCCGAAGGCCATCACCAGACCGGTCAGGCCGAGGAAGCCGACCGTCCCCAGCCCCGTCCACAGGAGCTGCGGCAGGGTGCGGTCGCGGAACTCCTCGACGCGGTCGTCCACCCTGGCGCTGTCGGACTGGATGATGAGAAAGCCGGCGGGAGCGTCGACCGGCCGGCCGGCCGGCTCCGCCTCGCCGGGGGGGCGGATCGGCAGATAGAGGGCGTAGGTGCCGTTGTCGGCATCGTGCCGGAACCAGTGGGGGCGCCGCTCCAGCTCGGCGCGGGCGCGGCGCAGGGTGGCCTCAGGCATCGGTTCCACCGGCCGTCCTCTGGCGGTGGCGACGATGCGTCCGTCCGCCACCGCCACCCCGATCCCCCGCGCCCAGGGCAGATTGGCGGCGAGCTGGTTGAGGATCGCCTCCAGCCCGTAGAAGTCGTCCAACGGCTTGCCGTAGCCCAGCGCGTCCTGGACGTTCTCCACGGTCTTGCCGCCGACCACCGCGAAGGCGGCCATCAGCGTACCCGCGTAATTCTGGCGGAAGGAGCCGAGATTGATGCTTAGGCTGAAGGCCAGCGTCACCCCGACCAGAAGCACGGACACCAGAAAGGCGCGGAGGGGGCTGGAGCGGCCGGACGGGGCGCCGGATGAGGCCATGGCTAGAGCACTCCGTGCAGTGAATCCGCCGCCAGCAACGCCGGGAAGGGGATGCGGTAGCCGATGGCCGCCGCGGTCGCCGCGTTCCAGGCGATGGACGGCGTGTCGAAATAGACCTGCGGCAAGTGGCGCAGCGGCTCGCCGGCCATGACGCGGGCGAGGGTGGCAGCGCCGAAATGGCCGATGCCCGCCATGTCGGCACGGGCGATGCTCATCAGCGCGCCGCGCTCCACCTCCTCGGGGCCGAGCTGCGAGAAGGTCGGGATGCGCTGTTTCAGGAAGGGCCGAGCCAGCGAGGTGAAGCGGTCCAGCGGCCAGCGCCCGTAGGTGATGTAGACGGCATCCGCCTCGCGCGACAGCGCTTCCCAGGCCGCGGTCAGATCGACCTCGTAGCGGTATTGGTCGAGGTGGTCGATCGGCGCGCGGACGTGCCGCTCCACCAGTTCGAACCCGATCCGCTCGGCCGTCGCCTCGATGTCGGGCAGCGAGGCGATGGCCCGGCCCGTCGGGCTGTCGTCGTAGGCGATGCCCAGCCGCCGGAACTGGAAGGTTTTGTGGAAGATGGACAGCTGGCGCTGGAACCGCTGCGGGTCGAGATGCGCCCACACATGATCGCGCCCGGTGTCGGTTTCCGACGCGACGATCCCGGCGGCAACCGGGTTGGTGCAGGAGAAGGCGAGGACCGGCACCCGGTGGGCGTCGGTCGCCAGGGCGACGCCGGCGACCGTCCCCATGACGATCATCAGGTCGAATTCGCCCGGATCCTGCAGACGCCTCACCAGCGCCGCGGCCCCCTCGGGGGTCAGGTTGGTGGCGTGGGCGTCGGGGACAAAGTCCAGGACCGGGCTGCCGGCGCGGGCGGTCAGCCAGGACCACAGGCCGGCGGTGTCGGTCTGCCCCGGGTGGTAGGGCATGCCGGTCAGCGCGCCGATCCAGCCCATCCGCTCAAACTCGCCGAGGATGGCGGCGAGCGTCGCGGCGTAGTTGCCGTAGGGCATGGATTCGGCGTAGCCGATGCGCCAGCGCCGCGGCACGTCACGGACCGATGGGAGCGGTCGGGGGGCGGCCAGCACCGCGGCCGGCGGGCAGAGGGCGCCGAGGCCGGTGGCGGCAGCCCCGGCCATCCAGCCGCGGCGGGTGATCGCCGCGGCTCCGGCTGTGTCCGCAAGGGCTCGACGGTGGGACGGTGGGGCGGCTGGGCTCATTCCGTCTGGTCCTCCCTTGCGCTCGACCGGTAGCGGCGGACGACCCGCGGCCCGAGAAGCGGGACCGCGCTGGGGCGCAGCCCGGACCGTGCCGCGATGTCCTCCGCCGTGATCCGGTGCTCGCCCTGCCGTCCGATCAGGACGGCCTCGTCGCCCGGCTGGACGCCGGTGATGTCGGTCACGTCGGCCAGCAAACTGCTCATGAAGGGGCGTCCCAGGACCGGCGCCGGGCGCCCCCGGATCAGCAGGACCCCGCCGGCCAGCCGGTGCAGGTGGTGACCGTCGGAGAAGCCGAAGGGCAGGACCGCCACCGGCGTGCGCCGGGGCGCCGCGCTGGCGGCGGCGTAATCGGCGACGTCGCCCGGCTCCAGCGCCGTCACGCGGGTGACGCGGGCCTTCACGCTCATCACCGGGGCCAGGGGGAGGGGCGTGTCCCCGTCGGCCATGCGGATGCCGAACAGGGCGGCGCCGCAGCGCACCGCCGTGCAGCCGATGCGCGCCGCGGCCCCGGTCAGCAGGGGCCGGCCGAGCGCCACGCTGCTGAGCGCGTGGACCAGCGGCGGCAGCAGCCCGGCGGCCCGCGCCGTGTCGACCGCCTCGCCGAACCGCTCCAGCTCCGCCAAGCCGCCGTCCTCGTAATGGCCGTAGGCGCCGGACAGGTGGGTGTAGAGCCCTTCCAGCCGCAGCGCCGGCGCGCCGGCAACCGCGGCCAGCACGTCGGTCAGGTCCGCCCGCGGCGCCCCGAAGCCGGCAAAGCCGGTGTTCACCCGGACATGCACATCGACCGTCCGGCCGGCGCGGTTGGCGGCGGTGGCGAGGGCCCGCGCCTCCGCCGCGCTGGTGACGGTTGCGCCCAGCCGGTGCAGGGCGGGCAGCCGCAGCTGGCTGGGCAACGGCGGGTCGATCACCAGGATGGGAGCCGTGATTCCGGCTCGCCGCAGGGTGATGCCCTCGCCCATGTCGGCGACCACCAGCCCGTCGATCCCGAACCGCTGGAGCGCCCGCCCGACCGGTCCGCCGCCGTGGCCGTAGGCGTCCGCCTTGACCACGCCGAAGACGGCCTGACCAGGGGGAAGGCCACGGCGCAGCTGATCCAGGTTCCGGCCGAGGGCGTGCAGATCGATGTCCGCCCAGGCGGTGGTGCTGCCCCGCCGGCCCGTCCGCGTTCCCGTCATGCAAGGAACTTCGCGCTGATGTCGGTCGAGGATTCCCTGCCGATCTTGTCGAAATGCTGATCCAGGAATTCTTCGGCCTTGTGGCGGCCCGTTTCGAACATGTAGGTCAGGAAGTCCCAGTCGGCGTTCAGCTTGCTGGTGACGCCCAGCTTCTCCACGACCTCTTCGGCGTCGACGGTGTGGATGTGCATCTTCTTGTGCTTCTCCGGGCTGAGTTCGCCGGAGTCGATCAGCTTGGAGACGAAGTCGACAACGCGCAGCTCACGCATCATGCTGGAGTTGAAGCTGAGCGTGTTGACGCGGTCCATGATCTCGCGGGCGGTGCGCGGCGGCACCGGCACGCGGACCGGGTTGATCTGGACGATCAGGATGTCGCGGCTGTCGCACTGGTCGATCAGCGGGAACAGCGGCGGGTTTCCGGAATAGCCGCCATCCCAGTAGAAGGCGTTGCCGACCTGCACCGCCTGGAACAGGAAGGGCAGGCAGGCCGAGGCGAGCACCGCGTCCACCGAGATGTCCTTCGGGCCGAACACCTTCAGCCGGCCGGCGCAGACGTCGGTCGCCGCGATGAAGGTCTTGCAGGCCGGCGCCTTGCGCAGCCGCTTGAAGTCCACCACGTCCGACAGCACGTCGCGCAGCGGGTTCATGTTCATCGGGTTCAGCTCGTACGGCGACATCATGCGCGACAGCGCGTCGAACATCTGCCAGAGCGGGGAGAAATCCATGTTCCCCTTGCTGAACATCTTGTCCAGCGGGGTCGGCTGGAGCGGCCCCTTCTTCGCCTCGTCGGAAATGCGGCGCCAGAATTCGCGCAGCTTGCTCCGCGCCCCCTCGGGGCCGCCGATGGTCAGGCCGTAGGCGGTGACGGCGCAGTTCATGGCGCCAGCGCTGGTTCCGACGATGCCGTCGATGGTCAGGCGCCCGTCTTCCAGGATGCGATCGAGCACGCCCCAGGTGAAGGAGCCGTGGGCACCGCCCCCCTGGAGCGCGAGGTTGATCGGCTTGGCGCTCTTCCGGTTGGCGGGCTGGACGGCGTGGGTGGGCATGGTCTGGTCGGGCGGCATGGATGGCTCCGGTCGTTGACGTCTTGGGTTGGAGGTCGGTGGGGTGGGAATGAGCGCGCTCGGGCGGCGGTGCGGGTCAGAGCGCCGGCTTCATCGTCTTGGTGGGGGGAGTGGAGGGGAGCTTGGGCGGACGCGTTCTGGTCAGCACGCCGTGCTTGGTCGCGCGCCGCGACTGCGGCGTGTCGGGGGGCGGCTTCGCCAGCAGGTCGCGATGGTCGGGAACCGCGCTGCGCAGGTAGCTGCGGATCTGCTGAATCCATTTGCGCGCCAGTTCTTCGGAGATGGACAGCTCCGCGGCGATGTCCGCGTAGGGCTGTTCCTCGATGAAGCGCATGCGGGCGGCTTGGCGCATCCGCTCGTCCCGGATGCCGTCGAGCAACTCCAGAACCTTGGCGAGCAGGGCGCGGTCGGCGTTGGTGCGTTCCGGGTCCATGGCGTCCCGGCCGCTGGTCCCGTCGGCGATGGAGGCGATCTCGACGAGGGAGCCGACCAGGACGGGATAGCGCTGGTGGGCGCGGTGCCGGTCGATGAAATGGTTGATGGCGGTGCGGCGCAGCCAGGTGCGCGTCTTGATGATGGACCGCGCGTAGAGGGGAAGGGCTTCCGACAGATTGATGCAGAGCCCGCTCAGGCAGTCGTGAATTTCCTGCCTGTTTCCTTTGCACAACCTGTGATATGTCCAAAACAGATCGGTGTAGTGGCGGCACCAGAAGACCCAGAAGGCCGTCTGATCGCGGGTCGCGATGCGCTCCAGAAGGCCGGAATCGTCCAGCTCGTGGAGATTTTCACCCGTATGGGAGTGAAGCCGGGGTGATCCAGCCATGGACAGAGAAGGCCAGGAGCGTTTCGGTTCCCGCTGCCGGTCCAACGCCGATCCGGTGGGGGTGCCCCCCAGAGGTTGCATTCTTTGCTGCATATGACGTCCCTTGCGCGTTTTGCTCAAGGGACGCTCGCCAAGTTCTATGCGTGAACGAAATGGATATACTTTTTTTCGAAATACCTATGTATTTCGTACGATCTTATCTAAAAAATGGCCTATCAAAACGCAACCGCACTATGTCTTGATAATCAAGCCATGGCTATACGCGCGCATGCAGGCGCATCGGTTCTGTCGGTTGGTATCGGAGGATGGCGAAGCGGCTAGTAACGCCGCGCGGCAACAGGCCGTTCAGAAGAATGAGGATGACGATTTATTAACCAAGAAAACAAATTCCTCGGCCCCGGTGCCGAAGAGTGTTTCCAAAATTCTACATTTCAGGACGTTTGCGCTGCCGTGCGCGGGGCCATTCGAATCTTGCGTCGAATGGCAGGAGTGGAGGGGCTCGAACCCCCAACCCCCGGTTTTGGAGACCGGTGCTCTACCAATTGAGCTACACTCCTGTCGCCGCCTTGCAGCGGGAAGCCGCTTGTAGGCGATTTCCGGGCCGTGCACCAGAAGAAAAATGCGACGGTCGTGTTTGAAACGCGCTTTCACCGCAGCGACAAGGAACTTGGCGGTGAAACGGACGGACGCGAGCGCCGTCGGCCGCAGCGCGCGCAACGGGGAAAGAAAAAATTCACCAAGAAACGTTTCATTATGACAAAAAATGAATAATGACCGCTTCCCGGCAGCAGAATTCATCCTTTTTTGAAAATACAGATGTCAATTTTAAAAGATAATGGGGCAGCGGCCCTGGCCGCCCGGGGAAACCAGGCCATCGATGACGGGCGCGGCGTCATGAGGCGGTGAGGCCGTGGCATTCCATGACCGCTTGGCAGAGCGGGCACCGGATGCAGCGTGCGAACAAGCCCAGGGGCTCCTCTCCACCCGGTCTTCGCCGGCATCGATCGAGGTCCGGACCATCCGATCTTTGGGGACCGCTGCCACGTGTTACTGTGAGGCAATCCGCCGGAGGAACTCGGGACGCAGTGCAGATGGACAGAATGAGTGCTCAGGATCGGCTGATGGCGTGGTCGCGGACCCCGCATGCTCCCGACACCCGGGATCTGGCCCGCATTCTGCTCCATCGTTGCAGCGGCCGGCAGGCTTCCTACGTCCATGGGCTCGGGCTGGAGGCGGGCGCGCTGGCCGCGCTGATCGACGTGCATTTCCCGGCCGCCGCCGTGGGTTGGACGCCGGGCACCTGCTTTTCCGATCACGTCAAGCGCTTGGGCGGGGTCCGATGCGGGTGTGCCGGGGTGACGGCGGCCGTATCGCGTGAGGAGGGCAACAGCACGGACGATTGGCTCCTGCGCGAGGAACGGGACTTTCGCGATCTGTTGATGCGCCATCGCCTGGAGAACGATGCGTCGGCGCTGCCGCTTGCCGATGTCATCGCCCGGGCCTGTCTTGAGAACGACCATCTTTGGCGCAGCCTGGGTTTGGCGGATCGTCCCCATTTGGCGGCGCTCCTTGCCCGCCATTTCCCGTCCTTGGCCGAGGCCAACACGCGGAAACTGCGCTGGAAACGCTTCTTTTATGAATGCCTGTGGGCTGAAGGGCGTCCGGTTTCAAGGTCGACGGTCTGCGACGCATGCCTGCATCAGGCCGAATGCTATGACGGCACCGCTTCATACCATCAGCGTAGAGCCTGACACATCAGGCTCCACGCGTGTCCTCGAACGGCGGGCGCGGCCGTCCGGAGGCATGATTTACCGTGCTCTCGACTCCGGTCGCCGCAACGCGCGGGTTGCGAGCAGCCGGCGTGGGAGATGGCGGGCCAAGCCGATGGCGATGCCGGTGCCGTGCAGCATCGCGGTGGAAAGCACGAAGCCCAGGCCGTAGAGGAAGGGGTCTGCGGTTTGCGGCATCTCGGTGCCATGGGCATGGCCGTGCAGCACCGCGAAGGCTCCGACCAGGATCGCGGCGGCGGCGGCCGGCACGCGCTTGTTCAGCAGCACCAGCAGCCCGAGCACCGCCACCGAGGCAGCGATTCCGGCTTCGACCGCCGGAAGCTCGATTCCGGCCATGCCGAGCACGGCACCGCTGGACAGCATGGCGATGAAGGCCGTCGGCAGCAGCCAGATCGCGCGGCCGCCATTCTGCGCCGCCCAAACGCCGACCGCCAGCATGGTCAGCAGATGGTCGATGCCGCTCAGCGGGTGGAGAAGCCCCTGAACGAACATCGCGTCGCCGGCATGGCCGGTGTGGGCGGCCGCCGGCAGGGCCAGCGTCGCCGCGAGAAGGCCGGCGGTGCCGGCGGAAAGCAACCTGTTCATCGGAACGATCTCCTGTGGGGTTCGACCGGCCGCTTCGCCCCGGTCAGGCGAGCAGGGAGGCCTTCAGATGCCCTCGTCCGGCTTCCGCCTCGTCGACTTGGCGAAGCAGGTCGAGGGTGATCCGTGCGTCGGCTTCCTCGACGCGGGAAAGAGCGAAGCCCAGATGGACCAGGACCCACTGCCCGACCTGATCGGACAGGGCTTCGCCCGGTTCGACGATGCAGGAAAGGTTGACCTCCCGCCGTTCGCCCAGGATGTCGGCGACGGCAAGCATCCGCGCGGCGTCGGCGATGGCGATGATCCTGGCCGGAACTCCAAGGCACATGGCAGGGCTCCTTGTCGCGGCGGTCACGCCACTTCCAGTTCGACCAGCGTCAGATCGTCGCCGCCGCGCGGGGTCAGGCGCAGGCCGCCGCAGGCCGGGCAGGGGGCGATCCGTGTCGGGACCTCCCTCTCGCGGGCGCAGTCCTCGCACCAGACGAGGCCGGGCGGCTGGTGGATGTCGACCGTCGCACCGTCGGCCAGTGTGTCGCGTCTGATCACGTCGAAGGCGAAGCGAAGGGCGTCCGGATCGACGCAGGCGAACTGGCCCACCGCCAGCTTGATCCGCGTGACGCGATGAAAGGCGTGGCGCCGCGACTGCTCCTCCAGCAACTCCAGCAACCGTTCGCACAGTGACAGCTCATGCATCATCCTTCTCCGCTGTGAGAGCCGGCGGCTGCGGGACCTGATTGGGAAACTCCGTGGCGGATCGACCATGCCCTGGCGCGTCATCGCTGGAAAAACGGAGATGGCGGATCGATGGTAGGCCACCCAACAGGCGGCTTGTTGAGATTGTTCTCAAAAATTACCACTGAACGATGAGTATTGCAAACATAAAATCAAAAAAATAGGGATGGATTTGATCAATGAAAGAGGGTTGATAAGCCATTTCTATGGCGCAATAAGCAGGTCTTATTCTGAATTCATCGGTGATTATTTATGGTGAGCCGGAATGTCGCATGTCGCTGCGTGACGGTTGGGTGCAGAGTTGGACAGCGGACGCCGGAACCTCACCGCCCGCACCTGTCGCCACAGCCTGGGTTTCGGCCACATCATGGAACATGCAACCGCCTGCGCGGCCCCGCTCCCCGCTCCGCTGTCCCTGGCTCACCCGCTGTCCCATCACGGATTCCGGCTGGTGCCGGCGACCGTCTACACCGGATCGGGCATCGACCGGCGGGAGGAGAAGATCGTCGACGAGGTGCCGGTCGGGCTGCTTTATGCCGACGATCTCTTCGCCGTCATGTTGGCGACGCCCACCGACCTGGAGGATTTCGCCACCGGCTTTTCCCTCAGCGAAGGGATCGTCGGCAGCGCCGATGAACTGGCCGTCACCGCCATCGACGAGCTGACGGACGGAGTCCGCATCCGCATGCAGTTGCCGGTGGAGCGGCTTGCCGCCCTGCTGCGCCGCAAGCGCAACCTGATGGGCGGTTCCGGCTGCGGCCGTTGCGGCACCGACAGTTTCGCGGAAACCCTGAGGCCGCTCGATCCGGTCCGGTCCACCGCCTGCTTCGCGCCGGACGCGATCCATCGTGCGATGGCGGCCTTGCCGTCGGGGCAGAGCCTGAACCGGGAGACCGGGGCGGTCCATGCCGCCGGGTTTGCCCGGCCCGACGGCGAGCTGGTGGCGGTGCGCGAGGACGTCGGCCGGCACAACGCGCTCGACAAGCTGATCGGGGCGCTGGCCCTCGCCCGCATCGACCCCACCGGCGGCTTCGTCGTGGTGTCGAGCCGCTGCTCCTTCGAGTTGGTCCACAAGACGGCCGCCGCCGGCATCCCGCTGATCGCGGCCATCTCCGCCCCGACCTCGCTGTGCCTGGGTTTCGCCGCAACGGTGGGGGTCGGGGTCGTCGCCTTCGTGCGCGAACGCCGCCTCACGGTCTACGCCGTCCCGTCGCGGGTCGCGATGTCCGCGTGAACCGCGCCGGAGTCAAAAAGAACCGCGGGCTGGTTCATCGCCAGCCCGCGGTTTTTTGCGGTCAGTGGGTCGCCGCCGGTTGCCCGATCGACGGCAGCGGCTTGCGTGGCGGCAGCGGGGTCAGGCCGCCGAGGCCCTTGCGGTAGATCAGCCAATAGATGCCGCCGACAAACACCGAGCCGCCGACGATGTTGCCCAGCGTGGCGAACAGCAGGTTGTGCAGGATGCCCCCCGCCGTGATCATCGACACGTCCAGCCCGGCCGGCACATGGCCCGTCACCTTGAGCAGGTAGGCCAGCGGCAGGAAATACAGGTTGGCGATGCAGTGTTCGAAGCCGGCGGCGACGAAGGCGGCGACCGGCAGGGTCAGCGCGACGATCTTGTCGGTCACCGTCCGGCCGGCGTAGGCGAGCCACACCGCCAGGCAGACCAGCAGGTTGCACAGGATGCCCTTGAAGAAGATCGTCACGGCGTCCGGGGCGATCTTGCCGATGGCGAGCTTGAGCACCGCCGCGCCGACCGCGCCATTGTTCATCTCGGTGTGGTGCGACAGGTAGATCAGGATGACGAGGCCGATCGCCCCGACGGCGTTGCCGATCCAGATTGTCGCCCAGTTGCGCAGAACCTGCGCCGTGCTGATCTGGCCGTTGGCCCGCGCCATCACGATCAGGCAGTTGCCGGTGAACAGCTCCGCCCCGCCGACCATGACCAGCGACAGGCCGAGCGAGAAGACCAGCCCGCCGAGCAGCCGCTGGACCGCGAAGCTGAGGGCGGGATCGGCCAGCACGATGACGAAGAACATGCCGCCCAACCCGATGCCGCCGCCGGCGACCACCGCCAGCATGAAGCTGGGCAGGAATGGCATCGTCGCCTTCTTCACCCCCAGCTTTTCGACCTTGTCCTGGATCTCGGCGGGCGCATAGGCGTCCATGCCAAGAACCGGCGTGTCTTTCGACGCAGAGTCCCCCATGGCGAAACTCCTTCCCATGTCTTGAGTTGCCCCGAACACCGGATCAGCCCACTGTCTCGTAGGCCTCGAACCCTTCGCCGCGGACCAGCCGGTCGTGAACGGCCTCCACGGAGTGGCGGACGGTGCTGGTGACCGGCGCGAAGAAGCTGGTGTCCTCCGGCTGGATGCCCAGGAACAGGATCTCCGGCACGGTCTCGCGCAGGCTGTCGATCAGGAAGTTCAGCGGGATGGCGTGGGTGGTGACCATGAACTGCTCGGCGACGCTGTCCTGCTCGATCAGGCGGACCGCGCCCGGCGGAAGCTGCATGTCGGCGGCATCGACGATCAGCACCCGGCGCGGCGCCAGCGAGCGGACGTGGTGGGTGTGGTTCTCCGGGACATCCTCGCCGTCCACCACCGTCCAGCCGGGGGCGGGCTCCTCGTCGAGGAGCTGGGCCAGCAGCGGACCGGCGCCGTCGTCGCCGCGCAGGACGTTTCCAACCGTGAACACGACATCGGTCATGACAGCCGTCTCCCCATCAGATAGATCGCCGGTTCGCGCCGGATGGCCTCCAGCGCCGTGGCCAGCCCGTCCAGCCACGCCGCCACATCGGGCGGGGCGGTCGGCCGCGCCGCCGCGATGGCCGCCAGCAGCGGCCGGGTGTGGGTGCCGTCCACCGTGATCTCGCCGAAGCGGAGCAGGCCGGACAGCTTGCGGTGCGCCTCCTCGTGGTCCCGCAGCGCGTCCAGGACGCGGTCGAACAGCGCGGTGGGGCAGCGGAAGGCCGGTTTGAAGCAGTCGAAGACCCCGATGTGATGCCCGATGGCCAGCGAATAATAGACCACCTGCTTCGCGTCCTCCGGGATGTCTTCCTTGCGCTCCAGCACCTTGGCGTTCAACTGGTAGAACACCACCTCCGGCTCCCGGCCGCGGCCGCTGCGCAGGCCGGGGATGGAGCCGGGGTCGGCGTGCGCGAGGGTGCTCATGGCGCCTCTCCCCGGATGGTCCGCTGCACGACCTCGGCCAGCCGCCCGATGATCTCGGCGCGGCGCGGGTCGCGCTCCGCGGTGATGGCTGCCGTCATGCGGTCGGGCAGGGTCAGGACGCCGGGGGCGCTCGCATACCCTTCCAGCAGGGCCATGAACTCCTCCACGATGGCGCGGCCCTGGCGGTAGCCGGCCATGCGCCGCGCCTCGCGCTCCAGCCGGACCCGCAGCGCGTAGGGGATGTCGGGATGGGGCAGGGCGGCGGCCTCGCCCGCGGCCTCGACATGGGTTTCGGCCTTCAGCTTCTGCTCCAGCAGGCCGAGCGCCACGGCGAAGCCGTGGATGGTCGCGGCCGGCGTCGGCGGGCAGCCGGGGATGTAGACGTCCACCGGCACGATGTTGTCGGTGCCGCCCCAGACACAGTAGAGGTCGTGGAAGATGCCGCCGGTGCAGCCGCAGGCGCCGTAGGAGACGACGATCTTCGGATCGGGCGCCGCCTCGTAGGCGCGCAGCGCCGGCATCCGCATGGAGCGGGTCACCGCCCCGGTGAACAGCAGGATGTCGGCGTGGCGGGGCGAGGCCACCACCTTGATGCCGAAGCGCTCCGCGTCGAACACCGGGGTGATGGACGAGAAGATCTCGATCTCGCAGCCGTTGCAGCCGCCGCAATCGACGCGGTAGACGTAGGCGGAGCGCTGGATGTTCTTCAGCAGTGCCGTCTTCATTGTGGCGATCTGGTCGCTGGTGGAGACCGGCGACATCTCCGCCACCAGGGCGTTGGGGGCGAGTGGTGCGTTCATGGCGTGGTCTCCAATTCCTTGACCGAATGCCCGGCCTCCGAGTGCCGGGCGTCCATTTGCCGGGCGATCCCCATGGTGGCGATCTGGTGGACGTCCTGGGCGCGCTTGCAGGCCGGGCAGGTCGCGACGGTCAGGCGCAGCCGCTCCGCCTCCTCCTCGCTGCGGGCCGTCTGGCCCAGCAGGCGGGCGACGTAGTCGACCTCCTTGGCCGGGGCGAAGGGCTTGCCGCAGCAGGCGCAGCCGGCCAGCGTGAAGACGGCCTTGCGCGTCAGGTCAGCCTTGCTGCCCACCGCCAGCTCGAAATCGGCGGACAGGCGGATGGCGCCGGTCGGGCAGGATTCCTCGCAGCGGCCGCAGAAGACGCAACGCCCGTAGTTGATCGACCAGGTGCGGCTGCCGGCGGCGGTGTCGGTTTCCATCTGGATGGCGTTGGCCGGGCAGGCGACGGTGCAGGCCGCGCAGGCGATGCAGTCCTCCGCCCGGTGTTCCGGCTTGCCGCGGAAGTCCTTGCAGACCTCCATCGGGGCGAAGGGGTACTTGACCGTCGCCTCGCCCGTGCGGAGGATTTCCTTGAGTAGCTTGAGCATTGGTCGCCCCCGTCACTTCAGCGGTGAGTCCGTGCGTTCGCGGCAGTAGCGCTCCATCTCCTTGTAGGCGATGGTCTTGGAGCGCTTCTTGCGGACGTCCACCACGGTCACGCGGTCGGTGCAGGAATAGCAGGGGTCGATGCTGCCCACGATCAGCGGGGCGTCCGACACCGTATTGCCGCGCAGCATGTAGCGCAGCACCGGCCAGTTGTTGTAGGTCGAGGCGCGGCAGCGCCAGCGGTAGAGCTTCTGGTTGTCACCGGTCATCGACCAGTGGATGTCCTCGCCGCGCGGCGCCTCGGTGAAGCCGAGCGCGAACTTGTGCGGGACATAGGTGAAATCCTCGGTCAGCACCGGGCCGGCGGGCGCCTTGTCGAGCAGCGTCTCGATGATCCACAGGCTGTCGAAGAACTCCGCCACCCGCACCAGCGTGCGGGCCAGCACGTCGCAGCCCTGCTCCACATGGACCGGCATGTCGAGCAGCTTGTAGCCGGCGAAGGCGTGGTCGGCGCGGGTGTCGCGGCGGTGGCCGCTGCCGCGCACCACCGGCCCGACCGGGCTGTAGTCGCGGGCGATCTGCGGGTCGAGCCGGCCGACGCCCTTGACGCGGCCGCTGACGTTGGCGGTGGACAGCAGCACCTCGACCAGCCGGGTCACGTCGTCGCGCAGCTCGGCGACCAGCTCGCGCGTCCTGGCCTGCTGGTCGCCCAGGATGTCGCGGCGCACGCCGCCGATTAGGTTCAGCGCGTAGGTCTTGCGGGCGCCGGTCAGCAACTCCGCCAGCGTCATCGCCTTCTCGCGCACGCGGAAGAACTGCATGAAGCCGGTGTCGAAGCCGATGAAATGGCAGACGAGGCCGAGGTTCAGCAGATGGCTGTGCATCCGCTCGGTCTCCAGCAGGATGGCGCGGATGGCCTGCGCCCGCGGCGGTACGGCGATGCCCAGTGCGTTCTCCACCGAACTGGCGTAGGCGACGCTGTGGGCGTAGCCGCAGATGCCGCAGACGCGGTCGGCGAGGAAGGTCACGTCGTTGTAGCCCATCCGCGTCTCGGCCACCTTCTCCATGCCGCGATGGACGTAGAACATGCGGTAGTCGGCGTCGATGATGTCCTCGCCGTCGACGAACAGGCGGAAATGGCCGGGCTCGTCGGAGGTGATGTGCAGCGGCCCCAGCGGGACGACGCGGGTCTCCTGCTTGGCCTCGTTGATGAATTGGTAGGTCTCGTCGTCGCTGGTCGGCGCCGGCCGCAGCCGGTAGTCCATCGAATCCTTGCGCAGCGGGTACAGCTCGTCCGGCCAATCGTCGGGCAGGACGAGGCGGCGTTCGTCGGGCAGCCCGACCGGGCGCAGGCCGAACATGTCGCGCACCTCGCGCTCGCCCCACACGCAGGCGGGCACCCGCGGGGTGACGGAGGGGAATTCCAGCGTGTCGGCGGGCACCTCGCAGCACACCACCACATGGCACCGGTCGACGCCCTCCATGGACAGGACATAGTAGACGGCGTAGGCGCCGTTCAGCGGCCGCTCGTCGTTGCCGACGACCACCGACAGCCAGCCGTTGTGGTCGTAGTAGAGGCTGGCGACGACGTCGGGCAGCGACACCGGCTTGACCGTGATGGTCACCTGGGCGCCGGTCTGCCAGGATTCGTCGAGGATGGCGTGGGGCAGGCTCTCGCGCAGGGAGGCGATGTAGCCGCTCCCGACCCGTTCCGGAGTGATGAGGTTCATTTGGAAATCTCCGTCTGCGAGAGGCTGCCGGTCACCAGAAGACCACCGGCGCGCACCGTGTCGTATTGTTGCCAGGGGGCCGCGACCACCGGGCGGCTGTCGCCGTTCATCACCACCGCGGTCGCCTGCTGGACCAGATTGGACAGCG
Source organism: Azospirillum sp. UENF 312511 (assembly GCF_058780635.1). NCBI lineage: Bacteria > Pseudomonadati > Pseudomonadota > Alphaproteobacteria > Rhodospirillales > Azospirillaceae > Azospirillum > Azospirillum sp. UENF 312511. Next base: position 899,342 of record NZ_JBSNCG010000005.1, on the reverse strand, counting down.
GCTGCGGCACGGCGAAGCCCAGCACCAGCACCAGCACCGCCAGGACGCCCAGCGGGGCCAGCGCCCTCCAGCCGACGTCACCCTTGGCCATCGTCTCCGGGCTCTTGCCCAGCACGCTGTCGGCGACGATCTTCACCAGCCCGGCGATGGTGATGCACAGGAAGAGCGCGACCAGCGCCATGATCCAGCCGTAGCCCTCGTTCAGCCCAGCCATGAAGACCATGAATTCGCTGACGAAGATGTTGAAGGGTGGGAAGCCGGCCAGCGCCAGGGCGCAGGCCATCATCAGCAGGCCGGTGGCCGGGGCCGCGCGCAGCACGCCCTTCACCGCCCGCAGGTCGCGGGTGCCGTACGTCATCAGCACGTTGCCGGCGGTGCAGAAGAACAGGGCCTTGGTGACGCTGTGGTTGATGGCGTGCAGCAACGCCGCGGCGATGCCGAGCGGCCCGCCGACGCCGAGCGCCACGACGATCAGCCCGACATTCTCGATGCTGGAATAGGCCAGCTTGCGCTTCAGGTCCTGCTGGACGAAGAACAGCAGCGACGACACGCCGACCGACAGCACGCCCAGCGTCAGCAGCAACATCTGCGGGAAGCCGACGCCCACCGTGCCGACGGTGATGACGTAGAAGCGGATGACGATCAGCAGGGCGCATTTCAGAAGCACACCCGACAGCAGGCCGGACACCGGGCTCGGCGCCTCGGAATGGGCGTCGGGCAGCCAGGCGTGCATCGGGAAGATGCCGGCCTTGGTGCCGAAGCCGATCAGGGCGAAGACGAAGGCCAGCTTGACCAGCATCGGGTCCAGCTCGGCGGCGTGGCCGATCAGCGCCGTCCACAGCACCGCCTGGTGCGGGTCGGCCAGCACGTCGGCGGCGTTGGAGAAGACCAGCACGGTGCCGTAGAGGCCGAAGGCGACGCCGACCGTGCAGATGACGACGTATTTCCAGGCGGCCTCCAGCGAGGATTTCTGCCCGTACAGCCCGACCAGGAAGGCGGAGCCGAGAGTCGTCGCCTCGATCGCCGCCCACATCATGATGATGTTGTTGGCGGTCACCGCCAGCAGCATGGTGAACAGGAACAGGCTGAAGAAGCCGTAGTAGACCCGGACCTTGCCGGCGTCGATGAGGCCGGCCTCCAGGTCGTGCCGGATGTAGGCGATCGAATAGAGGCCGGTCAGCAGGCCGACCACGCCGATCAGCATCATGAAGACGGCGCCGAGCGCGTCGACGAACAGCCAGTCGCCGAAGGCGGCGATGGCGCCGTTCGACAGCACCTGGACCAGCGCGGCGGTGCTCAGCAGGAAGACGTAGCCGATGGAGCCCAGATGGATGCGCTCCAGCAGCGCCACGCTGCCATGGTCGGTCGCCAGAGCCTCGGGCAGCGACTCCCGGAACCAGGGCAGGGTCAGCAGGAACACCGCCACCGCCAGCGGACCGATCAGGAGAAGTGGGGGAAGGATCGAGGGTACCATGGCGGTCATCCCTTCAGGCTCGTGAGCTGGCGCGCGTCGAGCGTGTGCAGCGTGTCGAAGATCCGCGACCCCAGCGCCGCCATCACCACCACCGCGAAGATGGCGTCGGTGGCGATGCCGATCTCCACCAGCTCCGGCGCGTTGGGGGCCAGCAGGGCCAGGGTCAGGTGCGACCCGTTCTCCATCAGGCAATAGCCGAACACCTGCTTCAGGATGTTCCGCTGCGCCACGATGCAGCCGAGCCCGATGAAGAAGAGGGCGAGCGACACCGCCAGCGCCGGCTTGATGGCGTCGGCCGCCGGCAGCGTCACCTTGGACGCGACGCCGAAGCACAGGATGACGGCGACCGCGGCGCCGACGATGGACAGCGCCGTCGGCATCACCGCCCCCGACCCGATGGCCGGATCGCTGAGCCGGCGGAAGGCCCGATACATGATCGCCGGGACCAGGATCACCTTGGTCAGCAGCGCGGTGAAGGACCAGAGATACAGCTCGCCCGACCCGGTGGCCCCCGCCAGCGCCACGAACAGCATCACCAGAATGAAGCTCTGCAGCGCGTAGAAGCGGGCGGAGTTGGCCGGATTGCCGGCGAGCGTGACCAGAAGGGAGCTGACGATCAGCAGGCCCGACAGGCCGTTGACGATGAGAAATCCATTCATGACCGTTCCCTCCCTCAACCGAGCCACGAGGCGGCGATGGAGCTTGAGACCACCGTCATCACCACCAGGGCGACCAGCACGAACTTCATGCCGGCCGGCAGCGGGGCCGCCGCGGCCATGGTGGTGGACGGCTTGCCGGGCACCGAATGGCCCAGCCATTTCAGGAACCAGGCGAAGGAGCCGACCGATTCCGCCAGCGCGATGACGACCAGAAGCATCAGCGCCCAGTGCTGCGCCCCGACCTCGAAGCCGCCGGCGAAGATGGCGAACTTGCTGAAGAAGCCGTTGAAGGGCGGCACGCCGGTGATCGCCAGGGCGGCGCAGACGAAGGCGACGCCGAGCAGCGGCGACTTGGTGACGATGCCGCGCAGCGACGGCAGCAGGCGCGTTCCGGCGGTGTAGCTGAGCGCGCCGGCGACCAGGAAGAACAGCGTCTTGGCGAAGGCGTGGTTGAAGATGTGCGCGATGGCGCCCTTGAAGGCGAGGTCGGAACCGAAGACCGACAGCGACAGCGCCAGCAGGATGTAGGCGAGCTGCGTGATGGTCGAGTAGGCGAGCAGGCGCTTCAGGTCGACCTGCGGCAGATACATGAAGAAGCCGTAGACCAGCGTCAGCACCGCCATGATCGAGCCGACCCAGCCGACGATCTCCGGCGCGCCGCCCGCCGACATCAGCCCGCGGGCGAAGATGTAGACGCCGACCTTCACCATGGAGGCTGCGTGCAGGTAGGCGCTGACCGGAGTCGGGGCCTCCATGGCGTCGGGCAGCCACATGTGGAAGGGCAGCTGGGCGGATTTGCCCCAGGCGGCGACCAGGATCGCCAGCAGGACCACCGCCTTCATCCCCGGCGCCAGATCGGCGATGGCGGAGAGCGCGAAGGTGCCGGTCGACAGGAACAGCAGCGCCGCTGCGACGTAGAGGCCGAGCGAGGCGACGTGGGTGACCAGCAGCGCCTTGGCCGCCGAGCGCAGCGCCTTCGGCGATTCATAATAGCCGATCAGCGCCCAGGAGCAGGCGCCCGTCAGCTCGAAGAAGGCGAGCTGGCCGACGATGGTGGAGCTGAAGACCAGCCCGGTCATCGCGCCGATGAACACCAGCAGGAAGGCGTAGAAGCGCCGCCGGCCGATGTCGGGATGCTCGCGGTTGCCGGCGTTCAGGTAGGCGGCGGAATAGACCGCCACCAGCAGGCCGATGGCGATCACCGCCAACGCGATCAGAACGCTGACGCTGTCCACCACCAGCCCGAGGATCGAGACCGATCCGAAGGAGATCAGTTCGTAGGTGCCGCCGATCTTGCCGTCGCCGAGCAGCGACATCGCGAGGATGGCGATCACCGCGACGGTGGCGGCGGCGAAGCCCTGGCACAGCCATTTGGCCGAGGCCCGTTTCGATGCGGCGATCACCGCCGCACCGCCGAAGGGGACGAGGATGGCGGCCAGCGCCAACAGCCCGAGCGGTTCCGTGGGGAGTGTTATCATGATGCTGCCCCTCGCCGGCTCACAGGCCGACCAGATAGAAGACGAAGGCGAGCGAGGCGGCGCCGACCCCGATCCAGCTGTGCTGGGGGGTCAGGCGGAAGCGGACGCGCGCGACGCTGTTCTCGACCACGCCGACTGCGGCGAAGATCAGGACCAGCTTGATGGCGAAGGCGACCAGCCCGAACAGCAGCCCGAAGAAGGACATCTCGGGCGCGCTGCCGAAGGGCAGGAAGACGCCGACGAACCAGGCGACGACGACCGTCTGCTTGAGCGCCATCGCCCATTTGATCAGCGCCAGGGACGGGCCGGAATATTCGGTCAGCGGGCCTTCCTGAAGCTCCTGCTCCGCCTCGGCCATGTCGTAGGGCAGCTTGCCCAGCTCGATGTAGATGGCATAGGCGAAGGACAGGGCGGCGATCACCGTCGCGGTCGCCGAGTGCACATGGCCGTCGGCGATGGCGCTGCCGATGGCGCCGAGGTTGGTCGAGCCGGCCAGCAGCGCCGCCACGAACAGCGACAGCAGCATCACCGGCTCCACCAGCACGCCCATGGTCAGCTCGCGGCTGCCGCCGATGCCGGAGAAGGAGCTGCCGCTGTCGATGCCGGACAGCGAGAAGAAGAAGCGGGCCAGCGCGAACAGGTAGATCACCGTGATCAGGTCGCCGATGGGCGCCACCGGCGTGAAGCGGGTCAGCATCGGGATGCCCATGGCGATGACCAGCACCGTCGTCAGCATTACCGCCGGCATCGCGCGGAAGGCGAAGCCGCTGTTCGGCGGGGTCAGGTCCTGGCGGGTCAGCAGCTTGGCGATGTCGCGGTAGTCCTGCAGCAGTCCCGGCCCGTGGCGGGTGTGCAGCTTCGCCCGGACCATGCGCGACAGGCCGGAGACCAGCGGTGCCGCCGCCAGCAGGAGGAGCGCCTGGAACAGCCCCAGGATGAAGTGTGAGAAGGTCAGCATGGCGTCCTCCCGTCAGACGGCCAGCGCCAGCAGCGCGATCAGCGCCGCGACGATGTAGAGGCAGTAGATCCGGAAATCGCCGCCCTGGATGACCTGCAGCCGCTTGCCGCCCGCATCGACCGCGCCGGCGATCGGGGCGATGACGCTCCGGTCGGCCAGCGGTTCGGTGCGGCGCGCCAGCGTGACCACCCGCTCGAAGCCGAGCGCGATGCCGGTCCAGCGCCCGGCGATCGAGCGGCGCAGGGTGTAGAGCGGCGCGAAGAACATGCGGATCGGCTGGGCGAAGCTGCCGGCGGTGGCGGGCATGTGATGGTCCGGCAGATAGCCGGCCGCCCAGGGGGCCGCCACCTTGCGGTCGCCGCCGCACTCGGCGGCGAAGGCCGCCTTCAGGCCGATCGGCAGGACGGCCATGGCGATCAGCAGAATGGCGATCAGCGGGGTGGAGAGCGTCGCCTGCTGCGCGTCGCCCGGCAGCAGGGTGGCGCCGACGGCCAGCGTGACCGGAGCCGCGCCGATGGTCGCCGCCGCGATGCGGCCCATCACCGGCGCCACCAGCGGGGCGAGCAGGCCGAGCGCCACGCAGGCGACGGCCAGCACCGCCATGCCGGCGACCATCGCGGCCGGCGCCTCGCGGGCCTCCTCGGCCTTGCGGCTGCGCGGCGCGCCGGCGAACATGATGCCGTAGGCCTTGACGAAGCACATCACTGCCAGCGCGCCGGTCAGCGCCAGCATGACGGCGGCGATGGGGGCGGCGAACTTCACCAGGGGTGTGCCGTCCAGCGCCGCGGCGAACAGCGCCTGGTAGGTGTACCATTCCGACACGAAGCCGTTCAGCGGTGGGATCGCCGAGATGGCCAGCGCGCCGACCAGGAAGGACAGGGCGGTCCAGGGCATGTTGCGGGCCAGCCCGCCCATCTCCTCCATGTCCTTGCTGTGCATGCGGAAGATGACCGAGCCGGCGCCCAGGAACAGCAGCCCTTTGAACACCGCGTGGTTCAGCAGGTGGTAGAGGCCGGCCATCAGGCCGAGCACCGCCAGCACCGGCTGGTGCAGCGCCATGCCGATCATGCCGGTGCCGACGCCGAGCAGGATGATCCCGATGTTCTCGACCGAGTGGTAGGCCAGCAGCTTCTTGATGTCGTGCTCGGCCAGGGCATAGACGACGCCCAGCACCGACGACACCGCCCCGAAGGCCAGCACCAGCAGGCCCCAGCCGAGCATCGCCGGACCGGCGCTGGCGGCCAGCAGGTCGATGCCGACCTTGACGATGCCGAAGACGCCGATCTTGATCATCACGCCCGACATCAGCGCCGAGGCGTGCGACGGCGCAGCCGGATGAGCGCGCGGCAGCCAGATGTGCAGCGGGATCATGCCGGCTTTGGCGCCGAAGCCGGCGAAGGCCAGCAGGAAGGCGACGCTGTCCAGCGGGGCCGGCAGCGGATGGGCGCGGAAGGCGGCGAAATCGAAGCTGCCAGCTTGGTTCGCCATCAGGAAGAAGGCGGCCATGATCAGCACCGAGCCGCCATGGGCGACCAGGAAGTAGAGGAAGCCGGCGCCGACCGCCTCGTCGTCCTGGTCGAAGATGACCAGGAAGTAGGAGGCCAGCGACATCATCTCGAAGAAGATGAGGAACCAGAAGGCGTTGTCGGCCGCCACCACCAGCATCATCGAGGCGATAAAGGCGTTCATGAAGAAGCCCATCGCCCCGACGCCGCGCCCGGCGTATTCGCGCACATAGGCGAAGCCGTAGATCCAGGCGACCAGCGACAGCAGCGAGATGACCGCGATCATCAGGCCGGCCAGCGGGTCGAGCCGCAGAACGAAATGGGCGAAGGGGTAGGGGCCGGCGGCGTCGAGCACGGTCGGCTGGCCGGCCGCGATGGCCGTCAGCCCGGCGCCGAGCCCGGCGAGTGCCGCGGCGATGCCGACGCCGCTGCCGCCAAGACGGATGTCCCCCTCCCGACGCTTCAGGAGGAGGCAGAGGATGCCGCCGCCGCAGGACAGCAGCAGCGACATGATGAGCAGGGAGAGTGGAATCATGGGTCCAGCCCCTCCAGCGAGGCGAGCGGCGTTTCAAGACTGACCGGTGCCGCCGCAGCCAGCGTGCGCTTGACGGCGGCCGCTTGGCGGGTGGCATCGGCGTCTGCCGCGTAAAGGGCGGCGGTCGGGCACACGCGCACGCAGGCCGGCCCGTCGCCGGAAAAGGCGCAGAGATCGCATTTCACCGCCACGCTGCGGACGCCGATCTCCCAGGCCAGCAGCGGATCGAGCGCTGCCGAGTGGCGTGGCGTGGCGGCGGCGATGCCGGCGACCCCGGCGATGCCGGTGCCGCTGGGCGTGATGGCGCCGAAGGGGCAGGCCAGCGCGCACATCTTGCAGCCGATGCAGGCCTGCTCATCCAGCAGGATGGCGTCGGCGCCATGGGTGATGGCGTCGACCGGACAGACGCGGGCGCAGGGCGCGTCCTCGCACTGGTGGCAGAGGACGGGCCCGGTGTCGTCGCCGGTGCGCATGACGGCCAGCCGGGGATGCGCCTGCAGCCCCTGCTTTTTATGGGACTCGGTGCAGGCCGCCATGCAGGTGTTGCACCCGATGCACTTTCTCGGTTCCGCGATAACGAAGCGATTCATGTCCAGACCTCCGGCTTCCCGGGCGGGTGCGTCGAATCGGCCAATCAGGATCTGTTTTGAAAGTCCTGATAAGAAAACCTGATCGACCAATAAGAAGACAGTATTGGCTCGCGCACGCCCCAGCAGCCGCCTGTTGTCACGGACGGTGTGGCAGAAGGAGAGCCATCTGTTGCGAATCTTTGTCAGAGCAACGGCGATTCGTAATCGCCATCGTTGACTTCAATACGCTATTCCCCTGGGCGGCGCGATGTCAACTGGACACACAAAAAAAGTGGGTATAAGGTGTGCGACACAAAGACGGGAAGTTCTAAGGCGTTTTGATTGTCGAATGGCCTCCCATTAATTCCGATAAACGAGAAAAGATACTCGATAGGATCGGCTTATCGGCGTCGATTACTTTTAAAGATCGGGCGATAAGCGATTTCAATCAGTCGCGAAGCCACCGGCACCGGATTCGGCCAACCGGCGCGCAACGTCAGGGAACAGTGAAGCAATGCCGGGGCGGGGCCGTTCGACGACCCCCTTCCGGCTGCCAACAAGGACGACGGGAATGAACAGATTCGTCACTGCCAACCCGAGCAAGTGCATCGGTTGCCGCACATGCGAGGTCGCCTGTGCGCTTGCCCATTCCGATGGTGCCGGCGTCGAAGGGCTGGCGCCGGACACCTTCAAGCCGCGCATCCGCATGGTGAGGACGGCCGACGTCAGCACCGCGGTGATGTGCCACCATTGCGAGGACGCGCCCTGCGTCAACGCCTGCCCGAACAACGCCATCGTCTACCGCCAGCACAGCGTGCAGGTGGAGCAGGAGCGCTGCCTGGGCTGCAAGAACTGCGTGCTGGCCTGCCCGTTCGGTGTCATGGACGTGGTGACGGTGCCGGCGGTCCGGCAGTTCGCCGGCATGGCGCTGAGCCTGGGCGTCAAGGCGCAGGCGCACAAATGCGACCTGTGCGTCGGCCGCGACGCCGGCCCGGCCTGCGTGTCGGTCTGCCCCACCAGCGCCCTGACCCTGATGGACCGGGAGGCGATGGACGAGACCCTGCGCCGCCGGCGCGAGCGCGCCGCCCAGGAGGCCGCCGAAGTCGCGGCCTGATCCACCACGTCACCACCCATCACCGTGGCCGGATCACAGCCGGCACAATCGAGCGAACACCGAGGTCGAGATGGAAAAGCATATGGCGGTCTGCCCCTACTGCGGTACGGGCTGCAAACTGAATCTGCTGGTCGAGGGCGGGAAGGTCGTCGGTGCCGAACCCTTGAACGGCGTCACCAACGAGGGAGAACTCTGCCTCAAGGGCTATTTCGGCTACGACTTCATCAACGACACCAAGATCCTGACGCCGCGCCTGCGCAACCCGATGCTGCGCCGCAGCCGCGACGCGGCCTTCGAGGCGGTGTCGTGGGACGAGGCGATCCAACACGCCGCGACGAAGCTCAGCGCGATCAAGGCCAAGTACGGCCCCGAACTCGATCATGACCACCGGCTCGTCGCGCGGCACCGGCAACGAGACCAACTATGTGATGCAGAAATTCACCCGCGCGGTTCTCGGCACCAACAACGTCGACAACTGCGCGCGCGTCTGCCACGGCCCGTCGGTCGCCGGGCTGCAGGTGACGCTGGGCAACGGCGCCATGAGCAACTCGATCCCCGAGATCGAGCACACCAAATGCGTCCTGGTCTTCGGCTACAACGTCGCCGACAGCCACCCGGTGATCGCCAAGCGCATCATCAAGGCCAAGGAGCGCGGCGCCAAGATCATCGTCTGCGACCCGCGCAAGATCGAGACGGCGCGTCTGGCCGATCTGTGGCTGCCGCTGAACAACGGGTCCAACATGGCGCTGGTCAACGCCTTCGCCAACGTCCTGATCAACGAAGGGCTCTACAACAAGGAGTATGTCGCCAACCACACCGAGGGCTTCGACGAGTACAAGGCGATTGTCGACACATACACCCCCGAATACGCCGAGGCGATCACCGGCCTGCCCGCCGCCGACATCCGCGAGGCGATGCGCATCTACGCCGCCGCCCCCTCCGCCACCATCCTGTGGGGCATGGGCGTCACCCAGTGGGGCCAGGGCGTCGACGTGGTGAAGGGGCTGTCGGGTCTGGCGCTGCTGACCGGCAACCTCGGCCGGCCGAACGTCGGCGTCGGCCCGGTGCGCGGCCAGAACAACGTGCAGGGCAGCTGCGACATGGGCGTGCTGCCGACCGAATTCCCCGGCTATCAGAAGGTCACCGACCCGGAGGTGCGGGCGAAGTTCGCCAAGGCCTGGGGGGTGGAGTCGCTGCCCGACCAGATCGGCCACCGCCTGACCGACGTGCCGCATCTGGCGGAGACCGGCAAGCTGAAGGCCATGTATGTGATGGGCGAGGACCCCGCCCAGACCGAGCCGGACCTGGCGCTGGTGCGCAAGGGGTTCGAGGCGATGGAGTTCGTCATCGTCCAGGACATCTTCATGACGAAAACGGCGATGTTCGCCGACCTGATCCTGCCGGCGACCTCCTGGGGCGAGCATGAGGGCGTGTTCAGCGCCGCAGACCGCAGCTTCCAGCGCTTCACCAAGGCGGTGGACGCCAAGGGCGACGTCAAGCACGACTGGGAGATCATCAGCCTGCTCGCCACGGCGATGGGCTATCCCATGCACTACAACAACACCAAGGAGATCTGGGACGAGTTGCGCGAGCTGTGCCCGATCTTCTACGGCGTGACCTACGAGAAGATGGAGGGGCTGGGCGCCGTGCCGTGGCCGTGCCGCGACCTCGACTCAGCAGGCTCCAAGTATCTCTACGAGGGCAACGTCTTCCAGCGGCCGGGCGGCAAGGGTCTGCTCTTCGCCACCGAGTGGCGTCCGCCGCAGGACCAGCTGACCGAGGAGTTCCCGCTGATCCTCTGCACGGTGCGCGAGGTCGGCCATTACTCCTGCCGCTCGATGACCGGCAACTGCGCCGCCCTGCAGACGCTGGCCGACGAGCCGGGCTACGTCACCATGAACCCGAAGGACGCCAAGGCCCTGGGCATCCGCGACCAGGAGCTGGTCTGGGTGTCGTCGCGCCGCGGCAAGGTGATCAGCCGGGCCAGCGTCACCGACCGCACCAACAAGGGGGCCGTCTACATGACCTACCAGTGGTGGATCGGCGCCTGCAACGAGCTGACCATCCACGCCGTCGATCCCATCGCCAAGACGCCGGAATACAAGTACGCCGCCGTCCGGGTGGAGGCCATCGCCGATCAGGTCTGGGCCGAGAACCACGTCCAGCAGGAATACGCGAAGCTGAAGGGCGGCCTCAGCAACGCGGTGACCCGTGCTGCGAAGAAGGCCCCGGCCTACGCCTGACCGCGGGGGACCGACCGCCCCGCCTTTCCCTTCGGGGACGGGCGGGGCGCTCCCCGGCTTTTACGGGAGCCAGCCCATGCATGAGATCGCTCTTTGCCAATCCCTGCTCGAACAGGCGATGAAGGCGCGGGAGGCCGCTCCCTTCGGCCGGGTGGTCCGCGTCAGCCTGTCGGTCGGTCGGCAAAGCCGGGTGCAGCCCGACGCCCTGCGCCACGCCTTCGACCTGCTCAGCCGCGATACCTTCCTGGAGGGCGCCGATCTGCGGATCGACCGGCCGCCGGGTGAGGCGTTCCGGCTCGTCGAGATGGAGGTGTCTTGAGAGACGGTCGCGCTGAAAGAATGCCTGAAAGACGATATGTGGGCCAACGATGCGTCCCTTTGCCGCTGCGGCAGGCGGCGCCGCGGCAGCAACGGCTGACCCGGATCAATGACGGTGCCTGGGTTGTGAACCATAAGGTCCCACGTGCGATGCGCCCCATGGCGGTCACCGGTTGTGCGCTGCGCAGGACGTGGTGAGAGGAACCCCGGCATGCAGGAAAAGCTGGAATTTCTGATCGCGCTGGCCACGGAGAAGCATTTCGGCCGTGCGGCGCAGGTCTGTGGGGTATCGCAGCCGAATCTGTCCGCCGCGATCAAGCAATTGGAAACGACCCTGGGTGTGCCGCTGGTCGATCGCGGCGCCCGCTTCATCGGCTTCACCGCCGAAGGGGAGCGGGTGCTGGACTGGGCGCGGCGCATCGTCGGCGACTACAAGGCGATGCGCGCCGATGTCGAAACGATGAAACAGGGGCTGACCGGCACGCTGCGGCTGGTGGTGGTGCCGACGGCGCTGCCGATGGTCCAGCGGCTGACCGCCACCGTCTGGTCGATGCATCCCGGCATCAAGATCACCATCGCTTCCCACAGCTCCACCGAAATCCTGTCCAAGCTGGAGAATCTGGAGGCGGAGGCCGGGATCACCTATCTCGACAACGAACCGCTCGGCAACGTGGACGAGGTGCCGCTCTACCATGAACGCTACCACCTGATCACGGCGGCCGACGGCCCGTTCGGTGGTCGTGACAGCGTCACCTGGGAAGAGGCGGCGACCTTGCCGCTCTGCCTTCTGAACACCACCATGCAGAACCGGCGGATCATCGACCGCGCCTTCGCCGAAGCGGGGGTTCATGCCGAACCTATGCTCGAATCCAACTCCATCGTCGTGCTGACCAACCACCTCTGCACCGGCATGTGGTCGACGATCATGCCGCGGATCATGGCGGACTCGCTGCTGCTTCCCCAGACCATCCGCGCCATTCCCATCGTGGCTCCGGAACTGTCGACCCTGATCGGTCTCGTGGTGTCCCGGCGCGACCCGCAGCCGCCACTGACCGCGGCGCTGATCGCCGACGCGCGCCGCCTCGCTCCCGAGCTGGCGACGGCCGCCTGAAGGCGGCACGGCGGTCATCGACCCCGGGCGTGCCGGAGGCTGGTCCGGTGCTGAAGTCGATTGCCGGCGAAGGACCCGATGGTCGTCGCCCGGCCGACCGCTCGACGCTCCCTTCCATGAACGTCCCTTTCGGCACCCGAGTGCCCAGGCGCCGTCTTCCTATGCATCGAGCAACGAATGGATGTGGAAGGGTGGCGGGGCGTTTGCCGTGACGCGGCTGCCGTCCCGTGTCCGGCGTCTCAAGGCATGCGCCTGTTCCTGCCTCTCATGGCGTCCACGACGACCGGCTTGCGCCGCGCATCAAGGCGCGGGCTTGCGCAAAGATTCCTGCGTCCTCACGGTTCACCTTCCCCGCATCGTCTATGACGAGGATGCGAATGTTACAAATTCCGACAAACTAGGACTAGCACCCACCCCGAAATCGTAAGATAGAAATAGCTACCTCAGATGGAGATCCGACGGGGTCTTCGTTAATCAAAGGTTAGCAACGACCATCGCGCGAAGGTATCGGTCCCATGAACTCATCCACCAAAGCCGCTTCTTCCATTCACGTCCCTAAAGAAGATGTGGAAAAGAGAAAGGCGTCGCGGTGGGCTTGTTTCGCGGCCGGCGCTATTCTTGCGGGTGTGACGGCCCCTGCGCTCGCGCAGCAGCTGCCGGCTCAACTTCCCTCGGGCGCGGAACCGCGTCCGGAGGCGCCGCGGCCGGTGATGCCGCTGCCCTCCGTGCCCGGCGGGGCGGTGACGGTGCCGAAGGCGCCCGCGGCGGAGGCCCCGGCGGGGGCCGAGAACTACCGCCTGACGTTGCGGGAGGTCACCATTGAAGGCGCCACCGCCTACGGCCAGGACAGCCTCAAGGCCGCCTACCAGGACATGCTGGGCCGCGAGGTGTCGGTGGCGGACCTGTTCAAGATCGCCAACGACATCGAGTTCCGCTACCGCAACGACGGCTTCATCACCAGCCGGGTCATCGTCCCCGCCCAGACGATCGAGGACGGCACCTTCCGCCTCCAGGTGGTCGAGGGCTTCGTGTCCGACATCACCTATCCCGACGACATCGGCCCGGCGCTCGCCGCGGTGAAGCGGCTGGTGGAGCCGCTGCGCGGCGTCAAGCCGATCAACGTCGCCGAGGTCGAGCGCCGTCTTCTCCTGGCGAACGACCTCGCCGGCCTGACCGTGCGCGCCAGCCTGGAGCCGTCGCCGGACACGCTCGGCGCCTCGGTGGTGGTGGTGAAGACGGACCGCAAGGCGGTGGACGCCCTGGTGTCGTTCAGCAACCGCAACACGCCCTATCTCGGCACCGCCCAGACGACCGCGACGGCGGCGCTGAACTCCTTCGGGCCGAACGCCGACACGGTGAACCTCAGCGGGCGCGTGTCCTCCCCGGCATCGCGGGCCTGGTCGGTCGGCGCCGGCTACCAAGCGCTGGTGACCGGCGATGGGCTGACCTTCTCCGCCACCGGCTCCTACTCCAAGTCGCGCCCGGGCCTGACGCTGGACCCGCTGGACGTGGAAAGCTGGGTGGCCGCGGGCGTGGGAACGCTCAGCTACCCGGTGATCCGCTCGCGCCTGGAAAACCTGCGCGCCGTCGGCGAATTCGAATACCGCGACGTGAACACCGACATTTCCGGCGACCGCTTCAACCGCGACCGCCTGCGCATCCTGCGCGGCGGTTTCAGCTATGACCGGACGGACGGCTGGGACGGCATCACCGCGGTGCGCGGCCTCGTGCACCAGGGTCTGGACATCCTCGACGCGACGAAGCTCGGCTCGGCCTACGCGTCGCGCGAGCGCGGGCGCAGCGACTTCACCAAGCTCACCGCCGACATCACCCGCGTGCAGCAGTTGCCGGCCAACTTCAGCATCCTGGCGACGGCCACCATGCAGGCCGCGGGCACGCCGCTGCTGGCCAGCGAGCAGATCGCGCTGGGCGGCCCGAGCTACGGACGCGCCTTCGACGAGGGCGAGATCTCCGGCGACAACGGCTGGGCCGGGTCGCTGGAACTGCGCTACACGCCGGTGCTGCCGGACAACAGCTTCGCGCAGGCGGTCCAGGTCTACGGCTTCGTCGATGGCGGCGAGGTGTGGAACCGCTCCAGCCTGGAGCAGAACAGCCGGAATTCGCTGGTCTCCGTGGGCGGCGGCGTGCGCGCCAGCCTCGTGGAACGGCTTTTCGCGACGCTTGAGATCGACAAGCCGCTGACCCGCCGCGTCGCGACCGAGGGCGACAAGGACATGCGGGTCTTCTTCAACATCACTGCGCAATACTGATAGGGCCGGGGGATACAGGACATGGGCAAGGGCAACGTCACCACCACCTCCGGCTTCACCGAGCTTCCCGGCGCGCGCCGCCACCGCCAGACGCTGCGCCAGCGGCTGCTGCTGTCGTCCGCGACGGAGGCGCCCCAGCGTGGTGGCGGCACCCGGCACCAGCGCCGCGCGGCAAAGGCCCGGGGAGGCATCGACTTTGCGCGGCTGGCGCTGCGCAGCGTGATCGGTGTGGCGCTATCCACCCTGTTCGCCGGCGCGGCCTACGCCAACCCGCTGGAAGGCACCGTCACCGCGGGCGCGGTGACCATCCAGTCGGCGACCCCGAAGTCGATGGAGATCCTGCAGTCCACCGACAAGGCCATTATCAACTGGAAGTCCTTCAGCATCGACGCCGGTGAGAAGGTCACCTTCCAGCAGCCCTCGGCCGCCAGCGTCACGCTGAACCGGGTCACCGGCAACGACCCGTCCAAGATCATGGGCAGCCTGTCGGCCAACGGCACGGTCATGCTGGTCAACCCGAACGGCGTGGTGATCGGCGCCGGGGCGAAGGTGGATGTCGGCGGGTTGGTGGCGACCACCGCCAACATCTCCGACGCCAACTTCATGGCGGGCAAGTACCAGTTCGATCAGGCCTCCACCAAGCCGAACGCCATGGTGGTGAACGAGGGCGACATCACCGTCAAGGACAGCGGTTTGGCCGCCCTGGTGGCCCCGCACGTCCGCAATTCCGGCGTCATCCGCGCGAAGCTGGGCAAGGTCGCGCTGGGCGGTGCCGAGACCTTCACGCTCGACTTCCACGGCGACGGGCTGATCAGCTTCGACGCCAGCTCCGCCGTCAAGACGGTGGCGAAGGACGCGGACGGCAAGCCGGTCGCGGCTCTGGTCGTCAATTCCGGCGAGATCGCCGCCGAGGGCGGCAGCGTCACCCTGTCGGCGCGCGCCGTGAAGGGCGTGATCGACAACGTCATCAACACCGACGGCGTCATCAAGGCCACCTCGGTTGGCAGCGCCAACGGCAAGATCGTCCTGTCGGGCGGCGACAACGGCAAGGTCAACATCGGCGGCACCGTCGATGCCAGCGGGCGCGGGGAGGGGCAGACCGGCGGCACCGTCGTCGCCACCGGCGCCGAGATCGCCGTGAAGAAGAACGCCCGCGTCGACGCCTCCGGCAGCAAGGGCGGCGGCGAGGTCGCCATCGGCAGCAAGACGGGCCGCTCCGGCATTTGGTCGGACAAGGTGACGGTCGAGGCCGGCGCCACCCTGTCCGCCGACGCGGTGAAGTCCGGCAAGGGCGGCAGCGTGACGGTGCTGTCGCAGAAAAGCACGAAACACGCCGGTAAAATCTCCGCCCGCGGCGGTGCCGAGGGCGGCGACGGTGGCTTCGCCGAGGTGTCCAGCCACAAGGACATCACGCTGACCGGCAGCGTCGACCTGACCGCGCCGAAGGGCGCGGCGGGCACCTTCCTGCTCGATCCGGAAAGCCTGCGCATCGTCAGCTCCGCCGGAGGCAGCCAGGACGGCGCCGCGGCGGACGGCACGATCGGCGTCAACGACCCCAACCTGGGCAGCGGCGACGCCGTCAACACGGTATCGAAGCAGGTGCTGGAGAGCATCGCCAGCAACGCCAACATCGTGCTGGAGGCGTCGGGCCTCATCACGGTGGAGACCAGCCTCGATCTCCAGACCACGGCGGGCCACAGCTTCACCCTGCGGTCGCTGACCTCCAGCGGCATCGCCTTCACCGACGCCAGCTACGAGATCCGCACCAACGGCGGCGACATCGTGCTGGAAGCCAACGGCATGGCCAGCAGCCTGACCAACATCGGCAAGCTGACGACCCGTGGCGGCGCGGTGCGGCTGACGGCCACCGACAATGTCCAGCTCGGCAACCTGATCGACACCACGCCGGTCTCGGGAAGCGCCGGGGCGGTCTCCGTCAAGGCCGAGAGCGGGTCGCTGACCGCGTTGGACGCCGGCCGGATCGTCGGCGGCCCGGTCACCCTGACCGCCGGCGGCTCCATCGGCGCCAGCGGTGCGGCGGTGTCGACCAGCAGCACCCAGCTCTCCCTGGTCACCGGCGGCAACCTGTTCGTCACCAACGACCAGACGGTGACCGACCTCTCCGTCACCAGCACGCACCGGACGGTCGGGGTCGACAGCCACTTCTTCCTGGCCTCCACGGGCCTGATCTTCACCGTCACCGATTCGGCCGGCAGCACCGCGCTCGACACGATCAGCCAGGTCGGCGGCCTGAACAGCTTCGCCTTCCGCAGCGACCGCAACATCCAGGTCGGCACGGTCAACGCCGGAGCGGGGTCCGTCGCGCTGACCAGCACCGCCGGCAACATCACCGGCACGGGCGCGAGCCTGCTGACCGGCGGCGCGCTGACGCTGACCGCCCGTGGCTCCTCGGGCAGCAACGGCGCCATCGGCACATCCTCGCAGGTGCTGAACACCGCCGGCGGCAGCCTGACCGCCACGGCCGGCAGCGGCGGCATCAACCTGTCGAACACCGGTGCGCTGACCCTGGCCAACCTGACCAGCGGCGGCTTTACCACCATCGCGGCCACCGGCAACCTGACGGTCGGCGCGGTGGCCATCGGCAGCAACACGCTGACCCTGACCAGCAGCGGCGGCAGCATCCTGAACGATGCCGACGCCTCGACCACCATCAGCTCCTACAGCTTGGTCCTGAACGCCGCCGGCAGCATCGGCACCAGCGGCACGGCCCTGACCGCCGGCTCCTACAACATCGACGCCACCTCCGGCGCGGGCGGCGTCTTCCTGACGACGTCGGGCTCGGCGGTGCTGGGCTCCATCGTCTCGACCAACGGCGACGTCGCGATCACCACCGGCGGCACGACCACCATCGGGACGATCACCAGCGCCAACGGGACCAGCAGCATCGCCGTCACGGCGAACGGCACGGTGTCCGACATCACCGCGACCACGGTCGATGCCGGGGCCGCCGGCAACGTCACCCTGACGACCGCCAACGGCAGCATCTCCGCCCTGTCCGGCACGATCACCGGCGACAACGTCACCCTCACCGCCGGGGGCAGCACCTCCACCGTGATGGTGAACACCGCGGCGAAGCGGCTGACGGTCACCAACAACGCGGGCAACGTCACGGTCATGCAGACCGGTGCCGTGACCGTGGACAACATCACCTCCACCGGCTCGTCGATCTCGCTCACCGTGAACGGCGGCGCCGCCACGCTGGGGACGATCAAGACGACCGCCGGCGCGATCTCCGTGACGGCGACCGGCGGGGCGATCCTGGGCAAGGACGCCAACAACCGGTTGTCCGCCAACGCCATCAGCCTGAGCACGGACGGCGCCATCGGGAGCTTCGGCACCCATCTGCGCACCTCCACGGGGTCGCTGACGCTGAGCAACGTCGGGGATCTGTATCTCGACAACAGTGGCGTGATCCTGACCGGCCTGTCGATCACGAACCGGCACGTTGGCGGGGCCGCCAACGCGCTGGAACTCACGTCCGAATACTTCAACTTCGTGGTCGGCGACAACGGCACCGCGACCATTCTGGAGGCGGTCGGCAGCCCGAAGCTGTCCACCCTCACCTTCGACAGCGACATCGACCTGATCGTCGGCGATCTGGCCACGGTGGGGACGGGCGGCACAGTCAAGCTGACCTCCACCACCGGCAGCATCCGCGACGATGGCAGCCTGAACACGCGGATCAACGCCGACACCGTGACGCTGAGCGCCGTGGCGGGCAGCGTGGGCGACGCCAACGCTCCGCTGGCGCTCAACGCCACGAAGCTGACGCTGACCACCGGCGGCGACCTGCACGTCACCAACCTGTCCGACATGGCGGAACTGACCGTCACCAGCACGCATGCGGACACGACGGTGGTGAACAGCTACTCGATCACCGCGCCGAACTTCGCCTTCGACCTGACCGACGACGCCACCAACGGCTATCTGCTTCGCACGCTGGTCGACACCACCGGTCAGATCTTCTCCTTCAAGGGCGACCGCGACATCCGGCTCGGCCGGGTCGATCTGACTTACAAGAACGGCGTCCTCCCCGACAACGGGACGCCCTCGCCCAGCGAAACCTACAGCATCTTCAACGCCGAGACGACGAACGGCTCCATCCTGGACGACGGGTCGAAGACCACGGTGGTGCTGGCCGGGTCGGTCAACCTGAAGGCCAGCAAGGCGATCGGCAGCGGCTCGGGCACCGAGTATCTGGACATCGTCACCCCGGTTCTCAACGCCAGCGCGGCGGACGGCGGCATCTACATCACCCTGCCGACCTCGACGGGTGTCAACAACCAGAAGAACCTCATCACGCTGGGCAGCCGCTTCTTCAGCGCCGCCAACAACCCCATCGTGGTGACGGCGACCTGGGGGGACATCGCCTTCGGCTCCAACTTCTCGTCCAGCGCCAGCAGCGATATCACGGTCACGGCGACCAACGGCTCGATTCTGAACCCGAACAACGCCACGTTGCGCACGAGTTCCGCCGGTACGGTGACCCTCACCGCCGGGAAGAACATCGGCACGTCCGGAAAGGCGCTGAACGTGGAGGCCGGCACGGTCGTGGCCACCGCCGGCGGTTCGATGTGGCTCGGCCTGGGCACCGGCCCGACCGGGCTGGACAGCCTGACGGCCGGCGGTGACATCACCGTCACGAAGTCCAACGGCGTCATGACCGTCGGGTCGGTCAGCGCCAACAACGGCACCGGAACGGTCACGCTGACGAACACCAGCGGCAGCATCCAGGACGATTCGGACAGCACGACGCTCATCGCCGCCGGCAAGGTGATCCTGAGCGCCAATGGAAGCGTCGGCGGCACCAACGCGCTGAATCTGGCGACGGCGAACCTGTCGATCACGACGGGCGGGTCCGTGGGCATCACCAACACGATGGCGCTGACCGACCTGACGTTGACGCGCGGCTCCTACTCCGGCGGCACCATCGGGATCACCACGGTCAACGGACAGGTGTTCACCCTGTCGGACAGCTCGTCGCAGTCCACGATCCAGACCGTCACCAGCAGCACGGCGCTGAACTTCGCCTTCAATTCGTCGCGCGCGGTCAAGGTCGGCACCGTCAACGTCGGAACGGGCGGCAGCGTCGCCATCGTCTCGTCCAACGGCGTCACCAACACCGGCAACGGCAGCAAGATCACCGCCGGCAAGGTGTCGCTTGAGGCGGGGGCCTCCTCCTCCATCGGTGATTCGACCCTCTACGGGGCCATCAACCTCGACACCGGCGACCTGTCCGTGACATCGGGGCGCGACATCTACGTCGACAACAACGGACGCGCCTTCAACAGCCTGGCGATCACCAGCACGAACGCCACCACGGCCACCGCGACCAAGAGCACCTTTTCCATCGGCAGCACCGGTGCCCAGATCTACACGTTGGTTGACAGCGGCACCAAGGTCGCAATCGACGTCGCCAGCGCCCAGAACAGCAACTTCAGCTTCACCGGTAAGAAGAACATCGAGATCAACCAGATCACCGCCGCCGGCGGTGCCGTCAGCCTGACCACGGCGGGCGGCGGGGAGAACTCGACGATTACCATGGCGGGAAGCGGAACCATTACGGCGTCCTCCGTCACCCTGTCTGCCAACGGCTCCGGCACCAACGGCGGTTCCATCGGCACCAGCACGCGGGCGGTGAAGACCTCCGCCGCGTCGCTGACCCTGGTGAGCAACGGTGACCTCTACATCAACAACAGCAACACCGCGCTGACCGCGCTGGACGTCACCGTCACGCACAAGACGTCCACCGCCACGGGGACCTATCAGTTCAACGCCCTCGGCTCCAACCGCAGCTTCACGGTGACGGAGGCCAGCGGCATCCAGACGCTGGCCCTGTCCACGCCGAGCAACGGCAGCATGGACCTGCGCTACAGCGTGGATCGCGGCATCGTGGCCGGCACGATCGACGCCGGCACCAGCTCCACCGGCTCGGTGGCGCTGACCTCCACCGGGGCGGCTTCGGGCGCGTCCGGCGGTCCGTCGATCAACGGGTCGGGCACGATCACGGCGGGCTCGGTCTCCCTGACCGCGACCGGCGGCAACGGCAACGTCGGCGGCACCAACCAGGTGCAGACCAGCACCCAGAAGCTGTCCATCGCGTCGGGCGGCAACGTGACGGTCAGCAACAACACAACCCTGACCGATCTGACGCTGGACTTCCGGCACAACAAGTCCGGCGGCGGGAGCAACAGCTACTCCATCAGCTCGACCGGCCTGACCGCCAGCTTCAGCGATTCGTCGTTGCAGGAAGGCCTGACGGTGACGAACGTCACCCAGAGCGGTCTGAAGCTGAACATCAGCAACGACAAGGCTCTGCGGATCGCCAAGATCGACGTCGGGAACAGCGGCACCGTCGATCTGACCGCCAATTCCGGCAGCTCCAGCATCAGCGCCACGAACAGCAGCGGCACCGCGGTCACTGCGGGCAGCCTGACGCTGAAGGGGACCAGCGTCGGCCACACCAACAGCGGCTCCTACTTCACCACCCAGGTCGGCACGCTGTCGGCCAATCTGACGGGATCGCTGACGCTCAGCAACACCGGCACCCTGACGCTGAAGGATGTGAAGGCCGGTTCCTCGGCGGACATCAAGGTGACCAACAACGGGTCGCTGCTGCAGTCCGGAACCAAGCCGCTGAGCGCGGACAAGGTGACGCTGACGGTCGAAGGGGGCTCCATCGGGGCGTCCGGCACGCCGCTGCTGACCGAGACGCGGACCCTGGAGGTGATCGCCGGGCGCAACGTCTATCTGACGAACGGCGCCGACCTGCACGCCCTCAGCCTGGATGTCAGGCACGCCTCGACCGGCGCGCAGAACGCCTACGACATCCGGTCGGAAGGGCTGACCTTCGCGCTGACCGACAGCAACACCGGCAGCCAGTACACGCTCGGCAGCGTCGTGGACGCAAGCGGCCTCGACTTCTCGTTCAAGAGCGACAACAGCGTCGCCCTGGGGACGATCAACGGCGGACTCGCCCGCAAGGTGACCATCGAGACCACCGGCACCGGCAAGGACATCTTCAGCAACGGCAGCTCGATGGTGACCGCCGGCACGGTCACCCTCACCGCGACCGGCGGCATCGGTCAGGCGGGATCGTCCGCCAACCACATCGCGACGATGGCCGACACGTTGGTGCTGACGACGGCGACCGACGCCTTCGTGGACAACGGCAAGGACCTGACCGCGCTGTCGCTGACCAGCTCGCGGACGACCGGCGCCGGCACCTATCAGATCACCGCGCCGCAGCTCGTCTTCACCATGACGGACGACGGCGTCACCACCACGCTGAGCGAGCTGACCGACACCACCGGTCTCGCCTTCAAGCTGGACACCCAGCACGCGTTGTCCATCGGCACGCTCAACGCGCAGAACTGGGGCACCGTCGACCTGACCAGCGCAGGCGCCATCACGGGCGCCGCCTCGGCGAACGCGGGCAACCCGGCCAACCGCATCACCGCGGGCACCGCGACCCTGAGCAGCGGCGGCGGCATCGGCTCCTCCAGCAACAAGATCCATCTGTCGGCGTCGTCCGCGACCTTCAACGTGAAGGGCGATCTCTATGTCGAATCCGACACCCGCATCGGCACGCTCAAGATCAAGAGCACCTCGTCCAGCATCAACGACCGCAATTACAGCCTGACCTCGGTCGATACGTCCGGCTCGGCCATCGCGCTGACTGGTGCCGAGAGCAGCACCCAGGCGGTGCTGGCCGCGCTGACTGACCGCAGCGGCGTGCGCTTCACCTTCGACAGCCACCGCAAGCTGGTCGTCGGCGGCCTTGACGTCGGCAAGACCGGCACGATCGCCCTGATCGCCGACGCCGGCATCGTCGGGAACGGCCATTCGGTCCTCAAGATCAACGCCGGCGTCGCGAGCCTGACGTCCTCCTCCAACGTGGTCGGTGCGAACGGGGGTGAATTCATCAGCATCACCACCGGCAACCTGACGGTGAACGCCAACAACGGCGCCGTGATCAACCTGCACGGCCCGACGGTCATCGACTCCATGAGCTTGGCCGGTGCGCTGACCCTGAACAATTCCACCGGCGACATCGCGCTCGGCTCGATCTCGATGTACGGCGCCAACGCGGTCATCAACAACCAGGGCGGCTCGATCCTCAGCGGCACGATCAGCGGCAGCAATCTGGTGAACCTGACGGCGACCGGGTCCATCGGCAACGTCTCCGCCATCTCGACGCAGGCCAACTCCACCAGCACCACGCTGACCGCGAGCGCCGCCGGCAGCATCGCGGTGTCGGAGAGCAAGAGCCTGATCGCCCAGTCGGTGGTGAGCACCGGTGGCGGTGCGATCAAGCTGTCGACCGGCTCCTCGGGGGCCGGCCTCCTGACCGCCGGCACCATCACCACGACCGGGTCGGTGTCGCTGACCAGCGGCGATGGCAGCATCGACGCCAGCAACGGCAATCTGGTGTCCGGCGGCAGCGTCGAGCTGTCCGCGATCAATGGCGGCATCGCCGCCACGGGCTCCACGCTCAACGTCGCGACGACCGATCTGACGATCAAGACGCCCGGCACCTTCAAGGTCGCCGACACGCTCGACCTCGCCAAGCTGACCATCGACCGCACGCCGGGCACGACGGGGGCGTCGACCTCCGGCACGATGAGCCTGACGGCGGCCAACCTGAGCTGGAACGTCACGGACAGCGGCGGCACCACCACCTTCACCACGCTGACCGACAGCACCGGCCTGGACTTTACCTTCAAGGCGCCGGGGGCCATCGCCATCGGCACGGTGAACACGGGCGCTTCCAGCACGGTCAGCCTGACGGCGACGGGCAACAGCGCGACCGCCGGCAACATCACGGCGGTGAACAACAGCTCCACCATCACCGCGGGCTCCCTGAAGCTCGACGCCCAGAAGAAGACCAACGAACAGGGCAACAGCAGCGCCATCGGCAGCAACGCCACGGCGCTGGGCATGAACGTGTCCAGCCTGACCGCCAGCAGTGGCACCGGCGGCCTGTTCGTGAAGAACGCGGCGGGGCTGAACCTCAGCTCCATCACCACCGGCGGCGCCCTGACGGTGATTGCGGCGGCCGGCGACCTGACCGTCTCCAACCTCTCCTACGACAGCAGCAAGGCGCTGACCCTGACGGCGACGGCCGGCCGGATCCTCAACGGCGGCTCCAGCCTGAGCCTCGGCACCGGCAGCGCCACGCTGACGGCGGGGGCCGGCATCGGCACGGCGGACTCGGCGTTCAAGGTCACGACGTCCAGCACCGGGGCGCTGACCACCAACGTCACGGGCACGGGCGGCCTCTATCTCGACATCGCCGGATCGCTGACGGGCGGGCTGACGGCCGCGGTCAGCAACGGCCCGGTGGTGGTGTCGGGCAGCGGCAACATCACGCTGACCAACGTCGCCATCGCCACCGACGCGGCGGGCAACAGCATCACCGTGACCTCGACCGGCGGGTCCATCACCGCCGGGACGGTGACGGCGGGCGCCAACGACGGCTCGGTCACGCTGAGCGCCACCGGCAACGGCGGCAAGATCCTGGCCGCCAACGGCGGGTCCGCGGTCACCGGCAAGACCGTCGCGCTGAACGGCGCCGGCGGCATCGGCACCTCCTCCGCCCGCGTTGGCGTGGGCGGGGCCCAGGTGCAGGTGAACGGCGGTTCGGGCGACATCTATCTGAGCACGACCGGCGCCACCGCGCTGGCCTACGCCGCGACGACCGGCGGCAAGATCGACGTGCAGGCCGGCGACCGCCTCCAGGTGGTCAGCGCCAGCACCGGCGGTGGGGCGATCACGATCTCCTCCACCGCGGTGGACGCCGACATCATCGCCGGCAGCATCAACGCCGGCACCGGGGCGGTCACCCTCAGCTCCAGCGGCGGCGGCGTCTATGACGACGGCCTTGCCGAGACGCGGATCGTCGGCGGTTCGGCCTCGCTGACCGGCAGCAAGGGCGTCGGCACCTCCAGCCGGTCGGTCCAGACCACCACCGGCAGCCTGACCCTGGCGAGCGCCACCGGCAGCGTCTACCTGACCGACGCCTCCACCGGCGGCGTCACCGTCGCCTCGGCCACCGCCTCCAGCGGCTCGGTCACCATCGAGTCCGCCGGCACGATGACGGTCCAGTCGGTGTCGGCCAACACCACCAATGGAACGGTCGCGCTGACCGCCACCGGCTCCATCCTGGGCAGCGGCAACGGCACTCATGTGACCGGCCATTCGGCCAGCCTGACCGCCAACGGCGGCAGCATCGGCACTGTCACCGACGCCGCCACCGGCGCCGGCACGCCGATCAAGATGAACGTGTCGAGCCTGACCGGCCTGACCGCCACCGGCACCACGCCGGTCATTTCGGTCGACAACATCAACAGCGCCGCCCTGACGCTGACCAGCAACCTCGTCACCCTCGGCGCCGGCGGGTCCGCCTACATCCGCACGGCCGGCAACCTGGACGCCAGCGCCGGCCTGTCGATGACCAGCGGCAACCTGCTGCTGCAGTCCGGCGGGGTGTTGACCCTGCCGACCGCGGCGATCAACCTCGGCATGGGTGCGCTGACCTTGAAGGGCACCACCGACGTGGTGGCCGCGGGGGCCTCGCCGCGGTCGCTGTCGATCACCGCGGGCTCGCTGACCTTCGCCAGTGGCTCCAACGGCGGCGACACCACCCTCAACACCACGGTCGGCACCATCGACGCCAGCCTGACCGGCTCCGGCAAGAACCTGACCGTCAACAACACCGGCACGCTGACGGCGGCGACCTTTGGCGCCAACGGCACCGTCACCGCCACCAGCAGCACCGGCATGACGGCGACCTCGGTGACCGGGGTCGGCACGGTCAGCCTGACCGCGACGACGGGCGACCTGACGGTCGGCACGGTCAACGCCGGTCCGACCGGGACCATCAACCTGTCGGCGGCGGGCGGCAGCCTGCTGACCGGCAACGGCACCAGCCTGACCGGCGGCACGCTGAACCTGACCTCCAACACCGGGATCGGGACCAGCAGCGCCGCCTTCACCAGCACCATCGCCAACATCTCGGCGATGGTGACCGGAACGGGCGGAATCTATCTGGCCGGCACCAGCTTCAACCTGGGCAATCTCGCCACCACCGACGGCGACATCGCCGTCACCGCCAGCGGCGCCATCAGCGACAGCAACGCCACCACCGGAATCAACGCCGGTGGCAGCGGCACCATCTCCCTGATCTCCACGGGGGGTGCGGTGTCCTTGACCAAGGCGGTGTACAGCGTCGGTTCGGACGCCACCCGGGCCAGCGTGACGGTGCAGGGCACCAGCATCGCCCTGGGCAACGTCACCACCACAGGCACGCAGACCTACACCGGCAACACCACCTTGAACGGCACGCTGTCCGGCAAGTCGGTGACCGTCACCGGGAACCTGACCCTGTCCGGCGCCAACCGCATGGTGAGCGCGACCGGCGGCGACCTGTCGGTGACCGGCACGCTGAACGGCGGTGGGTACGGGGCGACCCTGAACGCGGCGCAGGGCGGCGTGACGCTGGGCGGGGCGGCCAGCAACCTGGCCTATCTGACGGTCACCGCGGGGACCATCGGCCTGCGCGCCGTGACGACGACGGGTGCGCAGACCTACACCGGCGCGACCAGCCTCCAGGGCGCCTACGCCACCGGAAACGGCGCCTTCACGGTGACCGGCGCGACGACGCTGGCGGGCGGCACCACGGTGAACTCCGGCAGCGGAAACGTGCTGTTCAGCGGCACGGTGAACGGGGCCAACTCACTCGTGATCACCAGCAGCGGCGCGACGCAGTTCAGCAGCGCCGTGGGTGGCACGACGGCGCTGACGACCCTGACCATCGACGCCGGCGGGACGGCCAGCGTGAAGTCGGTGACGACCACGGGCGCCCAGACCTACAGCGGCACGGTGACGCTGGATGGTACCTACACCACCGGCGCGGTCTTCTCGGCCATCGGCGCGGTGACGTTGGCCGGCAACACGACGGTGGACGGCACGTCGAGCGTTGTGTTCATGAACACGGTGGACGGCGCTTATGCCCTGGCGGTCAACAACCAGGGCATGGCGCAGTTCAACGGCGCTGTGGGCGGCACGACGGCGCTCGCCAGCCTGACCACCAACGCCGGCGGCACCAGCAGCGTGAAATCGGTGACGACCACCGGCGCACAGACCTACAACGACGCGGTGACGCTCGACGGCACCTACAACACCGGCAGTGGGTCCTTCACCGCCAACGCGGCGACCACGCTGGCCGGTGCGACGACGGTGAACGGCGGGGCGGTGCTGTTCGCCGGTGCGGTGGACGGCGGCTACGCCCTGGCCGTCAACAGCAAGGCCGCCACGCAGTTCACCGGTACGGTGGGCGGCACGACGGCTCTGGCCAGCCTGACGACGGATGCCGGCGGCACCAGCAGCCTGCGCAGCGTCACCACCACCGGGGCGCAGACCTACAACGACGCGGTGACGCTCGACGGCATCTACACGACCACCACCGGGGCCTTCAGCGCCAACGGTGCGACGACGCTGGCCGGCGACACGACGGTGAATGGCGGGTCGAGCGTGCTGTTCGCCGGCACGGTGGACGGCGCCTACGCCTTGGCGGTCAACAACAAGGGCGCCACGCAGTTCACCGGCACGGTGGGCGGCACGACGGCGCTCGCCAGCCTGACCACCGACGCCGACGGTACTAGCAGCCTGAAGTCGGTGACGACGACGGGGGCGCAGACCTACAACGACACGGTCACCCTGGACGGCACCTACACGGGCAGCACGGTCACCGCCAACGCGGCGGCCACGTTGGGCGGGGCGACGACGGTGAACGCCGGGACGGCGACCTTCAACGGCACGGTGAACGGCGCCCAGGCGCTGACCATCGCCGGGACGGGCACGGCGCAGTTCAACGCGGCGGTGGGCGGCACGACGGCTCTGGCCAGCCTGACCACCAACGCGGGTGCCACGGCCAGCTTCCTGAACGTCACCACCACCGGCGCCCAGACCCACAACGCCGCCACGACGCTGAACGGCACCTACACGACCACCACCGGTGCCTTCACCGCCAACGGTGCGGTGACGCTGGCCGGCGACACGATGGTCAACGGCGGGTCGAGCGTGCTGTTCGCCGGCACGGTGGACGGTGCCTACGCCTTGGCGGTCAACAACAAGGGCGCCACGCAGTTCACCGGCACGGTGGGCGGCACGACGGCTCTGGCCAGCCTGACGACGGATGCCGGGGGCACCAGCAGCCTGCGCAACGTCACCACCACGGGTGCCCAGACCTACAACGACGCGGTCACGCTGAACGGCATCTACACGACCACCACCGGCGCCTTCACCGCCAACGGTGCGACGACGCTGGCCGGTGCGACAACGGTGAATGGCGGGTCGAGCGTGCTGTTCGCCGGCACGGTGGACGGTGCCCAGGCCCTGGTCATCAACAGCGCCGCCGCGACGCAGTTCAACGCGGCGGTGGGCGGCACGACGGCTCTGGCGAGCCTGACGACGGATGCCGGGGGCACCAGCAGCCTGCGCAACGTCACCACCAGCGGCGCCCAGACCTACAACGATGCGGTCACGCTGAACGGCATCTACACGACCACCACCGGTGCCTTCACCGCCAACGGTGCGGCGACGCTGGCCGGCGACACGATGGTGAACGGCGGGTCGAGCGTGCTGTTCGCCGGCACGGTGGACGGTGCCTACGCCTTGGCGGTCAACAACAAGGGCGCCACGCAGTTCACCGGTACGGTGGGCGGCACGACGGCTCTGGCCAGCCTGACCACGGACGCCACCGGTACCAGCAGCCTGCGCAACGTCACCACCACCGGGGCGCAGACCTACAACGACGCGGTGACCCTGAACGGTATCTACACGACCACCACCGGGGCCTTCAGCGCCAACGGTGCGACGACGCTGGCCGGCGACACGACGGTGAACGGCGGGTCGAGCGTGCTGTTCGCCGGCACGGTGGACGGCGCCTACGCGCTGGCGGTCAACAACAAGAGCACGACGCAGTTCACCGGCACGGTGGGCGGCACGACGGCTCTGGCCAGCCTGACCACGGACGCCACCGGTACCAGCAGCCTGCGCAACGTCACCACCACGGGGGCGCAAACCTACAACGACGCGGTGACCCT
The DNA here is from genome assembly GCF_058780635.1 of Azospirillum sp. UENF 312511. Taxonomy (NCBI): domain Bacteria; kingdom Pseudomonadati; phylum Pseudomonadota; class Alphaproteobacteria; order Rhodospirillales; family Azospirillaceae; genus Azospirillum; species Azospirillum sp. UENF 312511. The sequence goes on along the minus strand of NZ_JBSNCG010000005.1, from coordinate 870,979 downwards.
GGACGGCACCTACACGGGCAGCACGGTCACCGCCAACGCGGCGGCCACGTTGGGCGGGGCGACGACGGTGAACGCCGGGACGGCGACCTTCAACGGCACGGTGAACGGCGCCCAGGCGCTGACCATCGCCGGGACGGGCACGGCGCAGTTCAACGCGGCGGTGGGCGGCACGACGGCTCTGGCCAGCCTGACCACCAACGCCGGTGCCACGGTCAGCTTCCTGAACGTCACCACCAGCGGCACTCAGACCCACAACGCAGCCACGACGCTGAGCGGCACTTACAGCTCGACCGACAGCGCAATCACCTTCAACGGTGCGACGACGCTGGCGGGGACCACGGCGGTGAATGCGGGCTACGGCACGATCACCTTCAACGGGACGGTGAACGGCGCCCAGGCGCTGACGGCGACCTCGACCGGGGCGATGGTGTTCAACGCGGCGGTGGGCGGCACGACGGCGCTCGCCAGCCTGACCACCGGCACGGGCTACACCAGCCTGGTCAACGTGACCACGGCGGGGAACCAGAGCTACGGCGGTGAAACCAGCCTGATGGGCACCTACGCCACCGGCAACGGCGCCTTCACCGTCGCCGGCCCGGTGACGCTGGCGGGGACCACCACGGTCGACGCCGGCAGCGGCGCGGTGACCTTCAACGGCACGGTGAACGGGGCGCAGGCGCTGACCGTCAACAGCAGCGGCGCCACGCAGTTCAACGCGGCGGTCGGCAACACCACGGCCCTCGCCAGCCTGACCACCGACGCCGACGGCATCACCAGCCTCACGTCGGTGACCACCAGCGGTGCCCAGACCTACAACGACGCCACCACGCTCAACGGTGCCTACAGCTCGACCGACAGCGCGATCACCTTCAACGGTGCGACGACGCTGGCGGGGACCACGGCGGTGAACGCGGGCTACGGCACGATCACCTTCAACGGGACGGTCAACGGCGCCCAGGCGCTGACGGCGACCTCGACCGGGGCGATGGTGTTCAACGCGGCAGTGGGCGGCACGACGGCGCTCGCCAGCCTGACCACCGGCACGGGCTACACCAGCCTGGTCAACGTGACCACGGCGGGGGACCAGAGCTACGGCGGCGAAACCAGCCTGATGGGCACCTACGCCACCGGCAACGGCGCCTTCACCGTCGCCGGCCCGGTGACGCTGGCGGGGACCACCACAGTCGACGCCGGCAGCGGCGCGGTGACCTTCAACGGCACGGTGAACGGCGCCCAGGCGCTGACCGTCAACAGCAGCGGCGCCACCCAGTTCAACGCGGCGGTGGGCGGCGCGACGGCGCTCGCCAGCCTGACCACCGATGCCGACGGCACCACCAGCCTCACGTCGGTGACGACCAGTGGCGCCCAGACCTACAACGACGCGGTGACCCTGGACGGCGCCTATCTGGCCGGCACGGTCTTCACGGCGGCGAAGGCGGTGACGCTGGGCGGCGACAGCCGGATCACCGGCACCGGCGGGATCGTCCTCGCTTCCACCCTCGACGGCGGGCGGGCGCTGACGCTGACCAGCGGCAGCGGCGACATCCTGCTCGGCGGTGCCGTCGGCGGCAGCAGCCGTCTGGGGGCGCTGACGATCAACGGCGGCGGCACCACCACCATCGCCGACACGGTCAAGGCGGCCTCGCTGGTCACCGACGCCACCGGGATCACCATCCTGAACGGCGGCAGCGTCGACACCACCGGGGCGCAGAGCTACGCCGACGCGGTGACGCTGGGGACCGACACGGTCCTGACCGGCACCCAGGTGGCGCTGTCGGGCGGCATCGACGCAGCGGAGGCGGGCCGTCAGAGCCTGACCATCGCCGGCAACGCCGCGCTTGCCGGCACCCTCGGCACCCGGCAGGCGCTGGCCGCGCTGACGGTCGGTGGCGAGACGCTGCTGACCGGCGCCACGGCGGTCACCAGCGGGGCGCAGACCTACGGCGGCGCCGTCCGTCTGGCGGGCTCCCCGTCGGCCCTGGCCGGCACCGGCGTCACCTTCGCCGGGGCGCTGGACGGCGGGCAGGCCCTGACCGTCACAAGCGGCACCGGCGACGCCGTCTTCGCCGGCACGGTCGGCGGAACGGAGCGGCTGGGCGATCTGACGGTCTACAGCGCCGGCCAGACCCGCTTCGCCCAGTCGGTTCGCGCGGCCTCGGTCGTCACCGACGCGGCGGGCACGCTGGCCCTGAACGGCGGTTCCGTCGACACCACCGGGACCCAGACCTACGGGGAACGGGTGGTGCTGGGGACCGACACCCTCCTGACCGGCCGCACCGTCGTGCTGGTCGGCGGGTTGGACGCCGCCACCCGCGGCGGCCAGGGGCTGACCATCGCCGGCGACGCCATCGTCAACAGCCTGGTCGGCGGCACGCAGGCGCTGAGCCGCCTGTCGGTGACCGGCACCGCCGCCCTGAACGGCGGCGCGGTGACCACCGTGGCGGAGCAGAGCTTCGGCGGCGCGGTGACGCTGGGGGTCGACACCGTCCTGACGGGCGGGACCGTCTCCCTGCTGAACGGCGGCAGCGCCGCCAACGCCGGGGTGCAAGGGCTGACGGTCGACGGCGACGCCGTCCTGGCCGGGGTCTTCGGCGAAACCGGCGCCCTGCGGCAGATCGCCGTCAGCGGCGGCACCCGCCTGGACGGCGCGTCCGTCACCACCACCGGGGTGCAGCGCTTCGGCGGCGCCCTGACGGTGGCCGGCGCCAGCGCGCTGACCAGCACCGGCGGCGACCTCGTGTTCGGCGGGGCCGTCGACAGCGCCAACCGTTCCGCGCTGTCGCTGAACGGCGCGTCCATCCGGGCGGCGGGGGACATCGGCGCGTCGGGCCTGATGGGCGACGTCACGGTCCGGACCTCGGGCGGCGTCTTCTACGACGGCGCGGTGACCGTGCGCTCGCTGACCCAGACGGCCGGCGGCGAGAGCCGCTTCGCCAAGACGCTGACCGCGACCGGAATGGACGGCCTCCGCCTGACCGGCGCCGGCTTCACCTTCGGCGCGGCGGTGAACAGCGCCGGCTCGCTGGCCTTGGTCACGACGGACGGGGCCGGCATGGTGACCTTTGGTCGCGATGCCACGGTTGTCACGGAGGGAGGCTTTACCCAATCCGGTGGATCGGGCATTGTTCTGCCCACCAGCATTACGGCCAAGACCGGCCCGATCTCGCTGGGTGCCGTGGCGTCCTTGCCGGACGGCCAGGCGTCCATCGCGGCGGGCGGCCCCATCACCATGGCGGGGCTCCAGGGCAAGGCCACCATGCTGACCATGGCGTCCGACGGCGGGGCGCTGCTTATCGGACAGGAGACCGGGACCGCCTTGCAGAAGATCGACGTGCTGAGCCTCACCGTTCCCAAGGCCGGTTCCGCCCGGATGTTCGGCACCGTGGCCGGCAGGACGGATGCGTTGGCCGCCAGCGCGATCGACAGCCCGCTGCGGGCCGCCCCGTACTTCATCAACAACACCCCCTGGGGTCCGACGCAGCAGGTCAGCCGGGTCGCCGCCACCGTGGTGGTGGTGGTCCCGGTTCCCAGCACCCCCGGCGTCGCCAGCCTGTTCACCGGCACGATGACCCGCGCCGGCCTTACGCCGAACGCTCTGGCCGCCTACGCCGCGCCGCAGGTTCTCACCCTGGCCGGCACGACCCCGTCGCTGACCGGTGTGGGGGCGCAGCCGGAGGTTCTGTCCACGGGCGCCGGAACCAACCCGTCCACCACCCGCGCCGGCGCGCAGCCGGAGGTCCTGACCACCGGCCCCGCGCCGTCCGCCACCGGCAACCAGCAAACGGAGGAGGAGGAGGCGCGCTGAGGCGCGCCTTCCCCCGGCAGACCTTTACCCTTTGGATAGCGAACGATGACCGAACCGACCCTGCCCCTGTTCTACAAGAGCCCCCGCCCGCTGGTGGCCGCCCGCGACGCCGATCTGTCGCTGCGGACCGAGCCGAACTTCGCCTTCGCGGCCACCACCAACTCGGTGCCGCTGATGGCGGCGGAGTTCCCCGCGGCCTGCAAGCAGTTCCCGATCCTGTTCTCGGAAGGCCCGACGGCTCAGCCGGTGGCTCTGCTCGGCCTGCGCAGCGGGGAGAATCTGTTCGTCGACGCGAACGGCGCGTGGGAGGAGGGGACCTACATTCCCGCCTACGTCCGCCGCTATCCGTTCATCTTCCTGGAGAGCGAGGACGGGGCTCAGCTCACCCTGTGCGTCGACGAGGCGGCGGACTCCGTCGTTCCGGGCCGGGACAACCCCTTCTTCGTGGACGGGCAGCCTTCCGCCCTGACCAACAACGCCCTGGAGTTCGTCAAGGAAGTCCAGGCCCAGAACCTGTTCACCACCCAGTTCGTCGAGGCGGTGGTCGCCGCCGGCCTGATGTCGGAGAAGCGCGCCGACATCACCCTGAACAACGGCGAACGGCTGAGCCTCGCCGGCTTCAACGTGATCGACGAGGCAGCCTTCAACCGGCTTCCCGCCGAGACGCTGGTGGAGTGGCGCGACCGCGGCTGGCTGGGGCTTGTCTACGCCCACCTGATCTCGGTCAGCAGCTGGTCGGGGCTGGTCGACCGCCTCGCCCTCCGGGGCTGATCCGGTCCCGCTTGGCGGAAACGGGAAGGGCGGCGCCACGACGGCGCCGCCCTTTTTCGTTCTGGACCGGCGGAGGGGCGGCGATCAGAAACCCTTTTCGATCTTGAAGACGTCCGGCTCGTTCGGCTTCTCGATGTAGGAGAGCTGAAGCGACGGCGGCAGGGCGGGGGTGTCATCGGAGGGCTTCGGCGGGACCGCGAGGGTCAGCAGGCTCATGCGCCCCTGGCTGTCGGTGCCGCGGAAGACCACCACCTGCGATCCGTCGCCGACCGGCGCGTTGAGCAGCATGCCCTCCTGCCGGTAACCCTGTCCCACGAAATAGTTGCGCAGGGCGTTGGCGGCACCGACCAGGGCGTTGGGATCGACCTTCGGATTCACCGCGCCGCCCCACAGGATGTTCACCTGGAACAGCTTCTGCGTCGAATGGCCGAGGATGTAGGCGACGACCGCCGGGCCGGCACCGGTCTGCAGGTCGTCGACCTTCACGATCAGGCTGGTAGTCCGCTCCGTCGCGTTGATCTCGCGGCGGACGTCCTTGCCCTCGATCTTGAAGTCCTTGGTGATGGCCTTCGTGACCTCGTCACCGGTCATGCCGAAGCGCGCGGAGCGGAAACCCGTAACCTTGGCGGCTGGGGCCGCCTCGGGTGCGGCGTTGGGCGCGGCGTTGGGCGTTGTGGCCGGGGCGGTCTGGGCGACGGGAGCGGGGTTGCGATCGGTGGTTGCGGCCTGGGCCGCGCCTGAGAGGGCTCCGGCCAGGGCAAGGGCGGCAAGGGACAGCCCCAGGGCCGGTTGGTGAAACGGCATAATGGAAACTCCACAGGACATCGAAGCCATTCGGTCGGCGGATCAAGGCAAATACAGCCGTTCGCCCCTTATCCGGATGAGGCGACCGGCCAAATGCGGTTGCTTCGAACGACAGTTTAGCAAAATCCAACCCGGTTCCGGGGGTGAATTATGGCCGGATTGTCATGTCCTTTTTCCGACGCGGAAGGCGCCGGCGAAGTTCTGTACCTTGTCCGACGACACTGAGAGCAGCGCCTTCGTGACCGCCGCCGGGCGCCGCGCCTGTGCGACGGCGATTTCCGCCACGAGGCGCTCCAGCGCCGGGGTCGCGCTGCGGTAGCGGATGCGATGCTCTCTGGCCGTATCGATCAATCCAGCCTGTTCAAGATTCGCCAAGACTTCCTGGAGGATGAGCGTGCTGCTGCGCGATTCGCGAATGAGTTCGTCCGAATTCCATGCCTGACCCGGATCACGCCGTAAAATCAGCAGAATCTCCAGAGTCCACACCGTCTTGATCGAATGCTGAAGAAAGATCAGGGCATCGTCCGAAAGCACGCCGCCAGTCCATTGTCTGTTCCAGTTCCCCGCGGGTCCCGGTCATCCGGGAAGGCTCGACGATTTGAGCCGTACGTCGGGGCGGAGTGTGCACAGGATGCCCGCCGCCGTCCAGCCCCACGCCCCTCTTTGCGGGGGCGCATCCGGCCCGATTCCAGACATCTTTCGGGGTAGAAGGGCACTCACTGGGCTGGTCGGCGGTCCTTCCCTGGCCCAAACAGGCCATATGGGGTAATTCATTGGGAAAATCGCCCTGCGGCGTGCTTCGGGCATGCCGAAGCGTCGCAATCGTGACAACTTAGGCCGCAATTCCGATCGGCTATGGCCCGTGCATGACTGGTTTCGACACCCGCCCCGTCTTCTTCATCATCGGCGCGCTTCTCAGCGTCCTGGCCGTTGCGATGCTGCTTCCGATGTCCGTCGATCTGGCTGCCGGCAACCCCGACTGGATGGTCTTCGCCATCGCCTTCGCCCTGACCCTGTTCTTCGGCGTCCAGTTCATGCTGGCCAACCGCATGGACCGGATCGCGCTGAACCTCCGGCAGGCCTTCCTGCTGACCGCCCTGTCCTGGGTGGTCATCTGCGCCTTCGCCGCCGTGCCTTTCATGGTGTCGCAGATCGACCTGTCGGCGGCCGACGCCTATTTCGAGGCGATGTCGTCGCTGACCGCCACCGGGGCCACGGTGATCTCCGGGCTGGACGGGCTGGCGCCGGGGCTGCTGCTGTGGCGGTCGCTGCTGCAATGGCTGGGCGGCATCGGCATCATCGGCATGGCCATCGCCATCCTGCCCTTCCTCCAGGTCGGCGGCATGCAGCTCTTCCGCTCGGAATCCTCCGACCGGTCGGACAAGGTGACCCCGCGGGCCAGCGACCTCGCCATCGCGGTGGGCTGGATCTACCTGTGCCTGACCGCGGTCTGCACGGTGATGCTCGCCTATGCCGGGATGTCCTGGTTCGACGCCGTCAACCACGCGATGACCGCGGTGTCCACCGGCGGCTTCTCCACCCGCGACGCGTCCATCGCCAGCTGGAACAGCCCGGCCATCGAGTGGGTGCTGGTGATCTTCATGGTGCTGGGCGGCATGCCCTTCGTCCGCTTCATCAGCCTTGCCCAGGGGCGGGCGGCCAGCTTCTGGGCGGACACGCAGATCCGCTGGTATCTCGGTTTCCTCGCGGCGGTGTCCTTCGGAATGTCGGTCTGGCTGACGCTGACGCGGGGCGTGCCGTGGGACGACGCCATCCGCGTGACCACCTTCAGCGTCGTCTCGGTGGTCACCACCACCGGCTACGCCTCCATCGACTATGAGCGGTGGGGGCCGTTGGCGTCGGTGGTCTTCTTCATCCTGACCTTCGTCGGCGGCTGCACCGGATCGACCTCGGGCGGGCTGAAGATCTTCCGGTTCGAGATCCTGTTCATCGTGCTGCGAGCGCTCCAGCGCCGCCTCTACAGCCCCAATCTGGTGATCCCGCTCAACTACAACGGCAAGCCGGTCAGCGCCGACGTGATGATCTCGGTGATGAGCTTCGGCTTCGTCTACCTGATGTCGGTGTTCGTGCTGGCCTTCGTCCTGGCCTTCCTCGGGGTGGACGTGGTGTCCGCCCTGTCGGGGGCGGCGACGGCGGTCAGCAACGTCGGCCCCGGCCTCGGCCCGACCATCGGGCCGGTCGGCAACTACGCCACCATGCCGGATGGCGCCAAATGGGCGCTGGCCGCCGGCATGCTGCTGGGGCGGCTGGAGTTCTTCACCATCCTGGTCGTGCTCAGTCCGTCCTTCTGGCGGCGGTGAGGGGGCCGGGGGGCTTCTCCTCCTGCTCCCGTTCCTGCGGGTCGCGGCTGGCTGCCGACACCAGATGGACGAGCGCAGCGCCGAGCGCGATCACCCCGACCGCCACCGACGCCCGCAGGAAGCGGGAGGCGTCGCCGTGCAGGGTGAAATGCCACCACAGCTCGTCGCTGAAGGCGATGTGCTTGTAGGAGAACAGGCCGAGCCAGAAGGCGCTGGCCAGCGCCACGCCGGTCGCGATGAACCAGCTCGGCGTCAGGGGGTTGCGCAGGATGTTGCCGCGGCGGTGGAACTCCTTGCGGGCCGGCAACAGGGCCAGGAAGATCAGCCCCGGCACGATGGCCTCCGGCCAGTCGCCGCCCTTCAGCAGGGCGGAGGCGCAGCCGGTGGCCAGCAGCACCAGCGACAGCACCCAGGCGGCGTGCAGCCGCCGCTGCACCGCGTGGGCCAGCAGGATCAGCAGCACCCCGGCGACGCTGCCGGTGAAGTGCGACATCTCTACCAGCGGCAGCGCCGTAGCGTCGAAGGGGGCGGGCAGCGTCTCCTCCGGCGTGGCGCGCGAGAACAGCAGGAAGGCCCCGGTGATGAAGATGCAGGCGGCCAGCACCAGCGGCACCGCCGGGCTGATGGCGGCGGAGATGCCCCGCGACAGCCCGCCGATGCGGCGCCGGGCCTGAAAGGCCTCCACCCCGCCGAACATCAGCCCGGCGATCACCAGCGGCGCCAGATAATAGATCAGGCGGAAGACCAGAAGCCCCGCCATAACGTCGTTGCCGGGCATGGCCGGGGTCAGGCTGACCAGGACGATGGCGTCGAACACGCCCAGCCCCCCCGGCACATGGCTGATGATGCCGGCGACCAGCGCCAGCCCGAAGGCGACCAGCACGTCGGCGTAGCTCACCGCGTCGCTCGGCGGCAGGCAGAGATAGAGGACCAGCGCGGCCAGCGACAGGTCGCACAGCCCGAGCAGGAGCTGCCGAACCGCGATGGACGGGCGGGGGAAGGCGATGGCGTGCCCGAACACCCGCAGCGGCCGGCGCAGCCAGAAGCCGCCCACCGCGTAGGCCACCAGGATCGCCAGCGCCGCCAGCCCCAGCAGGAAGGCGCTTCCCGGCGGGACGTGCAGCGCCTTCAGCGCCGTGGGATCGATCAGCATGACCACCGGCATCACCGTCGCCAGCCCGAGCATAAAGGTGGTGACGACGAACAGCGTCACCTGCGCCACCTCCACCCCGCCCAGCCCATGCGGCGCGTAGAGGCGGTAGCGCACGGTCGCCCCGATGATGCTGGCGAAGCCCAGGCTGTGGCTGAAGGCGTAGCTGGTGAAGGCGGTGAAGGCCACCCAGCGGTAGGGAAGGGGCCGCCGCAGGTGGCGCAGGGCCAGCAGGTCGTAGAGCGTCAGCAGCCAGTAGCTGACCGCCGCCGCCGCTGAGGCGGCGAGAAGCTGCACGCCCGTGATGCGGTTCAGCGCCTGCCGGATGTCGGCGACGCTGTACTGCTCCAGCCAGCGGTTCAGGATGACCAGCGCCCCGGCCAGCAGGGCCAGGATGAGCACCCCCGTGCCGTAGCGCAGGAGCCGCTGGGTCCAGGTCGGGGGGCTTTCGGTGTGGGCCATGGCTGACAGGATCGCTCCAGGCGCCTAGGATGACGGGGCTTCGGACAAGAACAACACCGCGCAACGAAAAAGCGCATGGCCGGTCAGGGCTCTTCGGGAGGCAACGGATGCATCTTGTGCTTTATCTCGCCACCGGCCTGTCGGGGACCAACACGCTGATCCTGCTGCTCGCCTATCTCTGGGACAGCTCGGTGACGCTGTTCGGCGGCGCCACGGGCTACGACCTGCGGCCGGATGGTGTGTCCTTCACCTTGTCGCTGTTCACCACGGTCCTGCTGGCTTGGTACGCGCTGGTCCTGCGGCGGCGCCTGCGGTCGGAACGCAAAGGCGGCGCCCGCCCGGAATAGCCGGTGCGGCCGCCGAGCGTCGGAAGCATGAGCGCGGCATTTTTTGGAAACTCCGGCCGGGTTGATCCGTTGTGGGGGCCAAGACGCCGCGCCTCGGATTCGGGTGCGCTGCCCGGACCCGGAGAAAAACCATGCACGGGATCAACAAAACCGTCTCCTTCACCGCAGCAGGGCTGATTCTCCTGTTCGTCCTTCTCGCCAGCGTCTTCACCGAACCATTCGGGGCGCGCATTTCCGCTCTTCAGTCGGCCATCGTCGGCAACTTCGGCTGGTTCTACATACTGTCCGTGGCGGGATTCCTCTTATTCGCTCTTTGGTTGTTTTTCAGTCCCTACGGGTCGATCAAGCTCGGCAAGGACGATGACGAGCCGGAATTCAGCTACCTGACGTGGTTCGCCATGCTGTTCAGCGCCGGCATGGGGATCGGCCTGCTGTTCTACGGCGTGGCGGAGCCGGTGCTGCATTTCGCCAACCCGCGCGTCGGCGAGGCGGGAACCCCCGATGCGGCGCGGGAGGCGATGAATCTGGCCTTCCTGCATTGGGGGCTGCACGCCTGGGGCATCTACATCACGGTCGGCCTGTCGCTGGGCTATTTTGCCTACCGGCACGACCTGCCCCTGACCATCCGGTCGGCGCTCTACCCGCTGTTGGGCGACCGGCTGAGCGGCTGGCCCGGCCATCTGGTGGACATCGTGGCGATCGTCGGCACGCTGTTCGGCATCGCCACCTCGCTTGGGCTGGGGGTCATGCAGATCAACGCCGGGCTCGATTACCTCGGGCTGGTCAGCATCGGGACGATGCAGCAGATGGTGCTGATCGCCGTCATCACGGCGATCGCCACCGCCTCGGCGGTCAGTGGGGTCGGGCGGGGCATCCGCCGGCTCAGCGAGCTGAACATGCTGGCGGGGTTGCTGCTCCTGCTGTTCGTCTTCCTGCTCGGCCCGTCGGTGTTCCTGCTGTCCACGCTGGTGGAAAGCATCGGGCGTTACCTGTGGACCTTGCCCTACACCAGCTTCCGCACGCTGCCCTACACCGGGGCGGAGTGGCAGGCGAGCTGGACGATGTTCTACTGGGGCTGGTGGATTTCCTGGGCGCCCTTCGTCGGGATGTTCATCGCGCGGGTGTCGCGTGGCCGCACCATCCGTGAATTCATTGGCGGCGTGCTGTTCGCTCCGGTGGCGCTGACCTTCGTCTGGTTCACCGTGTTCGGCGAGACGGCGATCCATATGGAGATGTTCGAAGGCGGCGGCATGGCGGCGGCGGTGCAGGAGAACGTGCCGACGGCCCTGTTCGTCATGCTGGACCGCCTGCCGCTCAGCGTGATCACCTCGGCCCTGGCGACGCTGATCGTCGTCACCTTCTTCGTCACCTCCGCCGACTCCGGCGCCTTGGTGATCGACATCATCGGGTCCGGCGGCAACCAGGACCCGCCCATCGCCACGCGCATCTTCTGGGCGGTGCTGTCGGGCGTGGTGGCGGCGGTGCTGCTTCTGGTCGGCGGGTTGCAGGCGCTTCAGACGGCGGCGGTGACGACGGCGCTGCCCTTCGCGGTGGTCATGGTGCTGATGTGCGTCGGGCTGGTGACCAGCCTGCGGGCGGAGCGCCGGGCCGGGCCGGGCCGGCGGGTGGCGCGGGTGCCCACCGCGTCGGAGGGCGGCGCCCCGGTGCAGCCGGTGGGCGACGGCGACTGGCGCCAGCAACTGGCCGCCGTGATCGGGCGCAAGGGGGCCATCGCGGCGGCGGCTCCGCCCGGTGCCGCCGTGGCGCGGCGCGAGGTCGCCCGCTTCATCGCCGACACGGTCGAGCCGGCCTTCCGCGACATCGCGACGGAGTTGGAACGGCTGGGCCGCCGGGCGGTCATCGAGGTCGGCCCCTTCAACGCCGGGCTGGCCGTCCTGCGCGACGGGGAGGAGGAGTTCAGCTACGACATCCGCGCGCGGGCCTACCACCCGCTGACCTTCGTCTTTACCGATCTGAAGGAGGCTGACGAACGGTGGCAGATGCGCGTCGAGGTGATCCTGCGTGGCGGCCTGCACAAACAATTGTTGCCGGCGCTCGCCGGGCGGGAAGCAATCGTCCGCGACTTCGTGCAGGAGTATGGAAAATGGCGGGGCTGGTGAAAGCGCGCGGCCTCTCGCGGTAGCAGGAGAAGATTGCCTCGAATTATGCTAGAAAGCCGTCCGGTGCTTTCTTCGTGCCGAGGCGGCGGCGACCACCATGGGTCATCAGGCGGATCAGAACCAGTCCGGGGTCGGCGTTCCCGGCGGGGAGGCGTGCGCGTCGGCGGACCGCCCGGTGACAGCCCCAATGACCGCCCCAATGACCGTTGCCGACCTTCCCCTGCTCGACGCGCTGTGGGCGCCGGTCTGGCTGCATGACAGCGGCCGCGGGCGGATGGTCTGGGGCAACCGCGCCGCCCTGGAGCTGTGGAACGCCGCGTCGCTCGCCGACTTCCAGGGCCGCGAGTTTGGCAGCCAGCCGGAGGGGGCGCCCCGGGCCGAAGGGGAATCGGTGGCGGGGCGCTGGACCTTCTACCCCAAGGGGCGTCCGGTGAGCGCCTGGGTGCGGCGCAGCGGCATGGCGCTGCCGGACGGGAGCCTGGGCATCCTGCACGAGGCGCAGCTCGCCGCTCCCTTGGCCGATCCGGACCATGGCGGCACCGACACCGAGGCGCTCGACCGCGAGCGCGCCATGCTGCAAAGCCTGATCGAACTCGATGCCGGACATCGTCTTCTTCAAGGACGTGAACGGCACCTACCTCAAGGTCAATCGGGCGATGCTCGACTATGCGGGGCGGCCGCCGCTGGGGCTGACCGACCACCGGCTGTTCGACGCGGAGACTGCGGTGCGGCGGCGGCGGACTGACCAGATCGCCATGCAGAAGGGCTTCTCGCGCAGCGAGGAATGGTTCGTCCATCCCGACGGCCGCCGCGTGCTGATGGAGACCGCGAAGGCCGTCTGCCTCGACCGCAGCGGCAAGATGCTGGGCGTCGTCGGCATCGCCCGCGACATCACCGAGCGGCGCCAGACGGAGAAGCAGCTTCTGCGGCAGCACGCCCTGTTGCAGGGGATCATCGACACCATCCCCGACGCCGTCTTCTTCAAGGACCGGGACGGCGTGCTGCGCAAGGCCAACCGCGCCTTCGCCTCCTGGACCGGGCGCCCCCTGGAGCAGCTGATCGGGCTGGACAGCCAAGAGATATGGCCTTCGGACATGGCCGACGGCATCCGCGCGGGCGACGCCTCGGTCTATGCCGAGGACCAGCCGCGGCGCAACGAGGAGAGCATCCCGCTGCCCGACGGCGGGCGGATCTGGGTCGAAATCCTGAAGGCGCCGATCCGCGACGCCGGCAACGAGCTTCTCGGGCTGGTCGGCGTCGGGCGCGACATCACGCTCCGCAAGGCCGCCGAGGAGGATCTGCGGCGGAGCGAGGCGGAGAAGGACCACCTCGCCAACCACGACGCCCTGACCGGCCTGCCCAACCGCCGGCTTCTCTTCGACCGGCTGGACGTGGCGCTGGCCCGGTCGCGGCGCTCCGGACGATCCTTGGCCCTGCTGTTCATCGACCTGGACGGCTTCAAGGCGGTCAACGACCGCATGGGACACGATTGCGGGGACGAGGTGCTGCGCATCGCCGCCGCGCGAATTGCCGGCTGCCTGCGCCGCAGCGACACGGTGGCCCGCGTCGGTGGCGACGAGTTCACCATCGTGCTGGAGGATGTGACCTCCGCCGCGGACGCCGGGGGCGTGGCGGCGAAAATCGTGGAGGCGGTGGCGCTGCCCATTCCGGTGCAGGGCCCGCTCCAGGCAGACACCGCCGTGATCGGCGCCAGCGTCGGCATCGCCCTGTCCCCCGCCGACGGGTCGGACGCCCGCAGTCTGCTGGTGGCCGCGGACGGCGCGATGTACCGGGCCAAGCAGGCGGGCCGCGGCACCCACATCTTTTACAAGGACATTCCCCGCAGGAATCCGGACTGACCGGGTGCGGAATCCGCTTGCGAAGTCAGAACAAAAGAAGAACAATACCCACCTGACCGGTTCTTGACGGGAGAGGATGGGATCATGTTCGTATGCGTCGATGGTGACCGCACCACCCGCCTGCGCCAGTGGGCCTGGCTCGACATCGGTGTCGGTATGGGCAGTGCCGGGACAGGTCCCGGCGAACGCCGCCTCGTCGGCTGGAGCGTCACGGACGAGGCGTGGCTCGTTTCCGAACCCATCGGCGTGGTCGCCACCAGCCCGCTGGGTCGTCCGCCGGGTTGGGCGGTGACCGACAACCACCGCCGGTATCTGCTCGAACAGCCCGGCCTGCCCCATGGGGACGAGCCGCTGGCCGCCATCGACTGTCTGCGGGCGAACGGCAGCCTCGACCCGACGGCCCCCATCAGCATCGTGCCCTGGCGCCCCGGCAAGTCCACCGCCGAACGCATCTTCGAGCGCCGGACGGCCTGATCGTGGCCTGATCGCACAAAGACGCGCCGCTGCGTGACGGAACGGCCTTTTTCCCGTTGAAAGCCTTGGTTGAGGCGGGAAGGGGGCGTTCACCATGCAGCAGCGCTGGCCGCAAAGGTTGTGGATCGTCCGTCACGGGGAAAGCGCCGGCAACGTCGCGCGCGACGCCGCCTACGCCGCCGGGGTCGGGCGGATCGACATCGCCGAGCGTGACGTCGATGTGCCGCTCAGCCGCCAGGGGGAGCAGCAGTCCGAAGCGCTGGCGCGCTGGTTCGCCGCGCTGCCGCCGGGCGAGCGGCCCGACGTGGTGCTGACCTCCCCCTATCGGCGGGCCCGGAGGACGGCGGAGATCATCCACGCCGGGGGTGGCCTGCCGGTCGAACCCACGGAATTCGTGGTGGACGAACGGCTGCGCGAGAAGGAGTTCGGCATCCTCGACCGGCTGACCGCGCTGGGCATCGCGCAGGAGCACCCCGAGCAGGCGGAGTTCCGCCGCATCCTCGGCAAATTCTACTTCCGCCCGCCGGCTGGCGAGAGCTGGTGCGACGTGATCCTGCGGCTGCGCAGCGCGCTCGACACCATCAGCCTGCACCATGGTGGGCAGCGCGTGCTGGTGGTCAGCCATCAGGTCGTCGTGCTGTGCCTGCGCTACCTGCTGGAGGGCATGACGGAGGAGCAGATCCTCGCCATCGACCGCGAGGGCGACGTGGCGAATTGCGGGGTCACCGAATACGCCTTCGATCCCGCCCAGGGGCACAGTGGGCGAATGCAGCTTCGCCGTTACAACTTCGTCGCCCCGCTGGAGGTGGCCGGAGCGCCGTTGACCGCCGAACCCGACGCCAATACGGCCGTCCGATGAGCGCCATCCGATGAACGATTTTCCGATGAACGATTTTCCGATGAACGACTCGATCCCGGTCACCCGCGACTTGCTGCGGTCCATGCCGCTTCCGCACCCCGGTGACAGTGCCGACAAGGACGGACGGGGCCGGGTGCTGGTCATCGGCGGCAGCGTGGAGGTGCCGGGCGCCGTGCTGCTGGCTGGGACGGCGGCGCTGCGCGCCGGGGCGGGCAAGCTTCAGATGGCGACCTGCCGCAGCGTGGCCCCGCATCTCGGGCTCGCCGTGCCGGAGGCGCTGGTGCTCGGTCTGCAGGAGACGGCGGAGGGCGGCATCGCCCCCGACTGCGTGGACATGTTGTGCGAACGGGCGGCCCGCTCCACCGCGGTGCTGATCGGTCCCGGCATGATGGACAAGCTTGCGGTCGCCGACCTGACCGGCGCGCTGATCGCCGGGCTGGACGGGGAGGGCGGCCCTGTTCTGGTCATCGACGCCGAAGCGCTGATGGGCTTGGACAACGCCAACGAAGCGCTGTGCCGCCGCGGCGGCCGGACGATCATCACGCCGCACGCCGGTGAGATGGCCGGCCTGTCCGGAGTCAGCCGGGAGGAGGTGGAGGCCGACCCGCCCGCCGCCGCGCGCCGCGTTGCGGACCTTCACAAAGTGATCGTCGTGCTGAAAGGGGCCTGCACCCACATCGCCACGCCGGACGGGCACATGTGGGCCTATGACGGCGGCAATGTTGGGCTTGCCACCTCGGGGTCGGGCGACACGCTGGCGGGCGTCATCGCCGGGCTGGCCGCGCGGGGCGCCGACCCGGCCCAGGCGGCGATCTGGGGTGTCCATCTGCATGGCGAGGCCGGCAACCGTCTGGCCCGCCGCGGCCCGCTGGGCTTCCTGGCCCGCGAGCTGCTGGCCCAGGTGCCGGAGATCATGGCCGAACTGTCGGTGTAGGATGCCTGAACAACAGGATGTGCCGCATTGGCCTGCACCGCTTCGATGCATGGAGGTAGGCGGAAGCATGCGGCCATGCTACCAATGGTAACTTATTGTTAACATTTCATCCATATTTAGGCGGCCTCGATGGGATTCTCCGGAGACAGAACGTGCGTCCAAGTATATTTCTTGCTGGGGCTGCGCTGCTAACGCTATTTTTAATGAACTTGACCTTCGTTTTGTTCATTTCCGTCAACGGATCACAGCATTCAATGAGTTATGCTGATTTTGTTGCCATACTCCTGACAGCGATTGCTGTGATAGTAGCTTCACTGGGTGTTGGGGTAGCCGTTTTGGCTATCTGGGGATATCAAACAATATCGAAAAATACTAAGGATGCTGCAGATAAAAAGGCTAGCGAGGTTGCTGGCATTAAGATAGACTATCATCTAAATGGTGAGGCGTTTGAGCGGCAACTCCGCGAATTGATCGCGAAGGTGCAAGCCGAGCAATCGGTTCAGTCAATTCAGAGCGACAGTGCGCAACGAGCGGAGGGGGAGAAGGAGAATGTCAGCAGCGGCAACGACATACCCGCCTACCCTGGCGCCGAGAGGGGCTGTTGACCGTCCCTATGCTGATGCTGTGATCTCCGTGTACCAGCAGCGCCATCCTGTGGACCTGATGGGCATCGCGCGCGAGTTCGGGATCAACGTTTTTACCGCGGAACTTGGGCCGAATCTGTCCGGATTGATCCGTCGCGATCCGATGGGCGGCTCGTCTGGTTATGTCATTCTTGTTAATAAAGATCATCCGCCAAACCGGCAGCGGTTTACGATCGCGCATGAGCTCGCTCACTTTGTGCTCCACTGTGGGCGACAAGACGGCGAAATAAGAGACGACCAGTTTTATCGTTTTCTGCCCGGGCCGTTGGAGCGCGAGGCGAACGAATTGGCTGCCGAAATACTCATGCCGTGGACCTTGATAAACAGGCTCACGACTGCCGGCGTCAACGATCTGGCTGACTTGGCAAAAGAGCTGATGGTATCTCGGCAGGCCCTGGCCATTCGGCTTGGCATACCCTACGACCAGGATTGGTCGTAGCGAAGCGGCGCTCCGCACCCGGTGCGGCGCCGCCCATCCGCCACGCCACGACGTTCTAGCTTCGACCCTCTCCATCAGGATCGGCGCTTTGATGACCTTGTGCGGGATGGGATGACTTCCGGCTCCACCTTCGGAGCGTTGAGCCGCGGCACAGTGTCAATTGGAAAGTCTGCGGCATCGATGCGGTCACACCTCGCCGATGTCCATCTTGCCTGTCCGCGTCAGGTGCTCAGAACACCAGCTTGGCGGCCTGGTAGAGGACGACCCAGGGAGCGGCGATCAGCCCGCCCCACAGGGCGACCAGCGGCAGGCCGCGCAGCTTCTTGGCCGGGGCCGGAGCGGCGAGGGGGAGCGGGAAGGAAACGGTTTCGGTGGTGCCGACAGCGGGATTGTACTGGGACATGATGACCTGCCGATCTGTGTGTAAGGGCAGGATGCACGCCGATCTCTTAACGACGATTAAAGTCGGGGGTAGCCGCTGCGCGGGATTCCGGCGTACCGCCGCCGGGTAGAGAAGCGCGTTCGAGTGGGCAATTTCGGAAAGTTCCTGGCGTCTTGACAAAGATTGCCAATCGTCCCGAGATGTCCTTCGGAAGAAAGACGTGGTCCATGCCAAGCATGAACAGCGGCCCGCCCGAGGCGCTTCGTCGGCTTCATCGGGAAAAGGCGTTCGAACGTGAAGAGCTGGGAAAGCTTCGGCGCGCCATCCTGATGGGCGTCGACGACTGCAAAAACGGCCGCCTGGACGACCGCCCCATTGCCGACATCCTGAACGACATTGACGATTGACCGACAATTTGCTGCCGCATCATGAGCGCTGCGAAGCGCCGGCTGTCGTCGTCCTGCGCCTTCTGCATGAAAAGATGGAACCGGACCGGCCGCATCCCGCAAGGATGAGGCCGGTCCGGTTCCCGACGCTCGCTCAGGTCACTTGGCCAGCGTCTTGTTGAGCCACAGGGCCAGCAACGTGCAGACCGCGCCCGACAGCAGGTAGGCGCCGGCCGAGAACAGGCCGTAGTGGGCGGACAGCACCAGCGCCACCAGCGGCGCGAAGCCCGCCCCGAACAGCCAGGCGAGGTCCGACGTGATCGCCGCACCGGTGTAGCGGTAGCGCTGGGTAAAGCCCGACGTGACCACGCCCGACGACTGGCCGAAGGACAGGCCCAAGATGACGAAGCCGACGATCATGAAGACCAGCTCGCCCAGCGGCCCGCCGTTCAGCAGTAGGGGCGCCACGCCGCTGAACACGGCGATGGCGGCGGCGCAGCTTCCCAGCAGGGTGCGGCGGCCGATGCGGTCGGCGATCCAGCCGGAGGCGATGATGGCCCCCAGGCCGAAAAAGGCCCCGACCACCTCGATGAGCAGGAAGTCCGCCGGCGTGTCCTGGGTGTAGAGGAAGATCCAGGACAGCGGGAAGACGGTGACCATGTGGAACAGCGCGAAGCTGGCCAGCGGGGCGAAGGCACCCAGCACGACGCGCATGCCCTCGTTGCGCAGCATTTCGGTCACCGGGACCGGCTGAAGCTCACGGCTTTCGAACAGGTGGGTGTATTCCGGCGTCACCACGATGCGCAGCCGCGCGAACAGCGCCACGACGTTGATGGCGAAGGCCACAAAGAACGGATAGCGCCAGCCCCAGCTGAAGAAATCCTCGGCCGACAGGTTGCCGGCGAAATAGGCGAAGAGAGCGCTCGCCACGATCAGCCCGATGGGGGCGCCGAGCTGCGGAATCATCGCATACCAGCCGCGGCGGTTCTCCGGCGCGTTCAGCGCCAGCAGCGAGGCGAGGCCGTCCCAGGCGCCGCCCAGCGCCAGCCCCTGGCCGATGCGGGCCGCCGCCAGCAGCCAGATCGCCGCCGCGCCGATCTGCTCGTAACTCGGCAGGAAGGCGATGGCGACCGTCGAGGTGCCCAGCAGGAACAGGGAGAGGGTGAGCTTGGCGCCACGCCCGTGGGCACGGTCGATGGCCATGAACAGCATGCTGCCCACCGGGCGGGCGACGAAGGCCAGCGCGAAAATCGCGAAGGACCACAGCGTTCCTGTCAGCGGGTCAAGATAGGGAAAGACCAGCTTCGGGAAGACGATCACCGAAGCGATGGCATAAACGAAAAAATCGAAGAATTCGGACGTCCGTCCGATGATGACGCCAATCGCGATTTCACCGGGATTCACCCTGTGGTCGCGGGCATTGACCAGTCTTGCGTCCCGTTCGGTCGCCGTGGTCGATGATCCCATGGTCCCCCCACCGTCTGGCAATTGCGTCAGAGGGAATTAAATAGGCACCGCAACGGCATTCTGCCACGCCCATGGGCGCATTGCTTTGATGTGCGTCAATGGCTGCGCGGAATCGCGGCGCATTGGACAAATTGTCCAATGTCCTACCCGGCCCGTGGGGGTTAGCTCTTCGCCCAAATCCAAAGCGAACCCCTGCTGACAGGTCCTGCCTTGACCCGTTTCCGCGCCTTGGCCCTCCTGCCGCTGATGGCGGTTTTGAGCGGCTGCAACCTTGTGGTGATGAGCCCGTCCGGCGACGTGGCGAGCCAACAGGCCAACCTCATCACCATTTCCACCCTCCTGATGCTTCTCATCATCATTCCGGTGATGGTGCTGACGGTGCTGTTCGCGTGGCGCTACCGCCAGTCGAATAGCACGGCCCAGTACGACCCGGATTGGGACCATTCGACGCAGCTGGAGCTGGTGATCTGGGCGGCCCCGCTGCTCATCATCATCTGCCTGGGCGCCCTCACCTGGATGGCGACCCACCTGCTCGATCCCTACCGCCCGCTCGACCGCATCGCCGCCGGGCGCCCGGTTCCGGCCGATACCAAGATGCTCGACGTCAACGTCGTGGCGCTCGACTGGAAGTGGCTGTTCATCTACCCGGAATACGGCATCGCCACGGTGAACGAGGTGGCCGCCCCGGTGGACCGCCCGATCCGCTTCAACATCACCTCCTCCACGGTGATGAACTCCTTCTACATCCCGGCGCTTGCCGGGCAGATCTACGCCATGGCCGGCATGGAGACGAAGCTGCACGCCGTCATCAACGAGCCGGGCAGCTACAAGGGCTTCTCCGCCAACTACAGCGGCGCCGGCTTCTCGCACATGCGCTTCACCTTCCACGGTCTGGCCGCCGACGGCTTCGACAAGTGGGTGGCGGACATCAAGGCGGGCGGCGGCAAGCTCGACCGCGACGGCTACCTCCAGCTTGAGCGCCCCAGCGAGAACGAGCCGGTGCGCCGCTACGGCGCCGTCGAACTCGGGCCTGTTCAGGGCCATCGTCGGGATGTGCGTCGAGCCGGGCAAGATGTGCATGCACGACATGATGGCCATCGACGCCAAAGGCGGCCTCGGCCTCGCCGGCATCGACAACGTGATGCCGCTGATGCACGACAAGCTGTCCCGCCGCGGCACCGCGGTTCTCGGCCCGGCGCCGGTCTATGTGGCGGGCATCTGCTCGACCGAGGAACTGACCGGCCGCGCCGTCGAGTCGTCGCTGGGCGTGCTGAACGCTCCCGCCGACGAGTCCCCGATTTCCGGCGCGGGTCTGCCGCGCTCTTCCATCACGCCGATCTCCGCGCCCGCCTCTGCGTTCGGGCCGCGGCTGACGGCCAATCCCTGAGCGGCCTACCGCCATGATCGACACATCGACCGTCGCCACCCATCCGCTCTTCGGGCGTCTGACCCTGGAGTCCTTCCCCTATCACGAGCCCATCGTGGTCGCGACCTTCGTCGCGGTCGTGCTGGGCGGCATCGCGCTCGTCGCGGCGCTGAGCTATTTCCGGTTGTGGGACTATCTCTGGAAGGAGTGGTTCACCACCGTCGACCACAAGCGCATCGGCATCATGTACATGGTGCTGGGCCTGGTCATGCTTCTGCGCGGTTTCGCCGACGCCATCATGATGCGCCTCCAGCAGGCCATGGCCTTCGGCGGCAGTGAGGGCTACCTCAACGCGCACCATTACGACCAGATCTTCACCGCCCACGGCGTCATCATGATCTTCTTCGTGGCGATGCCCTTCGTCACGGGTCTGATGAACTACGTGGTGCCGCTGCAGATCGGCGCCCGCGACGTGTCCTTCCCGTTCCTGAACAACTTCAGCTTCTGGATGACGGTGGGCGGCGCGGTGCTGATCATGGTCTCGCTGTTCGTCGGCGAGTTCGCGCGCACCGGCTGGCTGGCCTACCCGCCGCTGTCCAACATCGCCTACAGCCCTGAGACGGGTGTCGACTATTACATCTGGGCGTTGCAGATCGCCGGTGTCGGAACAACATTGTCCGGCATCAACCTGATCTGCACGATCGTCAAGATGCGCGCCCCCGGCATGACCATGATGAAGATGCCGGTCTTCACCTGGACGTCGCTCTGCACCAACGTGCTGATCGTCGCCTCCTTCCCGATCCTGACCGCCACGCTGGTCCTGCTGTCGCTGGACCGCTATGTCGGCACGAACTTCTTCACGAACGATCTCGGCGGCAGCCCGATGATGTACGTGAACCTGATCTGGATCTGGGGCCACCCGGAAGTCTACATCCTGATCCTGCCGGTCTTCGGCATCTTCTCGGAAGTCACCTCGACCTTCTCGGGCAAGAAGCTGTTCGGCTACACCTCCATGGTCTACGCGACGGTGGTCATCACGATCCTGTCCTATCTGGTGTGGCTGCACCACTTCTTCACCATGGGGTCGGGCGCCAGCGTGAACTCGTTCTTCGGCATCACGACGATGATCATCTCGATCCCGACGGGTGCGAAGATCTTCAACTGGCTGTTCACCATGTACCGCGGCCGCATCCGGTTCGAGCTGCCGATGATGTGGACCGTCGCCTTCATGCTGACCTTCGTGGTCGGCGGCATGACGGGCGTGCTGCTGGCCGTTCCGCCGGCGGACTTCGTCCTTCACAACAGCCTGTTCCTGATCGCCCACTTCCACAACGTCATCATCGGCGGCGTGCTGTTCGGCCTGTTCGCCGGCATCTACTACTGGTGGCCCAAGGCCTTCGGCTTCCGCCTCGATCCCTTCTGGGGCAAGGTGTCCTTCTGGTGCTGGGTGATCGGCTTCTGGGTCGCCTTCATGCCGCTCTACGTCCTCGGCCTGATGGGCGTCACCCGCCGCCTGCGCGTGTTCGAGGACCCGTCGCTGCAGATCTGGTTCCAGATCGCCGCCGTCGGCGCCGTCCTGATCGCGGCTGGCATCGGGGCCTTCCTCCTCCAGATCGCCGTCAGCGTCTGGAAGCGCCGTGAACTGGTCGACCGCACGGGCGATCCGTGGGACGGCCGCACCCTGGAATGGGCGACCTCCTCGCCGCCGCCGGACTACAACTTCGCCTTCACGCCGATGATCCACGACAACGACGCGTGGTGGGACATGAAGAAGCGCGGCTACAAGCGTCCGCTGGGCGGCTACAAGGCGATCCACATGCCCAGCAACAGCGGCACCGGCGTGATCCTGGCCGGGATCAGCGTGGTCCTCGGCTTCGCCCTGATCTGGTACATCTGGTGGCTTGCCGCGGTGAGCTTCGTCGCGCTGCTGGCGACCGCCATCCACCACACCTTCAACTATCACCGCGACTTCCACATCCCCGCGGACGTGGTGGTGCGGACCGAGAACGAGCGGACCCGTCTCCTCTCCGGGCAGGTGTAAAGCATGAGCACGACCCTGACAGCCGAGCGGAGCCGCAGCCAGGCTCCGGTCTTCCACGTGGTGGAGGAGCACGCGCACCCCGAAGGCTCCAGCACCATGCTGGGCTTCTGGATCTACCTGATGAGCGACTGCCTCATCTTCGCGGTGCTGTTCGCGACCTATGGCGTGCTCGGCGGCAACTATGCCGCCGGGCCGTCGCCCAAGGACCTGTTCGACCTGCCGCTGGTGGCGCTGAACACCGCCATGCTGCTGTTCTCCTCCATCACCTATGGCTTCGCCATGCTGGCGATGGAGAAGGGGCGGGTATCGCAGACCCAGCTGTGGCTGGCGGTGACCGGCCTGTTCGGCGCCGCCTTCCTGGCGATCGAACTCTACGAGTTCGCCCACCTGATCCACATCGGGGCGACCCCGCAGCGCAGCGCCTTCCTGTCGTCCTTCTTCACGCTGGTCGGCACCCACGGCCTGCACGTCACCTTCGGCCTCGTCTGGCTGGTGACGCTGATGGTCCAGGTCAACAAGCGCGGCCTGATCCCGGCCAACCGCCGGCGCCTGATGTGCCTCAGCCTGTTCTGGCACTTCCTGGACGTCATCTGGATCGGCGTCTTCACCTTCGTCTATCTGATGGGAATGCTGCGATGAGTTCTCACGCCGAACATCATTCCGGGCATCATGGGGCCGGCCATCATGGTGGCGATCACCATGGTCACGGGGAGCATGAGGGCGCCCACGGGACGCTCGGCAGCTACCTGATCGGCTTCATCCTTTCGGTGATCCTGACGGTCATTCCCTTCTGGCTGGTCATGGACGGGACGATCCTGGACAAGAACATGACCGCGATGGCGATCATGGCGCTCGCCGCCGTCCAGGTCGTCGTCCACATGATCTTCTTCCTGCACATGAACGGACGTGCGGAAGGCGGGTGGACCATGCTGTCGCTGATCTTCACGATCATCGTCGTGGTCATCATGCTGGCCGGTTCGCTGTGGGTGATGTACCACCTGAACACCAACATGATGCCGATCCACGACCCGAGCCAACTGCCGTGACCGGTACGGCGACCCACCGTCCGCGCCGGGGGCTGATCCTTCTCGGCGTCCTGGCGCTGGCGGGAGTCGCCGTCTTCACGTCGCTCGGCGTCTGGCAGGTCGAGCGGCTGTTCTGGAAGCTGGACCTGATCCAGCGGGTGGAGGAGCGGGCGCAGGCCGCGCCCGTTCCCGCCCCCGGCCCGGAGGACTGGCCCGCCGTGACGGCGGCCAGCCAGGAATACCGGCGGGTCGGCGTCACCGGGCGCTTCCTGAACGACAAGGAAACCCTGGTCCAGGCGGTGACCGAGCGGGGCGGCGGCTTCTGGGTGCTCACCCCGCTGCGCACCGACCGCGGCTTCACCGTCCTGGTCAACCGGGGCTTCGTGCCGCCGGAGCGGCGCAGCACCGACAGCCGCCCCGACGGGTTGATCGATACGGACACCACCGTCACCGGCCTGCTGCGGGTGACCGAGCCGGGGGGCGGTTTCCTGCGCTCCAACGATCCCGCACAGGATCGCTGGTACTCGCGCGACGTGGCGGCCATCGCGGCGGCCCGAAGCGTGACGGATGCGGCCCCCTACTTCATCGACGCCGAGGCCAGCCCGCCGGGCGGGTCTCCGGTTGGCGGACTGACCGTGTTGAAGTTCAGGAACAACCACCTCGTGTATGCGCTGACGTGGTTCGCCCTGGCGCTCATGCTGATCGCTGCATCGCTCTATGTCGCGCGCAGTGAACGACGCCGCCGGGGTTGAAGAAGTAATCTCTTTTTCCTCATGGTCTTTCGCCGGGTGAGAAAAGTCCCCTCATGGACTCTTCCACCACGCTTTTTTGTGCTATTAAGCCCGTCCGGAATCCGTGGCAAGGCTGCCAAGCCGGAGTATCGTGCCCATATAACAGGGACCGAAGGAAGCCGGCGAAGGGCCAGACGTTTTCCGTGCGCGACACCACCGACAAGAAGAATCTGTTCCTGCTGGTGCAGTTGCGCTGGCTTGCCGTCGCCGGGCAGGTGGTGACGATCCTGATCGTGCACTACCAGATGGGCATCACCCTGCCGCTCGACCAAATGGGCGCGGTGATCCTGTTCCTGGTCGCGCTGAACATCGCCAGCGTCCTGCATCTGCGCCGCCAGACCTCGGTGTCGAACACCCAGCTTTTCCTGGAGCTGCTGATCGACGTGTCGGCGCTCACGGTCCAGCTCTACCTCAGCGGCGGCGCGTCCAACCCCTTCATCTCGCTCTACCTGCTGCAGATCACCCTGGGGGCGGTGCTGCTGGAGGCGTGGTCGGCCTGGGCGCTGGTGCTGGTCGCCACGGCCTGCTTCACCTTCCTGATCGGCGCCTACCGCCCGCTGGCCCTGCCGCCGGGGTTGGATGGGCTTCTGCTAGGGCTGCACATCCAGGGCATGTTCCTGTGCTTCGTGCTGACGGCCAGCCTGATCGTTCCCTTCATCACCCAGATCACCCGCAACCTGCGCGCCCGCGATGCCCATCTGGCCGACCTGCGCCAGCGCTCCATGGAGGAGGACCACATCGTGCGCCTCGGCCTGCTCGCCTCCGGCGCCGCGCATGAACTGGGGACGCCGCTCGCCACCCTGTCGGTGATCGTGAACGACTGGCGGCGGATGCCGGTGGTCAAGGGCGATCCCGACATGGCCGAGGACATCGCCGAGATGCAGAACCAGATCGACCGCTGCAAGGCCATCGTGTCGGGCATCCTGCTGTCCTCCGGCGAGGCGCGGGGGGAGGGCACGCTGCGCACCACCGTGACCGCCTTCCTGGACGATCTGGTGGCGGAGTGGAAGGACAGCCGCTCCCCGGCCTGCGTCGATTACGACAACAGCGTTCGCTCGCGGGAGGGGATCATCTCCGACCTCGCGCTGAAGCAGGTGATCTTCAACGTCCTGGACAACGCGCTGGAGGTGTCCCCCGGCTGGGTCGGCATCGCCGCCGGGCGGCAGGGGGACAGCCTCGTCCTGACCGTCAACGACGCCGGCCCCGGCTTCGAGGAGCGGATGCTGGCGGAATTCGGCAAACCCTACCGGTCGAGCAAGGGGCGGCCCGGCGGCGGGCTTGGCCTCTTCCTGGTGGTCAACGTGGTGCGCAAGCTGGGCGGCTCGGTCGCCGCGCGCAACCGCCCCGGCGGCGGCGCCTCCGTCACCATGACCCTGCCGCTCGCCGCCCTGTCCGCGGGAGAGAGCCATGGAGACTGAGCGTTCCCTCGTGCTGGTGGAGGACGACGCCGCCTTCGCCAAGGTCCTGCGCCGCTCCTTCGAGCGCCGGGGCTATCAGGTATACTGGTGCGACACCTTGGACGGGCTGCGGGCGCTGCTGGAGACGGTGCCCTTCGCCTACGCGGTGGTGGACCTGAAGCTGGGCAACGGCTCCGGCCTGGAATGCGTTCGGGAGCTGCACGCCAACGACCCGGAGACGCGGATCGTCGTCCTGACCGGCTTCGCCAGCATCGCCACGGCGGTCGAGGCGATCAAACTGGGTGCCTGCCATTACCTCGCCAAGCCGTCCAACACCGACGACATCGAGGCGGCCTTCGAGCGCACGGAGGGCGATCCCTCCATCGCGCTGGGGGCGCGGGCGACCTCGCTGAAGACGCTGGAGTGGGAGCGCATCCACGAAACCCTGGCGGAAACCGGCTTCAACATTTCCGAAACCGCCCGCCGCCTGGGCATGCACCGGCGCACCCTGGCCCGCAAGCTGGAGAAGAAACAGGTGCCCTGAACCGGCTTTCCCCTGTCCAGTCGGTCAAAGGATGCGCATGGCCGCTGGACAATGGCGGCCAGTCCGCCCATTTTTCACGGCCTGTTACAGTCGTGTGTCATACGCAGCAGCAAGGAGCAGTGTGAAGTGTCTCTTTCCACGTCGAGCAGCAGCCCCTCCGATCCGCGGACCGAGGCCCGCCGTCTTCTGACGGACGCCATCTCCACGTACCTCCAGTCGTGCAAGGATCTGGCTGCTGCGACCGAACGCGCGACCGAGACGAGCGGCAGCATCGACACCCAGGCTCGCCGCAAGGCTTACCAGACGCTGACCGAGCTGGGCGATCAGGTCCGTCTCGCGCAGCGCCGCCTCATCACCGCGGCCAAGCAGGCCCGCCGGGTCATGCCGGTCGCCGAGATCGAGGAGGTCGCCAAGAAGCTGGATAAGCGCGACACCACGGAAAGCGCCGCCGTGCTGGTCAAGGCCGCCCTGGTCAATTGACGTCTGTTGGGGAAGGGCTCGCCTGTTCGGCATAGACGAATCCGCCGGATTGGCGGGAATCGCCGACTTTTTGCGGGTCACAGCGTCGCGCCCGGTCGATTCCGATCGGGAGCATCTTGCGCGCCGCCGTCCGTCAGGGTACGTCAGAGGCGCCTGGAGCCCTGGAACATGCTGGGGTTCCGCCACGAACAAGGGGAATTTGGGAATGACGAAGGCCGATCTCATCGACGCGATCGCCGGCAAGCTGGGCGGCACGAAGGCCGACGCCGGCAAGGCGCTGGACGCGGTTCTGGAAAGCCTGCAGGACGCGCTGGTCAAGGGGGAGACGGTCAAGCTGCCGGGCTTCGGCCAGTTCGAGATCGCCGAGCGCGGCGAGCGCACGGGCCGCAACCCGCAGACCGGTGCGGAGATCAAGATCGCCGCCTCCAAGGCGCCGAAGTTCTCCGCCGGCAAGGCCCTCAAGGACGCCGTCAACGGCAAGGCCGAGTAAAGCGACGTTCCTCCCTCTCCCGCCCTGGGAGAGGGAGGGGCCCCGTTGCACGGATACCCTCCCCCGGGACGGGAGAGGGTGTTTCATCACCCGCTCAATGCGGGTTCGCCGGTCCCGGTGTGGCGTCGGCCAGCCAGCGGCCGAGCGGGTCGTCCGTTTCGCTGCCCGTATCGTTTGACGCCTCGCTCCAGCCCGGCGGGACGCCGTCCATGTTCGGAAGGCGGTGGGCGATGCCCTTATGGCAGTCGATGCAGGTGCGCTGCCCGCTGAACAGATATTGCTGATGAATGCGCGCCGCCCGCGCCCCCTGCTTGGTGATGTCCATCGATTCCGCGCTGTGGCAGTTGCGGCATTCCAGGGAATTGTTGGCCTTCAGCCGCGCCCATTCATGCTCGGCCAGCTCACGCCGCTTTTCCACGAACTTGTCGCGCGTGTCGATGGTGCCGAAGATCTTGCCCCACACCTCCTTTGACGCCTGCATCTTGCGGGCGATTTTGTCGGTCCAGTTGTGCGGGACGTGGCAGTCCGGACAGGTCGCCCGCACGCCGGAGCGGTTGGTGAAGTGGATGGTGGTCTTCAGCTCCTCGAACACGTTGTCCCGCATCTCGTGGCAGCTCGTGCAGAACTTCTCGGTGTTGGTGACCTCCAACGCGGTGTTGAAGCCGCCCCAGAACATCACGCCGGCCAGGAAACCGCCCAGCGTCAGGAAGCCGAGGCTGAGGTAACGGCTCGGCCCCGCGATGATCCGCCAGGGCCGCAGCAGGAAATCGGGCAGGTTCATCGCCGGTCACCCCCGTCCGACGGGCGGCTGATGAGGCTGTCCATGTCTTTGAAGGTGTTCGGGACGATGGGCTGGGCCACGGTCTGGGGGACGTGGCACTGCGTGCAGAAATAGCGGCGCGGCGCCACCGCGCCCAGGGTCTGGCCCTCGCGGTCCACATAATGGGTGATGCTGATCATCGGCGCCTGGGTGGCCCCGGTGAACTGCCGGCTGTGGCAGGTCAGGCACTGGTTGTTGTTCAGGCTGATCTGATAATCGCGGATGTTGTGCGGGATGACCGGCGGCTGCTCCGGATAGTTGCGGGCGACCCGCCGGTCGTCGGTGACGTCGGCGGGAATCGGCGGGGCCGGGTCCTCGTCGGTGAACTGGATCGGCGGACGGAAGGGCTCCCGGACCTGTCCGGTTCCCTGGGCGGCGAGCAGTGCCGGCACGAGGCAGGGCAAAGCCGCGGCCAGCGCGAGCATGAGATGGCGGCGCATGGTTGCGGTCCTCCCTCAGACGGCCACGATCTTGACGGCGCACTTCTTGAAGTCCGTCTGCTTGCTGATCGGGTCGGTGGCATCGAGCGTGCATTTGTTGATGAGGCGCGCCGAATCGAACCAGGGCACGAAGACGACCCCGCGCGGCGGCCGGTTGCGCCCGCGCGTCTCGACCCGCGTGCGCATCTCGCCGCGCCGCGACATCACCTTGACCTCCGAGCCGCGGCGCAGGCCGCGCGCCTGCGCGTCGTCCGGGTGCATGTAGACCAGCGCCATGGGCATGGCCTTGTAGAGTTCGGGCACCCGCATGGTCATGGAGCCGGAGTGCCAGTGCTCCAGCACGCGCCCCGTGACCAGCCACAGGTCGAAGTCCTTGTCGGGCGATTCCGCCGGGGGTTCGTAGGGGAAGGCGAACAGGTTGGCCTTGCCGTCCGGGTTTCCGTAGAAGCGCACCCCCTCGCCCTTCGGGACGTAGGGGTCGAGCCCCTCCCGGTAACGCCACTTCGTTTCCTTGCCCTCGACCACCGGCCAGCGCAGCCCGCGCACCTCGTGATAGGTGTCGAAGGGCGCCAGATCGTGGCCGTGGCCGCGCCCGAAGGCGGCGTATTCCTCGAACAGCCCCTTCTGCACGTAGAAGCCGAACTCCTTCGACTCCCGGTTCTCGTAGGCGGGGTCCAGTTCCGACACGGGGAAGCGGTCGACGTTGCCGTTGCGGAACAGCACGTCGAACAGGCTCTTGCCGCGGAAGTCGGGGTTGGCGTCGAGAATTTCCTTCGGCCACACCTCGTCGGTGGTGAAGCGCTTGGAGAATTCCATGAGCTGCCAGAGGTCGGAGCGCGCCTCGCCCGGCGCGTTGACGAGCTGGTGCCAGAAATGGGTCCGCCGTTCCGCGTTGCCGTAGGCGCCCTCCTTCTCCACCCACATGGCGGCGGGCAGGATCAGGTCGGCGGCGGCGGCGGTCACCGTCGGATAGGCGTCCGACACGACGATGAAATTCTCCGGGTTGCGGTAGCCGGGGTAGGTCTCGTTGTCGCTGTTCGGCGCCGCCTGGAGGTTGTTGTTGACCATGATCCAGTAGGCGTTGAGCTTGCCGTCCTTCAGCATCCGGTCCTGTAGGACGGCGTGATAGCCGATCTTGCCGGGCAGCAGGCCCTTGGGGATCTTCCAGCCCTCTTCGACGTGGGAGCGGTGGGTGGGGTTGGTCACCTGCATGTCGGCGGGCAGCCGGTGGGCGAAGGTGCCGACCTCGCGCGCCGTGCCGCAGGCCGAGGGCTGGCCGGTCAGCGAGAAGGGGCTGTTCCCCGGCTCCGAAATTTTGCCGGTGAGAAGGTGGATGTTGTAGACCATGTGGTTCACCCACACGCCGCGGACGTGCTGGTTGAAGCCCATGGTCCAGAGCGACATGACCTTGATCTTCGGGTCGGCGTACATCTCGGCGAGCGCCAGCAGCCGTTCCTTCGGCACCTTGCTCAGTTCCGCCACCTTGTCCAGCGTGTAGTCGCTGACGAAGGCGGCGAACTCGTCGAAGCTCATGGGCTTGGAATCGGTCGGGTCCTTGGCGTTCGCGGCGCGCACCTCCAGCACGCTTTCGGGTCGCAACCCATAGCCGATGTCCTTCTGCCCCAGGCGGAAGCTGCAATGCTTCTCGACGAACTCCTTGTTCACCCGTCCGGTCTGGATGATGTGGTTGGCGATGTAGTTCAGGATGGCCAGATCGGTCCCCGGTTCGAAGATCATCGGGATGTCGGCCAGTTCGAAGCTGCGGTGCTCGAAGGTCGAGAGGACGGCCACCTTCACATGGTTGTGAGCAAGCCGCCGGTCAGTGATGCGCGTCCACAGGATGGGGTGCATCTCCGCCATGTTGGAGCCCCAGAGCACGAAGGCGTCGGCGTGCTCGAAATCGTCGTAGCAGCCCATCGGCTCGTCCATGCCGAAGGTGCGGATGAAGGCCACCGCGGCCGACGCCATGCAGTGGCGGGCGTTGGGGTCGAGGTTGTTGGTGCGGAAGCCGGCGCGCATCAGCTTGGACGCGGCGTAGCCCTCCCAGATCGTCCATTGGCCGGACCCGAACATGCCGACGGCGTCCGGCCCCTTCTCCTTCAGCACCCGCTTCCATTGGCGGGCCATCTCGTCGAAGGCTTCGTCCCAGGAGACCGGGCGGAACTCCCCGTCCTTGTGGTACTTGCCGTCGCGCATGCGCAGCAGCGGCTGGGTCAGCCGGTCCTGCCCGTACATGATCTTGGACAGGAAATAGCCCTTCACGCAGTTCAGGCCGCGGTTGACCTCCGCCTGCATATCGCCATGGGTGGCGACGACGCGGTTGTCCTTGGTGGCGACCATGACGCTGCATCCGGTGCCGCAGAAGCGGCAGGGCGCTTTCGACCAGGTAAGCTGGGCGTCCTCGCCCGCCACCATGGATTGCTGGGCCATGGCGGGCAGGCTGATGCCCCCCGCCGTCGCGGCGGCCGCGACCGCCTGCGCCTTGATGAAATCCCGCCGGTCAAGCATGGGTTCCTCCCCCCTTTTTCTTGACGAATGTGAAATCTGGCGCGTCAACGCCGCGCCGTAGCGACCTCCTCCGCGGTCCGGGCCGCCATCGGCTCGGCGTGGTGGAAGACCATGACCGCCGACATCACGCCGGGCATCAGGTGGATCGCGGTCATGCGGTCGGCGATGCGGCCCTCGTGGGGGCCTTCCACGGTCACCACCATCCGGCCCCGCTCCTCCGCATGGACCTCCACGTCGCCCAGCGCGGCGACGGCGGCCCGCACGTCGGGGCTTCGCTCCGGCCGCAGATGGACGAGGATGGAGGCGATGTGCCATTCCACCGGTGCTTCGGCCGGCCGGTCTCGGGCTTCAGGGTGCATGGGCGGTCTCCGGTCCGGGTTGCAACGTGACGGCGTCGGCGGGGCAGGCGGCCAGGCAGGCGCCGCAGCCGGTGCAGGCGTCGTTTTCGACCACGGGGACCGCCACGCCGCCGGGCGCCAGGGCGAAGCGGATGGCCGATTCCGGGCAGGCGTCGCGGCAGCTTCGGCAGACGACGCGGTTTATGGCGAGGCAGGACGGCCCGATGCGCACGGCCAGCGTCCAAGGGCTGGCGGCGGCACGATCAAAGACCGGTTCGGGGCAGGGCTCGGCACAGGCCGCGCAGAAGCTGCACTCGCCCCGCCGGAAGTCGACCTCGGGAAAACCGCCGTCCCCCCGGCGGATGATCCCCTCGGGGCAGGCGTCAGCGCAGGCGCCGCAGCGTGTGCACAGGTCGGTGAAGCGTTCCGTCCGGGCCCAGGGCGGGCGCAACGGCACCGGCTCAACGCGTCGCCGTCCGCGAAGGAAGCCTCGTCTCCCTAAGTCGACCGATTCATCGGCCATGGCGCCGTCCCCCTCAGACCGGGGGCGGACCGGGCGGACCCATGATGAGTTGCGACATCCAGACCAGGAAGCCGTAGCCGCCCACGACGGTGACCGACAGGATCGGCCAGATCACCACCGCCAGAACAAGGAACATGGCGATTTCCCGCCGCTTCGCGCCGGGATCGGGCAGGGGCGGGCTGGCAGCGGCGCGCGAGGGGAAGCGGGCTGGGTCCGGTGAAGGGTCCGGAGAATGGCGGCGGCTCATGGTGGCTCCCGTTTTTGGCGGGCGAGGGCGTTGCCGACAGCCGGGGAGGCGGTCGGATACCCCAACAACAGGTTGAGCGTCGCTTCTGTTCCATGCGGCGGAGCGTGCGATGGGCACCGCCCCGGCGTGCCGCGGCCATGGCTTCGACATGGCGTCGCGGGCGGATGATTCGCGATGCGAACATTTTTTTGAGGGGGCCCGGGATTAAGCGGGGCGCGGGATCGTAAACTGAGTGAAGAGGGGATAAGGAGGTCGGACGGCCTTGGTGTGATTTGGCTCTCCGGATTGTTTATTTCCGATTCGTACAGGGCATACAGATTGGATCGACTACGAGGTTGCTGATGATCTGAAGTTCTGTAAGATTGGAACAGCCGTTCTTGGTGTAACGGCTTCTCCACTGTTGTGATCGTAAGTGAAGCGAACTCATTCAGAGGCCGCGCCTGCTTTGGCGCGGCCTTTTTTTTGCTTTTTCAAAGTCATAGTACGAAAGATCGGCCCTGGGGATACTGGTTCTTCGCAGGGCATACCTGCAACGATAGTTGCAACAGCGAGGATTAATTGTGCTGTGATTCCTGAAACGGATGTTGTGTTCCGCTGATTGTGTGGTATACCAAGTACGAAATGCGGAACACCAAGCCTCTCCCAACGGTGGCGGTGGTGCTCCTGCCAAGATGCGAAGGGCACGCAAGCCCCAAAGAAAGGCAATGCGACAACAACCATCGGCCCCGCCCGGCTGAGTTGAGTGTTCGATCACCGCATTGGGGAGGAAGAGTAATGAGTCAGTCCATCGCTGCACCGCCTGGCGGCTCGCAGGCGCCCATTTCCGAAGGCGCGCGCTGGATGCAGATCGTCGTCGGCATCGTCTGTATGGTCGCCGCGGCCAACATTCAGTACGCCTGGACGCTCTTCGTGCCGGAAATCCAGGCCACCCATGGCTGGACCCGCGCTTCGATCCAGACCGCCTTCACCGTCTTCGTCGTCGTCCAGACCTGGCTGACCCCCATCGAAGGCTACTTCATCGACCGCTACGGCCCCCGCGTCATCGTCGCCTTCGGCGGCGTGATGACCGGCCTCTCCTGGATCATCGACAGCTACGCCGGCTCGCTCGGCAT
This sequence comes from Azospirillum sp. UENF 312511, assembly GCF_058780635.1. Classification (NCBI taxonomy): domain Bacteria; kingdom Pseudomonadati; phylum Pseudomonadota; class Alphaproteobacteria; order Rhodospirillales; family Azospirillaceae; genus Azospirillum; species Azospirillum sp. UENF 312511. Next base: position 837,633 of record NZ_JBSNCG010000005.1, on the reverse strand, counting down.
GCTCTATGTCGGTTCGGCCATCGGCGGCATCGGCGTCGGCTGCGTCTACGCCACCTGCGTCAACAGCGCCATCAAGTGGTTCCCGGACAAGCGCGGCCTCGCCGTCGGCCTGACCGCGGGCGGCTACGGCGCCGGTTCGGCCCTGACGATCCTGCCGATCGCCAACATGATCCACTCCTCGGGCTATCAGGCTGCCTTCTTCTGGTTCGGCCTGCTGCAGGGCACGATCATCCTCATCGCCGCCTTCTTCCTGCGCGCCCCGCAGAAGGATCAGGTGAAGGCCTCGACCAAGGTCCTGCAGTCCCGCCGCGACTATACGCTCAAGGAAGCGCTGCAGACGCCGGTCTTCTGGGTCATGATGGTCATGTTCATCTGCACCGTCTCGGGCGGTCTGATGGCGGTGGCCCAGCTCGGCGTGATCGCCCACGATCTGGGCGTGAAGGAAGCCCCGATCAGCCTGTTCGGCATCACCATGGCGGCTCTGCCCTTCGCGCTGATGCTCGACCGCGTGATGAACGGCATCTCCCGTCCGCTGTTCGGCTTCATCTCCGACCACATCGGCCGTGAAGCGACCATGTTCATCGCCTTCACCTTCGAAGGCATTGGCATCCTGATGCTCAGCCGCTTCGGCCACGACCCGATCATGTTCCTGATCCTGTCGGGCATGGTGTTCCTGGCCTGGGGCGAAGTGTACAGCCTGTTCAGCGCCACCTCGGCGGACACCTTCGGCACCAAGCATGCGGCGAAGATCTACGGCGTGCTGTACTGCGCCAAGGGCGTCGCGGCCCTGCTGGTCCCGCTGGGCAACCTGCTGATGGAAGCCACCGGCACCTGGGCGACCGTGCTCTACATCTGCGCCACCATGGACCTCATCGCGGCCTTCTGCGCCCTCGCGGTCCTGCGGCCCATGTTGCGCAAGCACCACGCCCGCAACGCCGAACTCGCCGCCCAGCAGGGCAGGGGTCCGGTCACGGCGGCGGCCAGCCCGTAACCTCCGCTTCAGCGGATCGACCGGAAGGGGACCACGCGCGTGGTCCCCTTTTCGGCGTTTCGGGCCGGCCTTGCGGAGCGGAACACAAACGTGAGGCGTGTCGATGGAGGGGGCATGGACAATCGACGGCGGGGGCAAGGAATGGCAAAGGACGACGGCAGTTTCCGGCTGGTGGTCGCCTGCTCGCTGGGCGGGGTGGCGGTCAGCGTGGCCCTCGGCTCGCTGCTGCTGTCGCGTTGGACGCCCCGGACGGAGAACACGGTGGTCGAACGGGCGATCCACAACATGGACCGGGAGACCTGCGAGCGGGTGCTGCACTCCTTCACGCAGCCGCAGCCGGTGGGCACCCGCGTGCTGTGGCTGTGGGCGGAGGAATCGACGCCGGGCGTCTTCACCGGTGCGCCCTGGACGTCGCGGGTGACCGGGCCGGGCGTGCAGACGGCGGCGGCCGGGGCCGGGGCTGGGACGGGGGGAACGTCCGCCGGCCGCTCCCCCCGTCCCTACGCCTTCGACCCGGCGTCCCAGGTGGCGCCGGACGCGGCCTGCTCCTTCCCGAACAACTCCCTGCACATCGTGTCGGTGGAGTATCCGCCCAAGCCGGACGCCGCGCCGGCAACGGGCAAGCCGTAAAAAAGAAAGGGCCGGCCGCGGGAAGCGGCCGGCCCTTTCTGGCAGGCGGTGCGCCGGATGGAAGCGCCGCCTTACTCCTCGCGGTTGCCCATGAGCTGGAGGAGCATCTGGAAGAGGTTGATGAAGTTGAGGTAGAGCGAGAGGGCGCCCATGACGGCGAGCTTGGTGTTGCCCTCGTGGCCGTGGCCCTCGGCGTACTCCTCCTTGATGCGCTGGGTGTCGTAGGCGGTCAGGCCGGTGAAGATGACCACGCCGATCACCGAGATCGCGAACTGCAGGGCGCTGGAGCCGACGAAGATGTTGACCAGGCTGGCGATGACGATGCCGATCAGGCCCATCATCAGGAACGAACCCATCTTCGACAGGTCGGCCTTGGTGGTGTAGCCCCACAGGCTCATCGCCGCGAACATCGCCGCGGTGATGAAGAACACCCGCGCCACGCTGGCCCCGGTGAAGACCAGGAAGATCGACGCCATCGACACGCCCATCACCGCGCAGAAGGCCCAGAACAGCCCCTGCAGCGCGGTCGCCGACATCGCGTGGAAGCGGAAGGACAGCACCATGATGAAGGCCAGCGGCGCCAGCATCACCACCCACTTCAGCGGGGTCGTGAAGATCGGAACGTACAGCGCCGGCGTGCTCGCCACGAACAGCGCCACAAGCCCCGTCACGCCAAGGCCGAGCATCATGAAGTTGTAGACCCGCAGCATGTGCTTGCGCAGGCCCTCGTCGAACGCCGCGCCGTAAGCCGGCGCCGCGCTGCCGAATTGGTTGCCGTAGAAGGGTCCGCTCATTGTCTCACCATGTCCTTCGGATGCTTATCGTTCGGATGCTTGTCGTTCAGTGCGTCTGCTTCAGAACCAGGCCATGCGGGCGTCGCGGGCATGGGCCAGGATTTCCTTTTCCGGCTGCTCGCCGCACAGCGCGTAGACCGTCGTCCCGACCTGCCAGTAGGCGACCGAGACGTTGCCGATCCGCTCCGCCTGGGGTTCGGTGACGGCGAAGCGGTCGACCTCGCTGGCGAACAGCGTGATCAACTGCGACCCGCCGTGGCGGTAGGCCGCCTGCACCGCGACCCCGCCGTCCCAGGCCACCGTGCGCAGCCCGTCCGGCGCCTGCCCGATATCGAGCTGCGGGATCGGCACCGCGACCTCCGGGTTGGCGGGGGCCAGACGGTTGACCAGGGATTGGGCGGCGTCGGCGAAGGGCTTGAAGTCGATCCCGCTGTGCAGCGCCTGCTGGTGGGTCTGCGCCGCGATGGTGATGTAGTGGGTGGCCGCGTGCGCCGTGGCGACGGGGTTGACCGACAGGGACGACACCGCGCTGTGCGCCGTCCAGCCGAGCCCGACGAGGCAGAGCGCCGCGACGGCCCGCCGTCCGCGGCCCGAGCCGTTGGCGGCCCGCGCCCGCGCCCGGTTCATCAGCTCCGCCGCCGGGCGGCGCCACAGCGCGCCCCACTGCTTGCGCCGCGGCAGCGGCGCGCCGGCGCCGACCGCCGGCTGGGCCGCGGCGGGAGCCGGGGAAGCAACCGGTTCGGGCGCGGCCATCTCCGGCTCCGCTTTCTCAACGGCCGGGCCGGCTATGAACAGGCGGATTTCGTCGCGCACCCGCATGTCGTGCATGACGCGGGCGGCCTCGTCCGGATTGGCCTCCAGGTAGGCTTCGACCTCGATGCGGCGCTGCGCGTCGAGTTCGCCGTCCACATAGGCGTTCAGGTCGATGTCGCTGATCGGTTCGTTCATCGTCATTTCACCACGCGCAACGGGGGGCGCTGGACCCGGTCTGATGGGTTGCGGTCGGACTGGTCTGACGCTGGCTGGCGCCCGCCGCCCGTCTTGGCCCGCAGCGCGTCGCGCGCACGGCCCAGGCGGGACATCAGGGTGCCCACGGGGATGCCCAGGCACTCCGCGGCGTCCCGGTAGGACATGCCGTCGAGCGCCACGAGCACCAGGGCCTCCCGCTGTTCGACCGGCAGGGTCATCAGGGCCGCGATGGTCTGGCCCAGATGAACGTGGCTCAACTGCGCGGGCGGGGAGCCTTCCTCCGCCATCGAGCTGAGCTCGCCGGTCGCCTGGCGTTCGGCCTGCTGGCGCCGCCAGCGGTCCACGAAGGTGTTGTGGACGATGGCGAGCAGCCACTTGCGCAGGTCGCGCCCGTCCGTGAAGGACGACGCCCCCTCGATGGCCTTGACGAGCGCCTCCTGGACGAGGTCCTCGGCCTGATCGGGGTCGCGCATCAGGACCAGGGCGTAGCGCCTCAGAACGTCCAGATGCTGTCCCAACTCGTCTTTCATCACCGTCCCGGATTGGTTCTTCACACTCGGCATACGGATCATGCCGTGGCTTAATCCGCTCCGGGGGAAAAAATCGCCACGGGATTGGCTTGCGCGCGGACGCAGGGCGGAGTAGGTCAGAAGCGCCTGGAGCCCTGGAGAATGCTGGGGTTCCTCCATGAACAAGGGGAGTAGGGAATGACGAAGGCCGATCTCATCGACGCGATCGCCGGCAAGCTGGGCGGCACCAAGGCCGACGCCGGCAAGGCGCTGGACGCGGTTCTGGAAAGCCTGCAGGACGCGCTGGTCAAGGGGGAGACGGTCAAGCTGCCGGGCTTCGGCCAGTTCGAGATCGCCGAGCGCGGCGAGCGCACGGGCCGCAACCCGCAGACCGGTGCGGAGATCAAGATCGCCGCCTCCAAGGCGCCGAAGTTCTCCGCCGGCAAGGCCCTCAAGGACGCCGTCAACGGCAAGGCCGAGTAAGCCTTCCGCAAGGACGATCCTTGTATCGGATGAAGGGGCGGCGGCAACGCCGCCCCTTTCGTCTTTCCAAATTTCTTGGTGACGACATGAGCAGCAACAACGTCTATCGCTGGATCAAGGTCGAAGGACGGTGGGAGCCGGCGCAGCAACTGGCCGATGGCTCCTACATGCCGATCGGCGACATCGTGCCGCTGTCCGCCCGCAGCGTGAAGGTCGGCCCGGTGATCGAGCCGCCGCCCCGCAACGCCGCCCCCAAGGACGACGTCGGCGAATAGGGCTGACGCCCGGTCCTACCCGGTCGTCCCGACCTGGTCGAGCATGGCGCGGACAGCGCCGATCGCCGCCTGGAAGCTGAAGGGCTTGTGCAGGACGCGCAGGCGGCCCGACTCCGGGTGCCAGAGGGCGCCGCTGTCGGCGGTCATGACGATCACCGGCAGGGCGGGCCGCCGCGCCCGCGTCCGGCGAATCAGTTCGTTGCCATCCATCACCGGCATGCGCAGGTCGGTCATCAGCAGCGACGCCGGGCAGCTTTCCAGGGCGGTGATGGCTTCCAACCCGTTGTGGGTCAGCGTGACGCGCAGCCCCTGGCCTTCCAGCGTGTCGGCAAGGGCCAGGGCTTCGAGGCGCTCATCCTCGGCGACGAGGATGTGGGGAACGGACTCCATGGTTCGGCCTGACAGTGCAACGCAAAGGGAGTAAGGGGTACGTTGCGGCCGGCCGAATGGATTTCCCTTGAATGCGCAGGGTGATCAGGTTGCTTGGTTTCAGGCGCACTCGGCCAATTCGGCCAGGGCCTCGGCGTCCAGCAGCTCGACCCGGCCGCCATCCAGGATGCGGATCAGGCGCGAGGTCTTCAGCTTGGTGAAGCCGCGGGACACCGTTTCCGTGGTCAGGCCGAGATGGTCAGCGATGTCGCAGCGGCTCATCGGCAGGGCGATGGCCCGGCCGGCACCGGCCCGGCGGCTCAGCGCCAGCAGGAAGCTGGCCAGCTTCTCCAGCGCCGACTTGCGGCCCAGCAGCAGCATCTGGTCCTGCGCCGCCACCAGCTCGGAGGTGGTGACCGACAGCAGCCGGCGGGCCAGGGCGGGCTGGGAGTCCAGCAGGGTGTCGAGCTGGCAGCGCGGGATGCGCTGGACGGTGGAGGCGGTGATCGCCTCGGCGGAATAGAGATAGCGGTCGGCGAAGGCCAGCCCGACCATGTCGCCGGCCTGGAGGAAGCCGATGATCTGGCGGCGCCCGTCCGGCAGCAGCTTGTAGAGGCGGATCATGCCGTCGACCACCCGGAAGACGGCGTCGGCGGCCTCGCCCTCGGCGAAGATGGACTGCTCGCGGTCGAACACCCGGAACTGGGCGATGGCGGCCAGCGGGTCGATGTCGTTGGCGGCGAAGCCGGCGGCGGGACGGGAGGGGGCGACACGCGGCATCGCCATCACGGCGGCCTGATGGCCGTGCGGAACACGCGTCGGCTGGGCGGCGATGGCGGTGTGAGCGTGCATGTCGGGCCCCTCGGCGTTCGTGGAAGCGGCCCGTCCCCGTGGGGCAACCGCTCGATGAGCCGAAGTTATGCGCTGCGGGGTACCCTGTGCAGTTCGGTCTTGTACCTAAGGGGCTTTGCGTACGTAAGACTACCTAGGGGGCATTGCGGACGCCTCGGTGGACGCATGGGGGCGGAGGGGGAGCGGGGATGCTCACCCCCCGTGGACCAGCCGTTCGAACAGGTCCTCCGATCCCATCTGCCCGCCCTTGAGCATCAGCTCGACGCCGTCGGTGGGCGGGTGAGCGCTGTGGGTCAGGCTGACCGTCACGCCGGGGCTGAGCGCCGTCCGGTAGGACAGGCCCCACAGGCCCAGCGCCTTCACCGCCTTGCTGGAGGTGTCGCCCCCGGCGATGCCCATACGGCGCAGCGGCACCGCGCGGGCGACCGAAGCCACGAAGTCCGCGGTCGCGTCGGCGATGGCGGCGGACTGGGCGGTGTCGGGCGCCTCGCCCTCCGCCGGGGCGGTCCACACCAGCACGTTCCGCCCCTGGCCCAGCAGGCCAGCGATCTCGCTCCGCAGCCGCTCGCGGTAGGCGTCGTCGTGGCACAGGGCGCCCGCGTCCGCCGGCATCCGGTGGAAGGAGGAGGCCGCGGCGATCTGCTTGCGCGTGACCGGCGACAGGCTGCCGGCCAGCACGAAGACCGGCCCCTCCGCCGGGGCCAGGGGCGCGTCGCCGACCGTCTCGTCGCGCTGCCATTGGGTGGCCAGCGCCTGGACCACGCCGCTCGGCCCGACCGCCAGCAGGGGCGAACGCCGCGCCCGCTCCCAGATCCGCCGCCCGGCGGGCGCCAGATCCGCCGGCTGTGCGATGTCCAGCAGGACGGCGGGTGCGCCGCCCGCCACCATCCGGTCCAGCTTTTCGTCGAGCGCCCCGGCGTCCAGCCCGTAATCCGGATAGTGCAGGGCGCCCATTCCCTCCAGCCCCTGCGCGGCGAGGTGGAGGCGCAGGTCGGCCTCCGTCATCGGCGTCACCGGATGGGCCTTCATGGTTGGGTGGCGGTCGATGCGGTGGACCGTCCCGCCGGTGCCCGCCGCGGCGAACAGCGTGCTGAACAGGCAGTAGCGCCCGATGTTCGGCTGGCCGCCGACCACCGGCAGGAAACGGTTGGGGAAGAAGGGCCGCAGGGCCGCCACCGCCGCTCCGATGCTGCCGACCCGCGGCGAGCTGTCAAAGGTCGAGCAGCATTTGTAGTGCATCACCGGAACGCCGAGCCCGGCGAAGAAGCGCCCCACCGGCTCCAGCTCCGCCCGCAGGGCCTCCGGGTCCATGGTGCGCGATGCCCCGGCGATGCCCAGCGCGTCCAGCGGGCCGAGCCCGGCCAGCCGCTCCGCGTCGGGGATCTCCAGAAGCAGCAGCGCCCGCTGCCCGGCCTTCGCCAGCGTGGCCAGCGTGTCGGTGGCCCCGGTGAAGTCGTCCCCGTACCAGCCCAGCCGGGGCGGCGGGTGCGCCGCCGTCACTTGCCCGCTCCGAAGAACTCCAGGGCACGCTTCAACTCCGGCCGGGTCGCGGCGGCGTCGGGCAGGGTGACGCCCTCGCGCACCGCCGCCCAGGCATGACGGATGCTCGTCACGCCGGCGGCGGGGCCGTCCGGATGAGCCATGATGCCGCCGCCGGACATGAACAGCAGGTCGTCCGTCCCCACCGCGTCCCAGGTGACGGGAACGGTTCCCGCCCACTGGCCGGAGGAGAAGGCCGGCATCACCGTATCGTCGCAGCCTTCGGCCAGCGGGGCGAGGCAGGACTTGGCGCCGTCGATGACCTCCGCGTCGGGCTGGGCGAACTTGCCCTGAAGGCCGTGGACGTGCATGTGGTCCACCCCGGCCAACCGCCACAGCGTCTGGTAGGCGTCGAAGCCGATGCCCAGGCTGGGGTGGCGCGACAGGGCGCCGAAGCCGTTGCGGTGCCCGTGCAGCACCAGCCCGCTGTGGCGACGCAGCGTCTGCACGGCGGAGAAGCCGCACCAGTTCAGGCTGACCATCACGCAGCTTCCACCTTCGCGCTCCACCAGATCGGCGTGGCGGCGCATGGCGTCCGTCTCGTCGCTGATGTTGAAGGCGACCATGACGTGCTTGCCGGTGCGGTCCTGGTGGCGGCGTACCCGGTCCATCACCGCCGGCACGCGCTGGGCCAGCGGGGCGTGGATCGGATCGGCGCAGATCTCGTCGTCCTTGATGAAGTCCAGCCCGGCGGCGCAGAGCGTGCCGACCAGCTCTCCGGTCTCCTCCGCCGACAGGCCGAGGTTCGGCTTGATGATGGAGCCGACCAGCGCCCCGCGCTCCACCCCGGTCAGCCGCCGCGTGCCGGCCACGCCGTGCCGCGGCGCGTCGAAGCGATTGCGGTACGCGGCGGGGAGGCGGACGGAGTCGAGCCGCAGGCCGGTGACCTCGCCGAGGTCGAACAGGTTGCCGGCCACCGTTGCGGCCAGAGTCGGCAGGTTGGCGCCGACGTTGCCGGTGGGGAAGCTGATGGTGACGTGGGCGCGCCGCCATGGTCCCGGCCGCTTCTGCCGTTCCAGCCACGTGTTCGGCAGGCTGGGGGAGGCGACGGGTTCCAACTCCTCCACCCGCTCCACCACGGCGCGGGCGCGGGCGCGCAGGTCGTCCGTCTCGCCGTGGACGCGGGTGAAGGTGCCGCAGGACTGCTCCCCCGCCATGACCTCCGCCACCTTGGCGGGGTCCAGCGGGGTCTCGATCAGATAGGTCGCCTCGAAGCGGTCGGAGCGCATGGCGAGACTCACAGGCGGCTGAGATCGGGGAAGGGCCGGACCGGATCGCGGCCGTCCCAGTCGAGGGAGGCGTTGCGGATCAGGTCGAACATCTTGCCCTTCGGCCCGGCGACCTCCGACAGCTCGATCACCGTGCCGGGGTGGTACTCGGTGTCGAAATAGACGAAGCGGCCCTTCTCGCCGACCTCGCCGCTCATCACCGGCTTGAAGCCCTGGCCGGTCAGCCGCTCCAGGTCGGCGTCGTAGTCTTCGGTCCAGTAGGCGACGTGCTGGAGGCCGGTGCGGCCCGCCTTCAGGAAGTCGCGGTACATCGACGGCGCGTCGTTGCGGGTCTGGATCAGCTCCATCTGGAGCGGGCCGGAGTTGGCGAGCGCGACCGAGTTGTGAACCTCGTACCGCTCCCCGCGGTAGGTGTAGTTCCGGATCGGAACCCGCTCGTTGTAGAACCACGGGCCGATGCCCAGGGTGCGGCTCCAGTAGTCCATGGCGGCTTCGATGTCGTCAACGACGTAGCCAGCCTGCCGGATCTGGCCGAAGAATCGGCTCATGAAGGAACTCCTGATTTTATCGTTATGGGGGGACCGGCAAGACTTCAGTAGGGAAGGAAGCCGGTGGAAATCCACGGAATGGCGGCGACCACGATCAGGCCCACGAGAAGGGCGGCGACGTAGCCCCAGATGTGTTTCAGGCCTTCGTCCGGGCTGACCTTGCTGATGGCGCAGGCGCCGTAGTAGCCGACGCCGAAGGGCGGGGCGAACAGGCCGATGCCCATGGCGAAGATCACGACCATCGCGTAATGCACTTCGTGCACCCCGGCGTCGCGGGCGATGGGGAACAGCAGCGGGCCGAACAGGACGATGGCGGGGATGCCCTCCAGCACGCTGCCCAGGATGATGAAGGCGACGATGGAGATGGCGAGGAAGCCGTAACCGCCGCCGGGGATGTCGGCCATCCACAGGGCCAGCGCGCGGGAGAAGCCGGACTGCGTCAGGCCCCAGGCCATGGCGGTGGCGCAGCCGACGATGAAGATGATCGCCCCGGTCAGCGACGCCGTCTCGATCAGCATCGGCTTCAACCGCGCCCAGTCGAACTGGCGGTAGACCAGCAGGCCCATGAGGGTGGAGTAGGCGATGCCGATGGTCGACACTTCGGTCGCCGTCGCCACACCTTCCACCACCGCGGCGCGGATGACGAAGGGCAGCAGGATGGCCGGCAGGGCGGCTACGGCCAGACGGGCGATCTCGGACGCCGGCGGGCGGCGGATGTGGCTCAGATCCTCATGGCGGTAGCGCCACCAGACGACGGCGCAGAGCGCCGCACCCAGAACCACCGCCGGCAGCAGGCCGCCCGCGAACAGCGCCGCGATGGACACGCCGGTGACCGAGCCGATGGTGATGAGGACGATGGAGGGCGGGATGGTCTCGGTCTGCGCGCCGGTCGCCGACAGAAGGGCCACGAGGTCGCCCGGAGGGGCGCCGCGCTTCTTCATCTCCGGGAACAGCACCGGCGCGATGGCCGCCATGTCGGCGATCTTCGAGCCGGAGATGCCCGACACCAGATACATCGCCCCGATCAGCACGTAGGACAGGCCGCCGCGCACATGGCCGAGCAGGCTGGCGAGGAATTGGATCATGGCGCGGGCCATGCCGGTCATCTCGATCAGCAGGCCGAGGAAGACGAACAGCGGCACCGCCAGCAGGATCAGGTGCGACATGCCCTCGTCCAGCCGCCCGACCATGACGAGCAGCGGCGTCGAGGTGGTCAGCGCCAGATAGCCGAAGGTGGCCAGCGCGAAGGAGAAGGCGATGGGAACGCCGCCGAACACGCAGGCGGCGACCACGCCGACGAAGAAGATGACGAGGTTGGCCTGCCCCAGCGGCTTCAGCACCGGCCCGGCCAGCCAGAAGGCCACGGTCACCGCCGCGGTCAGCGCGACCGCCGCGAGCGTGATCCGGAGATTGCGCATCCGCATCAGCCGGATCAGCGCCACCACGGCCATCAGCCCCAGCCCGGTCGGCAGGGCCGCCGCGCGCCAGGCGTTGCTGATCTCCAGCGCCGGAGTGACGATGAACTGCTCCTCCACGGCGTAGTCCAGGGCGGGGTGCAGGATCATCGCCAGGAAGGCGATGGGCGCCGTGATCGCCAGCGTTTCCAGCAGGGCGCGCGGCGTCGGGCCGACGCGGCTGACCAGACCGGTCATCCGCATGTGCTCGCCGCGGCGCAGCGCCACCACGGCGCCCAGCATGGACAGCCACAGGAAGAGGATGGAGGCCAGCTCGTCCGACCACACCAGCGGCGCATGGAAGACGTAGCGCGCCGTCACCCCGGCCAGCAGGATGGCGATCTCGGCCAGAACGATCAGGGCGGCGACGCCCTCCACCGTCGCGGCGAGGCCGCGGTCCAGCCGATCGGTCCAGGAACCGCCGGACGCGGCCCCTGGCATGGCGCCGCTCTCGTCGAGCGCCGTCGCGTGGTGAGACAAAGCCGCACCCTCCCTTCCCGTGTTGTCCACAGCCGTTCTTCAGGCCGTTCTTTAGGCGAGCTTGCCGACGGCGCCTTCCAGCAGCGCCCAGGCCTCGTCGCCGAAGCGGCCCTTCCATTCGCCGTAGAAGCCGCTGTCGCGGAGCTTGGCGCGGAAGCTGTCGGGCGACGGCTGGTTGAAGGCGAGTCCCTTGGACTGGAGGTCGGCCTGCACCGACTGGTTCAGCGCCTTAATGTCCTCGCGCTGCTGGACGCCGGCCTCGTTGATCGCGGTGGAGACGATCTTCTGCAGGTCCGGCGGCAGGCCGCGCCAAGCGCGCCCGTTGGCGATGAACCAGAAGCCGTCCCAGATGTGGTTGGACAGGGCGCAGTACTTCTGCACCTCGTACAGCTTGGCGACCTGGATGATCGGCAGCGGGTTCTCCTGCGCGTCGACGATGCGCGTCTGGAGCGAGGAATAGACCTCCGAGAACTGCAGGCTGGCCGGTGCGGCGGACAGCGACTTGAACATGGCGATGCTGAGCGGGCTGACCGGGACGCGGATCTTCAGCCCGTCCATGTCGGCGGCGGTCTGGATCGGCTTGGCCCCGCTGGTCATCTGGCGGAAGCCGTTGTCCCACATCTTCTCGAAGGCGTGCAGGCCGACCTTGGAGATGGCGCCGCGCACATGCTCGCCCAGCTTGCCGTCCATGGCGGACCAGACCTGCCCGTAATCGGCGAAGGCGAAGCCGACGGCGTTGATGGCGGCCACCGGGACCAGCGTGGCGATGACCAGCGCCGAGGGCGTGAAGAAGGTGATGCCGCCGCTGCGCACCTGCGACAGCATGTCGGTGTCGCCGCCGAGCTGGTTGTTCGGGAAGATCTGGATGTCGACGCGGCCGTTCGTCTCGCGGCGGATGCGCTCCGCCGCCTCGTGCGAGCGGACGTTCAGCGGATGGGTCAGCGGCAGGTTGTTGCCGTATTTGAAGTCGAACTCGGCGGCGCGGGCAATGCGCGGCGCGCCGATCAGGGTGGCGGTACCGGCCCCCGCGGCCAATCCGGCAGCCATTCCGATCGCCGGAGTGGCGGCCAACCCCTTGAGCATCGTGCGGCGCGAGAGCGGGTTCATGCTTTCCTCCCAGGAAACGTTGATGTAGTTTGATGTTTGACGGTGATTGTTGGTTGGACGGTATGTGCGCGGATGGCCGGTGTCAAACGCGAATGATGATGTGATTTGATGGGATCGGAGGGTTTTGAACCGTGATGCAGGATGATGCGGACGCCGTCGCCGCGCCCCCCGAAAACTCCCGCGGGCTGCCGCGGATCGCCGACATCGCCCGGCTGTCCGGCGTCTCCACGGCCACCGTGGACCGCGTGCTGAACCATCGCCCCGGCGTGCGCCCGGCGACCGTGCAGCGCGTGATGAAGGCGGCCGCGGAGCTGGATTACATCCCGGAATCGGATCTCGGCGCGGCGCTGGGACCGAAGCCGGTGCGGCTGGCCTTCCTGCTGCCGGACGGGACGAACCGCTACCTGACGCGGCTCGGGCAGCTCATCCGCCAGTCGGAGGCGGCGCTGGCCCCGCTGGGCATCCGCGCGCAGGTGGAATTCATCAAGAGCTTCAACCCCGACCTGCTGGCGCGCAGCCTGCTTCAGCACTGGCGCAAGGTCGACGGGGTGGCCTTCATGGCGCTGGAGCATCCGGCGGTGCGCGAGGCGGTGAACGAGCTGGCGGCGCGCAACGTGCCGACCGTGACGCTGATCTCCGACGTGCAGAACTGCCGGCGGGCCGCCTATGTCGGGCTCGACAACCGGGCGGCGGGACGGACGGCGGGCTATCTGTTCGCGCGCTTCCTCGGCGGGCGGGCGGGCAAGGTCGCGATGATCGCCGGCAGCCTCAGCTACCGCGCGCACGAGGACCGCGAGCTGGGATTCCTGAACGTTTTGAAGGAGATGGCTCCCGCCATCGAGGTGGTGGGGCTGCGCGAGGCCCACGACGACGAGGCCAAGAGCTACCGGCAGACGCGGACGCTGCTCAGCCACCACCCCGACCTTGCCGGCATCTACACCATCGGCGGCGGGGCGGAGGGCGTGGCCCGCGCGCTGAAGGAGGCGCGGCGGGAGCGCGAGGTCGTCTTCATCGGCCACGGCTTCACGCCGGAAACGCGTTCACTGCTGATCGACGGCACGATGGAGGCGGTGATCACCCAGGACCCGCGCAGCGCCCTGATGAGCTGCGCCGCCGTCTTCGCCAACCTGCGCGCGGGGCGGGAGGCGATGCACGGCGTGGAGCCGCCGCGCATCGAGGTCATCTTCAGGGAGAACCTGCCCCCCGCGGCTCCGCCGTGACCGGCGCCGGGGTGGGCACGGGCCGCTTGTCGCGCACCATGACGACCAGCAGGACGGCGCAGAGGATCAGCGCCAGCGCGGCGTAGGTGCGCAGCGGCGGCGTCTCGCCCAGCACGACGATGGCGCCGGTCACGCCGATCACCGGCACGATCAGCGAGCTGACCGAGGCCTGCGCGACGCTCAGCCGCCGCACGATGGCGAACCACAGCAGATAGCCGCCGACCATCGCCACCAGGATGTGGAAGACCAGCGCCACCAGCACGCGGGGCTCCAGCGCCAGCGTCGGGGCGGGGTCGAGCGCCAGCGCGAAGGGCAGCACCACCGGCAGGGAGATGGCGAACTGCCAGCCGGTGATGGCGTTCGGCCCCATGGTCCAGGCCGTCCGCTTGATGAGGACGTTGCCCAGCGCCCAGCTCAGCGCGCCGGTCAGCATGAAGGCGGGGCCGAGCGGCAGGGCGCCCAGCCGCAGCAGGTCGGGGCCGAGCAGAACGGCCAGGCCCGTCAGCCCGCAGGCCAGCCCCATCCACTGGCGCGGCCCCGGACGCTCGCCCAGGATGGGGATGGCCAGCAGCGTCGCCCACGCCGGCATGGTGTAGGCGATGATGGCGGCGCCCGAGGTCGCCATGTTCATCTGCCCGAAGGCGGAGCAGATGTTGAAGCCCGCCATGTTCAGCAGGGCGACGGCGACCAGCGGCCAGCGCTGCCCGCGCGGCACGGCCAGCGATTCCCCGCGCGACCGCGCGTAGGCGAACAGCACCGCCGCCCCGACGGCGAAGCCCAGGCTGCGCAGCGTCCAGGGCTGGATCTGGGTGAGGATGATCTTGACGGCGGGCCAGTTCAGGCCCCAGCAGACGCTGATGAGGCCCACCAGCGACAGATCCAGCGCCCGAGCGCGGCTTATCATGGCATGGGATTCCGGGTGTGGTGTGGATGCACGACTTTCACGATTGAAATTCCCTCTCCCCTCTGGGGAGAGGGTTAGGGTGAGGGGGATGCGCGTGGCGGAACGTCCGGCAAAAGCGCAACCCCCTCACCGGCCCTGCGGGCCGCCCTCTCCCCGGAGGGGAGAGGGTTAAAAGGGGCGGATGTGAAAACCCTGGTCAGAACGTCACCGCGTCGCCACCCTTCAGCGACAGCATGGCGCGGGCCTCGTTCGGCGTGGCGACCTCATGCGCCAGCCCCTCGATCAGCTTGCGGACCATGGCGACCTGCTCGGCGTTGGAGGTGGCGAGGCGGCCCGGTCCGGCCCACAGATTGTCCTCCAGCCCGACGCGCACGTTGCCGCCCAGGGCCAGCGACTGCGTGGCGATGGGCATCTGGTTGCGCCCGGCGCCGAGCACGGACCACACGAACTGGTCGCCAAACAGCCGGTCGGCGGTGCGCTTCATGTGCATCACGTCCTCCGGATGCGCGCCGATGCCGCCCAGGATGCCGAACACCGACTGCACGAACAGCGGCGGCGTCACCAGCTTGCGGTCCAGGAAATGGGCCAGCGTGTAGAGGTGGGAGATGTCGTAGCACTCGAACTCGAAGCGCGTCCCGTTGCCGGAGCAGGTCTTCAGGATGTGCTCGATGTCCTTGAAGGTGTTCTTGAAGACGAGGTCGCGGCTGTTCTCCAGATAGGTGCGCTCCCAGTCGTGCTGGAATTCGCTGAAGCGGTTCAGCATGGGGAACAGGCCGAAATTCATCGAGCCCATGTTGAGCGACGCGACCTCCGGCTGGAACTGCGCGGCGGGGCGCAGTCGGTCCTCCACCGTCATGGCGGCGCTGCCGCCCGTGGTGATGTTCACCACGGCCTTCGTCGCCTGCTTGATGCGCGGCAGGAAGCGCTGGAACAGATCCGGGTCCTGGGTGGGACGGCCGGTGTCCGGGTCGCGGGCGTGGAGATGGACGATGGCCGCTCCAGCCTCCACCGCGGCGATGGCCTCCGCCGCGATCTGGTCCGGAGTCACCGGCAGGTGCGGCGACATGCTGGGCGTGTGGATGGAGCCGGTCACCGCGCAGGTGATAATGACTTTGCGCGCGCTCTTCTTGGGCGTCGTCATGCTGTCCTCCCTTATCTCCCTCGCCCCTTGAGGGAGCGAGGGAAGTGTTGTTGTTCGTCAGATCACCGCTTCGATCAGGAAAGGGCCTTTGCGGGCGAAGGCGGTCGTCAGCAGGCGGTTGAAGCTCTCCGCGTCGGCGGCCTGTCCACCCTCCACCCCCATGCCGCGGGCGAGCGCCACCCAGTCGAGGTCCGGGCGGCCCAGCTCCGTGCAGTTGCGGGCGTTCGGCCCCATGTCGCGGAAGCCGAGGTTGCCCAGCTCCCATTGCAGGATGCCGTAGCGGCGGTTGGCGAAGATGATGGTCACCACGTCGGCCCGCTCGCGCGCCTGGCTCCACAGGGCCTGGAGCGTGTACATGCCGCTGCCGTCCGCCTGGACCGTCACCACCTTGCGGTCGGGGCAGGCGATGGCGGCACCGAGCGCCAGCGGCATGCCGATGCCGATGGCCCCGCCGGTGATGGTCAGCCAGTCGTGCGGGCGCGCCCCGGCGCAGGCCGTGTAGACCATCGGGCTGGAGGAAATGCCCTCGTCCACCACGATGGCGCCTTCCGGCAGCAGGGCCGCCAGGGACTGCCCGACGCTGTCGGCGGTGAGGGCGCCGGTCGCCGGTTCGGGCGGGGCGAGCAGCTGCGCCGGAACCGGCTCCCCGGCGGCGCCCACCGCCTCGACCAGCCAGCGCAGGGCGGCCAGGGCGTCGGCGCCCGGCGGGGCGACGGTGTGGATGCGGCAATCCTCCGGCGCCAGACGGCTGGGCTTGTCCGGGTAGCCGAAGAAGCCGACCGGCTCGCCCGAGCCGATCAGGACGACGTGCTTCGCCTCGGCCAGCGCGGCGATGCCGAGGTCGATGGGGTAGGGGAAGCGCTCCACCGTCACGCGGCCTGCCCCCCGCTCGATGCGGGTGGCGCCGGTGTGGGCGTAGAGTTTGGCGCCGGTCGCGGTGGCGATCTGCCCAGCCAGGGCGAGCCCCTCCGCCCGCGTGGCGCGGCCGTTCAGCAGAACGACCACCCGCTCCCCGCCGCGCAGGGCGTCGGCGGCGGCGCGCAGGGCGTCGGCGTCCGGGGCGGCGGGGGCGGGCAGCTTCACGATGATCGGGTCCACCGCCGCCGTGTCGTCCCAGGAGGAGTCCGACGGCAGGATCAGGGTGGACACGCCACCCGGCGGGGTCAGCGCGGCGCGGATGGCCTCCGCCGTGTCCGCGGCGACCGAGGCCGCGTCCGGCACCGTGCGCACCCAGGCCGACATGGGCTTCGCCAAGCCCTCCACGTCGGAGGTCAGCGGCGCGTCGACGCCGCGGTGCCACGTCGCGTGGTCGCCGACGATGTTGACCATCGGCACGCGGGCGCGCCGGGCGTTGTGCAGGTTGGCGAGACCGTTCGCCAGACCCGGCCCGAGATGCAGCAGCGTCGCCGCCGGGCGGTCAGTCATGCGGGCGTAGCCGTCCGCCGCGCCCGTCGCCACGCCTTCGAACAAGGTCGGGACGCAGCGCGCGCCGGGCATGCTGTCGAAGGCGGCCAGCGCGTGCAGCTCCGACGTGCCGGGGTTGGCGAAGCAGGTGTCGACGCCGTTCGCCATCAGCGTCCGGACCAGAATTTCCGCGCCCGGGATTTTCGCGCCTGGGATTTTTACGCCGGTCATCGTGCCGCCTCCGTGAGCCCGCCTTCGAAACCGTCCAGGAAGCTGGCGAGATTCACCGCCAGCGCGTCGCAATCGTAACCGCCTTCCTGCACAACCACGGTCGGCAGGCCGGCGCCGGCGATCTTGCGGCCCAGCGTGGCGAAGCCCGGCGTCGTCACTTTGAAGAAGGCCAGCGGGTCGCCGACGTAGGTGTCGAAGCCCAGCGACAGCACCAGCGCCTCCGGCCCGAAGGCGGCGATGTGGGTCAGCGCTCCGTCCACCGCGTCGAGGAAGGTGGACTCTTCGGTGCCCATGGGCAGGGGGATGTTCAGGTTGCTGCCCAGCCCGCGGCCCTTGCCGCGCTCGTGCGCGTAGCCGGCGAACCAGGGGTAGAAGTTGTTGGGATCGCCGTGGATCGACACGACCAGCACGTCGTCGCGCTCGTAGAAGATGGCCTGCGTGCCGTTGCCGTGATGGACGTCCACGTCGAAGACGGCGACGCGCGGCGCGCGGCCCTGCTGGGCCAGCACCGGCAGCATCGCCTGGGCGGCGACGGCGGCGTTGTTGATGTAGCAGAAGCCCCCGGCCATGTCGCGCGAGGCATGGTGCCCCGGTGGACGGCACAGGGCGTAGGCCGCGCGCTCCCGACCGCTCGCCACCATCAGCGCCGCGTGGACCGCCGTGTCGGCGCCGCCGCAGACCGCTTCCCAAGTGCCGGCGCCGATCGGGCAGGCGGTGTCCGCCATGTGCCAGCCCGCCTGACCGACGATGCCCGTGGGATACTCGGCCATGTCGGTGTTGCGGTGGACGTTGGGAACGATGACCTCCGACGCGTCGGGGAGGGCCGACCAGCGGGCGTGGGCGGTTTCCAGGAAGCGCAGGTAATCGGCGGAATGGACCGCCGCGCGCGGGCCGGCGCCGTAGGACGGCGGCTCCTCCACCGTCGCGCCGCGCGCGCGTAGGGAGCCGACGAGCGCCTCCGCCCGTTCCGCCTTCTCCGGCGAGGGCTTCGGCTGGCCGCGCACCAGGAAGGTCGGCGGACGATGGCGCAACTGGGCCTCGGCAAAGACGTAGCGCATGGACAGGCTCCCGGAGTGAATTGATCCCCTCTCCCCTCTGGGGAGAGGGTTAGGGTGAGGGGGATGTGCGTGTCGGACCGTTCGGCAAAAGCGCAACTCCCTCACCCCGGCCCTCTCCCCAGAGGGGAGAGGGGGAAAAGACAGATGTTACCCAGCTGTCGCCAGAACCGCGTCGGCCAGCACCGCGCAGCCGGACGCGGCGTGTTCGGGCTTGATGTTCTCCGCCTCATTGTGGCTGAGGCCATTCTCGCAGGGGATGAAGATCATCGCCGTCGGCACCTTGCGCGCGACATAGACCGCGTCATGGCCGGCCCCGGACACGATGTCGCGGTGGCTGAGGCCGCGCCGCTCCACCGAGCGGCGGACGTGGCCGACCAGCTCCGGCGCGAAGGGCGTGGTCGGGAAGGCCCAGAAGTCGGTCAGTTCCAGAGTCAGGCCGCGCTTGTCTGCGATGGCGGCCAGCCGCTCGCGCAGCATGGCGTCCATACGGGCCAGCGCGTCGGGGTCCGGGTTGCGCAGGTCGATGGTGAACCAGACGCGGCCGGGAATGACGTTGCGGGAGTCCGGGTGGACCTGGACGCGCCCGATGGTCGAGCAGGCGTCGCCGCCAACCTCCAGCGCGATGGCCTCCACCGCCTCCATCATCACGGCGGCGCCGGCCAGCGCGTCGCGGCGCAGGCGCATCGGCGTCGGCCCGGCGTGGGATTCGCGGCCCGTCACCGTCGCCTCGTACCAGCGCTGGCCCTGCGCGCCGGTCACTACCCCGATCTCGACGTCCTCGGCCTCCAGCACCGGGCCCTGCTCGATGTGCGCCTCGAAATAGGCGCCCATGGCGTGGCCGGTGACCGGGACCTCGCCCTTGTAGCCGATGCGCGCCAACTCGTCGCCCAGGCGGACGCCGTCGGTGTCGCGGATGTCCAGCACATGGTCGAGCGTGAAGACGCCCATCGCCACGCCCGACCCCAGCATCGGCGGGGAGAAGCGCGCGCCCTCCTCGTTGGTCCAGACGATCAGGTCGATGGGGGCGTCCGTTTCGATGCCCTGGTCGTTGAAGCTGCGGATGACCTCCAGCCCGGCCAGCACGCCGTAGATGCCGTCGAAGCGGCCGCCGGTCGGCTGGGTGTCCAGATGACTGCCCATGCAGACGGCGGGACGGTCGGGGTTGCGGCCCGGACGGCGGGCGAAGATGTTGCCCACCTCGTCCACCGTCACGGTGCAGCCGGCCTCCTCGCACCAGCGCACGAAGAGGTCGCGCCCTTCCTTGTCGAGGTCGGTCAGCGCCAGACGGCACAGACCGCCCTTCGGCGTCGCGCCGATCTTCGCCAAGTCCATCAGGGTCCGCCACAGGCGGTCGCCGTCGATGCGCAGGTCAGACATGGTCCCTATCCCGATCCCAATTCCGAATTATTGTTGAGTCTCAGCGCGAACCGCGGTCAGCAGCCCGGTCACCGTGGGCAGGCTCAACCCCGCCCTGTTTGCCAATTCCAGCGGTGCGTCCAGCACCGCTTCGATCTCCGCCCGCCGGCCCGCCGCCACGTCGGCGCGCAGCGCCGGACGGATGCGGCCCGGATGCTGGGCCATGGTCCACACATCCTCGACCTTCGCCGTCGCCGGGTGGCCGAGCGCCGCCGACAAGGCCAGCACTTCCTCCACCACCGCCGCGAAGCCGGGCTGAAGGGCGTCGTCGTGGGCGATCTCCTGCGCCGTCTTCCCAGTGGCGAGGCCGAGCAGGCCGAAGGCGAAGGGCGCCAGCAGCGCCGTCCACACCTCCGCCCGGATGTCCGGCACGGCCAGCGCGTTGAAGCCGCCCGCCCCGAACAGAGCCGCCAGATCACGGACTCCTTCGTTCCCCGTTGCCGGTCCGAGGGCGAGCCGCAGCCCGCCGAGATGCCGCAGATAGCCGGGGGTCCGCCGCTCCACCGCCACGCGGGCGACGGCGCCGACGATGCGGTCCGCCGGGATGGCGTCCGACAGCAACCCCTTCGGATCGACCGCCTTCAGGGGGCCGGCAATGGCCTCGTCCGCCGGGTACCACCAGGGAATGCCGCCGACCACCGGCACCAGCCGCGTCTTGGGTCCCAGCAGGGGAAGAAGCAGGTCCAGAACGTCGGTCAGCAGCGGCGCGGGCACCGCAAGCACCACGACGTCCTGCGGGCCGAGGGCCAGCGTGTCGTCGGTCACCTCGGGCCGCACCGTCACTGGACGGCCGGAGGGGCCTTCGACGGTCAGCCCGTCGCGCCGCAGCGTGTCGAGCGTCCGCCGCCGGGCGACCAGCGCGGCCGGCAGCCCGGCGGCGGTCAGCCGCGCGGCGATCAGACCGCCGACCGCCCCGGCCCCGATGACGGCGACCTTCATGCCCGCCCCGTCAGGCGCTGGTGCGCAGGGCGGCCGACCGCCGCGTCACCGGGACCACGTCCTCCGGGATGGTCCAGCCCTTGCCGGGAATGGCGTCCAGCAGGGTGCGGGTGTAGCTGTGCTGCGGGTTGCCGAACACCTCCTTCGCCGGGCCGATCTCGACGATGCGGCCTTTCTGCATGACCGCGATGGTGTCGCAGATCTGGGCGGCGATGCGCAGGTCGTGGGTGATGAACAGCATCGACAGGTTCAGCCGGTGCCGCAGATCCTCCAGCAGGTCGAGCACCTGCGCCTGCACCGACACGTCGAGCGCCGACACCGGCTCGTCGGCGATCAGCAGCTTCGGCTCCAGCGCCAGGGCGCGGGCGATGGAGATGCGCTGGCGCTGCCCGCCGGAGAACTCATGCGGGAAGCGTTCCGCCGCCGAGGCGTCGAGCCCGACGAGTTTGAGCAGCGCCTTCGCCTTCTCAAGCGCCTTGTGGCGGTCCTCGCCGAAGGCCACCGGCCCCTGGGTGATGATGTCGCCCACAGTGTGGCGCGGGTTCAGCGAGGCGTAGGGGTCCTGGAAGACCATCTGCACATGCCGCCGGTAGGGCCGGAAGGCCGGGCGCGATAGCGACAGCAGGTCGACCCCTTCGAACAGGATCCTGCCCGAATCCGGCTTGATGAGGCCGACGATGGAGCGGCCCAGAGTTCGACTTGCCGGAGCCGGATTCGCCGACCAGCCCGACCGTCTCGCCCTGGTGGATGGTCAGCGACAGGTCGTCGCCCGCCACCACCTTGCGCCCCGGCGTGAAGAAGCCGCCACCGAGGTGGAAGGTCTTGCACACCTTCTCCGCCGTCAGCACGGGCTGGCGCGCGTGGGTGAAGTCCTCGCGGTGCTCGATCAGGTGCGGGACGGCGGCGATGAGCTGGCGGGTGTAGGGGTGCCGCGGGTGGTTCAGGACCTCCTCGGCGGTGCCGATCTCGACGATCTGGCCGCGCTGCATCACCGCCACGCGGTGGGCGATCTCCGCCACCACGCCGAAGTCGTGGGTGATGAACATCACGCCCATGCGGCGCTTGGCCTGGATGTCCTGGATCAGCTCCAGGATCTGCTTCTGGGTGGTGACGTCGAGCGCAGTCGTCGGCTCGTCGGCGATCAGGATGTCCGGCTCCACCGCCAGCGCCATGGCGATCATCACGCGCTGGCGCTGGCCGCCCGACAGGCGGAACGGGTAGCTGCGGCGCAGATGGTCCGGCTCCGGCAGGCCGACCGAGGCGAGAAGCTCCACCACGCGCGCCCGGCGGGCGGCGCGGTCGAGCGTGGTGTGGTAGCGCAGGACCTCGTCGATCTGGTCGCCGACCCGCATCAGCGGATTCAGCGCCGTCATCGGCTCCTGGAAGATCATGGCGATGCGGCCGCCGCGCAAGCTCCGCTGGTCGCGCTCCGGCAGGCTGAACACGTTGGTGCCCTGGTGACGGATCTCGCCGGAGGAGACTTTTACCGCCTTGGGCAGCAGGCCCAGCACGGCGTGCGCGGTCATCGACTTGCCCGACCCGGACTCGCCGACCACGCAGAGGATTTCCCCGGGCTCCAGCGTGAAGGTCAGGTCCTGGACCGCGTGCGGTCGGTCGGCGCCGCGCGGCAGGTCGATGGTCAGGTTGCGGACGTCGAGGAGAGGCGTCTCGGTCATCAGGAACGGCCCTTTCGCGCCAGCTTGGGATTTAGCGCGTCGTTCAGCCCCTCACCCACCAGGTTGAGGGCAAGCACTGTCAGAAGGATCGCGATGCCGGGGAAGAAGCTCATCCACCAGGCCTGACGGATCACGGTACGGGCCGCACCCACCATGTAGCCCCAGCTCATCAGGTTCGGATCGCCAAGCCCGAGGAAGGAGAGGGAGCTTTCCAGCAGGATCGCCGTCGCCACCATCAGCGACGCCGACACGATGATCGGGGACAGGCTGTTGGGCAGGATCTGGCGCCAGATGATCGTCATGTTCGACTGGCCGGTGGTCACCGCGGCGTGCACGAACTCGCGCGAGCGCAGGCTCATGAACTCGCCGCGCGCCAGCCGGGCCAGCGGCGGCCAGGACACGATGGCGATGGCCAGCACGATGGAGGTCAGCGACGGCGTGAAGATCGCCACCAGCACGACGGCCAGCACGAAGTTCGGGATGGTCTGGAACAGCTCGGTGAAGCGCATCACCAGATCGTCCACGCGTCCGCCGTAGAAGCCGGAAACGGCCCCCAGGAACACACCGATCAGCACGGCGACAGCGGTCGAGGTCAGCCCGATCAGCAGCGACACCCGCGCCCCGTGGGCGATGCCCGCCGCGATGTCGCGGCCCAGCGTGTCGGAGCCGAGCAGCGCGTCCTCCGACAGCGGCGGCTGGAAGGGCATCGCGGTCATGTCCCATGGGCTGTCCGGGTACAGCACGTCGGCGAAGGCCGCCATGAGGACGATCAGGGTCAGGAAGGCCAGCCCGATCACCGCGCCCTTGTTGCGGGCGAAGGCGCTCCAGAAGCCGGACCCCTTGCGGGCGGGGGTGATGGCCGCGGCGGTCATGGCGCCACCTCGATGCGCGGATCGACCAGGGAATAGATCAGGTCGGTCAACAGGTTGAACACCACCACCACCACCGAGGTCAGAAGGAAGATGCCGAGCAGGACCTGATAGTCGCGCTGCAACACGGCCTCGAAGGCGAGGCGCCCGATGCCGGGGAGCGCAAAGACGGTCTCGATCAGGATGGAGCCGCCGATCAGGTGCCCTGCCTGGAACCCTGCCACCGTGATGACGGGCAGGATAGCGTTGCGCAGGATGTGCACCGACACGATGCGCCATTCCGGCAGGCCCTTGGCCCGCGCCGTCTTGACGAAGTCCATGTCGCGCACCTCCAGGATCGAGGCGCGGGTCAGCCGGGTGTAGACGGCCATGTAGAAGAGGCCGAGCGTGGTCACCGGCAGCACGAGGTGCTTCGCCCGGTCGAGGAAGGCGTCCCAGCCGGTGTAGCCGGCGCCGATGCTCTCCGTGCCGAAGGCGGGCAGCCAGCCGAGATTGACCGAGAAGAGGAGGATCAGCATCAGGCCGATCCAGAAGATCGGCGTCGCGTAGGCGGTCAGCCCGACCACGGTGATGGCGGTGTCCGACCAGGTGCCGGCGCGCATCGCCGCCAGCGTGCCGAGCGCTACGCCGCCCAGCAGGGCCAGCACGAAGGCGGTCAGCGTCAGCGACAGGGTGACGGGCAGGCGGTCCATCAGCAGGTCGAAGACGGGGCGCTGCTGGCGGTAGGAATAGCCGAGGTCCGCTTGCACCACCTTGGACATGTAGGTGCCGAGCTGCTCGTACAGGGGGCGGTCGAGGCCGAACTGCTGGCGGAGCTGTTCGACGAACTTGGCATCGGCGGCCCCGGCCTCGCCCGCCATCACCGCGGCGGGATCGCCGGGCGCTGCGTGGACCAGGAAGAAGTTGAACACGGCGATCGCCAGAATGACGAAGACCGCCTTCACCAGCCTCTGTGAGATGAATAGGGCGATGCGGGGCATACTCTAAATCTCCCTCTCCCCTCCGGGGAGAGGGTCGGGGTGAGGGGGTTCGGCAATTGCCGAACTCTCCTGTGTCCCCACGACCCCCTCACCCTAACCCTCTCCCCAGAGGGGAGAGGGGACTGAGGGACGTTACTTCTTGACCATGTAGACGCTGTCGTAGCTCTCGTTCACGCCGATGGCGGTCGTGACGGCGTTCTTAAAGCGCTTGTCCACAAAGGTCGGGAACTCCATCTCCAGCAGCCAGGCCACCGGCACGTCCTCGACCAGGATCTTCTGGACGGCGGAGTAGAGCTGCTGGCGCTCCTCGTCCTTGTTGGTCTGGGCGGCCTGGGCGAACAGCTTGTCCACCTCGGGGTTGGAGTAGCCCATGGTGTTGGAGAACATCACGCCCTTGCGGATGTTGTCCGAGATGTAGGTGCGCGACACGCCGAGCGCCGGGTCGCCGTACTGGTAGACGAAGTTGAAGGTCAGATCGTAGTTCCAGTTGGACACGCGGTCGTTCCAGCCGGCGACGTCGGTGGTCTCCAGCGTCACGTCGACGCCGACGCGCTTCATCGCCTGCTTCACGTACTCGCCGAGGCGGGTCCAGGTCTCGCCGTAGGGCATGACGAGCAGGCGGACCTTGGCGCGCGTGCCGTCGGCGCCCTTCTTGTAGCCGGCCTCCTCAAGCAGCGCCTCGGCCTTCTTCGGGTCGAAGTCGTACTTCTTGACGTTGGCCTCGTGGAAGCGGGTGACCGAGTTCACCGGGCCGGTGGCCGGGCGGCCGAGGCCGAACCAGATCTTGTCGCGGATGAACTTGCGGTCGATGGCGTGCATCATCGCCTGCCGGAAGCGCTTGTCGTCCAGCGGCTTGTTGCGCGTGTTGATCTCGATCCAGGACAGCGGCGCGAAGAACTCGTAGCCCTTGGTCGTCATCTCGACGTTGGGCAGGCCCTTCAGGCGCGGGACGTCGAAGCTCTCGATGTCGTTGAACTGGGTCTGCTGGACGGTGCCCTGCTCCAGCGCGACGGCGCGCGAGGCGGCGTCGGGGATCACGCGGAAATAGATGTCGTCCAGATAGGGCTTGCCGGCCTTCCAATACTCGTCGTTGCGGACGAGATGGATGTAGGAGCCCTTGACCCATTCCTTGAACTTGAAGGGGCCGGTGCCGATCGGGGCGGCGTTGGCCGGGTTGGCCTTGAAGTCGGTGCCTTCATAGATGTGCTTCGGCATCATCGGGGCCGACGACACCTCGAAGCCCTGAAGGAACGGGCCGAACGGCTCCTTCAGCGTGAACTGGACGGTGTAGTCGTCCAGCACCTCGATCTTCTCGCACTTGGAGAAGGTGGCGCGGGCGCGCGGGTGGGTCTCCATCAGGAACTTGGAGGTGGAGAAGACCACGTCGTGGGCGGTGAAGGGCTTGCCGTCGTGCCACTTGGCGTTCTTCACCAGCTTGAAGGTGTAGACCTTGCCGTCGGGCGAGACTTCCCAGCTTTCCGCCAGTTCCGGCTGCGGCTTCAGGTCGAAGCTGAAGGTCAGCAGGCCCTGGTAGATCTTGCCGGCGACCGTCTGCGTCGGACCCTGCTGGTTGAGGCCCAGCACCAGGATCGGCGGTTCCGGCTGGACGATGATGTTCATCGTGCCGCCGCGCTCCTGCGCCGCGGCGACGCCGGGCACGGTCAGCGCCAGCGGCGCCGCCAAGGCGGCGGCCAGCGCCGCGGCGGTCAGGGTTTGACGAAAGTGACGCAAACGATTGCTCATGTCTGAAGCCCCCTTATTGTTGATTCTCGGCACGCGACCGTTATGGATCGATGGATTCGAGGCCGCACCAGTCGGCCATGAACAGGGCGAGCACGGCGGTCACCTTCGCCACGCTGTCGAGCGAGACGGACTCGTCGATGCCGTGGATGCGCTCCGCCTCCGGGCCGTAGCAGGTGGCCGGCGTGTCGCCGTAGAGCAGGAAGTTGCGGACGTCGGTGGTGCAGGTCTGGGCCAGCTTCGGCGCCGGGGTCCCGAAGATCGACCGGTGGGCGGTGTCCAGTGCCTCCAGCATCGGGTGATCGGGGTCCAGCGTGCAGCCCTCGGCCTGGAAGCCGCGGAAGATGACGTGCGCGTCGATCCCTTTGAGGTCGGAGTCGCCGCGGCAGGCCTCGGCCACCGCGCGCTCGATCTCGGCGCTGACCTCGGCGGCGGCGCGGCCGGGCGGGAAGCCGAAGCGCAGCTCCATCCGGCAGCGGGTGGGGACGGAGGACGCCCATTCGCCGCCCTCGACGTGCCCGACGTTCAGGTTGTAGGGGTGGTGATGGTGCGCGTAGGCGGGATGCCGCCCGTCCGGGTGGTTCCAGGCCGACTCCAGCGCCTTCAGATGCTTCAGCACGCGGAAGGCCGCCTCGATGGCGTTCAGACCGGCGCCGGTGTCCAGCACATGGGCGGGGCGGCCGGTCACCTCCAGCTCGCACCGGATGACTCCGACCTGGGCGATCTGGAGCGTGTGGTTGAAGGGCTCTGGGATCACCGCGGCGTCGGCCTTGTAGCCGCGGGCGACGCAGGCGAGCGCGCCGTTGCCGGTGCATTCCTCCTCGACCACCGACTGGAGATAGACCGGGGCGGCGGGCTGGACGCCCAGGCTTTGCAGCGCCTTGAAGGCCATGACGTAGGCGGCGATGCCCGCCTTCATGTCGCCGGCGCCGCGCCCGTAGAGGCGGCCGTCGCGGACCACCGGCTCGAAGGGCGGGGCAGACCACAGCTCCTCCGGCCCGGTCGGCACCACGTCGATGTGGCCGTTCAGGATCAGCGACTTGCCGGTCGCCCGCCGGGGCTTGTGGACGCCGACGACGTTCTCGCGGCCTTCGTAGGAGATCAGCGAGGGGGACCAGCCGGGCTGGGCCTTCAGCGCCTCCTCGTCGATGGCGAAGCGGTCCACCTCCAGGCCCATGTCCCGGAAGATCCGTTCCATCAGATCCTGCGCCGGGCCTTCCTGCCCCAGCAGGCTGGGGCTCCGGACCAGATCGGACAGCAGGCTCACTCCGTCCTCGCGCAGCTTCGCCACCGCGCCCAGGATCGCATCCCGGTCCACGGCTGCAATGCTCCGCCCACCCTCGTGGGATGCGGGCATGACGACTCCGTTCTTACCACTCCGCCGCGCAGTCGTCCGTGTGGGTCGGCAAATCACCGGGAAGAAACCGGGGTGATTTCGACTTTCGGACTATGACCCTGGTTTTGCCCGGTTGGGCGAAGCCGGGGATCGACCGCTGACGACCGGCGTATTACAATTCAGCTTCTCATCCTCCGCCAAATCGATAATCCTCATTGCCGACATAAGCAGGATTTATGGCGATGGGTTTTCCCCCGATGACGGCGCGCGATCTGGAACGGCTGGGCCACCAGCTGGACTGGAACCTGCTGCGCACCTTCATGGTGATCGTGCAGGAGCAGGGGTTGACCCGCGCGGCGCAGCGCCTGGGGCTGACCCAGCCGGCGGTGTCCCAGGCCCTCAAGCGGCTGGAGGACCAGATGGGCCGCTCCCTGATCGAGCGCGGGCAGGGACGCTTCCGGGTGACCGAGGCCGGCGAGATCATCTACGCCGAGGTGCTGGAGATCTACGGCAACATCTCGCGCTTCGCCGTCCTGATGCGCGACATCCGCGAGGAGATTTCCGGCCACATCCGAATCCTGCTGGCCAGCCGGATCCAGTCGCTGCTGTTCGACGCCCTGCTGGAGCGCTTCCACGCCACCCACCCGCAGGTGACCTTCCGGCTGGACGTGATGGCGAGCGCCGACGTCCACATGGCGATCCAGCAAAAGACCGGCTCGCTCGGCCTCTGCCTGATGCGGGAGCCGCCCCCGCTGGTCGAGCACGCGCTGTTCGCCCGCCAGATCTACCGCCTCTATTGCGGGCCGCGGCACCATCTGTTCGGCCGCACCGGCCTGACGCTGGGCGATCTGCGCAGCGAGGGATTCGTCTCCTTCACCTCCGACCAGATCGGCGGGGTGCTGTCGCCGCTGGCCGTCTTCCGCGCGCAGGAGGGGATCGAGAGCCGGATCGTCGGTGCCTCGGTCAATCTGGACGAGGTGCGGCGCATGATCTCCGTCGGGCTGGGCATCGGGCCGCTGCCCCGCCATGTGGCGGAGCGCGACGTGCGCGACGGCCTGCTCTGGCCCCTGCCGCCGGAGGAGGGGGTGGCGCCGGTGGACATCCATCTGCTGTGGAACCCCGCCGCCAAGATGAACCGGGCGGAGCGCGCCTTCATCGAGCATTGCCGCGCCGCCGTCGCCGCCATCCCGCTCGACCTGCGTTTCGATCCGGTGGCGGTGAGCGAATGGGTCGACCACCAGTTCGGCGGCGACTGATCCTTCCGCGTTTTTGATATTCCCAGGGGCTTGCGCCATCATCCAGCGGATAACGCGGCGCTTGCGCGCTTGCAAGCGGTCGCAAGCAAAAATTCCCATTGTCTTCTCCGCTCTTCGATAAACGGAAGATTCCTTTTTGAAAAACAGAGACTTCCTGGAGTCTTCGCAAAAAGATGCCGGGAATCTCACAAAAATGCCCCGCCAGGAACATTCCTCGAATTGGTAGTAGGTGCATATGCCAAAGGGCGAAACCGCCAAAAAACTCATATCAGCAGATAACACCTCAAGAGAGCATTGACATATGGCCAACCTGTACGGACCGAAGACGCTGACGGCCCCCGCTGGTGCGATCGTCATAGCACCCGGCGCCAACATCCAGTCCATCGTCAATGGTGCTCCCGCTGGCGCGACCTTCTGGTTGCAGCCGGGCGAGTACCGTCTCCAGTCGATCACCCCCAAGGACAACCAGACCTTCATCGGGGCCGAGGGCGCCGTGCTGAACGGGTCGAAGCTGCTGACCGGCTTCACCCAGGAGAGTGCCGGACGCTGGGTCATCGGTGGGCAGACGCAGCAGGGCGAGCGCCGTGAAACGGACAAGGCCAGCCCCGATGCGATGCGTGGCGGCTACCCGGACACCGTCTATGTCGACGACAAGCCGCTGACCCCCGTTGACGCGTTGTCGAAGCTGAAGGCGGGAACCTTCTACTTCGATTACAACGCCGACAAGATCTACATCGGCGACAACCCGGCGGGGCACAAGGTCGAGGCCGGAGTGACGGCCCATGCCTTCAGCGGCACCGCCGACAACGTGACGATCAAGAACCTCGTCATCGAGAAATACGCTCCGCCGGTGCAGCACGGCGCCATCCAGGGCGACGTGGGCTGGACCATCCAAGACAACGAGCTGCGGCTGAACTACGCGGTCGGCGCCACGGCGCAGGACGGCAGCAAGTTCATCGGCAACTACGTCCACGACAACGGCGAGATGGGCCTGGGCGGCGCCGGGGCCAAGATCCTGGTCGAAGGCAACGAGGTCGCGCGCAACGGCGCCTGGTCCGGCATCGACGTGTTCTGGGAGGGTGGCGGCACCAAGTTCGCCTACACCACCGACCTCGTGGTCCGCGGCAACTATTCGCACGACAACACGGGCTTCGGTCTGTGGACCGACATCGACAACGTCGGCGCGCTCTATGAAAACAACGTCGTGGTCGGAAACAGCGGCGGCGGCATCACGCACGAGATCAGCTACGACGCCGTCATCCGCAACAACGTTCTGGTCGGGAACGGATTCAAGCCGCAGGCCGAGGGCTGGCTGTGGGGGGGCTCGATCCAGATCCAGAATTCCCAGAAGGTCGAGGCCTACGGCAACAAGATCGACATCACCGGGGTCAAGGGCGCCAACGGCATCGTGATGATCCAGCAGGATCGCGGCGCCGGGGAATTCGGCACCTACACCACCACGAACAACAAGATCCACGACAACATCACCGTTTCCAAGGACGGCAACGGCCAGTCGGGCGGCGTGGCGGACCACAACGAAGCCGGCATGCTCAATGGCGGCAACGTGTGGGACAACAACACCTACTACATGCCGGACGGCGACCGCTGGCGCTGGGGCGACTTCCCGGAAGGCGACAACTGGTCCGCCTACATGAACGCGACCACGCAGGACGAGCATTCGACCCTGTCCCAGGCCTACCCCTCCACCGCCGGCTGGACGACCGTCACGCCCACCAGCCCGACCAATCCGCCGGCTCCGACGCCGCCCCCTGCCGCAGCCGACACCACGCCGCCCACGGTCAAGGTGACCATCGCCGACACCAGCGTGACCAAGGGTGAGGTGCCGCTCGTCACCTTCGCCTTCAGCGAGGCGGTGAAGGATTTCGCGCTGGCCGACACCACGGTGAAGGGCGGCACGCTGAGCGGCTTCAAGACGGTGGACACCTCCACCTACACCGCCGTCTTCACCCCGTCCTCGGACACGAAGATCACCGACGCCAACGTGGCGGTGAAGGCCGGCAGCTACACCGACCTCGCCGGCAACGCGGGCAAGGCGGGCGCCTCCGCCGGCTTCGCGGTGGACACCACGACGACCACGCCCACCGTCCCGACGACGCCCACGGCCAGTGTCACGACGATCAAGGTCAACGCCTCCGGCTCCGCCGCGGGCGGGGTGAACGCGCATTTCAAGCTGCTGGTGGACGGCAAGGCCATCGGTGACGCCACGGTCGGAACGGCGGCGAAGGATTACAGCTTCACCACCAACCTGACCGCCGGGCAGCCGCACAAGGTGCAGATCCAGTACGACAACGACGGCTTCGTGAACGGCCAGGACCGCAACCTGTTCGTCAACAAGATCACCATCAACGGCACCGCCCACAACCCGACCGACGGCATCGTCACCTACGACAAGGGCGCCTTGGACGGCAAGGACGTGGTCAAGGGCCAGTCGTCCATGTGGTGGGGCGGCACGCTGGTGGTCGATGCCCCCGCCAAGGAGTTCCCCGCGGGCGGCACGCTGGCGCAGAGCGGTCCCAGCACGACGACGATCACCGTCAACGCCTCCGGTGCGGCGGCCGGCGGGGTGAACGCCCACTTCAACCTGCTGGTCGATGGCCAGAAGGTCGGCGAGGGCGTGGCCGGCACCGCGGCGAAGGACTACAGCTTCATCACCAGCCTGTCCGCCGACCAGGCGCACAAGGTGCAGATTCAGTATGACAACGATGCCGTGGTGAACGGGCAGGACCGCAGCCTGTTCGTCAACAAGGTCACCATCAACGGCAAGGCGGTCCTGCCCACCGACGGCATCGTCACCTACGACAAGGGCGCCTTGGATGGCAAGGACGTGGTCAAGGGCCAGTCGTCCATGTGGTGGGGCGGCACGCTGGTGGTGGACGCCGACAAGAGCTTCTTCCCCTCGGCCACCCCGGTCGGCGAGGCCGCGCCCCTGGCGCTCGACGCGGGAATGGACAGCGTGTGGAGCCACGTCGCGGCCCAGCAGGCGGCGGCCACCGCTCCGGCGGCCGTGGCCGACATGCCGGTCGCCGCGAACAGCCTGTACGGCGTCGCCCTGGCCGATGCCGGCTACGACCCGCTGCTCGACCACGCCGACCCGTCGCTGCTGCACGCGGCGTAAGGCGCTGATCTGATCCCAGGGACGGATGGGAAGGGGCGGGGGCCGCAGGCTCCCGCCCTTTTCACGCTCAGGAGAGTCATGGCGGCGCCCGTCCGCCCGTCCGGCCTTCGATTTCCGTGCGGTGGATCAAACCGGCGGCGATGCCCGTCCCGAACAGGACCCAGAACCAGATGCCCAGCATCGGGCCTTCCAGCGCCACGTCGAAGGACGCGTTGATGACGATGGACAGCCAGTAGCAGAGCAGGAAGACGAACAGCCGTGCCCAGGCGCGGTCGCCGTGCCGGCGGGCCAGCAGAAACGCGCGGACCATGAAGGCCACCCAGCTTCCCAGCATGGCCACCCACAGCAGGAAGCCGGGAACGCCGGACCGTGCGAGAATCGTCATGTGCGCGTTGTGCGGGCTGCGCAGCACCTGCGCCTCCTCCTCGTCGATGACCTGGAAGCCGTCATCGTCGGCCAGATTGATGCCGAACCCCTTGCCGTTCCAGAAATAATCGCCGTGGACGGTGTAGTTGACGATCTTGTCCCACCACATGATGCGCCATTGCTTGGTGCCGTCCAGACCGGCGGTCTCGGCGGAGCCCGCGATGCTCATCAGGTTGGTGGCGATCTGGTCGACCGACAATTTCCGCGACGACACCTCGATTTCCACATTCAGCAGGGCCGCGATGGTCACGATGGCCGCGGCGATCATCAGCAGCGGGGCGAGCTGGCGGCTGCGCGGCACCATGGCCAGGGCGATGCACAGCGGCACGACGATGGCGAGCGTCCCGCCACGGCTGTGCGCGGCGACCATCGCGATCCCGACCACCAGCAACGCCAGCTGCACCGGGCCGAGGCGGCGGAATCCGAGCAGGACGAACAGCGCGATCCCGGCGAAATGCACGCCGACTTCGCCCGGACGCAGGCTGATCAGCGGGACGTTGTAGCGCGGCCAGATGGGAATCTGCGACTGGAGCAGCTGGTAGCCCGGATAGACGATCGGCATGATCGACACGAACAGCACCGCGAAGCTGCCATAGGCCAGCACGAGGCGGCGCAAACGCTCCGGCTCGTCGTACAGCACCACGACGATGATGAAGGCGAACAGGCCGTACATGACGATCACGCTGTCGCGCAGGGCGTCGAAGCTGTAGAGGCCGAGGAACGGGATGGTGCGCGCCAGGACCCAGACGATCAGGATCGCCAGCAGCGTTCCCGGCAGGCTGGACAGCGTTGCGACGATGCCGCCGGTCCGCAGCATGACCAGCAGGCCGGTCAGCAGAAGGATCTCTCCGATGAAGAGGGGCGGCATCCCGATGTAGGCGAATCCGCGCCCGGCCAGGGTGTAGCCGAGAAGGACCACCATCAGGAAGCCCAGATAGAGGTCCGCCGCCCGTGTCCGGCTGCGCTTGGGGGTGGAGAGGACGGCGCTCATGACGGGCGTCCATAGCCGGCGGCGCGCAGCCGGGCGGCGATCCGCCCCCAGTCGCCGATCGCCACGACCATGCGGTGCGCGTTGGCCGCCATGTCCAGCCAGATGCCGGGGCCGGCCCGCTCGGCCTGCGTCAGCGCGTCGGCCACCGCCCCGGCCGTCAGGTCCGGGATGCCGAAACCGGCGCGGTGACCGTCCACATAGGGGACGAGACCGGTTTCCCGCGTCACGATCAGCGGCAGGCCGGACAGGGCAGCCTCCAGGCAGCCGGTGGGCATCACGTCGTAGCGCGAGGTCAGGACGAAGTAGTGCCAGCCCGCCATCATCGCCGCCTTCTCCGGCCCGAAGACCGGCCCGTGGATGCGGATGTCGGTGCCGAGGCCGTGGGCCTGTGCGCGCCGCTCCAGCTCGGCGCGGGCTGGGCCGGACCCTGCCAGCTCCAGCACCCCGCGCCCGCCGGCCCGGCGGTAGGCGGCGAAGCCGTCGATCAGCAGGTCCACGCCCTTGTGGTCGATCTCGTAGCGCGCGCAATAGCCGAAGGTCAGCCGGTTCCCGTCCGGGGCGGCGCGCGGAACGGCGGCGGGAAGGCCGCCGCGCCGCGCCGACCAGGCGGTGTTGGGCAGGAGGCGGACGGCGGCGCCGGGGGCCACCCGGCGGACGATGGCCGCCTCGTCCTCCGTGATGGCGTGGACGAAGCGGGCGCGGGCGAGGGCGGGGCCGTCGACGACGCGCAGCCACGCGGCGGGCAGGCGCCGCCGCACCCGGCCCGCGCCGTCATAGACGTGGGAGCACTGGCCGTGCAGCGTCACGCCATAGGCGACGCCGCGCCGGTGGAGTCCGCGGGCGAGCGCCGCGAACAGCGGCTTCACGGCGCCGTGGATGTGCACCACCGTGTCCGGCCCGGCGCCGTCCAGCAGGCGGTCCAGCGTCGCCCCCGCGATGGTCAGCGACCGTCCGGACAGCCGCGGTCCGCCGAGGGGGAAGCGCTGCGCCGGACAGTCCGCCGGAATGCCGGTCAGGGCGTCCGGATCGTCGGAGAACAGGAACAGCCGGGCGTCGTCGCCCATGGCGCGCTGCTCCGCGATCAGGCAGCGCACCACGTTGTGCAGCCCGTTCGCCGAGGAGGGGTGGGCGATGGCCGGCTGGATCACGACGTGCCGGAGGTCGAGCGGGCGCAGTCCGGTATCCTCGAAGGCCAGTCCGGCGCTGCCGTCAGCGGGCGACATGGGCGGTCCTCGTCTTGGAGAGGTAGTATTGGGCCGCGCCGACGCGCAGCACGCTGGAGAAGAGCAGGGCCATGCACACCCCGGCGACGCCGTACATCGCCGCCAGCGGCCCGACCGCCGCGAACACGGCCAGCGTCCCGACGACGTTCACCACGAGCGCGAACTGGCTGCGCTGCACGCCGTAGAAGTAGGAGCAGACCATCTCCGCCAGATAACCGGTCAGCGCACCGATGGAGAGCAGGCGCAGCGGCAGCTCCTGGTTTGCGTAAGGCGAGGCCGTGCCATAGACGATGTGCAGCACCTGATCGGGGATCAGCAGGGCGAGGCTGTAATAGACCAGCAGCGGTGCCGCGCCGATGACGACGTAGCCGCGGATCGCCAGCCACGCCTTCTCGTCCGGATGAGGGGCGCCGCCGTCGTCCGGCATGGCGCCTCGCCCCCGTGCGGCAACCTGCGGGACGAGGTTGCCCATGCCGATGATGATCGGGTTGGCGATGTTCACCAGATTGACCACCGCCTGGAACGCGGCGGTGGAGGCCATGCCGTCCATCGCCGCCATCAGCCAGACGAGGCTCTGCACCCGCAGCATCAGGAACAGGTTGTTGGCGAGCGCCCAATGCCCGATGGACCAGAAACGGCGGCACACCGCGGGCAGATCCGAGAGGCCGCCGAAGCCGGGGCGCAGTATGGAGAAATGCACGACCGCCCCGGCCAGCGCCGGTCCCGTCATGGCGACGAACACGCGCTCCAGCGTCAGATGGCCGCCGAGCGCCATCAGGTTCAGCACCACCACCTGGCCCAGATAGGTCAGGCTGTCGCCCCACAACGCCTGATCGTGCTTCAGCCCGGCCATCAGCCCGCGCCGCCCGATCTCCTGCACCTGCCAGACGATGAAATAGAGCACGGTCGGGCCGATCATCTCCGGCATGCCGAGCCCATAGCCGACCAGGGCCAGCAGCCCGGACAGGGGCAGCAGCGATCCGGCGGTGAGCAGCACGGCGCTTCCCGCCAGGGTCCGGCGTTTGGTCGGGTCCAGCACGGTGCCGTCCACCGAGAGCGGGTATTGGATCAGGCTGACGTTGACGACCTGGAGCGCCAGCAGGACCGACAGGAAGAAGACGAAGGTCCCGTATTCCTGCGACGGGAAGGTCCGGGCGAGCTGGATGTTGATGGCGAACATGCCCAGGCTGACCACGCCCTGGTCGGCGAGGGTCCAGAAGCTGCGGACGAGTGACGCCGGGATCATCCTCATGCGCTGCCGACCCGTGTCGTCTCGGTGGGGGCGGGCAGGGGAGCGGGCTGACGGTCTTCATTGGCGGGCCGTGCGGCGGCTGGTGCGGCTGGGGCGGTGCGCGGCACGTCGCGGTAGGCCCAGCGCAGATAGTCCGCGGTCAGCGCCATGCCGTCCTCGAAGGTGAAACGGGGCTCGTAACCGAGCAGGCGCCGCGCCTTGGTCAGGTCGATGAGCGCCTTGGCCTGATAGAGCGCCAGCTTCTGCGCGTCGGGCAGCCAGAGCTGGTTGCGGCTGGCCTTCTTCTTCAGGAAGTAGTGGACCATCACGAGATGGCGCAGCCGCGGCGGCAGGCTGTCGAACCCGCCCTGAAGCACCCGGCGGGCCGGGCGCCAACGCACGATGATCTGGATGATCTTCTTGGGGTCCTGAAGCACCATCGCGATGTCGCGCCGCAGGCTCTTCATCTCCTTGCGGATGACCGCGGCGGGTTGGAAGCGCAGGCTGTCCACGCCCAGCGCCTCCTGGAAGCGTCCGAAGACGGCGGCCCAGGGCGGGGCGTCGGGGCCGGAGATCACGAAGCGCTCCCCGATGGCCTGGGGGCTGCGGGTCGCCGCGATCATCGCGTCCACCAGATCGTCGATGTAGACGGCGTTGCACAGCCCGCCTTCCTGCGGCAGCACCACCGTGCCGCTGAGCAGCATCTCGGCGGGGGCGTTCGTCCAGGGCTTGCAGAAGGGGCCATAGACGATGGAGGGCTGGAGCACCACCCCCGGCAGGCCGCGCTTGTGCGCCGCGTCGAGCACCATCTTCTCCAGGTCGAGCTTGTTCTGGACATAGCTCCAGGCCCGGTCGCCGTCGCGCGTCTCCTCCGACAGCGGGCCGTCCGGCAGCGGTTCGTAGACCGAGAAGGTGCTGAGATGGACGAAGCTCTCCACCCCGTTGGCGAGGCTGGCGTCGATCAGCGCGTTCATCCCGTCGATGTTCTGGCGGCGCGACCGCACGTCGTAGGCGCAGTGGAAGACCCAGTCGGCGCCGGCCACCGCCTTGCCGATGGCCTCGCGGTCCAGCAGGTCGGCGCGGACGATCTCCACCGGGAAGCGGGCCAGACGCACCGCCTGCGCGATGTCGCGGACGATGCAGCGGACCTTGGCGCCATGCTCCAGGGACAGCCGCTCGACCAGCCGCCCGCCGATGAAGCCGGCGGCGCCCGTCACCACCACGGTCGGGCCATCGGTGCGGGGACCATCGGTGCGGGTAGCGGTGGCGGGCGCCGGACCGTCCACCCAGGGCAAGGCCAGCGGCTTGCGACTGGCGTAGCAGCGCTCGATCAAGGCGGTGGAGGGCAGGGCGTCGCGCCCGCCGACGGCGGCCGGGCGCCCGTCGCGGATGGCGTCGGCGAAATCCTTCAGCTCCGCCTGGAACAGGTCGCCGAAGATCTGCGGCGGGATGTGGTTGGCCGAGAAGCCGTCATGGACGAAATCGAGGATCTGCGGCACGTCCGAGGCGATCTGGTTCTCGTAGAGATGGACCTCGACGCTGCCCTTGGTGCCGTGGACGCGGATGGTGTTGCGCAGGGCGCGGGTGCGGCTCAGCTCCAGCGTTCCGGTGGCGCCGGACGCCATGGTCAGGGACAGCCGGCAGTCGGATTCCAGCCCGCCGTGGCTGTCGTCGCTGTAATCGACCTCCGCCGCCTCCCCGAACCACCACAGCAGCAGGTCCAGCGTGTGCGACCCGGTGTCGAGCAGCACGCCGCCGCCCGCCCCGTCGCGGCGCAGCATGGCCGGCGAGCTGATGCCCCAGTTGTAGACGAAGCCCTCCCGCGCCTCGAAGCGCAGGACGCGGCCGAGCTGGCCGGTGTCGATCAGCGCCTTCAGCCAGCGGACGCCGTTGACGTAGCGGCGCATCAGCCCGACCGCGAGCACGCGCCGGCGCTCCTCCGCGGTTTGCACCATGCGCTCGGCGTCGGCCAGCGTGACGGCCAGCGGCTTTTCCATGAAGACGTGCTTCCCGGCCTCCAGCAGGCTCTGGCCGACCGGCGCGTGGACCATCGGCGGGGCCGCCACCAGCGCCGCGTCGAACTGGTCCGCCGCCTCCCGCCAGTCGGCCACGGCGACGGGGGCGCGGCTGCGGCCGAGCATGGCCTGCACCGCCTCCAGCCGCCCCGGCGTGGGATCGACGAGCACGCTTGGCCGCCAGCCCAGGCGGAGCAGCGCCGGCAACAGGTGATGGCTCACGATGCTGCCGCAGCCGATGATGGCAAGCCGCGGGAACTCGGCGTTGGTCATGGAATCCTCGCTTTTGGCTGACATCCCCTCTCCCCTCCGGGGAGAGGGTCAGGGTGAGGAGGATGCGCGTGTCGGAGCGTTCAGCAGCGGCGCACCCCCCTCACCGGCCCATCGGGCCACCCTCGCCCCGGAGGGGAGCGGGCTGAAATGGAGGGCTAGGAATGCCGCGCGGGCGCGTGCAGGGCGTAGTAGTAGGTGTCGTCCTTGTGGCCGTACTTGACGTGCTTGGACGCCACAACCCGCGACAGCACGACGCCGCCGACCGCGCTGTCGACCGACTTCAGCTTGTTGAAGCCGGCCGTCACGGTGTCGAGCGGGGTGTGCTGCCAGCGGACGACGTAGATCACGCTGTCGGCCAGGAAGGACAGGGCCAGCGCGTCGGAGAACAGCATCACCGGGGCTGAGTCGATCACCACCACGTCGTAGTTGTGGCGCGCCCATTGGATCAGGTCGCTCATCGCCTGGGAGCTGATGCGGTCGTGCGCGTCGGGGGTGCCGACGGCGTTGCCCAGGACGCCGAGGTTGGTGGTCTCCTGATGGATCAGGTCGTCGATGCCGACGCGGCCGTCCAGCAGGTCGGCGACGCTGCCTTGCGGCTGGTAGCCCAGCAGCTTCGCGATGGAGGGGCGGCGGAAGTCCGCGTCGATCAGCAGCGTGTTGAGCCCCAGCCCGGCCAGCGACCGCGCCAGATTGGCCGCCAGCACCGACTTGCCTTCCTTGGGAATGGAGGAGGTGACGAGCAGCACCTTGGGCGGCGTTCCCCGCTTGCGCGGCATGCAGGCCATGGTGCGCACGGTCTGGATCGCCTCGCGGAAGGCCCCGATCTCGCGGGCACGGCGGCTGTCGGGGTGAAGCGGCAGGTTCCACGTCGCCTCGTTGCGGGGAAGCGACGGGACCATGCCGAGGCAGGGCACGCCGGTCGCCCGCTCCACCTGGGAGGGCGTGCGCAGGCCGGAACTGAGCCGCTCCAGCAGCAGCACCAGCGCCACCGCCAGCGCCGTGGAGCCGACCAGCCCGACGCCCAGCGACATGCGGAACTGCGGGAAGGCCGGGCGGATCGGCGGCAGGGCCGGAGCGCTGAGATGCGCGTCCAGCGCGCCAGTGTTCTTCAGCGCCATCGTCTGCTCGTAGCGTTCGGCGAGGCTGCGGTAGAGCGTGCGGTGGGCGTCGGCGGCGCGCTCCAGGTCGCGGAGCTGGATGCCGGTCGCCTCGATGCCCTTCTGCTGCTCCTGCAGGTCGGCGATGCTCTTGAGCAGCGTGGCCTCGCGGATGCGCGCCACCTCCAGATCGGCGTCCAGGCCCTTCTGGATCTTGCCCACCTCGTCGCGGATGCGCGCCTTCAGCTCGCCGATGCCGCGGCGGAGATTCACGATGTCCTGATGCTTGTCACCATAGACCTGCTGGAGTTCGGCCAGCCGGCGCTCCAGCATCGCCTCGGCCTCGCGCAGCTTCTGGATCAGCGGGGAGGCCAGCACCTCCGGGATCGCCGCGGCGTTGTTGGCGGCGGTCTGCTCGCGGGCCTGGCGCACGCGGGCCTCGGCCGCCGCCTTCTGCGCCTGCGCGGCGGTCAGCTGGGTGGCGAGTTCGTTCATCTGCTGCTGGACCATGTTGCGGCCGTCCGGCGGCAGTTCCAGCAGGCTGTTCTCCTTGCGGAAGCTGCGGATGGCCTCCTCCGCGCCGCGCACCGCCTCGCGCGCCTCGATGAGCCGCCCGCCGAGCCACTGGTTGACCCGCTCGGTCAGGTCGCGGTTCATCTCCGTCCGGTAGTCCAGATAGGCTTGGCCGAAGGCGTTGGCGATGGCGGCGGCCTTGGCGGGATCGACCGACGACGCCTCGATGATGATGGTGAAGGACCGGTCGTCGTTGCGCGCCTCGATCCGGCGCAGCAGCGTGTCGATGGTCAGCAGGCGGGCTTGGTTCGGGTCGCCGGCGTTGGGGCTTTCCTCGGCGCGGAACAGGGCGGTCGCCTGCTGCACGATCTGGCGCAGCACGTCGTTGCCCTCCGGCGGCAGCGCGCCGACGCCGGCCTTGGTGACCCGCTTCAGCCAGTGGTCGTCCGCGCCGTCCGCCGCCTTGAGCGTCGGGTTGAATTCGGGGTCGTTGATCAGGCGGAGCTTCTCCACCACCCGCTCCGCCAGGGCGCGCGAGCCGACGATGGACACCTCGCTGCGCACCGCCGGCGCCTCGGGCGTCAGGTTGGACACCACCGACTTGAACTCCGCCAGCTCGACCCGCCGGGAATCGAGCTGCACCATCGCCGTGGCCCGGTACATCGGCTTCAGCGACTGCATGACGTAGGTGATGGTCGCCGTCCCCAGCAGGATGATGGTGAGCAGCAGCAGCTTGCGCCGCCACAGCACGGCCAGCGAGGCGAAGACGGTCGCCTCCTGCCGGCTGCGGACGTCGGAGGACTCTGCCGCGCCCGATTGCAGAAGACTGTCCGGAAGGACGCTGGCGTGCGCTTCGTGGCCTGGAAGCGTCCCGCCTTTGCCGATCGAAGAATTCACGTCGTCGCCCCTTTCGTCTTGCTGGCTGGCGGTCCGGCCCGGGATGGGCGTGGCGGATGGCTGCAAAAGGACGCGCTGCGGCCTTTTGTTTTCTTTGGAGATAACCGAGAATCCGGCTGTCTTTTAAAGACCAGGGCCGAATGGGCCGTGATGTTCCGCTGCTGCGACCGTTGTCGGACAGACTTCGAGTACCGTGAATGGCGCCGCGCAACAATTGAAAAAAAGAAGGCCCATCCGTCTCTGTGCTTACGACGGCGACCGTCATAAATAATCATGCCCTGTACCCCGTCCGCGTGTTTGACGGTCAACTCCGCGCCGGTCACAGTTTGCCGGGTGCAGCGGAGCCGGCTCAGGCTTCAAAAACGCCGCGCATTTCCAGACATGATCGTCCATTTCCGCTTAAAGCCGG
This sequence comes from Azospirillum sp. UENF 312511, assembly GCF_058780635.1. Taxonomy (NCBI): domain Bacteria; kingdom Pseudomonadati; phylum Pseudomonadota; class Alphaproteobacteria; order Rhodospirillales; family Azospirillaceae; genus Azospirillum; species Azospirillum sp. UENF 312511. The sequence continues at coordinate 797,023 of NZ_JBSNCG010000005.1, read as the reverse complement.
AGTGTCCATCCGCTTTTCATGGCGATATGCGGCGCTTCGTCTCTGGATTTTAAAATATTCGCGGAAGCGGATCGGCGCGCTATCTCCGCGTGCCGCCGCCGTCTGGGCGAATTCCCCGGTCAACTCCATGGAGAGGCTCAATGACGTCTACGACTGAGCGCGTTCTTGTGACAGGTGGCGCCGGGTTCATCGGATCGCACCTGTGCGAGCGTCTTCTGGCCGCCGGGAAAGAGGTCCTGTGCGTCGACAACTATTTCACGGGTGCGCGTTCGAATATTGCGCATCTGCTGGACAACCCGAGGTTCGAGGCGGCGCGCCACGACATCACCTTCCCCCTCTATGTCGAGGTGGACGAGATCTACAACCTCGCCTGCCCGGCTTCGCCGGTGCATTACCAGTTCGACCCGGTGCAGACCACCAAGACCAGCGTGCACGGCGCCATCAATATGCTGGGGCTGGCCAAGCGGGTGAAGGCGACGATCCTGCAGGCCTCGACCAGCGAGGTCTACGGCGACCCCTTCGTCCACCCGCAGCGCGAGGATTATTGGGGCAACGTGAATCCCATCGGCCCGCGCGCCTGCTACGACGAGGGCAAGCGCTGCGCCGAGACGCTGTTCTTCGACTACAACCGGCAGCACAAGGTCGCCATCAAGGTCGCGCGCATCTTCAACACCTACGGGCCGCGGATGAATCCGAACGACGGGCGCGTGGTGTCGAACTTCATCGTCCAGGCGCTCAAGGGCGATCCGATCACCATCTACGGCGACGGGTCGCAGACGCGGTCCTTCTGCTACGTCGACGATCTGGTCGAGGGTCTGCACCGGCTGATGGAAACGGACGGGACGGTGACCGGCCCGATCAACCTCGGCAATCCCGGCGAATTCACCATCCTGGAGCTGGCGGAGACCGTCATCCGGATGACCGGATCGCGCTCGCGGATCGAGCGGCACCCGCTGCCCCAGGACGATCCGCGGCAGCGCAAGCCGGACATCACCAAAGCCCACGCCTACCTGAAATGGATGCCGCACGTGCCGCTCGAAGAGGGGCTGGAGCGCACCATCGCCTATTTCGCCAAGACCTATTTCTGAGCGCGGCGACGCAGCCGGCAGCGCCGCCGCATCGCTGGGGTGCGGCGGCAGGGAATGGGCCAACAGGGAACGGCGGATGTTCGAACTCCCTTCACGAGACAGCTCGGCGAAGCCGGATTACGGCACGCGCGTGGGGATGGCCTTCCAAGGCCCGCGCCCGGAATCCGCCTCGCCGGTCGCCGCGGCGGCCTCCGCCCCCGCCCTGCTGTGCGGGCTGGTGGCCGCGGACGCGCTGATGGTCGTCGGGACGGGGCTGGCGGCGGAGAGCATCGCCGCCCGTCTGTTGCGGGCCGCCCCGGCCGATCCGGCGCTGTTCGCAGACGCGGTTCATGCTTCCGCGGGCGTCTTCAACGCCGCGGTCGGTCCATTGGCGGTGCTGTCGCTGATGTGCTTCTACAGCGCGGGCTGCTACCGCAGCCTGCGTCCCAAGGCGATGCGGCGGACCATCGGTTCGCACGCCGGGCCGCTGTTCGGGGCCTGGACGGCGGCCTTCCTGGTGCTCGTCCTGATGCTCGGCGTGACGGGGGATCTGCGGCGGCTGGACACGGCGGCGGCGGGGACGCTGTGGCTGTGGTACGGGCTCGGCCTGTTCGGGCTGACCGCGCTGCGCAGCCTGCTCCTCCGCATGGCGCGCGACTGGAATCTGGCCGGCGGCTTGCGGCAACGGACCCTGCTGGTCGGCACCAACGATCTGGCCTTCGAGTGGCTGGACCGGCTCCAGCGCGCGGAGGGGGCGGGCTATCAGGTGATCGGCGCGGTGTCCACCGCGGCGGACCGGCCGTCATCCGTGAACGCTCCGCCCCTGGCCACCACCCGGCTGGCCGGGGTGCCGGTGCTGGGAAGCGTGGGTGGGCTGGTCGAGCAGGTGCGCAAGAACCGCATCGACCTCGTGGTGGTGGCCCTGCCCTGGAGCGCCGAGGCCGAGATCACTGACATCCTGGAACGGCTGCGCGTCCTCGCGGTGGACGTCCGTCTGCTGCCGCACCGGCTGATCGCCCGCACCGCCGGCCTGTCGGTTGATGCGACGGCGGGCATACCGCTGCTGGGCGTCATCCATCACCCGCTGGCCGGCTGGCGCGGCGTGCTGAAGCGGTCGGAGGACCTGCTGATCGGCGGCGCGGCGCTGGCCGCGCTGGCGCCGGTGCTTCTGCTGGCCGCGGCGGCGATCAAGCTGGAAAGCCCCGGCCCGGTGCTGTTCCGCCAGAAGCGCTTCGGCTTCAACAACGAGGAATTCGAGATCTGGAAGTTCCGCACGATGCACACCGACCGCGGCGACCAGTCGGGCGCGCAGCGGACGGTGCGCAACGATCCGCGGGTGACGCGCGTCGGGCGCTTCCTGCGCCGCACCAGCATCGACGAGCTTCCGCAGCTCTTCAACGTGCTGCGCGGCGACATGTCCATCGTCGGGCCGCGGCCCCATCCCGTCGCTATGAAGGCCGGGGACGTGCTGTACCACGAGGCGGTGGAGAACTACGCCTGCCGCCACCGCGTCCGTCCCGGAATCACCGGATGGGCGCAGGTGAACGGGCTGCGTGGCGAGATCGACAACCTCCACACCGCCGCCCGCCGCGTCGAACACGACCTCTACTACGTCGACAACTGGTCCCTGGGGCTGGACGCCGAGATCATGGTGCGCACCGCCCTCCTCCTTTTCTGGGACCGCAACGCCTACTGACGAACCTCCCTGCTGAACCAACAAACAAACCGCGAAGGAGTTTGACGTCATGTCCGTCGCCCTTGTCACCGGTTCCTGCGGATTGATCGGGTCGGAGAGTTGCCTGCATTTCGGTGCGCTGGGAATGGACGTCGTCGGCATCGACAACGACATGCGGCGCACCTTCTTCGGCGACGAGGCCTCGACCGCGTGGCAGCGCCAGACCCTGGAGCAGACGCTGCGCCAGCGCTACCGCCACCACGCCATCGACATCCGCGACGCCGCGGCCATCGATGCGCTGTTCGAGCGGCACGGTTCGGCCATCTCCCTGATCATCCACACGGCGGCCCAGCCCTCGCACGATTGGGCGGCGCGCGACCCGCAGATGGATTTCTCGGTGAACGCCAACGGCACGCTGAACATGCTGGAGGCTGCGCGGCGCCATTGCCCGGACGCGGTGTTCATCTTCACCTCGACCAACAAGGTCTACGGCGACACGCCGAACCGCCTGCCGCTGATCGAGACGGAGACGCGCTACGAGATCGACCCGGCGCACCGCTACGCCGGCGGCATCGCCGAGGACATGTCGATCGACGCCACCCTGCACAGCCTGTTCGGCGCCTCCAAGGTGGCCGCCGACGTGCTGGTCCAGGAGTTTGGCCGCTATTTCGGGATGAAGACGGTGTGCTTCCGCGGCGGTTGCCTGACCGGGCCGAACCATTCACCGACGCAGCTTCACGGCTTCCTGGCCTATCTGATGCGCTGCGCCGTCACCGGAACCCGCTACGACGTGATCGGCTACAAGGGCAAGCAGGTGCGCGACAACATCCACAGCAACGACCTGATCGCCGCCTTCCAGGCGTTCTACGACGCGCCGCGCAGCGCCGAGGTCTACAACATCGGCGGCGGACGGGCGAGCAACTGCTCCATCCTGGAAGCGGTGGCGCTGTGCGAGGAGATCACCGGGCGCCCGATGGATCTGGCCTTCAAGGAGGCCAACCGCATCGGCGACCACATCTGGTGGGTCAGTTCGCTCGACCGGTTCCGCTCCCATTACCCGTCCTGGGACATCCGGCACGACGTGCGCAACATCCTCACCGACATTCATGACAGCAATCGGCGCCGCTGGCGCGTGGAGGCCGTGGCATGATCGACCATGGGAAAAAGGAAGTGCTCGGCGTCTACGTCAACGCCGTCGATTACGAGGCCGGCGTGCGCGCCATCATCGACGCGGCGGAACAGCAAAAGCCCTTCGCGGTCAGCGCGCTCGCCGTTCATGGGGTGATGACGGGGGCGCTCGATCCGGAGCACCGCTACCGCCTGAACGCCATCGACCTCGTGACGCCGGACGGCCAGCCGGTGCGCTGGGCGCTGAACCGGCTGCACGGCGCCGCCCTGCCGGACCGCGTCTACGGCCCGAACCTGATGCTGCGCACCTGCGCGGCGGCGGCGGCGAAGGGCCTTCCCATCTACCTCTACGGCGCCACGGCGGGGCTGCTCGACACGCTGACCACGGCGCTGACGGAGCGCTTCCCCGGTCTGATCATCGCCGGCGCCCGCCCGTCCGCCTTCCGCACGCTGAGCGCCGAGGAGCGCGCGGCGGTGGACCGCGAGATCATCGACTCCGGCGCCCGCATCGTCTTCGTCGGGCTGGGCTGCCCGCGCCAGGAGACCTGGGTCTACGAGCACAAGGCGGCGCTGTCGATGCCGCTGATCGCGGTCGGCGCCGCCTTCGACTTCATCGCCGGGAAACAGCCGCAGGCGCCGATGTGGATGCAGAATAACGGCCTGGAATGGCTGTTCCGGCTGTCCACCGAGCCACGGCGGCTGTGGCGGCGCTACGTCATGCTGAATCCGGCCTTCCTGTTCCTGCTGGCCTGCCAGGCGGTGCAGATGCCGCTGGTCCGCAGCGGCCAGGCGCGCCGTCCGAAAGGAGAGCTTCGATTTGGCTAGACGGTGATGGTTGTTTGGTGGCTGCCAAATAAAAGAGCCGTTATTAAAAATGAAACTTCTTCCGATGCTGTGATTGTGTGGCGCCGTTTTTAAAATGAAACGGCCTTGCGTCGGCGGATTTTCCTGAACGACCTCGGAACAGCGCCGTGAACCGCGACCGATGCGGCCCGCGCTTCCATGACAGTCGAGGATTCCTGCGATGAGCCTGAAGATCCTGTCGGCGATCGTCGTGCCGCCGCATCTGGCGGTCAGCGGCGCCAGCAAGGCGGCGGAGAAGCTGAGCGTCGCGCTGCAGGCGCACGACCGCATCGACATCGCGAACATGGGCATGGCGAGCCGGGTCCCGATGGACCTGAGCAAGCCGGGCGAGCGGATCGAGGTGCGGACCTCCAGCCCCTTCGCCGGGCTCGATTCCGTCCTGCCCAACCGCGCGAAGACCTTGTTCTACCAGTCGAGCATCCCGGCGCTGATCCGCCACGGCTCCTACGATCTGGTGCACATCCACAACCCGATCCCGGCGCTGGAGATGATGCGGGTGGCCCGCGCCTGCGTGGCGAAGGGCGTGCCCTACGTGGTGTCCACCCACGGCTTCGTGGAGATCGGCAACCCGGCGGCCTTCCGGCGCATGGACGCGGCGCGGCGGCTGGCCTGGGACCTGCTGATCGACCGCCCGGTGCGCTACGTGGTGCGCAACGCCGCGGCGATCTGCGCGATCTCGCCCGTCGATCTGCCCATCGTCCGCGGCTTCGGCTTCACCGGGGACGACATCGCCGTCATTCCCTACGGCGTGGACCGCCCGAACGACTGGGGCACGCCGACCGCGGCGGACCAGGACATCCACAGCAAATTCGGCATCCCGGAGCGGGAGGAGGACGGCGGCCCCGTCACCGCCTTCTTCCTGGCCAACCACACGGCTAACAAGGGGCTGGCCGTGCTGCTCGACGCCTTCGTGGGGCTGTCGATGCCGTTCCGCCTGATCGTCGGCGGCGAGAAGCGGGACTTCGTCGATTATGAGGCGTACCAGCGCCGCTGCGGCCCGGGCCAGACCATCCACCTCACCGGCAATCTGGCCGAGGCGGAGGTCGCCGCCATGTTCCGCCGCTCCGACCTGTTCGTCTTCCCGACCCTGGCCGACACCTTCCCCAACGTGATCCTGGAGGCGATGGCCTTCGGCGTCCCGGTGGTGACGACCCGGGTCGGCGGCATCCCCCATCAGGTCGATGACGGCTGCGCGGTGATCGTCGAGCCGGGCGATCCGCAGGCCCTGCGCGCCGCCGTCGAGGAATTGGCCGCCGATCCCGAGCGGCGGGCACGGATGGGCCGCCACGGCCGCCTGCGCGCCACCCAGCGCTTCGACTGGTCCGCCGCCGCCGCCGACACCCACCGGCTCTACGAGGCGGTGGTCCGCCGCCCGGCGGGCGCCGCCGTCCTCAAGGCCGCCTGATCCCCTGTCCAACGCCCTTTGTCCAACGCCCTTTGCCCAACACCCCCTGCCCAACCGGTAAAAGCCGCAGCAATGGAGAAGACACCTATGGAAGGCAAAACGCTCGTGACCGGCGGGGCCGGCTTCGTCGGCTGCAATCTGGTCAAGAACCTGCTGGAGGACGGTCGCGACGTCGTCGTCCTGGACGCCCTGCTGCGGCCGGGCAGCGAGCGGAACGCGGCGTGGCTGCAAACCCTCAACGCCGGGTCCCGCCTGACCTTCATGAAGGCCGATGTGCGCGACTTCGCCGCCGTCAAATCCTGCATGGCCGGGGTGGAGGAGGTCTACCACCTCGCCGGGCAGGTGGCGGTGACCTCCTCGCTGGACGATCCGCGCACCGACTTCGACATCAACGCGCTCGGCACCTTCAACGTGCTGGAGGCGGCGCGCCGCATGAAGACCCCGCCAAAGGTGGTCTTCACCTCGACCAACAAGGTCTACGGCGGGCTGGAGCATGTGGCGGTGGAGCAGACCGGCAGCCGCTACCGCTTCGTCGACCGCCCGCTCGGCGTTTCGGAGGCGGAACCGCTGGACTTCCACTCGCCCTACGGCTGCTCCAAGGGGGCGGCGGACCAGTATGTGCGCGACTACGCCCGCATCTACGACCTGCCGACCGTCGTCTTCCGGATGAGCTGCATCTATGGCCCGCGCCAGTTCGGCAACGAGGACCAGGGCTGGGTCGCGCATTTCATCATCTCGGCGCTGGCCGGGCGGCCCATCCACATCTACGGCGATGGCATGCAGGTGCGCGACGTGCTGTTCGTGGAAGACCTCGTGCGCGCCTTCCGCCTCGCCACCGAGAAGATCGAGGTCAGCCGTGGGCAGGTCTTCAACATCGGCGGCGGGCCGGAGAACACCATCTCGGTCTGGCGCGAATTCGGGGAGATGCTGTCCACCCTGCGCGGCGAACCGGTGGAGGCCGACTTCTCCGACTGGCGGCCCGGCGACCAGCCCTGCTATGTCAGCGACATCCGCAAGGCGGAGCAGGTCCTCGGCTGGCGCCCGCAGGTGGACCGCGACACCGGCATCCGCCGCCTGTGGGACTGGGCGGAGCGCTATCTCGCGCAGAATGGCCTGCCCACGGACCAGAGCCAGGTGGAACCGGGCCGCATCGCCCTCAGCGCGTAACCCGATCCCTGTGCGGTGGAGGAACCAATGAACGTTCTTGTAACGGGCGGGGCCGGCTTCATCGGCTCCCACATCACGCACCGCCTCGTGTCGCTCGGCCACCGGGTGACGGTGATCGACAACGAGTCCACCGGGCTGCGCTCGAACGTGCCGGCGGAGGTGCGCTACATCCGCGGCGACGTCACCAACCCCGCCGACCTCGACAAGGCGTTCGAGGAGGTGCCCGACGCGGTGATCCACATCGCCGGGCAGGTGTCGATCATCCGCGCCTTCAGCAACCCGGTCGGCGACCTGCGCACCAACGTGGAGGGGACGGTGAACGTCCTCCAGCAGTGCGTGGAGCGCGGGGTGAAGCGCCTTCTCTACGCCAGCTCGATGAGCGCCTACGGCAACGCCGAGGTGGTCCCGACGCCGGAGGACACGCCCTGCTCCCCGGTGTCCTACTACGGGGTGACGAAATACGCGGGCGAGCGCTACGTGCATCTGACGGCGGCGCGGAACGACCTGCCGGGCGGTCTGGCCGTCACGTCGTTCCGCATGTACAACGTCTACGGGCCGCGGCAGGCGGTGGACAACCCCTACCAGGGGGTGCTGGGCATCTTCCTGGGCAACATCATCCGCGGCGAGCCGATCCACATCTACGGCGACGGCAAGCAGACCCGCGATTTCGTCTTCATCGACGACGTGGTGGACGCCTGGGTCGGCGCGCTCGACAACCCGGCCAGCCACGGGAAGATCTTCAACCTCGGCAGCGGGCGGCAGACCAGCATCAGCGAGCTGGCCGACCTCGCGCTGGGGGCGCTCGGCCGGACGCGGGCGGACCATCCCGTGCTCCACCACCCCGAGCGTCCGGGCGAGCAGCGCAGCGTGCAGGCGGACGTGACCTACGCCGGGTCGGTGCTCGGCTGGGCGCCGCGCACCCGGCTGGAGCAGGGGCTGGCCGAGACCGTGCGCTGGGCGCTGCGCGAGAACGGCCGTGAGGACGGGCTGGAAAGCGGACCGGGTAACGGCGTGGCGGAGCGTGCCGTGGCCTGACGGCCGATTTTCAAGTCGGCCATTTTCGAGCCGGCCAGGGATGGCTTCGGCAACGCCATTGACAGGGATGGCTTCGGCAACGCCATTGAGAAACAGGAGCGGAACAATGCGGATCGCGGTTGTGGGGACCGGCTATGTCGGCCTCGTGTCCGGCGCCTGCTTTGCCGAATTCGGCATCGATGTGTGCTGTGTGGACAAGGACGAAACGAAAATCCAGCGCCTGAGGGGCGGCGAAATCCCCATCTACGAACCCGGCCTCGACGTCCTTGTGGCGCGCAACATAGCGGCGGACCGTCTGTCCTTCACCTCCGACCTCGCGGTCGCCATGGAGGGGGCGGACGTGGTGCTGATCGCGGTCGGCACCCCCTCCCGTCCCGGCGACGGCGGGGCCGACCTGACCTACGTCCACGCGGCGGCGGCGGAGATCGCGCGGACCATGTCCCGCTACACCGTCATCGTGACCAAATCGACCGTGCCGGTCGGCACCGGGCGCCAGATCGCCGCCATCGTGCGGGACATCAACCCGCGCGCCGAGTTCGACGTGGTGTCCAATCCGGAATTCCTGCGCGAAGGCTCGGCCATCGGGGACTTCATGCAGCCCGACCGCGTGGTGATCGGCGCCGAGTCCGACCGGGCGCGGGCGGTGATGGATGCCCTCTACCAGCCGCTGATCCGCGCCGGGACGCCCTTCGTGCGCACCGGCATCGAGACGGCGGAGCTGACGAAGTACTCGGCCAACGCCTTCCTGGCCTTCAAGATCACCTTCATCAACGAGGTGGCCGACCTGTGCGAGCGGGTGGGGGCCGACGTCCAGGACGTGGCGGCGGGCATGGGGATGGACGGACGCATCGGGCGCCCGTTCCTGAACGCCGGGCCGGGCTTCGGCGGCTCCTGCTTCCCCAAGGACACGGAGGCGCTGGTGCGCACCGGGCGGCAGCACGGCGCGCCGGTCCGGCTGATCGAAACGGTGGTGGACGTGAACCGGGCGCGCAAGCGGCTGATGGCCGGACGGATTCTCCAGGCCTGCGGGCCGGACGCGGCGGGAAAGCGGATTGCCGTGCTGGGCATCACCTTCAAGCCCGACACCAACGACATGCGCGAGGCGGCGAGCCTGGAGATCATCCCGCTGCTTCAGGAGGCCGGCGCCACGGTCCATGCCTACGACCCCGCCGGCATGGAGGAGGGGCGCCATCTGCTGCCGGACGTGGTCTGGCACGATGATGCCTATGGCCCCCTCGCGGAGGCGGACTGCGTCGCCATCCTGACGGAATGGAACGAGTTCCGCGCGCTGGATCTGGGCCGCGTGCGCAGCCTGATGCACCGTCCGGTGATGGTCGATCTGCGCAACGTCTATGCCCCGGCGGCCATGGCGGCGGCAGGGTTCCATTACTGCTCCGTCGGGCGGCGCGACGTGCGTCCCGATGCGTCGAAGCGGCGCAAGGCGGCGGAGGCCATGCTGCTCAGCAACGGTTTCGCGGGCGACGCCTGTGTCCTGCCCTTCTCCGGACAGCTTGCGGCAGCCGCATCCGACCTCGCGGATTGACGCGGGCGCGACGCCCGCCAACTCCGGCCACGCACCGGTGCCTTGAACGGACCGTCTCCACCCCGGCGGCGGTCCGGCACGGGATGCCGGTTGGGATCTCCCGATTCCGAAAGACGCAGCCATGATTGGCTTGGACGCGCTGGCCGACAACCGACGAGACGTCATGCCCCGTGTGCCCCCCGGCGCACGGGGCGGCTCCCGTTCTCCCCGTCCGGATGTGCGGACCGGCGGGCGGGCGCCGATCACGGTGTTGCTGATCGACGACCGCTCCCTGTTCGGCGAAAGCCTCGCCGCCGCCATCAACGCCTTCGCGCCGGACGTGGCGGTCAGCCATCAGCGCAGCGCCGCGGCCCTGGCCGATCTTCCCGCCGTCTTGCGCGGCGCCGACGTGGTGCTGGTGAGCATTGGACGCGCCGATCCGGCCAAGGGCGGCATCGGCCAGCTTCTCGGAGCGCTGGCGGGGGGCGGTTCCCATCCTCCCGTCGCGATCCTTGCCGACCGGCCCGGTGCGGCGGTGGCCGACACCGCGGCGCGTCTCGGGCTGCGCGGGGTGCTGAGCGGACGGATGCCGCTGGCCGAGGTGATCGCCGCCCTGCGGCTGATCCACAGCGGCGGTACGGTCAGTCCCGATCCCGGCCGCAATCCCGGCTGAGCGCTTGCGGAACGGTGGGGTCGGCCAGCCGCCAGGCCTTGCGCACGGCCTCGGCGCGGTTGGAGGCGCCAAGGGCCCGCAGGATGCCGCGCACATGGACCTTCGCGGTGTTCTCGCTGATCCCCAGCTCCTGCGCGATGACGCGGTTCGATTTCCCTTCGCGAAGCCGTTGCAGCACCCCGCGCTGACGCGCGGTCAGCGCCGCGCCGCCGGATGGCGTGGGCGGATCGTCCTCCGTGGCCTCGCGATTCTGAAGCAGGCGGTGCAGGAAAGGGGAGGGGAAGAAGGTGCCGCCACCCGCGACCAGGCGCAGCGCTTCCCGGGCGACGGCGAGGCCGACGCTGGTCGGCAGACACCCCCGGACGCCCAGCCGGCTGGCTTCCAGCGGCAGGTCCGCATCCTCCCCGTCGGATAGGACGAGCAGCGGCGTGCCGCCGAAGGCGCCGGCGAGGCCGCGCAGCGTCGTCAGGACGCTGCCCCCGGGCGGGGTCAGGCTGGCGACGTTGCACAGCACGACGGCGGGTGCGGAATCTTCGGCGAGCACCGCCTTGGCCTCGTTCAAGGACGCCGCGGTTCGCACGCATAGGGACGGGTCGCGCAGCCTGAGGCCGGCGGACAGGCTTTCACGGGTCAGAGGTGTTTCATCCAGCAACAGGGCCGCGATGCCCCGGTGCCCGTTGCTTGCCGGACCGGGAGCGTATGCAGCGCCACAGGACGATGGAGCCGCCTGCCCGTTCGATGCCATGAAGCCTGTCTCCCGACCCGTTTTCCAAGTCTGATGCTGCACTGCACCCTTGATGGCGTCAACGTCAATCCCGTGCTCAAGTAACCACGTCGGCCTGCCCTTTTACCTCCTATTTGACATGTTTCCTTTCGGTTTCCGTGTATTCGGGAGAGGGGACGGCGGCGGACATCCGGAAGCGCACTGTCTTGCTTCGATGGACTTCCCATTGGTCAGAGCGTGCCGCGTTCCGACTTGCGCCATTCGGGCCTGTTCTTTCGGTGCAAAGGAGAGGGCGGGGCGCTGGCGATCGTACCCGGCGTGGCGGCGGGACGAGGTGAAACATGCGCTCTACTCCGCCCCCATCCTCACAAAGGCGTACGAAACCTGCGAAGCAGGGCGTTACGGGCGCCGGAATGGGTACGGAATAAAACGCCGACCCGCCGCAACCTTGCATCGAAGTGCGTATTTACCGGGCCGACTGTTCTGGTAACGTTGAAAACATCAAATGCAAACTGCGCAAGCATTCCTGATGATCTTCCAACACAAACAATCCATGTGGTCGGCAGGGAAAGGCGCTGAAAATGAAAAAAGTGAAATCTTCCCGAGTATCCGCGAGTGGACGCGCTCACCCGAAAATTGAACTTCCTCTCATCGGCGATGACGGATTGCGATCCGCAGTCCCGGTTTGAAGAGATGAGAAGAATGGACGTTTGACCGAAAAGGGGAAAGCGGATGACGACGGACATCAAACGGCAATCTGAGATTGCTGAGCGGGGCGTTGCTCCAGGGATTGCCACAGGCATTGCCGTGGTCCTGGCGGACCCGAACAGCCTGACGCGGGACTGTTTCTCGCTTGGCCTCGGCACGCTGTGCCAGGACATGACCGTGCGGTCGGTGGCTTCGCTGAGGGACGCCGCCGGCGTGCTGGCGCGGGACGGGCGGACCGAGGTCGTGTTGTGCAACATCGGTGCGCAGGCGGGTTTGAACGACGTGATGTGCGCGTCCATCCGCGACGCCGTTTCGGCCTGTCTGCCGGTGCCACTGGTGATCATCTCGGACCGCGACGACGGCGGGATGATCCTGGAAAGCCTGCGCCTCGGGGTGCGCGGCTACATCGTGCCCAGCCTCGGGCTGGGGGTCATGCTGGAGGCGATCCGGCTGGTCGCCGCCGGAGGGACCTTCGTGCCCGCCACCTCCCTGCAATCGCTGATCGCGCCGGTCCCGGGCGGCATCGCCGTTCCGCAGACGCCGCCAGGCGCTTCCATGCCGGTGACCGACCGGATCGGCGGGCTGACGCCGCGGGAAATGGCCGTGCTGACCTGCATGCGCGAGGGCAAGTCGAACAAGCTCATCGCCTACATGCTGGGCATGTGCGAGAACACCGCCAAGGCCCATGTGCGCAACGTTCTGAAGAAGCTGGGCGCCACCAACCGGACGGAGGCCGCCTTCATGGCGCACGCCCATCTGTCCCGCGGCGCGGCCCTGGAATCGAACCAGCCCTGACCGGTTGATTCCGTGATGGAGCGGTGCGGGAACCAGCCGCGCCGTTCTTTTGCGCGCCGTTCTTTTGCGCGCCGTTCTTTTGCGTTGGGCTCAGTTGTCCTCGCGCATGACGCGGCACACCGCTTCCGTCCGGTTGGTGGCGCCGAGCCGCCGCAGGATGTTCCGGACATGCACTTTGACGGTGCTTTCCCGCATTCCCAGCTCGTGGGCGATGACCTTGTTCGGCTTGCCCTCCTGGAGGCACTCCAGAACGGCAATCTGGCGCGGGGTCAGTTGGGTCAAGTGAGGCTTGCCGTTGACCTCCGGCGCCGGGACGGAAAAGGCGGCGTGGAGCGCCGGGTCCGGCACCCCGGTCTGCTCGATGATCAACCGGTGCAGGATGGGTGCCGGAACGAAGATGCCTCCCGCCGCGACCATACGGATCGCCTCCAGCGCCATGGTCAGGCCGACGGTGGTCGAGATGTAGCCTTGGGCGCCCTGGCGGATGGCTTCCAAAGCGGTCACCGTCTCGTCGGAATCCGACAGCATGATGAGCGGAATGCCGTCCAGCACATCCAGAAGTTCGGCCAGCCTCGGCCGGAATTCCGGATCGGAGGCGAGCCGTCCGCTGAAATTGGCCAGCGCCACGTCCGGTGCCCCATCCTGCCGCACCACACTTTCCAGGTCGGCGACGGACGCCGCCGTCAGCACCCGCACCCCCCGTCCGCACAGGTTCAGGCTGGTGGACAGGCTTTCCCGTGTCAGCGGCGTTTCGTCGTGCAGGATGGCGGTAACGACCGGATCCTCACCCAGGGGCCGCGCGCCTCCGGACATCCGGTAATAGGACCCGAACGAGCCAGGATCGTTCATCGGGGCAGCGGTCAAGGGATTGGCGGCCAGAAGGTGATTGGAGGCGTAGGATGTGACCGATGGAGCGCGGCGGAAGGCGTTAGGCAGGCGCGTTCCGTCTTTGCACGGCAACATACAAATCTCCCTCAGCCATACGCCATGGACACGCCGTCCCGTCGAACCGCCCAGGATCGTCGCAAAGGCCGCCGCGGGCCTCGCCGGATGCGGAGACCTTGGCCCTATTCGATCAAGTGAACCGGATCAAGTGGGAAGGCGATGCTGCAAGAGGTCTGTACGACCGCTTCGAGCCTATAACATCGCAGCCTGTTTTGACGGTCAATCGCAAACAAGATCATAATACTGTGCGCGGATATCCGCAAAGTACCTCCAAATTAGTAACTTTTTCAAAACTGTAACAGTGATGAGAAACCTGTGCGTGATGGCTTGATTGCCTCTTTCTCTTTATGGAAGAATTGGCGGAAGGAAAGATCATCGAGCATTGTCCATAGGAGCCATGGAAGGGCAGCTCAGCGGCGTCTTCTGTGGAATGCCGGCGTTGACGACACCGCCCACTTCCTGGCCTTGGGCGCGGATGGCGTTCCAGTCGGCCTCCGCGTCGTTCCAGAACCAGACGCGCTCCCCCAGTTCCGCCAGATGGTAGCGGTTGCCGTAGAGCCGGTTGCCGGCGGCGACCACGGCGTTGTCGGCGTTCACGTCGGTGACGGCGCCGATGCGCGCGTTGGTGTTGCGGATGACGATGCGGTTGTCGAAGATCTCGTTGCCGACGGCGGGGGTGTAGGGCGCGCGGTCCTGGGACACCACCGTCACCGCGTTGCCGTATCCGCCCGGCACGTCGATGTCGTTGCCATAGACCTTCACGCCCCGCGCGCTGGAAATCAGGATCTGCGCACCCCAGAACCAGCCCTGGCCGCGCTGCCCGTTGTCGGCGACCCGGTTGTTGCGGATCACCCCGTCGTAGCTGATTTCGTAGGTGATGCCGTTGTCGGCGTTGCCGAAGACCAGATTGTCCTCGATCACCAGCCGGTGCACGTCGATGTCGGCCCAGATCCCGGCGCCGATATTGTCGTGGACGCAATTGCCGCGGATCAGTCCGCCGCCGCCGGATTCGGTGATCTTGCCGCCGCCGCCCTCCCAATAGAAATCGACGCCGGCATAGCCGTTGCGGGCGATCTCGTTGCCGGCGATCAGAAAGTTCGTCCCGGACCCGGAAAAGCCGGCATGTCCATTGTCGAGGAGGCGGTTGTCGAGGATGCGGCTGCCGTTGCCGGCGTTGACGCCGACACCGTGGTTCAGGCGCAGGACGCTGTTGCGGACAGTCCAGCCGGGGCCGAACTCCGCGTCCACAGCGGCGGCCTGGACGGGCGCGGCGTATTTCTCGATGGTCAGCGCCTGGATGACGACGCCGGACGCCGTGCCGCCGAAGGCGCGGGGGGTGACGCTGGTCTCGACGATGCGCCCGGTGGGATCGTCGCCGATCACGATCTCGTCGGCGTCGTAATCGAAGAACCAGCGCCCCGGCCCGACGGCGGACCGGCTGCCCACATGCAGCATCGGCGCGTCGTCGATGAACAGATCCTCCGGATGGGCGCAACGGGGAAAGCCGGAGCGGCAGAACTCCGCCGCGTTGACCCGGCCCTTCTGGGTCTGCCCGCGGGCGATCCAGACGGGGCCGCGGTGGACGAAGGCGGTGAGCCGCCGCGCTCCGCTCAGCACGGCGCCGGGGGCGCCCTCAAACCGGTTGTCGTTCTTCGGAACGATGGACTGCAAACGATGGATGCCGGCCTCCAGCCGGAAGCGCGTGCCGGGAGGATGGCGCTCCACCGCCGCCTGGATGTCGGCGCCCGGCCGCAGGGAGACGGTGGGAGGCTCTGCCCCCGTTGCCGTCATCGGAAGGCAGGTCAGGAGAATCGCCGCGAGGCGGGCGGGGCGGGGGGCATGCCGCCGGGGCGTGGCGCGTCCTGTGTCCATGATGGCCTCGATGCGTCGTCCTGCGGCAGGGGGTTGCGGCGGCGGGCTGCGGCGGCGGACGGAAACGCTACCACGCTGGTCCGGCGGCCAGAATCGTCAAACCGGACGATCGACCTTCGTCGGCTCGGCGACGCGGACGGAGGGAACCGGAGCGGGCGCAGGCCGTTGCCAAAGGGCACCCCCAATCGTTCGAGAGCGTGCCATGGCCTCCCGCATCGAGGATTACGCCCTTCTGGGAGACTGCGAGACCGCAGCCCTGTTGTCCGTCGAAGGTTCCATCGACTGGCTGTGCTGGCCGCGCTTCGATTCCGACGCCTGCTTCGCGGCACTCCTGGGCACGCCCGAGAACGGGCGCTGGCTGCTGCGCCCGAGCGACCCCGACGCCCGCACGACCCGGCGCTACCGCGGCGACAGCCTGATCCTGGAGACGGAGTTCGAGACGGCGGAGGGTGCCGTCACCATGATCGACTTCATGCCGCCGCGCGGGGAGGCGTCGGACATCGTGCGCATCCTGCGCGGGCGGCGCGGGCGCGTCGCCATGCGGATGGACCTGACGCTGCGCTTCGGCTACGGGCACGTCGTGCCATGGGTGACGCGGATCGGCCCGAACACGCTGCGCGCCATTGCCGGGCCGGACATGGTCGTCCTGCACACCAGCGCCCCGATCCACGGCGAGGACATGAGCACCGTCGCCGACTTCACCGTGGCGGAGGGCGAGAGCGTCAGCTTCGTGATGATTTATTCCCCCTCCCACCTGCCGCTGCCGGAGCCGGTCGATGCCGAGCAGGCGCTGGCCGAGACCGAGCGCTTCTGGGCGGAATGGAGCGGGCGCTGCACCTACAGCGGTCTCTGGCGGGACGCGGTGATGCGCTCGCTGGTCACCCTGAAGGCGCTGACCTACCGTCCGACCGGCGGCATCGTC
Organism: Azospirillum sp. UENF 312511; assembly: GCF_058780635.1. Lineage (NCBI taxonomy): Bacteria > Pseudomonadati > Pseudomonadota > Alphaproteobacteria > Rhodospirillales > Azospirillaceae > Azospirillum > Azospirillum sp. UENF 312511. The sequence continues at coordinate 780,521 of NZ_JBSNCG010000005.1, read as the reverse complement.
GCGGCGCCGACCACCTCGCTTCCCGAACAGCTCGGCGGGGTGCGGAACTGGGACTACCGCTACTGCTGGCTGCGCGACGCCACCCTGACCCTGCTGGCGCTGATGAACGCCGGCTATCTGCAGGAGGCGCGGGACTGGCGCGACTGGGGCCTGCGCACCATCGCCGGCAGCCCCCAACAGATCCAGATCATGTACGGCATCGCCGGGGAGCGCCGTATGCTGGAATGGGAGGTGCCCTGGCTGCCGGGCTACGAGGGGGCGAGCCCGGTCCGGGTCGGCAACGCCGCGGCCCCCCAGCTCCAGCTCGACGTCTATGGCGAAATGATGGACGCGGCGCATCAGGCGCGGATGCGCGGCATCGAGATCAAGCCGGAAGGTTGGCAGGTCCAGTGCGCCCTGCTCGATCACATGGAATCGGTGTGGGACCAGCCCGACGAAGGCATCTGGGAGGTGCGCGGCGGCGCAAAGCACTTCACCCATTCCAAGGTGATGGCCTGGGTCGCCGTGGACCGCATGGTGAAGAGCGCGGAGAAGTTCGGCCTGGACGCGCCTTTGGGCCGCTGGAAAGCGTTGCGCCAGGCCATTTTCGACGATGTCTGCGCCAAGGGCTATTCGAAGGAGCGGAACAGCTTCGTCCAGCATTACGGCGCCAGCCACGTCGACGCGGCTCTGCTGATGCTGCCGATGCTCGGCTTCCTGCCGGTGGACGATCCCCGCATCCAGGGCACCGTCGCCGCCATCGAGCGGGAACTGCTTCAGGACGGGCTCGTCATGCGCTACCGGACGGAGAGGACCGACGACGGGCTTCCCGACGGGGAGGGGGTGTTCCTCGCCTGCTCCTTCTGGCTGGCCGACGTCTATGTGCTCCAGGGGCGACAAGCGGAGGCCGAGGCGCTGTTCAACAGGCTGCTCGCCCTGCGCAACGATCTGGGCCTGCTGTCGGAAGAGTACGACACGACGGCGAAGCGGCTGGTCGGCAACTTCCCGCAGGCCTTCTCGCACATCGCGCTGATCAACACCGCCTTCAACCTGACCCGCGTGGAGAAGCCGGCGGAGCAGCGGCGGGACGGGGACTGACGGAACAAAGAAAAACCCCTCCCGCCGGTGAGGGCGGGAGGGGCGCGTTGGTCACGGTCAGCGGGTGGTGCTGCCCGTGGTGCTGCCGGAGGTGCTGGTACGGCTGGTGCTGTCCGTGGTTCCGGAGGTTCCGCTCATGCCGGTCCCGGAGGTGCTGGAGGTTCCGGACGTGCCCGTCGTGGACCCGCTCATGCCGGTGCTGCCCATCCCCGAGCCGCTCATGCCGGTGCCGGAAGACCCGGTGCCGCCGAGCCCGGCCATCGCCGACGCCCCGGCGGTGGTGCCGGTGCCGCCGAATGTCCGCTCACGGACGCGCAGGTTGTTCTGAACGTGGCGGACGCCGGAGATGGTCTCGGCCATGTCCTCGGCGCGGCGCTTGGTCCGGCGGTCGCCCACCGTTCCGCTCAGCGTGACCTCGCTGTTGCTGACGGTCACGTCGATCTCCGACGCGTCGATGTAGGGATCGTCGGTCAGCCGGTCGTTCACATCCTCGCGGATGCGGTCGTCGGAGCGGGTGTAGCCGCGCGGCCCGCGGCCCCGATGGTGCTGGGCGCCGGGATCGTCGTTGCGGGCGTCCATGCGGCGGCGGCGTTCGGCGTCCTCGTCGCCGAACCAGGAGGCCATCTCGTCACCCGCCCGTTCGAAGAAGCCGCGCTCCTCGTTGCGGCCGGAGCCGCTGCCGCCGCCATAGCCCATCCGGCCGTAGTCGCGGTTGCCGTAGTCACGGCTGCTGTAGTCCCGGTTTCCATAGCCGCGGGACCCGGACCCGTACTCCATGCCGCCGTAGTCGCGGCTGCCATAGTCCCGGCCGCCGTAAGCTCCGCTGCCGTAATCGGAGCGGCCGAAGCCGCCGCGGTAGCCGAAGTCCTGGCCGTAGTCGCCACGGTCCTCATAATTCTGGCGATCATCGCGGGAGCGCCAGTCGCGCTGTCCCTGACCGAAGGAGCCGCGGGACCCGTAATCGCGGCCGTAATCGCGGCCGTAATCGGAGCGGCCGTAATCGGAGCGGCCGTAGTCGCGGCTGCCGGAGCCTTGGCCGTAGTTCTGACCATAGGAGCCTTGACCGTAATCGCCCCTGCCTTCCTGTTGGCGCCAATAGTCACGGCCATAGTCATAGCCTTCGCGGCCCTGACCCTCGTAGCCGTAGCCGGGTTGGCGGCCACCGCCGCCCATCATGCCGGAGCGGCCGGACTGACCGGATCCGAATTGGCTCGAGCCGGACTGGCCCCAATTCGACGGACCGAACTCGTCACGGTCACGGTTCTGGCCACGGTTCTGATACGAACCGGCGCCCCACTCGCGGCTTTCGCCGCGTTGGCGGTCGCGCTCCCACCGGTCGTCGTCGCGGCGGGCGCCCTGGTCGTTCCTCCACCTGGATTCATAGTCGGACATGGGATGCTCCCCATTTGGACAGTGCCCGTTCGCCGGGCGTCCGCAAACAACAGGGAAGGCGGCGAAGGATCGCGGGCCGGCGGTGGCTTTGCCATGTCTTTGGCGATGCCTTTTGCCATGCGCCCCGCACAGGCCAGCCAACCGGGGCGTCATCGGGCGCCCCCTTGAACGCCGCGGCGAAGGAAACATATGTGCAACACCGCCGGCGGTTGGCCGTAACCTTCGGGTGACCGACCGGCGAACCCCCTTCCGGGTCATGATTCAGCGGTTGACCAGCGTCGTCATCTGGATTACTGGCTCGAACACCGCTCTCCCTGGCCGGTTCGGCCGGCTGCCTCGACCCGTCCCCACGGTCCTGGCGCCGCCGATGGCCGGGGAGACCCCCGAGATCCGCATCGACACGCGATGCACGCCCGTCCGGCAGCGTTGAATGCCGGCTGAGATGTTGTGAAGCAAGAAGGACGTATGACGTTTGATAACAAGCGCCGCCGCGCGGCGCCCAAGGGCGGCAACCGCCCGAACTCGAATTTTGGCGGCAACCGCCCGAACACGATTGTTGGCGATGTGCGCAGCGGCAAGTCCGGCGGCCCGCGTTTCCAGAAGAACCAGAACCCCAAGCCCTACGAGCGCCCCAAGGCGACCCGTCCGCCGGGCGCGCCGGTCCCCGGTCCGGTGCCGGGCCATGATGAAATTCTGTTCATCCCGCTCGGCGGCTGCTCGCGCATCGGCATGAACATGGCGCTCTACGGCCATGCCGGGAAGTGGCTGATCGTGGACGCCGGCGTCGCCTTCATGGGCGACGAGGCGCCGGGCGTCGACAGCCTGATGGCCGATCCCTCCTTCATCGAGGAGCGGATGGACGAGGTGGTCGGGCTGGTCGTCACCCACGCCCACGAAGACCACATCGGCGCCATCCACCATCTGTGGCCGGGGCTGGAATGCCCGATCTACGCGACCCCCTTCGCCGCCCACGTCATCCGTGAACGGCTGAAGGAGTCCGGCGGCCTGCGCCACGCCCGCATCCGGGTGTTCGAGCCGGGCGCCTCCTTCGAGATCGGTCCTTTCGGCATCGAGACCATCACCGTCACCCACTCGATCCCTGAGCCGGTGTCGGTGGCGATCCACACCAAGGCCGGCACGGTCCTGCACACCGGCGACTGGAAGTTCGACCCGCACCCGCTGGTCGGCCCGACCATGGACCTGGACGCGCTGAAGCGGCTGGGCGATCGCGGCGTGCTGGCGATGATGTGCGACAGCACCAACGCCAACGTCGACGGCACCACGGGGTCGGAGGCGGACGCCCGCGCCGGCCTGATCGAGGCCTTCGCCGGGCGCAAGGGCGCCATCGCGGTGACCGGCTTCGCGTCCAACGTCGCCCGCATGCAGGCGGTGGCGGAGGCTGCGGCGGCCCACGACCGCAAGGTGGTGCTGGTCGGCCGGTCGATGCTGCGCATGGAGAAGGCGGCCCGCGCCAGCGGCTATCTGGAGAAGGCTCCGGAGTTCATCTCCATCATGGAAGCCTCCTGGACGCCGCGCCGGAACCTCGTCTTCCTGTGCACCGGCAGCCAGGGCGAAGAACGGGCGGCGCTCAGCCGGCTCGCCCGCGACGGCCACCGCGACCTGTGGCTGGAGAGCGGCGACACGGTGATCTTCTCCGCCCGCGCCATCCCCGGCAACGAGGTGGTGCTGGCCGACGTGCAGGACCATCTGAAGGCCAAGGGCGTGACGGTGGTGACCCCCGCCGACGCGCCGGTGCATGTGTCGGGCCACCCGAAGCGGGACGACCTGATCCGCATGTACGACCTGATCCGCCCGCGCTTCTCCGTGCCGGTGCACGGCACCATCGAGCATCTGGAGGCCCACGCCCGCCTCGCCCGCGCCTGCGGCGTGGAACGGGCGCTGGTTCCGGAGGACGGCGACATCCTGCGGATCGCGCGGGAAGGCACTGCGGTGATCGGCCATATGGAGGCCAAGCGCCTCGCCAACACCGGGCGGGAACTGATCCCCTGGACGGGCCTGCCCGTCGCGGAGGATGCGGACGCTCTGACCGAAGCCGTGGAATCGATGGCCGCCTGACGCGGCCATCCTTCCTCACCGCCACCATTCATCGGGCCACGAATCACCAGAAGGGGGATATCCGCCCTCCGTTCGCGCGCACCAGGGGCCGGTTCACGGCCCTGTTTTTTCTTGGAGAGTTGCCCATGGCTGGCTATCCCGCCGACCGGCTTTCCTTTCCCGACATCCTCGACCCGGTGCTGGAAGCGCCGGAGGGGGACGACACCGCCCTCGACCGCGCCATCAACGAGGTGGCCGAGGCGCTGGCCGACAGCGGGACCCTGATCGTCGATGCCCTGGGCCAAGCGGCCTACGGCGTGACCGACGAGGAGGCCGTCCTCGGCCTGATCGACACCTACATCCGCGTCCTCCTGCATCTCGGCGAGGTGGAGGAGGCGGCGGACATGGGCGAGGTGATCGAACGCATCCAGAGTTTCCAGCGCCGCCGCAAGCGCCGCGGATCGCGCGCCTCCTGACGCCACCCTTTTCTCAGACGGGCTCTTTCCTCAGGTCGGCGGGACGGTTCCGCCGGTCAGCCAGCGGGTCGCCAGGGCGCGCAGCCGCGCGGTCTGCTGCCGCTGGCGGTGGACGGACACGGCGTAGCCGATCCCGATGAAGCCGACGATCACCACCCAGAAGCCGAACAGATAGCGCCAGTCCGCCCCGGCGGTCAGCAGGACCAGCAGGACCAGCGTCACCACCCCCGCCACCACCCCGCCGATGATGCGCATCCGCAGGAAGGCGGCCTCGTCGCTCTGTTCGAAATCCTCGGCCAGCGCCTGGATTTCCAGTCCGGCCTGACGGCGGGCCTCCGCCGCCGGGTTCAGCGCATCCATGCCATCTCCATTCCGTTTGTCGGGCCGTCTATGGGCTTCGAACCCCAGGCGCGATGATCCGTCACATTCGCCTGCTATGAAAGGAAGAACAGGCGAAACGCGCTTCCGGCCATCGGCGCTCATGGCGCTTGCGGGCCGCTTCGGGGGAGTCTCGAACCATGCAGACCGGCCCAACCATGCAGACCGGCCCAACCGTGCAGACCGGCTATGTGCGCACCTACGAACGCATCGCCCCGCTCTACGACGCGCTGGATCTCGGTTACGAGGTGATGTGGAAGCGGCGGCTGCGCCGGGGCACCTTTCACGGCCTGTCCGGGCGCATCCTCGACGCCGGGGCGGGCACCGGCTGCAACATCCCCTTCTACCCCGCCGGCGTCCGCGTGACCGCGGTGGACGCCAGCCAAGCCATGCTGGCCCGCGCCGCCAAGCGGGCAGAGAAGCTGGGACGGGCGGTGGATTTCCAGGTGCTGGATCTGGCCGCCACCGGCTTCCCCGACGGCCATTTCGACCATGTGGTGGCGACCTTCGTCTTCTGCGTCCTGCCGGAGGAGCTTCAGCTGCCGGTGCTGCGCGAGATGCGGCGCATCCTGAAGCCGGAGGGAACGCTGCGCATCCTCGACTACACCCAGTCGGAGCGCTCGGCGGGCCGGCTGTGGATGCGCGTGGTGTCGCCCTGGCTGAGCTTTGCCTTCGCGGCCCGCTACACCGCCGGCTACGAGGGTCATCTGCCGCAGGCCGGCCTGGGGGCGGTGGACAGCCGCTTCGTGATGGGCGATTGCGTGAAGCTGGTGGAGGCCCGCGCGGCCTGAATCGGCGGGCCGTCCGTCACCCGGTCAACAGATCAGTCGGTCAGCCGGCGCGCCGCTGCGTGTGGGCCTGCTTATGGGCCGGGCCGCTGCCGAAATGGTCGAGGGCCTGGGCAAGCGCGTCGTCGAACACCTCCGCCTTCTCCGTGAAATAGTCGAAGTAGCCGTAATGGCGGCGCAGCGGCAGCTCGGTCAGCGAGCGGATGCGGTAGGCCGGGTCGTTGAGCGTGCCGCGCTCCATCAGCTCGATCACCCGGCGCAGCCGCGCGACCTCCGCCTTATAGGAGTTGGCGAACCACTGGCGGATCTTCCAGTTCTCCACCTCCAGCTGGTTGCGCGGCACCGGCCCGATCCAGGAAACCGGGAAGGGTGCGGCCACCGTCACCTCGTCGAAGCCGTGCAGTTCCGACAGGATGATGCTGCGGTGATAGGCGCCGTCGATCAGCCCGCCGGGGGCCTCCTCGAAGCCGTAGAGATAGAGCCAGAGGGCGCTTTCCACCGCGTCCGCGGTGATATCCTCAAGCCCGACCTCCCCGGCCATCAGGCGGCGGGCGGCGGCGTTGCCGTGCAGCAGCCCGTTGCCCGAGCGGAAGTCGTAGGTGTTGAAGACGACGCCGACCTCGGCCTCGTTCAGGGTGCGGGCGATCTCGGCCACGGTGTCGCGGTCGCGCACCGGGGCGTATTGGCGGGCCGGCATCAGCCGCTCCAGCACCGCCGAGGGCGACAGCGGGACATCCAGCCAGCGCCGCGCGTTCTCGCCCAGCACCGGGCGGAACACGCCCTTGTGCCCGAACAGGGCGGTCTGCCAGGCCTGGAGCAGCCCGCCGGACGCCCCCCGGTGTTCGAGAAGCAGGCGGCGCACGTCCTCGCCGCGCAGCCAGGCGGCCAGCACGACGATCTGTCCGGAGGTCACCGTAAACAGGTCGGGCATCCGCTCCAGGCGGTCGAGCGCCGCCAGCACGCCCGCGCCGTGCAGGTTGAACCCACCGAAGCCGCCCAGGGCGACCGCTTGTTTCCGCATGTTATAAAACTCCAACCAAAGAACAATCGGCCCGCACGGCGCCGCTGTCGCGGACCGCCGCCGGGCGAGCCCCGCTGCCGCATCCCCGCAGACGGTCTGCCGGGGGCGGCGGGGCGTTGCTGCCGCTGTGTCAGGGAAAAACGAAGGCCGTCCGTCGTCAGCCGGCGGCGCGGCCACCGTCCAGGCGGTGGGGATCGAGGTCAGCCGTCCGCCCCTTCAGAAACGCGGCCAACCGGCCCAGCAGGGACCGGAGATGGTCGGCGCGCATTTGTGCGGCCTTGCGGCGGATGAGCTGCAGGTCGCGTTCGGAGGGAAGGGCGGACGCGAAAGTCGAAGGCGTGTTCATAAGGGACCTCCTCAAAGGATTGAGAAGGCGTCTCCCCCTCGGGAAAGGGCTTATCGTTATGTTGCAGTGCACAATATGGGGCAGGGCCACTGCCCCGTCAAGGCTGGTCCGCTTTTTGTCCACCGTCCCCCGGTCTCCGCAGGCGCTCAGTCCCCGGTCTGGCTCAGCGGATCGTGGTTCAGAAGGTCCTGGATGGCGCTTTGCAGCTGCCGCGGCGTGATCGGCTTGCGCACCACGGCGAGCCCGAGCGCCGCCGCGTCGCGGTCGCAGTCGGTGCCGATCTCGCCGGTCAGGATGATGGCGGGGACGGGCGATCCGACCAGCCCACGGATCTGCACGATGGCGTCCGTTCCGATCCGGCCGTTGCGCAGCCGGTAATCGGCGATGATCAGATCGGGCCGGCGGTCCAGCCCGCGCAGCCGTTCCAACGCCTGCTCCGCGGAGCCGGCCACCACGACCTCGTACCCCCATTCCTGGAAGATGGTCCGCAATCCCATCAGGACGATCACGTCGTCCTCGACCAGAACGGCCAGACGTCCATCACCGGACGGGGCGGCCTCGGCTTCGGGAACGGGAAGGGAGACGGCCGGGGCGGCGGCGCGCGGCGCCTCGATGGTGAAGACCGAGCCATGGGCCGGTTCGGAGCGGACCGACACCGGATGGTTCAGCAGCCGTGAGAGCCGTTGCACGATGGCCAGCCCGAGCCCGAGCCCCTGGCTGCGGTCGCGTTCCGGGTTGGCGACCTGATGGAACTCCTCGAAGACCTTGGTCTGCTGCTCCGCGGAGATGCCGATGCCGCTGTCCTGCACGGTGATGCGGACGCTGCCGTTCGACGCCTGGCAGGACACGCGGACATAGCCCGTCTCGGTGTAGCGGATGGCGTTCTCCACCAGATTGCGGAGCATCCGGCCGAGCAGCAGCCGGTCGCTGCGCACCGCCAGCTCCGGGGCAGGGTGGACGACGGCGAATTCCAGCCCTTTGCTGGAGGCGATGGGGGCGTAGGCCGCCTCGATCTCCTCCAGCATCGGGCGCAGGGGCAGTGTGACGATCTGCGGGGTGATGACACCGGCATCCAGGCGCGACACGTCCAGCAGGCTGTCGAGAAGGTTCTTCAACGTCTCCAGCGCGCGTTCCAGCGAGGCCAGCGGGCTGCGGCCCTTGTCGGGATCGACGTGGCGTTGCAGGACACCGGCGAACAGCAGGGCGGATTGCAGTGGCTGGCGCAGGTCGTGGCTGGCCGCGGCCAGGAACTTCGATTTTGAGACGTTGGCTTCGTCGGCCTTGGCCTTGGCGTCGCGCAGGGCCTCCTCCATCGCCTTGCGCCCGGTGATGTCGATGTTCAATCCGCTGAGCCGGACCAGACGGCCACCTTCGTAGACGGGGCGCCCGATCGCCATGATCCAACGAACCCCGCCGCGCGGATGGAGGATGCGGAACTCCCCCCGGTAGTCGGAGCGCCGGGATTCCAGCACGTCCTCCGTGAACCGGCGCACCAAGTCCCGGTCGGCCGGGTGGACCAGTTCGAAGAAGCTGTCCTCGCCGGGCCTGAAGTTGTCCGGAGTGACGCCGTACAGCCGGTACATGCCGTCCGACCAGGCCAGCGTGCGGTCACGCAGGTCGAAATCCCAGATGCCGGCCTCCGACGCGGCCAGCGCGATGGTCAGCCGCTCCTCGCTGCGGCGCAGCGCCTCTTCCAGCGCCTTGCGTTCGGTGATGTCGAGGTTCAGGCCGCTGAAATGCAGCGGCACGCCGTCCGGGCCATAGCTGACGCGCCCGATCGACGAGACCCAGCGGACGGCGCCGCCGGGCTGAATGATGCGGTATTCAAGCCGGATGTAGGCACGCCGCTCGGCGAGCATTTCCGTCTGGGCCCTCAGCGTGGCGATGTCGAAATCGTTGGGATGGACCACAGACCGCCAAACGGCGCTGGTCGCCTCGTGCACGGCCGGGTCCAGACCGAAGATGCGGAAGGTTTCCTCCGACCAGTGGCCCCGGCCGGTCGTCAGATTCCAGTCGAAGGAGCCCGCCATGGCCGATTCCAGGGCGAGGCTCAGCCGATCCTTGCTCTTGCGCAGATCGTCTTCGGCCTGGCGCCGCCGCGTGATGTCGAGAAGATAGACCGAAATGCCGTCCGCGTTGGGAAAGGCCCGCATCCAGAACCAGCGTCCGGTGCGCGCACCCTGGAACTCGGCGTCGGTGGGCATCTGCTCAGCCATCGCCTGATGGGCCTGATGCCACAGCGGCGTGTCCACCAGTTCCGGAAAGGCGTCCCACAGCGACTGGCCGCGCAGGTCGCGGCCCTGGGCGACCAGGGAAACCGCCTTGTCGTTCAGGTAGGTGAAACGCCAGTCACGATCCAGCTCGATCACGCCATCCACCGTGCTGCCAAGCACCGCCGCCATGCGCAGCGCGTTGCTGCGCGCCAGCTCATGCGCGCGCAGGAAGCGCCACAGGCTCCAGCCCGCGGTCAGTCCGGCAAACAGGAACAGCCCGGCGAAGATGACGAGGGTGCGCCGTGCCGCCGCGTTCACCGGCCGCATGGATTCGTCCTTGTCCAGGCTGACATGGACGTAGAGGTTGGGGACGCCGGCGGCCAGCGGGGACACCGCCGTGATCCGCGTCCGGCCATCCGGGCCGGGTTCTTCGACCACACGCCGCTCGCCCCGGTCCAGCAGGGCTTGGTAAGGCGTGTGCAGCGGTCGGCCGATGGTGTCCGGCATTTCGGGCTGGTGCGCCAGGACGATGCCGGAGCGGTCGGCGATCACCACCTCCGAATCCTCCGGCAGGCTCTTCTCGCGAAGGAACAGGTTCAGCCAAGTGGTGTCGAGGAGCACCGCGACCACCCCCGCCGGAACGCCGTTCTCGCCCTTGTAGGCCAGCGCGAAGGGGATGGAGGGGCGTCCCGTGGTGCGCGAAGTCAGGGTGGCTCCGTTGGTCTGCTCCCCCGTGGCCAGTGCCTCCTGCCAATAGCTGCGGTCGGCGACCGAGAAGCCGCGCGCCTGCGGTTCGGTGGAACACCAGATGGTCCCGGACCGGTTGCTGACGCTCACCGCCAGATACGGGGGAAACTTCGCCTTGATCCGAAGAAGTGTGTCCTGGCAGGCCGCTGGAGACAGTTGCCCTATCCCCATCTCTGTAAGAGCAACCAAAACGTGTTCGATGTCGTCGGCGATGCGCTGCTGCTCGGATTCGACCTGATCCAGAAGCTGCATCGACTCCGTGCGGATTTCCGCTTCCCGGGACTTGCGCAATTCCAGGATGTTGTGCACTTCAAAGGCGATCAGCGGTAATGCAACCACAAGGAAAAGAATCGACAACCGACGCGCCGACCATCCAGGCCGCTGGTCCGGCTCGCTGGTCTTCACCCGTATCTCCCTACTCCACCCTTCTGCGGGGAAAGACTGCCAGAATACGATGGTAATTGAAACAGGCTGTCCGTTCTATCCCGATGCCCAGTTCTCTTTTTCTTGAAAAAGGCTGTTACAGCATGGGTGGCGTGTAACCGCAGGTGGCCTCCACCGCGGCGGCCAGCCGCAGCACCGCCGCGTCGGACAGGCGCGGGCCGGCGATCTGGAGCCCCACCGGAAGCCCGCCGCTCTCCGTCAGCCCGCAGGGGACGGAGCAGGCCGGCGCGTAGCAGTGGTTGAACAGCGGCGTGAAGACGGCGTGGCCCCGCGGCGTCACCGGGCGCCCGTCGATGGTGGCGGGGCCGAGCCGGTCGAACGGCCATGCGGTGACCGGAGTCGTCGGGCAGACCAGCAGGTCGTACCGCGCGAACAGGGCGGCCAGCGCGCGGTATGCCTCCTCCCGCAGATGCAGGGCGCGGGCGACCTCCGCGCCGCTGGTGCGCAGGCCGGCGTCGATCTGCTGCCCGATGTCCCGGTCGAACAGGTCCGGAGTCGCGCGGAAGCGCTCTCCGTAGAGCGCGGCGAGGCCGGCGAACTGGAGGGGCATCAGGCCGCTTTCCCCAGCCCCCGCCGGCCAGACCGGGTCGGCCTCCTCGACGATGGCCCCGGCGTCGGCGAGGCGGTGGACGGCGCGCTCGACGCAGGCGGCGACCTCCGGATCGACCGGGGCGTCCAGCCCCAGCCGCCGGCTGTAGGCGATGCGCAGGCCCGCCGGGTCAGGATCGGCAGCAGCGCGGGCGAAGGAGCCGGAAAGGACCACCGATTGCGGGTCGCGCGGGTCCGATCCGGACAGAGCGTCGAGCATCAGCGCCACGTCGGCGACGGAGCGGGCCATCTGGCCGATCACCGAGTTGCCGAACACCGGCTCGGCGAAGCCGATGGGGTGGGGGACGACTCCGGCCGACGGCTTCATGCCGACCACCCCGACATGGGCCGCCGGTCGGCGGGTGGAACCGCCGCCGTCGGTGCACAGCGCCAGGGGTGCCAAGCCCGCTGCCACCGCGCTGGCCGCCCCGCCGGAGGAGCCGCCGGGCGTCAGCGCCACGTCCCAGGGATTGCGGGTCGGGCCGTGCAGCAGATTTGTCGTCACCCCCTTGCAGGCGAACTCGGAGCAGTTGGTGATTCCCGCGAAGACGGCGCCCGCGGCGCGCAGCCGGGCCACCGCCACCGCGTCTTCGGGTGCCACGAAGTTCTCGAACAGCCGCGATCCCTGGCGGACCGGCTGGCCGCGCACCCAGATGTTGTCCTTCACCGTGAAGGGCACGCCGAGCAGGGGCAGCGCCTCGCCCCGCGCGGCGCGTTCGTCGGCGGCAAGCGCCTCCGCCCGTCCGGCCTCCGGGGCGAGATGAACGATGGCGTTCAGCCGCGGATTCTCCGCCGCGATCCGCTCCAGCAGATCGTCGTAGAGGGCGACGGCGCTGACCGCTCGGGCGGCGACCTGTTCGGCGGTCCGGCGGGCGCTCATCATGCGCATGGGGTGTCCTCGGCAGCGGTGGAAAGGCCCGGGGTGGGAGCCGGCGGCAGGGGAATGACCAGCGCCGCGACGCCGGCCAGTGCGGCGGCGGCGGCGGCCAGATAGCCGGCGGAATAGCCGAACCCCCCGGCGACCAGCAGGCTGAACAGCGCCGGCCCGGCGACCAGCCCGGCGTAGGCGATGGCGAGCATGCCGCCCGTCGCCTCGCCCGCCCGGCCCGGCGGGGCGAGACGGGCGACCTCCGAGACGAACAGGCCGTTCCAGCCGCTCGCCGACAGGCCGAAGGCCGCGCAGACGGCCAGGAAGGCGGGCACCGGCCAGCCGGGGGCGGCGATGGCGACGAGGGCGGCGGCCACGCTCATGGCGACGCCCAGCCCGGCGAGGATGACGCGGGGCGGGCCCCAGCGCGTCGCCACGAGGCCCCAGCCGACGCGCCCGATCAGGCCGGCGCCCTGCGCCACCGCCAGCGCCGTCCCGGCCAGCGGCAGGCTCCAGCCCAAGCCGGTCACCGCGAAGCTGACCAGGAAGCCGTTCAGGCAGAGCTGCATGGCGGAGAAGGCGCAGACGGCCATGGCCAGCCGGCGCAGCGCCGGCTCCCCGGCGACCAGATCGAGCGCGCGCTTCAGCGTGCCGCGGCCGGCGGGGCGGGGAGCGGCGCGGTCGTCGCCGTCGTGGCGGCGGGCCAGCGGCTCCAGGACGAGCGCCAGGACGGCGGTGGCCCCCGCCACGACCAGCAGGCTGGCTTGCCAGCCGACGGACAGGACCAGCAGCGGCACGGCGAATCCCGCGGCCATGCCGCCGAACTGGTTGCCGGTCTGGCGCAGCGAGAAGACCAGCGGGCGTTTCTCCGGCGGGGTCAGCCGGGACAGCAGCTGCGTGCTGGCCGGCGTCTCCGGCCCGAAGGCGAAGCCCAGCGCCAGCGCTCCCAGCAGGAAGGCGATGGGAAGGGCGCTGGCCGACAGAAGCGCGGCTCCGGCGGCGGCGAGCAGGCAGGCCTGGCAGGTGCGGATCGCTCCCCAGCGCGCGATCAGCCCACCCGCCCCCAGCGACGCGGGGATGGCGGCGGTGAAGACGACCGCGGTATAAAGGCCGAGAAGCCCCGGATCGACCCCAAGGTCGGACGCCGCCTGCGGCGCGATCACCGGGATGGCGAAGAGACACAGCCCGACGAACGCCTGAACCGCCGCCATGGCGATCAGAGGCAGCAACCAGACGTTCATGGGGACTCCACAGGGAAAGGGACGGGCCGATGGCCGGCGGGATTTCGTTGCATGCGGTGGATGTGGCGCGCGGGGTGCCCGCCGAGGGGATGCGGGTGGAACTCTATGCTTTGCGGGACGGACAGCGGAACAGGCTAGCGGAAAGCCGTTTGTGTGCCAATGGTGCGCTTGACCATCCGGTGGTCGGCGGCGACGGCGTGACGGCCGGCGTCTACGAGGCGGTGTTCCACGTCGGCCCCTGGCTGCGCGCGCAAGGCGTGGGGGCGGCGGAACCGGCCTTTCTGGAGGAGGCGCCGTTCCGCTTCACCGTCACCGACGTGGCGCAGCACTACCATCTGCCGCTGAAGTTCACCCCCTGGGGCTATTCCCTGTTCCGGGGAGCGTGAGTTTTGGGACTTGGGTTCAGCGGAGCTGGCGCGACAGGCCGGCGACGCGCTCCATCACCACCATCGCCAGGACGGTGACGGCGATCAGCACGCCGGACACCGCCGCGGCGCGGACGTCCAGGCTGTTCTCCAGGATCTGCCACATGCGGATGGGCAGCACCTCGTTGCGGGCGTCGGCCATGAACAGCGACACCGGGATGTTGTCGAAGCTCGACATGAAGGCGATGAAGGCCCCGGCGCCGATGCCGTTGCGGATGGTCGGCAGGGTCACCCGGCGGAAGGTGTAGAAGCGCCCGGCCCCCAGGCTCTCGGAGCTTTCCAGGAGCGCGGGGTCGAGCTGGGCGAGGCTCGCCAGCGTGGTGCGCAGGACGTAGGGCACGCTGACCACGATGTGGCCGATCGCCAGCGTCAGGAAGGACAGCTCCACCCCCGCCGTGCTGAAGAACACCAGCGAGGCGAGGCCGAAGGCCAAAGCCGGCAGGACCAGCGGCGACATGAACAGGGCGTCCAGCCCGCGCGCCCAGGCGCGGCGGCTGCGTCCGATGGCGAGTGCGGCGGCGGTGCCCAGCACCACCGACACGGCGGTCACCACGGCGCCCAGCTTCAGGCTGACCAGGGCGGCGTCCTGGAGCTGCCACGCGTCGATCAGCGAGGCGTACCAGCGCAGGCTGTAGGACGGCGGCGGGAACTTCAGCGAATAGCCGTCGGTGAAGGAGGTGACGAGCACCACCAGCGTCGGCGCCGCCAGCAGCAGCAAGGCCGCACCGGCGAGCGTGCCCATGACGAGGCCAAAGGAGGCGCTTCCCAGGGTCGGGCGCTGCATGTCAGGCATGGACGTACCCCTTGCTGGCGCGGCCCAGCAGGTTGAACAGCATCACCACGCCCATCACCGACACCATGAAGACGATGGAGATGGCGGCGGCGAAGGGCCAGTTGTGGAGCGTGATGGTCTGCTGATAGATGTATTGCGGCATGAACAGCATCTGCCCGCCGCCGACCAGCGACTGGGTGATGAAGGCGGTGACCGCGGCGGCGTAGGTCAGCAGGCACCCTGCGACGATCCCCGGCAGACTCAGCGGCAGCGTTACCTTGAGGAAGCCCCGCCACGGCCCGGCGCCCAGCGCCGCTGAGGCGTCGAGCAGGTTGGGGTCGAGCCGCGACAGGGTGGTGATGAGCGGTAGCACCATCAGCGGCATCTGCACCTGCACCAGCGCGGCGACCAGACCGCCTTCGGTGTAGAGCAGGCGCAGCGGCGTCTCCGCCAGACCCAGCGACAGCAGCAGGTTGTTGACGATTCCGTCGCGCCCCAGAATGACGATCCAGGCGAAGGTGCGGACAACGACCGAGGTCAGCAGCGGCAGGATGATGACGAGGATCAGCGCCGACTGCATCCGCGGCCCGCTGCGCGTGTAGAGCCAGGCCAGCGGATAGCCGAACAGCAGCGTCAGTGCGGTGACCTTCACCCCGAGCAGCAGCGTGCTGCCGAGCACGGCCAGATTGAAGGCATCGCCGAAGAAGCGGATGTACTGGTCCAGCCCGAACCGCGTCATCTCCGCGTCGGCGTAGAGGCTGACGGCGACCAGCAGGAGCAGCGGCGTTACGAAGAACACCGCGAAGAAGGCGGCCAGCGGCAGCGCCAGCGTCCATTCCCGCCCGATGCGGGGCCGTGCGGCGGTCGCGGGTCCGGCAAGGCCGGGGGCGGTGATGGCGGTCATGGGGTGAAGTCCTGTGGGGGCAACTGCAGTCTTAGTCCCCTCTCCCCAGAGGGGAGAGGGCTAAGATGGTCAGCAAGGGGGAGGCCGGGAGGGGGCCCGTTTCCCGCACTTACACCTTGATCTCCTTGTTGAACCGCTCGATCCAGCCGGCGCGGTTCTGGTTGATCACCGACCAGTCGTGGAACACGAAGGACGCCTTCAGCTCCTCCTGGTCCTTGGCGATCATGCGGGCGATGTCGCCGTCCATCTGCACCTTGGAATTCGTCGGGATGACGTAGAAGGGCGCCTGCATCAGCTTGGTCTGGACCTCCGGCGCCATGGCCGATTCGATCAACGCCGCCGCCAGCTTGGCGTTGGGCGAGTTCTTGGTGATATGGGCGGTGGTCAGGAAGGCGATGGTGCCGGTCTTCGGCTTGGCGAACTCCACCGGCACGCCGCGGGCGCGCAGGATCTGGATGGCGTTGAAGTTGCCCGGCGAGATGTCGATCTGGCCCTGCTGGAACAGGGTGGCGAGCGCGCCGGGGTTGGGCGCCACGGCGCCGAGGTTGGGCTGAAGCTCTTTCAGCGCGGCGAAGGCCGGCTCGATGTCGTTCTCGCCGCCGCCGCGGGTCTTCGCCAGCTCGACCATGAAGGCGGTGCCGAGCGTCGAGTTCATGTTGGTGATGCCGACGCGGCCCTTGTACTCCGGCTTCCACAGGTCGTCCCAGCTCGTCGGCGGGGTCTTGACCTTCTCCGGGTTGTAGGTGATGCCGACCGCCTGGAAGAAGATGCCTGGCCCTTCGGGCAACTGGGCCACCGGCAGCAGGTCCTGGTAGTTCTTGCTGTCCGCGACGGGGAAGGGGGCGGCCAGATCCTGGCCGATCACCGACAGGCGCGGGCCGGGGTCCATCAGCATCACGTCGATGGGCGGGTTCGCCTTGGCGGCGGAGACCTTGGCGATCATGTCCACCGACAGCATCGGGTCCAGCGCGATGTCGGCGTTGCCCGTGGCCTTGCGGAAATGCGGGACGATGACGTCGCGATGGGCTTCCTCCCAGCTTCCGGTGAAGGTGGCGAACACCAGCTTGCGCGCCTGCGCCCAGCTCATGCCGGGGAACAGGGACATGGCGCCGAGCGTGAGGCCGGCGGCGAGGATCTGGCGGCGGTCGAGGGTCATCGGCAGGCACTCCAGGGGGAGGAGGAGAGAAGGGGAAGGGAGTGGATCAGGCGCCCGCGGGAACGGCGAAGGCGCGGCAGGTCTGGGGGGAGACGGGCTGCAGCCGGACCGGCGTGCCGGGCGCGCGCAGCGCGGCGCCGGCCACGCGCGGCTCGGTCACCTTCACCTGCCCGCCGTCGGCCGTGCGCACCTCGTAGACGACCACGGGGCCGAGCGGCAGGGCGAGATCCACGGTGCCGGCGATCTGCTGGGGCGCCGCCTCGGCGGCGAGGCGCAGGTTCTCCGGGCGCACGCAGAGGATGGCGGGGTCGCCGGCGGCCAGCGCGGCGTCGGGCGTGACGGCGGTCAGAACGGTGCCGGCCTCCAGCGCCACCTCGGCAACACTGCCGGAGGCGCGGACGACGCGGCCCCGCAACTGGTTGGCGCTGCCGACGAAACCGTTGACGAACAGCGTGCCGGGGCGGTCGTAGACGTCTTCCGGCGTGCCGAACTGTTCCAGCTTGCCCCGGCTCAGCACGGCGATGCGGTCGGCCATGCTCAGCGCCTCCTCCTGGTCGTGGGTGACCATGATGGTGGTGATGCCGAAGCGGCGCTGGAGCTGCTTGATCTCGATCTGCATGTCCAGCCGCAGGTTCTTGTCGAGCGCGGCGAAGGGCTCGTCGAGCAGCAGGATGCTCGGCTGGATCGCCAGGGCGCGGGCCAGCGCCACGCGCTGTTGCTGCCCGCCGGACAGCTGCTTGGGGAAGCGGTCGCGCATGGCGTCCAGCTTCACCAGACTGAGCATCGCCTCCACCCGCGCCCGCACCGCGTCGCGGGCGGCCCCCCGCGCCTCCAGCCCGTAGGCGACGTTCTGCGCCACCGTCATGTGCGGGAAAAGGGCGTAGTTCTGGAAGACGATGCCGACGCCGCGCCCGGCGGGCGGCAGGCTGTCGACCACCCGGTCGCCGATGACGACGCGGCCCAGCGTCTGCGCCTGGAAACCGGCGAGGATGCGCAGCAGCGTGGTCTTCCCGCAGCCGGACGGCCCCAGCAGGGCCACCAGCTCGCCCGCCTTGATCTCCAGCGTCACGTTGTCCACGGCGGTCGAGGCGCCGAAGCGGTGGGTGATGCCGTCCAGCGTCACCGCGACGCCCGCGGGCTTCGCGGTGGCCTCCGTGGCGGGCTGCGGGGGCGGTTGGTGGTGCGAACGGGCGGATTGGAGTGCGGCCATGGGGCGTATCCTGGTGGGGCGCACCGGCGGGGACCCCCCGGTGGCGCAGCGCAGGAGACAAGGAGAGCAACCCACGTGCCATTTCGGCCGATTCGAGGGTGAGCCAGACCCGAACCCCCGCATACCCTGGTGTTCGCCCGGAAAGGGCCGCTCGGGCACGGCGCAAAGCTGGGCAGACTGCCCGCTGAATATGCCTAAAATTTCAGCGGAGCCTTGGTCTTGACCATGGTGCCCGATGTCTGGGCAAAGGGTGCGCCGCCGGGATCAGACGAGTCGGGCGACCTCGCGCCAGGACTGGCCGGGCCCGGTGACCGGCGGCAGGTCCGGCAACGGGCAGGGGCGCCCCTCCGGCAGACCGAGCAGATTCAGGGACACCACGCGGGGAAAGGCGTTGAACGGATTGCCCGCATGGTTGTCCGGGTCGTAGATCGGCACGAGGTGCCACCACAGCCGGTAGCCGAGGCCCTGAAGCAGGACGATCAGATCGGCGGAATGCTCCTCCCAGTCGTTCTCCAGATAGAGCGCCGGGCGGAAGCGGGCGATGCTTCGGGCCGCACCCTCGACCACCAGAGCCTCCATGCCCTCCACATCGGCCTTCAGCAGGGCCAGCCGGTCGAGGCCGAGGCCATCGATCGTCTCGACCGGCACCGGCTCGCCGCTGAGGGCGCCCAGGCTGACGGCGCCGAAGTTGCCGGACCGGCCATAGTCGGGGATCGGAACGGTGATCCGGCCGGGCGCGTTGCCGACCGCCGCCCGGTGGAGGACGACGTTGTGGAGACCGTTGGCGGCGAGGTTGTGCGCCAGCAGCTCATGCACCACGCGCTGCGGCTCGAAGGCGTGGACGCATCCGGTGGGGCCGACCGTCCGGGCCAGCGGGACGGTGTGCGCGCCGATGTTCGACCCCGCCTCGACCACCACGTCGCCGGGCCCCACCAGCATCGCGGCGAGGCGAGGCTCGGCGTCCGAATATTCGCCGTAGAGCGCCAGGGAGCGCCCGATGTAGGTGTCCTTCGCGAAGAAGCGCATCATCCCGTGCCGTCCGGGCCGCTCGGCGAGCATAGGCCGCCCGGGCTGGGCCGGCAGGATGACGACCTCCGGCGGAAAGTCCGGCCGTTCCGCGGCCACATGGGCACCGTCGCCGGGCTGCAACTGCAGCACCTTCGCCCCGACGTGCGACGACACGGGATCGTCCGGGGCCGGCGGGAAAGGCTGACCCACCCCCGGATGGACGCTGTCATGGGCCAGCACGCGCCCGCGGATGCGCGGCCACACCCAGCCCGCCAGAAAGCGCTGGTCCTGCCAGCGGTCGGCCTTCCGGTCGGCGGCGGCGTCGATGGCCGGCGCCAGCGGCGGCAGCCGGCCGGCCATGCCGCCCCACATCCCGGCCAGGATCAGGTCGGTGTGCAGCACATGGTCGCGCATGACGTGAAAGGGCAGGCCGGACGCGATCCAGGCGTCCACGGCGGCCTTCTCCCGCGCGGTCGGGCGGGAATCGCAGTCGCGGCAGAGGAAACGCGCCACCGTCGGGTCGTCGGCGACGAGGAAGCGCCAGAACAGCCCGTGCGACGGGCCGCTGCCCGCCGGCATTTCGACCGTCTCGGCGCCGAGCCGCGCCAGTTCGGCCAGAACCGGGCGGGGAACCGAATCGTCGTGGTAGAAGCGGCAGGTCCAGCCGGGAAAGACCGCCGGCACCGCCCTGGCGTTGGCGAGCGCACCCTGCGTGTAAATCTCCCGCGTCCCCCACAGGCTGAAGGCGACGATGTTGCGGGTCCGGGCGCCGTCGGGGCCGGGCGGGGTGTCGGGCGCCGGGACCTCGGCGGCGGCCCTCGCCAGCTTGAGGGCCAGAGCCTCCATGGACCACAGGGCGGCCTCCGTCGGATCGCGTCGCTCCAACACCTGGACGAGGGCGTCGCGGACCGTGACATGAGCGGGGTCCAGACGGGCGCCGCGGCGGAGAACGGTCAGCGCCTCGTCCGTGCGGCCGCTGCGGCTCAGGGTGATGCCCAGATTGTGCAGGGCGAACCCCTCCGCCGGGGCGAGGCTCAGCGCCCGGCGGTACATGTCGGCCGCCGCCTCGAAGCGGTTGGAATCCAGAAGCGCGGTGGCGAGCAGGAAGGCCGGTTCGGACTCCGCCGGGCTCAGAGCGACGGCGCTCTGGAAATCGGCGAGGGCGAGACTTTGCCGGAACTGCCGCAGATGGTCCTGCCCGCGCTGCTGATGGAGCAGGGCGAGCCGCCCGGTCAGGTCATCCCGCTCCGGGGCCAGGGCGCAGGCGTGCCGCAGGGCCGCGATGGCGGCGTCCGTATCGCCGGTGTGATGCCTGGCCATGGAAAGGAAGTACCAGGGGTCGGCGGCGTCGGGCGCCAGGGCCAGGGCCGGACGCAGGATCGCCCCGACCGTGACCCACTGCTTCGCCGCGATCAGCGCCTTGGCATGGTCGATGCGGTAGGCCGCGGTGCCGGGAGCCTCCCGGACCGCGCGGTGCAACCGGTCGAGCGCGGTGTCGAGACGGTTCGTCTGGCAGGCGAGCACCCCCGCCAGATGCAAGGCCGCCGCGCACCGCGGGTCGACCTCCAGGATGCGGCTGTAGATGATCTCGGCTTCGGCGAGGCGACCGGACGCATGGTGATCGACCGCGATGTCGAGCGCTTCTTCGATGGTCGCCATTCTGGGTCCTTCGCTTGACCGGCAGCGGACTGGTGCGGTGGGACGGAACCGGCTGCGCGCGGTGATAGCACAACATGCGGTGTTGCGCATGGGGCGTTCGCCCGGGGGTCTTCCGACGGCCGCCGTGCCGATTGCCAAAAGCGGACCGCCCATGCCACGTTGCGGCGCATGCGAAACAAGGGCGGGGTCGGGCGGTGGCGTCGGGCGGGATGCGCGATCTTCGGTTGGACTTTTTCCGCGGGCTGGCCCTGTGGTTCATCTTCGTGGACCACATTCCGGGCAACCAGATCGCCTGGGTGACGATGCGCAACTTCGGTCTCAGCGACGCGACCGAGGTGTTCGTGTTCATTTCCGGCTACACCTCGTCGCTGGTTTATTCGCGGATACTGGAGCAGCACGGCTGGCGGTTCGCCGCGGCCAAGGTGCTCGACCGCTGCTGGACGCTCTACATCGCCTATCTCTTCCTGTTCATTGCCTTCACGGCGCAGGTCGCCTACACCGCGCGGGTCTTCGACAACCCGCTGTTCACTGAGGAAATGGGCATCGCCGGCTTCTTCGCCGATCCCGCGGTGTCGCTGGTCCAGGCGCTGGCGCTGAAGTTCCGTCCGGCCAACCTGGACATCCTGCCGCTCTACATCGTGCTGCTGCTGTCCCTGCCGGTGCTGCTGCCGGTGCTGCGGCGCTGGCCGCTGGCCCTGCTGGCCGGGTCGGTGACCCTCTACGCGGCGGCGCGCCTCCTGGACTGGAACCTGCCGACCTATCCGGACGGCGGCGTCTGGTTCTTCAACCCCTTCGCCTGGCAGCTCCTGTTCGTGCTGGGGGCGACCATGCAGCGGCTGCCCAAAGTGGCGGCGGCGCTGACGACGCGGCGGACGGCGCTGCTGTGGTTGGCGGGCGGCTATCTGTTCGCCGCGCTGCTGCTGGTGATCTCCTGGCAGGTCGCGCCGATGGCCGCGCTGATGCCGGTGTGGCTGGCGGAAATCCTCTACCCGATCAGCAAGACCGACCTCGATCTGCTGCGGCTCGCGCATTTTTGCGCGCTGGCCTACGTCGTCCTGCAGATCGCGCGGTTCGACAGCGCGTGGCTGCGCTGGCCGGCGCTGGCGCCGGTGATCCTGTGCGGACGGCAGTCGCTTCAGGTCTTCTGCCTGGGCATCTTCCTGTCCTTCGCCGGCCAGACCGTTCTGAACCACTGGTCCGCCTCGCTTTTTGCCCAGTTTTCGGTCACACTCGCCGGCATCGCCGTGATGGTGGCGGCCGCACGGGTGCTGACCTGGTATCAGTCCGTGGGACGGCCGCCGCGTCCATCGGCGTCCGCCCCGCCCGCGGCCCCCGCCGCTCCACTGGCCCCTGCCGCCAAAGCCCCAGCCAAGGACCCGAGCGCATGAAGCGCGCGACCGTCTTGACCCTGGCCGTCCTTGCGGGACTGACCGCATCCACCGCCATGGGCGTCGCGCAGGCGGCTTCGCAGACGCCCGGCGATCCCTGCGCCGTTCCGGAATCCGTCTACACCGTCGACGGCGCCCTGCCGCGCGCCTGGGAGCGGCTGAAGCGCGGCGGCGCGCTGCCCATCCTGGTGCTGAACTCGGCCAGTTCGCGCCCCGACACCGCCTATCCGGCGCTGCTGGAGAAGGAGCTGGCGGCGCGGCTGCCCGACCGCAAGGTCAGCGTGACCGTCCGCAACGCGCCGGGGGCGACCGCGCAGGAGATGCTGCCGATCCTGAACCGGGAACTGGCCGCCTCCGCGGCTTCTCTGCTGGTCTGGCAGGTGGGGACGGCGGACGCCATGCGGAACATTGGGCCCGACAGCTTCGGGGAGGCGCTGGGCCGCGGCATCGCGGCGGCCCAGGGGCGCGGCGCCGACGTGATCCTGATGGATATGCAGTACAGCCCGCAGACCTCCCAGCTCATCACCTTCCAGCCCTACCTGGACTATATGGAGTGGGTGTCGCAGGACAGCGACGTGGTCCATTTCCCCCGTTTCGAGATGATGCGGCATTGGTTCGAAGAGGGCCGCGTCGGCTTCGCCCCCGACTCCAAGGAGGAAAAGCTGCAGGCCTATCAGTTCGTCCACCGCTGCCTCGGCCGCATTCTGGCCGACACCGTGTCCACCATGATCGACCGCGCCGGGAGACCCGCTCCGTGACAGGCACGCCCGCCCCCCGGACCCGTGGCCGGAGGGCCCCCGTCCTTTCCGCCGTCCTCTCCGCCGCCCTGCTGTCCCTCGTCCCTTTCCTCGCCGGCCTGACCGCCACGCCCGATCCGGTCAAGGCGGCGGCCTGCGCCGTGTCCGTGCAGACCGCCGACCTCGCCGTGCCGCTGCCGCGCAGCGCGCGGGCGCTGACCACCGGCGGGCCGCTGCGCATCGTCGCCATCGGTTCCTCCTCCACCGCCGGGGCGGGGGCCAGCAAAGCGGAGCACAGCTATCCCGCGCGGCTGGCCGAGCATCTGGGCGCGCGTTACCCCGGCCTCGCTTTGACCGTCCTCAACAAGGGCGCCAACGGGGAGACCGGTCCCGACATGCTGAAGCGGTTCCGGCGCGACGTGCTGGACGAGGCGCCCGATCTGGTGATCTGGCAGGTGGCGGCCAACACCGTCCTGCGCGGCGACGATCCCGACGCGGCGGAACAGGTGATCCGCAGCGGCGTGCGGACGCTGAAGGATGCCGGGCTGGACGTCGTGCTGATGGACCTGCAATACGCCCCGGCCATGCTGGCGAAGCCCCGGCACGAGGAGATGGAGGAACGCATCGCCCGCGTCGCGGCGGAGGAGGGGGTGGGCCTGTTCCACCGCTACGCGGTGATGCGCCAGTGGGTGGAAACGCGGCAGGCCGCCATGGGCGATCTGGTCGGGCCGGACGGCATCCACCAGAACGACTTCGGCTATGACTGCGTCGCCCGCACGCTGGCGGCCTCGCTGCACGACGCTTTCAGTTTGCGGACCGCGGGGACGGTGACCGCGCGTCCGTGAGGGCCGGGGTGGGGGCCGCGGCCTTTACAGCCCCTCCGGCCAGCGGTGGCGGAACCCCATCTCCCGTTCCAGGAAACGGGCGCAGCGCAGCAGCCGGTCCTCCTCGTAGGGGCGGGCGATCAGTTGCAGGCCGATGGGCAGGCCGTCGGCGGTCCAGCCGCAGGGGATCGACAGGCAGGGGAAGCCGATCAGCGACACCGTGTAGGTGATCGCCAGATAGTCGATGATGGTGGACAGGCGGAAGCCGTTGATCTCCGTCACGTCGCCCTGGGCGTTGGGGAAGGGCGGCACGCTGGCGCTCAGCGTCATCAGGATGTCGTGGTCGCGGAAGAAGACGGCGAAGCGGCGGTAGAGGGCGCTGCGCTGGGCCTCCGCCCGCAGATAGTCGGCGGCGGTCAGCCCCTTGCCCCGCGCGATGTTCCAGGCGACCGACGGGCTCAGCCGGTCGCCGTCCTGCTCCAGCGTCCGGCCGTAGGTGTGGAAGATGTGCGCGGCGCGCAGCGTGCCGAAGGCGGCGCTGGCCTCCCGGCAGTCGGGCGTGGCCTCCACGAAGTGCCCGAAGCGGCCATCCAGCCCGCGCATCACCGCCTCGAACCGCTCGGCCAGCCCGAGGTCGATCAGGGCGGAGCCGAGGTCGGTGCTCCAGGCCACCCGTAGTGACATCGGGTCGAGCGCGTCGAGGTCCGGTACCGTCCAAGCGGGCACGGGCAGCGAGGTCGGGTCGCGGGGGTCCGGTCCGCTGACCGCGGCCAGAGCCAGCGCGGCGTCGGCCACGTTGCGGGCGAGGAAGCCCTGCGTCGCCAGCCCGTCCCAGGCCAGCGCGCGGCCCGGGCTGGGGATGCGTCCCGGCGTCGGGCGCAGCCCGACCACCCCGCAGAAGCTGGCCGGCGTGCGCACCGAGCCGCCGAAGTCGGTGCCCTGGGCCAGCGGCACCAGCCCGGCGGCCACCGCCGCGGCGCTCCCCCCGCTCGACCCGCCGCTGGTCTTGTCGAGGTCGTAGGGGTTGGCGGTCGGCCCGCACAGCTCGTTGCCGGTGATGGCGCCGAAGCCGAACTCTGGCGTGTTGGTCTTGCCCACGATGATGGCGCCCGCCGCCTTCAGCCGGGCGACGCTGAGGTCGTCGGTGTCGGGGATCAGGTCGGCGTAGAGGGTAGAACCGTAGGTGGTGCGCAGCCCCGCCGTCAGCGTCAGATCCTTGACGCCCACCGGCACGCCGTGCAGCGGGCCGAGAGGCGACCCCGCCTCGACTTGCCGGTCGGCCATCTCGGCGGCAGCCAACGCGGCGTCGGGCGCCACGGTGATGAAGGATTTCAGCCCGCCGTCCAGGGCCGCGATGCGTTCCAGGCTCGCCGCCACGAGGTCGCGCGCCCGGAAGCGGCGGTTGCGCACGCCCTCCGCCATCTCGGCGGCGCTGAGGCGGAACAGGTCGGGTGTGCTCACGGGCAGGGTCTCCGGTTGCGGGGGGCCGAGTTTAGAACGGCAGGACCGGGGCCGGCGAGCCCTTGGGTCGCGCCGGGGCGGGCAGGCCGCAGGGCAGGAATTCGCCGCGCCCCGGCTCGGCCAGCAAGGCACCGTCGCGGCAGATCACCTCGCCACGGGACAGCGTGACGACCGGCCAGCCGGTGACCTCGATCCCCTCGTAGGGCGTGTAGTCCACATTGTGGTGCAGGATGCCGTTGGTGATGGTGACCTTGCGGGACGGGTCCCACAAGGCGATGTCGGCGTCCGCCCCCACGGCGATGGTGCCCTTGCGCGGGTGCAGGCCGTACATGCGGGCGGGGTTGGCGGCGGTCAGCTCGACGAACTTGGTCAGCTCCATCCGGCCCTTCATCACGCCTTCGGAGAAGAGCAGCGGCAGGCGGGTCTCGACGCCGGGGATGCCGTTGGGGACGCAGCGGAAGGGCGCCTGCTCGCCATGCACCTTCTTGCCGCCTGGCCCGTTGAAGCGGAAGGGCGCGTGGTCGGAGGAGAAGACCTGGAAGGCGCCGCCGGTCAGCCCGTCCCAGATCACCTTCTGGTTCGCGGCGTCGCGCGGCGGCGGTGAGCAGACGCACTTGGCGCCCTCGAACCCCTCACCACCGAGGTCGTCGGCGGTCAGGAACAGGTACTGCGGGCAGGTCTCGGCGTAGATGCGCAGGCCGCGGCCCTGCGCCCAGCGGATCTGCTCCACCGCGTCGGCCCCGGAGACATGAACGATCAGGATCGGCACGTCCACCAGCTCCGCCAGGGAGATGGCCCGGTGGGTGGCCTCGCGTTCGGCCACGCGGGGGCGGGAGACGCCGTGGAAATAGGGGGCGGTCTGGCCGGCGCGCTCCAGCTTCTCGGTCAGCCAGGCGATGCAGTCGGCGTTCTCCGCGTGCATCATGACCATGGCGCCCTCGGACCGGGCGATGTCCAGCACCTCCAGGATCTGGCGGTCGTTCAGCTTCAGCGCGTCGTAGGTCATGTAGATCTTGAAGGACGTGTAACCCTCGCGGATCAGCGCCGGCAGCTCCTGCCCCAGCACCTGCTCGGTAGGGTCGGTGACGATGAGGTGGAAGGCGTAGTCGATCAGCGGCTTCCCGGCGGCGCGGCGGTGATAGTCGTCCACCGCGGCGCGCAGCGTCTTGCCCTTCTCCTGGCAGGCGAAGGGCAGCACCGTCGTGGTGCCGCCGAAGGCCGCGGAGCGGGTGCCGGTCAGGAAATCGTCGGCCATGACGGACTCGTCGCCGGTCGGCTGGTCGAAATGGACGTGCCCGTCCACCCCGCCCGGCAGGACGAGCAGACCGGCGGCGTCGATCTCCTCCCGCCCGGCGGCCAGCCCCTCGCCCAGCGCGGCGATCCGCCCGCCGCGCACGCCGACGTCGGCCTTGAACACGTCCGACGCGGTGGCGACCGTGCCGTTGCGGATGACCAGATCGAAGTTCATCGTCGTTTCTCCCATCGTGACGCATTTGCCCCGCGTGACGTACCGGCCCCCTCCCTAACCCTCCCCCGCTGTCGCAGGGGAGGGAACTGCCGCCGCTTCGCAGAAGGCACCCTCTCCCGCGAAGCGGGGGAGGGCCGGGGTGGGGGCAATACTCCCCTCAGCCATGCAACTCGCGGAACAGGCTGCCCCAGCCTTCGACGCGGCGGGTGTCCACGCCGGTCATGCGCAGCGCCTTCCACACCACCGTGGACACCGTGTCGTAGACGGGGATGCCCAGCGCCTTCTCCATGCGCTCGGCCACCGGGGCACCGCGCATGTTGGTGCAGATGATGGCAATGGCCTCCGGCTTGGACTCCGCGACCTCCATGCACATCCGCTCGATGGTCTCCTCGGTGACCTCGGAGAAGGAGAAATTGCCGCGGTCGTTCAGGTGGCGTTCCGCCACCACCTCGAAGCCGGCGGCGTTGTAGTTGGCGACCATCTTGTCCTGGATCTCGTCCAGATAGGGGCTGACGATGGCGAAGCGCTTGCGCCCGGTCGTCTCCAGAATCTCGTTCAGCGCGAGCATGGAGGTGCAGGCGGGAATGCCCGTCTCCGCTTCGATGGAGGCGCACAGCGCCTCGTCCGCCGCGAAGCCCAGCCAGCCGGCCGAGGTGCCGTTCCAGCCGATCACGTTCAGCCGGGCGTCGGCCAGCAGCCGGGCGGCGTCCAGGAAGGGCGCGTCGGTGAACTGGTCGAGCGCCGCGGCGCGCAGCGAAATCTCCTTCACCGTGAAGCGCCCGAAATGGGCGGTCACCTCCGGCAGGCCGCTCAGCATCGCGGAGGTGACGGGCTCCAGCACCGTGTTGGAGGAGGGGGTCAGCATGCCCAGAAGGACGCGGTTGCTCATATCCATGGTTCTTTCGGTCAGGCGCGCGCCCACAGCGCGCGGGCGGCCTTGTCGGCCTCGGTGCAGATCTCGTTCAGGTCGGCGCGGACGGGGCGCCCGTCCTCGACCAGCGTTTCGCCGTCGACCAGCACCATCTCCACGTCGCGCCCCTGCGCGGTGTGGACGAGCGTGCCGAGCGGGTTGATCAGCGGGCGCAGATGCGGGCGGCGGGTGTCGAAGACGACGAGGTCGGCCTTCTTGCCCAGGGCCAGCGTGCCGATCTCGTCGGCCATGCCGACCGCCCGCGCGCCGCCCAAGGTCGCCATGCGGAAGACGTCGGCGGGCTGCCAGGCGGCGGTGACGCCGCCCTGCTGGATGCGCGCGGTGGCGAGCGCCCAGCGCATCGCCTCGACCATGTCGCCGTGCTGGGTGTCGGTGCACAGCGCCAGATTGACGCCCGCCTCCTTCAGCTTCGGCGTCGGCGCCAGCCGACCCGAGGCGGCGTTGCATTTCGGCACATGGACCGCGTGCGCCCCGGCGCGGGCGAGGCGCGCGATGTCGGCGTCCTCGACATAGAGGCAGTGGGTGGCGAGCAGCCGGTCGTTCATCAGCCCGCACTCGTCCAGCAACTCCGCCGGGGTCAGGCCGGTGGAGGCCTTCACCCGCTCCACCTC
Organism: Azospirillum sp. UENF 312511; assembly: GCF_058780635.1. Lineage (NCBI taxonomy): Bacteria > Pseudomonadati > Pseudomonadota > Alphaproteobacteria > Rhodospirillales > Azospirillaceae > Azospirillum > Azospirillum sp. UENF 312511. The sequence continues at coordinate 752,333 of NZ_JBSNCG010000005.1, read as the reverse complement.
CACCCGGCTCTGCGCCAGATGGGTGTTGACGCGCATGGAGCGCTTTGCGGCCTCGTCGGCGAGGGTGCGCAGGAAGGCGGGGGAGCAGGTGTCCGGCGCGTGGGCGGCCATCTGCACGCGGATGCGCCCGCCGTTGGCGCCGTTCCAGCGGTCGTGCAGGTCCAGCGTCCGCCGCAGCAGGTCGCTTCCGATGGCCGCGTCGAAGCGCCATTCGCCCTGGGCCACGCGGGCGAAATCCACGTCGTGGACGCGCCAGCTCGCATGGACTCGCAGGCCGAGGTCGGCGATGGCGTCGAGCGTCGCGTCGGCGTGGACGAAATGGTCGCAAATCAGCGTGGAGCCGGACAACAGGGCCTCCACCGCGCCCAGCCGGGCCAGCGCGCGGGCCTCCTCCGGCGTGGCGTCGGTGCCCTTGGGCACGCCCGGCGTGTAGGAGGGGGCGAAGCCGAGATCGGCGGCCACGCCGCGCACCATCACCAGGACGGCGTGCAGGTGCGCGTTGACGAAGCCCGGCGTGACCACCCGCCCCGGCAGGTGGCGGACCTCGGCTGCGGCGGGAAGCCCCTCCGCTTCCGGGGCGAGATGGGCGATGCGCCCGTCACGGATGCCGATGGCGGCATCGTCGACGACGCTGCCGACGGCCTCCCCGGTCAGGGCGGTGACGCCGGTCAGCAGCAGGTCGAGCCGGCCGGTCACGCGACGGCGGCCTGCCGTTGCTGCAGGCCCTCCTCGCGGATCAGGTTGAGGATGTGGCGCTTGTGGTCGTTGAAGCGCGGGCCGGTGGTGTCGCGCGGGCGCGGCAGGTCGAGCGCGATCAGCTCGCGGATGCGGCCCGGACGGCTGGTCATCACGGCGACGCGGGTGCCAAGCACCAGCGCCTCGTCCACGCTGTGGGTGACGAAGACGACGGTGCAGCGCTGCTTTTGCCAGATGGCGACCAGTTCCTCCTGCATGTCCATCTTGGTCTGGGCGTCGAGCGCCGCGAAGGGCTCGTCCATCAGGATGACCTGCGGGTTCAGCAGCAGGGCGCGGGCGATGCCGACGCGCTGGCTCATGCCGCCCGACAGCTCCGCCGGGAAATGGTTCTCGAAGCCGCGCAGGCCGACCATGTCGATGTATTCCTGGGCGGCGTCGCGCCGGTCGGCCTTGCGCCAGCCCTTCAGGCGCAGGTGGAAGGCGACGTTCTCCCACACCGGCAGCCAGGGCATCAGGTTGGCCTGCTGGAAGACCATGCCGCGGTCGGCGCCCGGCCCATCCACCGGCTTGCCGCCGACCGTCACGGTGCCCTCGGTCGGCTTCTCGAAACCGGCGATCATGTTCAGCAGCGTGGACTTGCCGCAGCCCGACGAGCCGAGCAGGCAGAGGAACTCGTTCTTCTCAACCGACAGGCTGACGTTGTCGATGGCCAGCAGGTCGCGCTTGCGCTTGGCGTCGCGGAAGATCTTGGTGATGTTCTGAAGGTCGATGGAAGCCATCGCTCAGCCCTCCCGGCTCTGGAGCGTGGAGCCGTGCTGCCAGTGCAGCGCGGCGGACATCAGGACTTTGATGAGCGCGTCGGTCGCGTAGCCGAGCAGGCCGATGCTGGCCATGGCGGCGAGCACGAGGTCGTAGCGCAGGAAGTAGTAGCTGTCCCACAGCACGTAGCCGAGGCCGCTCTTCACCGCGACCATCTCCGCCGTCACGGTCAGCATCCAGGCGGCGCCGATGCCGATGCGCAGGCCGGCGAAGATGCTGGGCAGGGCCGCCGGGAACACGACGTGGCGCAGCAGCTGCTGTTCCGTGGCGCCCATCATCGAGGCGGCGCGGATCAGGTTGCGGTCGGCGGTCTTCACCCCGTGGATGGTGTTCATCAGGATCGGGAAGAAAGCGCCGAGGAAGACCAGGAAGATGGCCGGCTTGTTGGCGATGCCGAACCAGATGATCGCCAGCGGGATCCACGACACCGGCGGCACCGGACGGAGCATCTGGAGCGTCGGCTCCACCGTCCGCTCGACCCAGCGCCACCAGCCGATGGCGATGCCCAGCAGCACGCCGCTGACCACCGCGATGCCGTAGCCGGCGGCGACGCGGGTGGCGCTGGACAGGGCGTCGGCCAGCCATCGCCCGGTGTTGCCCTGCGAAGTCTCGTCGAAGCCGAAGATCCAGTCGCCCCAGGTGTGCAGAACCACCGACGGAGCCGGCAGCAGCGCCGCCGGCAGGAAGCCGGACCGGGAGAACACCTCCCAGGCGGCAAGGATGAAGAGGGGAACGACGGCGCGCTCCCAGGATTTCGACAATGCCGTCATGGCCCGGTTTTCCCTGTCCCGTCATGTTCATAGCCCTCTCCCCTCCGGGGAGAGGGTGGCCCGTAGGGCCGGTGAGGGGGGTGCGCATGGCGGAACGTCCGGCATAAGTGCAACCCCCTCACCCTGACCCTCTCCCCGGAGGGGAGAGGGAATTGAGCGGTTGCTCTTAGAAGCCCAGTTCGCTCTTCGGCTTCTTGGTGACGGCTTCGAGGAACGTGTAATCCAGGTTCTTCTCCGCGGCGGCGGTGACGTCGTTGGAGATGTATTTCAGCTCGCGCATCATCGTGGCGATGGCCAGCGTGCTGTCCTTGTGGATGGCGTAATCCGGGGAGGCGTTCTTCAGCGCCTCGGTGGCGACGGCCTTGTCCATGCCGGTGTATTTGTTGATGACGTCCACCCACACGGTCTGGTCGGACTTCAGCTTGTCGACCAGGGCGACGACCGAGCCGACGGTGGCCTCGACCGCCTTCGGATGGTCCTTGATGACGTCGGAGCGGGTGACGATCAGGTTGGTCAGGTTGCCGGCGGCCTGATCATAGGGCAGGGCGAAATGCGTGCCGACGCCGGTCTGGCGGATCTGCGAGGCGAAGGGCTCCACCGTGCAGATCACGTCCACCTCGCCGCGCTGGAGGGCGGCGGCGTGGTCGGACGGGTTCGGGATGTTGATGAACTGCACGTCCTTGTTGACGTTGATGCCGTGCTTCTGAAGGGCGCCGCGCATGTGGATATCCTGCGCGTTGCCGCGCGACGCCGCGACGCGCAGCGGCTCGCCCTTCTCCTTGCGCTCGGCGATCAGCTTCTTCAGCCCGTCCCAATCATCGGCCTTCAGGGTGATGCCCTTGCCGACGACGATCTCCGACCCACCGTTCACCTGACCGGACACGGCCACCACGTCGAAGCCCTTATCGAGCGCCGTGATGTAGTGCAGGTAGGTGACCTGGGCCATGTCGATGCTCTTCGACACCAGCGCGGTCAGCACGTCGTTGCCGGAGTTGAAGTTGATCGCTTCGATCTCCACGCCCTTGGCGAGTTCCGGGGTCAGTGCCATCGGCAGGCAATGGGCGCATTTGGCGAAGCCCAGCTTCAGCTTTTCCGCGTCGGCCGCCTGTGCGGTGGCAGCGGCGGAGAGGGCGAGGAAGGCGGCGGTGACGGTCGTCAGGGTGAGGGACCGGAACGTCATGAAAGGAGTGCTCCCGATGCGGTTGCGTCCCTCCTCCTTTCGCAAGGCGCGTGCCAAATTGTATACAATATTATGATCGCCAATTTGTTGGCTGTTTTCAGCCGTTTAGAGCATATTGGAGGAAGCTGGCCGCGCGAGAGCGGCCTTGCCTGAATTTTGGGCATGACGCATCATTTCGGCATGCATGCCCAAGTATGCAGCACTTTCGGGGGTGGTGGGTCAGGATGGACAGGATCAAGACCATGAAGGCGCCGGCCCGGCCGATCCGCCGCGCGACGCTGCACCATTCCGCGGTGGAGGAACTGCGGGCGATGATCCTCGACGGCGAGCTGCCGCCGGGCGTCCGCGTGCCGGAGGTGCAGTTGTGCGAGCAGTTGGGAATCTCCCGCACGCCGCTGCGCGAGGCGCTGCGGGTCCTGTCGTCGGAAGGGCTGGTGGAGCTTCGCCCGCACCGCGGCGCCATCGTCGCGCCCGTGGACCCCGGCGAGATCGGCGCGATCTTCGAGGTGATGGACGCGCTGGAACGGCTGGCCGGGACGCTCGCCTGCCGCAATGGCTCGGACGCGGAGTTCACGAAGCTCGACCGGATGCACGACCAGCTGGTCGCCCAGCACGAGGCGGGGGAGCGCGCCGCCTACTTCCTGACCAACCGGCAGATCCACACCCAGATCGTCGCCATGGCCCGCAACCCGGCGCTGGAGGCGACCTACGCCGGCTTCGCCGCCAAGATCCTGCGCGCCCGCTCCCTCGCCAATTACGACACGGGCCGCTGGCAGGAGTCGGTGGACGAGCATGAGGGCTTCATGACGGCTTTCCGCCGCCGCGATGCCGAGGAGGCCGGTGCCCTGCTGGCCGACCACAGCCGCCGCACCGCGGTGGCGGTCATCCAGGCGTTGCGCCCTGCGGCGGCTCAGGAGGAAAGGGCGGCCACCGATCCCACGCCGATGGACGTGGAATGATTCGTTCGATTAAGGCTTGAATTATGCTGCGCTGCGGAATATATTAGTTTCACTGACGCCTTTTCGGGCGTTTCCTCCCTAAACTCAGGCCGCCGGAGCAATCCTGGCGGCCTTTTTCTTTGCGCGCCGCGCGGCCTCTGTTCTTGTGCGCCGCAGCGGAAAATCGACAATGTCTGGTGGAAAGCAAGGCCCTGAAAGTGAAACACGCTGCCGCCGTCAAAGCCCTGCGGGGGTGCGGGGGCTTGAGGCATGCAGCGTGTCGCATTGTGTGCGCGCCTTTGTTTTTATGCGGCGCGCCCCTGCTTTCACGGACTACCGAGTCCTCCCTAAACTCCGGCCTGACGCTGTTCGCAGCGCTACGAAAGATAGACCATACGTACCCGCATGATGTCAATGGGCACAGCGGCCGGGGGAGTATGTTTTTTAGCCTATGACCTTGCGCCGCAACCCGAGGGTTCCAAGCGAATCGGGACATGACCGCCTGCCAAGATAGGATCGGGCCGAGCGCAGCGCGTACCATCGCCCTCTTGGTTCACGTCATGCCCGCCGGGCATCGGAACCGACAATGCGGAGGAAGCACCATGGCCGACGAGCGGAACCCGAACCAGATGGGCAGCCAGGACGAGCGGAAGCAGGGGCAGCAGACCCAGGACAACCCGAAGAACCGGCAGCAGGGGCAGGACCAGGCGAACCGGCAGCAGCAGGGCATGGACCGCGACCAGGACGAGAAGGGCGGGCAGCAGCGCTGAGCGGAGGCCGCAAGGGACGTCGCAGGGACGGGACATGATGTCCCGTGTCCCGCGATGGGTTTGCGGCATGCTGGTTTTTTCGGCATACACTGGGGCGGCCAGCCGGCCGCCCCTTTTCGCGTGGGCGGTCCGGCTTCCGCTGGGAGGAGAGAGGACGGACCATGACCTACTGCGTCGCCCTGTATCTGAAGGACGGCTTGGTGATGCTGTCGGACACGCGCACCAACGCGGGGGTGGATCACATCTCCATCTTCAGCAAGATGCACGTCTTCGAAGAGCCGGGTGACCGCATGATCGCCCTGATGACCGCCGGCAACCTGTCGCTCACCCAGTCGGTGATCGCGCTGATTCAGGAAGGGGTGGAGCTGGACGGCGAAATCCGGACCATCTCCAGCGTGAACGGCATGTTCCAGGCGGCCCAGCTCGTCGGCGCCGCCGTCCGTCAGGTGTGGAAGCGGGACGGCCACGCGCTGAAGGAGCAGCGGGTGGATTTCGACCTGTCCATCATCCTGGGCGGCCAGATCCGCGGCGACCGGGTGCGGCTGTTCCACGTCTACGCCGCCGGCAACTTCATCGAGGCGACCGCCGACAACGCCTTCTTCCAGATCGGGGAGCACAAATACGGCAAGCCGATCCTCGACCGCGCGTTGAACCACAACACGCCGCTGGAGGAGGGGATGAAGCTGGTGCTGATCTCCATGGACAGCACGCTGCGCTCCAACCTGACGGTCGGTCTCCCGCTCGACCTGATCGCCTACCGCCGCGATTCGCTGAAGCTGGAGACGCGGCGGCGGATCGGTGAGGACGATCCCTGCTTCAAGGAGATCAGCGACGGCTGGTCCCAGGCGCTCCGCGAGGCCTTCCGCTCCCTGCCGCCGCCCAAATGGGCTGATTAAGCGGGTTCCGCCGCCTTCCGCACCCGCACATGGCTGTCGTGGAAAGCGGCGCCGCCGAAGGGCGCCACCGGGTCGGCGCCGGTCAGGCTGTTGATGCCGCGCCCGCCCTCGTGCGCGGCGTTGGGCCAGATGGATTCGGCGATGACCACGCCGCGCCGCACCCCGTCGAACAGCCGGGCGTGCAGAAGCACCGCGCCGCGCCCGTTGGCGGCCTCCACCCGGTCGCCCTCGGCGATGCCCAGCGCCGCCGCGTCGTCGGGGTGCAGCATCAGGCTGGGGCGGCGCTCCCGCCCCGCCGACGTCGGGGTTTCGGTGAAGCTGCTGTTCAGGAAGTTGCGGGCTGGCGCGGTGACCAGCCGGAAGGGATGCTCGTCGTCGGCCTCCTCCGTCACCGCCCAATGGTCGGGGAAGGTTGGCATGGCATCGACCGGGCCGAAGGTCGACGGCGCGGCGTAGGGCACCTTGGGCCAATCCGGCTTCAGGCGGAACTTGCCATCGGGCCAGCGGAAGCCCTTCACGAAATGGGCCTCCTCGAAGTCCGGCTGCACGTCGAGGAAGCGCTGGGATTCCAGCGCCTCCAGCGTGCCGTGGCCGGACGCGCGCAGCGTGGCGTCGATCAGCTCCCGCTCGGTCATGGCGAAGCCGGGGTGAGAGTCGCTGCCCAGCCGCCGCGCCAGCTCGCCGATGACGGCGTGGTTGGGCCGGCAGTCGCCGGGCGGATCGACCAGCTTGGGCCCGAGCAGGATGTGCTGGTTGCCGCCCGCCTGATAGAGGTCGTCGTGCTCCAGGAACATGGTGGCGGGCAGCACGATGTCGGCCATGCGGGCCGTCTCGGTCATGAACTGCTCGTGCACGCAGACGAACAGGTCGTCACGGGCGAAGCCGCGGCGCACGCGCGCCTGATCGGGGGCGATGGTGACCGGGTTGGTGTTCTGGATCAGCAGCGCCGTCACCGGCGGGCCGCCGGCCAGCGTCTCCGGGTCACCCTCCAGGATCGGGCCGATGCGCGACTGGTCGAGCATGCGCACGGTCGGGTCGCGCAGGTCCAGCCCCTCGATCAGCGTCTTGTTCCAGCCGTAGATGCCGCTGTTGGAGTGGAAGGCCCCGCCGCCCTCGACCTGCCAAGCGCCGCTGACCACCGGGATGCAGGAGGCGGCGTGCATGTTCACCGCCCCGTTGCGCGAGCGGGTGAAGCCGTAGCCCAGCCGGAAATAGCTGCGCGGCGTCCGCCCGACCAGCCGGGCGAATGCCTCGATCTCCGCCGCCGGCAAGCCGGTGATCGCCTCGGCCCATTCCGGGGTGCGGCTGGCGAGATGCGCCTCCAGTCCGTCGGGGTCGTCGGCGTGGCTGGCGAGATAGGCGCGGTCGGCCAGCCCGTCGCGGAACAGCACATGCATCACCGCGCAGGCCAGCGCCCCGTCGCTGCCCGGACGGATCAGCAGGGGAATGTCCGCCTGTTCCATGGTCGGGGTGCGGTAGACGTCGACCACGGCGATCTTGGCCCCGCGTTCCTTGCGGGCGCGGACGGCGTGGGTCATCACGTTGACCTGGGTGGAGACGGCGTTGGTCCCCCAGATCACCACGAGGTCGGACTTGGCCATCTCGCGCGGGTCGGCCCCGGCCAGCTTGCCGGCGCCGGCCAGCCAGCCGGCCCAGGCCGGGTTGGTGCAGATGGTGGCGAAAAAGCCCGACCAGCGCCGGGCGTGGCGCAGCCGGTTGATGCCGTCGCGCTGCACCAGCCCCATGGTGCCCGCGTAGTAGTAGGGCCACACCGTCTCCGGCCCGTGCCGGCGCTCGGCCTCCAGGAACTGGTCGGCGACGATGTCCAGCGCCTCGTCCCAGGAGATCGGCGCGAACTGGCCGGAGCCCTTGGGGCCGGTGCGGCGCAGCGGCTGGGTCAGCCGGTCGGGGTGGTGCACCCGCTCGGCGTAGCGGGCGACCTTCGCGCAGATCACCCCCGCCGTGTAGCTGTTGTCGGCGGCCCCGCGGATGCGCCCGATGCGGCGCTCGTCCAGCACCTCGACCTCCAGCGCGCAGGTGGACGGGCAATCGTGCGGGCAGGCCGAAGCGTGCAGGCGGGGGGCGTGCAGGCGGGGAGCGGTGCGGTTGGACATGGTTCTACAGATGGGTGCTGGAAGGGGTCAGGGAAGGGCAGCGGTGCTGTGCAGCGTCACGCGCAGGCCGCCGTGTGACACCGACGGGCCGGACGGCTGAAAGGGCAGGCCGGTCGCCTGGGCCAGCGACGCCTCGTTGGTGACGAGGCCGACCCGCCAGCCGGAAAAGCGCGACAGCAACGTCTGGCCCAGCGCGCCGTATAGGGCGAACAGCGGCTTCTTCTCGCCGATCCGCGCGCCGTAGGGCGGGTTGACGATGACGAGGCCCGGCGGCCCCTCCGGCGGCATCAGGTCGCTGACCGCGTGCTTCTGGAAGTCCGTCAGGGCGGCGACGCCCGCCCGCTCGGCGTTGGCGCGGCTCATGGCGATGGCCCCGCCGTCGCGGTCGCTGCCGTAGAAGCGGACGGCGGGCGCGGTGCCCGCGCTGCCCGCGGAGCGCATCGCCTGCCACGCCGCGTCGTCGAAGGAGGCGAGCTGCTCGAAGGCGAAGCGGCGCGTGCGTCCGGGGTGCAGGCCGGCGGCGATCTCCGCCGCCTCGATGACGAAGGTGCCGGACCCGCACATGGGATCGACCACCGGCTCCGTCCCCTCGTAGCCGCAATGGTGCAGGAAGAGGGCGGCCAGCGTCTCGCGCAGCGGGGCCTTGTGGATCTCTTCCTTGTGGCCGCGCTTGTGCAGGGACTCGCCCGACGCGTCGACGCTGATGGTGCAGAGGTCGTCGTCGATGCGGGCCTTGATGGACACCTCCGCCTCGGCGGAGATGGGGGCGCCCAACTCTTCGGTGATGGCGCGCTCGATGCGCTGGGCGGTTGCCCCGGCGTGGTAGATGCGCGAGCCCTTGCAGGACGCCTCGACGCGGACCGGCACGTCGGGGTGCAGGAACTCCGCCCAGGGCACCCGGCGCGCCCGCTTGTCGAGCTGGGCGAGGTGGAAGGCGCGGAAGGAGGCGACGCGGGCCAGCACGCGGGTCGCCCCGCGCAGTTCCAGGTTCGCCCGCCAAACCTCCGGCCAGCCGCCGCGGACGGTGACGCCGCCCTTGATGGCGGTGGCATCGCGGAAGCCCTTGGCCTTCACCTCCGCGCAGAGCACGGATTCCAGGCCCGGCGCAGTGACGATGAAGATCTCGAAATCGGTGCCGGTACGGTCGGCGGCGGCGGTGTCGCTGGTCATGGCCCCTAGATACCGCCATGGCAATCGCTTTTGAAGTCCCCTCTCCCCTCTGGGGAGAGGGTTAGGGTGAGGGGGTTGCGCTTTTGCCGGACATTCCGTTACGCGCATCCCCCTCACCGGCCCTCCGGGCCACCCTCTCCCCAGAGGGGAGAGGGCTTAATTGGCAGCAATGACTGGCCAGCAGATATTGCGAGGCGCTCCTCTTATTCACAACCGGCCTTGCCGACAGCGGCGGTCAGACGCTCGTAGCCGGCGCGGGTGAGATGCACCGGGTCCTTGTAGAGCGGACAGGCGCCCTCCGCCGGGCAGGCGTCGCGCAGCGGGGTGTTGGCGTCCACCACGCGCAGGCCGGGAGCGGCGAGGGCGGCCAGCCGCCGGTTCACCTCGGCGATGCGTTCGGCGAAGGCGGCGTTGCCGTCGCGCCGCGGCAGCAGGGTGAGCAGCGTGATGCAGGCGCCGGGCGCGGACCGCTTCATGTCCGTGGTGATGGTCCCGATGGTGCCGGCGATCTCCGCGGCGGAGCGGTTCGGCAGGTCGTTCGTCCCGACCAGGATCAGCGCGGACCTCAGCCCCATGCCCGGCCCGAAGGATTGCCGCACCCGCCACAGCAGGTTTCCCGCGGTGTCGCCCCCGGCCCCGAAATTCATCGGCTCCGCGTCGAACAGCCGGCGGGCAAGGTCGGGCGGCCAACCGGCGATCAGGGAATCGCCCAGCAGCATCGCCTTCGGGTTCTGATGCCGCAGCGTCTCCATGCGCTTGACCAGCCAGTCCGGATAGGGCGGCTGCGTGCGCGGTCCGATGGTCGTGTCGCTGTGCGCCGGGACGGCCAGGAACGCCAGCAGTGTGGCGATCCCAGCCCATCCCGCTTTGATGATCCGACTCACGCCGCCTTCGCCGGCAGGGCAACGGCCGGGACCTGCTCCGGATGCAGGGCGGGCGGCGAGAGGTCCAGCACGGCGCGCTCCCCCTCGGCCAGCGGGCGCACGGCGTTCACGGTCAACGCGACGGTCAGCGAGCCCTTCGGGGCAGGGGCGTCCAGCACGAGGTCGGTGGTCCGGCCGGGATGCACCTCGAACCGTTCCTCGGCCAGCGTCGTGCCGTCCTCCGCGGCGATGGAAACCGCGACACGGAGCGGGACGGAGTCCCGCAGGGGGCAGCGCAGGGTGGCGCCAAGATGGAAGGGGCCGGGCGCGCGCACCCCGGTCCAGCGCAACGTGGTGCCGGGCCGCTCCGGATCGGGGCCGTGCAGGCGGAACAGGCCCTCATAAGGGCGGCACCAGCTGTTGCCGTTCAGCAGACGGACTGTCCCGGCGCGCAGGTCGCCCGCGATGGGCTTGCTCATGTCCTGATCGGGGCCGAAGGGGAAGCGGAGCTGGACCAGCGCGTCCGGCGTGCCGATGCGCAAGGCGGCGTGGCGCTGCGTCCAATCGTGGCAGGGGAACAGGCGCAGTGCGCCCTGGACGATGGAGAACCACGCCGCCGCGTCGATGTCGTCCGCCTGATGGTAGGGGGCGAAGCGGGTGACGTAGCCGCGCATCAGGCCGGGCCGGTGCCAATCCACGCGGCCGATGCGGGTGGGATCGTCCGTCGCCTGAACCTCCAGCAGGGCGAAGTCGTCGTGGCCGGCCAGGGCGGCCAGGGCCTCGTACAGCCCGTCGATGGTGGTGGAGGCGATGCCGGGATTCGACTTCACGACGAAGATCACCCCGCCCATCGCCGCCCGTGCGGTGAACTTGGCCTGGAGATACTGGATCTTGCGCGTCTCCCGGCGGTGCATCGCACGCCGCGTCGCCGCGTCGTCGCGGAAGACCAGCCGCCCGCCGGTGACGTCGGACTTCATGTCGCTGTGCCAGCCGATGCCGTAGGCGGAATCCAGCACCATTCCGGTGCGCAGCGGCGACAGGTTCTCGAACCGGTACATGCCTTCGAAATTGGCGCGCAGCTTGGCCAGGAGCTGGTCGGGCTTCATGGAGGCCCAGCGGAACAGGCTCCCCGCCTCGCAGGACAACCGGCGCAGGACGAAGCCGAATTCGCAGTTGTCGCCCAGACTTTCAAACCGCAGAAGGTCGTCCGCGCCGATGCCGATGGTCATGCTGCTGTCCCGTTTCGCTGCCAAGCCGTGGTTTCGGCAAGCCTAGCGCGAACCGGTCGGGCCGCGTCAACGGACGGTGGCGGCGGCGCCGAAATGATCACCGCGAATTCGAGGCAATTCAATCGGACTGTCCGGCCGTTCGGACTCTCCGGCCGTTCAGATCGTCCGGGTGACCTTGCGCAAATGGCGGGGCCGGTCGGGATCGAAGCCGCGCGCCACCGCCAACCGCGCCATGAAGGGGTAGAAGGCCTGGATCGCCGCGATGGGGTCCAGCACCCGGTGCAGCGGCGGCGGAAGAAGCAAAGGCGTGTCGGCCAGGGCAAGCGCCCGCTCCTCGGCGGAGGCGACCAGCAGATGGGCGCCGGCCTCCTTCAGTGCGCGGGCAGTGTCCAGCACGCCGTCCAGCGTCTCGTCCCGCACCGCCACCACCAGCACGGGGAAGCCCGGCTCGACCAGCGCCATGGGGCCGTGCATCACCTCCGCCGCGCTGAAGGGTTCGGCGTGGGTGGCGGCGGTTTCCTTGAACTTCAGCGCCATTTCCTGGGCGATGGGATAGCTGCGGCCCCGCGCGACGATCAGCAGGCTGGATACAGACTCCAGCACCGGCTGCGCCGCCGACCAGTCCGCAGCACCGGCCCGTTCCAGTTCTTGGGGCAGCCGTGAAAGCGCGTCGAGAAGCGTCCGGTTATCCGTCCAGACGGCGGCCAGTCGGGCGATGGCGGCGAGGCTGGCGACGAAGCTCTTGGTCGCGGCGACGCTGCGTTCCGGTCCGGCGTGCAGGGGCAGGGGATGGGCGACCCGCTCCGCCAGCGGCGAGTCCTCCGCGTTGACCAACGCCGCCGTCAGGGCGCCGCCGGCCCGCGCCGCGTCCGCGACGCGCAGCAGGTCGGGGCTCTGGCCCGATTGGGAAATGGCCAGGACGAAGGCGTCCTTGACCCGCAGACCGGCGCCGTAGGCCGTGACCACCGACGGCGCCGCGGAGGCGGTGACCAGCCCCAGCGCCGTCTCGAACAGGTAGCGGGCGTAGCCGGCGGCGTGGTCGCTGCTGCCCCGCGCGATGGTCATCGCGAAGGGCGGCGGCACGGCCCGCAGCCGGTTGGCGAGGGCCGCCACCGCTTCGGCGTCGGAATCGAGCAGGCGCCGCACCGCCGCCGGGGCGGTGGCGGCCTCCTGCATCATCAGGGGAGCGCTGGTCATGGGTCGGCCTCCGTTCCAGGCCGATCATAACACAGCGGTGCCGCTTACCTCACGCCGGGCCGGTCGGCGCCTTCGCCAGCACGGCGGCGTCGGAGGCGTCCATCTCCTCCGCCGGGGCGGGCTCGGCCTGGGGCGGTTTCCAGTTGCGCAGCCGGTTCACCATGGCGCCGGCCTGGGTCTTCCAGCGGTCGGCGTGGATGCGCATCGATTCGCCACTCTGGACCAGCAGGCGGCTGGGCAGCGGGCCGGGCGTCTCGAAGGTGCCGATGTGAAGCGTCTCGACCGGATGCTTGCCGGCGAGGCCGCGTTTGAACTGGTAGACGCCGGGGTTGGTCTGGGCGTTTACCCCGTGCAGGTCGTAGCGCAGCCCGCCGTTTGCCTTGATCCACAGCAGCGCCCGCCATTGCAGCAGATAGGCGGCGTTGACCCGCAGCCCGGCCTCCAGCGTCGCGGAATTCTGCATCTGCCCGGTGGTGCCGAACAGCGACACGACGACCCCGGCCACCGGCCGCCCCTCATGCATGGCGAGGAAGGCGCGCATCTTCCTCCGCGTCGGCAGCGCCTCGTTGATGCGGGTGAAGGTGCGGCTGTCGTAGGCCTTGAAGCCCTTGCGGCGCTGCGTCTCGACGAAGATGTCGTCGATGGTCTCCAGCAATTCGGCGTGGGAGCCTTCGACGACCTCGATTCCCATCCGCTCGGCCTTGTTCAACCCGCGCCGCCAGTGGTGCGACAGGTTGGAGCGCAGGCCGGCCTCGTCGGCGTTCAGGTCGGTGATGAAGGTGCGGTAGGGGGCCTTCTCCTCCCGGAACCGCATCCCCAGCGAGGCCAGCGCCGCCGTCACCGCCTCCCCGTCTGCCTGCGAGACATGGGGCAGCAGGCGCAGCATCAGGCCGCGCCGATCTGTGTACTCCGCCTTCAGCGCGTGCAGAGCGGTCATCAGGGCGGCGTGGTCCGGCCCCTGGCCGCGCGGGTGCCACATCGGCCCCCACATGACCAGCGCCAGGCCGCCGATGCCCGGCACGCGGCGCAGCAGCACCTGCACCGCGGCCACCGGGCGCCCGTCGCGCCGTACGACGAGGTGGCTCAACTCCCGCCCGGCGTGGGCGATGCGGCCATAATCCCAGGTCTGGAAGATGTTGGCGTCATCGAAGCCATCGAGAATGGCGTACCAGCCGCTGCGGTCGACCCGGTCGATCTCGATGGAGGACGCGGGGCACAGGACATCGCCACCAAGCGCGTCGGTGTACATTCAGGATTCTCCCCTGGAATTCACGGCGATCGTTTTTTGTGGAAGCGTTTGGTAACGGTCAGATGATTGGTCACACGGTTCCGCCGGAGCGGTAGAAGGTGCTGAAGGCGGGGCGGGCCGAGAAGGCAGCCTGCGGGATGTCGAGCAGACGGCGCAGCCGGTCGCGCACCGCCGGTTCCAGGACCGCGGCGACCAGCAGGGCCACGGCAATGGACAGCGCACCGCCCGTCACCGCACCGGCCATCGAGGAGGCCCCGGCCTGCATCGCCAGCGCCTTGGCCGAGCCGCCGATCACCTCGTGCAGCAGGTAGAGCGGATAAGTGGCGAGCCCGATCACGCGCAGCAGGGCCAGAAGGGATGGCGGCAGCGTGGCGATCTCCGCCCGCCAGCGCGCCGAGGCGACGATGGCGAGAAGCGACGCGCCCCAGATCAGCAGCGGGTTCACCCACAGATCGGCGAGATTCAACGGAACCGGCGAGCGTTCCACGAACTCCACCGACCGGGCGGTGATCTCCAGCGGCGCGGCGATCAGGGCCAGCAGGGCGGCGGCCATGCCCGTCCGGGTCAGCTTGCCGCGCGACCACAGCCACAGGAAGATCCCCAGCGCGAAGAACACGCCGTGGCGCAGCAGCGTCATGTTCAGCATGCCGTACTCGAACTCCAGGAACGGCATGTTGACGACGCCGAAGACGTGCAGGCTGTAGACGCCGAGATAGGCCGAGCTGGCGGCGGTCAGCGCCAGGGCGAACAGCGGCAGCCGGTGGAAATTCCCGCTGAAAAGCAGCAGGAACACCGCGCCGTAGAAGGCGATCTCGACCGGCAGCGTCCAATAGGCCGACGCGATGTAGGGGCCGGCGGGCGCCAGCGTGAAGGAGGCGATGAAGCGCCGCGCCAGATCCGGGTCGGGACCGGGCATGAGCACGAGAGCGACGAGGCACAGGATGGAGCAGACCCAGGCCGCCGGATAGAGGCGCAGCAGGCGCGACCGGATGAAGGCGATCGGGGTGGCGTTGTTGGCCGAATTGGCGATGACGAAGCCCGACACCACGAAGAAGACCTGCACTCCGGCCCAGCCCGACCACATGACGTCGGCGACCGCCGGGTCGCGCCAGGTCAGGTGAAAGCCGGTGACCAGCAAAGCCGCGGCGAACCGCACCATGTCGATCCCGTAGACGTAATCGGCCCCGGACCTGTGGCGGGCAGGCCCGCCCCCCGGCAGAGTGTGCTTTATCGGCGTTTCAGGCACGATTCCTCCCTTCCTGCATGGGACGTGCCCATGTGCAGGTTCTCGACGTCTGTTGATTCCGGAAGACGAGCGCGGTGCGGTCTCAGGACGCAACTTGCGTGCTGCTGGGGAGCATACTCGCTGGGACGCGCGGGTACAGGCGCCCGAACGGATTCAACAGGAAATCTGCGGGAGTATACTGTTCAGATGATCGGCCGTTACCGAAGCCATGGCACAAAGGGGAGGTGCGCGGCGCGAACGGTCCACCCGATCCCGGGCGTTTTACTTTGAAGGGATGCTCCGAAGAGCGAAAGGCACACAGCCCGCTCCCGGCTTGGCAACCGGGAACGGGCCGTGCGATTCAACCAGCCGTTTGCTGCCAGTGGCTTACTGGTAGTTCAGGCCGCCGTTGATGTTCAGGGTCGAGCCGGTGATGTAGCCGGCGATTTCCGACGCGAGGTAGGACACCGCGCCGCCGATCTCGTCCGGACGGCCCAGACGCTTCATCGGGACGCTGTCGGTGATGGCCTGGCGGATGTCCTCGCGGATCGCCATGACCATGTCGGTGCCGATGTAGCCCGGCGCGATGGCGTTGACGGTGACGCCCTTGGTCGCCAGCTCGGCGGCCAGCGCCTTGGTGAAGCCGATCACGCCGGCCTTGGCGGCCGAGTAGTTGGTCTGGCCGGCCTGGCCCTTCACGCCGTTCACCGAGGAGATGTTGATGATGCGGCCCCAGCCGCGCTCGGCCATCTTCGCCGACACCTGCTGGGTGACGTTGAACAGGCTGCTCAGGTTGGTGGCGATGACCGCATCCCACTGAGCCTTTTCCATCTTCGCGAAGAACTTGTCGCGGGTGATGCCGGCGTTGTTCACCAGGATGTCCACCGGACCCAGGTCGGCCTCGATCTTGGCGACCATCGCCTTGCAGCTTTCGAAGTCGGAAACGTCGCCTTCCGCCACGTAGAACTTGAAGCCGAGGGCTTCCTGCTGGCCCAGCCAGGCGGCGGCCGGCTCGAAGTTCGGCAGGCAGTTCGCCGCCACGATGTAGCCGTCCTTGGCCAGGGCCTGGCAGATGGCGGTGCCGAGACCGCCCATGGCACCGGTGACGAGCGCGATCTTCTGAGACATTACAATCGCTCCAGTAATAGAAACGGCCAGCTCCTGGAGAGGCAAGCCCGCTGGTGAACCGCAGAAGCAAAGGGGTTGCTTCTTGTTACGGATGCTGTCGTGCCGATGGTCCTTATGGGGGAGCCATCAACCGCGGCGGCAGGCATAACATAGAACAAGTCCGGCTCCGGGCCAATGCGCTGCAACATCGCAGATGTATGCGAGTGCGATTTTTCACAGGTATGTCAACAAGAAGTGAATTTTCAGAGCCTTACTGCACCGCACCAAGTGGTGCGACCGGTTGGATTCGGCTCAAATCCGTACGATTCGTTCGCCGGCCTTGAGCGCGAGCGGAAACAGCTTGGGCGCCACCGCCCCCAGCAGCCAGGGCCGCAGCTTCGCCAGAGCGGCGGGCGCGGCCAACAGGACGAGCGTCGCGCCGCTGTGCGCCCATTGGCCGGCGCTCATCCGCTCGAACCCGTTCCACAGCAGAACGACGCCGCTGCACAGCCCGGCCACGGCGGTGACCGCCTCCCCCAGCGCCTGGACCGCGTCGATCCCCCACAGCGGGTTCGCCATGGTGACCCGCGCCACCAGCCGCCGCAGCCGCGCGGTCAGGCGCGCCGCTGACACGGCGTCGAACCGGCCGTCCTCGACCGCGGCGCGGGGCAGGGCGACCAGGACGTCGCCGTCGGGCTGGATCGACACGCGGACCGGAACGGTGCGCAGGCCGGTGCCGCTGCCGCTGCTGTTGTCGGGTGACGGCGAGGCCACCGGCACGCGCAGGCTGATCGTCCGCCCGCCCTGGGCGAAGAACTGAAGCGCCAGGGCGATGCCGTGCCCTCGCCGCGGAAGCAGGCCGGCCTTGCCGCGGCGCAAGCGCCCGACCATCTCGGCCAGGGCGTCGCGCCTCCAGGTGAAGCCGTGCGGCAGGTCGCTGAGGAAGCGCCGGCGCAGCGGGCTACCCCGTGTCTCCCACCAGGGTGTTCACGGCTTTTCCGGCAAACCGCCCCAACGCGTCGATCAGAAAGCTCCAATAGCGGAAGGAGACGTCCACCGCGTCCTTGTGGACGCCGATCATGACGCTGTTGCCGGCGGTGTCCCGACCCTTCAGCAGGCGGGTGACCACGTCGCCGTCGATCTGGATGGTCGACTGCATGACCACCAGCTCGGTCCCCACGTCCCACGCCTTGCGGATGGTCACCACATCCGCGGTCTTCAGCGCCGGCATGCGGCGGACCTCCTCGTCCATACCGCGCAGATAGCTGACGGTGTCCAGCCCGCGCCGCCGCAGCACGTCGTTGATCTGGTCGGAGTTGCGCTGGATGCGCATCAGGATCGGCAACGTGTCGCGGTCGATCAATGCTGCGGCGGACACCACGTCGGCGGTGGCGCCGGGTTGCCGGGCGGCGTCCAGGGTGCGGTCGGTCATCTCGCGCAGCCAGCTCGCCACCTCGCGCAGGTCGTCGAAGACCTTCAGCGTGGTGCCGCGGGCGGGGTCGTTGCCGGGCAGGTCGCGGCTGAAGAAGAACGGGTCGTAGCGGTCGGGCCGGGCGGCGTCGGACGGCGGGACGAACGGCGCCAGCCCCCAATGGAAGGATTCCGATATCTGTCCGGCCCAGGGGGCGAGGATCGCCGTCTCGCGGCTGCCGAAGACCTCCAGCGGCTCGCACAGGAAGACATAATACTCTTGCGCCAGATCGATCAGCGCGTCGCCCGCCATCGGCATCTTCTCCGCCGAGATGCCGGTTTTCAACACGGTGTTGATTTCGAGCGCGAGAAGGTTGCGCGCCAGATCGACGAACTGGGACATCGGCCACCTTGCTGGGTTGGGGGCGCTGAGTTGTGGGGGCGCTGAGTTGGGGAGGCGGCGGGGAGAGGAAAGACTCCCCGCCGTTCCGGAGGCGCGTCAGCTCGGGCGGCCGGAGATCTGGACGGCCAGATCGCGGATCGCCTTCAGGTTGGTGCTGACGATGTCGCTGCTCTTGGTGACCTGGGCGAGATGGAACTCGGTCAGGCTGTGGTAGGCGGTGTTGGTCGCGAAATCGCGGCTGATCAGGTTCTCGATGTCGCCGGTGACCAGATTCACCTGGGTCTGGAACGCCTCGATGGTCGTTCCGGA
Source organism: Azospirillum sp. UENF 312511 (assembly GCF_058780635.1). Lineage (NCBI taxonomy): Bacteria > Pseudomonadati > Pseudomonadota > Alphaproteobacteria > Rhodospirillales > Azospirillaceae > Azospirillum > Azospirillum sp. UENF 312511. The sequence goes on along the minus strand of NZ_JBSNCG010000005.1, from coordinate 733,988 downwards.
CTTCGGACGGCAGGTGAAGCCGACCTGATTGGGATCGTCCTGGACCACGTCGATGTCGGCGATCGCGGTCACCACGGTCAGCGTGACCAGCCGGTCCAGCTTGTCCGCGATGGTGTTCAGCAGGGAGTTCGCCTTGCCCTGCTCGTTCTGGATGACGGCGGCGCCGCTCGGCGGCGGCGCTGCGGGCGCCTGAACGGCCGGCAATTGGCTGGTGGAAGCGGTCGGGTCGGCGACGGCGGTATCGGACATGGCTGCACCCTTCTGGGGACGGATGGTGTAACATCGCCAAGCATCGCGCAAGAGTCGAACTCTGTCCAATGACCGCTACCGACGAGGAGGCGTGATAAAAAAATTCCAGTTCTCGTAGTTTTTTTCCAGGATCTCACTCGCGCAAAAGCGCGTCGATGGCGTCGCGCAGAGCGCGCAACTCCTGCCGCTGGTCCTCGGCCAGCGCATGGCCCGACGCGCGGAGGCTGTGAATTTTGTCCACATTGCTGCGCAACGCCCGCAAAGCGGGTGCCGCGGACGGAGTGGCCGGGAGGGCCGCCTTGCGCTCCTGCTTGGCGTTGCGCACGTCCTTCACGGTCAGGCCGTCGCCGGCCCGTTTCCAGAGCGTGAGCTGAATCGCCTCGTCGGGCAGTTCGGCCAGTTCCATGAGAAGGGACACGGAGACGGCGGGCCGGTCCGGAGCCTCCTCCAGGATGCGGGCGGGCAGGCGCAGGATGCCCAGCAGGCGGGCCACATACTCCTGCGACTTGCCGATCAGGACGGCGGCCTGCTCCTGGGTCAGCCCCTTGTCGCCGATCAGCCGGGCGAGGGTCAAAGCGAGGTCGATGGGGTGCAGGTCGACGCGCTGGGCGTTCTCGATCAGGGCCAGCGCCTGCACGTCGTCGGTGTCGATGACCAGCGCTGGGATGGTCTCCCGCTCCAGGGTCCGGAAGGCCCAGTAGCGCCGTTCTCCGGCCACGATCTGGAAGCGGTCGGGGGCGACCTCCCGCACGTTGATCGGCTGCAGCAGCCCCCGCTCGCCGATCGAGGCGGCCAGTGCGGCGATGTCGGCCCCGCGGGCGTTGCGCCGCGGCTGGTCGGGGTTGGGCTCCACCTGCTCCAGCGGGATCTCGCGGTGGCGCATCTTGCCGGACAGGCCGAACAGTGCGGCGTTGCTGCCCCCGCCGCTGCCGGTGCGGCTGAGCGCCCGCTTGAACAGGCCGGCGTTGGAGGTGTCGAGCTTACGCGCCATGGCGCATCTCCTCCCCGGCGAGCGCCAGCAGGGCGTCGGCGATCTCGCGGTAACTCTCCGCGCCCGCGGAGTTCGGGTTGTAGGCAAGGCCGGGGCGCCCGGCCATCACGCTCTTGGAATAGTCGGCGGCGCGCTTGACCGGAGAGAAGAGGTGGAGTTGCTCCGCTGCGGCAAGCTCGCGCAGCTCCTTCATCACCGTCTCGTCCTGAAGGCGGCGCGGGCTGTACATGGTCGGTAGGACGCCGAGGATCTGCAGGCGCGGATTCACCAGCTCGCGCACGCCGGCGATGGTCTCGAAGAGCTGCGGGATGCCCATCATCGACAGCATCTCCGTCTGGGTCGGAATCAGCAGCTGGTCGGCGGCGTTCAGCACCGAGACGGTCAGTTCGCCCAGATGCGGTGGGCAGTCGAGCACCACGAAGTCGTACTGGCCGGCGAGCTGAGCAATCTTGGCGCGCAGGATCAGCGTGCCGTTGGGCTGGCGCAGCAGCTCGCGGTCGGTCGCCGCCAGCGAGATGGAGGAGGGCAGCAGATCGAAAGCGCCGTCGCAGACCGGAGTCATGAACTCCCGCATCGGCCGGCTGGCCTTCAGCGCGTGGGTCAACGTCGCCTTGGCCAGTTCCCGCTCGTGCGGATCGACGCCCAGATGCACGGTGGCGTTGGCCTGCGGGTCGCAGTCGATCAGCAGCACGCGCCGCCCCGATTGGGCGAGCAGCCACGCGACGTTGACGCAGGTGGTCGTCTTGGCGACTCCGCCCTTCTGGTTGGCGGCGCAGAACACCACCGGGGCCGCCCGCACCGCCGCCGCCGCGGGGATGCCCACCGGCTCCGTCGCGGTCTTCAGGGCGCCCGCGACGTTCTGCGGAATCCGCTCCGCCCCGGTTTCCCAGCGGGAGATCTTGGCGCGGTCGTAGCGCCGGTTCAGCCGTTCGTTCAGCCAGCCGACCAGAGCCTGCTGGTTCATGCCGCGCTGTTCGCGGTAGCGGCGCAACTCCTCGCCGCTCATCTCGTGGGCCACGGGGGCATCCCTTATTTGGGGTGATCGCGCGGGCACCATGAGTCATGTTGATGGTGGTGTCAACCGCCGTGCTTCACATGTGATGACGCTTCGAAACGGACGGGGGCGTGCGCCCCGGCGTGGAACCCGGCATGGAACAAGGGGGCGCGCTGCGGCTTTCCTGTGGTGCGAAAGGCCGCTATGGTCGCGGCCGAAAATCCTGCGCCAGGAATCGTGAGGGAGACCCAATGGACGCCGACTCCATCCGCGCCGCCTACCGGCGCTACGCGCGCTTCTACGACCCCGTCTTCGGGAATCTGCTGGCGTCGGGCCGGCACGCCGCCGTGAAGTGGATCAACCGGCGGGGCGGCCTGCGCGTTCTGGAGGTGGGCGTGGGCACGGGCATCTCCCTGTCCGACTATCGCAAGGACAACCGGGTGGTCGGCATCGACCTGTCGTCGGAGATGCTGCGCGTCGCCCAGGACCGGGTGGACCGCGAGCGGCTGGAGAATGTGGACGGCCTGCTGGAGATGGACGCCGGCAAGCTCGCCTTCGCTGATGGCAGCTTCGACCTCGTGGTCGCCATGTATGTGATGACCGTGGTCCCCGACCCACAGGGCACGATGAACGAGCTGGAGCGCGTCTGCCGTCCCGGTGGCGACATCCTGATCGTCAACCATTTCGCCGCCGACAAACCGGGCATCCGCCGCTCGGTGGAGAACTGGATGGCGCCCTTCTCCAAGAAGTTGGGCTGGCGGCCCGACTTCACCCTGGACACGCTGATGTCCGGCTCCCGCCTGAAGGTCGAGGAGTTGCAGACCGTTCCGCCCTTCGGCCTGTTCAGCCTCCTGCACTGCCGCCGCGAAGCCGCCACGCCCGCCTGACGGGCCGGGGCATAAGCGTCAGGGAACTCGACCGCGGCCATTGCAGTTTCCCTTCCGGACCCGGATCGACCGGGAATGGAAGGGGCTCCATGGCGCGGCGATGGGCGCGGCGGTGCGCGTTGCTCTTGGCGGGGACGCTGACGGCCGTCTCGGCGCCGCCCGCCGCCGGGGCGACGGTGACGCTGGCCTGCAGCGGGCTCGGCATCAGTTCCGACCTGTGCCGCGACGGCGCCCAGGAATGGGCACGGCGCAGCGGCAACGAGGTCCGCTTCGTCTCCCCGCCCAAGGGGGCGAGCGAGCAGCTGGCGCTCTACCAGCAGCTTCTCGCCGCCGGCTCGCCGGACATCGACGTCTTCCAGATCGACGTGGTCTGGCCGGGCATCCTCGGCAACTACTTCATCGATCTGAAGGACCGCGCCGGGCCGGATGTTGTTCGCCAACATCTTCCTGCGATGATCGAGGCCGCGACGGTCAAGGGCCGGCTGGTCGCAATGCCCTGGTTCGCCGACGCCGGAGTCCTCTATGCCCGCAAGGATCTGCTGGAGGCCCACGGGCGCCCGGTGCCGCAGACCTGGGAGGAGCTTCAGGACACCGCCGCCCTAATCCAGCGGGCGGAGCGCGCTGCCGGGCGTGACCGGATGTGGGGCTATGTCTGGCAGGGCCGCGCCTATGAGGGGCTGACCGTCAACGCCCTGGAATGGATCGCCAGCCGCAACGGCGGCACCATCGTCGCCCCCGACGGCGCCATCACCATCGACAACCCGCAGGCCGCCGAGGCGCTGGCCATGGCCCGCGGCTGGGTCGGTTCGATCAGCCCGCCCGGAGTCCTCAATTACATGGAGGAGGAGGCGCGCGGAGTCTTCCAGTCCGGCAACGCCGTCTTCATGCGCAACTGGCCCTACGCCTGGCCGCTGGTCAACGCGGCGGACAGCGCGGTCGGCGGCAAGGTCGCCGTGGTGCCGCTGCCCAAGGGTGGATCGAAGGGGCGCCACACCTCCACGCTGGGCGGGCAGTTGCTGGCGGTCAGCAAATTCTCCGCCCATCCCGACGAGGCCGCGGACTTGGCGCTGTACCTGACCGGCTTGGCCGAGCAGAAGCGCCGGGCCATCCACGGCGCGTCCAACCCGACCATCCCGGCGCTCTATGAGGATGCGGAGGTGGTGGCCGCCAACCCCTTCTTCACGGAACTGGCCGAGTCCATCGCCAACGCGGTCAACCGCCCGGCCCAGGCGACGGGCATGCGCTACAACCAAGTGTCCGCGGAGTTCTACGCCAACGTCCACGAGGTGCTGACCGGACGGCAGGACCCCAAGGCGATGCTGCCGGACCTTAAGGAGGCTCTGGTCCGCATCAGCCGGGGAGGGCGCTGGTGAGCGGTCTTCCGCATTCCAGCCTGGAGCGGCAGAGGCGCCGGGCGGCGTGGCTGTTCCTGCTGCCGATGCTGGTCGTTCTGGCGGGTGTGGCCGGCTGGCCGTTGTTCCGCACCGTCTTCTTCTCCTTCACCGACGCAACGCTCGCCACGCTGGACGGCTTCCAGGGGGTGGGGCTGGACAACTATCTGTGGCTGATGCGCGACCCTGTCTGGTGGCGGGCGGTGTGGAACACGCTGGTCTTCACCGTCGTCTCGGTGGGGATCGAGACGGCCTTGGGGCTGGGAATCGCGCTGATCCTGAACGCGCATCTGCCGGGGCGCGGTCTGCTGCGCGCCGCCGTCCTGATCCCCTGGGCGATCCCAACCGTGGTGTCGGCCCAGATGTGGGGCTGGATGTTCCATGATCTCTACGGCGTGGTGAACGCGATCCTGATGGGGATCGGACTGATCGCCGAACCGCGGGCTTGGACCGCCGATCCCGATCTGGCGCTGCCGGTGGTGATCGCGGTCGATGTCTGGAAGTCCACGCCCTTCATGGCGCTGCTGATCCTGGCCGCCCTCCAGATGCTGCCGCGCGACCTTTACGAGGCGGCGCGGGTGGACGGGGTGCATCCCGTGAAGGTGTTCTTCCGCATCACCCTGCCGTTGATCCGCCCGGCGCTGATGGTGGCGGTGCTGTTCCGCACGCTGGACGCGCTGCGCGTGTTCGACCTGATGTATGTGCTGACCGGCAACAGCCGGTCGACCATGTCGATGTCGGTCTATGCCCGGCAATATCTGATCGACTTCCAGGACGTGGGCTACGGCTCTGCCGCGGCGACTCTGCTGGTTCTGGTGCTGGCGGTGGCGACCGTGCTGGCGGTGACGCTGGGCCGCGTGCGCGTCGATGCGGGGAGGTGAGGGGGATGGGCCTGAGACGGATCGCCTTTGCTCTTGTGGTTCTGGGGATTGTCGCCTGGGCGGTGTTTCCCTTCGCCTGGGCCATCGTCACCTCGCTGAAGGCGGGCAGCGCGCTGTTCACGGTGGAGGCTTGGCCATCGCAGCCCTCGCTGGCGAACTACGCGGCGATCTTCAAGGAGCAACCGTTTGGGCGGAACATCCTGAATTCGCTGATGGCCGCTTCGGCGGTGGTCGCGCTGTCGCTGGGGTTGGCGGTTCTGGCCGCCTACGCGCTGGGGCGGGTGCGCTTCCGCGGGCGGGGGCTGCTGCTGTTCGTGGTGCTGGGCGTGTCGATGTTCCCGCAAGTGGCCGTGCTGTCGGGTCTGTTCGAGCTGGTGCGTTGGCTCGGCCTCTACAACCGGATCGGCTCGCTGGTGCTGTCCTACCTGATCTTCACGCTGCCCTTCACCGTCTGGGTGCTGACCACCTTCATGCGCGAGCTGCCGAAGGAGCTGGAGGAGGCCGCCATGGTGGACGGCGCCGGCCCCTTCGTGATCGTGACGCGGGTGTTCCTGCCGCTGATGGGGCCGGCGCTGGCGGCGACCGGTCTGCTCGCCTTCATCGCCGCCTGGAACGAGTTTCTGTTCGCCCTGACCTTCACCCTGACCGACGACGCGCGCACCGTGCCGGTGGCGATCGCGCTGATGTCGGGGGCCAGCCAGTACGAACTGCCCTGGGGCCAGATCATGGCGGCGTCGGTGGTGGTGACGGTCCCGCTGATCGGGCTGGTGCTGCTGTTCCAGCGGCGGATCGTCTCCGGCCTGACCGCCGGTGCTGTGAAGGGGTAGGGCGATGGCGGGCGTCACGCTGCGCGGGGTGCGCAAGAGTTTCGGGCGGATCGAGGTCATCCACGGCGTCGACCTGGAGGTCGCGGACGGCGAGTTCGTCGCCTTCGTCGGTCCGTCCGGCTGCGGCAAGTCCACCCTGCTGCGCCTGATCGCCGGGCTGGAGGAGCCGAGCGGCGGGGACCTGTCCATCGGCGGCCAGCGGGTGAACGACCGGCCGCCGGCGGCGCGCGGCATCGCCATGGTCTTCCAGTCCTACGCGCTCTACCCGCACATGACGGCCTACGACAACATGGCCTTCGGCCTGACCCTGTCGCGGACGGACAAGGGGACCATCGCGGAGCGGGTGCACGACGCCGCGCGTCTGCTGCAAATCGAGGACCTGCTCGACCGCAAGCCGCGCGACCTGTCCGGCGGGCAGCGTCAGCGCGTCGCCATTGGGCGGGCCATCGTGCGTGAGCCGCAGGTCTTCTTGTTCGACGAGCCGCTGTCCAACCTCGACGCCGGCCTGCGCGTCCAGATGCGCCTGGAGATCGCCAAGCTGAAGGCCGACCTGCGCGCCACCATGATCTACGTAACCCACGATCAGGTGGAGGCGATGACGCTGGCCGACCGCATCGTCGTGCTGAACGCTGGGCGGGTGGAGCAGGCCGGCACGCCGCTGGAGTTGTACCACCGACCGCGTAACCGCTTCGTCGCCGGCTTCATCGGCTCGCCGGCCATGAACTTCCTGGATGTGGTCTCGGAGGGGCGGACGGACGGGTCGGTGCGGGTGTGGCTGCCCGGCGGGGTGCCTCTGGACATTGCTGTGGATGGTGCCGCGCCGGCGGCGGGCACGCCGTTGACCCTTGGAGTGCGGCCGGAGCATGTCGGCTTGGCCGACGGCGGGGCCAGACTGCTCGCCACCATCCTGGCCGTGGAGCGGCTGGGCGGCGAGACGCATTGCCACGCCGCGCTGGAGGACGGGCAAAGGCTCCTGGTCCGCCTCGACGGCGACCGGCCGGTGGCGGCGGGGGAGCGCTTGCGCTTGAACCTGCGGGGTGAAACCGCGCATCTCTTTGGGTCCGACGGGCAAAGGCTTTGAGTGTAGGGGTGGATCGCGCTATTTTGCTTTCAAATGAACTTGCCGGCGAAGCGGCGGTCGGCTTGAATGCCGCCATGGACATCATGACTCCCCGGCAGACCGACATCCTGGCGCTCGCCCGCACGCAGGGGCGCGTGCTGGTCGACGATCTTGCCGCCCGCTTCAACGTCACGCCCCAGACGATCCGCAAGGACCTGAACGAGCTGTGCGACCGTCGCCTGCTCCAGCGGGTGCATGGGGGGGCCGTCGCTGGATCGGGGGTCGAGAATCTCGGTTACGAGGCGCGGCGGCTGATCGCCCAGGACGAGAAGCGCGCCATCGGCCGCCGCGCGGCGGATCTGGTGCCCGACAGCTCCTCCCTCTTCATCAACATCGGCACGACGACGGAGGAGGTGGCCCGCGCCCTTCAGGGGCGGAGCGGGCTGGTGGTCATCACCAACAACATCAACGTCGCCAACCTGCTGCGCCCCGAGCCGCACATCGAGGTGATCGTGGCCGGCGGTGTGGTTCGGCGGTCGGACGGCGGCATCGTCGGCGAGGCCGCCATCGACTTCTTCAACCAGTTCATGGCCGACTTCGCGGTAATCGGCGCCTCGGCCATCGACGAGAGCGGGGCGCTGCTCGACTTCGACTACCGCGAGGTGCGGGTGTCGCAGGCGATCATGGCGAACGCCCGCCACGTCATCCTGGTCGCCGACCGGAGCAAGCTGGAGCGCACCGCCCCGGTGCGCATCGGCCACATCTCGCAGGTCCACACCTTCGTCACCGACGTCCTGCCCTCCGACCGGCTGGCCCGCATCTGTCGGGAATCCGGCGTGCGGGTGGAGGAGCTGTTTCCCGACCGCGCGACGGAGCCGGAACCCCAGGACTGACCCTTACACCAGCCAGACCCAGGCGGTGACGACGAGGAGCAGCGACGCCGTGGAGGCGACGCCGATGGGCAGCGCCAGCCGGTAGATCGCGGATTCCGCTTTGGTCAGCCCCAGCAGGCTGGAGGCCAGCACGATCCGGCCCGGCGTCAGCAGCGTGCAGACGCTGCCGGCCACCACCTGGATCGCGGCGGCGGCGATCAGCGGCAGGCCGCTGCCCGACGCCAGATTGACCTGGATGTGCATCATCAGGGCGTTCGACGCGGTGTTGGAGCCGGTCAGCATCCCCGTCGCCGCCCCCAGCACCGGCACCGCCAGCACGGCGGCGGAGCCCGCCACCGCCTGCCACGCCTGCCCGAAGGCCGCGGCCCCGCCGGAGGCGGCCATGAAGGCGGCCAGCTCCACGAAGACCAGGGTCGCCGCCATCGGCACCAGCGCCGCGCGCAGGGCGGGTCCCGCCACCACCAGGGCGCGCCCGCGCGGCAGGCTTGCGAGCATGACCAGGGCAATGGCGACCAGCCATGTCGAGGGGTGGCGCAGCAGGGGCATCGGCGCCAGCCCGCCGAAGGGGTCGAGCACCAGCAAGTTCGCCGTCCAGCCCGACAGCGGCGGCACCAGCCGGGTCGCCATCAGCCCGCCGACTAGAACCACGTAGGGCCACAGCAGGGCCAGCAGCCGCGACAGTCCGGCGGCGTCGCGCGGCAGCCGCCGCGCCTCGACCGCCAGCAGAAGCACCGCCGTCGCCAGCCCGCCGCCCAACTCCGGCGCCACGAAGCGGTTGGTCAGCCAGAGCAGCCCGGCCAGCGCCAGCATCAGGGCTACGTCCCTAGCCCGGTCGATCGGGCTGGAGGTCAGCCCGGCGCCGTGGATCAGCCGCCAGAACACCAGCAGCAAGCTGGGCAGCACGACCACCATCAGCGCCGCGCTGGCCGTCCCCAGCTCGGTGAAGGAGACGCCGATCAGCTCCGCCCCGACCCGCGTGCCGACGCCCAGCGCACCCCAGGGGGCGAGCATCTGGCTGAACAGGCCCAGCGCCGCGGCGTGGGCCGGCGGCAGGTTCAGCGGGCGCAGCATGGCGAGCGCCACCACCAGCCCGACGCCGAACCCGGTCACCGATTCGGCGAAGGGACCGGCGAGCAGGCAGGCGACGAAGACGGCGCGGCGGCGCTCGGCCGGGGTCTTCGCCTCGACCTGCGCCTCGGCCTTGACGGCGCGGGCCTCGAAGGCGCGGTGGAACAGCAGGCCCGCCGCGATGATCGACATGGCGTGCCACGCCAGCCACGCCCCCTCGCCGGCCTTCAGCGCCACGGCGGGGAGCAGGCCGGGCAGCTGGGCCAGCCAATCCGGAGCGGTGGCGCCGCTCGGCTGCGCCACCATCAGGGCCGCCATGAGCACCCCGGCGGCCAGCGCCATGCCCGCGGTCCCGGCGGTCAGCATGCTGACACGCCGCGACACGAGCAGGGCGACGGTGGCGGCGAGCGGCAGGAGATGGAGGGTCAGGGGCATGATCGACACAGGGGACCGTGGAAGAAGCGTGCTGATATACTAATATCGACACGCTTCGGCCAGCCCCATCGGTCTTTGCGCGGCTGCCCCGCGCCCCTGGCCCGCCTTCCAGGAAGCTCAAGCGCCCTTGGCGCCGCGCAGCAGGGCGATTTCCGACAGAAGGTCGTCGATGGCGGCCAGCGCGAAGTCCAGCGCGGCTTGGTCGGTCAGGCGACCGTCCTTGATCTTCTCGTGCACCATGCCGATGACCACCTGCGGGCGGGCGATGACCCGGCCCATCATGCCGGACAGCGTCTCGCGCATCTCGTGCTGGGCACGCACGCCGCCGGTGAAGGCGGGGGAGGCGGTCATGATGAGGATCGGCTTGCCCCGCACCGGCGACTTCATGGCCGGGCGCGACGCCCAGTCCAGCGCGTTCTTCAGCACGCCCGACATGCCGTAATTGTATTCCGGAGAGATGATGACCAACCCGTCGGCCGCGGCGATGGCGTCGCGCAGGGCGGTGGCCGGGGCGGGTGTGTTCTCCGCGTCCAGGTCGGGATCGTAGGGCGGGATGTCGTTCAGCGCGAACAGCGTCATCTCCGCCTTGTTGCCCGCCTTGTTGCCCAGCGAGTTGGCGAGCGTGTTCAGCACCGCGGTGCAGTGGGAGTGGCGGCGGATGCTGCCGGAAAGACCGAGAAGGCGGACGGGCTTGGCGGTGTCGGTCATCGTGGCTGTCCTGTTGCGGTTTGAGAGGGATGTCCGTTCCAACGGTGCGCGTGGAGGATGGTGCCGCCCCCGCCATCGCTCCGCAACCCGGAGGAACCGATGGCCGGCGCCGATCTTGAATCGGGACGGACTCCGTAGAATCCACAATAGGGGCGAAGCGCCTCGAAAACGTTTAAAATACAAGACAAATCGCCGATTTTCTCAACGCCAGCAGTGACCTAGCGGATGGACGGCTCCCTGAACGCCTCTGACTTAGGTCGGGTAGGGTGCGACAATATGGGGGTGATTTTCTGGCCTTAATACAGTAGAAATAAAACTTAAGTAGTGTTTTATGCGTGTTCTCCGCGACGGGGTGCTGGCTTATGCGCGATAATGGACCGGTTACGAACCGCGAAATCGAAATGACCGACGATATGCTGCTTGTGTCGCGAACCGACACCCGCGGCAAAATTACGTTCGTCAATAAAGCATTCGTTGATATTAGCGGTTTCTCAGAAACGGAATTAATCGGCGCCCCCCACAACGTTGTCCGTCATCCGGACATGCCCCCGGCGGCCTTCGCCAACCTGTGGGAAACCATCAAGGATGGCCGGCCGTGGGAAGGTCTGGTCAAGAACCGCTCCAAAAACGGTGACCATTACTGGGTGAAGGCAAACGTCACCCCGATCACCGAGAAGGGCGTGGTGACGGAGTACATCTCGATCCGCACCAAGCCGACCCGCGAGGCGGTGGCGGAGGCCGAGCGCATCTACGCCGAGATCCGCGCCGGGCGCGGCCAGCAGTACGGGTTGCTGGACGGCCAGATCGTCCGCCGCGGCTTCGGGGTCTGGCTGGGCAATCTGGCGTCCAGCATTGCCGGACGGATCGTGGCGACCACCGGCCTGCTGCTGCTGACCGTCATGGTCCTCGGCTGGCTGAGCCTGACCGGCAGCGACAGCGTTGAGGTCTTCGCCGGGCTGATGCTGTTCGGCCTGCTGGTGGCCGGCGTCGGCACGCTCAGCGTTCTGGGCACGGTCCGGCGCCCGCTCGGGCTGGTCGAAACCCATCTCGACGCCATCGCCCGCGGCGACCTGATGACCAACGTCCCCAGCTCCGGCGTGGCGGAGTTCGCCCGCATCCGGTCGCAGATCCGCGCCGTCAAGGCGAAGCTGAGCTACTCCATCCAGGAGCGCGCGGAACGTCAGCGCCAAGCGGAGGAGGAGCGCATCACCGCCCTCCAGGCCATGGCCGAGACGGTGGAGCGCGAGGCCAGCCACGCGGTGGAGCAGGTCGCCCTGCGCACCGGCGGCATGGCCCAGGACGCCGATGCCATGGCGACCTCCGCCGAGCGGGTCAGCATCAACGCCCAGAACGTCGCCGCGGCGGCGGAGGAGGCGCTGGCCAATGCCCAGACCGTGGCGGCGGCGACGGAGGAGCTGGCGGCCTCGATCCGCGAAATCTCCGCCCAGATCGCCCATTCCAGCGCGGTCACCCGCCGCGCCGTAGAGAACGGCCAGCGCACCCAGGGCACCATCCAGTCGCTGTCCGAGGCGGTCGGCCGCATCGACGAGGTGGTCAAGCTGATCACCGACATCGCCAGCCAGACCAACCTTTTGGCGCTGAACGCGACCATCGAGGCGGCGCGTGCGGGCGAGGCCGGCAAGGGCTTCGCGGTGGTGGCGCAGGAGGTGAAGAACCTCGCCAACCAGACCGCCCGCTCCACCGAGGAGATCACCCGCCTGATCGCGGAAATCCAGGGGGTGACCAGCACCGCCGTGGGTGCGGTGGCGGAGATTGGCGACACCATCGGCGAGATCGACCAGATCTCCAGCGCCATCGCCGCGGCGATGGAGGAGCAGGCCGCCGCCACCCAGGAAATCAGCCGCAACGTGGTGGAGACCTCCAACGCCGCGCAGGAGGTGTCGGTGCGCATCGCCGCCGTCTCCAGCGACGCCGACCAGACCGGTTCCCAGGCCTCGGGCGTGCGGGCCGGTTCGGACGAGGTGGCGACCAGCATCGACGAGTTGCGCCGGGTGCTGGTGCGCGTCGTCCGCACCTCCACGACCGACGCCGACCGCCGCCGCAGCCCGCGCTACCGGGTCAACGAGGCGTGCATCGCCGTGGTGCACGGGCGCGACCAGCCCGGCACCCTGACCGACCTGTCGAACGGCGGCGCGATGCTGAACGGGATCGCCGGTCTCGGTGTGGGCGACCGCGGCACCCTGCGGCTCGACCGCTTCGGCCTGACCGTCGCCTTCGAGGTGCGGGCCATCGACAAGGCGGCGGTCCATGTCCGCTTCGCCGAAAGCGACGTGGCCCAGCCGCGCTTCCGTGACGTCTTCACCCAGCTCACCCGCGGGCTTCAGCCGGTGGCGGCCTGACGAATTGCAGCCTGTCCTGAAAAAGCGACGGCCCGGCGTGCGGAACGCCGGGCCGTCGTCGTTTCGGGCTTTCCCCCGTCAGCCCTGTGGCTTGTCCACGCGGTAGCGGAAGTCGCAATGGCTGGCGCCCTGCATGATGGTCTGCGTCCGCTCCATCTTGATCGACGGGTCGTAGCCCGTGCAGAAGGCGGCGTCGCGGTTGCAGGACAGCAGGTGTCCGATGTGACCCAGCCCCATCTCCCGGTACATCTCGGCGTAGCGGCAGCGGGTGACGTTGTAGTCGAACCGCGTCTCGTCCTGGTGCAGCACCTCCAGCCGCAGCGCGTCGTCCTTGGTCCACAGCGGCTGCAGGTCGGCGAAGCTTTTCAGGCTGGTGCCGTTCGGCTCGGTCGCGGCGAAGGCCGCGGCGGATTCCACGGCGGCGCGGGTGATGGCGGCGCCCAGGATGTCCTGCGCCACCGCCTCGCCCAGCCGGGCGGCCATCTCCTCATAGACCGGCTTCAGGATCGCCGCCTCGATCCCGCGGCGCTCCAGCATGCCCATCGCGGGCTTGGCCGCGGGCGTGTCGGTCGGTTCGGTCATCGGTGTCTCCGTCTCAAGAAGCCGTCAATGCGCATGCCCGCCGAGATAGGCTTCGGCGATGCGGGGATCGTCGCGGAGCTGGGCGGCCGGTCCGGCCAGCACGATGCGCCCGTCCTCCATCACCGCCGCGTGGTCGGCGACCCGCAGGGCGGCGCGGGCGTTCTGCTCGACCAGCAGGATCGACACGCCCTCCGCCCGGATGCGCTGCACCAGATCGAAGATTTGGGCGACCACCATCGGGGCCAGCCCCAGCGACGGTTCGTCGAGCAGAAGCAGGGCGGGGCGGCGCATCAGGGCGCGGGCGATGCACAGCATCTGCTGCTCGCCGCCCGACAGCGACCCGGCGTTCTGGCGCAGGCGTTCGCGCAGGACCGGAAACATGTCGAGCATCCGGTCGAGTTCGCCGAGCCCGATGTCGCCACCGCCGAGCACCAGATTCTCCCGTACGCTCATGTTGGAGAAGATCTGGCGGCCCTCCGGCGCCTGCGACAGGCCGAGCTTGACGATGCGGTGGGCGGGCATGTTGGCGATGGGTTCGCCGCGAAAGGCGATGCTGCCCCGGCTGGCCCGGTAGACGCCGGAGATGGCCCGCATCAGCGTCGTCTTGCCGACACCGTTGGAGCCCAGAACGGCGACGATGGCGCCCTGCGCCACGGTCAGGTCGATGCCGTGCAGGATCTCCTGCGGCCCCATGGTGACGTGCAGGTTCTCGATCGCGAGGATCGGCGCGTCGGAGTGCGGCTGGCTCATGCGTCCACCCCCAGATAGGCTTCCAGGACCGCTTGGTCGCGGCGGATGGCGTCGGGCGGGCCGTCGGCGATCTTGCGGCCGGAGGCGAGCACCAGGATGCGCTGGCAGATGCTCATGACCAGGGTCATGTCGTGCTCCACCAGCATGATGGTCAGGCCGGTGCCGTGCAGCCGCTTGATGAAGTCGGCCAGCGCGCGCGTCTCGGTGTCGTTCAGGCCGGCGGCGGGCTCGTCGAGGATCAGGAAGCGCGGCTGCATCGCCAGCGCGCGGGCGATCTCCAGATACTTGCGCTGGCCGTAGGGCAGGTTGGCCGCCAGTTCACCCGCCACATGGGTCAGGCCGACGGCCTCCAGCGCTTCCCAGGTGCGCCGGCTGATCTCGGCGGAGCGGGCGCCGCCCCCGGCGAGGGAGCCGAACAGCGCGCCCAGCGCCCCCTGCGGCAGCGCGCCGACCGCGCCCACCGACACGTTGTCGAAGACCGACATGTTCGGGAAGACGCGCAGGTTCTGGAAGGTGCGGCTGATGCCCAGCCGGGCCACCTGGTTGGTCTTCAGCCCGCTGATGGTCCTGCCGTCGAAGGCGACGGTGCCCGACGACAGCGGCGTGAAGCCGGAGATCAGGTTAAACAGGGTGGTCTTGCCGGCGCCGTTGGGACCGATCAGCCCGACCAGCTCGCCCTCGTCCACATGGCCGGTCACGTCGTTCACCGCCAGCACGCCGCCGAAGCGGCGGCTGACGTTGCGGATGTCGAGAAGATGGGTCATCGCCAGCCGATCCCTTCGCCCTTCACGGTGTTGCGCCACGCCGCCCCCAGCTGGCGCCGCGCGAGCTGGAGCGCGGAGACCTCGCCCAGCAGGCCCTTCGGCAGCAGCAGGATCGACAGGAACATCACCAGACCGACCATGATGTTGCGGAAGTCGCCGAAGGCGCGCAGCCCCTCCGGCAGCAGGATCAGCAGAAGCGCGCCGATCACCGCGCCGGGCAGGCTGCCCAGGCCGCCCACCACCACCATCGCCAGGATCAGGATGGATTCGGAGAACTTGAAGTCGCCCGGCGAGATGTAGCCGGTCATGTGCGCCCACAGGCTGCCCGCCACCCCGGCGAAGAAGGCCGACAGGGTGAAGGCCTCCATCTTCAGGCGCGCCGTGCTGACGCCCATGGCGTCGGCGCACTGGTCGTCCTCGCGGATCGAGCGCAGGGCGTTGCCGTAATAGGAGTGGCTGAGCCGGCCGATCGCCAGGACGCACAGCGCCACCACCGTCGCCACCGTGTAGTAGGTGGCGAGCCGGCCCGACAGGCTGAAGCCGAACAGCTCCAGCCCCTTGGTGACGATGATGCCGTTGGGGCCCTTGGTGAACTCCACCCAGTTCAGCATGACCAGATAGAGCATCTGCCCGATGGCCAGCGTCGCCACGGCGAAATAGATGCTGACCAGCCGCATGGTCGGCAGCGCCACCAGGAAGGCGATCAGCGCCGCCACCAGACCAGACAGCGGCAGCGTCACCGTGAAGCCCAGCCCGAACTTAGTCGAGAGCAGGGCGGCGGTGTAGGCCCCCACCCCGTAGAAGGCCGCGTGCCCGAGATGAAGCAGCCCGGCCACCCCGGTGACCAGATGCATGGAGGCGGACAGCAGGATGAAGATCAGCGCCAGATTGGCGATCTGGTAGAAATAGCCGCGGTCGAAGCCGGCCAGCACGGCCGGCAGCCCGACAAAGACCAGCAGGGCGAGCAGGAGCGGAATCAGAGCGCCTTGCCCGCGCCGCGGCGCTGACAGGTCAGACACGTTCACGGCGCGCTCCAAACAGTCCGTTGGGGAAGAAGATCAGGGTCAGGATCAGGAAGCCGTAGGCCACCATGTCCGACCAGCCCGACGACACGAAGGTCGTCGCCATGCTCTCCGAGATGCCCAGGATCAGGGCGCAGATCACCGCACCGGGGATCGAG
Organism: Azospirillum sp. UENF 312511; assembly: GCF_058780635.1. Classification (NCBI taxonomy): domain Bacteria; kingdom Pseudomonadati; phylum Pseudomonadota; class Alphaproteobacteria; order Rhodospirillales; family Azospirillaceae; genus Azospirillum; species Azospirillum sp. UENF 312511. Next base: position 717,968 of record NZ_JBSNCG010000005.1, on the reverse strand, counting down.
GACAGGCCGCCCATTACCATGGCGACGAAGGCCTTGATGCCGGGCACGAAGCCCATCGCGGGGAAGATCGCCCCGTAATAGAGCCCCGTCAGGATGCCGGCCGCCGCCCCCATCATCGAGCCGACGACGAAGGTCATGATGATGGTGCGGTCGGTGTCGATGCCGACATACTTGGCGCCCAGCGGGTTGTTCGACACCGCCCGGATCGACAGGCCGATGCGGGTGCGGGTCAGCAGATACTGGAGACCGATTAGCATCGCCGCGGCCACGCCGAAGATGATGAAGTCGCCGGTCACCAGGATCACTGGCCCGATGCGCACCGGCGTGTTGATGAGATACTCGAACGGGACGGAGCGCATCTGCGACCCGAACACGATCTCCAGCGCCTCGCGCACCACGATGGACACGGCGAGCGAGGAGAGCAGGGTGGATTCGCGCATCGCCCGCGACTTCAGCGACGCCTCGTCGGTGAAGCGGCGGAAGGGTTTGAAGGCGATCCGCTCCAGCGAGAATCCGGCCATGGCGCCGATCGCCAGGGCGATGAAGATCACCGCGAAGATCGGCGGGGCCGTCGCGGAAATCAGCACCAGCCCGGCGAAGGCGCCCAGCGTGTAGACCTCGCCATGGGCGAAGTTGACGACGTTCAGCACGCCGAAGATCAGCGTGAAGCCGATCGCCATCAGCGCGTAGGTCATCCCCAGCGACAGCCCGATCGCGAGCTGCTGGAGGTAGTATGGGTCGATCATGCGGACCGTTCGCTGGAGATCGTTAGGCTATCGGGTCGGAAGGGGGCGCGCCGGTCAGTCGGCGACCGGCACGAAGGCGCCGCCCTTGACCTCGACCTTCACCAGCTCCTTCTCGGCCTCGCGGTCGGCGCTGAAGCTGGTCTTGCCGGTCACGCCGGGGAAGTCCTTGGTTTCGGCCAGGGCGTCGCGCACCTTCTCGCGGGTCGGGTTTGGGTAGGCCTTCTCGACCGCGGCCAGCATGATGCGCACGGCGTCATAGGCCTGCGCCGGGAACTGGCCCGGAACCGCGCCGTTGGAGGCGGCCTTCCACTCCGTCACGAAATGCTGGATGTGCGGGGCCGGGTCGGTCGGCAGGAAGTTGGAGGTCAGGTGCACGCCCTCCGCGGCTTCGCCGGCCAGCTCGATCAGCTTCGGGCTGTAGGCGGCCGAGGTCGAATAGACCGGCGTCTTGATGCCGAGCTGCTGCACCTGACGCAGGAACTGCGCGCCGTCCTCGTAGAAGAAGCCGGTGTAGATGGCGTCCGGCTTCGCGCGCTCCAGCTTGCTGATCAGCGAACGGTAGTCCTTCAGGCCGCGGTTGAAGAACTCGGAGAAGACCACCGTGCCGCCGTTGGCCTTCACGCCGTCGGTGAAGCCGGAGACGACGGACTGGCCCCAGTCGGTCTGCTCGGCGATGACGGCGATGTTCTTGTAGCCCTTGGACAGCATCCACTTGGCGTTGTAGGGGCCTTCCTGCGCCTGGGTGGCGATGTTGCGGAACTGGTACTTGGAGATCTTCGTGTAGTCGGGATGCGAGGCCGTCTGCGAGAGCTGCGGCATCCCGGCGTCCTTGTAGACCTGCGCCGAGGCCATCGACACGCCCGAGGTGAAGTCGCCCAGCACGCCGACGATCGCCTTGTCGTCCACGAACTTGCGGGCGATGTTGGTGCCCTCCTTGGCGTCGGAGCGGCTGTCCTCGAAGACGATCTCCGCCTTGAAGGGCTTGCCGGACGCGTTGAACTCGGTCAGCGCGATCTCGGCGGCCTTGCGGAAGTCCTGGCCGTACTGGGCGGTCTCGCCGGTCAGCGGCAGCTGGTAGCCGATCTTCACGGTGTCGGCGGCCAAGGCGGTGCCAGCCAGCGCGGCTGTCATGAGGGCGGCGAGGGAGGCGGTCTTCAGGGCGGTCATCGCGTGTGAACCTTTCTTGTGAAGGCCGGCTTCGAGGCCGGTGTTGGGCAGCGTCGTACGATTGGGAGGCTTATTCGGCGGATCAGGCGGCCTTCGGGCCGGGCAGGACCTTCAGGCGGCAACAGCCTTCGTCGCCGGGCTTCCAGGTCTCGCCGCGGAAGACGAAGCCGGCCGCCTCGAACAGGCCGCCGTCGATGGCGCCGGCCATGTTGCAGAGCAGTTCCAGATCCTCGTCGGACTTGCCCTGGGCCTGCCACGCCTCCTTCAGGGGACAGCGGTGGAAATGGATTTCCAGCGCGTCGCCGTCGCAGCGCTTGATCTCCGGCGCGAACATGGAATCGCGGTTCGGGATGCCGTCGAGGAAGGCGTGGCACAGGCCGGCGAGGTCGTCGGGGCCGTGCGCCGCGTACTTCACACCCATCGCCTCGCCCAGGCGGCGGGTCGCCTCGCGCCCGATGTCCAGCGCCGTCTCGGTGCCGTAGCGCTCGCGCAGCACGTCGAACATGTGGGCGTAGGACGCGGCCCGCATGGCGTAGGCGTTGCGCAGCTGCGTGGCGTGGTCCGGGGCGGCGCCAGCGGCGGGTGCAAAGGCCGGCGGCTTGGTGTCTTTAGTCATCGTCAGATTTCCCGGATGTCGTTCCAGCGGTATTGCAGGAGTTTGAACGGCCCGATGCGTTGCAGCAGGTCGTTGAAGGGCAGGGGGCGCGGCTCGGTCAGCGGCAGCGCCAGCTCCGCCGGATCGCGGCCCAGCGCGGCGTAGGCCAGCTCCCGCCCCAGCGAGACGGACAGGGCGACGCCGCGCCCGTTGCAGCCCGCCCAGGTGAAGGCGTTGGGGCCGAGCTGATGGACCCGCGGGGTGTAGTCGGTGGTCATGGCGATCCGCCCGTTCCACACATGGTCGAAGCGCAGGCCGCGCAGGGTGGGGAACATGGAGGCCAGCCGGAGCCCGACGATGCGGCGCAGCCGGTCGGCCCCGTCGACGGGGACCAGCAGCGCGCCGCCGCTGACCAGCCGGTGGTCGGCGGTGTAGCGCATGAAGCGCAGGTCGCCGTGGGTGTCCGACATGGCCTGACGGCCGGGCAGGATGCTGCGCCGCTGCGCCTCGTCCAGCGGCTGGGTGGCCATCTGCCAGGACAGGACCGGCACGACCTCCGTGCGGATCTCCGGGAAGACGGCGGCAGTGTAGCCGTTGGTGCCCAGCACCAGGGCATGGGCGGTCACCGTGCCGGCCGGCGTCCGGGCGACCCAGCGGTCGCCGCGCCGCTCCACCGAAAGGACCGGAGAGTTGATGAAGACCGACGCGCCGGCCTCCACCGCCTTGCCGGCCAGCCCGCGGGCCAGGGCCAGCGGGTTGATGTGGCCGCCGCTGCGGTTCATCCAGCCGCCGTAATAGACGTCGGTGCCCAGCAGGGCCGAAATGCCGGCGCGGTCGAGAAGCTCCACCGGAGCGCCGCGACTGCCCCACTGCTTCGCCCGCCGTTCGGCGATGGCGATGCGGCCCGGCGAATGGACGGGCTGCACCCAGCCGGTCTGCTCGGCCGCGCAGTCGATGCCCAGACGGCGAATCAGGGCGAACAGGGTCTCGGCGCTGTCGCGGATCAGCGCGACGAAGCGCTCGCCCCGTTCCGGCCCGAATTTGGCGACGAGGTCCTCGGGGTCGGGGCGGGTCAGGGTCGGGATGACCTGCCCGTTGTTGCGCCCGGACGCGCCGCGCCCGATCTCCGACGCCTCCAAAACGATGGCGCGCTTGCCCGATTCGGCGGCGTGCAGGGCCGCCGACAGGCCGGTGAAGCCGCCGCCGATCACCAGCAGGTCGGCCGCCACCGCGTGTTCAAGCACCGGAAGGGCGGGCGGCGGCGGAGCCGTGGCTTCCCACAGGGAGTCGGGCCGCTGCCAGATGCCGCCGGTTCCAGGAACACCGGTCTTGTTCTCTATCGCCTTCACCGTGCCTTGTCCCACGTCTGTCGGGTGAAATCGGCCCGATCATGGGACAAATTGCATACTCGGGCAATTACCATGGACGGGGCGCGGTAATTTTCCTGTTTCATACACAAACCATAGGGAGATAGGAATGGTTTGTACAAGGCTGCCGGAATGATGGCGGTGGCCTGTAATCCCTCTCCCGCCCCGGGAGAGGGTGCCCGCGTAGCGGGCGGGTGAGGGTCACGCGAGTATCAGGGCGCTGAGTCTTGCTGGCACCCTCACCCTCCCGCCGCGCTGCGGCGGGCCCCTCCCTCTCCCGGGGCGGGAGAGGGGATAGCGGGTGCAATGACCATCACGCCGCCTGTGGCAGAACCGTTTCGGCCAGCCGCACCCAATAGCTGAGGCCGATGGGCAGAACCGCGTCGTTGAAGTCATAATGCGGGCTGTGCAGGTTCCGCCCGCCGTCCGACGGCCCGGCGCCGACCCAGACGTAGCAGCCCGGCCGCTGCTGCAGCATGAAGGCGAAGTCCTCAGCCCCCATGCTGGGCATCGGGTCCAGGTCCAGCCCCGATTCGCCGACGACTCCGGCGGCGGCCCGGCGGGCCAGCTCGGTCGCCCCGGCCTCGTTCACCGTGGAGGGGTAGCGGCGCTCGTAGCGCATCTCCGCCTCGACCCCGAAGCCGCTGGCGATGGCCTTGGCCAGCTCGCCCATGCGCCGCTCGACCATGTCCTGCACCTCCTTGCGGAAGGTGCGGGTGGTTCCACGCAGGACGGCGGTGGCCGGAAGGACATTCCACGTATCGCCCGCGTGGAACTGCGTGACGCTGACCACGGCGGAATCGACCGGATGCACGCTGCGGCTGGCGATGGTCTGCCAGGCGTTGACGATCTGCGTCCCGGCCAGGATCGTGTCGGTGCCCAGATGGGGCATGGCGGCGTGGGTGCCCTTGCCGGTCAGGGTCAGCTCGAAGATGTCGTAGGCGGCCATGATCGGGCCGGGGCGCAACGCGATCTTGCCGACCTCCAACCCCGGCCAGTTGTGCATGCCGTAGACCTGTTCGACGGGGAATTTCTCGAACAGCCCGTCCTCGACCATCACGCGCCCGCCGCCCTCGTTCTCCTCCGCAGGCTGGAAGACGAAGGCGATGGTGCCCTGGAAGTTCGGATGCGCCGACAGGTGGCGCGCCGCGCCCAGCAGCATCGCCGTGTGCCCGTCATGCCCGCAGGCGTGCATGCGCCCGGGATTGCGCGAGGCGTGGGGCAGGTTGGTCTGCTCGTGGATGTGCAGGGCGTCCATGTCGGCGCGGAAGGCGACCGCCGGCCCCTCGCCGTTGCGCAGCAGGCCGACCACGCCGGTCTTGGCGAGGCCGCGGTGAACCTCCAGCCCGAAGGAGGCCAGCTTCTCCGCCACGAAATCGCTGGTCCGCTCCTCCTCGAAGGCCGTTTCCGGGTGGGCGTGCAGGTCGCGCCGCCACGCGGTCATGTCGGCCGTCAGCGCCTCCGTCCCGTCGATCGTCCTCACCATGTCCCTGGTTCCCTGTGTTTCATGAGTGTGTGCGAATGATCTTGCCCAAAAAAGCACCCGTCGTGCAAAGCGCACGACGATGCGGTGCCGTCACATCACCCTTGCAGCGCGGACCTGTTCCGTGCAGGATGTGAGTGAACGTTCACTCATAACGAACGCCACGAACGGAAGCGCCATGTCCAAAGATGCCCGCAGCGACGCACGCAACAAGGTCCGGGACGCCGCCATCGCGCTGTTCGCCCAGAAGGGGGTGAAGGCCACCACCATCAAGGACATCGCCCGCGCCGCCGGGGTGTCGGAGGGGGCGCTGTACCGCCATTGGGCGAGCAAGGAGGAGCTTGCCGCCGCCCTGTTCGCAGCCGAATACACCGCCCTGTCGCATGACCTGCGCGCGGCGGCGGGAAGCGGTCCGGCGCCGCAGCGGCTGCGCCGCGTCGTCGCCTGGGCCTTCGGTCTGGTCGAGGCGGCGCCGGACCGCGCGCGCTTCCTCCTGCTGTCGCAGCACGACGCGCTGCCGCTGGTGCCCGCCCTGATGAATGACGGTTTGGAGACGCCGGTGGACGCGGTCTGCGCCATCGTCGGCGACGGCATCGCGGAGGGGAGCATCGTCGACGCCGACCGCGAGGCGCTGGCCCACACCGTGATCGGCGCCATCGTCCTCAACATCCAGTCGCACGTTTACGGACGGCAGACGGCCCCGCTCGGCACGCTGGCCGACACGGTCGCCGACGCGCTGCTGCGCGGCCTGTCCACCGGAAAGGAAACCTGAGCCATGGGCGAACTCGGCCTTCTCGCCACGCGGCGCTTCCTGCCGCTGTTCGTGACGCAGTTCCTCGGCGCCTTCGGCGACAATGTGCTGCGCGGCGCCATCGCGGTGCTGGCGGTCTATGGCATGGCGGGGACGGCGGGTGACGGCGCGCTGATCTCGACGCTCGCCGCGGCAGCCTTCACTGTGCCCTTCCTGCTGTTCTCGGCGACCGCCGGCCAGCTGGCCGACCGCTTCGACCGCACGCTGATCGCCCGCGCCGTGAAGGTGGCGGAGATCGGCCTGATGGCGATCGCCGCCTGGGGCATCATGCGCGCCGACCTCGGCGTGCTGATCGTCGCGCTGGTCGGCATGGGCGCCCATTCCACCGTCTTCGGACCGGTCAAGTACGGCCTGCTCCCCGACCTGCTGAAACCGGAGGAACTGACCGCCGGCAACGGGCTGGTGGAGGCGGGCACTTTCGTGGCGATCCTGCTCGGCACCATCGCCGGCGGCTCGCTCGCCCTGGCCCACCCGCTGGCGCTTCCGGGGCTGCTCGGGGCGACGGCGCTGGGCGGGCTGGCGGCGTCGCTGCTGATCCCGCGGGCGGGCAACGCCGACCGGACGGTGCGCGTCGGGCTGAACCCGGTGTCGGTCACCCTGCGCGTTCTGCGCGCCACCGCGCAGGACCGCGTGTCGATGCTGGCGATCTACGGCATCTCCGTCTTCTGGGGCGTCGGCGCGGTCGTCATGGCGCAGTTCCCGGCCATCGCGCGGGAGACGCTGGGCACCGACAGCGAGGGGGCGACCCTGCTTCTGGCGGTCTTCGCCGTGGGCGTGGCGGTCGGTTCCGTCTACGCCGGGCTGGGGCACCGGGTGCCCTCGCGCGCCGACGCGCGCCGCGCTGCCCTGGCGGGCCTCGTCGCGGCCGTGGCCGGTGCGGCGCTGCCCTTCCTGACGCCCGATGCGCCGTCGGCGGAGCCGCTGTCGGCGCTGGCCCTGCTGGCCCAGCCCTGGGCGATGCCGCTGCTGGCCGACCTGTTCCTGATCGCCGCAGCGGGCGGCGCCTTCGCCGTGCCGCTCTACGCGCTGATCCAGCACCGCGCGGCGGCCTCGGCCCGCGCCCGGGTGATCGCGGCGGCCAACGTGGTCAACGCGCTGTTCATGGTGGTCGGCTCGGGCATCGCGGCGGCCATGCTGGCGCTGGGCGTGACACCGCTGACCGTCGCCGCCTGGGGCGGGGCGAGCATGCTGGCCGCCGTCGTCCTGGCGCTCGCCATCGACGCGGTGGGACTGGGGCGGGCGCTGGCCCGCGCCTTTTTCCGGCTGGCCTTCCGGGTCGAGCTGCGCGGCGCCGAGCATCTGGAGCGGTTGGAGGGTGCGGCCGTCGTCACGCCGAACCACCAGTCCTTCCTCGACGGCGCGCTGCTCGCCGCCTTCCTGCCGGGGATGCGCTTCGCCGTGGACAGCTTCATCGCGCAGCAGGCCTGGGCCAAGCCCTTCCTGGCGCTGGCCGACCATGTGACCATCGACCCGACCAAGCCCATGGGCACGCGCCTGCTCGCCCGCAGCCTGGCCGAGGGCCACAAGATCTGCATCTTCCCGGAGGGGCGGATCACCGTCACCGGCTCGCTGATGAAGATCAACGGCGGTCCCGGCATGCTGGCCGACAAGGCGGGCTGCCCCATCGTTCCGGTCTGCATCGAGGGGGCGCAGCGCTCGATCCTGTCGCGGATGCACGGGCGGCTGCGGCTGGGCCTGTTCCCGCGGATCACCATCACGGTCATGCCGCCGGTCGCCACCCCGGACGTGACGGGTCTGGCCGGCAAGAAGCGGCGGGCAGCGCTGAAGTCCTGGCTGTCGCGCGTCATGACGGAAACCGTCTTCGCCGCCGGGCAGCGGCCCGACACGCTGGCGCTCGCCCTGCTGGAGGCCGGACGGAAGACCGGCTGGGGCAAGGCGGCGGTGCAGGACGGCGACTTCACGACCCTGTCCTACCGCGCCCTGACCGCGCGTTCCCTGGTGCTTGGCCGCATCCTGGCCCGCGGCACGGAGCCGGGCGAGGCGGTGGGCGTGCTGCTGCCGACCGCCTCGCCGACCGCGGCGGTGTTCTTCGGGTTGGCGGCCTATGGGCGGCCGGCGGCGATGCTGAACTTCACCGCCGGGGCGGAGGCCATCAAGGCCGCCTGCCGCGCCGCCGGGCTGCGCCGCATCGTCACGTCGGCCCGCTTCGTGGAGATGGGACGGCTCGGCCCGCTGGTCGAGGCGCTCGCCGCCGAGCACAGCATCGTCTATCTGGAGGACGTGAAGCGCGGGCTGGGCATCGGCGACAAGCTGCGGGCGCTGGCCGCGTCGGTGGCGCCGGAACGCTTCCTGCCGGAGCAAGGGGAGCCGGACGACGTGGCGGCGATCCTCTTCACCTCGGGGTCGGAGGGGCCGCCCAAGGGCGTGGCGCTGACCCACGACAATCTGCTCGCCAACATGGCGCAGGTGGCCTCCGTCGTCGACTTCACGCGGCAGGACGTGGTGTTCAACTGCCTGCCGGTCTTCCACTCCTTCGGGCTGCTCGGCGGGATGCTGCTGCCGATCCTGAACGGGGTGAAGACGGTGCTCTACCCCAACCCGCGCCATGTCCGGCTGATCCCGGAACTGGTCTACCAGACCAACGCCACGGTGCTGTTCGGCACGGACTTCTTCCTGAACGCCTGGGCGCGGGCGGCGGACCCCTACGACTTCCGCTCGCTGCGGCTGGTCTTCGCCGGGGCCGAGCGGTTGCAGGAGGAGACGCGCCGCACCTACACGGAACGGCTGCGCGTGCATCTGCTGGAGGGCTACGGCACCACCGAGACCTCCCCGGTGATCGCGGTCAACACGCCGGCGCGCTTCCGCCCCGGCACGGTCGGGCAGGCCCTGCCCGGCATCGAGACGGAGCTGCTGCCGGTCCCCGGCGTGCCGGTCGGTGGGCGGCTGCGGGTGCGCGGGCCGAACGTGATGAAGGGCTACATGCGCGCCGACAACCCCGGCGTGGTGGAACCGCCGGAGGACGGCTGGCACGACACCGGCGACATCGTGGACATCGACGCCGACGGCTTCATCCGCATCGTCGGGCGCGTCAAGCGCTTCGCCAAGGTGGCCGGCGAGATGGTCCCGCTGGGGCTGGTCGAGGAACTGGCGCTCCAGGCCGCGCCGGACGCCACCCATGCCGCGGTTGCCCTGCCGGACGCCCGGCGCGGCGAGCGGATCGTGCTGGTCACCGCCGGCACCGGTCCGACCCGCGACGCCCTGGCGGCGGCGGCCAAGGCCAAGGGCGCGCCGGAGATCGCCATTCCCCGCGACGTGCTGCGGGTGGAGACGATCCCCCTGCTCGGCACCGGCAAGACCGACTACCCCGCCGTCAGCCGGCTGGCCGCGGAAATGCTGGCGAGCGAAACGGCCTGACGTGTGGTGAGGTCAGGGGCGGCAGGCGACGTGCAGCCCCTTGCCCACCGGGAAGATGGTGGAGCCGAAGCCGGGCAGGGCGTCCACCGCCGCGATGTAGCCGGCGATCTCCTGCGGGTGCGACAGGGCGTTGTCGGCCAGCAGCAGGCAATCCGGCTCCAGCTTCGGCAGCAGCAGGCGAAGCTGCTCCGGGGCGCTCCAGCGGTCGGCGTCGAAGAACACGCAGTCGAAGGGGCCGTCCAGCCCCGCCACCGTCTCCGTCGCGTCGCCGACCAGCAGGTTGACGCGGCTGGCCAGCCCGGCGCGCTCCAGGTTGGTGGCGGCCTGCGCGCTCTTGCCCGGATCGCGCTCGATGCTGGTCAGTGGGTCCGTGGCGCCGACGGCCTGCAACGCCGCGGCGAGCCACAGGGTGCTGACGCCGTTGGATGTGCCGATCTCCAGCACCCGGCGGCGCCGCCCGCTGCGCACCAGGATGTGCAGAAGTTCCGCCGTCTCACGCTCCAGATTCAGCATCTTGCGGGCGCGGTCGCCCTCGCGCGCGTCGTTGTCGCGCCCATAGCTCTCAAGATCGCGGAGCACACGGTCGACGGAGTCATCCAGCAGCATGGTGTTGGTCCCGGTGGCGGAGATAGGGACAAGACCCTGCGCCGATTGTGGCCGTGGGGTCAAGAGAGTGCGGTCAATAGGCTGCGGTCAATGGAAAGCCCCCTCCCGCAAGGCGGCGGAAGGGGGCTTTGCGGTTGGAGCGGTCACGCCGCCTGGTTGAGCTGTTCGGCGCGTTGCGGGGCGATCTTCAGGCGGGTGGCGAGGTAGGTGAGATAGGCGCGTTCCGCCTCATGCTCGCGGTCCACCGCCATCAGCGAGGCCAGATAGACCTGCTCCGCCATGTCCGGATCGGTGACGGAGCGGACCAGCGAGTCGAGCGACTGCGGCTGGGACAGTTCCTGCTCCACGATCCGCCGTTCCTCCGGCCCGCCGCCGGCCTCGTCCAGGGCGGACATGACGCGCTGGCGCTCGGCCGGGGAAATCTCGCCGTCGGCGTTGGCGGCGGCGATCATGGCGCGGATCAGCAGCAGGGCGTGCTGGTCCTCCATGGCGAGTTCGGGAAAGGCGCCCTCATCGGCTCCCGACGGGGCGGCGTCGGGCGGGGGAGCGGTGCGCTGCTGGAAGACCTGGGACAGCCGTTCGCCCAGCGATCCGCCGCCGGAAGCACTGGCCCCGCCGAGGATGCCGCCCAGGATGCCCCCCGGCGTGCTGCCCGAACCGGACGACGGCGCCCCCCACGGACTGGTCCCCGGCTGCCCGGAGCGGGCCGGCGCCTGTCCGGAGGAGGGCTGTCCGGAGGACGGCCCCGACGGAGGCATATTTTGCTGCCGTTCCTGATAGGCGCGGTAGGCGAGATAGGCCAGCGCGCCCAGCCCGGCCATGGGGCCGACGCCCATGCCGCTGCGGGCGTGCATCGCCGGCCCGGCGCCCATCCCTGACCGGTTCAGGATCGCTCCCAGATCCTGCGGGCTCCTGCGGCTGTGCCCTCCCATACCGGTCGCCAGAAGGGTGCCGAGGATGTTCTGAAGATTCGCCATGACGCGCCTCTCTCCTTATCGGTGTCCGTGTCGATGCAGCTTCGCGCCTCATCAACAGACGAAAGGGATTGGCGTCACGGCACAGCTATCGGTGCCAATGATGGGCCTGACCAGCCGATCCCTCTTCTATGACGGCCTCTATGCCAGAGGTGGGGTGGCTTTCGAACAGGCTGTGCAGAACACTGACTTCCGCTATCGTGGCGCGCATCAGAGCGCAGCAAGCGCCAACGCCCGCCGGTCGGCGGGTGGCATTTGGAGGAGACGCCCATGACCTTCGACCGGCACGCGGAGCCGTCTCCGCTGGACCTGTCGCCGACACCGTTCGTTCCGCCGCCGGCGCCGGCCTGCGGGTCGCTGTGGAACGACTATCTCCACCGCCTGCTGGACACGGCCCACGGCTGCGTCGCCGCAAACGACGACGAGTCCGATCCGGAGCCCGCCTCCTGCTGCGCCGCCGGATGATGCCGTGAAACCGTGACCCTGAAACTGTGACCGGGAGCGGTCGGGTGCCCGTCAGCGGGCGCCCGCCGCCTCGATGATCACCGCCGCCACCGCGTCGGGCTGGGAGGCGTGCGGGATGTGGCTGGCCCCGATCTCCACCGTCCGCGCGCCGATGCGCTCGGCGGTCGCCCGCAGGAAGGCTGGGGGAAGCATCCGGTCCTCGCTGGCGACGATGTACCAGGACGGCTTGTGCTCCCACGCCGCGGCGGTCACCCGCGTGCGGAAACAGCCGGCATGGACCGGCCCCTGCGTCGCGGCCAGCAGCGCTGCCTCCGCCGCCGGCACATCCTGCGCGAAGTTTGCCGCCAAGCTCTCCGCCGACAGATGCAGATAGCCCGCACGGTCCATCGACACGCTGGACAGTCCGGGCGAGGGCGGGAAGGGCTTCAGCGTGTCGTTCGGCGACTGCCCGATCCCCGGCGCGAAAGCCGCCACATAGACCAGCGCCTTCACCTTGTCCTGATTCCCGATCTGGGTGATCACCGCCCCACCCCAGGAATGGCCGACCAGCACCACCGGTCCCTTGGCACGGTCGATGGCGCGCTGGACATGGGCGACGTCCTCGTCCAGCGAGGTCAGCGGATTCTGCACGGCGATCGCCTCCAGCCCCTGGGCCTGGAGCAGGGGGATCACGCGGCTCCAGGCGGAGCCGTCCGCGAAGGCGCCGTGGACGAGGATGACGGAAGTGGCGACCGGGTCCATGGACCGATTCCCGTGACAGTGACCGACCCTATCCTCTGAACACGCCCGCGCCCGCCTGTCCAGCGCGGAGCCTCCGCTTTTCCTCCCTGCGGAAAAGCCGCCCGGACTCTGGGGTCAAAGGATGTCTTGCTGCGGAGCGGGATGAAAATTTCGCAAAATCGCCCTTGAAGCTAAGATTGTTCTGGGATACGGTATACCAACAGTGAGGCGGGGCGATTGTCCGCCCCTTCTGCCAAGCCAGTCCGTCCGTATCGCCAGCCCGAGCCCTTGAGGTGAGCCATGGTCAAGACCCTTTCCGCCGTCCGTCCCGGAAGCCGCCCGAACGCCGTCCGCGGTGTCGAGGATGCCGCCCCCGCCGGCGTCGTGGTCGCCCTGCGCCCCGATCACCGCAATTCCGATCATCGGCAGCGGGCGACGGTGCTGGCGGCGACCACCGGCGGGCGCGGCCCGCGCATGGACATGCTGACGATCACCCACAGCCGCGGCGCGGCGGAGGATCGCGGGGCGGAACTCATCCACATCGACGGCCCCTATGCGGATGTTCTGGCCTACATCGCCGACTCGCCGGAGTGCGTGGTCTGCTTCGACACGCTGCACGGCGGCATGGCCCGCGCGCAATTGTCCGTGCCCTGACATTGTCCGTGTCCTGACCCGGCGTCTGGTCCTGCTGGAGAGCGAAACGATGAACGCTTGTATGATGAGTGATTGTGTGACGACGCCCTTCTCCGGGCAGGAACTGGCCTCCGCGATCATCGCGGCGGCGCTGTCGCTCCCATCGGCCAACGGCCGGCTGCATCTGCCCAACGGTGCCGTGCTGTGCGACCCGGCGGCGCTGGAGCGGGAGTTCGCGCTGGCCGCGCAGGGGCTGTCCCACTGGCTGGCTCAGAACGAGCCGCGCATCGCCGAGGCCGCGCGGGCCAGCCGGTTGAAGATCGGGGCCGGGGTCATCCGGGCCGCCGTGGCGACCCTGGAGCACGCCGGGCGCCGTTGCGGCGCATTGAGCGACCGTGGAGAGCGGACGCTGTCCATCGACTTCAGCGCGGTCTGCGACCGGGTTCAGGAGCGTCCGGGCCTGCTCGCCCAGACGGTGGCCGCCGTCGCCGCCGGCCACACCATCCACGCGGTCGCCGCCTGAGGAGGGCGACCGTTGGCGGTTGGGCGTTACAGAAGGGTGTGCTCGACCAGGATCTTGGTGCCGATGGCGAGCAGGCCGAGGCCGCCGATCAGCTCCGCCCGGCGCCCCAGCAGCGGGCCGGCGGCCCGGCCCAGCAGGACGCCGCCGAAGCCCATCAGGAAGGTGACGACGCCGATCAGGCTGGCGGTCACCGCGATGTTGACGTCCGCCATGGCGAGGCCCACCCCCACCGCGCTGGCATCGATGCTGGTCGCCACCGCCACGGTCAGCAGGGCCAGCCAGCCCGAGCGGGCGGCGGCGGCCTCGTCGTCCCCTTCCCCGGCGAGCGCGTTGCGGATCATCGATCCGCCGATCAGCAGCAGCAGGCCGAAGGCGATCCAATGGTCGATCGCCTGGACGAAGCCGGCGAAGGCCGAACCCACCGCCCAGCCGATGGAGGCCATCGAGAGCTGGCAGAGGCCAAAGGCGAAACCGACCCGCAACGCCTCGGACAGGCCGGGACGCTTCTGAACGGCGCCACGGCCCAGCGCCGCGGCGAAGCTGTCCATGGAAAGGCTGACGGCGAGGACGAGGGAGGTCACACCGAGCATGGCAACGAACTCCGGCCAAACGGACACGACAGCACGGCTACCCCCGGTTGGCCTTCGGGAGCGTCCGCACCATCGGTCTTGCCGAACCGGCCGGACTTTGTCCGGCTGCCGCGTGCGCCACGGGACCGCCTGAGGCAGGATGGTCCCGAGTCTGTTGGCGCACGCCCCTCTCGCAGGAGGGTGGCTACTCCCCAATGACGGGGCGGACCCTAACGCCGGAGAGTCTGGGTGTCAATCTATATGAACAGCTGTTCATATATGTTTGAATCGCTCTAAAAAGGATGCGCCGCGCCCCGCCGTAGGTAAGGCGTGGTGCGGCCCGGAACGATTTGTTAAGAGCCTCTGACGCTTTTATGCCGCTGCGGTTCGTTGGGGTACGAAACGCTCGGATTCACTGGGCATCATTGGGCGCGGGGGTTCGCCATGGGGTTGCTGACGGGGGTCGGCTCGCTGTCGCTTTCGGGCAAGACGGTGTCGCTGTGTGTCGGTGGATTGGTCGTGTTGACGAGCGCCACCTTTGCGGTCAATGAGACGTTGCTGAGCCGCTATGCGGAGCGCATGGCGGTCGAGCGGCAGGAAACCAACATGCGCGTCGCCTGGGACGTGCTGAACCAGTACGGGCGCGACATCAGCGTCCGCGACGGCGCGCTGTACGCCGGCGACCGGGCTCTGAACGGTTTCTTCGAGCCGGTGGACCGGGTGAAGGCGCTGGTCGGCGGCACCGCCACCCTGTTCATGGGCGACACGCGGGTGACCACCAACGTCCAGAAGCCGGACGGCGGGCGCGCCGTCGGCACCAAGCTGGCCAAGGGGCCGGTCTATGACGCCGTGCTGGTCCGGGGCGAGCCGTACCGCGGGCAGGCCGACATCCTGGGCGTTCCCTTCTACACCGCCTACGACCCGATCAAGGACCGCTCGGGCAAGGTGGTCGGCGTGCTCTATGTCGGCGTGCCGAGGGCGGAGTTCTTCGCCCCGATCCGCGACACCCAGACGATGATCGGGGGGCTGGGCGCCGTGGTGACGCTCCTGGTGGCCGGCGGCAGCCTGCTGCTGTCGCGGCGCATCTTCCGCCCTCTGTCCGCCATGCGCGGTGCCATGGAGCGGCTGGCGACGGGGAACCTGTCGGTCGAGATACCGGCGCTGGGCCGCAAGGACGAGATCGGCGGCATGGCCCGGGCGCTGAGCGTCTTCAAGGAGAACGCGCAGCGGGTCGCCCGGCTCGACGCCGCTCAGGCGGAGGAGCGCGCCCGCGCCGAGCGGGACCGCCGCGACGCGCTGGAGGCGGTTGCCCGCAACTTCGAAGGCACGATGCTGAGCGTCGTCGAGACGCTGAGCGCCACCACGGCCCAGCTCGAATCCAACGCCCAGCGCCTGCATGGCATCGCCGAGAGCAGCAGCGGGCAGGCCGTCGCGGTCAGCGGCGCCGCGGGCGAGGCCAGCGACGACGTGCGGACCGTGGCCGGCGCCACCGAAGAGCTGACGGCGTCCATTGTCGAGGTGTCCCGCCAGATCGACGAGTCCTCCCGCATGGTCCGCAAAGCGGTGGAGGAGGTGGAGCGCACCAACCACACGGTCGAGGGCCTTGCCGCCGCCGCCGGCAAGATCGGGGAGGTGGTGACGCTGATCCAGAGCATCGCCGCGCAGACCAACCTGCTGGCGCTGAACGCCACCATCGAGGCGGCGCGGGCGGGCGAGGCCGGCAAGGGCTTTGCCGTCGTCGCCAACGAGGTGAAGGGGCTCGCCAACCAGACCGCCAGGGCGACCGACGAGATCGCCCAGCAGGTCGCGGAGATCCAGGCGGTGACCGGCAGCGCGGTGACGGCCATCGGCGGCATCGGGCGCACGGTGGTCGCGGTGAACGATCTGGTCGGCCGCATCGCTGGGTCCGCCGACCGCCAGAACGCCACCACCGGTGAGATCGCCCGCAGCGTCCAGCGCGCCGCCGACCGCACGTCGGAGGTGACCCACAGCGTCCGCGACGTGTCGGCCTCCGCGCACGAGACCGGCACCATGGCGTCGGAAGTGCGCTCCGCCGCCGCCGATCTCGGCCGGCAGGCGCTGGCCCTGCGCGAGCAGGCCGGTGCGTTCCTGCGGCAGATCCGCTCGGCCTGAAGAAAGGGTTCCGCCCGTGTTCCGCAACCCGCGTTCGCTGCTGTTCGTGTTCTTCTTCGCGTCGCTGGCGGCCCTGCTGGTCTTCAGCGGCGACCCGCCGGACGGTGGGCGGACCGACGCGAACCGGGAGTTCCTGGCGGCCTGTGAGGCCAGCCCCTTCGCCGCGCAGAGCACCAGCTCCACCGAGGCGGCGGTGCGGGTGTGCTCCTGCATCCTGTCCTGGCACCGCAAGGAGGGCGAGGCCACCGGCCGGCCGCTTCCCGCCGCGCTCTATGGCGGGGAGGGGGGAGCCGGCGCCGCGGCGGTGGCGGTGGATGAGCGGGCGCGGGCCTCCTGCCTGTCCGGGCGCGTGACGCCCTGATCATCGCAGACCCGCTTTTTTGAGAATCGTCCGCAGGACGGGGCGGCCGGGGCTTTTCCTTCGGCCCTGCCGCACCCATCCTATGGCGCTATGAGCACGCACGACACCCGCAATCCCTGCACGAAGCTCTGCCGCTACGATGCGGCGGACCGCTGCATGGGCTGCTTCCGCACCCGCGCTGAGGTGAGGCACTGGAAACGCCTGTCGGACGAGACGAAGGCGGCGATCAACGCCCGCATCGCCGCGCGCGGCGGCACCGTCTCCAAGAGGGACGGCAAGCGGGCGAAGAAGCTCGACAAGAAAATCCACAAGCTGGAAGTGAAGCTTGCTACCCTGCGCGCCCGCCGGTCGGAGCTGGAGGGGTCGGTCGTCAAAGCGGCGGAGTGAACACCGCCTCACCCAATCCCGGCGTGCCGTTCCACATAGAGCAGCAGGGCAGGATAATAGTGCCTCTGTGACGCCGTCAGTTCCTGGCAGTAACGGCGGGCCATGCCGTTGGAAAGCCAAGCATCAAGCTCGCCGCTCTCGCGTTTCTGGGCGATGACGCGGTCGATCTTGTCCATGATCTTGTGGATCACGTCCGTTCCTTTTCGGGTGTTGATTTGCCGTGGGAGGGGCGGGCGCCGCAAAGGCGGCGCCGTCGATTGCCCGTTCAATATGAACCTCGGAGCGGCGGTGAGCTGCGCATTATGGGCATGCCTGCATACCGCATTGCACAAAAGTCCGTCCGGGCCATCGAGCCCACGCGCGGGTCTGCCCTTCGCAGGCGTTCGTTGACCGGCTTCCCGGCGCCGTCCCATTCTGCACGTCGAAGGAAGAAAAACCGGGAGGACGTGCGGTGGGGATGGCGGTGGACCGCCGCGCCGCCGCAGCCATCATCATGACCGCCATCGCCATGACCGAACGCCGCGCGGAGCTGGACGGCGCCGCCTCCGCCACGCTGGTTCTGCTCTGCCTGCTCTGGGGCCTGCAGCAGGTCGCCATCAAGGTTGCCATGACTGGATTCTCGCCGGTGCTCCAGGGCGGGTTGCGCTCGCTGGGCGCGCTGGCGCTGCTGTGGGCCTGGGCGGCGCTGCGCGGCATGCGCCTGTTCGAGCGGGACGGCACGCTGGGGCTGGGCCTGTTGGCCGGGCTGCTGTTCGCCGGGGAGTTCCTGCTGGTCTATGCCGGGCTGTCCTACACCACGGTGTCACGCAGCATCCTGTTCCTCTACACGGCCCCCTTCCTGGTGTCGGTCGGCGCGCATCTGCTGCTGCCGGGGGAGCGGATGCGCGGCGTCCAGGCGGCCGGGCTGGTCTGCGCCTTCGTCGGGGTGGCCGTCGCCTTCGCCGACGGGCTGCGCCTGCCGACGAACCACGAGATGATCGGCGACCTGATGGTGCTGGCGGCGGCGGTGCTGTGGGCGGCCACCACCCTGGTCATCAAGGGCAGCAAGCTGGTCCGCGCCAGTTCGACCAAGGTGCTGTTCTACCAGCTCGCCGTCTCCGGGGCGGTGATGCCGCTGGCCTCGCTTCTCATGGGCGAGGCGGGGGTGACGGCGCCCGGCCCGCTGGCCCTGGCCTGCCTCGCCTTCCAGATCGTGGTGGTTGCCTTCGCCTCCTACCTCGCCTGGTTCTGGCTGGTGGCCCGCTACCCGGCGGCCCGCCTGTCGGCCTTCACCTTCCTGACGCCGCTGTTCGGCGTGCTGTCCGGCGCCCTGCTGCTGGGCGAGCGGGTCAGCGTAAGCCTCGCCGCGGCGATGCTGCTGGTCTGCGCCGGCATCTGGCTGGTGAACCGCCGCGCGCCCGCCGCGGGCGCCTAGAAAGACAGGACACGGAAAGACGGGAACCGGCCCGGCCGCCATCGGTTGGCTCTGCTGTCCCAGCACAAGCAGCGGAGCCGGTTACATCATGGATTTGAACGGAAAAGTCGCCCTCATCACCGGGGCCGGGTCGGGCATCGGCAAGGCGTCCGCCACCCTGTTCGCCAGCGCCGGGGCGAGCGTCGGCGTGCTCAGCCGCACCGAGGACGAGATCCGCAAGACGGCGGAGGAGATCACCGCAGCGGGCGGCAAGGCCATCCCCCTCGTCGCCGACGTCGCCGACAGCGAGGCGGTGAAGCGGGCGGTGGACCGGCTGGTCCAGGAATATGGACGGCTGGACATCGTCTTCGCCAACGCCGGCATCAACGGCGTCTGGGCGCCGATCGACGAGCTGACTCCGGAGGAGTGGGACCGCACCATCAACATCAACCTGCGCGGCACCTACCTGACGCTGCACCACGCGGTGCCGTATCTGAAGAAGGCGGGCGGCGGGTCGGTGCTGGTGACCGCCTCGATCAACGGCACGCGGGTGTTCAGCAACGCCGGGGCCACCGCCTATTCCTGCACCAAGGCGGCGCAGGTCGCCATGGTCCAGATGCTGGCGCTGGAGCTGGCCAAGCACCGCATCCGCGTCAACGCCATCTGTCCGGGGATGATCGACACCAAGATTCAGGACAACACCCAGGCGCGCAACACCGCAGAGGCCGAGGAGGCCGCCGAATATCCCGACGGCGAGATACCGCTGACCCGCGGCAAGCCGGGCAGCAGCGCCGACGTGGCGGAGCTGGCGCTGTTCCTGGCGTCGGACCGCTCGAAGCACATCACCGGCACGCCCGTCTGGATCGACGGCGCCGAGTCGTTGCTGATCGGCTGAGGAAGCGCTTATGGCGGACGGCTTCGCGTGGTGGCAGAGCGGGGTGATCTATCAGGTCTACCCGCGCTCCTTCCAGGATTCGAACGGCGACGGGGTGGGGGACCTGCCGGGGATACTCGCCCGGCTCGACCATCTCCAGGCGCTCGGGGTGGACGCGCTGTGGGTGTCGCCGATTTACCCGTCGCCGATGGCTGATTTCGGCTACGACGTGTCGGACTACACGGGCATCCACCCGCTGTTCGGGACGATGGAGGATTTCGACCGGCTGCTGGCGGAGCTGCACCGCCGGGGCATGAAGCTGATCCTGGATTTCGTACCCAACCACAGCTCCGACCGGCACCCGTGGTTCCAGGCCAGCCGTTCGTCGCGCAGCGATCCCAAGCGGGACTGGTACATCTGGCGCGACCCGGCCCCGGATGGCGGCCCTCCCAACAACTGGCTGTCGGAGTTCGGCGGCGGCGCCTGGGAATGGCACGCGGCGACCGGCCAATACTATTACCACGCCTACCTGAAGGAGCAGCCGGACCTCAACTGGCGGAATCCGGCGCTGCGCGAGGCCATGCTCGACGCGTTGCGCGTCTGGCTCGACCGCGGGGTGGACGGCTTCCGGGTGGATGCCATCCACCACCTGATCAAGGACGCGCGGTTCCGCGACAACCCGCCGAACCCCGGCTGGCGGGAGGGCATGTCGCCGGTCCGCCGGCTGATCCGCCTGCACACAGTCGACCAGCCCGAGGTTCATGACGCCATCGCAGCGATGCGCCGCGTGGCGGACGGCTACGACCCCGACCGGCTTCTGATCGGGGAGGCCTATCTGCCCATCGACCAGCTCATGGCCTATTACGGCGCCGACCTGACCGGCTTCCAGCTTCCCTTCAACTTCCATCTGCTGTCCACCCCGTGGGAGGCGAAGGCGCTGGCCGCGCTGATCCGGACCTACGAGGCCGCCCTGCCGCCCGGCGGCTGGCCGAACTGGGTGCTCGGCAACCACGACCGCTCCCGCGTGGCGAGCCGGCTGGGGCGGGGCCAGGCGCGGGTGGCGGCCATGCTCCTGCTGACCCTGCGCGGCACGCCGACGCTGTACCAGGGCGACGAGATCGGGATGACCGACGTGCCGATCCCGCCGGACCGCGTGCAGGACCCGTGGGAGAAGAACATCCCCGGCCTGGGGCTGGGCCGCGATCCGGTGCGCACGCCGATCCCCTGGGACGGCGGTCCGCAAGGCGGCTTCACGACGGGCGAGCCCTGGCTGCCGCTCGGCCCCGACCACGAGCAGGTGAACGTCGCGGCACAGGCGGCCGACCCGTCCTCCATGCTGGCGCTCCACCGCGCCCTGCTGGCCCTGCGGCGGGCGGAGCCGGCTTTGTCGGTCGGGCGCTACGAGCCGGTGTCGGCGGAGAACGACGTCCTGTCCTACGAGCGCCGTCACGGAACCGGCCGCTTCCGCGTCCTGCTGAACCTGTCGGCGGCGGAGCGGACGGTGGACGCGATGCCGGACGCTGCCCATATCCGGCTGTCCACCCATCTCGACCGCGGTGGGGAGCCGGTGTCCGGCGCCCTGCGCCTGCGGCCCGACGAGGGGGTGGTGATCGGTTTCGACGACAAGGGAAAGGGTGGGGAATGAGCGGAGACGTGAAGAACAACGCGGCCAAGAACCGGTACGAGCTGTCCGTGGGCGACGCCACCGCGGTGGTGGAGTACGAAAAGCGCGACGGGGCCATCGTCTTCACCCACACGGAGGTTCCGGAGAGCATGGCCGGGCAGGGCATCGGCTCCGCGCTGGCGCGCGGCGCGCTGGAGGATGCGCGCTCCAGCGGGCAGAAGGTTGTGCCGGTCTGCCCCTTCGTGGCCAAATACATCCAGCGCCACCCGGAGTACCAGGATCTGGTCGTCGCGGAGGGCGGACCATCGACGTGAGGCGATCGCCGTGAAGCGGATTCTCCTGGCCGCCGGGCTGCTGATTCTTCTGCCGGCGGCGGGCCGGGCCGCCACGCTGGAGCTGGACTTCGCCGCCTATGGCGGCGGCGTCTCCCTGGCGCGCGGCAGCGTCGTGCTGACCGAGGAGGCGGAGGGCGGCGCCAGCCGCTACCGGGCGGCCTTGGAGGCGGAGGCGGTGCCCTGGCTCGGCCTCTTCACCAATTTCCGCTACCACGCCGAGTCCGCGGGACGGCTGGAGGCCGGCGCCGCCCAGCCGGACCGTTTCCGCGGCGAGCGTCGGCTGCGCCGCAAACAGGACATCATGACGCTGTCCTTCGGCCCCGACGGGGTGGACGTGACGGCCGACCCGCCGCTCAGCCCCGACAAGGCGGCGCGGGTGCCGCCGGACAGCCGCCGGGGCAGCATCGATCCGTTGAGCGCCGGGGCGGCGGTGATCCTGACCGCCAGCCGGGCGGGCGGCTGCGGAGGACGCTATCCCGTCTATGACGGGCGCCGCCGCTACGACATCATCATGACGCCGCAGGGCAAGGGCGACCTGCCGTCGTCGCGCTACCGCATCGCCACGGGTACGGCGGAGGTCTGCGCGGTCACCGTCCGCCCGGTGGCCGGCTTCCAGGGCGACCGCGACCGGGACCGCTTCTTCGCCGAAGGGGTCGAGCGCAAGGCGACCGTGTGGTTCGCCCGCGCGCCGGAGAGCGGGCGCGTCGTCCCGGTGACGGTGGAGGTGCCGACCGACACCATGACGGTGCTGGTTCACACCGTCGGCGTGAAGGCCGGCTTGTAACCGGAGTTACGGGTTGGCGGCTAGGCGCCACTGGCCGTCGTCGCCGCGGCAGGCGGTGCCGGTGGCGGACTCCTGGCGGCCGTCGATGGTCACCTTGTGCTGGAACTCCTTGCACTCCCGCCCGGCGGAATCGCGCCCGGCGCGGATCGGGGTGATGGTGCCGCTGGTGTTCGTGCTGTCCGGGCTGTTCCAGCGGATGGTCTGCCCGACCGGCGCGTCGAGCGCGCGGGTCTCCGCGCTCTGCGCCGCGTTGCGGCTGCCTGGGCTCAGCTGCTCCATCAGGTAGCCGCCGGCGAAGTAGCCGAGCAGACCGCCGGCGCCGATGGCCAACAGGTTGCCGCTGCCCTTGCCGATCTGCGACCCGGCGAGCGCCCCGACGGCGGCCCCGCCCAGCTTGCCCAGCAGGTCGTTGTCGATGCCGAAGGTGGTGTTGTTGCCGCCGTTGCCCAGCGGGCCGCCTTGCGGATTGGTCTGGGTCGGCGCGCCGTAACCGCCCTGGGTGAACACCTGCGCCGTGGCGGGCACGGAGGTCAGGGGCAGGGCGACGGACAGGCCAAGGCACAGGACCGAGGCGAAGCGAATCCCGGACAGGCGGACAGCGGACACGTCGGCTACTCCTTTATTGCAACGCGACCGTCATCTGAACACCACGGCCCCGCTCACGGTTGAGGCAAAAGGGCGACAATGGCCTTCAACAGAGACGGCCTTTGACGGAAATGATCTTTGACGGAAATGGCAATCGTCAGGCGCTCTTCAACTCCGGGAAGGCATCCGCCGCGCTGACGCCCAACGCCTTGCGGACGGCGCGGGCGAGGTCGCGGTCGCGGTAGGGCTTGATCAGGAACTCCGCGCCCGGCCCCTCGCCGCTCAGGCCCCCGGCCACACCATGGGCGTAGCCGGAGGCGTAGAGCGCCTTCAAGGCGGGATGGCGGCGCTGCGCCTCCTGGGCCAGTTCCAGCCCGTTCATGCCGCCCGGCATCACCACGTCGGTGAACAGCAGGTCCACCCGCGGCTCCCCGGCCAGAACGGCCAACGCCTCCGGCCCGTTCTCCGCCTCGACCACGGTGTAGCCGAGATCCTGGAGGGTCAGCACGGCGACCTGACGCACGTCGCGGTCGTCGTCCACCACCAGGATCACCTCGCCCTGGCCGGGCAGCGGACCGCTGTCCTCGGTGTCCTCCGGCGCCTTCGCCTGACGGACGGCCGCGGGCGCGCAGGGCAGATGGAGGTGGAAAGAGGTGCCGCGCCCCGGCTCGCTCTCCACCCGGATCAGCCCGCCCGACTGCTTCACGAAACCGTGGATCATGCTCAGCCCCAAACCGGTGCCCTTGCCGATCTCCTTGGTGGTGAAGAAGGGCTCGAAGGCGCGGGCCAGAACCTCCGGCGGCATGCCGCAGCCGGTGTCGCTCACGGTCATCCGCACATAGCGCCCGGGGCTCAGTTCCGCGTCCCCCTCCTCGGCCTCCACCATCGCGGTGGCGATGGTCAGCGTGCCGCCCGCCGGCATGGCGTCGCGCGCGTTGATGACGAGGTTCAGCAGGGCCGATTCCGCCTGGGTGCGATCCACCAGCGCCGGGCAGAGCGACGGCGCGCTGTCGATCTCGACGGTGATCGCCGAGCCCAGCGTGCGCTCCATCAGCTCGCCCATGTTGCGGACCAGCGCCTCCACGTCCACGCTCTCGGGATGGAGCTGCTGGCGCCGTGCGAAGGCGAGCAGCCGCCGCGTCAGGTCGGAGCAGCGCAGCGACGCCTGCAGGGCCATCTCCACCCGACGCGCCGCCTTGGGGTCGTCGAAGGCCATGCGGCCCAGCCGCTCCAGGCTGCCGATGACCACGGTCAGCATGTTGTTGAAGTCGTGGGCGATGCCTCCGGTCAACTGGCCGATGGTCTCCATCTTCTGGACATGGGCGAGCTGGAGCTGAAGCTCCCGCGTGTCGGTGACGTCCAGCACCGTGCCGCAGAGTTCCGGCGGCCGGCCGCCCTCGCCCGGCAACAGCATGGCCTTTTCCAGGAGCGTGCGGTACTGCCCGTCGGCGGCGCGCCAGCGGTATTCCACCGTGGACACGCCGCCCTGCCGCATCGCGTCGAACTGGACGGCGGCGCGCTCGCGGTCGTCCGGATGAAGGCGCGATTCCCAGAAACCGCCGTCCGTCAGGAAGCGCTCGGCGGGGAAGCCGAACAGCGCCTCGACATTCTCGGTGACGTAGCGGAAGGGCGTGCCGCGCTCCGGCCCGGCGGTGTAGAGCAGGATCGGCAGGGAGCGGGCGATCATCGCCTGCCGCTCCTCCGACCGGCGCAGCGCCTGTTCGGCCTCCAGCTTCTCGGCGCGCACGCGGTAGTTCTCGGCCATCAGCCGCTCGCGCAGGGCGGCTTGGCGCTTGACCTCCTCGGTCTTGCGGTACAGCTCGACGAAGACGGTGACCTTGCTGCGCAGGATGACCGGGTCCACCGGCTTGAACATGTAATCGACCGCCCCCGCGGAATAGCCGCGGAAGATGTGCATCTCGTCCTTGTTGATGGCGGTCAGGAAGAGGATGGGGATGTGCCGCGACTTGCGGCGGTTGCGGATCAGCTCCGCCGTCTCGTAGCCGTCCATGCCGGGCATATGGACGTCCATCAGGATCGCCGCGAAGTCCTGGTCGAGAATACGCTTCAGCGCCTCCTCGCCGGAGCGGGCGAGGATCACCGTGGCGTCGAGGTCGGCCAGCGTTTCCCGCATCGCCAGCAGGTTCCGGGGATCGTCGTCGACGACGAGCACGCGGACCTCCGGCGGCGGCAGTGTGGCGTCCTCGATTTCGGCGAAGCTGGCGGGCATGTGGGGGTGGGGCATGGGCTTCTCCTCACTCCCGTCCGGCATGGGTGTGCCCCGCGTCGTCGTCCTGCCGACGTCCGGCCCAGACCCGCAGCAGCGACAGCAGGTGATCGATGTCCACCGGCTTGGCGAGATAGTCGGTCGCCCCCGCCTCGATGCACTTCTCGCGGTCGCCCTTCATCGCCTTGGCGGTGACGGCGATCACCGGCAGCCCGCGCCCGGACGCGGTCGCGCGGATTTCCCGGATGGTCTGGTAGCCGTCCATCAGCGGCATCATGATGTCGACCAGAGCCACGTCGAGGTCGGGGTGCGCCTTCAGCAGCTCCAGCCCCTCCGGCCCGCTCTCGGCGTGCAGCACCGTCATGTCGTGGGCCTCCAGGACGCTGGCGAGCGAGAAGATGTTGCGGAAATCGTCGTCCACGATCAGCGCCTTGCGGCCCGCCAGCACCGGGTCGCGCTGGCGGATCTGGTCGAGCGCGTTGCGCTTGTCGTCGGGCAGCCGGTCCACCGCCCGGTGCAGGAACAGCGCCGTCTCGTCGAGCAGCGAGTCCGCGGAATGGACGCTGCGCAGCACCACCGTCTCGGCCAGCCGGCGCAGCCGCGCCTCGTCCTCCGGCGCGATGGCGTCGCTGACATAGGCAACGACCGGCATCCAGGCGGTGGAGTCGCGGGTGCGCAGGCTGTCGATCAGCTCGAAGTCGCTGGGCTGGGGAATCGTCAGGTCGAGCACCATGCAATCGAACCGCTCCTGCGCCAGCAGCGCGCGGGCGGCCTCGGCGGAGGTGACGGTGCTGATGTCGATGTCGTCACCGCCCCCGCCCCCGACGCCCTTGTCGTGGTCGATCAGGCCGGCGATGCCGCCGGTCTCCGGGTTGGGGACCTTCTCGACGATCAGCAGCCGGCGCTGGTGGCGCTCCACGAAGCCCTTGACCTTGGCGAGCGCCGCGAAGATCGCCTCGCGGTCGGCCGGTTTCTCGGTGTAGTCGAAGGCGCCCATGGCGAGGCCGCGGCGCCGCTCCTCCTTGGCGGAGATGACGTGCACCGGAATGTGGCGGGTGTGCGGGTCGCGCTTCAGCAGGTCGAGCAGCGCCCAGCCGTCGATGTCCGGCAGGCCGATGTCCAGCATCACCGCGTCCGGCCGGTATTTGCGGGCCATCGGCATGGCCGGGCTTCCGGCGTGGGAGAGGATTGCCTTGAAGCCTTTCTCCCGCGCCAGATCGACCAGGATCGAGGCGAACTTCACGTCGTCCTCGACGATCAGGACCACCGGGTCGCCGGGGCGGATGCGCTCGCGGTCGTCGGCGACGGGGTGGTGCTGCGGCAGTGCCAGCCGCTCCTCCGGCCCCGGCACCACGATGGGCCGCGTCGGCGTCGGGAAGGGGGCCAGCTTCGGCGCCGGGTCGCCGTAGCGGGCGATGTCGAACTCCATCGGCACGTAGAGCGTGAAGGCGCTGCCCGCCCCGGACTCGCTCTGCACGCGGATCTCGCCGCCGAGCAGGCGGGCGATCTCGCGGCTGATCGACAGGCCGAGACCGGTGCCGCCGTATTTGCGGCTGGTCGTGCCGTCGGCCTGCTGGAACGCCTCGAAGATGATGCGCTGCTTGTTCTCGGGAATGCCGATGCCGGTGTCGACGACGGTGAAGGCCAGCACCCCCTCCGCCGCGTTCAGCACGGGATGGGCCGCGCTCCAGCCCTCGCTGGCCAGCCCGACCCGGAAGGTGACGCCGCCGGTCTCGGTGAATTTGAAGGCGTTGGACAGCAGGTTGTTCAGCACCTGCTCCAGCCGCTTCTGGTCGGTCTGGATGGCCGCGGGCAGCGGCTGGGTCATGTCGATGTCGAAGCGCAGCCCCTTCTCCTCGGCGAGCTGGGCGAAGGTGCGCTCGACATGGCCGCGCAGGTCGTCCAGCACCACCGCGCCGATCTCCAGCGTGACCGTGCCGGATTCGATCTTCGACAGGTCGAGGATGTCGTTGATGAGGTTCAGCAGGTCGGAGCCGGCGGCGTTGATCGTGCGGGCGAACTCCACCTGCCGGGGGGTCAGGTTGTGGTCGCCGTTGTCCGACAGCAGCTTGGACAGGATGAGCAGGCTGTTCAGCGGGGTGCGCAGCTCATGGCTCATGTTCGCCAGGAACTGCGACTTGTATTTGGAGGTCAGGGAGAGCTGCTCCGCCTTCTCCTCCAGCGCCTCGTTGGTCTGGCGCAGCTTTTCCTGCTGGGCCATCAGCAGCTCCTCCGACTGGCGGAGCGAGGCGGCCTGATGCTCCAGCCGCTCGTTGGTGGTCTTCAGCTCCTCCTGCTGGCTCTGCAGCTCGGCGGTCAGGCGCTGCGACTGCTTCAGCAGCCCCTCGGTCCGCATGTTGGTGGCGATGGTGTTGAGGACGATCCCGATGCTTTCCGTCAGCTGCTCCAGGAAGGAGCGGTGCGTCTCGCTGAAATGGCCGAAGGAGGCCAGCTCCAGCACGGCGTTCACCTCGTTCTCGAACAGCACGGGCAGGACGATGATGTTCAGCGGTGCCGCCTCGCCGAGGCCGGAGCTGATGCGCACATAGTCCTTCGGCACGTTGGTCAGCAGGATCGGCTTCTTCTCGTGGGCGCACTGGCCGACCAGACCCTGCTTCAGCGTGAAGCGGGTGCCCAGCCCGTCGCGCTCCTTCAGGGCGTAGCTGGCGACCAGATCGAGAACTGGCTCGTCGCCATCGCGGCTGGTGACGTAGAGGACGCCGTGCTGGGCGTTCACCAGCGGCGCGATCTCCGACAGGATCATGTTGGTGACGGTGACCAGATCGCGCTCGCCCTGAAGCATCCGGGTGAATTTGGCGATGTTGGTCTTCAGCCAGTCCTGTTCCGCGTTCTTCTGCGTCGTGTCGCGCAGGTTGCGGATCATCTCGTTGATGTTGTCCTTCAGCGACGCCACCTCGCCCGACGCCTCGACGGCGATGGAGCGGGTGAGGTCGCCCTTGGTCACCGCGGTCGCCACCTCGGCGATGGCGCGCACCTGGGTGGTCAGGTTGGCGGCGAGCTGGTTCACGTTGTCGGTCAGGTCGCCCCAGACGCCGGTGGCGCCGGGCACCTTGGCCTGACCGCCCAGCTTGCCTTCGATGCCGACCTCGCGCGCCACGTTGGTGACCTGATCGGCGAAAATGGCCAGCGTCTCGATCACGCCGTTGATGGTGTCGGCCAGCGCTGCGATCTCGCCGCGCGCCGCCACGGTCAGCTTGCGCTTCAGGTTGCCCTCGGCAACCGCCGTCACGACCTCGGCGATGCCGCGCACCTGACCGGTCAGGTTGGCGGCCATCATGTTGACGTTGTCGGTGAGGTCTTTCCAAGTGCCGGCGACGCCCTTCACCTGGGCCTGTCCGCCGAGCTTGCCCTCGGTGCCGACCTCGCGGGCCACGCGGGTGACTTCGGAGGCGAAGCTGTTGAGCTGGTCGACCATCGTGTTGATGGTGTCCTTCAGCTCCAGGATTTCGCCCTTCACGTCGACGGTGATCTTGCGCGACAGATCGCCGTTGGCGACGGCGGTGGTCACGTCGGCGATGTTGCGGACCTGATTGGTCAGGTTGCCGGTCAGCAGGTTGACGTTGTCGGTGAGGTCCTTCCAGGTGCCGGCCACACCCTTCACCTGGGCCTGCCCGCCCAGCTTGCCCTCGCTGCCGACCTCGCGGGCGACGCGGGTGACCTCGCTGGCGAAGCTGTTGAGCTGGTCGACCATCGTGTTGATGGTGTCCTTCAGCTCACGGATTTCGCCCTTCACGTCCACGGTGATCTTGCGCGACAGGTCGCCCTTCGCCACGGCGGTGGTGACCTCCGCGATGTTGCGGACCTGACTGGTCAGGTTGGTCGCCATCGCGTTGACGTTGTCGGTGAGGTCCTTCCAGGTGCCGGCGACGCCCTTCACCTGGGCCTGTCCGCCGAGCTTGCCTTCGGTGCCGACCTCGCGCGCCACGCGGGTGACCTCGCTGGCGAAGCTGTTGAGCTGGTCGACCATCGTGTTGATGGTGTCCTTCAGCTCGCGGATTTCGCCCTTCACGTCCACGGTGATCTTGCGCGACAGGTCGCCGTTGGCGACGGCCGTGGTCACGTCGGCGATGTTTCGGACCTGATTGGTCAGGTTGCCGGTCAGCAGGTTGACGTTGTCGGTGAGGTCCTTCCAGGTGCCGGCCACACCCTTCACCTGGGCCTGTCCGCCGAGCTTGCCCTCGCTGCCGACCTCGCGGGCGACGCGGGTGACCTCGCTGGCAAAGCTGTTGAGCTGGTCGACCATCGTGTTGATGGTGTCCTTCAACTCGCGGATTTCGCCCTTCACGTCCACGGTGATCTTGCGCGACAGGTCGCCCTTCGCCACCGCCGTGGTGACGTCGGCGATGTTGCGGACCTGGGCCGTCAGGTTGGCGGCCATCAGGTTGACGTTGTCGGTGAGGTCCTTCCAAGTGCCGGCGACGTCCTTCACCTGGGCCTGCTCGCCCAGCTTGCCCTCGATGCCGACCTCGCGCGCCACCCGCGTCAGCTCCGCCGTCACGGTGACGAGCTGCTCGACCATCCGGTTGACCGTGCGGGCGGTGTGCAGGAAGTCGCCCTGGAGCGGACGCCCGTCGACCTCCAGCGGCATCGACTGCGACAGGTCGCCCTTGGCGACCGCGCCGATGACGCGGGCCATCTCCTGGGTCGGCTGGGTCAGGTCGGCGACCATGGCGTTGACGCTGTCCACGCAGTCGCCCCAGCCGCCCGAGGCGGTGGGCAGGCGGACGCGCTGGCCGATGCGACCCTCCTTGCCGATGGCGACGCTGACCCGGCCGACGTCCTCCACCAGGGCTTCGTTCATCTCCACCACGTCGTTGAAGGCGGCGGCGATCTCGCCGTCCAGCCCGTCCAGGTCGAGCGGCAGGCGCACGGAGAAGTCGCCCTTGCGGAACTGGCGCAGCGCGCGCAGGAGAAGCTGGGGAGAGAGCCGGTCGTGAGCGTCGGTCATCGTCATGACGCGATGGTCCCTAAGAAGTCCAGGCCTGTGTCTCGGGTGTCCCCTTGCGCGTGGTCGACGGCGCATCCGGCGGAACGCCGGATTGGCCGCGCGCCGGAGCGGCGCAGCCATGGGACGGCAAGCGGAAGGCGGCGGGGGCTAATGCTGGGGGGCGGCGTTGTGCAGCAGGGTCTTCAGCTGGCGCTCGTCGTAGGGCTTCTGGATGAAGCCGTGCGGGCCGGCGGCGCGGGCGCGCTCCAGCAGGACGGGGTCGCTGGCCCCGGACATGAAGATGCTGCCAACGGCGAAGCGCTCGCGCAGAGCCTGCGCGGTCTCGATGCCGTCCTGCGGACCGGCGAGACCGATGTCCACCAGGGCCAGAGCGGGGCGTTCCCGCTCGGCGATCTTCAGCGCGTCGGCGGCGTTGGCGGCGACGCCGCACACCTCGTAAGACAACTCCTCCAACATATCGGTCAGATACATGGCAACGATCGTCTCATCCTCGACGACCAGGACCCGGACGGGGGTTGTGGTTTCGGCGGGCGCGGTCCCGTCCGCCCCGGCCCGTGGTGACCTGTTGATCGGGTTGGTCATCCCTTATCCCTCTTGTCGTTCTGCCGGCTGCGGTGCCGGAACGGCGTCGATGAGGCGCCCATCCCGCCCGCCGCCGGAACCCGAGCGGAGACGTCGGATACCGGCGAAGCTGACCGGGACGAGTAGCACGGAGGGGTGAGGCAATTAAGGGAGAAAAGGTCAAATACCCCCAACAGGTTATACCCAGTAGGGTGACCGCACTCCAAAAGAGGGCAAGCATATTCCTTAAATTCAATATGGAATAGTTCGAATCCGGCGTGTTTGGGCCGTCTTTGCTTGGATTCGATTAAAATGTGCGGTGCAAACGCGCGGCAGCCATGTAGAGATGTGTGATCTTTTTAACAATTTTGCAAGTAATTTTGCGCGTAAACTTGCTACTGCGCCGCGGGGCGGGCGTGGAGTCGATTGCAGGGGTGCTGGGAAGCGGGATGAGCGGTGCCCCGACAAGCGGGCCGGGTGACGGGACGGACCTGAGCCTGGAGGATCTCGCGCAGGCCATCAGAGCCCACCGGCTTTATCTGGCGGCGCGCCCGAACGGACTGCGCCTTCAATTGAAGGCGGCGGACCTGACCGGTTTCGACCTGTCGGGGCTGCTCCTGTCGGACGCCATTTTGACCGGAGCGAATTTCCGGCGCAGCGTCCTCCAGCGCTGCAACTTCGACGGAGCGGATCTGTTCGGCGCCAGCTTCGTCTCCGCCGATCTGCGGGAGGCCTCGCTGGTCGGGGCGGACATGCGCGGGGCGAATTTCACGAAGGCCTGCCTGCGCAACACCCTGTTCGAACGGGCCGACCTCCGCCCCGGCCAACTCGTGCTGTGGAAGGACCGGCGCAAAGCGCGGGAGGCGGCGCTGCGGGAAGCCGTGCTGGTCAACGCGAACTTCACCGACGCCGATCTGACCGGCGCCAACCTGACCCGCGCCAGCCTGGAAGGGGCGGACTTCAGCAACGCCGCCCTGTTCGGCGCCAACCTCAGCGGTGCCGATCTGCGGGGCGCCGATTTCAGCATGGCGAAGCTGAAGGGCGCCATCCTGAACAACGCCGTCGTTGCCGGCGCCACCTTCCAGGGCGCCGACCTGCGCGACGCCGAACTGCGCAACGTCGCCATGGCCACCGCCGATTGGGCGGAGGCGCGGATGATGGGCGCCATCTACCATCGCAACCAGTCGGACTTCCCGCCGGAAATCCGGGAGGGGCTGGACGGCCATGTCCGCTGGATCAACAGCAACGGAAAGCAGGGCAAGCGGTTCGACGTGTCGGACGGGGCATTCGTCGGGACCGATTTCGACGGCTGCGATCTGAGCGGGGCGATCTTCCGCAATTGCGACTTCACGCGGGCGAGCTTCCGCGACAGCAAGCTGCAGATCGCCCAGTTTCCCGGCTGCCGCATGCGGGAGGCCTGTTTCGAGAATTCGGAACTGTCCGGGGCCAGCTTCGAGGGCTGCGACCTGACCCGCGCCATGATGCGCAACGCGGTGATGCGGGCCATCGAGCTTCTGGCGGCGGACGGCCAGCCCACCGGGCGCCTGTGGCCGACCAACCTGCGCAACGCCCAACTGGCCGACAGCGACATTCGTGGCGCCGACCTGCGGGGTGCGCGGCTGGCCGGAGCGGACCTGACCAACTGCAACCTGTCGGGAGCCGACCTGCGCGACACCGACATTGAGAAGGCCAACACCACCGGAACGACGCTGGTCCATTGCCGGTTGAAGTGACCGAAAATTTTAATCCCGAAAAATTTTCGAAAAGAGTCGGGCATTTTGTCGCAGGGGCTGGCCTCCAGCCATGCCCGGCATTGTGCATACCAGCATGCGGGGATTACAACGCCGGCCGAGGTGGCGGCTGGTTTCCCAAGCCGCTTGTCATGATCGAGGCCAAGTAACGGAGCGGCGGACGCCGCGCGCCGATGCGACGAATATTGATCGTGGCGAAGCGAACAACGCAGGATGCCCTGCGGGCCTTGGGTAGCCGTGCCTGTCTTTTGGGCATTGGAAATCGAGGATAGTGCAATGAAGCGTAGTGTTGCCGTTCTGGCCTTCGGCCTGTTCGCCGCCCTTCCCGGCATCGCCTCGGCGCAGGACGCCGATGCGGGTGAGAAGGTGTTCAACCAGTGCAAGGCCTGCCACACCATCGAGGCCGGCGGCCCGAACCGCGTCGGCCCGAACCTGCACGGCGTCGTCGGCCGCCCGTCGGGCTCCATCGAGAGCTTCAAATATTCCGACGCCATGAAGGGCGCCGGTCTGACCTGGGACGAGGCCAATCTCGACAAGTACCTGACCGATCCGAAGGGCACCGTCCCGGGCAACAAGATGGCCTTCGCCGGTGTGAAGAACGAGCAGGCTCGCAAGGACCTGATCGCCTTCCTGAAGAAGAACAGCTGACGCGTCCGCAAGGACACCCACTGGGTGACCGGGAGGGGCGACGGCCCCTCCCGCAACCAGCGCCCGGCCGCAAGGGCACGCCCGTCCGGACAGGGCCACCCACCTCCCAGCGGTCCGTCCTATGAGGATGGCAGCGGTCAACCTGCCCTTGTGGGCAGTGGACCCGTAAAAACGCTCGTCGCCAGGCACAAGGAGAACAGGAGGCTGTTGGGGGAGCGGTGTGTCCCAACGCAAGATTGCACATCGGGAGGTCGGAATGCCCATGCTGCGAACCGCGGCCCTTGCCGCCGTGTCCATCCTCGCGCTCGCCGCCTGTTCGAGCGAGCCGGGCCTCGTGCCACCGATGGGCAGCTCCGGCGCTTCCACGTCCCAGATGGGAAGCGCCTGGTCGGGCGCCTCGTCGACGCTGACGGTGGCGGACCAGTCCTTCCTGACCCAGGCGGCCTACGGCGGCTTCGGCGAGGTGGCGATGGGCACGCTGGCCCAGCGGCAGGCGTCCAGCGCCACCGTGCGCGACCTCGGCCGGCGCATTGCCGCCGACCACACCCAAGCCAACCAGGAACTCGCCCGGCTGGCCCAGGCCAAGGGCGTCACGCCGCCCACTGCCCCGGACCCCGGCCGGCAGGCGGTCGCCGACGCGTTGGCCTCGCTTCAGGGCACCGCGTTCGACCGGCAGTATCTGCAACAGCAGATCGCCGAGCACGAGGTGTCGATCGCCCTGTTCAACGCGCAGGCCCAGGGCGGCACCGACCCGGACGTCCGGTCCTTCGCCGCCAAATGGTTACCCGGCCTGCAAATGCACGCGCGCGAACTGCGCGCGCTCGGCAATCCGCTGGCGCAACTGCCGTAGCGGCGGACTTCTGCGGCCTAGCCCGCGGAATCGGCCGCGGGCTAGGCCCGATGATCCGCCTCAGGCGACCGCCGGAAGCGGGTGCAGGCCCACGGTGAGGCGTTGGACGTCCGCGGCGAAGCGGTCGGCGACGTCCGGCGTCAGTTCGAACCGGACATGCAGATCCTGCTCCTTGCCCCCCAGCACCGCGAAGGGGATGGAGACGGTGCAGCCGGGAATGGTCAGCACGCCACGGCTGCCGACCTGCGACCGGTCCAGGCCGCGGATCGTGGCGCCGCCTTCCGACAGGTTGGTGAGGTGGCCCGACAGCGACCCCACGGCCCCGGAGATGGTGCAGGGCAGGTTGACCTCGAACCGCGGGGCGCGGCGGCGGTCCACCTCCGGCGTGGCGGTGCGCACGGCGCGGACCAGCATCTCGCGCAGATGGTCGATGCTCCCCGCCACGTCGGACGCCACCCGGCGCACCTCGTCGGCACGGTTGCCGGTCACCGCCGCTTCCTCCGACACATGGGCGATGCGGGACGACACCTCCTGCGCGGCGGCGGCGGTCTGGCCGACGTTGCGGGAAATCTCGCTGGTCGCGGCACCCTGCTCGTCCATGGCGCTGGCGATGCTGCTGGCGACCCCGTCGATCTCGGTGATGGTCCGCCCGATGTCCTGCACCGCGTCGACGGCCCCGGCGGTCATGCTCTGCAGGTCGGTGATCTGGCGGGAAATCTCCTCCGTCGACTTGGAGGTCTGGGTGGCGAGGTTCTTCACCTCCTGGGCGACCACGGCGAAGCCCTTGCCGGCCTCGCCCGCGCGCGCCGCCTCGATCGTCGCGTTCAACGCCAGCAGGTTGGTCTGGCTGGCGATGTCCTGGATGAAGGTGGCGACCTCCCCGATGTGGCCAATGGCCTCGGACAGGGAGAGCACCACGTCCTCGGTCTTGCGACCGCTTTCCACGGCGCGGCGGGAAATCTGGCTGGCGAAGGTAACCTGACCGGTGATCTCGGCGATGGAGGCGGTGAGCTGGTCGGTGGCCGCCGCCACGGCCTGGGCGTTGCCCAGCGCCTGTTCCGCAGCCGCCGCCACGCTCTGCGAGTTGGCGGAGACGGTCTCGGCCGAACTGGCCATCGCCTGGGCGTTGCTGTCCATCGAGACCGACCGCTCGGCGACGCGGTCCACGGCGGTGCGGGTTTCCTGCTCCACCGTGCGGGCCATGGATTCCAGGGCGGCGATCTTGGCGGCCTCGGCCTCGCGACGCTCGCGCTCCTGCGCCTCGCGCAGACGCTGGTTGTCGATCCCCTTCAGGCGGAAGACCTCGACGGTCTTGGCCATGGCGCCGATCTCGTCCTGGCGGTCCAGGCCGGGCACCGCCACTTCGTAATGCTCGTCGGCCAGTTGGAACATGGTGCCGCGGATCTGGTCCAGCGTGCGGAACTGGCGCCGCACCACCAGCAGCATCACCAAGGCCATGCCGACGGTGATGACCGCCGCCACCTGGATGATGTTGGGGACCACCTCCTCCAGAACGCGCAGCGCGACGCTCTTCTTGAGGCCGACGAACAGGACGCCGATGACCTCGCCGTTCTGGTCGATAATCGGGTCGTAGGCGGTGAAATAGGCCTCGCCCAGGATATCGGCCTCGCCGCGGAAGGGCTCCTTGCCATCGATGACGGCGCTATAGACCGGACCGCGGGCCAGCTTCGTCCCGACGGCCCTGTTGCCGTCCGGGTTGTGGATGTTGGTCGCCACGCGAGTGTCGCCGCGGAAGATGGTGGCCACGCCGCCGGTGACGCTGCGGACGGTGTCGACGATGTCGTTCGCGCCGTCCAGCTTGACATCGTCGATGTAGAGCGCGCCGTCCTTGAGCCGGTACTCCGATCCCCTCTGATCGAGCAGCATCCGGAAGTTGGTGATGGCCTGCTCCCTCCGCTCCGCCGCGTCCTTGCTGATGCTGGCGGTGACCTTGACGATCGTCGCGTAGGTCAGAGCGCCGGACAGGGCAATCAGGCCGAGCGTGCACAGAATGGTCAGCTTCGTCGCAAGGCTGAGCGTGCGGAGGGGATTCATCGGCCGAGAACTCCTTGAAAAATCGTCGGGTCGCTCCGGAGGCGCCGGAACGGCGGCGCATTGGTAACTTTGTCGCGTATTTGTAACAAATGGTTTTATCAACCTCGGGACGCCCCGGAATCACGCAATGTGAAGACCCCGTTGCGACTTTTTCCGACCGTCTTGAGCAAAGTGATTGTGTTTCAAGGCTTATTCATTGCACTCCTGTTGTGTGCATCACAAAATAAACCATCTGTTAATCATGAAGTGGGACAGCATGTCGCACTCGAATTCCTGTTAGCGATACCTTTGGTTTGGCGGAAATGTTATCGGTTGGCGTTCCTTCATTACAGAATACAAACATTCGCCATGCCGGACTCGCTGCACGCCCTGGATGTCACCAAGACCGCCTATTTCGATCTGGGACCGGAGGCGGTCGGCAGCCTGCGGCAGGCGTTGCCGATCATCGCCAGGGCTCTGCCGGGGATTCTGGACCGCTTCTACGCCCGCACGATGGCCCAGCCCGAACTGGCCGGCCTGTTCGCCAACCCGGCGCAGGTCGAAGGGGCCAAGCGGGCACAGATCGCGCATTGGACCCGGCTGTTCGAAGGCCGCTTCGACGACAGCTACAAGGAATCCGTGCGCGCGGTCGGCATCGCCCATCACCGCATCGGGCTGAGCCCGAGCTGGTACGTCGGCGGCTACGCCTTCATTCTGGGGGAGATCATGGCCGCCCTGGCGCAGAGCATGGGCGGGACGCTGCTGACCGGCTGCCGGCTCGGCTCCATCGTGACCATGCAGCGCGCCGTGGTGTCGGCGGTCCTGATGGATCTGGACGCCGCCCTGTCCGTCTATTGGGACCGGCTGATCGACGAGCGGCTCCAGGCGGTGGACGCGATGGTCGATTCCATCGACCACGAGGCCAACGACGTGGTGGACAGCGTCGCCAGCTACACAGCGGACCTGCGCCGCACGGTCGGTGACCTGGACAGCGTCTGCGCGTCCGTGAAGGACAGCATCGCCGGCACGTCCGCCGACACCGAGGAGGCGCTCGACGCCGCCCAGACCGTCGCCGCCGGGGCGGAGCAGCTTCAGGCCGCGGTCCGCGAAATCTCGGTGCAGGTCGGCGGCGCGTCCCGGATCGCCAGCGAGGCGGTGGAGAAGAGCGGCGAGGCCCGCCAGGTCATGGCGCAGCTCAGCACCGCGGCGCAGGAGATCGGCGGCATCCTGAACATCATCCGCGCCATCGCCGGGCAGACCAACCTGCTGGCGCTGAACGCCACCATCGAGGCGGCCCGCGCCGGCGAGGCCGGCAAGGGCTTCGCCGTGGTGGCGACGGAGGTGAAGAACCTCGCCGGGCAGTCGGCCAAGGCGGCGGACGAGATCGCCGCCAAGGTCGGCGCCATCCAGGCGGTGGCGGAGCAGGCCATCACCGGCATGGACGGGGTGGCCACCACCATCACCACCATGCAGGAGATCAATTCCTCGATCGCCGCGGCGGTGGAGGAGCAGTCCTCCGCCTCGCGCGAGATCGCCCGCAACATCGGTGAGGTCGCCGGAATCTTCCGCGGCATCGCCAGCCGGATGACCGAGGTCGGCGGCGAGACCGAGCGCGCCACCACCGTGGCCTACACGGTCGGCGAAAGCGCCAACCGCATGCAGGAGGCGCTGGACACCCTGCCGTCCCTGCTGGCGCGGGCCATCCGCACTTCCTCCGATCTGGCGAACCGGCGGCACACGCGCCGCCGCCCGGTCCTGCTGGACGGCAGCGTGGATCAGACGCCGGCGCTGGTCCGCGACATCTCCGAATGCGGCTGCTACGCCGAGACGAAGGGGGCGGCGCCTAGCGGCGGGCAGGTCACCGTGTCGCTTCCCGGCTACAAACTGTCCCTGCGCGGCTCGGTGGTGGCGCGGCACGACAACCGGCTGCACATCCGCTTCGACGAGCGCAAGATCGGCCGGGAGGAGGTCGACCAGATGAGCCGCGACGGGGTGGGCGAGCTGGTCCGTCTCGCCAAACAGGACCATCTCGCCTTCGTGGACAGGATCATGGAGGCGGTGGGCGGCCAGCGCACGCTTCTGCCGGCGGACCTGTCCACCCATCACTCCTGCCGCCTCGGCCGCTGGTACGACAGCGTGAACGATCCCCGGACGATGCGCCTGCCCACTTACAAGGGCATGGCCACCCCGCACCGCACGGTCCATGAGTCGGGCCGCGAGACGCTGCTCGCCCTCCAGGCCGGCAACCGCATGGAGGCCGAACGCCACGCCGCCGAAATGAAGCGGGCGTCGGCGGAGGTGGTCCGGCTGCTCGACGAGATGGAGCGCGATTTCGCCCGGACCCTCGCGGAGGCCGCCGAGTAGCCGGTTTCTTCGGAGGTTGCGGTCCCGCCGGGCCTCAGCGCCCGGCGGTGTCCGGCGGTGTTTCCGGCGCGCTGTTCTCCGACGGCGGCTCGTCCAGGGTGGACAGGCGGCCCGCGAGCCCGTCCGGTTCCTTGGCGGCGGTGCCGGTCACGGAATTGGCCGCCGTGTTCGGCTTGGCATCGTCGCCGGTGTTCAGGATGACCGGCAGGCCGTCCCGCCCACCGATGATGATGGTCTTGGCGTTCGATGACGTGGCGAAGGCCCGCGTCGCCTCGATGCCGCGCAGGCGCAGATATTCCGGCGTGATGTTGCGGGCGACGATGTCCTGGAAGTCGCGCACGCCCTCCGCCTCGATCCGCTTGCGGTCGCGCTCCTTGGCCTCGCGGGCGATGCGGAAGTCGTATTCCTCCATGATCTGCTGCTGCTCGATCTTGCGGTCGATGGCTTGGCGGACCAGCGGCGGGAAGCTGACCCCGGCCACCAGCACGTCCTCGATCCGGATCATCACGGAGTTGTAATCGTCCGCCGCCGTACCGGGGGGCAGTCTCAGTGCCTGCAGATCGGTCGGCGGCGTGGGGAACTGCTGGCGGGCCTCCCGCAGCAGGAAGCCTTGGATGTCCGCGCGGTTGATCGAGTAGAAATTCTCCGGGTTGTGCTTCGACACGAATTCGTAGACGAGGCTGGCAATCTCCGGATGCACCAGCTTTTCCGCGTAATCGTCCCCGGCCAGCTTGTGGACCAGACCGGCGGCGGGTGGGTTGACGCGGTAGCGCAGCGCCACGTTCACCGTCATCGACATGCCGTTGGCCGCCACCGCCTCGTATGTGCGGGTGTCGGTGCGCAGGCGCACGTCGTACATCGTCACGCGGTCCCACGGGAAGATCAGGTGGGTGCCTTCGCTGTAGATCCGGTCGGTGACCGTGCCGCCGAAGAAGCGCAGCCACAGCACGCCGACATGGCCGGAGGGCACCTCGACGAAGACGGCGGGGGCGATGGCGAGGAAACCGAGGATCAGGGTCAGCGTCACCGCGTAGATCGACACGCTGCGCCGTTTCAGCCAGAGGCCGGCGCGCTGCCCCAGGGGGGCACGGGCGAGGCCGTCCCCGGCGGACTGGTCGAGCGTGGTCATCGCGGTCTCGTCATCAGCATCTTCTCACGTTCCCGCGTGCTGGGGCGGCCCACCGCCTGGATCACGAAGTTCACCGGCGGAGTCAGGAAAAGGGCCAGCAGGAAATGGCCGATGAAGCCGATCGTGGTGTTGCGGCCCATGACGGCGCACACCAGACAGGCGAGGAGATAGAGCATGACGAGAACGAGGGGCATGCGCGTCCGGCCTTGGAATGGGAGCAGGGCGGAGGGGTGACGGCGGACGGAGGGGGCGGGGATGCGCGGAAGCGTCCCCGCCCGTCCTCCCGCTCCGCAGCGGCGTCCGGGTTCGCGGTCAGGCCGCGGCCGGGGCCGCCTCCGGCGTCGCACCCTTGCGGCGGCGGGCTTCCTCGAACTTCTCGCGGAAATAGGTCTTCACCTTTTCCGGTTGGAAGGTCAGGAAGGTGCCGCCCGACGCGAAGTGCTGCTGGAAGACCTTGCCCAGCGCGTAGGTGAAGGCGCTGTTGAAGGCCGGCTGGGTGGCCAGCCGCGTCACCGTGCCGATCACCGGCACCGAGCGCAGAGCCATGTTGAACGCCATGGAGCCGAGCAGGCTGCCGCCCAGGGCGGTCGGGGCGACCGTCGCGAACAGCGTGCCGACCGCGGACCGGCCGATGTCGCCGCGGAAGTCGACGCCGTGCAGTTCCGACAGCTCCTTGAGCAGGCGGAGCTGGACGACGGCGAGCGCCGCGGTGTCCACGAAGTTCAGCGGGATGACGCCCGCCGCGGCGGACAGCAGCACATGCTTGCGGATGATCTCCGCCGCCTGCGCCTCGGTGGACACCGGAGCGGCCGGGGTGGCTTCCGGAGCGGCTTCGGAGGTGCTGGCGGTGGTGGTTTCAAGGGCGGCCGTCACGGCCTCCGGAGCCGGGGTGGGGGCCGGGGCGACGGCCGTTTCCGGCTTGGCCTTGCCGCCCGGGGTTTCCTTCTCACTGACCATGCTGTGGTGCTCCAAAAAGGGACGTTGTCGAGAGAAAATCAGCAATGAACGCCGCGCACCGGATGGCCCGCGGCGACTGTCGGCCCCAAAGGCCGGGCAAACGCATTTGGAATCCCCTCTCCCCTCCGGGGAGAGGGTTAGGGTGAGGGGGATGCGATTTCGCCGGACGTACCGCCGCGCGCAACCCCCTCACCGGCCCTTCGGGCCACCCTCTCCCCAGAGGGGAGAGGGCTAGGAAAGACCAAATGCGAACGCCCCGACCTCGCAGGAACGGCCCGCTCCGAAAACGCCGCCGGTGGTGGCCGGCGGCACCGTCATATGGGCTAACGAATGCAGTTGTTTTCGTCAAAGGATTTGCCATCAAAAAGAAGGTCTACGCTCGATAGTGGTTTCATAAATTTTCCACCGTCAGATATTTGACAATCACCGCGCGCTGCCCGTGCAGGAAAAAATGGCCGCCGGGAAGCGTGCGCAGGCTGAAACCCGCCCCGGCCAGCCGTTCCCACCCGGCGACCTCTTCCACCGTGGCCTCGGTATCCTCCGCCCCGGCGAAGGCCAGGATCGGCACCGGAAGCGGTGGTGGATCAGGTTCGAGGAAGGCGTCGGACATGGCGAAGTCGGCGCGCAGCATGGGCAGCATCAGTTCCATCAGGTCGTCGCAGGCCAGCACCTCGGGCGGGGTGCCGCCCAGCGTGGCGAGGCGGGCGCGGAAGGCCGCGTCGTCCAGGCCATGGACGGGTGGCCGCCGCGACGCGAGGTGCGGTGGCCGGCGCCCTGACACGGCCAGCAGGGCGGGTGGATGGCCCCGCGCCACCAGAGCGCGGGCCGTGGCGTAGGCCAGCGTGGCGCCCAGCGAGTGGCCGAACAGGATCAGCGGGCGGTCCCCCAGCGGTTCCAGCGCGGCCAGCAGGGCAGGCACGGCGTCCCCGATCCGATGCAGCGGCGACTCGCCGATGCGGCTCTCCCGCCCAGGCAAGCGCACGGCCAGCAGCTCAGTGTCCGAACCGACGGCCGAGGCCCAGTCGCGGAAGACGGCGGCGCCGGCCCCGGCGTAGGGGAAGCAGACCAAGGAGCGGCGCGGCGCCGAAACCGGCCGGAAACCTTGCAGCCAGGGGGATGGGGGCGGGGCCATCACGCCGGCTCCAGCGCGAACAGGTGAGGGTGGCCGTGGCCTTCCTCGATGCGGCCCTCGTTCATGTGATAGACGCGGTCGGCGAGGCCGAACCAGCGCTCGTCGTGGGTCACGCAGATGACGATCTTGCCCAGGGCCTTCAACTCGGGCAGCAGCTCTTCGTAGAAGACGCGGCGGAAATGCGGGTCCTGGTCGGCGGCCCATTCGTCCAGCACGATGACCGGCTTGTCCTCTAATTGGGCAACCACCAGGGCGAGGCGTTTGCGCTGGCCGGTGGACAGGGCGACGGTGCTGAAGCTGCCGTCCGTGACCGTCACCTTGTCCTGCATCTCCAGACGCGCCAGCAGAGTGCGGACGCGCACCGGGTCGGGGTCGGCGACGCCGTAGAGGCGACGCGACAGGTGATAGTCGGAGAAGATGGCCGAGATCATGTCGCGGTAGCTCTGCATCCGTTCCGCCGGCACCAGTTCCCCATCGGCGAGGAGTTGGCCGCCGTCCAGCGGCATCAGCCCGGTCAGCAGGCGCAGCATCGTGGATTTGCCGGAGCCGTTGCCGCCGGTGACGAAGGTGATCTCGCCCGCCCGGAACTCCGCCGACAGCGGCCCCACGGCAAAGACGGGCGCGCCCGCGTCATCGTGATAGGCGAAGGTGGCGTCGGTCAGCGCGATGCGCGTGGGCGGGCCGGGCAGCCGCTCCGTCCCCTCGTCCGGGGCGCTGCCGGCGGCGGCGCGCAGCCGTTCCTCCATAGCCTCGATGTTGGACAGGGCCATTTCGGTCTGAGCGACCAGCGGGGTGACGAAGGACACGGTGCTGACCG
The DNA here is from genome assembly GCF_058780635.1 of Azospirillum sp. UENF 312511. NCBI lineage: Bacteria > Pseudomonadati > Pseudomonadota > Alphaproteobacteria > Rhodospirillales > Azospirillaceae > Azospirillum > Azospirillum sp. UENF 312511. The sequence goes on along the minus strand of NZ_JBSNCG010000005.1, from coordinate 676,019 downwards.
GCCCGACGATGAACAGTGCCGCCGTGGTCGCCGCCACCACCACCGCGTGATAGCCGGTGGTGAACAGCGGCACGACGAAGACCATCATGCCGATCAGCGTGTAGAACATCGCCTCGACCAGCGCGAAGTTGCGGCCCCACCGCTCCTTCATGTCGACGTTCACCGTCCGTGCTTGGGACGAGGCGTCGGCGAGGTCGCGGATCAGCCCGTCGCCGCGGCGGCGGTTCATCCGCACCTCCTTGAAGCCGCGCAGCAGGTCGGTCAGCCCATCGAAGACGCGCGTCTCGGCCGCCGCCGCCTCCACCATGCTGCGGCGCAGGCGCTGCACCCGCACGACCTTCACGGCAACGGCGATCCCGGCGAAGGCGAAGGCCATCACGCAGGCCAGCGGCGACAGCCAGGCCAGATAGACCGCCAGGAAGACCAGCATCACCGCCTGCTGCCCACCGATCGCCAGAAGCGGCAGGGTCTGGGCCAGCGTCTGGGTGTCCTGGGTCAGCACGCCGTGCAGCGACGCCCGCCCGATGCGGTCCACGGTCACGAGGTCGGCGCGGCGCACCAGATCGAACAGGCGCAGGCGTATCTTGTGGATCAGCCGCTCGGCGTCCTGGGACGCGGTGACCAGCGCGTAATTGTGGGTCACCCCGAACAGCGTCACCGTGACGGCGTACATCACCAGAAGCCGCGGGCTGATGATGTCCTTGGCGGCGTCCTTGGCGGCGGCGTCGACCAGCCACAGCAGCGCCGCGGTGGCGATCGCCGACAGGACGTTCATCAGGGCGAGCGTGCGCAGATTCTCCGGAAGCTCGCGCAGGACGATGGCGGCCAGCCTCATGCCACGCCCTCCACCCTATGGGCGAGTTCGGTCAGTTGTCCTTCCTCCATGTGCAGGCGGCGGTCGGCGACGTCGAAATAATGGTCGTCGTGGGTCACCGCCACGATGGTCAGGCCGCGCCGCTTCAGCTCCGGCACGACCTCCCGGTAGAACTTGAAGCGGAAATGCGGGTCCTGGTCGGCGGCCCATTCGTCGAGGATCAGGATCGGCGCCTTCTCCAGGACCGCGGCGACGAGACCCAGCCGCTTGCGCTGCCCGGCGGACAGGTCGCGCCGCCCGAAGCGGTCGCCGTCCAGAGCGGTGACCCGCTCCATCTCCATCCAGCGCATCAGCTCGGCGGCCTCGACAGGGTTGAGGGCGTCCTGGCCGTAGAGGCGGGCGAACAGGTGGAAGTCGGCGAAGACGGTCGCCATCAGCTCGCGGTAGGCGGCGATGCGCTGCGGCCCGACCGGCACCCCGTCCACCGTGATCCGCCCGCGCAGCGGGTGGTAGAGGCCGGTCAGCAGCTTGATGAAGGTCGATTTTCCCGATCCGTTGCCGCCGGTGATGAAGATCACCTCGCCGCGCCGGATGGTCAGGTCGAAGGGGCCGACCGCGAAGGGCGGCTCGCCCGGCGGGGCGGGGAAGGCAAACTCCACCCCCTCCATCCTCACCTCGGCGAAATTGACGGGCACCGGCAGGGCGGGGCCGTCGCTTCCGGCCTCCGCCAACTCCGAAAGCTGGCCTTCCAGGGCCATCATGCGCCCGGCGGCGGCCTCCGCGGCGCTCATCACCGCCAGCGACTGCATCAGCCCGAAGACCGGGGCCGACATGAAGAAGATGGCGGCGGTGATCTTCACCAGCTCCGCCGAGATGGCGCTGGAGTAGGACGGCACGACGAAGATGACCACGCCCAGCATCAGGTTGAAGGCGCATTCGCCGAACACGAACTGCTGCCAGGTGTGCAGATGCACCGCGCCGCGGGCCGTGGTGGTGCGGCCGGACACGGTGCCGAAGGCGGCGTTCAGGTCGCGGCTGCGGGCGCTGTTCAGCCGCTGTTCCTTGAAGCCGTCGAACAGGTCCGACACGCCCTCGAACAGGGCGGCCTCCTCGGCCATCATGGCGCGCTGCCGCTCCTCCAGCGCTCGGCCCAGCCGGATGTAGAACCATGTCCCGGCGCCGAGCAGTCCGCCGATCAGCAGGAAGGCGACCGGCGAGATGGTGGCGATGTAGAGCAGGATCGTCCCGGTCAGCAGGACCGAGCGCACCGTCAGCGCCAGGAACTGCGAGTTCTGCGAGATGAGCTGGCTGCTCTGCGTCACGCTTTCGAACAGAGGGGTCTGGCCGAAGCGCTCCAGCTTCCACAGGTCGGCGCGGCGGATCTGGTCGAGCAGCCGCATGCGCAGGCTGTCCACCACCTCCTCCGCGTCCGCCGACAGGTGGGCGACCATGCGCCCTTCCAGGAGCATGTAGAGGATGACGCTGACGACGAAGGCGGCGGCCAGAGGCACGTTGACGAAGTCGGCCTTTTCCGCGGCGATCTCTTCCGCCCCGCGGTTGACCAGGGCGAGCACCAACGTGGAGAAGAGGGCAGACCCCAGGGCGTAGAGGACCAGTCGGCGCAGCGGCGCCGGTCCCAGCCGTCCCAGCAGGCGGAGGAGGTTCATCGTGCCGGATCCTGCGGCGCGGAATCCTGCGGGGCGCCATCCTGCGGAGTTCCATCGTCGATGCGGATGCGCAGCGCGTGACGTTCCGGGTCGGCGAAGGCGCCTCGGCCGTGGAGCGCCTCGTGGTTGTTCATCGCCAACAGGCTGTCGGACTCCACGAAGGTCTCCAGCCGCCGGGCCGGGTTGTCCAGCTCCGCCTGGAGGATGGCGAGCGCGCGGCGGACCTCCGGCGTGTCGTGCTCCGGTCGGGCGGCCAGCCCGCGGCGCAGCGTGTCGGTGCGGAAACGGATGAGCGGCCGGTCGCCGAAGACGGTGGCGAAGGTCACTTCGACTGCGTCTCGCGATCCGGTGCGGGTGAAGGTAGCGGGGATGCGGAAGGGCAGCGCCGTTTGCGACAGCAGGTCCAGCGCCCAGCGCCCCTCGTCGCTGCCGGCCAGGGCCGCGCGGACGCAACGGGCGTCGCGCAGGCTGGACCGCCCGCCACCGCAGGCCGCCGCCTTGGCGAAATAGAGCAGCATGTAGCGTTCGGGGGTTGGGAAATACTGGGTGTCGGTGTGGAAGTCGGCCTCGTCGGCGTGCTCGGAGAAGGTGGAGGCGGCGCCGCTGCGGACCATCTCGGGACGGAGCTTGATGTCCCACACCACCTTGCGGTCGATCCGGTCGGTCGCGGTCGGTGCGCCGATGCCGACGGCCAGCGCGTAGAGCAGGCGGCGCCGGGTGTCGAGATCGTGGCGGCCGAGATGGGCGCGGCGGATCAGCACGCCGCTGTGGCTGGTCTCCAGCCGGTCGCGGATCGCCGTGGCCAGGGCGGACAGGCCGGGTGCAGCCTCCGCCAGTTCGCCGCGCAGGTCGGTCTCCCGACCGTCCGGGACGAGGACGGCGGCGTCGGTCTCCGCCCCGTGGCGGGCGACCAGAACGGCCAGTACGCGCGCCGTCTCCGCGTCGGGCAGCGGCTCGGCGGTGAATTCCCCGGTGCGGAAGCCGAGATCCTGGACATGGGTGAGCATGATGGCTCCGAAGGCGTTCATCGGGAGAAGAGGTCCGCGGCGGCGCGCAGCATGTCGGCCTGCCCGGTGCGGGGAACCGGCGGCCAGCCGAAGCCCATGCGGCCGAGAAGCCCTTGCGTGCGCTCGGAGGTCAGCTCCTGCCGCCGGCCGCGCGCCTGGGGGGAGCGTCCGCTGTAGAGCCCGAAGCCCTCCAGCGTCTGGGCCAGCGCGCCGTCCATCTCGGGTTCGCCGATAGCGCGCTCCAGCCGGTCGAGCAGCGCGTCGAAACCGACCGCCCGCACCGCGCCCGCCATGCCCGCCGCCGAGGTGACGAAATCGGCCAGCGTGTCGCGGCGGTGGTTCTCCACATGGTGCGTCTCGTTGGCGAGGCCGGCGGCACCGGCCAGCAGAGCCACCGCACGGGCCACACGATCGACGTGGCACAGCCAGACGTGCGAATCGTCGGGCACCACCCCCAGCCGCACGAAGGCGGCCAGCTGCCGGAAGAAGGCGTTGTCCCGCAGGTTCAACTGCAACGGCCCGCCCTCCGCCGCGAAGACGACGTTGCCGACGCGGTGGATGCTGGCGTTGCGCAGGTCGCCGCGCGCCGCCGTGACCAGCCGTTCCGCCTCCTGCTTGCTGCGGACGTAGTAGTTCTCGTCGAGCGTCTCCGGCACCGCGTCGTATTCGGTGACCAGTTTGAAGCCGTCCTCCGGCGCCTTGCCGGTGACCGACAGGGTGGAGATCAGGTGGAAGTCCGCCGGGTCGCCGCGCCGCGCGGCGGCGAGGTCGAGGAGCCGGCGCGTCGCCTCCACGTTGTCGGCGTGGAACTCCGCGTAATGGCCGAAATGGTTGACGTTGGCGGCGCAGTGGAAGACCGCCCGCACCCCCTCCGCCAGTGCGCCGTGCACCGTGGGAGCAAGGCCCAGCCCGTCGCGGCGCAGGTCGCCGGCCCGCACGGTCAGGCGCAGATCGCCGATCAGCGCCGCCCCGCCCGCCGCCCCGAAATAGCCGGCCAGCACGCGGCCCAGCCGGGCGTGGGCGGTCCGGTCATCGCTTCCGCGGACCAGGGCGGTCACCTTCCGCGCCGGGTCGGACAGCAGCTCCCGCAGCAGATAGGCGCCGAGATAACCGGTGGCGCCGGTCAGCAGCACCTCGGCATGGTCGCTCCGCTCCGTCCCGTCGAAGGCGTCGTAGGCCGCGTTCCGCGCCTCGTAGGCTTGCTGCTGCTCGGCCAGCGCCCGGTCGCGGGCGGCGTCGAAGGTGGGCAGGGTCGCCTGATAGTCCCGCCAATGGGAGCGGACGGCGGCGATGACGCGGTGCAGATGGTCCGGCTGGGGCCGCAGGCGCAGCGCGAAGTCCGCCAGCACCGGGGCTTCGTAGAGGTCGTTGATCTTGCAGGCGAACTCTCGGCGCAGGCGGTTGACCACGGCGATCGCCCGCAGGCTGTCGCCGCCCAGCTCGAAGAAGCCGGCCTCCCGCCCCGGAACGGGCCGCTGAAGCTGCTCCGCCCACAGCTCGGCCACCCGCTGCTCCACCGCGTTGCGCGGCGGGGTGTAGGCGCCGGCAGTGGCCCCGTCGGATGGGGCGTGGTCGGCCAGCGCCTGCAGCAGCGCCTTGCGGTCGACCTTGCCGGCCACGGTCACCGGAATCGCCGGCACCATGATCACCGCCGCCGGCACCATGTAGGCGGGCAGCGCCGCCGCCGCATGGGTGGCCCAGGCGGCCTGCGTCGGCTCCGTGGCGTCGGGCGCGAGGCTGACGAAGGCCCACAGCGTCTGGGCGCCGCCCGGCGGTGTGTCCACCAGGGCCACCGCCTGCTGTACGCCGGGGTAGGATTCCAGCCGGTGCTCGATCTCGCCCAGCTCGACGCGCTGGCCGCGCAGCTTCACCTGGCCGTCGGACCGTCCGAGCACCAGCAGTTCGCCATTGGGCAGCCAGCGGCCGAGGTCACCGGTGCGGTAGCGGCGGCCCTTCGGCGTCTCGACGAAGGCGGCGGCGGTCAGGTCGGGCCGGTTCAGATAGCCGATGGCCAGCCCCATGCCACTCAGCCAGACATGGCCGATGGCGCCGGGGGGCACCGGCTCCCCGTCCTCGTCCAGGATGTGGATGGCGGTGTTGGGCAGCGGGCGCCCGGCGCTCATCCACGGCGAGTCCGGGGACAGGATGCCGATGCTGGCCGCGGCGGTGTTCTCGGTCGGGCCATAGCCGTTGATGTAGCGCAGCCGGGCCGCGTAGTGCAGGGCGTCGGCGGCGTTGGGCGGTTCGCCCACCGTCATCAGGATGCGCAGGGTCGGCAGGTCCGCCTGCTCGAACAGCCGCAGGTAGGAGGGCGGCAGGGTGGCGGAGGTGACGCCCAGCCGCTCCATCTTGGCGCGCAGCCCGGCGGTGTCGTCCATCTCGGCGCGGCGGATCGGAACCAGCGCGCCACCGGTCGCCCAGGTCATCACGGAATCGGAGATCCAGGCGTCGAAGGAGGGGGAGGAGCTGAGAAGCGTCCGTTCGTCCGGCTGGACGCCCATCATCCGCGCCATCGACAGGCCGAGGTTCAGCATACCGCCATGATGCAGCACGACCCCCTTCGGCACCCCGGTCGATCCCGAGGTGTGGATGATGTAGGCGGGATCGCCGGGACCGCTGCGTTCTCCCGTTTCCGGCTCATGGGAATGGGCGGCGAGGACGTCTTCGGTCAGGGCTTCCGGGCGGATGACGGCGTATCCGGCCTGCGCCAGCGCGTCGGGCAGGGGATGGCCGTCCAGCGCCACGACGGTGCGGATGGCGGCGTCGTGGGCGATGAAGGCCAGCCGGTCCGCCGGCAGGTCGCGGGTCAGCGGCAGATAGGCGGCCCCGGCTTTCCAGATCGCCAGCACCGCTTCGGGCAGGGCGGGCGAGCGCTCCGTCAGGACACCGACCGCGTCACCGGTCCGCACGCCCTGCGCCAGCAGCGCGTGGGCCAACGCGTTGGCGCGGGCGTTCATCGCGGCGTAGCTGACCGCGCCGTCGTCGGTGATGAGGGCCGGGCGATCCGGCTGCGAGCGCGCCAGCGCGGCGAACTGGTGGTGGAAGCAGGGAACCGGGTGTGGCATCGCCGGGCCGTGCTCCCACGCGGCGAGCAGCGTTTCCTCGTCCGGCAACAGCGCGGGCAGCGGTTCGCCCGGCGCCCGCTGCGGATCGGCCAGCCGCCGCGCCCAGCCGGCCAGCGCCGCGGTCCAGGCCTGCGCGGTCTCCCGCTCGTAGAGGGCGGCGTTGGCATAGAGCTGAAGGACCAGCCCGCCGTCCGCCTGCCCCTCATGCACCAGGACAAGGTCCTGGGCGGGGGCGTTGCGGCGCAGCTCGTAGCGGATATCCCCGTCGTCGAGGGTGTCGATGGCCGCGAAGCGGAGCCCGTCACCTTGCAGGGCGGGCATCGCCGGATTTTCCGTCACCGCCAGATCGAACAGCGGGTAGCGTGCCGGATGATGCGGCTGCGGCTGGCTGCGGCGGAACGCTTGGTGGATGCGGGCAAAGGGCTGGCGGCCATGGCGCAGCGCTTCCGCCAGACGGCGTTGCGTGGCCTTGACCGCCTGTTCCAACGGTTCGCCGCTGTCCACGCGGAAAGGCACCGGCAGCATGTTGACGTAATAGCCGACGACGCCCGCCTCCTCCGCCGTTTCACGGGTGGAGGAGGCGGTTCCCATCAAAAACGCCGCTCGACCGGTGCGGCGCCGCACCTCGTGCGCCATCAGCGTCATCATCAGGGCGTGCAGGCTGGCGCCGTTGCGCCGGGCGAGGGCGCGCAACGCCTCCGCCACGCCGGGGGCGAGGCGGAGGCGGTGGCAATGGCTTCCCTTGGCCGCCTCCGCGCTGCGCACCGGCGGACGGGGTTTGTCGAGCGGCCACTCATCGAAGGCGACTGGGTCGATCCCGGCGAGCAGACTTTGCCAATGCTCGGTATCCTGGCGAGCGGCCTCGCCGGCGAGATAGGCCTCCTCCCGTGCGGCGGAACGGCCGAAGCCGGGCGCGCGGTCGGGCAGGGGAACCCCGCGCAGCAGTTCTGCGAGGTCGTTCGCCAGAAGGCCGAGCGACAGGCCGTCGCCGATGGAATGGTGCAGCGCCAGCCAGAACAGGGCGCCTCCGTCCGCCACCCGCACCAGCCCGGCCCGCCACAGCGGCGGAGCGGCCATGGTGAAGGGTTCGGTCTGGCGCGCCCGGATGCGTTCCAGGGCGGTGGGACGGTCGGGCGCCGTCGAAATCTCCAGACCGGCAGTCGTCGAATGGACAGTCCGGCGGAGCGTGCCGCCTTCGTCCTCTTGGAAGCCGGTGCGCAGGGCCTCGTGCCGCTCGGCCAGGGCGGTCCAGGCGGCTTGCCAGCGGCCGTCGGCCGGGGTGTCGCCCTCCACCGCCAATGTCAGGGGGATGGTGAAGCCGCAGGTGTCCAGCCCGGCCTGCTCGGCCACCCAGAACTCCCGCTGGCCTTCGGTCGCGCGGTCGGATTCGGCGTCGGATTGGATATTCGTGGGTGCGGCGGCGAGGCGGGCGGCAAAACCGCGTAGGGTCGGCTCGGTGAACAGGTCGCGGGCGGAGACCGGCCGCCCCAGTTCCGTCTCCAGCGCGTGGGCGACGGCGATGGCGAGCAGGCTGTGCCCGCCGAGCGCGAAGAAATTGTCGTCGCGCCAGACCGGGCCGCGGCCCAGCCGCTCCGCCCAGACGCGGGCGACGGCCTCCTCAAGCCGGCCTTGCGGCGCCGTCTGCGCGCCCTGCGTGGCGTGGCCGGCGATCTGCTCTTGCAAGGCCGCGCGGTCCACCTTGCCGGACGCCGTGACCGGCACCGTCTCCACCGCGATCACCCCGGCCGGGATCATCACCGCGGGCAGCCGTTCGGCCAGCCAGCCGCGCCAGGACTCTTCCGCCGGGACCGGCTTGCCGGGGATGGGGCGGACGAAGGCCCACAGGCTCTGCGCGACGTCGGCCTTGCCCTGCACCAGGGCCACCGCCTGCGCGATGTCCGGGTGGGCGCCCAGCGCCTGTTCGATCTCGCCGAGTTCGATGCGGATGCCGTTCAGCTTCACCTGATCGTCGATGCGGCCCAGCACCTCCAGCTCGCCCTCGGCGCGCCAGCGCCCGAGGTCGCCGGAGCGGTAGAGCCGTCCGGCGCCCGTCCCGACGAAGGCCGCCGCGTCCTGCTCCGGCCGGTTCAGGTAGCCGCGGGCGAGGTTGGCGCCGCCCAGCCAGATCTCCCCCACCGCGCCCGGCGGCACCGGGCGGCCCGCCGCGTCGCGGATGTGGACCGACGTGTTGGGCAGCGGTCGGCCGACGGGCAGGAAGCCCCGGTCCTCCGCGCCCAGCAGCCCCATGGCGCTGGTGATGGTGTTCTCGGTCGGGCCGTAGGCGTTGTAATAGCGTAGCCGCCCGGCGTAGGCCCGGACGTCGGCCGCCAGCGGTGCCTCGCCCCCGGTCACCAGGATGCGCAGCGACGGCAACTCCGCCCCGTCGAGCAGGCGCAGATAGGTCGGGGTGAGGTCGGCGACGGTCACCCGCTGCTCCGCCAGGAAGGCGATCAGGCGGGCCGGCGCGCTCAGCACCTCGTAGGGAACGGCGCAGAGCGCCGCCCCGGCGGCCAGCGGCACGCCGATGTCCGACAGCGACACGTCGAAGGAGGGCGAGGCGAACATCAGCGTCCGGTCCCCGGCGGTCAGGCCGAAGGTCTCGACGGCGCCCAAGACCATGTTCACGTAGGCGCCGTGGCTGACCGGCGTGCCCTTGGGCCGGCCGGTGGAACCGGAGGTGTAGAGGATGTAGGCGATGTCCTCCGGTCCGGTCGCGGCCTGTGGACGGTGGGCTTGCGGACGGTGGGCGTGCGCCGTGCGGAAATCGGCGGAGAGGTCCTCCGGACGCAGAAGCGGCAGGGCCGACAGCGCGTCGGGCACCGCAGCGCCGTCCAGCGCCAGCAGCAGGGCCGCCCCGGCGTCTCCGGCGATGAAGGCCAGCCGTTCCGCCGGCAGGTCGGCGGCGAGCGGCAGATACACCGCGCCGGCCTTCCACACGCCAAGAAGCGCGGCGGGCAGGTTGGGGGAGCGGCCGGTCAGCACGCCGACCACGCTGCCGCGCTCCGCCCCATGCTCCTTCAGGGCGTGGGCGATGGCGTTGGCGTCTGCTTCCACGGTGCGGTAGGTCAGAACGCGGTCGGTGCCGATGACCGCCGGGCGTCCGCCCTGGCCGGTGCCGGGCCGGTCGATCAGCCGCTCGAACAGCGCGTGGAAGGGCAGCGCCGGGCGCTCCGCCGCCGGGCCGTGCTCCCACGCCGCGAGCGTCATCTCCTCTTCCGGCAACAGTTCGGGCGGTGACACGTCGGCGCGGGCGGCGTCGCTGCCCAGCCAGCGCGCCCAGCCGGCCAGCGCCTCGAACCAGCGCTCCGCCGTATCCCTGGCGTAGAGCGCGGCGTTGACGTGCCATTGCAGCAGCAGCCCGCCGTCGGCCAGCCCTTCATGGATCAGCACCATGTCCTGGCCCGGCGAATGGCCGGTGCGTTCGTAGGCCGGCCCGTCGCCATCGGGGCGGACGAGGCGCAGCGGGCCGAAGGTGGGCGCGCTTTGCGGATTTTCCGTCACCGCGATGTCGAACAGCGGGTAGCGGGCCGGGTCGCGCCGCTGCGGGCGATCCGCCCAGAAGCCGTGACAGATCCGCGCGAAGGGCAGGCGGGCGTGCTGGAGCGCGTCGGCCAGGGCCGCCTGGGTGGCGCGCAGCTCCGCCCCGAAGGGGAAACTGGCAGCGGGACGGAGGGCCAGCGGCAGCATGTTCACGCCGTAACCGACGACCCGCGCATCCTCGGCGGTTTCCCGGATGTCGCCGGTCGTGCCGATGGTGACGGCGCCGCGCCCGGTGCGCCGCCGCACCTCCCGCGCCAGCAAGGTCAGCAGGACGGCGTGCAGGCTGGCCTCGTTCCGGCGGGCGATCGTCTTCAGCCCCGAGGCGGTGGCTGGGTCCAACCGCAACTCGAAGCGGTGGTTGCCCGGCGCGGCCCCGGCGGCGCGCGGCGTGTCGAGCGGCCAGTCGTCGAACGCCTCGGCGGGCAGAGCGGACAGCAGGTCCCGCCAATGGGCCTCGTCCACCGCACGGTCCGGGCCGTCCAGATAACGCCTTTCCCGGGCGGCCATGGTGGCGTAGCGGGCGGGCCGAGGAGGCAGAGTCTTGCCCGCCAGCAACACGGTCAATTCCTCCAGCAGGATGCCGACCGAATGCCCGTCGCCGATGGAGTGATGCATCGCCATCCAGAACAGCGGCGCGCCGCCATCCGCCAGCGTCACCAGCCCGGCGCGCCACAGCGGCGCGGTCGCCATGGCGAATGGTTGGCCTTGGCGGGCGCGGATGTGGACCAGTGCCGCGGCGCGGTCGGGTTGCTTGGACAGCTCCGGAATGACGTCGATGGTGGGGGCGATGTGGCGGCGCAACCGCCCTTCGGCGTCCTCAGCGAAGGTCGTGCGCAGCGCCTCGTGCCGCTCGGCGAGCGCTGTCCAGGCGTCCGACCAGCGAGCCGCGTCCGGCAACTTCCCCTCCACGGCGCGGATCAGGGGAATGATGAAGGGCCGCGTGTCCAGTCCCGCCGCTTCGGCCACCCAGAACTCGCGCTCCCCTTCGGTGGCGAGGTCGGACTCGTCTGCGTCGGCCTGGGGCGTTTTCGCGTCGCGCAGTTCCGCCACCTTGCGGGCGAAGCCGGCCAGGGTGGGGGCGGCGAACAGGGTGCGCGCAGGGACGGCCACACCCAACTCCTGCGACAGCCGGTGCGCGATGGTCACCGCCAGCAGGCTGTTGCCGCCGAGCGCGAAGAAATTGTCGGTGCGTGCGACCTCCTCGCCCAGCAGATCGCTCCACAGGGTGGCAATGCGGTGTTCGAGTCCATCCCGTGGCGCCGGGCGCTCCGTCGTGGCGGTGTGGCCATCGGTATGGGCGAGGCGGAGCAGGGCGTCGCGGTCGATCTTTCCCGCCGGTGTCAGGGGGACCCTGTCCACCGCCGTCACGCTGGCCGGCACCATGAAGGCGGGCAGGCGGTCCGCCAGGAAGGCGCGCCACGCCTCCTCGTCGGGCAGGGTGGCGCCGTCCTTGGCACGGACGAAGGCGCGCAGTGCCTTGGTGCCCTCCGCCGCGGCGTCCACCAAGACGACGGCTTGGGCGGCGGCGGGGTGGGCCAGCAAATCCTGCTCGATCTCGGCAAGCTCGACGCGCTGGCCGTGCAGCTTCACCTGATGGTCGATGCGTCCGCACAGGACCAGTTGGCCGTCCGGCGTCCAGCGCCCGAGGTCGCCGGTGCGGTAGAAGCGGCCCTCCGTCGTCTCGACGAAGGCGCGCGCGGTCAGGTCGGGGTTGTTGAGGTAGCCGCGGGCGAGGCCCACCCCGCCCAGCCACACTTCCCCCGGCAGGCCCGGCGGAACCGGCGTGCCGTCCGGACGGCGCAGCGTGACCCGGCTGTTGGGCAGCGGGCGCCCGGCGGGCACCGGCCCGCCGCGCCCGCTGTCCGGCAGGATGCGGCCCATGGACGCGAGGATGCTCGCCTCCGTGGGGCCGTAGGCGTTCCAGAAGGCCAGGTCGGCGGCATGGTGGCGGGCGTCGTCGGCGTTCGGCGCCTCCCCGCCGGTCAGCAGGACGCGCAGGCCGCGGAACGGCGTCTCCTGGCTGACCCGCAGGTAGGAGGGGGCATGGAAGGCCACGGTGACGCCCAACGCCGCGTAGGCGTCCTTCAGCGCCCAGGGGTCGTCGCGCAGCTCCGGTGGCACGGGAACCAGCGCCATCCCGTGCAGCAGCGCCAGCCCCAGCTCCCACAGCGAGGCGTCGAATCCCGGCGTCGCCGCCAGCGCCATCCGGTCGTCCGCCCGCAGGCCGACCGTCTCCCCGGTCGCCATCGCGGCGTTGAGGAAGCCGTCGTGACGGACCGCCACGCCCTTCGGATGCCCGGTCGTGCCGGAGGTGTAGATGATGTAGGCGAGGTCGTCCGGCTCCCCGGCCACGGTGGTCGGTGCGGCGGAGCCTTCGAGAATCTCCGGGCGGATCAGCGTCGGCACGGCCTCAGCCAGGGCGGGCGGGATGGGCTGGCCGTCCAGCGCGATCAGCAACCGGACGCCGGTGTCGCGAACCATGTAAGCCATGCGCTCCGGCGGCAGGTCCAGGGCCAGCGGAAGATAGGCCGCCCCGGCCTTCCACACGCCGAGCACCGTCGCGGGCAGGTCCGGCGAGCAGTTGGTCAACACCGCCACGGCCTCCTGCCGCGCCACACCGCAGCCCAGCAGCGCGGCGGCGATGCGGTCGGCGTCCCGGTTCAGGTCGCCATAGGTCCGCACGCCGTTGCGGTTGACCACGGCGGGACGGTTCGGCTGGCGGGCGGCGATCTCCTCGAACAGTTCATGGGCGCGGCGGGCCGGGCGGGGGCGCTCCTCGCCGTGCTCCCAGCGGTCGAGAAGGGCCGTCTCCTCCGGCAGCAGCGCGGGCAGCGGAGAGTCCAGTCGCGTCGCGTCGGCGGCAAGCCAGCGCGCCCAAGCGGCGAAGCCGCCCAGCCAGGAGCGCGCCGTGGTCTCCGTGTAAACATCCGGGTTCCACAGCAGCGCCAGTTCCAGCCCTTCGCCGTCCTCCGTCGTCACCGGTTCGTGGCTGAAGGCGAGGTCGAGGCCGGCGGCGGGGTGGGCGAGCGCGTCGGGCAACCGGCGTGGGGACAGCGACAGGCCGCTGGCCGGATCGGCGCTGGTCCGCGGCGGGTTGGCCGTCAACGCCACCGAGAAGAGGTTGGGGCGGGCGGGAGGCAGCGCGTTGGGCCGGCGCTGGCGGAATTCACGCTGGATCAGGTTGGCGGGCAGGCCGGCGTGTCCAACCGCTTCGGTCAGCGCGTCCTGGGCGGCCCGGACCTGCCCGTTCAGCGCTGCCGGGGCGCCGGGCAGGACGACTGGCACGAGATTGACGAAATGCCCAATGGCGTCTTCCGCTCCCGCCGGGCGCAGCGAAACGCCGGTGCCCAGGATCAGGTCGGTTCGGCCGCCGCGCCGCCGCGTTTCTGCCGCCAGGATCGCCAGAAGCAGGCCGTGCAGGCCAACGCCCTGCGCCTTCGCAATCGCGGCGAGGGCCGCGGTGGTCGCGGCGTCCAGCCGCTCCGCCAGGGGTGGGGCGGAGCGCCCGCCGGGCGTGGTGGGGCGGGGCTGGTCGAGCGGAAGCTCCTCGAACGCCTCCGGCGGCAGGGCGTCCAGCTTGGCGCTCCAGAAGGCGCGGTCCTGCGCCGCCCCGTCGGAGCCGAGGTGGCGCGCCTCGTCCCGCGCGGCCAGCGCGATGCCGTGCGGCGCCGGCGGCAGGGGATGGCCCAGCAGCAGGGCGAGAACGTCCTCCTGCACCGTGCGGGCGGACTGGCCGTCCACCACGGCGTGGTGCAGCACGAACCAGAACAGCGTCTCGTTGCCGGATTCGACGAGCATCAGGCCGGCGCGGGCCAGCGGCGCCTCGGTCAGGGCGAAGGGCGTCTCGGCGTAGCCGGCGATCAGCTCCCGCGCCTCCTCCGGAACGTGGCAGCGGTCGATGGAAAAGCCGGCGGAGGGCGGCAGGTCGGTGGCGGGAACCGTGCGCCAGCGCACCCGTCCTTCGGCGTCGGTGTGGAAGGCGGTGCGCAGGGCGGGGTGACGTTCCAGCAGGGCGGCCCAGGCGGCGCGCCAGCGCTCCACCTCCGGAACCGGGCCGCGCACCGACAGGACCCGCACGACGTGCGACCCGGCGGCGGCGAGGCCGAGCTTGGCGGCGACCCAGAAATCCTCCTGCCCGGCGGTGACGGAGCCTTCGCTCAGGTCCGAAGGGGTGGCGTCCTCGTCCGTCTGCTCGGCGATGCGGCGGGCCAGCGCCTCCACCGTCTGGGAGGCCAGGATCACCGGCACCGTCACCGGATGGCAGAGCGCGTGGAGGCGCTGGCCGACCGCGATGGCGAGCAGGCTGGTGCCGCCGATGGCGAAGAATGGGTCGTCCCGCATCACCGGGCGGGTGTCCAGCACCTCCTCCCAGACCGCGGCGATGGTGCGCTCCAGATCGCCTTGCGGCGTTCCGCCCGTGCCGCGCGCGGCGGTCAATGCCTCTTCTGCGAGCGCCAGCAGGGCGCGGCGGTCGGTCTTGCCGGCGGAGCTGATCGGCATCCGCGCCACGGCCTTCACCCGCGCCGGCACCATATAGGCGGGCAGGCTGCTGCCGAGGAAGGAGCGCCAGTCTTCCGACTGGGCCGCTTCCGGATCTGCGCTCTCGACGATGGCGGTCAGGCGGCCCTGATGCTGAAGGGCGGCGGCGCGGCTGACCAGCGGGTGGCGCAGCAGCGTCCGCTCAATCTCGCCCAGCGACACCGACTGGCCGGACACCTTCACCATGTCGTCGGCACGGCCCAGCGTCTCCAGGTCGCCGTCTTCGTTCCAGCGCCCCAGATCGTGCGTGCGGTAGGCGCGCCCGAAGCGCGTCTCGACGAAATTTTCCGCCGACAGCTCGGGCTGGTTCAGGTAGCCACGCGAAACGCCCCGCCCGACGACATGGATTTCGCCGACCGCGCCGTCCGGGACCTCGTTGCCATGGCGGTCGAGCAGGTGGACGGCGTTGTTGGTGAAGGGGCGCCCGCTGGGCAGCGGGCCGTCGCCGTCCGGATTCACCTTGTGCATGCAGATGGTGCCGCAGACCTCGGTGGCGCCGTGCATGTTCCAATAGTCGAGGTGGCGGGCGTAATGCCGCGCGTCGTCTGGGTTGGGCCGCTCCCCGGCGGTCAGGATCATGCGCAGCCCCGCCGGAACCGCGCCGCGCAGAAGCCGCAGATAGGAGGGGGTGAACAGCGCGATGGTCACGCCCAGCCGGGCCATATGGTCGAGCAGCCGCGCTGGATCGTCGATCAGCGCGCGCGAGGCCGGGACATAGGCGGCCCCGGAGAGCAGCGGCAGGCACAGTTCGCGGAAGCCCAGGATGAAGCCGGGCGAGGTGGACAGCAGCACCCGGTCGCCCGGCCCGACGCCCTGCGCCTCCGTGTGGCCGAGCGCCAGATTCACGCAGGCGTCGTGCTGGATCAGCACGCCCTTCGGCTGGCCGGTGGACCCGGAGGTGAAGAGGATGACCGCCAGCCCGTTCACCGGGCCGGACCGGTTCGGGCGCTCCGCAGACTTGGCGAGGCTGTCCCCGTCCAGGAATTCGGGGCGCAGGACGGCCTGCGGTCGTTCCGTCCCGCCGTTGACGGACAGGGCATCGGCCAGCGCGTCCGGCGGGGTCAGCCCATCCAGCGCGATCAGCAGCCGCATTCCCGATTGCCGCGCCATGTTCGCCAGCCGCTCCGGCGGCAGGTCGGCGACCATCGGCACATAGACACCGCCCGCCTTGAGGATGCCGAGGAACGCCTGCGGCAGATGGCCCGACCGCTCTGTCAGCACGCCGACCGGCTCTTCCCGATGCAACCCGAAGGCCAGCAGCGCGTGGGCCAGCGCGTTGGCCGCCGCGTCCAACCCGGCGTAATCCAGAGTTCCGTTCTCCGTCACAACCGCCGCGGCGGTGGGGTGCCGGTCCGCAAGCCGTTCGAATCCCTCATGCAGACGAAGATCGGGCCAAAGTCTGACCGGCCCGAAGCTGTTGGACAGATGAAGGTGGTCGGTGGGGAGGTGCGGCGTGGTGTCGGGCATCGAAGTCCCCACAATTCCTTCGGCGTTGCAATGATCCGACGGGACAATTTGCGACAAGTTTTTACAGAAACGTCATATGCGTCCCAAAAAGGGATTAGATCGCCGAGAATACGTCCTAAAGGAGGATTGTCAACGAGTGATACAACTAGGAGAAATTTTAGAAAAAGAGAAAGCCACATTACGGATATGGAATGACCAGGGCATACCAACGTGTGGTTATGGCGTGCCGATCGGCGCCGTATCGGCCCTGCGTGGGGTGAAGCGGTTGCGATGGGGCATCAAAAGTTGCAGAGCGCGATGTGCGAGAACGGAATCCGCTCCCGCCCTGTTGATGGAACGAGCGTTCACATCACAGGTGGAGGGACGGATGGGCAAGGCGGAGTCCAAGAAGCAGCAGATGGCTGCGGGGGCGGCGCTGGCCGCCAAGCGCGGGGAACAGCCGGAGTCCAGCCTGCGCGGCGCATCGAAGGAAATGGCCAAGTCGATGAGCGAGAAGGAACTGCGGGAGATGGCGTCCGCGAAGCGCAAGGACCTGCCCACCCGCGGTTCGAAGGATGATGCGGAGAATTGATGTCGGGCTGTTGTAGGGGAATTGACGGGGGAGTCCCCCGTCAGTTCTGTTCCTGCGGGCGGAAGGTGGCGACGCGGTAGGCGTACCAGACGGCGATGGCGGCGATGACCAGCTTGGCCACCGGGTCCATCCACCCCGACACCTTGTCGTACTGCCCCTCCAGCAGATAACCCGCCCCGGCGAGGACCAGCGACCACAGCGCCGTCCCGATGGTCGAATAGACCAGGAAGCGGGCCAGCCCCATCCCGGCGATCCCGGCGGGAACGGAGATCAGCGTGCGCACCGCCGGGATCAGGCGCCCGATCAGCACCGACGCCCCGCTGTGCCGGCGGAACCAGCCCGCCGCCTCGTCAACCTGCGCGGGCGCCACCGTCAGCCAGCGGCCATGCCGGGCGGCCAGCCGCTTCAGCCGCTCGCTGCCCAGCCACCGCCCGGCGTAATACCAGAACAGCGCGCCCGCCACCGAACCCGCGGTGCCCGCCAGAACCACCAGCGGCAGGCTGAGATCCCCGCGGGCGGCAACGAATCCGGCCAGCGGCATGATGAGTTCCGATGGGATGGGCGGAAAGACGTTTTCCAGCAGCATCAGAAGCGCGATGCCGGCGTAGCCGCCGCTTTCGACCAAGTTTGTGATCCACTCGAACACGCGGTCCTCCGGTTCCGGTTGCCTGGATAACCCTCCGGCGCCGCGGGAGTTCACCGGCTGTGCGCTGACACATAACTCGGTTGGAAAATTCAGCTAACCCATTGATTTTCCGTCAGCGTGCGTCAGAAAAAGTGGTCAGCTTTGCCACAATTCCTGTCTTTCCAAGCTGGCCGTGCCACATATGTTGACATCGGCTTTCGCAAGGCTCTGGACTGCCGCTTTCCGGCTTTCCGGCTTTCCGGCTTTCCGGCTTTCCGGCTTTCCGGCTTTCCGGCTTTCCGGCTTCCGGTGCTCTCAGCTTGGATGATCGCTGAGGATCCGTGCGACGACCTGATACAGGTGCGTCGCACGCGGCCCTATTTCTACCAGCCGATCATGCACCGTGGCGAGGAGCGCCATGGTCTTCCGGTTCGGAAAAGCCGACGTGCGCTGGGTGGCCAGGTTGAGCATACGCTCAAGATCGCCGACATCCTGGGAGAGCACCGCAAGCCCGTTGGTGAGCCATATCTCGACGGAGAGATCGAGCGTATCGTCCATCAAGAATTCCATGCCACCACCACGGAAGTGCCCAAACTTCGAAAGAAAAAAGAGCACCTCATCGAGATCCAAGCCCGCCAGCAAGACCGGAAGCTCCAGGTCATGGTCCACGAGCATCGACTGCAAGAGGCGCGTCGCGGCCAGCACCTCAGCCGCGACGGTCACGGTCGGCGCCGTTGTCAGATCGAAATCGCAGAAGCACCGGCGAACAGACGATGTGCGCCAGTCCAGCTTCCTACCGCACGCTGGGCAGTCCGCGACCAAGCGGTTCAAGTGATGAATGCACGATCGTACGAAGCGCATATCCCACGCTATGCGATGGTATGACGCCTCTGCCAAGCACTGGGGGCAAATCCGTCGACCTTTGCGCATGAAGGCATCCGTAGAGATGTCGTGGCCAAGCACCGTCGACACGACGGTGCTGCCCTTCTGCCACGGGGGTGAGGCTGCGATCGCCTTGAGTGCGTCGAACTCCAGGCCCGCAACGGCGGCAAGACCCTCCACCTGTTCGTCCGGGTACCAGATCCGCGGGAAGCGGATGCGCGCTACGTTGGCCACCCACTCAACGCGGTTGAAGCGGTTCGCCTCCGCTAAGCGGGCCATGAAGCCATTGAGGCTCTCGCCAAGGATCGGTTCTCGGCGAAGCGGCAATTTGGCGAGCGGTTTCCTGTCCAAGATCGTCCCATAGCGCCAAACCCGCCTCGGCGCCAACGGCATCGAAGCACTCCATGACAGGGCCTTCCCCATCCGGTTGCCGTTGTGCCGCATATAGTGGATGGATTGCAAATGTTGACATGATTAACGTCTCAACCGGCGTCATGCTGCCGCGATTGATGTCCTTTTTGGTGGAGCGCGCCAGAAATGCTGTCCTTGCTGGTGAACAGCCATGGACAGCCGGGGATGTTGTTGGGGTCTATCCCTGCTTTACGAGGGAAGCCTTGTTCAAAGCTGTGTGGGCGTGCCTGCTCTGATCCCCTTCAGCCGCAGATGATCGGGGTGTCCGTGGGTGCATTCCGGTTCAGCGGGAAACCCTGGCGCCCGGGATGGCCCATGCGCACCAGCGATCTCTATACGCAGCCCGAGCAGATGGTGAAGGTAGGCATGTCCGTAAAGATCATACTGGGGAACCGATTTCGCATCGGCTTTTCGCAGATCGGCACCGCATGGGCACGCAGTGAGGCTTTTGCTCTTCCAGCCGAGCACCCGACCACACGTTTGGCATTGGTCGATGAGGCGCACCGCGTGTTTCAGGCAGACGGTCGCGAAGCTGAGATCCCAGTCCGCTTGGTGGTACGGCGACACCGCCAAGCAGAGTGGACATGCGCGCCGGTGTCGAACGGCGATCATCTCGGCTTTGATTGCATGACCAAGGAAATTTACCTGTCCCTGTCCAACCGGCCAGTATGCCATCCGAGCAAGGACGGGCGCTTCAATTCCGCTTATTGCCGAGAACGGGCGGAGATCGAAAGGGATCGATGCCGCCATGTCGAACTTGGTGAACGGGATCCTGACCAACCGCGCCAACCAGAGGGGGGTGTCGAGGTGATTGCGCTCGGCAAGGCGGGCCAGGAATCCGAGTAGGGATTCATTCGCTTCCGGAACTTCCCGAAGGGGAAGGCGCGCCGGAACTGGACAAGTGCTCACGGCGCATTCCTCCTTGTCAGGTACGGAGGAGATCCGCCTGCTTGGTCTGGCGCTCGCCCTTGCGAAGGCGTGTAACGCGGTGCGGCATTTCGTCGAGCGTCACCGTTTCAAGCGGCTTGAGTTCGGGCTCATCGAAGGGATTGAACCAATTCGTATCGTTGTCGTCCCGGTAGTTTTCCACGGTCTCACGCAAGGTGCTGTAGCTGATGCAGGGCTCATTGGCCTCAAGGGCGGTAATGGCGGCCGCGACCAGCAGGTCAACAGCCCTACCGAGGAGGCCCTCCGAGAAATAGTGAATGCGCATGGCCACCGACGGGTTGATGAGATTCGATGGCATACTGAACGGCAACTTCTTCTCGTATTGATCAAGAACCCCGCGGAAAAAATCCTGCTGGGAAGGGTCGTTCCAGTCGAAGGGATGGAGGACGGGGCGCCCATAGGAGCGACGCTTCAACTGCACATTCGCCTCGTAAACCGCCGCGGCTTTCGGCATTCCAGCAAGCACGAACGGGCAGATTGCGGCGTTCAGCAGCCCCTTGACGAAATCAGCAGCCTTGTGGATGACACGGTTGCTCTTTGAGTCGATGAGGTGATGAAACTCGTCGAGAATGACCATGCGCACCTCCTGTTCGCGCAGGTGATGTTTCACCCGTTCGGTGAGCGACACCTCTGTGCCCTTTGAGACGAGTTCCTCAGGGACGCCGAGCGCGCGCAAGATGTGCTCTGCCAGCGCCTTCGGTGTGCAGTTAGGCGGCACCTCGATGTAGAGGATCGGGCACTTCGTTTTCAGCGGCTCCTCGCACTTGGGAAACATCGCGACCCAACGGAGCAGCAGAGCGGTCTTGCCGCTGCCCGACAGCCCGGTCAGCAGGAGGCACCTGGCAGGGCTACCGACCTGCGCTCCAAGATTTCCGTAATGGATAAGCAGCTTCAGGAACTTCATTACCCGGTCAGTGCCCGGGTGAGAAACAAACACCTTCTTCAGGTCGCTGACCTTCTGAATACATTCCGCAATGCGGTCAATGTCGGTGTTGAAGTTGATACGCTCATCGACAGCATCAAAGCTGTCGCCAATGGGCTGATTGTGCATGGAGCGCCTCCTCAAAAACTAATTACCGAATGGTTTCCGCAACGATTCCCGCGGCCGCGATACGAGCCCGAAGAGCCGCGAGGTCATCATTGTCATCGTCAGGCGGAATGATGGGGTCCGACTTGCGCGCGGCATTCTTCGGGTTTTGAGGGGGCGACTTGGGCACCGGCTGGGCTTCGCTTCCCATCTTTTCCGACGGGGCAGCGTCAGCTTTGGGCGCGTCCTGGGTGGGCACGACAATCTCGCTGAACTCGTCATCGCCGCAAACGGCGGCGATCAGGCGCTTGCTGGTCAGCTTCTTGTCGCGCTTGAGCTTCTGGATAAGCGCACGGAACTCCTGGCGGGATTCAAGCAGACCCTTGACCGTCACACGTTCATACTTCTTGAGACGCGCCTTGACGCGAGCGACAAGAATATTGTGCTCAGCCAAAGAAAGACCGTTGGTGTATTCGGGGTCCGTCGACGGGATCTCGATGTAACGCCCCGTGCGCCAATCCTGAATGCGGATGCTGGCAAGATTGCCGAACTCGACCTTGACCATGACTCGCTCCGGCTTGTCAGGGCGGTTGATGAGTGTGTGGAAGCCCAGCGACTTCTCGCTGTAGCGCAAGCCGTAGATTTCAATTCCCTTGCGGGTCAGGGTGCGTTCTTCGACATGGGACAGCAGCACATCGAGTTCGTCGGCCCGCGCGGGCATCTGAACCGGATGGCGGTTAACCCCCTCTTCCCAGCGCCTGATGGGGATGTCGTTGATGCCGCGGTGAAGGGACCTGGAATAATCGTCGACGATCCACTTCAAGACGGCGCCCCTGACATCGTCGAGCGTCATCACGGCCATCTTCTCGGCCTGGTAGTCCCCCCTTTGCTTGGTGTTCGAGAACGTCGTTCCGGGGATCTTGTGAATGACCTGCTTCGCCAAGCGCCCAAACCAGCGCTCGACCTTGCCCTTGTAGCGCGGCTTGCGCGCAGGGCAGTAAACGATATCAATGTTCAGGCTGAGGCAGGCTTCGGTGAAGCTGCGGCTGTGGAATTCCGGGCCGTTGTCGACGATGATTGTCTGGGGCTTCCCGAAGCAAGGCCAATCATTCCGGATGTTTGAGTAGCGATCGAGCAGATCCTTCTTCGGTTTGATCGCATTCCTCAGGCACATCATGACGGTGTAAGCGCCCGGCGGGTGGAACCCGATGTAAGCGCCGAGAATCATGCGCGTGTGACGGTCCAGGGCAACGGTGAGCCAGGGGCGCCCGAGCGGAATGTTGCGGTCGGTGTCCACGACGATGACGTCCAGCAGCGTGTGGTCGATTTCGACCTCTTCAAGGGGTTTGCTGCCCTGCGGACCCCCGACAACGGGGTCACAGGTGCGTTCAGCCTCGAGCTTGCCTCGCTGACCGCGAACGACAACATCCTTCGGGATTTCCTGAAGGAGACGATAGACGGTACGCAGGCTCGGACGCCGAAGCCTGCCATCGGCGTCGAGGTACTGTTTTTCCCTGCCTTCGAGGCTAAGGTTGTCGATGTGCGCGTTGGCTACCTCGAGAATGGACTCGGCCGATTCGCGATTCGGCTTGAGCCACATGTCTTCGATGGTGTCCCAGACGATTTCGTCGACCTCCGGGTCGAAGCGGTTCTTGCTGTTCCCCCGAAGATGGAAGCAGGGCGCGATGCAGCGGATATCGCGGAGGTCCGGCGAACCGATCGCAAACCACTTCGCCAGCCAGCGGGAAAGCTGGCGCGCGCTCGGGGGAGTCAGATCTCCTACGGCAACGGCGACTTCGGCGATGAGCGGGTCGAGCCGCTTCCGCGACCGCGTCCGCAACTTGCGCTCCACAAACGCCTTCATGTACGGCAGGCGCCGTTCCGCGTGCACCTTCACCTTCGGAGGAAGGTCGGAATAAGACCGCTCCAGCATGTTCCGGCGCCGCTCCGACAAGGCTCCGCTGGTGTCATGCAGGCGCACCAACTCCCCGTCGCCCCACAGGGTGGCGAGCTCGCTGTCAGGCCGCGTTTCAAAGCGGCCATCGCGGATGTGCTCCAGATTCAAAGCACCCGACTTCGCGCGGCTGTGGATGCGGTACCGTTCGCCGTTGATTTCGATGGTTTCGCCCAGCGTCCAATTAATGGGAGTCATCACAGTTCTCCTTTGTTGGGGCGCAGGACGGCTCCCTTGATGAGGCTGTTGGCGGACAGCGGAGCGTTCTCGATGTCGATGTCGAAGTACCCGCACATGGCCATCGCGTAGAGTTCGCCACGGCGTGCGGGCGAGAAGCCCAGAACCGCTTCGAGATCTCCGAGCGTGGACGGGCGGCGAACGGCGAATGCTTCAGCGACCCGCAAGCAAAGCCTTTCGCTGGGGGTGAATTCACGCGCCTCCAGCAGGAGCTTGGCGTTCGCTAAACGAGGCTGCCGCCGGATGACGGTTTCGGTGATGACCTCGAAGCTGATTCCGCGTTCGGCGTAGAGCACTTCGATGAGAGCGAAACGCTCCTTGTTCTCCGGAGTGTTCGCCTTCTCCTGGAACTTGATTTCGACCATGCGCACTGACCGGTCGGCATGCTCGACGCGCAGGTCGGGGAAGTAGCGATGCTCCTTGCCCTTGAGCTGATAGTGGCAGATCTCTGGCTGGGCGTAGAACGCGGTGACGGAGTTGTCGACCTCCATCAGGCGGAGGAAGTCGAGTTCCAGCTGAGATTCCCAGGGGACGTGGCTCTTCATCTTCACGCTGGAGAAGAGGCCGATGACCCGGGCCGTCCGCCTGGTGATTACCTTGCGGACGGGCTGGGTGCACACAGCGCTTGAAGCGCTGTGTGCAGGCACAGGTCGGGCACTGGCGCCCCTGCGCGCGGAAGGACCCTTCATTTTTAAGGTCTCCTGGAAGGCGATCGAAATCCCCGGGAGCGGTGCCCCGGTGTGTTGGAGGCGGCGGGGACTACGGTATTTGGGCGGCTGCGATGCCGAGCATTGCCGTCCGGTACAGGATGCGCCCGCGCATGTTCACCTGCGGCATGTGTTGGGTCCTCAGTCCATGGGCATCATGAAAGCCGGGCCATACCAACCCTGGAAGGCTATGCGTCAGGAGGTGGAGCGAGGTACCTTGGGCGGCGCGGGAGTGAGAGGCGTCGTGCTCTTGCAGCGCCGCTTTCCATTCTGCTCGCTCCAGTTGTGGAGCGAGGGCCAAGCGGTGCGCCGTACCGCCTTTTCCAAGCACTGCCGCAGCACCTTGTTAGACGGTTCCTCGAGGTGAACGTGCACGGCGACCGGCATGCGTGACACATTGTCAATGACCAGCGTCATCCACGGACCTGCGGCCGAGCCGTCTTCCTGCCGGACCATCAAGGGCATCCGAACGGACGCGGTGGAGAAGCTGATGGGCCTCTGGGGCCTCAGCAGGGACTCAATGGGCAGCGAACCCTGGGCGGCGTTCGAGGTCAGACGCGGCATGTGGGATCTCCACAGACGTGACGATGAACCCGTGTGGACCACACGGGTAGCTGGCCCTCAGCGGCTCAGCGTATCGACGACGTGGAGATAGAACCTGCGACCGGCGAAGGCCGGTTGTTCTCAGCGTTGATAAGGGCGAGATCGCAGATCATGGGTAACATGTAAGCCACGACGTGAATTGTGTCAATCGACTTCTTGAATTTCGATACCCGGCTCAGACGAAGGAGATGATGTAGAGAATGGTGGTGTCTCCAATGAGCTTATTTAAAATCGCTCCGGCTGTCCCAGTCTGCCCGTACGGGCGATCCCCTTCGGTCCGTTCTCCATGAAAGGCTCACGGGGAGGTGCAGTCGATGTGGAAAGTGGCAAGGATGGACGGCGTCAGCCCTTGGAGGCCGACGGCATCATTCCTTGGTGGACTCCACTGGCGTCTAACGTGACGCACACGTCGACGACGTCGAAAGGCAGGGTCTGGATGCCGTCGATGATGGTCCCGTTCTTAACAGGGTCGATCCGGTCCGCTTCCTTGATCGCCCATGCAGCCCAACGGTCCAGGTTGTTGACCGGTACCGGCAACTCCGCTTTGCGGGCGAGGACGGCGTGGACGTAAGTGCGGATCGTATCCGCTTGGTGAAGGGCGGTAGCTTGGCCGACGAGGCGCTCGATCCGTTCCCTTTCCTCCTTCTTCCGCTGTTCGCGCGCCTTTCGTTCTTCCTCAATCTTTCTTTGGCGTTCGGCTTTCACGAGTTCAGCCTGCCTTTCCACCAGCCACTGGTGATGGTGTAGGGCGTTCTCCCGGTGAAAGGTTTCGGCGGCGACGATTATCTCAACAACGATGGTACCGATCAGGTCCTCGAGCGGTGTCTCGTCGGTATCCTGCCAGGATTTCAGCACCGGCGTTTTGTGGGACTGGGAGTGGATCGTCAGCAGCAGGCATTCCTGCTGGCGGGCAGAAGATGAGGGCTTTCCTTTCGACGGGACCGGTTGAAGGGTGAAGGTGATGTGCTGACCACCGACGTGAATGCCCGCGTCGTGCGGATTCTGCGGCCACTTTGTGGTGTCGATGGAGGCGTTGCAGCCTGCTCGCGTAGCAGCTAGGAAAATGGCGTTCAGGATGCGAAGTCGCCGTTTTGCGATAGGCGTGTCGTAGCGCGGGGCGTCGAAGCTGAAGCGGGAGCGGATGTACTTTTGGCGGCGTTCCTCATCCTTTTCCAACAGGGTAACGATCAACCGGTGGGGGGTGTTGTTGAGCTTGGGGCAGGTCACCTTCCCGACCATCCTGCGGACGCGCTCCGTCAGCGCGCCCATGTCTTCCTCGAAGGTCGGCAGGGCAGGCAAGGGCGCATTTAGGCTGACACTCGAACTATAGTAGCCGCGGTATGTTCCGCTGCCGACCTCGATGGTGTCGGAGGCGCCTGGGAAACGGGGTGGGAGCTGCCGCTTGCTGGTCGGTTTGCCTGCCTGCTTCTTGGCCCAGTAGCCACGTTCAGGAACGGGGATGTTCGCGTGGCGGCACGCCTTTGCCAAGGCCACGTCGGACACCCCGACCTCGGCGGCGAGCGTCCGCATGGCTTGGGACCAGACAAGATCGTACAGTTCCTGACGTGTAAATTTCCGCGCCATCTTGCCCTAGCACCGGTTTAGGGTTGCAGTTGAATGTGGGCATGTTTGATGTGCGCGACTCCGCCCGACAAGGATTTTTTAATTGTATCACGTTAACACTCTACCCGTTGGTGTCGAGCATCGCGGTGAGTATAGGCAATGTCGTATCACGACCACCTCAAGGGGTTCGCGGAGACCCAAACAGGTGCACTGGCAATGGCGGTCATTGAGGAGTTTACAACGTGTTGCCGTGGCCCTGACGTGACCTCAGCGGAATACGCGCAGCGCCTGCGGCAGATCCTCGAGGCATGTTTCGCCAAGGAGATGGGGGAGTGACCAGGCTCCTCAATCTGACCGCCTCCAACTTCCGCGGCTACGGCGCCACGCCGACCACGGTCAACCTCGACTCTGACATAGTCCTATTCTACGGGCCAAACGGCTTCGGCAAGACCAGCTTCGCCGAAGCCCTGGAGTGGCTGTTCTACGGCTCGACCCGGCGGCGCAAGCGCGGTGAAGTGCTCAGCGCCACCGAGTATGGCGGAACCTACGCCAACGCGCACGGCGGACAGCCGGTCGAGGTCTCCGCGCGTGTCCGCCTAGCCGACGGCCGCGAGATCGTGCTCACCCGGCGGATGTCCAACCCAGCACTGTCCGAGGACTCCATCACCTTGATCGACGGCGCACCGGCCGACTTCGCCACGCTCGGCCTGTTGGTGCCCGATGCCGTGTACCCGGTCATCGTCCAGCATGGCCTTCAAACCTTCATCCATGCCCGCCCCAAGGAGCGCCGGGACGCCGTCAGCGCGGCGCTGGGACTCGACGAGATGTCGGCGTTCAAGACCGCCATTGATGGGGCCCGGCGCTCATTCCAGGGAACCCCGCCACGTCCCGTGGTCGAGGCCAGGAATCGTCTGCGCCAGCTCACGCCCGTGCTGGCCGACATGCCGGAGACGGCGAAGATGGCGGCGCGCTGGGCGAAGCCAACGGCCGACATCGACCCGGCCAAAGACATCCCGGCCCTCGTTAAGGCGGCGAGGCGCCTGGGTGGCACCAAGTCGGACGACCCGGCCGCCCTGATCGCGGCGCTGACGGCGGCCCGCGGGGAGGCCGAACGCGCGGTTTTCGACCTGACGAAGTTGACGCCGACCTCGGACCTGACCGCCTGCATCGAGCGTCTGCTGCGCGAGCGGGACAGCGCCGCCGAGGCTCTGGCGGCGCTGGGCAAGGCGGTGGGTACCCGAGTCGCCGTGGTGGCCGCGGCGCACGCGCAGGAGCGCCTGGCCTTCTGGCAGGCCGGACTGGCTCAGGCGCCGGAGGGCGACGAATGCCCCATGTGCGAGGCGGCCACGTTGACGCCTGATCGGCGCTTGGCTCTCAGGATGCGGTTGGAGGCCGCCGCCCACCTGCTGGCCCGTACCCAGGAGCTCCAGGCGAGCATTGCGGTGGCCGAGCGGCACCTCCAGCAGGTCGCG
Organism: Azospirillum sp. UENF 312511; assembly: GCF_058780635.1. Lineage (NCBI taxonomy): Bacteria > Pseudomonadati > Pseudomonadota > Alphaproteobacteria > Rhodospirillales > Azospirillaceae > Azospirillum > Azospirillum sp. UENF 312511. Next base: position 648,920 of record NZ_JBSNCG010000005.1, on the reverse strand, counting down.
CAAGTCGTCCGGATGTTGCCGCGCCCGGCGCTGAGCTTGGAGGATCTCGGGTTCCTGAAGGCCCTGCTCACGGACGAGCCCAACGTGCTGAACGGATTCATGGGCCACTTCGACGCGGTGGAATCCGCGTGGCGCCAGTACGACGACGCGCACGACGCCGTGGTGGCGCATGTCCGATCCTTGATGACGCGGCTCGCCAACGGCCTGCAAGCTCCTGACGTTGTCGCGCAGCAGGATGCGCTGCCCGTAGCACTCGAGGCGGCGCTCACTGCTCTCGCCGAGGCCCTATCCGGCTACCAGACCGGGTGGGATGGCTTCGCCAAGGCCGTTGGTGCCCGTGTCTCCTCGAACACTGAGGTGAAGCGGTTGGACGCGCTGGTTTCGGCACTGTCGGCCGATCGGGACATGCGCATCATCACCGCCTACGACGCGGTCCTCGACCAGTCCAAGGCGCTGATGCAGGACACCGAGGCCTACCTCCAGCAAAAGCAGGTTGAGCTGCTCGGCGCCCGCGGTGACGAGGTACGGGCTTGGTACGATCTGATGAACCCCGGCGCCGACGTCGGCTATGACGGGATGGAGCCGGGGACCGACCACGTGAAGCTGCACGCCCGAAGCTTCGGCGTGCGGATGGGGGCGGCCGCCAACCTGAGCGAGTGTCAGCTGAACTGCCTGGGGCTGGCGGTGTGGATGATGCGCGCCACCACGCCGGGGTCGCCGTTCGGCTTCGTGGTGTTCGACGACCCGATCCAGAGCATGGACGACGACCATACCGAGGCCTTCATCGGTTCGGTCGTCCCGCAGCTGCTCGACGGCCATGGCAAGCAGGTGATCGTGCTGTCCCACGTCGAGCGCGTCGTCACCCGTCTGCGCGAGCTCAACAAAGCGCGTTCGCTGCGGGTCTACAACTTCGACGCCTATGGCATCGCCGGGCCGATCATCGCCGCCCAGTTGAAGCTCCGGAAGCTTATCTTCGAGATCAAGGGGCTGGCCGACGGCAACGAGACCAACCGGCTCCTCGCCGTTGACCGGTTGCGTGTACTGATCGAGCAGTTCATCCGCGAGCTCTACGCCAAGGATCTCGGCGCACCGGCTCCGGCCACCTATGACAACGCCCAGCCGAGCGATCTGCTGAAGCTGTTCCGCACCATCCCGGGCACGCTGCCCCAGGAGCATGACGGGCTCAAGGACACGGTGGGCTTCTCGGACCCGGCGCACCACACCGAGGTCGGCTACGCCGCTCCGGTGAAGACCAACATCCTGACGCACCTCAACCGCGTCGAGGGCCTGATGAAGAAGAACGGGTTGTAAACGTATCTTCGCCTTCACGGCGCGGATGATTGTGAATCGCGTTGATTTTGAACGAATTGCATTGAGGTTTGTGATGTCAGTTAACGTAAAGAAGGTTTCGTCAATTCGTCTCCGTCAAGCCGTAATCCCGCGCGATGGAAAATTCTGGGAAGTGAGATGGTTGGGCTGCGTCAGTGCAGAAGGAATGCATCCGAAAGTGGACGTGGTATTAGCGCAAATTCACGACCCATCTGATAGAGAAAAAAGCTACGAGAATAGATTTACTGGCAAGAAGCACGTTGCGAATGCTTCTGTGACTATGCTGAGCTTTATGGCGCCAAGCACGATCTGGTATGACGGTCGCCTCTTCGCTTCCGTGCATCCGGCTGCCGGGAGCAAGCTCTTTACACGATTCTGTGGTGATCCAGACCACCATAGCCCAGTTCCTGTCCTCAGCAATCTTGGGGTCTGGCGGGGACAAAAATCAACACTCCCTCATGGGGCAGAAGAAAACGCACCGTGCATCCGTATGAAGGGAGGCGATGAAGTCTTGCTCCTGCCAGCTGTCGAACTCATTCGGTATTGGTTTGGCGGTACCTCAAGACTTATTCATCTAGCATCTCTGGGTATTATTGGAAATTACGTTGAATTCTCCGAGTGTTTGCCGCACCCGGAGCTCAAAAACACTTACGTACTGACCGCTAACTTCTTTCCAACTGATCTGGAAGCGCTTCTCCTTGCCCGTATTGCTCATGATCCTCTCACTCGCGCATGTGCCATTGCCGTTGGCGACTCGATCAAGCAAGCGCGTGCTGGAAACATGCGAATTTATCCTAGCGTAACCGTGCCCTTTCAGGGAGATTCGGAGCTGAACGCCATCGTGCGCTGGAGTTTCAAACCGGGAAGTGGCAAGAAGACTTTTGTCGGTCTTATCGAGCGCGTGCTGAGTTGTGTGACGCCGTTTCCGTTCGAGCGCATCATGGTGGCTCAGCCAGAACACCCAAGAATTCATCTGGACGAGGATGCCGGTGATCTTGAAATTAAGTCTCGACGACGCTTGGCAGAAGATCTTGACATCGAAGATGATCAGCTTCCGGATGGGGGACTTGCTGGTCTTGCGGTCCTCTTGCCCGATCCGTCCCTTGTCTACCCGAACTTAGCCTCTGTGAGCGTCACCCGTACGGCTCGGACACCATCCGGATCGGTGCCGGGAAAAATGCCAACCTACCGTGGAACAACCCCCGTCAGCGTGGGTACGACGGAAGTGGTGGGTGAGCAGGGAACCGGCGTACGCGCAACCATGGTCGTAGACGATGACAGCGTGCGGGAACGCGCCGTTCCCCCGGCTTTTGAGGAACTCTTTGGGGCTGTCGGCCACATCTGCTCCAAGGGGATGAATGCGCAGGCTGTAGTGACCTCGGAGAGTGCGTGGCCGGACAATAGGCATCTAGTGTCATTCTTCCCGCAAGACCGGGCGCTGGGCGTTGAGGCTCGTCGGTGGGCTCGCCAAGGAGGACCAAACGGAAGAAGGGCGGCCGTCATCGAGATCAACCACCAGGGCGCCTATTATTATGTGGTCGACCCTGAGGACCTTGAGGGCAAGGGGTACTGCATTGCCGTATTCCGCCGAAACGACGGTGGGCATATGCCAGTCGCAGAACTGGCGCGCGTCCTGGGGCTTTGTGCCAAAGCGAAAGGTGTTTGGAAAAATGGGGTCTTCGACCCAGCTATTTATCTCCACGATCGCTTAAAACATATGAGCAGCCTTGGAAATGCTGCGGCCTATGCCGTCGCCATTACAGACAAGGTAAAGGGACTTCATCGGAAAGCGGCCAGAGCGGTGTAGAGTCCGAAAACGGACGGTCGACGTCGCAAACGATTTGTCTAATGGCAACAAGATGCCAAATCAACTGATAGGATGAGTACCCATCAATCCCCCTTGCGTTGATAAGCTCCTGAAGCTCGTATACAGTCATTCCGCTGGTGAGTAGCTTAAATGCTTGATCCAGAGCTTCGGTTGGCGCACGCAGCCTTCGCGCCTGATCGAGCAATGAAAGGTTGGATAACTTTACGGAAGAAATTTTGGCAATATCCAACACTTCGATCTTTTGAGATGGAAACGCAGAGTCCAAGGTTGAAACCATCAATGCCGTCGCCTCTGGTGTCGCGTCCGAGACAACGGCCAGCAGCATCCTCTGGTCGTTCTCCGGCGACCGCTGGACGTCAAAGAGACACAGCGCCCCGGCTTCGGGGAGTTCATCCGGACACCTTTGATACCAGGCAACACCTGGTGTGAACGCAAGCACGCGGGACGCCAGCACAACTGCCGTTTCCTGATCGACAGGCGGGCCGCTGTGGGGAAGCGTCTCATTTTCGGGGTGCTGGCGCTGTTGACTCACGATTGCCATGGTAATCTCCGGTCGACATCACTGGAGCGTACAGCGTCGCTTTGCAAGGGACGTCCATCCCGCTCTCCATCGCCCGATGCGCGCCAAACTCAAGGCCCATGCCGGTCCGCCAGGATGATTTGCAGAAGGCCTTGTGCGCAGACGGAAATCCCTTCCTGGTTAGGGGAACTGAACAACGCCGATCGCAGGCTCGGCCGCGGTCGAACCAACTTGGTGGCGCAACCCATGCCCCACCCCCATGCCCCGTTAATCCCTCGTCAAGATTGCTTCAGCATCTTGTGCCTGAGCAATCACCTTTACGGCACATATTGGGAGTTCTTAGATATGACCAAGGGTGGAAAGACCGTCACCACGACGGTGAACAAGAGCGCGAAGGACGGCAAGTTCGTGTCTAACAAGGACATTCAGAAAAAGCCGTCGACCACCTACAAGCAGACGGTGACCAAGAAGGCCAAGTAGGGCGCCCAGGAGCGAACCTGTGGCAGATTTTTACCCGTACGTTGCTCTGGCCGGGGTGCTCGGCACCGGCCTGATGCGGGCCTATTGGCTTCATCGGCGGATGACCCAGCGTCTGGTGTTGGCGCATGAATTCCGGGACCAGTTCATCCGCTACTGCAACAGCGAGGGGCGGGACGGCGATGCCTACACTTGGCTGATGCTCAACTCCAACCGGGTGCAGAGCGAGATGGGCGGGCACGGCATCGTCGCTACGTTCCGGCCACCCGCGGCCAACTACGCGATCAAGAACTACCCGATCATCCTGAACATGGTTCCGGAGATCCGGCGGCTTTTCGCGCAGGACGAGTTTCGCCTCTTCCATAGGTTGGTCGGCGAATACGCCTGTATGGTTGATGAAGCGCTGCTCCGGTACGTCGGTGCTCTGGGCGATGCACTTGATGGATCGCGGCGGCGCCTGCTGAACCCCTTCATCTGGTTCCGACTCGGCGTCGAGCAACTCTTGTCCGTGCCGGTGCTGATGCTGAGGTGGTTCGGGCTGATTGGCGCCGGTGTCGTCGCGGCCGTCCAGGGCAACATCCTGTTCCGCGGGCTGTCGGCGGCCATCACCTTCATCGGCCTGATCTCGAGCGTGATGACCATTCTGCTGGGCTGGTCGGACACCGTGAAGCTGGTCCAACCCTACCTTGCCTCGTGGGTAGCCACCAGCCAGGCGAACGCGCCGCCGACACCGGCGCTGCCGCCGGAGCCGCAATCTGCCCCCTAGGCCCCTCGTCAATCGCGGGCAAGGCGTCTGTCGGGAGCACCAAAACAATGGAGTGGAAGAAGGTGATCACCGAGGTAATCCGCATCTATGCCGAGGACGGCCAATGGCATGCCGTTCGTGACGGTACCGCGCTCTGGTCGGCGGCGACACCAGGCGTTCCGCCTGCGCCCAGGCGGCTTCCTTGCTGATTCAGACGAGGCGCTTGCCAGGGCACAGGGTGTTGCCCGTGGTGGCCGGGTTGCGCCGATAGAGTGTTAGGACAACATGTGTTTTCACGGCCATTCATCCCTGCCTAATAACGGTTGACAGGGGAATGTTCCAGATGTGTTCTCTCGGCAATATACCTTTTGATTCGCCTACATGGCGGTTTTCCGCGTCTTCCGACTGTCAGGCTGAACACGAGGCTTCTCACTCGAAAGAGGTGCGCCTGAAGAGTTTTCCGACTGGATACCGGAAGAGATTTGGAACTGGCGACCGATCCCGGCACACTGGCCCCAGCACGTGGATGCTGTTCGGCGCGAGTTGATGGTGTACACCTTGGGCTGACGGCCAGGGCAACTCTGGAGCCGCCTTGCTTCTCTCGGAAAAATCTTACCTTTTACATTCGCCATTTGGCTGGAAGCACAAGGGACAGTGGGTTGTGGACGGGTTTGGTGGCGTGCGTGTTTGCTTCATCACCGCCAACGAACCGCTGCTGCTGACAGAGAGCGGCGAGGTGGACGTCGGGCGAGCCACCAAGATTGAGATCGTGTTCGTAGGAGACGACCACCGTGATTAAGAAGCTGGCATTTACGCCGGACTACGCCGTTCCGCCGGGCCGTATCCTGGAGAAGACACTGGCGGCCAAGGGCATGGGCCAAGCCGAGTTCGCCGAGCGCTGCGGTCATTCGGCGAAGATGATCAGCGAGATCATCGGGGGCAAGGCGCCCATCCTGGCCGAGACGGCCATCGAGTTCGAGCGCGTCCTCGGCCGTCCTGCGGTCTTCTGGATGAATCTTCAGAACCTGTACGAGCTACGCCTCAACCATGTGCGCTGAGTTGGTCCGCACCCTCGCGGCCATGCTGTTCGTGGTCGGCGGCATCGGCTTCGCCTGGTACGTGCGGCACGCTGCCTGCGCGATCGCCTTGTTGAGGACCATCCGCGCGCAGCGACAACGGCTGCGCTACGACATCGACCGCTTAATGGCCCGCAGATCGGACCAACCGTAGTCCGCCCTGCCGCGAACGGCGATGGGCACGCCGAAGCCACACGGTGAGCCGGAACACCTCCTGAAGATCGTCTGGCTTGCGGCGAACAGCAGGTGATCCTCCTGTCGACGTCGCCGAGTCGGTACGAGGTCAGTTCCCGAGAGTGAGCAAGCCCTTCACATGGGCGGGTGGGGCGCCGTAGTAGCGGGTGTTTTCACCGTCCTCGGTGAGCGATGCCCAGACGCCGCCCTGGTGGTCGAGGGCCAACCGGGCATGCGCTCCTCCATCGGCGCGCTGACGCCGGTCGTGGCCCACGTCGACCAGACCTCAAAGTCCTTCACGGGCATGATCCGGTGCACGGCGGCCAGCACGCCCTTGTCCTTCACGACCTCGTAGACCTCCTTGCCCCTGGCGCGCTCGGCATGGTCGGCGGAAAGCGCAACTGCCGGAGCGATCAAGAACAGGGCGCCTGCCGCGACCTGAACAAACCGGTGTCGCAGGCCGTTGGCGCAAGCCGTGTCACGCGCCGTTTCTCTTTGCGCAACCCGGCGGCGGATAAGGACGAACTGCTGTTCAGCCATTGATAACCCAGGCGCCGAGACTGTAGATGCCCGCAACACCGACAGCCAGCAAGCCGAGGGTTGCGAACAACAGTGTCCCCCGAAACGCAATGATGAGGCCGCAGGGGACACCGATGATCTGGGCAACGCGCCCGAGCGCATCAAGTGTGCCATCCCCGAACTGCATGGCGAGCCATTGCGGAATGAAGTAGCCGATGGCCCCGCCCGCAAGCCAGCAGAAGCTCAAAAATACAAGCAATAGTCCGGTGCCCGCGTCGCTGCCGTGAAAGCTCCACCTGGGCACTGCCGCACAGAAAACCCCCGTTATGACAGGGGCGCCGATGATGTAGGCAAGATGTATGGTGTTCATCGTGGGAAATCTTGCTGGATTGGCCGCCAGCCCAGTGGGCATTGTCCCAACGATGATTTCGATCATCGTTGGGGCCTGGGCGACATTGCATGCAAAACGCGGATCGGGTTCAGGCTGGCACCGGTTCAGGCACTGCCCTCTTGGCGGCTGAACGTGCTGCTTCGAGTTCGTCTGCCGACGGCGTCCGGCTCTGGAACATGTTGGGAAGGGCGCGAACGAACCCCAGGATCCACGAAGGAATGAGGAGGAGAACGCCCATCAGCGCCACACCACCGCCTTCGCCCTGGCCAAGCAATGCCCCGATGGCGATCAGAATCGGGGCGGCCAAGAACACTCCCTTCACGATGATTTTGGCCGCACGATATTCGGTATGGAATTCTTCGTAGTCACTGGCATATCGGCCATCCACTTCCGCAGCAAGGAGAAGAGACACTCCGTTGTTCTTCAGAAAGAACGTTCCGGACAGTCCCAGCCGGAGGTAGGAATTCACAACAGAACGAGTGCTGACGGATTTCAGCAGTTCGTCTTCACCGTTGGGTTTGGCGATCCGAATGTAGTCGTAAACCGTGCCATCCTTGATGCTTTTTGACGAGCCGATGGCCGCAATCGTTCCAGTGATCGTCGTGATCATACAGGCCCCTGCTTCTGCTGCTTGCGGGTGAAAAAAGCATGTCGCCAGAGCGCTTGGCGCGCGTGACTGCACGCGGAACGTATACCCCAGAGTTTCTACGGTTGAAAGTAGGAAGCCTACGTAGACCGGGACGCGGTGTCGCGGGCACACCGGGTGCATGGAAGGGCTGGGAAAACGACTGCGGGCGCGGGCGCAAGCCTTGGGGCTGACGGACACCGAGGTGGCCCGGCGTGCCGGGCTGGGTGAACGCCGGTATGGGCATTACATCCAAGACCGGCATGAGCCCGATCTCGGAACCCTGGTGAAAATCGCCGCGGTCCTGGGCGCCACCACCGACAGCCTGCTCCTCGAAGGGCAGACCGAGTCACCAGTCGAGCGGACGGCCTTGATGTCGCGGTTGACCGCGGCGGCCGAGGCGCTGGAGGTCGACGACCTCAGGCCCGCGGTCCGGATGATCGAGGTCTTGGTCGAGGACCGCCAAGGGCGGGGACGCTCAGCCGAGCAGGAAAGCTGAACACACGCCTCGGACGTCCAGCTATAAGCTACCAAAGTGCACGCACCCGGCCGAGGATGCTGGCCGCCATAGCGGTCGCGTCGCCTTGGTGCATCACGATCTCCACCGGCTGCTCGACGTCGCCATGAGGGTGGCGGAGAACGGCAATGCCCTGGACCCGCACCAAGCCGTCCGCGCGCTCGTACTCGGCGACCGGACTCTCGGGCGGTACACGGAATTCCATGACCCATCCCCGGTTGCACCGAAACACCGGCGCTTCCCCGACCGTCCGCGCAAAGAGCGCACGGGGCGGTGGGGCGTGCTGATTGCTACCCGATATCGAGACGTCTCTTGACCACCTGAAACGGCCATGCCGTCGCCATAGCGACGTTCCTACGCCAAAGCAAATTCAGATGCCAAACAGACGCCATGTACTATAGGCCCGGCACAATATCCAACAAAAATCTTGAAATATACGAAATTGTGCATTTCATTTGCCTGAAATTTCTTTTGTTAGTCTGCATACTTTTCAAGTAAATGACCATTTATGCCACGAAGATTGCTGAAGTCATCTTTGGCGCCTCTGACAGCGTGAAGGGCATCCAAAAGTCCTCGACGCCGTGCCGCGGCGATGCCGCCCATCCATATCGAGTACGCACGTCCAGGCCATTCACACCAAATGTTGACAATATCCGCATTTGAGGTAAATTCTTTGGCGGGCTGGAGCCCGCGCTTGTGCGGCGGCGCCCCCAGCAACCGGGAAGGCGCCGCGCGATGCACTTTCTAAAGCCGCTGTTTGACTTTCTACTTGATGTCATCCGGATCCGGAAGGGTGACGCGCGCGCCAAGGCGGCGCTGCTTTGCCTGATGGCTGGTCTCGGCCTCCTCGTGCCGGACATCCGCATGGTGGCCTTGCAGGCCTTGGTTACGGTGACCACGGGCCGCACGGACGTCGTTACCGACATGCCTCTGTGGCTGTCTGTGCCGCTGGGGCTGCTGCTGGTCGGCCTGTGCCTGTGGCTGTTGTCGCGCGTGTACGCAAATCAAGCAGCGAAGCCCGCGGCGGTGCTGATCGCCATCCGGCACCAGTCCCAGGAGGCGCTGGGGTCCCAGCTGTCGGCTGATGATCTTCCGACCAGCTTGGCGAACGCCGCCATCCTCCCGCTCGACGTGGACCAATCCTCCTTCTACCAGGACGGCCGGGTGCATGACGTCGCCGGTGCCGTCCGGGTGCAGGAGCGGCTACGGTCCAAGCTCGAAGGCATGGTTGCCGCCCACCCCGGGGCCGAGGTGGCCTACTACGGCATCGCGCACATCCCCTTCGCGTTCTTGGCGGGCGCCGAGCTGTCGACCAAGCCGCGCATCCAGCTGTTCGAGCTGGACCGGGGCTCGGGCCGCTGTCGCTGGGTCGATGCGGCGGCCGCGGGCGAGGACCTCGGCGTCACCACGGCCGCCCAGGACGGCGGCGAGGCCGCCCGCGATGTCGCCATCCGCATCGCCGTCAGCTTCCCCGTGCCCGAGGCGGACATCGCCGAGGCGCTCGGCCGCCCCTTCCACGACCGGCTCATCACGGTCGCCGCGCCCGCGCGGGACATTATCCACACGACCGCCCAGATCGAGGCGGTCTGCAAGGCCTTCGACCGGGTGCTCGACGAACTGCACAATACCCTGCCCAAAGATGTCCGGGTGCACGTCTTCTACGCCGGGCCGGTCAGCCTCGCCTTCAGCCTGGGGCGGCGCGTCACCCGCACCATCCACCACCGAATCCGAGTGCACAACTTCGAGGGCCGTTCGACGCCGAAGTACGCCTGGTCCCTCGACGTAAGCGGCGACTTGCTGCCGCAGGCGATGGTCGAGCGCCCGGTGGCGGTCGAGGGTGCGTCCACGGCAGCGGCGGAGTGAGCAGCATGTACGACCTGTCGAAGGAGCTTGGGCGCTTCTACTGGGGCGAGGTGATCCTGGGGAAGGACGAGCGCGGGAAGCTCGCCGGGTATCGCGACACCAACCTCGAGCGGCTGCGCGCCGGGTTGAAGGACCTGGGCGCGGAGCACGGCGTCACGTACGCCGGGCCGGTCGAGGTGCGGAACCAGGGCAGCTACGCGATGCACACCCTGAACCGGCACAAGGACAACGACTACGACATCGACGTCGCGCTGCTCTTCGAGAAGGACGCCCTCCCGGCCGACGCGAAGGCGGCCCGCGAGCGCGTGCGCGACGCCTTCCTGAAGCGGTGCCAGGGCTTCATCAAGGACCCGGAGGCGCGCAAGAACGCGGTCACCGTCTGGTACGCCGAGGGCTATCACATCGACTTCGCCGTGTACCGCCGGTGGACCGACTGGCTCGGCATCACCCGCTACGAGCACGCCGGGGCCGAGGGCTGGGTCGAGCGCGACCCGGACAAGGTGACGTCTTGGTTCAAGGAGCAGGTGACCGTCAAGAGCCCGTCGGGCTTCCTGGTCACCGTCAAGGAGCAGCAGCTGCGGCGGATCGTGCGCCACATGAAGTGGTTCGCCAAGTCGCGCTCCTCTTGGAGCCTGCCGGGCGGCATGATCTTGAGCGCCCTGGTCGCCGAGACCTACCGGGCGAACTGGTTCCGCGACGACGTAGCGCTGTACGACACCATCGTGGCGTTGCGCGACCGGCTGACGCTCAGCACGACGGCGATGAACCCGATCTACCCGGACCGTGAGCTCACGGCCAAGGACGAGTGCCGCCTCCAGGTCGAGAACTTACTGGAGAAGCTCGGGAAAGCGGTCGAGAAGCTGGCGGTGCTCCAGCGGGCGGACTGCACCGAAGCCCAGGCCCGCTCGGCGTGGCGTTGGTTCTTCAACCACGACTTCTGGGCCGCCGGTCAGGAGCAGGTGTCCGCCAAGACCGAGGCCAGCCGGGCGGTGGCACGGGCGTTCACGGTGGACATCACTTGCGGGCTGGCCAAGCGAGAGGGCGCTCCGGTGTACGGCACGCACCGCAGCGGCGTCGGCGTGCTGCCCAAAGGCGTCGCCCTGCGGTTCACCGTGGCCAACATCAACGTGCCGCCGCCGTACAGCATTCGCTGGATCGTCCAGAACGAGGGCGACGAGGCGCGGGCTGCCGGTCAGATGGTATGGCAGCAGGACAACGGCGGTGTCGAGCGTTGGACCAGCACGGCGTACCGCGGCGACCATAGCATGGTGTGCCAAATCCATCGGGGCGGGGTCGTGCTGGCCGAGACGGTGCACCAGGTACGCATTCGCGACGAAGCCCGGCGCGGATTCCTCCGGCGCCGGTAGGTGCAAACCGGGCGGGCCAGCGCCAGCCCGTGGCCCGGGGGCGATCGCATCCGAACGGGAATGATGTGAGGCGCAGGGGGCTCAGGATGGTCGACGCAAGGAGTATCGATCCCATTCAAATGCTTAGCCGACGAATTCCGGGAGAATCATTGACTCTAAAGAGAATGTCCACGGACACCGCCTCCGTTGTGGCTGTCGGAAGCGGTGTGACAGCGATTGCGATGAGGCTGAGCTTCTTCATGGCTCAGAACACCACATATAAGGCGAAGCAGACAGCAGCTGTTCGCACCACAGTAGGAAGCCGGTTGCCTTCACCCTGCCATTGGCCGTAATGGGTACTATTTTGCTTTCGGGCGCAATAGGACTTTGTCGATCATATCGCCTAAATGAAGTGCAAGGACGGCTACCGTCTTGCCGCCTATGCCTTCAGCGGCCTCAATGCGGCTAATACGTTGCTCGTGCCGGTAGTTGCGCCGCAGGCAAAGCTGTTGGACCTCTGTCAGCCCGAGCATGTTGTCGATGTTTTGGCGCCCCCCCTCTTCTATGGCCGAAAGCTGTCGAGCGGGTTCGCTCTGGACAGGGGCCGCGTCGTTCCAATGCCGTTCTACATGGGCTTCTATCACTGCATAGGGACTTGAGCCTCCCAGGCTGGGATTGGGTTCATAAAACCAAGCATGAAGCTGCTTCTCTGCCATCAAAGGACTTAGCTTGGCAAGAATGGTATCGGTTTCACGTTTGCGAAGTTTCGACCTAATTCTTTCTTGGCGCAGACGTTCTTGGTCTTCATGGAAGCGTCGTTGAGCTTCTCGTTCTTGTTCCCTTTGTACTCGATACGCCTGGATATCTGCGATGCCTTCTTGTATGATCCTGGCCCAGGTTTGCGCATCCATAACCCTCTCCGGCTGAGCGGCAGGGGGCTTCCGCCAGCCCGGCTTAAACTTGGACCGCGCACGGAAATCAAGAGATCCCACGAGTTCGGAATGCGGGCACTGGACTACGATAGCTTCCGTTAAGAACTCGGCATCCGGCATGGTTCCACAATGCGGACAAACCAATATGGCAGTGCCACCATCGGACGGCCGTCGCAGTCGTCCAAGAGGCGTCCCGATGCGTTGTGCGACCTCGGCCATGAGTGTCTCAGGCATAGTCAACGTAGACATGTAAATCGCTACTGGATCTAGTCCGCCACGAATACGGTTCGGATACGCCACGGAGAAAGTGGTTCGATACCAAATCTGCTGGCATTTGCCGCACGGATAGCTATAGCCGACAAGTCCAAAAGGAACTTGATCCAATCCTACACCGCGGTCAAAAATCATAGTGCCCTTCAAAAGAGCCGTTAGGAGGCCGCTAAGTTCGTCAATTTTACCTTCAATATCCGTTTTTCGGAGAACAAAAGCTGGAAGCCCATTAGCCATCAAATCAGGTGGAACTTCATGGTAGTCCTTCTTCTTGAGAAAGAACCAGATGCTCCTTACGCCGGATGCATGATGCTTCCCAACGCGATCTCGTGTCTCATGGTTCTTCTGGTCAGATTTTTGGATCTCTATTGCGGATTGCTTCCCCGTTGTTGGGTGCGTGACAAGGACGTCGGCGCGCCATCCCGGCCCTGATGCTTCCATCTCAGCTAGGTAGCCGCATCTCTTTGCAACCATGTAGGCGGTTGCCTTTAGCCGATCGTGCTCGACGCTTTCCTTTCCTCCTTCACAATTTTTTGGGTCTCTGTAATGACGGAAGAAGCGAAATCCGTTTTCGTTCTCGACAGCCACCGCTCGAGATCGACAGCAGACTGTTACCAGTTCGCCATCTGCGCTCCATTTGCGAACACGCTCCCATTCTCGGGCTCCGGTGATGTCGGCGGCAATGAGAAGATTGTTGTCACGGAATGCTGTTTGAGCCATCGGGTTTGGTTGTAAAAAGTGAAAATGACCGGCAAGAATGCCGGTAAATGCCGACCTAATCCACCAAAACCTTGACTCTCAATGTTGATTTTCTCGCTCGAACCAACAGCTTCCGCCGCGGCCCGCCTGTTGGGATAGATTCAGAAGAACTCAATCGCGAAAAAGATGCATTCAAGTGGCATTGTGTGCGACGGCAGTGCATGTCCATGCAGTCACCGTTTAACGCATAGCGTCGCGTCCCTGATTGCTGAGGGCGCCCGCCTGTCGCAGCAGTCAGCCAAGCTCGTCCCGGAGGCGGTGACCACTCTGACTACCGCCCGCGCCGAAGTCACGGTCACGGTGGCTAAATTGTAGGCGTCCGACTGCGATTGACATGATCGCCGTCGGGTTCTGGTTTTGTTGCCCTGGAACCATCCGGGTTATGCGTTGGCGATCGGTCCACCAACGGCGGAAGCCGCCAAGCTGCGAAAAGACGCCAAAACCCTGTAGGACGCCTCGAGGGCATCCACATTCCAGCAAGCTGCCAACAAATCCTGCGCCTGGCTGACCTCAGCCGGACCCAGCGGCCGCCCCCCGACAGATGCGAACGGGCCATCCGTTTCGGTCAGCAAGCGCTCTGGCGGCATGGCTGAGACGAGATCGCGCCCGCGCTTGCCGAGCATCATGGCGGGGCCGACCGAGAACCAGCAGCCCATGTCGACCGCACGGAAGAGCTCGGTCTTGGTCCCAGAGAACCAGTGCAGGATGGGAACACCGGCATCAGGATGCCGGGTCAGCGCATCCAGGACGTCGGTGACAGCCCGGCGGCTGTGAATGGTCATGATGCGTCCTCCCGCTCTAGCCGCGGACACCAGCACATGGTCGAAGACGTGGGCCTGCTCGCGCCAGTACGGCCTGCACTCCGGGCTACCGTCCAGCCCGACCTCCCCCACGTAACGGGTCTCGGGCAGCAGGGCTTCAAACAAGGGCAACTCCCCGATGCGCTCATGAGCGATCTGCGGGTGCAGGCCTAGCGCAGTCCGGATGCGGTCATAACTCTTGCTTAGCTGCACTGTCCCACGCCACGCCTTTGGTGTCGTGGTCACCGAGAGGACATAGGCGCCCGCTTCCCCGCACTGCCGGGCGGCAGCGGCGGGGTCTGGGTAGAGGTCGAGATGGCAATGAAGATCGACGGGCGGAACGGTCAATTGAGCAAGCCGAGGTGATCCAAATACGACCTTACCTCTGCCATGCCCTTATGGGCGACGTCCAGCAAGGCGTCGCGCTCGGCCCTGTCGGGTGGGAGTGGTCCTGTCTGGGGGATCCACCGGGCAATGTCGATTGACGGCAGCCGCCGGGCGGCCAGAACCATCGCCAGCAGATCGTCCTTTCCATTCTCCTGTCCCATGACGGCAACCAGGTTCTGACCCTCCGGGGCGTAGGGGGTGTTGTCCACGATCCCCGCGGCATGGAAGGACGACCGCCGGATGAGACAAGGGACACACTTGCCACATTGAACCCACTTCCTTTTCCACTTGCCGCAGGACACCGTGTGGTGCGCCACCTTGCCCAACGTCACTGTGTCCGAGCAGCCAGAGAGCATCTCGCCTTTGGTCTTCGTGGCGTAAGGGTTGGAAATCAGGACGGCCATGCCGACCGCGTTCAAGACGTGCTGCACCGAGTCGAGGAAATGCGGGTGTGTGGTACGGGTGCTCAGCGCGCCGATGCGCCGAGCAGTGAGCGGAGGATTGAGAGCGATCAGGCCATTCTCCGGAACAAACAGGTTAACCGGACCCGGCGCCATGCCACGCGCGGACATGGTGGCCGCGACCAAGGCCCCGTAGGCCAGAAAATTGAAGCTGCGCGTCCGCATTTGGACATCGTTGTCGGTGTCCAGCAGTGAGCGCGGATTCGCGACCGCGGCGAACCGCGACAGCGTCGTGGGAAGCTGGCGCTGGATGTCCTCCTGGCGCCTCTTGTCTCCAGGGTAGGCGTGGCTGACCAGCACGGGCTTTCGGCCATCCGCGAGGAGGTCCAGGACGCCGATGGCGCTGTCGAGGCCGCCGGAGTACAGGCTAACGCAGTCATGCCCTGGAAGGGGTGTGAGCCTGCCCCGGGATTGGGGCGTCGGCGGTTCCATCCCGTCCGGTCGAAAGTCGAAGGACCAAAGGTCGCCGCTTAGGAAGTTCAGGGATCGCTCCAGGTGGGGAGCCACAGCGGTCCAGCGCCCAGGATCTTGAAGATGCACTCTGACCTGGAGGTCTCGAGCCCAGCCATCGGCTGCGTCGTGACGGACGGCGAACGTATCCGCCACCGTGACCGCCAAGGCGATGGTCAGGAAATCGAAAGCGAGAGGATCGACGGGCGTGCCAAGCCGCCGGACCGCACCCGCCACCGGCCCTCCCACCGACCCCGTTCCTTCGCGGGGCGGTCGGCGGCCGTACATCAGAACCGGGACCACGCCCGGACCGCCGTTGGGGAGGCGCGACACGTCGTGATGACAGACAATTTCGGTCATGGCTCGTACGCCTCCCATTCCCCCCAGACCTCGCGGATGGCTTGCAACTGAGCTGCCTCGACCTGGGACCCGCTGAGCGTCCGGACGTTCCCGGAAAGCAGCGGGCCCATGTGCTTGTCGGTGGCTGCGCCGATCAGCAGCCGCAATTCCTTCTCGGCCTGCTCGACTTGGTCGGGTGTCTCTGCCTTGGCAAAGGCGTCGCGGGAATCGAGCACTATCTGCTCGAAGATGCAGTGGCCAACATAGGCCAGCATCATGTCGACGATCATCTCGTCGCTGATGTGGGCGAAATCGAATTCGTCATACCCTTGCAGACATTCGGAAAGCGCTTCGTTCATCGCCACCCGCACGCGATCGGCATCTCCGTCGGCGGGCACCAGGGCCCGCACGATCGCTTCGATGACCACGTCGGTGTCTTGCCCGTTCAGGGTTGCGAGATCGAGGCCCGCCGCGCCCTGCCCGTCGCGGAACGCCGACATGGTGTCGAACAGTGCCCCACCGGCACGAGCCATGGACCCAAACCGGCGTGGGCCAACGGCCTTGCCGCCGGTGGCGGTTTTCGCGTACCGACCGAGAGCCGCACGGAGATCGGCTTGGTCGTTCCCAGAAACAAACTTTCCCAGGCTCGTCCGGAAGCCCTGAAACCGTTTCGGTGCAGGCGCTGGCCCCGGGCCCTTGCCATCCGTGTCCGCCCATGGCGGCACGAGCGGGGAGGTGTTGCCAGGCCCCCGGCTTGACGTCGAGGTTCCCATCAACGGCTCTCCCCTGCCTTAAACCAGGGTTTATCCTTGACCAGCACGTTGAGCCATGGGCGCAGCTTGCTCGGCATGGCGGCCCGAATGAAGGCGGCCAGCAATTTGCCAGCCTCGCCTGCATGATCGGCGAGCATCAGCGCGCCATGAAAGCCATCGGGCTTTTCGCTCCAGTCGGCGTGGCGCCGGAACGTTGTGATCATCGCCGACATGACGGCCGCGTGCTCGCCCTGGGGGATCGCGGCGAGGGCGGTGCGGCCGGAAGGGGAAGAACTGGATGTCGTTCGGAGCAGAATGCCCAGAGCCTCCGCCGCGGGCGCCGACAGCCCACCTTTGAGAACACGCAACGGCATGGTCTCGCGGCTCAGATAGACCAACGGCCGCAGATCCAAGCCCGCCAGCGGCGGCTCCAGCGAAAGCCATTCCCGCAGAAAATCGGCTCTCGAAGTCCACGACTCCGGGCAGGCATCCTTGAACTTTGCCGGATCCTCCAGCAACCCTTCCAGCGTCCGCAGCACTTCAGGGGTGCCGCCCGCCGCCGCGTTGATCTCCGTGTACATGTGTGCGACCGCGGTGGCGTCGGTGCAGCGCTCGAAAAGAGCCAGCTTGGCGACGAGCGCCTCATCGACCGGCATCTCGCGGCGCTTGGCAATGCGGGCGCGCATCCGGACGACGTTCAGCATGCGCTTCACGATGCGGGGGTTGCCCTGAACCTCCTTGGAATTCGCCAATGTCGGCGCCATCCGATCTGCGATGCCGAAGCCCAGGGCAACCTCAGGGGGCGGGTTCGGGCCGAGCAGCGCGAGCGCTGCTTCGGTGGTAATGGGCTCCTCTTTCCACGCCTTGCGTAGGTTATCCTCCAGGCCGACGCGCAAAGCCTCGACCTTATCGGCAGGCACGACACCACCGGCCGACGCGAAGAGGAGGAACAGGTAAGCCCGGACTTCTTGGACGCCCAACCGGGGGACACGCACCGGCACCTGGATGAGCTTGTCCAGGTAGTCGGTCACGTGCCGACCGCCAGGGTCCTTGAAGAACTCCGAGACCGAGTGCCTGACCATTTCCTCGTCGGCGGCCACCACGAACGCGGTGTGCCCCATGAACAAGAACAACCGGAGCGCCTCGAGCGTGTGGATGGTCTGCTTGGGCAGGCAGCGGTCGAGGTTGTCCACGAAGACGACCAGGGTCTTCCCCAGGCCGTTGAGCACCTCCTCGAATTCGGCCCGAAACGCGGCAATTTCCTTGGGCGGGGTCCTTTGCTTCTCAGGTTCCAGCAGTCCCTTTCCTCGTTCGGATGCTTTCTCCCCGGCCTCCTTCAACGCATCCAGATCCTCCTCGTCTCCGTTGCCGGAGAAGAAGTCGCCGAGAGCTTGGACCCCCTTGCTCGCGAACCCGAACGTCGGTACGCCCATGGCCAAGGCGCCGCCCTCGACGAGCAGCCCCAGGGCACGCATCTTGTTCACGCGGCCGAGCAGCTTCTTGGCCTGCGCCATGACGCCAGGCTTGCCCTCAGCCGCTTGGATCAACGTCGAGGCGATGACTTCCATCAGCGCCGCACGCGAATCGTCGAATCCTTGGTAGAGCCACGCATCAAATCGGACGACAATGAACTCAGGTTCGGCTCCCGCAGGATTGAGTCCGCCCTCGATGAGATTCAGTAAGGTGGACTTCCCGGTGCCCCAGGTCCCGAACACTCCGACTGAAACCGGCCTCATGGATGGATCGCGCACGACGTCCACCACGAGTTCAGCAACTTCCGAGTAGTTCAGAAAATCCAGATTAGTTTCTACGTCAGCCCACATTCTCTGCCCACCTGCTTCGCCAAGCGCTAGACACATCCATGACTTGTCCGCTCACTGACCTTCAATGCACGGTCATTACACTGCTCCGTAAGATAGCGATCCCTTGCACCACCTTTGCTCACGCAAGGAAACGGTAGAGCAGGCAATGATACGTAGTCAACCTTTTGGTGCCGTAATTGCATCATGAACAATAAATTGACAAAGGTGTGGTATAGATCTCAGCGTCCGCGTTTGTGGTTTGATGTTTGGGCGCGTGTAAGTTGACAGTGTGTGTGCGAAGAGATCGTCATTGTGACTGGGGCGTGGCGATGGTCCTGTTTCTGGTGGCCGCCGTTGTGGCGGACGTGACCACCGAGACTCGCGCCGTGGCCCTCGTGGTGCCGATCTACATCGCCTTCGCCTTGGCGATGTCTACGCCAAACGAGCCATTGCGCGCTTGTTCGGTCTGGAGACGGAGGCGGCTAGGGCCGTCGTGTTCAGCGGCAGCATCCAAAACTCGCTGGTCGCGCTGCCGCTGGCGTTCGCCATTCCCAATGCCGGGGCGCTGGTACCCATGGCAGTGGTGACGCAGGCCCTCGTGGAACTCATGGTTATGCTTGTCTACGTCCGTCAGGTGCTGCGGCTTTTGTACTGACGGTGGTGCGTGCACTGGCTTGACCGGGCACCTATCGGCGACCAGAGCCGGGCCCCCCGGACGGGGGCCAGGGAACCCGACGGCTTGCCGTCCTTCGGGGCCAATCTCGTGTCGCTCTGAAGGTTTTTGCCGTCTCCTTTGGAACGGTCGACAGCGGCATCATCGCTGGCAACGCACCACGATGGAGCAGATGGTGGCCACCTACGATCAGACCTCTGGAAATTCCCACGACCGCATGGATCCCGATGAACCCATGGTGCCGACGCCCGAGATGATCGCCATCCATGTTCGGACCTGGCGTCAGATCCGGAACTGGAAGAAGGCGACGCTGGCCGACTTCGCGCAGGTCTCGCTGTCGACGATCGAGCGAATCGAGCGCGCCGAGCGGGTGTCCGAGGAGAACCTCGACCGGGTCGCGCAAGCTCTCGGCTTTCAGAAGGGCGCCTTCACGGATCCGCGGCGCATCTTGCCGCCCGAGGAGGCTGCCGAGAAGGTCGAGGAGATGTTCGAGGGCATGATGATGGTGCCGTGCAGGCCACTGCGGACCCAGCCGGAGGCCGCAGCCATCCTGGACTGTGCCTTCATGACGGTTCCCGAGGGCCAGTTCGATCCCGAGACTGCGGCGTACGTCGCCACGTTGCGCGAGTGGCTGGAACTCTGGTCCTTCCTGCTCAGCGGTCTAACGAACCCAGACCGTCCGGTGCGCAAGCGTGAGATCTACACCGACCTACTCGCCAAGGTGCGCGACATTGAGCGCCGCGGCTACACGGCGCTGCATGCGGTGTACGAGGCCAAGTCGCCCTTTGGTCTGGCGCCGGTCAGCATGATCGCTTTCTTTCCCAAGCTGACCGACCCAGCCGCCGCCAAGCGCCGCTTCCTGTTCGTCCCCGCCGAGGTCCAGATGCCACTGGACGATGAGGACTTGGATCGCATGGCAGAGGGGACCGACAGCGGGCTCCCCACTTGAACCGACCGCTCTGCGAGCGGCTGTCCCGGTTGTTGGAACGGGTGTCTGGCATGATGCCCGCAGGGACGGCGCGTTTGACAACGGGGCGTGCCGCTCAGCGGGGGTGAAGGCACCGGACGCCGGATCTCGACCGCGAACCAGTCAGTGGTATGCGGCAAGTCCCGACCGATCTGCTGCCAAGCGCGTGCAGGCGGGGTATGGTGTTGGCACGACCACGACGCCATGGATCACCAGTGGACGCGACGGAGTTCCTCGACAAGCTGGCCGGGTTACGGCGCCATTCCGCCAACGGCGTGCGGGCACCGCATAAGCCGCTGGTGTTGCTGTTCGCCCTGGCTCGGTTCAAAGCGGGTCAGGACGAAATTGGTTACCGCCAAGCCGATGCCGTCCTGCCGACGCTGATTCGGACCTACGGACCCCAGGGCACCAAGGCGCGCGTCGCCGACCCGTTCGTCCGCTTGCGCACGGACGGCATCTGGCGCTTGGACACCACACCCGACCTGTTCGACGCCAGCGGCCAAGGCAAGCCCGCGGCCATGGCTGCCGCCAATTCGGCAGCTGGGTTTACCCCCGCGGTCCTCGAACTGCTCCGGCGCGAACCAGACCTTGTGGATAGGGCCGCGCGACGGCTTCTGGACGCAAACTTCCCGCCCGGCCTCCACGACGACATCGCGGCTGCAATCGGCCTCGATCTGGAGAGCGGTGAACGCGGTGTTCGAGATCCCCACTTCCGCGACGCGGTGCTCCGGGCCTACCTGTGCGAATGCGCGGTCTGCCGGTTCCAGCTTCGCTGCGGCGATGGCCTGGTCGGCCTGGAGGCGGCACACCTGCGCTGGCACGCTTTCGGCGGCTCGTGCGACGTCTTCAACGGGATCGCGCTCTGCGTCCTGCACCACCGGTTGCTCGATCTCGGGGTCCTGACGTTGACGCCGAAGTGGACCATCCAGGTCAGCCGGTCCGTGAGCGGACCATCGGCCAGAGCGATACTCGAACTCGACGATACCCCCATCGCCCTGCCGGTCGATCAAGCCCTTCGTCCAAGCGAAAAGAGCATCGACTGGCATCGGCGGAACGTGTTCCGTGGGTGATCTCCACTTGTCCATCGTGGATTCCGCGCGCCACCGGCGGATCGCGGGTGCGTTGAGAAGGGCAGCCAAATCACCGGCCATGGGGGACTTCGGGCTGCGACATGGAATGTGGTTCTCCTTGGCCGTTGCCTCGGGTCTTTCGAACGCGCTCATCGGCGTCGCGTCGGGAAAGGCTCCGATAGGACCGGCGGCCGATCACCAGGTAATCGTGCAACTCAACGCCGAGCGCCGCCCCCGCGCGCTGGAGATCGGCGCAGACGGATTCCGCGCCCCACGGCTTTGGCGGCTCGTCGCTGGGAGCGCTCTGGGCGACGACGAGCCCGCATGCCCCCAGTTCCAGCGCCCGGCGTATGATCTCCCTGACGTAGGTCTTGACCTCATTCACCGTCCCGGTCTGGTGCACCTCGTCGGCGATCAAGTGCTTGCGGGCATCGAGGAAGATGGTGCGTACTTGCTGCACCGGGACGCACGCCGCACGCAAGCGGCAGTAGGTGACCAGCGCAGCGTGTTCGAGGAACACCGGGTGCTTGGCCAGCGATGGCCGCACCAAGCGGGCAGCCAACTCGACCAGCGCCTGCAACCGGACCGACGCCTGAGCGTCGAGTTCGTCGACTCGGATGGTCTTCTGGACGACCGCGACCGCCGCCTCCTCGAGCGTGCGCTGCCCGGAGAGGAGCCGGGCAGCAAGGGCATCGCCGTCCACCCCGGGCTCGGCCATGGTCAGAACGGCCGATAGCAGCACGTTGTCCGGCACGGCCTCCATGGCCCGGCCACCCAGAACGCCGATCATGTCCGGGTAGGCGCGCGGCGCTGACCGCGACGAGGTGTGTCCGCCGGAACGCGGATTGGCGGTCACCGGCATGTCGTGCCTCCGGGAGCAAACGCGCCGTCGAAGCGGTGCCTGGACGGCGCCTGGGCATTTCGCGATGGGTCTGGCTTCACGCCGCCATTCCGAAATCCGGGGTGATGCCGAGAAGGGGACCTTCGATTTCGTTCATGCCGTGGATCCGGGCCAGCCCCGCCTCGGACACCAGCAAGCGTCCCGCCAACGCCATGGTGACGCCGACCTGGACCGGGGCGCCGTACCGCTCGAGGGGCCATCCCGCCAGCCGCAGGATGCGCTCCATGCGGACGTCGACCACCGCCACGATCTCGGTCAAGCCGTTCGCCAACGCGAACTCATGCACCCCGGCGACCAGCTCGGCTGTTCCGCGCGCCACCCGGCGCCCCTGGAGGTGGCCAGCTCGGCCTTCGAGGGCGAAGCGGCTGGCTTCCCATGACCAGGGGCTGCGGGGGGCCTGACGGTCGCCCAGGAGGACCGGGAACGTGTCGGCGAGCATGTAGCGGCCGATCGTCGGCAGCAGGCGAACACAGCCTTCGACGGGACCACCCTCGTGTTCCTGATAGAGGAGGTAGGTTGGCGACGTGGCATCGTACTCGTCCACCTCCAGACCGCCAGATGTGGTCACCTCCCAACCCAGTCGCTCAAAGAAAACCCGGTGACGAAGCTGGTGCATTTCAAAAATGGACTGGGCGTGCTGAGCGACGCCGCTGAGGTTGACGACCGTAATCATGGCAATCTCCTGCCGGTGTGTTGCTGGCAGAAGACAATACCTTTGTATTCTGGATAAGCTGTCCACCTGGACAGGGGAAGGTCAGGGGGGCGCGATGAGGCCCAGCATGGTGGCGCGGACGATCGCCTGCCGCGTCGTGGTGACGCCGAACTTCCTCATGGCGTTCTCAATGTGGAATTTTACCGTACGCCGCGCCAGACCGAGGATGATTGCGATGTCGGCGTGGGACTTGCCCTTGGCCGACCAGTCCAGGCAGTCGACCTCCCGCGGCGACAGCTTTACGCGCCGGACATCGTTGGCAGGCGAGCTCTTCTCCTTGGCATGGGCATGGAAGTAGATGCCCATGAGGTGAAGAATGGGCCGGTTCGCTTCGACGATGGCCTGGAAGTCGGCGGGAGTTGTGGCCGCGGCGACGTTGAACGACGCGGTCCGACCGGCGCTGTCGTGAATCGGGACGGTGAAGCCGCAGGCGATGTCGTGCTCGCGGGCTTCCTCGAAGAGCTGTCGCTGGGGGCGCGGGACCGAGCCGATGTCATCGGGACAGGTCCAGTAGAAGGGCATAAAGTCCTGACCTGCGCGCTCGATCACTGGGTCGATACGGCTGTACTGGCGCCCGATGTAGCGGTCGGTCCATCGGTCCGGATAGTTGGAGATGTAGAGCGGTTCGGACCGGCCTGGCTCGTCGAATCCCACATAGGCCAATGCGGTCAGCCCCAGGTCACGCCCGGCGTCGACCAGCACTGCGCGAAGGGAATCAATGTCCCGGCTGGTCTGCAAACCGGCGATGAACCTGCTGAATGTTTCCTGCATGTTGTTGGTGTCGACGGCTTCGTTCGAATGGAAATCGGGGAATCTTGCGGCCTGATGATGCCACAAACTCCACCGCAAACGCACCAGTAAGGAGGGAATATCACATTTACAACACGCTCATATGGCGGTATACCGTGTCGATGATCCGCCTCTTTCATGACGCCAAGAATACTTATGCTTCTTATGGTTATGGCGCTGGTCTGTGCCGGGACATGCACCACACCACGTCACCGGTAAAACGCCTGCGGCGCCGTGCCGCAGGGGCATGGTGTCGGATACCGTCCGCGTTGGCTCGAAAATGGTAGGCTGGCGAGGGTAACGGGACGCTTGGGACCTCATGAACGACCCTGATGCCTCCTTTCGGCTCGCGGCCTTCGAGTGCTTACGCCTCTTGGCGGGGCTGCATGGAAGCGCGTTGTCCTGGAGTGCGATCCAGGAAGGCTTTGCCTGCGCCGGAGAGCGCGTGCTCTTCGCCAGCGCGGCACAGGGCATCTTCAAGCCTGTTCAGATGAAGGGCGTCTTGAGCGTCAAGACCGTGGTCCCGAAACCTGGTGGTCGCGTCTGGTACCATGACCAGTTGGAGTCGGATGCGAAGCTGAGGACGGCGACCGACACCCTCGCTTATGCCTTCAAGGGGAGCAACCCCGACGATACCCAGAACCGGTTGCTCCGTGACGCGATGGAGCGGCAGCTGCCGCTGATCTACTTCTACGGCGTCGCCCCGGGTTTTTACGAGCCGATCTTCCCCATCTACGTGGTGGACTGGGATGCGGCGTCCCTGTCGGTCAGCCTCGCGCCCAAGCCGATCGCCGACATCGGGACGCTCTGGATGCCGCCCAACACGGATGAGCGCCGCTACGCCCTGCGCCAGGTGAAGCAGCGCTTGCATCAATCCTCGTTCCGCGAGCGCGTCGTTGCCGCGTACGGTGGCCGTTGCGCTTTGAGCGGCCTGCCGGAAGTGCGGCTGGTCGACGCTGCCCACATCATCCCGGACCGCGACGAAGAGTTTGGCCAGCCCGACATCCGCAACGGCATCTGCATGTCGAAATTGCACCACGCGGCCTACGACGCCGACCTGATCGGCATCGACCCCGATCACCGCATCCACATCTCCGAGCGCCTGCTCGATATGCACGATGGCCCCATGCTCGAGCTCGGCATCAAGGGGCTGAAGGGGCAGGTCATCCGCTTGCCACGAGAGAAGCAGATGTATCCTGACCGCGATCGGCTCGCCCTCCGGTTCGAACGCTTCAAGAAGGTCGCCTGACCCCATCCACCTCCAACCATCGCAGCGCCCGCCCGGCACCATGCCGCCGGATCTTTCAGAGACCAGCCCGCTCGCCTCCGGACTGCGAGAAGATGCCGTCTAGTCCTATCACCGGCGTGCTGTGGAGCTCGCGGGCCAGTACGAGTCGATCGCCTTCGAGGGCCTCTACGCCGATGTTTTGGACGTGCTGCCCTCGGCCCCCTCGGCCGTACTGGACGTGGACGTCGGCGCCGGTTCCGGGCGCGACGCGGCTTGGTTGAGCGCGCGTGGTCATGAGGTGGTTGCGGTCGAACCGGCCGCCGGAATGCGGGAGGCGGCGGCGCGGGGCCGCCAGCATCCGGTGGATGGACGACCGCTTGCCCGGGCTCGATCGCGTCCATCGGTGCGGCATGGCGTTCGACTTCATTCTGCTGGCCGCCGTCTGGAGGCAAGGCGGCTGACGGCGGCCATGCTCAATGACGGAGAGCCGATCCACTGCGTTTGGAGCGGCCGCAGGCTCCGACAGGACGGCCTGGACATCGACCATTGCCTTCCGTTCAAACGCCGACCTGTGGAACCCGATGCCATCGCATCCGCGGGTGAAACGGCACGAGAAGGCCGATCGCCTGATCTCCGCCATCCTGCTCGAAGCGGTTGGGGACCGAATCGCCACGTGGTGGGAGCGCGCTTATCTGCGGCGGACGGAGATCTTGGCGAGCCGGTTCGGACGCGAGGCCACGGCATCCCTGCCGGTGGAGACGGTGACGGGGCAGCATGTCGGCATCCAGGAAGTTCTGGATACCCCTCAGCTAAACGCCTGATGCTCAGAGTGACACAACAGCCATCAGAATGGCATGGCATTCAACCAAAGCCATCTTTGTGGCGGCGTACTTCAACTTGCATTCATCTATTTTAGAAGCGCCAACCATTGTGAAGGCTCTGGGCGGGCGGCGGAAATTTCTTGTTCTGATAGCTCGACCCCAAAGGCGCGCTGCGCCTCCTCAACAGTTAGGCCTCTGCGAATGCCCTTGATGGCAGATTTTGCTTTGGAATCACGGCGATAGTCTTTGCTGCGATTGCGCTCTTCAGCTGCATCGCTATCCAAGACATCGTTGACCATCAGAAGCCTTCTCATCTCTGCCTCCTAGAGTAATCGTAAATCCGCTCCCAGCACTCCTCAGCTTTGGCGCCTTCGAGATCGAACCAGCCCTCCCAGCCAACACCTCTCAACAGGTAGGCTCCCATGGACGTTCCATCAACATCATAATCCAAGTCGGCAACCTCCCACAATGTCATTGGATCTGGATCTTGGAGGTAGAGACGAACCGCTGCGAACGTGTCTGGGCGAATCTTTTGTTGAGCCGCCGTCAGCCTGTTGGACGCCTCCCTTCGAACGTCGTCCCACCCCTGCTGATCGGTGTAGAACCCCATAAGAGCCCAAGCGTAGCCCCCTCCTTCTCCTCCAGCAATCAAGTGGACGGTTCTTAATCCGAGCAAACGGTAAATCTCAAAAAAATTCCTGGTCAAAATGCGACCAATTCTTTTCCCTTGCCATCCATCTTCAACCTTCATTTTGTTGTGATCGACTTCGAGTTTATGGAAATCAAAATACCTTTCACTTTCTATAATTGTTGATCCTCCAGCATTCACAGTGTAATGCAGCGTGCCTCCCCCTCCTGTTCCAACTTGAACACGTAGCTGTGGGGTGCCTGGAATATCTCGGCAGATGCTCAAGTAAAAAGTCTCAGGCGCGAGCTTTATAAATTGATTCCACCCCGCAAGATGATTCGAGCTGGAGCCGATTGAAACTCTTCCGTTTGTATCATCAAAGTTGCTAAATGCACACTGCACTTTATGACCTTTCCATTTTGATGTTTCTAATTGGTTCTTTACTTAGATCGTGCCATCAAAGGTGATACGGGAGATCCAAGGCCGGTGATAGGAAAGACCGTTCGCCTTGTGGGTCTCCTTGCACTGGCGGACCATCTCGATGCCCTGCGTTAAGCTGTGCCCATGGGTGCGTCTCTGGTCACCGACAGGTTGGGAGGTCAAAAAGTCGGCCGTGGCGGACTCGGCGACCGTCTGCACCGGTCCGAAACCGACGATTCCGACCGCGACGCACGTGGCGGCCAAAGAATGGAATCTGCTCAAAGACCGACACCCAGTCCCTCCCCAGCCATGTCAGGATAGTTGAGTGACAATACCGATGCTCAACGGGATGAGCAATCTTTCTAGGTTCCAGGCATCGAGGCCGTTCACGGTCACATTGAACATAATCCATTGATCAGCGCGCGCCGCTAGCAGGCTGCGGAAAAACTCTGAATTTGGCGGAACCGGTTCCGCATGTTGTTGCTGATGCGCCCCGAGCGCCCCAATATATGGGGCGCTCGGATGCCAATTTGGCCTTTTTCCGCAGCCTGCTAGGTCCAGTACTACGCGCCAACGTATCAAAGCCAAGCATGCTGATTCTCTACGCCGAATGAACCACCTCGGGTGGCTCGCCGATCCGGTATCGCGCAAGCTCCTGTCCAACCACAATGCCATCGCCGAGGAGTGGTATTGCGATGCCTTCGCCTACTGGGTCGCGGGCTCCTTGCCGGAGCCGCACGCCGAGTTCTTCGACGAGCTTCTGGCAGGGGTAAGCGCCCCTCCAGCCAGCTGACGGCCCGGTTCCTCGCATACCAAAGTATGCACGCTCAGGTTATATGAAGGCGAACAATCTCTCAAAATAGGTTGAAACTGGGTCTGTGCTTTGACAGGCTGGGCTGCCTCTAATGGATAGTGCACCAGCTACGGTCCCCAGCCATGCCAGCCTCCGTCGTCACCCAACCATCGGATGTCTCGCAGGGCGTGGTGTTCCCGTTCGATTTCACGGTCTCGGTCGACATGGCGATCTTCCCCAGAGAAGTCGTCCTCCGCACCTGCTACGCCTTCACCGACCAGTGCCACTGCTGGCTCGAGTTCAGAGCAGGGCGCGCGCATCTTGGTCGGCTTCAGGCTCAAGGTCCCATCGGCTGACCCGGATGCCATCAGGGGCGAGTTCGGGAAGGCGCTGATCGACTTCGGCCTGCGTGCCAGCATTGAGGAGAAGACACGAGCCGTCCGCGAAGCCATCGTCTCCGCGGCCCTGACCGAGGCCAGCGCACCCGCACCGGCGAAGCGGTAGGGGGCCGGGTTGGCAGGGCGTCTCCCCTTTGCACCGCTGACTGACTTTCATCCGAAGGAACCGGGCTACCAACCGATGCCCTTCCGGTTCGTGCGCATTCCGGGCGTCGATGGAAAGGTGCTGGTTACGTCCGAGGTCGGCGAGTTCGAGTTCCTGGACGAGGCTGACTTCAGAACCTTCGCAGCCGGGGCACTGAGTCCGGCCACCGATGCCTACGCGGACCTCCAAGGGAAGCATTTCCTTGTCGAGGGCGATCCCTCGACCACCCTCAGGATGGTCACCGCGAAGTACCGAACCCGGAAGTCCTTCCTGAAGGGTGGACCGGCCCTTCATGTGTTCGTAGTGACGCTCCGGTGCGACCACAGCTGCCGCTATTGTCAGGTTTCGCGGCAGACGGCCGACAAGGCACGCTTCGACATGTCGGCCGAGACGGCTGCTGCGGCCATTGAACAGATGTTCCAGACACCGTCGCCATCCCTGACGGTCGAGTTTCAGGGTGGCGAACCCCTTCTTGCGTTTCCGCGCATCCGGCAGATCGTGGAAGCGATTGAGGAGCGGAATCGGATCGAGGGGCGCTCCATCACCTACTCGATGACGTCGACGCTGCACCAGGCCGACGGCGAGGTGCTGGAGTTCCTCCGGCACCACGATTTCCAGCTTTCCACCTCGCTGGACGGTCCTGGGGCCCTGCACGATGTCAACAGGCCTCTTCCCGGTCGTGACTCCCACCAGAGGACGCTGGATGGAATTGGCCGCGTCCGAGCAGTCCTGGGCGAGCGCAGCCTCTCGGCCCTGACGACGCTCACCCGTGAGAGCCTGAAGCACCCCGAGGCGATCGTGGATGAATATGTCCGCCTCGGATTCCCGTCCGTGTTCCTGCGGCCCCTCAGTCCGTTCGGCTTCGCTGCCAAGGCTGCGCAACGGATCGGCTATGGGATGGAGGAGTTCCTGCCTTTCTATGAACGGGCGCTGGCCTACATCCTCGAACTCAACCGTGAGGGGATCCGTCTTCAGGAGGCCTACACGGCAATCCTCCTCACGCACATCCTGACACCGTTCCCGACGGGCTACGCGGACCTGCGGTCGCCGACCGGCTCCGGGCTGGGCGCCTTGGTCTACAATTATGATGGCCAGGTCTACGCCTCGGACGAGAGCCGCATGCTCGCCGAGATGGGCGATCAGACGTTCCGGCTCGGTTGCGTCCACGACCGGTACGCTGACCTGATGGCATCCGAAGCGATGCAGGTACTTCTCGCCACCGGCATAGCCGAGGCGCTGCCTGGCTGCTCGGACTGCGCGTTTTTGCCGTACTGCGGCGCCGATCCGGTGTTTAACCTGACGCGCGAGGGGGACCCCGTCGGCCATCGGCCCACGAACGCACACTGCGCCAAGCACACCGGCCTGTTCCAGATCCTGTTCCGCTACTTGGCAGAGGCGGACCCGCACGTCATGAGGACCTTCACGTCCTGGGTGACTCAGAGGCCGGTTCAGTGCCTGCCGAATGCGGAGGCTGCCTGATGCTGCCCCTGCACACACGGGCGGTGATCTCGGGCGACCTGTCCCGGCCGCTAATGAAAATCCTTGATCTCAGCGAGGCGCTACGAGGCGATGTGCCTCATGAGCGGGTTGCCGTTCACCTGGATGACGGCATCGACGTCGACACCGGCGCGCTGCGCGATCTGGGCTTCGCTGCCGTAATGCGGCCGGGTGCCACCGACAGGCTGCCAGACGATGCCCTACCGGTTATCTGCGGGCTGAGCAATACCGAGGTCGTGAAGCCCGGCGACGTGGTCCGGGTGCGGCCGGACAGCGGACAGCTGAGCGTGCTCTACCGGCGCGGGGCGAACGCGAATTCCTTGTTCTTGACCGAGCAGTGCAACAGCCGCTGCCTGATGTGCAGCCAACCCCCGCGCGACGACGATGACCTCTGGCGCGTCGGAGAAGTCCTGGAGCTTATCCCGCTCATCGATCGGAATTTGCCGCAGCTGGGCTTTACCGGCGGCGAGCCGACGCTGCTCGGCCCAGGGCTGCCAGAGCTCATCCGCGCCTGTAAGGCGGCGCTGCCGCAGACCGGCCTGCACATCCTGACGAACGGTCGCAACTTTGCTGACCCGACGGTGGCCGATGGAGTCCATGAGGCGACCGGGCACGCAACCTGGGCCATTCCGCTTTACGCCGATGTGCCGTCTCGCCATGACCATGTCGTCCAGGTGGCGGGGGCCTTCGAGGCAACAGTCAACGGCATCTACAACCTTGCCGAACGCGGGCACGCGATCGAGATCCGCTTCGTCGTGCACGCGCAGACCCTGCTGCGCATGCAACGGTTCGCCGAGTTCATCTGGCGCAACATGCCCTTCGTCGATCACGTCGCCTTCATGGGTCTGGAGCCGATGGGCTTAGCCAAGGTGAACCGGGACCTGCTCTGGGTTGACCCGGTGGACTATGGCCCGGCGCTGGCCGATTCGGCTTGGCATCTCCAAGACCGCGGCATCACGACGTCGATCTACAACGTCCCGCTCTGCGTCCTGCCCGAGGTCGCTTGGCCTCTGGCCCGCCAGAGCATTTCCGATTGGAAAAACGTTTACGACCCCGCCTGCGACGGCTGTTCGATGCGGCCGCGCTGCTGCGGGTTCTTCGCGTCCCACGGCCCGGCATGGCGGAGCAGGGGCATCAAGGCATTCGGGTTCGATGAGGCAGCGGAATGAAGAAGAGCTGGACTGACTACCTGAAGAAGGTGCTGGGCTGGACGGCCCCGACGGCTGCCACCCTGTCGAGCATCTGGTCGCCTGCGCAGGCGGGGCCGCTGCCGGTCCTGCTGCCCGAGGTGCACCCGTCGAACACCCGGCTTCAGCCGATGACCTTCGTAATGCCCAACCGGATGGAAGGCCCGGAGATCTACATCGGTCACCGCAGCCATTCCAGCCACCGCAGCCACAGCAGTCATCGGAGCCATACCTCCCATTACTCGAGCTCGGGCGGGTACAGCGCACCGACTTACTCTCCTCCGGTCTACTCACCTCCGCCCCCGGCGCCGGTCTACAGAGCGCCCTCGACGTCAACGACACCGTCCTGGTCCAGTCCGTCGTCGACAACGACACCTTCCCAGCCATCCGCACCGGCGGCCGGTTCAAACTCGTCTGCAACGACAACGGCGCCTCGGGCAGGCCAGCAAGACGCCATCGCCATGGCGATGCGGGTACAGGTCGAGCTCATGAGGCTGGGTTACTATAAGGGGAAGATCGACGGGAAAATGGGACCGGCGACTAAGGAGGCATTGCGGGCATTCCAGCGGGCCGAAGGGGTGGCGGTCACGGGGGTGATGGATAACGCGACGCTGGCGAAGTTGGGGATTGCTGGGTAGATGGGAGGAGCGATCTAAATGCTCATATACGAACGCTCGCGACGCTGCTCCCCCGAAGCCGACCTGCAAACGCTGGCGACGCTTCTCGCAGCCCGCCTAAGAGTTCCCAATGCAGAAGAAGCAGGTTTTAATCTCACCGCTTTTTTGCGTGATGTTCCCAACGAACTTGCGCATGGAAGAATCTGGCGTCAACGTTGTGGAACACTTGAAGGCTTCATTGATGAAGTCGCCTGGAAATCAAGTGAACGATACGGAAAGCTCGTTGGTTGCCCTTATTGGAGCGCAGCTGCAAAGAATATTTTCTTTAAAGAATGGGAAAATTTACTTCTATTGCGCCACAATAGACTTCGGCCATCTATCTTCGCGTTCTCCCGTTTGCTTGGAAAACGGGTTCGGGGGAGATGCCAATTACAGCATGAGCATGTATTCCCGCGAGTTGAGCTAGTGCGACAGTTGATTGGCCGACAAGATGAACTCCGTGACCTTCCGCTCGAGACTGCAAGAACCACAGTGAAAGGTTTGCTGCGAAGATATGCTGTGGGCTGCGTGGTTACGCGCGCAGAGCATTGCGATCTGGACAGCCTTGGAAATTATGAGAATCCTTGGCGCCGGTATGGTGTCAGGATACCGCTTCATCAGAACATTGAGGGCTGGGATTCGGTCCATGCAGAGTGGATCGGCCAAGTACGTCAGGCAGATTTAGGAGCTGCGGTCAGTGTTCCATAACTGAGGGTCAAGAACAATGGTGGTCGGAATTGAACAGCAATTGGTGCCACGCTTCCTGAGTCATAAATCTTGCAATCCGGTTGGCCAAGCTGGGAGCCGGTTTCGAGCGATCAACATCACTCCATGCCTGCTCGCACGCTCGCGAGCTTCGGCCGTGAAGCTTTCCGCGGTTGTGATAGCAATCAACTGGGCCATCGGCGCCTCATAGGCGCTGCGCGCACGGAGTAGATCGTCTACGGGCGAAGCGTCGCAATACCGACTCTGGCGATGCTTGCACTGGATAATGACCATCTGCCCAGTCAACGAGTTGACCGCGACGCCATCGGCTCCCCCGTCCTTCGACGCCGGTGTCCGCTGTGGCTGGAACCCCTGCTCCTGAAGACGGCGAAGGGCCCAATTCTCGAATTGAATTGGGGTCATTAGGTCGAGCTCTTCGAGAAGCGTATCCTTTGCTGCACCACTATGTTCCGAGGCATCTGATGTCAAGCCGACAGTTTCTCGGAATAGTGCGGCCTCATCGACACCAGGGAGGATCGGAGGAACCAGAAGATCTCGACTCAACGCCCGCTTCCGTTCAAGGAGAGCATTAAGCTTGAGGTCGAAGCTGCTTTCGCCGATTTCCGGGTGAACGGCGAGCGGATAATAGACATGCACCGTCCGTCCCTGACCAATGCGGTAGATTCGGTCGGTGCATTGGTCCTCCACAGCGGGGTTCCACCAGCGCGACAGGTGAATGACGTGGTTGGCCGCCGTCAGCGTCAAACCGACGCCGCCCGCCTTGGGCGAAAGGATCATGACATCGAACTCATTACGGCACCTCTGGAAGTCGTCCACCGCCCGCTGACGCTTTTCGCCCGCCACGCCGCCGTTGATGAGCATGGGCAGGCGCGGCAATCGGAACTCCCGCTTCAACATGGCGGCCAGGACGTCCTGCATGTCCAAGCTCTCGACGAAGATGAGGGCCTTTTCCCGGTCGGCCGCGATCTTCCTGAGGATTTCGAACGTCGGAGCCAAGCGCGCGGACCATACGATGTAGTCCTCGTGCCGGATGCCGTGAGCCTGCTGTGGATCTATAGGGTGGAGCGAGATGCCTCGGAGGGCATGCAGAGTTTCCAGCATGCCGCCCGGGCGACCGCTGGCCTGACGCCCCCTGGTGATGGCTTCGGCGTAGGCTTCAGCCTGCCTGCCGGGCATCCGTCGTTCGATCGGCACGACCCGCTTTTCAGGCAGACCGAGAAGCCTGTCGGCCTTCATGCGCCGCAGCATGACGGCGGAAAGTCTCTCGCCCCCGCCACCCTGTGCACCGGTCGGCACGGACTCTTCCAGCATCCGCGCGCGGAGACGCCGCAGGGCCTCCATATCCTCGGGCGGGTGGCTCTGCGAGAAGCTCTTCAAGTCCCCGAGATAGCCTGGGTAAGCGATGTCCATGATCGCCCACAGGTCCTCCAGCCGGTTCTCGACCGGGGTCCCCGTCATCGCCAGCGTGTAGTCGGTGTTCACCGTCTTGGCGGCGCGGGACAGCTGCGAGGTCGGGTTCTTGAGCTTTTGCACCTCGTCGTAGACGGCGGCGGCCAACCGCACCTTGGCGAAGCTTAAATGGTAATCACGCAACGTTTCGTACGTGGTCAAAATCCAGACCGCCTCCTGGAGCCTTGTGCTGTCGAGCAGCGGCTGGCCGAGATCGACATCCTTACCCCGGCGCCCGTCCCGCAGCGTCTTCAGATGGGGGCCGAAGGCGAGGAGAGGCTCCCCCAGTCCTGGCGGCGCCAGGTGGCGCTCGTGCTCGGCAACCCAGTTCGCCAACAGGCCCGTGGGGGCGATGACCAGCATCGGCTGCCGCTCCATTCCCAATCGGGCGCGGGTTTCAGCCAGCCATGCCATGAACGCAAGAGCCGACAGCGTCTTCCCCAGCCCCATGTCGTCGGCGAGGAGCACCCCGGGGAATCCGACGCGCCACGTCGACTGGAGCCACGCCAGCCCTTCTTCCTGGTGCGCCTTCAGGCCGGTAAGCAGGGCTTGGGGAACGCCGCCGACGTTGTCGGCGGCGCGGCGCTTCAGGTCGCGGTGGTACGAGACCTGCTCGTAGTTCTCATCGACGACCAGGAATACCTTGCCGGAGAGCTCCGGCTCCGACCCGATGGCTTCTCCTTCGGCCTCGTCACCGTGTTCGTCGTCGTTCGATTGGGTCATGGGGGCAGCGAACCCGAACAATTGAGCCAGTGCCTGCAAGGTCTGCTCTGTCGCGGGAACACTGTGGCCTCCAATGGAAACTGTTTCCTCTTGGTTGGCCATTGCTGCCTGCACGGCCGCGTGTGCGAGCGTGATCTCGGTCGGCGAGAGCTCCACCCGCGTGTCGCCGATCAGGACGCCGAACTTCTCCGGCAGCCAGGTGTTTGGCTCTCGCTTGAGCCATGGCAGCACCGTCGGCTGCCAGATCCCGAGGTCCAGAACACGCTGCGAATACTGCTCGGTCGCGATGAACAGGTGGTCGATAACCTCGGCTACAGTATCGTCGCCGAGCGCCTCCTTGAGGTAAGCCTGAGGGTTGCGCGCAAATTTCCGCCGCGTTTCAACGTCAGCTTTCTGCACCCTCCGGACCACGCTGAGGGCCTTCCGCAGTTCGGGCTCGACGTAGACGTAATAGTGGTTCCCGAGGCCGTAGCGGTCGCGGCACTCGTCCCATTCCGGAAAGCGCTGTTTGGCGAAGACCTCCTGCAACGCGGCGGGCAGCAGGCTTTCCGCCTCACTGACCGCCGCGTCCCCGTCGCTGTCGGCCCAAACCTCCTTCGTGCGACGGCCGAACAGCACGGGCTCCACCTGGAAGCCGCGTGCCCCGGTCTGAAGCCGCAGAGAGAAGGCCGCCGTGTGGACGATCTTGGTGTTCCGGATGTACGGGTCGGTTTCGACCGACCCGCCGGGGCTGTCGGAGATCACGTCCTTGAGCGCGGCAAGATGGCGGAAACGCTCCCCGTCGGCGGTCGTGTCGCTCTCCCGGAAGCGCGCCACCCCCCACCAGATCGAATACAGCGGCTCGGGAATCCGGTAAGTCCGCCCCCGGTACCGCAAAAGGCAACCTTCCACGGATGCGCCGCTGGCGGGCACAGCACCGGTCTCCAACCACCTGGCGCTCACCTCGAACGTGGGCTGGGCGATGTTGCCGCGTGATTGGAGCCCCAGCATCAAGGGGGTGGGTGGCGGGAGGTCCAAGGCCAGGGCGTGGCTGCTGGGCAGCGCCGCGATCGCCTCGTTGGCGACCCACAGCCGCTCGCCGTCGACCCGCACCGGAGGCTGCTCATCCGCCTGCTCGGCCAGCCCGAGCAGGTGAGCCACCACGAACAGGCGGTCGGGTTCAACGGCGTTGACCCAATCCTCCGCCGGGATGCTGCGCGTCCCCAGGAGGCGTCGCTCGATCAGCTTGAAAAGCAAGCCGTCTCCAACGTTGTCCCACGAAAACCGAAGACGCGCCATTTGGACTGTCCTGCCGCTTTCACCAAGAAAAACCCAACCCCTCGTCCCGTCACATATAGTCACGGGTCTGCATGCGAATGCCCGTTTGCTGCCTTATGTATTCATGCACATCATATTGCCACTGGCCATTGTGGACCTTCGAGAAGTCCGAACCGTCGGCCAGCCCATATTTTGTATAGGTCTGCCCGTAGAGTTTCGGAGCCTTGCCGTTGCCCGGAAGCCAGATGTGGCACCGGCCGTTGTGGCTCCAGTCGGCGACGGTGAGTTCACCGATTTGCATGATCAGCACCGCGTGGTCGCGCTGGACATTGGCGCCATGCTGAAGATGCCCGAAGTTGCCGATCGCGGCGTTGTCCCGGTCGGCCGCCAGTTGCTTTGCCACCGCGGCGCCGTCGCGGGCGAAGGCCACCCAGGCTTCCAGCATGAAACGGTTTTCGTAGTAGGCGCCCCAGAACGTCCGCCGTGCGGCCCACATGTGCGTCTGCGCGGTGCGGTCGACGACCTCAAGGAACTGCTCCAGGCTGGCCTTGGTCAGCCAGCGCCGCATGACGCGACGGGCGTCCTCGTGGATGTCCGTCCAGCGCGCCATGTCGATGCGCGGATCGTGCAGCAGGGAAAGCAGAAAGCCCTCGGTGAATTCCCGGATGTCGTCGGGTGGCGGACGGTCCGTCCACGGCAGCAGCATGGCCTCCGCCATCCGGGCCCGCGCCCCAGGCAGGGAGCCGTAGACGAAGGTTTCGTCCTTGGCCGCCCAAGCGGCCAACCGCTTCAGCAGCGGCAAGCTCGGCGTTTGCTCGAGCGTGCGCCTGGCCGCCTGCGTGCCCTCGAGAAATGCCCGCGCCGCCAACTGCGCGGTCACCAGCGTGCCCTCAAAGCCAGCGGCCTCGAGCACCTCCCGGGGCGGCTTCTCGGCCTGGGCGGAGACGTGGGCCGCCAAGTTCTTCGGCGCCGCGTCGACGTCGAACAGAGCCAGCGTCCGGTGCTGCTCCGCCCACAGCCAGCGCCACTGCGGCACGATCTCTTCGAGGAACGCCGCGATGCGCCGCAGCCCGGCCAGCGAGGGGTCGTGGTGGCGCAGATAGAACCGGACGAGCCGGTACGCGGCCGACCGCGACAGTCGCTCCCGCAGTTCCTTGATGTAGCGCTCGACGAACCGGACGTCGGCAATGAGCGGGTCCGGCCCCATTGCCAGACACTCGGAGGCGTATCGCCAATCCCGTGGGGCGATCCCGTCCCACTGGTTGGAGGCGTTGGCCGCCACGAGGCGTTCCCTCAGGGCCTTGAGGTCGATGAGGGTCGCCTGCGCCGTAACGGCCCGCAGCCGTCTCTCGACGTCGAGCTTGGCGAGGGCCATTTTGGGCGTCGGCTTGAAGACGATCTTCTTGGGCGCCCAGGACCGGGACAGCTTGCCGACGAGGCCGTCGAGGTTCATTGGTAGTGTTCCTCGACCCGCCGTTCGACGTCCTCGATCTGGCTGGCTTTCGGCGAGGTCATGATGAAACGCAGGTCAATCCGTCGGTTCTGGCGCTTGTTGTCGTCGCCGTCGTTCGGACGCACCGGGCGGAACTTCCCGTAGCCGGACACGCTGAGCACGGTCTGGTCGCGCGTGTTCTTGAGCGTGGCGAGTTCCGGCTGAGCCTCGGTCATCGCTTGGTAGGTGCTCAGGCTCCGTTTGACGCTCAAGTCCCAGTTCAGCGTGTCGCTGCCGTCGCTGTCCGTGTGGCCTTCAACGAAAACGGCTTCGATGGTGTGGGGCGTGTCGGGACACGTCGCCGGGCGCGGCAAGCCGAGCACCGTCGTGTAGCAGGGCATCACGACGCCGAGGGACCGGGCCAGGGCCCCGACGGCATCGCGGCCTCGCCCGCTCAGGTCGGCACGGCCGCGGTCGAACAGCACGTTTTCCGGCAGCCGGAGAATGCCGTTCTCGACGTCGATCTCCACCGTGATGCCCTGGTCCTGCATGGCTTTCTTGACGTCACTCAGGATGATGCGGCGGGTGTCCTCGGCGCTGAGCAGCTGCTTGACCGTGGTCTGGGTGCGGACGGCCGCTTCGTTGAATTTGAGCGCGAAGAACATGAGCATGAGGATGAAGAGGAAGAGCATCCCCACCATCATGTCGGTCATCGACACGAAGACGCTCTCCTCCTCGACACTCGCGTGGACCGCCCGTCGCCGAATGGCCATGATGGTTCAGCCCCCCTTCACCGAACCCGCTCGAGCGACTTCGTGATGCGCGCGAACTCGTTCGCCACGTCGCTGAGTTCCTCGATGTTGCCAGCCAGCATGCTGACGGTGTCGGCCAGGGCGCCGTCGATCTTGCCGACGTTTTCCTGGAGGCTGGCCGCGTTGGCGTTGATGAGGTTGATGACCTGCTCGAGGATCGCCGCGAGCTTCTCGTCGGCCTGATCGAAGCGGCTCTCGTGGCGGCTCCAGACCCGCTGCAACTCCTCGAACGTCGACCGGAGCTCGGCGGACACCTGCGTGCCCTGGCGCTGCGTTTCGGCCAAGCCCCTGGTGCTGCCGTCGACGGCCTGGGCGACGCTCGCCATCGCCTGGGACATCGCCTGGCCTGCCTGGGTCAACGGCTGCGCGGCCTCGCGGAGCGCCCGGGCGGTCCCCGAGATGGCGCCTTCGGTGTCGCGGGTCGACCGGTTCACGCTCTCGAGCGCCTGGATGTGGGCGTTGATCCGGGTCTCGACGCCATCGAGGGCCTTGGTCAGCTGCTCCACACCATCCAGGAGGCCGTCGACGCCCTCGCCAAAGTCGCCGAGCACCTTCTCGGCACTGGACACCACCCGCGCGGCGGCGGCCTTGCCTTGCTGGTCCAGCGTCTGGCCGACCTGCTCCATGGCCTCGTTCACGCCCCGCTGAGCCTGGCCACCGGCGGCAACGATGCGCTCCACGGCTTGCGAGATGCGGTCGGCGTTCTCCTTTGACGCCTGCTGCATGGCGTCGGCCGCCGAGAGGAATCGGCCGGTCAGGTCGGCGACGCCCTCCTGGGAGCCCCTGCGCAGCTGGTCGGTGACGGTCGCCACCGCGCTGGCCATCTGCTCAGCCGCGTCGCGCATCGCCTGCACCGCCGCTGCGGTTTCCGAAGACAACGTTCCCGCGGCTTCGGTCGCCACGGCTTTCAGCTGGCCGACCACCCGTTCGATCGCTTCCGCGTTGCGGGCCGACGAGGCCTCGATCCGCGAGACTGCGTCGGCGATCTGGTTGGCGAACGCTGTCCCGGCGTCGTGCGTGGTAGACGTCATCTTGGCGCCGACATCGCCCAGGGTTTCCTTGATGACGTCGGCGGCTCGTGTAAGGCCCTGCGAGGCCGCCAACAGCTGATCCTCAAGCATCTGGCGCGTGCGGCTGACATCGCCTTGAGCGGCTTCGGTCATACCCCGGATGCCGTCCGTCACGGCGCTGGCGGCGGCGCGCAGCTCGGCGGCCGCATCGGCGATCTGGCTCGACAGGCCGCTGCCGCTGCCCGACACCGTCTCGGAGGTTCGGGTGAGCGATGCCTGGATCTGCTTGAGCGTTTCCGTCACAGCCCGCATTTCGCTTCCCGCGTTCGCCGAGACCACCGAGCCGAACTCCTCGGTCATCGTCTTGAGCGCGTTCTCGTTCATGCCCGAGATGTTGTTCGCCATGGTGCCGATCTGCTCGGCCACCGGCTGCATGGCACTGGTCATAATCGGGGGCATGGCGGCGTGAAGGGCATCCTCGAGAGCCTTGCCGAGATTAAAGGCCAACTGGCCCGTGAACTCCTTCAGCTGCGCCGACTGTTCACGGAGTTCCTCATACTGACGGTGCGAGAGCAGTTCGGGGGTGACCGTCAACGTGCAGCGCTCGATCTGACGGCAAAGCCTGTCGAACCGGGCTTCGAGCCACCGGGAGGCCACGCGGTAGGTGCTGGCAAGGACGATCGAGCTTCCGAGGCCCGCGATCGACGTCCAGAACTTGAAGGTGGCGGTGCTCAGCAGCTGCGCCAGCGCGGACTGCATCACCTGGGTCTGGGCGGCAGGGTCGACCTTACCCGTTCCGCCCGCCGCGTTGATGGCCTGCGCCGCGAAATACAGGGCCGCGACAAGCCCGATGAAGGTGAACAGAAGCCCCAAGCCCACAAAAATGTTCGACAGGCCATGAAACCATTTCAACCGGAGGCCTGCGTGTTCGGCTTCCGCAAGATTGATGAAGTCACCCGGCCGGACGGTGCTTTCGACAATCGTAGTATCTTGATGCCGTGGAAGCAGGGTTTCTGTGTACTCAAGCCAAGCATGCTTCAGCAGGCCATAGCGCTGCATCAGTCCGTCGAATTCATCGAAGCGAGAGGCGAAATCCGCCTTCGTCTCACACCTTTTTAGGAACGAAATGCACTTTTCCAGTCGCATGGTCGTCCACACGATTTGGCCCGCGAAAACGGCAAGTAGGAGTATAGCGGAGCAGACCATTGCCGTCGCGATGGTCGGAGCGACGGTCTCGTTTCGGAAAACTTGAAAAAGAGGCAGGACGGCCTCGATAACCAGATGGCCAAGATCGAACTGTGCCAGCACTTCGGAGACGGCGTCCATTACCGGGCTTTTCCTTGTGGATGAGAAACCGTCGCGAAGGAAGCCGTCGGCGCTTCATTGCCAGCCGCGCTGTCCAGCGGGACACCAAGATCGCCCCGGCTCATGGCGAGCAGCCACTCCCGCATCGTCAAACCGCGGCTCTTCAGGGCGGAATAGATATGCCTCTTTGTTACGGGATCGATATCAACAACAATCCTCCCGCTGGCGCCCGCTGGCATACCATCCTCCAACGTCACGTAACGTAGACAGTGAGTAAATTTAGTAGAAATCTTCCGATTTTAACAGACCATAAATTGAAGTTTCTTGTGACGGCGCACAGGAAATGGCGCAGTGCCCCGATTTTTTCACATGTTTGGCCATGCCGTAGGCGATATGCACGGCCCGGAATGGTCTGAATTTCTCGTAGGCTTTCCACTGCGGGATTTTGTTATGGCGGCCTGGAATACCCCTGATAGTGCCGCTTTCGGTTTGGCTGACGTGAACTGTGGTGTCACTCGGGCACCGAACGCTCGGTTAAGAACCTCGCACTACTTGGAACCGCACAGTCCGTTGGCGGACGCGCATTGCCGTCAAAAGGTATCCATGAGTGCGTTCAGTGAGTGAAGCCGCATCACTTTTTTTCGTCTTTTCAGTGATCTATGGTCCACGCTGGACGGGCGAAGTTATCATTCTCGACGACCTAGTCAGCCACAAGAGCGAAAATACTAAAGATATTATCAACCCAAGGTTTCGGCGTGCTGCCGGTCACGCCGGGCATCTTCTGCCCGCTATTCGGTTCGACGTTGCACCTGATCATCGTGGTCGCAGCGATGCGTCTTGAGTTCGGTGTCCGTCATTAGCAACGCGCTTCGGCTGCGCTGGCTGAAGTTGTAGGAGACAACAGGTCGTCTCTCAGCTGTTTACTCAAACAAGATTGCCGAGGAATGGGCGCATGAAGCCCGAGACCTCTTCGTACATCTCGTCGCGCAAAACGCCATGTTTCATGTTTTCGATGTCGACGATCTCTGCGTCATCCTGGGTAAGGCCGTGCAGTTTCTCCGTCGCGACGATGACCTGAGTTCCCGGCGGGCGGCGATGGACGATGAACCGCATGATCTTCTCCATGTGCTGGTCATCCTGGCCTTGCTGGTTCGGCGCGTCGATTACGATAGGGCAGAAGGCCGTCGCCGAGAACTGGTGGGCCGTGTGGAGAAACGCATAGAAGAACGTGAGAAACGCTCGGGGATGTGCGCTTCCGCGGCCGATGATGCTTCCGGTCATTTTCAATGCCGCAATCTCGCTGGGCCGAACGTCCAGTTCGGCGCCGAACTCAGCAAGCCGGTCTGTAAAGAAGTTCCGGATGGACTGAGCGCGTTGCGGACTGGCTGCCCTGTTCATAACGTCGGACTGGACGTCAATTTGGCGACTAATCCGGTCGGCATCGTCGGCTAAACTGTCGAGCCGTTGTTTGAAAACACGAGACGTCTCATTTCGGCTCTCGGCGACGACAACGTCGCGAAATGTGAGGCCTGACTTCCTGCGAGCAAGTATTTTTTCAATTTTATTGATTTGTGCGCCGACCATGTCAATCTTCGTCGAGAGGGCCACAACCTCGTCTTCAATCTGTCGAAGCTTTGTGTTTGCGTGCAGCATCGCATGCACAATTCCATCCTCGTGTTCAATAAGGCCGAACCGTTCGACGAGCGAATTATCGTAGTGAGCGCCGCACATGGGACACTCCACACTGTCCGGCGTCTCAACGGCCAACTCAAACGAGCTACGCATCTCCTTCATGGCTGCGCTGAGCACCGCCTGATGGTTCTTCCACGCTGCCCGCTCTTCGGACAGTGCCGAAAAGGCGACGCGGTACGCTTCCTGGTCTACTCTCAGCTGCTCGCTCTCCGCAACCAGAGCCTCAGTTTCTTCAAGGAAATCGTCTAGGCGGTAGTGAATCACGGCGGGTCCCAAAGCGTCTCGGAAGGTTTTGTAGGTGCGATCGAGAGACTGCCGCTCCTTGACGACGTCCTGAAACTGGCTTCTCAAACGGTCTCGCTCGGCCAGCGCAATATAGTAATCGTTAGGTTTCAGCCCCGAATGGTATTCAGCGAGCGTGCGAACCGTCTTGGGAAGAGACATGCCCTCAAAGGATCTCCAAGCCCTCGACCATCCCCCATCCTGATCGATGTAGAACGGCGCGAACATGTACGCGGGTGGCGGCACGACCGCCTCCCCGTTCTCGCGGGCCATGATTAAGCGGAAGTCGAAGAGGTCTGCCAGCTGGGGGGCAAGGATCTCTTCGACCCGCTCGGTACGCAGCAGCGGTCGCCCTTCAGCGTCGAAGAGGCCGTAGCTGGCTACACCCCGGACCATTGAGAAGTGACGGTCATCCACCGAGAACCGTATGGCGGCGGACACACCAGCACCTCGCCAGGGCTGGTCCACTTGATGCGGAACCGCCCCAAACGTCTCATAGAGGCTCTTTACGACGGCGGACTTTCCCATCCCGTTCTCGGCGCGGATCACCGTCGCCGGACGGCGGAAGGGCACCCGCAATGCGCGCCTTTCGCGCTGGGACAAGAGGTAGAGATCCGAGAACCTGACGATGGGCATGGTTGTCCGCCTTGAGGCTGTTAAGCAGCCGCCTCAGCCCCAGAGTGTTCGACGTGATCACACGCATCCTCCAGAACATGGACGAGTAGCGCCGCCCGGAGAGGCAGGCCGGTGTAAGGACAATCTTCATAGGCGATGCATTGCGATTCGAGCATCTGCACGCGACCCAAGATGGATCGCACCGCCTGGAGGTCCTGCTGTGCTGCCGCAATTACCCATGCGGCAATTGAGGCAAACTTTGAGGCTAGAGGTTTCCCGGCCGCGCGGTCGCCAACGTAGCTGTAGGCGAACCCCTTGATGTCGATGCGGTCGACCGTGTGATGCCCAGCCTCTTTGAGCTCATCGGCGATATCGTTCCAGTTCTTCTCCAGACGTCGGGCCGTCGAGGCCTTCGAGAACAGGTCAGCGATCTGAGTGCGAGCAATAGTTTTCGCCCGGTAGAAGTCGTCCATACCGTCGGTGCCGAACCCACTAAACGGGCCGCTTTTGCGGATCACTTCCGACAGCAAGGCATCGTAGACTTGGCGGATTGGGACGTACTCCGCGCCACCGCGGTTGTGGAAGAACTCGGTGAGCTTGCCAGTGACCTGATCGCGCTGGCCCAGCACGTTGAGATCGCAACGCTGAAACTCGAGCAGAGGCCTGTGGTCCGGCCGGTTAACCGGGAAGTCGCGGTCCAAGGCATCGGTGATACGTCCGTGCTCCATGCCACCGAGTTCGATGGCTGCAATACGCAGGATCTGGGTGCCAGACTCCCCGCCAACGGCAAGGCCAAAGTTGAAAGCGGCGTTGGTGGCGAACACG
Source organism: Azospirillum sp. UENF 312511 (assembly GCF_058780635.1). Classification (NCBI taxonomy): domain Bacteria; kingdom Pseudomonadati; phylum Pseudomonadota; class Alphaproteobacteria; order Rhodospirillales; family Azospirillaceae; genus Azospirillum; species Azospirillum sp. UENF 312511. The sequence continues at coordinate 605,545 of NZ_JBSNCG010000005.1, read as the reverse complement.
ATGGCATCGACGTTGGGCGCAAACGTCATCAAGTTCTCATACATCTTCCCGATAATCGATCGTGGCTTTTGACTACCTTTCAAGGCTGCTAAGTCCGTTATCCGCCAGGGACGGTCTTCCCGTGTTTTGACTTGGTAAAATCTTGCTCCGGTGGGTGCTGCCGAGTGGTTGAGCACGACCACATCATCGAAGTAGTCGAGCAGGACCCTGTAGTCTGTTTTCCCTTCGTGGAGATCGACGAGCAGGAGAATGCTGAAATTTCGCTGATACTCGTAACGCTCTGAGGTCCAGCCGCCCGTGACTTCCCGGGGAGGCACCGTTTGGATTGTGTGCAGAACCTCGGTCATCGAGTGCACCTGATAGTCGTCAGTCTCCCTGGAAATTACCCTAACGAAAGAGCAAGCTCAACCTATGAGAAAATTAGCCAGATACATACTCTAGTATGCATCTGGCTCCACGAAGCGGTCGCATAAGAGGCTTGTTGAGGCGATGTCATCCCCCAACGACATCGCGGCGCCCTCCTTTCCAACGGCACGTTGGAACCTCGCCGAACAGGTGTCGGTACCTGTTCAGCGGCAGGACGTATGACAATCCTGTGTGGCAACGTCTTTGCAGCATGCCCCACATCCTCAGCCAAAGGATATTCCCTCCGCTGAGAACGGGATCAGGTGAACCATGCCAGCACCTCATCCATGGAGGCTCGCACCAGCAGGGTCCGGCCACCTTGGATCGTCAGCACCGTTTCGTCTTGAAGGTCGTCTGAATCCGAAATCCCGACGATTGCGTTGCTACGAAGGGCGTGTCTGCGCCCGGTGATGTCGCGCAGCACGATAAAGGTACCCACTCGTTCACCGTTCACCAGCATCACGAAGCTCCCCTGGAACCTGCCGCGGGAAACTGGATGCGCTGACCGCTCAGGCGGCCGAAGGCATCCCAGCGCCGGTGACCACATCCGCAAACCGTTCTTGATATGGGTCGAAGACCACCAAGTCCGGGAAGCGGTCGGCCACGGGGCCGAAGTGACGTATGTTCCGCGTCGCGAGGGTAAGTCCGTTAGCTATTGCGGTGGCCGCAATCATTATGTCGCGTTCGAAGCTGCGTGTGCCGTCGTGCGGCAGCACGCCGGTCATGTCGCTCCAGACCAGGGCCGCCCGGGTATCGAAGGGGATTATAGGGAACGCAAGCGAGACACCTCGGAGCCAGCGATCAATGCGCTCAGCATCGGCGACGAGACCCTGAGCGCGCTGTTTGTTGGCACCGATTCGGATTTCGGCAAGGGCTATGACCGGGACCGCTATGTCGTCGACTGCGGTTGCTGTCCACCATGCGCGAAGGGTCGGGTGGCGGTCGCCTCGCTCGATGTCGCTGACGACGCAGGTGTCAAGAAGATACGCCACCTTACTCTCCTTCGCTGCTCCCCGGCATTCGGACACGAACCCGCCCGAGTTGGGCGATCTGAGCAGGATCATCAACTTGTGATCCATCCGCCAAGCGATCTTTCAGAAGCGATCTGATTGCGTCCCAGTCCTCCACGGAGACTACGACGGCTACCCGCTCCCCTCTCTTGCTGAGCACTTGGGCACCCCGATGGCGGCAAGCATCCACCATGTCGGTTGCAATGTCGCCCAGAAGCCCGATCTCCCATGAGGGAGAGTCAACGTCCATGAAGGTGTGCCTCCAAAGCAATGTTGACCCTATCGCCGCAGCTCAGCGCGCGCGTCATCTCAGGCCCACAGTGACGTTTGACCATTCCAACAAGTACCACGGTGCCACGCTGTACGTCGACCAATCCCGAACCCACAGAATCCTTGCTCGGCATTCGGAGAAGGAAAACATCCATCCGTATAAAGATTTGACGGAGCATCTCCATCGCGGAATGGCATCGTGGCCTTCACCGTGGCGCTCCATGTCGACTATCCTCCGTTCGATCGGCGGCGAGGATGTCTCCAAGATCGTCTGCATCAAGGTATTTTCGCTCCATCAGCACCAAGGCAACGCGCCGGAGTGCGCTCAGGTTGAGGGACAGCAAGGCGCGCGCCTCCGCGAGCGCGCGGTCGAGCAGGTTGGTGACACGGCCTCGAAGCTCAGGGTACTTGGAAAAGAGCTCCGTGACATCGCCGTCCGCCGGGGGTGGGGTCCACAGCAGGGCACCACCCAATCCGTGGGCCGCCTCGATCCGTACGGCCAACATGGTGGCCTTCGCGAGATCACTGCAAGCCTCACCGCCAGCCGCCGTTGAAGGAGTACCCAGGATAATCTCCTCAGCCGCTCGGCCTGCAAGCAGAACAAGAAGACGCTGCCGAACAAGATCCGGCGTCGGCATCTGTGTACCACTCAGCATGCTCGCGGTCTTCCCACCAGCAACAGCATTCCCACACACGGAAACACGCTCAACAATGCCACCCAAAAGGAGCACAGCCACCGCATGGCCCGCCTCGTGAACCGCTGCGCGCCATAGGTCCTCACCAAGCAACGGGGCCACTCCATCACGGATCTCATCCAACAAATCATCAACAGTCATCGATCGTCTGGTCGTCCGAGCACGGCGGCGGGCACCTCGAACCCAGCGTTCGACATCCGCACCGGTTCCGCCCTGGGCAGCCAGTGCGGCCACGCTGAGGTTGGCATCGAGCGGCATGTCGCAGCCAATATGATGTCGAAAAATCCTTTCCAGTGCATCGACATCGGGAAGGCCGATATAGAGTATCCGATCGAGACGGCCGGAACGGCGGATGGCGGGGTCAAGACGTCCAGGGTCATTGCAAGCACCGATCACCACCACACCCTCTCGCCCATGCACACCGTCCAGTTCCTCGAGGAAGCCGTTCACGACCTGAGTGCTGTAGTCGCGGTTGTCGTGCTTGAAAGTCGCGCGGTCTCCAAAGGAATCCACTTCGTCGATCAGCAGGATGCAGGGCGCGGCCTTGCGCGCTTCGTCAAAGGTGCGTCGCATCGCGCCCAGGAGATCGCCGAGGTGACCTGTCGCCTGCCAAGCGGCAAGGCTGCCGGAGACAAGCGGGCATTCGCAGGTGGTGGCCAAAGCCCGGGCAAAGGTCGTCTTGCCGGTCCCAGGTGGACCTGCCAGGAGGGCGCCGCGATCCACATCGGACCAGGAGATTTGCCCAGACCTGTAAAGCCGCAAGTCTTCGGCAACGGCAAGCCCCCAGATTTTGGCTTCAGCCACACCATGAAAGTCCTCAAGGCGCGGTCCGGGTTTCCGAGCATGAGCAGAGCGGCGGGCCGCTGCCTTCTCCAGACGAAGGACGCAGGCGCGCGCGGTCGAGCGTTGCCTGATACTCAGCCGCAGATCGTTAATACCCAGCAGGGCGCAGGTGTCATCGGGTAGTTGGCACCTGATGTTCTGTGCGGTGATGGTGGTAATGATTTGCTTGACGACTTTGGCTGTGAGCCGCGGCAGCGTAAAGCGATGATCGGCGGCCTCGATGAGTGCCGACGGAAGGTAGCGTTCGGGATTGGGCGAGATGCCGACGACAGATCGCCCCGAAGCAAGGATCTCAGCGACCTTATGATTGCCCTCACCCTGCGTAGGGGGCTTGCCGATCCCGTCGTGCGCAATGAGGACATAGCGGTCCGAAGTGGTCTGAATGTCGCCCTTGGCCCTCGTGCCAGCGGTTTGGTTCCAGGACGAGTCTCGCCCGCTATCAAGCTGGCGCTTCAGCGGCACCACGTAAGATGCGTCCGGCACCTGGATGATGATCGCCAGGGGCTCCATCGACACAGCGTCCAGCACGCCAGGATGCTGGGAGCGGGCTTCATCAAGCAGGAGCTTTACGGCGACGTCGCCCGCATCGCGTGGCATTGTCCGGGCTGGCGGCTCTTGAACATCATCATCAAAGTCCTGCGAGGCCAACCCGGAGGTCGGATCGCCACCAACGAGCTCAGGTTCGACGCCAGAGGCTTGTGTTTCCTGATTTTCCTTCGCGGCACCCTTCTGACGTCCAACTCCGCGCAAGGCGGACATCGTCATCGGCGTGGGTGTGAAAACCGGCTCGGCAGGAAGGATTCGTGCCTGCTTCGTCAGGCCGTTGAACTCAACGTTGGCGGAGAAGCAGCGGGGGGGAGCACGCCGATGTGGGTTGGACGGCATGGAACGATCTCGGCAGCGTGGTGGACATGGCGGACATCCTGTTTTCCATGCCGCTGCGTATGAGATGCGCCACCATCATGTGCTGCCCTCGGCTAGATGCTGCATTTCTTTACCGAACATAACAGGAACATACTGACGGGGAACCCACCGCGCTATTGGGCGCTATAGGTAACTCGGACGTGGGGGTAAGCGGTGTTTACGCTGCGCAGCCGACCGTGAACCAGTGCCCAATGTCTCCCCTGGCGTCTCTTGCAATCACATCGGTCATCTTGGTTTTCGTCACTGGCACGAGGAGAAAGAGATGCTGCCGATCGATCCGCCCCTGGCGAAGGCCAGACTCACAGGCAGCGCCTGCGGCCCCCACGTCGCCAACGATCTTACGGACCACGTAGCCGACTTGGTCGATGACATGTTCGATGCGGAAGGCAAGACGGCACAGGTGAAGGCGGCTCGGATGGTGCTCGCCTACGACCGCGAGAACATCGACGCTCATCTCGTGCTGGCCGAGCATGCTGGATCCATGGCGGAGTCCATCGCCCTGCTGCGTGAGGCAGTTCGCATCGGGAACCGCGTCTGGGCACCGGCCCTGAAGGGCAACCAGCGTGTCGAGTGGTGGGATGAACCCGGCACGCGGCCGTTCATACGGGCCATCCTGGCCTACGGCCAAGCCCTGGCCGATCACGGACAGCCCGACCAGGCAACGCTCTGCTTCAAGGCGCTGCTGAAGATGCAGCCCGAGGACAGCCTTGATGCTCGCGGTGAACTTGAGAAGCTGAGCGAGACGCCGAAGGGGGTCTGGGGCGTCGGTGATTAGCATTGCTAGCGTTGGCAATTCATTCCTGAAATATCCAACATCAACATTGGGCGTGGTGATGAAATATAATACAAATCTTCTTAGCAGAGAAGAAGCTCTTGCTTTAAACCTTAGGACCCTTGATCACGCGATTCAACGTGGGTCGGTCAGGGTCACGTCCTATCTGCTACGCCACCTGGAAGCCGGTCCTACCGTGTTGCCTGAACACCACGCCATAATCAACACAGCAAAATGTTGGTTGAGAAAAGCAAAAGCTTACGAGGCCATTCATGGTCCAGAATCCATGTTGGTTCCGGACCATCCGTTCAATCGCCAGATGTCAGAATCTCAACTCGAAAATGAAACCATTATGGCATAGATGCGGTCATAATCCAACCCCGCGGATGAGGCTGCCGCTAGGATCAATGCCTGATTTTGATGCGATGTCGACTGCTTTAGCATATGCTTCATCCAAAGAGTTAATCGCTGGCGTTATAATCCTCCCTCGGCGTCTAACAAAAAATACTTTGATACCAAGGTACTCAACAGATATAATGTCAATGTTATTTTCTAATATGTTTGCAACTTCTATGATAATATTGCTTTCCCAGGAAAGTTCTATGACTTTCCTTTTATTGTCATTTTCCAGAGATTGAATCGCCTTGTGGATGTGGGAGAGCGATGGGTAAAACCGCGGACGCCGCTTCGTCTTTGGGCAAAAGGCCAGCCAAAGCTCTTTTTTGCCAGACCAAATACGAACGGCATGGACGCCATTGCGCAACAAATGAATTTGAGAATTTCCCAATTTATCTCACTTTCGGATTAGTTTGCCGTGAGGCCATTGAGTTTGGGTCAGTGCGCAATCTTCTGGGCGGCGGTGCAAGGAGCATCGAACCGAAATGTGGCGCGCCCGTAGGCGACCAGAAACGAAAGTAGGAGATCCTTGATCGGTTCCATGGAAGGCTTGTCGGTATAGCGATACCAGGGCAATCAGGTACGGGCAAGCGATAGGCCGTCGCGCTTACCCGTTTCGGGGTGCGCCGATCCTTGAGCTACCGAGGACGGTGGCTCAACGCAACCCTGTCCGCGTTGCGATCGAAGGAGCTCTCAGCACCCTTAAAAATGTGCCGTCAGAGCGGAGCCGCAGCCAAGGCGGGGCGCCGTGTCCGTTAAGTCATTGTTATAGGGCAGTTCTGCCGGTCGGAAATGTCGCTAATCGTGGCAAACGCCGACCACTAACTTGGCAATCCGCCAACTTATGTGGCAACGGACACCGGCTCCCCCAACGAGGGAGGGGGGATGGCGCCATGTCCTTTCGTATCACTTTCACTTTTTTCGTATTGCGGCCCGCTGAACCCTCGGCTACCGTTTGAAACGAAAGCAAAGGCGCAGACCGCAAAGGGCGGGCGCACAGCGGAGAGGAGGGATGGATGGCCGGGGTCTACGACCTTGCCATCGTCGGCGGCGGCATCAACGGCTGTGGCATCGCACGCGATGCCGCGGGGCGGGGCTGCTCCGTCTATCTGTGCGAACAGAAGGATCTGGCGTCGGGCACGTCCTCGGCCTCGACCAAGCTGATCCACGGCGGCCTGCGCTACCTGGAATATTACGAGTTCCGGCTGGTCCGCGAGGCGCTGCGCGAGCGCGAGGTGCTGTGGCGCATGGCGCCGCACATCATCTGGCCGCTGCGCTTCGTCCTGCCCCATCTGCCCGGCCTGCGGCCTTCCTGGTTCCTGCGGCTGGGCCTGTTCCTCTACGACCATCTCGGCGGGCGGGAGAAGCTGCCGGGCACGCGCGGGCTCGATCTGCGCAGCGATCCGGCGGGAAAGCCGCTGAAGCCCGGTTTCGGTCGCGCTTTCGAATATTCGGATTGCTGGGTCGACGACGCGCGTCTGGTGGTCCTGAACGCGCAGGACGCCGCGCGCATGGGCGCGACGATCCGCACCCGCACCCGCTTCCTGGGCGCCGTCCGCGAGGACGGGCTGTGGACGGTGACGGTCGAGGATGCGCGCAGCGGCCAGCGCAGCAGCATCCGCGCCCGCGCGCTGGTCAACGCCGCCGGCCCCTGGGTGTCGGAGGTGATGCGGCAGGGCGCGCGCTCCACGGTGGACGCGCGCATCCGTCTGGTCCAGGGCTCGCACATTGTGGTGCCGAAGCTGTTCGACCACGACCGTTGCTACATCTTCCAGAACGCCGACAAGCGCATCGTCTTCGCCATCCCCTACGAGCGCGACTTCACCCTGATCGGCACCACCGACAACGACTACCAGGGCGATCCCGCGAACGTCCGCGCGTCGGAGGCGGAGATCGCCTATCTCTGCGCCGCCGCCGGGGATTATTTCGCCAAGCCGGTGACCCCGGCCGACGTGGTGTGGACCTATTCCGGCGTCCGCCCGCTCTACGACGACGGCGCCTCGACGGCGCAGGCGGCGACCCGCGACTATGTGCTGGCGCTCGACGCGCCGGGCGATGGGAAGGCGGCGCTGCTCAACATCTTCGGCGGCAAGATCACCACCTACCGCCGTCTGGCCGACGCAGCCATCGCCAAGCTGGCGCCCTTCCTGCCGAAGCTGGCTCCGGGAGCGTCGGACTGGAGCAGCGCCGGGACTCTGCCGGGCGGCGATTTTCCGGTGGACGGCGTTGCGGCGCTGGTCGCCGAACTGCGCGGGCGGGCGCCCTTCCTGACGCAGCCGCATCTGGAGCGGCTGGCGCGCACTTACGGCACCCGCGCCCGCCGGATTCTCGACAGCGCCGCGCGGCCGGAGGATCTGGGCCGCGATTTCGGCGGCACCCTGACCGAGGCCGAGGTCCGCTATCTGATGACGGAGGAATGGGCGGAGACCGCCGAGGACGTGCTGTGGCGCCGGACCAAGCTGGGGCTGCGGCTGGACGCCGCCCAGGCGCAGGCGCTCGACGCCTTCATGACCGAGGAGCGCAGCCGAAGGGAGAGGGCATCCGACGCTGCCGAATAGTGGGCTGGAAACACGGCGACAAAAACCATCTCAATAAAGAAAAAATGAATATTGGGGAGGAAGGCCGGTGGGCTTGGTTCTGGACAAGGTCAGCAGGCATGTCGGCGGCCACGTTCACCTGGAGAACGTGTCGCTGAGCCTGGAGCGCGGGTCGCTGAACGTTCTGCTGGGGCCGACCCTGTCGGGCAAGACGTCGCTGATGCGGCTGATGGCCGGGCTGGACGTGCCCAGCGCCGGGCGCGTGCTGGTGGACGGGGCGGACGTGACGGGGCGGCACGTCCGCGAACGTTCCGTCGCCATGGTCTACCAGCAGTTCATCAACTACCCGTCCCTGACCGTCTACGAGAACATCGCCTCTCCCCTGAGGGTCGCCCGCCGGCCCAAGGACGAGATCGACCGCAAGGTGCGGGAGGCCGCCCGCCTGCTGAAGCTGGAGCCCTACCTGCAGCGCACGCCGCAGCAGCTCTCCGGCGGCCAGCAGCAACGCACCGCCATCGCCCGCGCCCTGGTGAAGGAGGCGCAGCTCGTCCTGCTCGACGAGCCGTTGGCCAACCTGGACTACAAGCTGCGCGAGGAACTGCGGGAGGAGTTGCCGAAGATCTTCGCCGCGACCGGCGCCGTCTTCGTCTACGCGACGACGGAGCCGGCGGAGGCGCTGCTGCTCCGCGGCAACACGGCGACGCTGTGGGAAGGGCGTCTGGCGCAGTTCGGGCGCACCCCGGACGTCTACCGCCGCCCGGCCAACCTGACCAGCGCGCGCGTCTTCTCCGACCCGCCGCTCAACACCATGCGGGTGCACAAGCGCGGTCTGCAGATCGTTCTGGCGACGGGCGAGCACGGGCCGGCGCGGGGCGTCCTGGCGGAGCTGCCGGACGACGACTACACCATCGGCTTCCGTGCCGACCACCTGCACCTGACGCGGCCCCACGCCGACGCGATGTCCCTGAGCGGTGCGGTGGCGGTCAGCGAGATCACCGGGTCGGAGAGCTTCGTCCATATCGACCTGCCGCGCACCGATGGCGGAACCGACCGTTGGGTCGCCGTTACGCGCGGCGTGCTGGAGGTCGAACCGGGCGAGCGGATCGAGTGCTTCATCGACCCGCGGCGGCTGTTCGTGTTCGGCCATGACGGGCGGCTGGCCGCGGCGCCGCCGCTGGTCATGGCGGCGTGACGGGAGGGCGGACGGCATGGCGCGCATCGACCTTCAATCCCTCGGCCACAGCTACACATCCAATCCCAAAGGCGACGACGACTACGCGCTGAAGCCGATGACCCATGTGTGGGAGCAGGGCGGGGCTTACGCGCTGCTCGGGCCGTCGGGCTGCGGCAAGACAACGCTTCTCAACATCATCTCCGGCCTGCTGACCCCCAGCGAGGGGCGGGTGCTGTTCGACGGCAAGGACGTGACGGCGCTGCCGACCGAGGCGCGCAACATCGCCCAGGTCTTCCAGTTCCCCGTCGTCTACGACACCATGACGGTGTACGAGAACCTCGCCTTTCCGCTGCGCAATCGCGGCCTGCGCGGGGCGCCGCTCGACGCGCGGGTGCGCGAGATCGCCGGGCTGCTCGACCTGACGGCGGACCTGAACCGGCGCGGGCGGAACCTGACCGCCGACGCCAAGCAGAAGATTTCGCTGGGGCGTGGGCTGGTCCGCCCGGACGTGGCGGCCATCCTGTTCGACGAGCCGCTGACCGTCATCGACCCCCATTTGAAATGGGAGCTGCGGTCGAAGCTGAAGGCGCTGCACCGCGCGCTCGACCTGACGATGATCTACGTGACCCACGACCAGACGGAGGCGCTGACCTTCGCCGACAAGGTGGTGGTGATGCATGACGGGCGCGTCGTGCAGGTGGGGCGCCCGCAGGAGCTGTTCGAGCGCCCGGCCCACGTCTTCGTCGGCCATTTCATCGGGTCGCCGGGCATGAACGTCCTGCCGGCCGAGGTGTCGGGCCGCGCCGCGCGGGTCGGTGGTCACGTCATCGCGCTGCACCGCGGCTATCCAGCCCTCAATGGCGGAGCGAAGATCGAGATCGGCGTGCGGCCGGAGTTCGCCACGCTGGCGCCCGCCGGGGCCGGCGGCGTGCCGGTGCGGGTGCGGCGTCTGGACGATCTGGGGCGCACGCGCATCGCGCGGGTGGAGCTGTCGGGCCTGCCGATGGCCGCGACGGTCCCGGAGGATCTGACGCTGGCGGGGGACGAGGCGTCGCTGCTGCTTGACCCCGCCATGGTGCATGTCTACGCGGACGGAACGCTCGTGGAAGGGGAGGCGGCGTGATGGATAAGCCCGTCAATCAGGGAGCTTGGCTGCTGGTCCTGCCGGTTCTGCTGATCGTCGCCTTCTCGGCCATCCTGCCGCTGATGACGGTGGTCAACTACTCGGTGCAGGACACCTTCGGGAACAACCAGTTCTTCTGGAATGGCATCGGCTGGTACCAGGAGCTTCTCGACCCCTCCACCGACCTCGGCGGGCGGTTCTTCGACGCGCTGTGGCGCAACCTGCTGTTCTCGCTGCTGATCCTTCTGATCGAGGTGCCGCTGGGCATCGCCGTGGCTCTGAGCATGCCGCGCCACGGCTGGCGGGTGGCGGCGACGCTGGTGGTGCTGGCGCTGCCGCTGCTGATTCCGTGGAACGTCGTCGGCACCATCTGGCAGATCTTCGCCCGCGAGGACATCGGCCTGCTGGGCTGGGCGGTCAACCGGCTTGGCGTCCCCTACAACTACACGGCGGACCCGCTGTCGGCCTGGGTGACCATCGTGACGATGGACGTCTGGCATTGGACCTCGCTGGTGGCGCTGCTCTGCTACGCCGGCCTGCGTTCCATTCCCGACGCCTTCTATCAAGCCGCAAGAATCGATGGAGCGTCACGTTGGGCGGTGTTCCGCAACATCCAATTGCCGAAGATGCACCGGGTGCTGCTGATCGCCGTGCTGCTGCGCTTCATGGACAGCTTCATGATCTACACCGAGCCCTTCGTGGTGACCGGCGGCGGTCCCGGCAACTCGACCACCTTCGTGTCGATCGACCTCGTCAAGCTGGCGCTGGGGCAGTTCGACCTCGGCAAGGCGGCGGCGCTGTCCATCGTCTACAATCTGATCATCCTGGCGGTCTGCTGGGTCTTCTACACCGTCATGACCCGCATGGACGTGCAACGGAACTAGCAAAGGAAACGGGCCATGCTGCGCGCACGGATCGTCCTCACGCTCTACATCCTGTTCCTGATGCTGCCGATCTACTGGCTCGTGAACATGAGCCTGAAGACGAACACCGAGATCGTCAGCGGCCTGACGCTGTGGCCCCACACCCTGACCTTCGAGAATTACCGACGCATCTTCACCGATTCGTCCTGGTATTCGGGCTACCTGAACTCGCTGCAGTATGTGGCGCTGAACACGGTGCTGTCGATCGCGCTGGCCCTGCCCGCGGCCTACGCCTTCTCGCGCTACCGCTTCGTCGGCGACAAGCATCTGTTCTTCTGGCTGCTGTCCAACCGCATGGCCCCGGCGGCGGTCTTCGCGCTGCCCTTCTTCAACCTCTACTCGGCCATCGGGCTGTTCGACACGCCGCTGGCCGTGGCGCTGGCCCACTGCCTGTTCAACGTGCCGCTGGCGGTGTGGATTCTGGAAGGCTTCATGTCAGGGGTACCGCGGGAGATCGACGAGACCGCCTATCTCGACGGCTACAGCTTTCCGCGTTTCTTCGTGAAGATCTTCATGCCGCTGGTGGCCAGCGGGATCGGCGTCACCGCCTTCTTCTGCTTCATGTTCAGCTGGGTCGAGCTGCTGCTGGCGCGCACCCTGACCTCGGTGGACGCCAAGCCGATCGCTGCGACGATGACGCGCACCGTCTCGGCCTCCGGCATGGACTGGGGGCTGCTGGCGGCGGCGGGGGTGCTGACCATCCTGCCCGGCGCGCTGGTGATCTGGTTCGTGCGCAACTACATCGCCAAGGGCTTCGCCCTGGGCCGCGTCTGACGGGAGGGAGGACGCCGCCATGGACAATGTCACCGAACACCTCGCCTGGATGGCCTGGACCTGGCAGACCGGCGCCTTCTTCGCCGTCATCGCCGGGCTGCTGACCCTGCTGACCGTCCTCGCGCTCAACCGGCCGGAGGTTGCGCGCCCCGGCGTGCTGGGCATCACCACGACGCGCGGCGACCGGCTGTTCATCACGCTGCTCGGCAGCGCCTTCATCCACCTCGCCTGGCTGGGGCTGGTGGGCGGGGAGGTGCAGTACGCGACAGCACTTTCGCTTCTCTACGCCGCGGCGGTCTTCCGCTGGGTGTGACGGCCGGCCGTTGCCGGCCGGAACGGGCCTATAACAATGGAAACGGGAGGAATAAACGATGCGTACCCTGTATCTCGCCTCCGCATCCGCGGCGGCGCTTCTTCTGTCATCGGCCCCGGCCTTCGCCGACATCGAGGCGGCCAAGCGCTGGATCGACAGCGAGTTCCAGCCTTCGACCCTGTCGAAGGAGGAGCAGCTGAAGGAAATGCAGTGGTTCATCGACGCCGCCAAGCCCTTCGCCGGCATGGAGATCAACGTCGTCTCGGAAACCATCACCACCCATGAGTACGAGGCCCGGACGCTCGCCAAGGCCTTCAGCGAGATCACCGGCATCAAGCTGCGCCACGACCTGATCCAGGAAGGCGACGTGGTCGAGAAGATCCAGACGCAGATGCAGTCCGGCAAGAACATTTACGACGCCTGGATCAACGACAGCGACCTGATCGGCACCCATTTCCGCTACAAGCAGGTGGTTCCCCTCACCGACTGGATGGACGGGGAGGGCAAGGACGTGACCCTGCCGACGCTGGACGTGAAGGACTTCATTGGCACGTCCTTCACCACCGCGCCGGACGGCAAGCTCTACCAGCTTCCCGACCAGCAGTTCGCCAACCTTTACTGGTTCCGCTACGACTGGTTCACCAACCCGGACATCAAGGCCAAGTTCAAGGCCAAGTACGGCTACGAGCTGGGCGTCCCGGTCAATTGGTCGGCCTATGAGGACATCGCCGAGTTCTTCACCAACGACGTGAAGGAGATCGACGGCGTCAAGGTCTACGGCCACATGGACTACGGCAAGAAGGACCCGTCGCTGGGCTGGCGCTTCACCGACGCGTGGCTGTCGATGGCCGGCAACGGCGACAAGGGTCTGCCCAACGGCAAGCCGGTGGACGAGTGGGGCATCCGCATGGAGGGCTGTAGCCCGGTCGGCTCCTCCGTCGAGCGGGGCGGCGACACCAACGGCCCGGCCGCCGTCTACTCCGTCACCAAATACGTGGAGTGGCTGAAGAAATACGCGCCGCCGCAGGCCGCGGGCATGACCTTCTCCGAATCCGGCCCGGTGCCGGCCCAGGGCAACGTCGCGCAGCAGATGTTCTGGTACACCGCCTTCACCGCCGACATGGTGAAGGACGGCCTGCCGGTGGTGAACGCCGACGGCACGCCGAAATGGCGCATGGCCCCGTCGCCCAAGGGCGCCTATTGGAAGGACGGCATGAAGCTGGGCTACCAGGACGCCGGGTCGTGGACGCTGCTGAAATCCACCCCGGTGGACCGCCGCAAGGCGGCGTGGCTCTACGCCCAGTTCACCATGTCCAAGTCGGTCAGCCTGAAGAAGAGCCATGTCGGCCTGACCTTCATCCGGGAAAGCGACATCTGGGACAAGAGCTTCACCGAGCGCGCGCCGAAGCTGGGCGGGCTGGTCGAGTTCTACCGCTCCCCCGCGCGCGTGCAGTGGACGCCGACCGGCGTGAACGTGCCGGATTACCCGAAGCTGGCGCAGCTCTGGTGGCAGAACATCGGCGATGCCTCGTCGGGCGCCAAGACGCCGCAGGCGGCGATGGACGCGCTGGCCGCGGCCCAGGACTCGGTGATGGAGCGTCTGGAGCGGTCGGGCGTGCAGGGCGAGTGCGGGCCGAAGCTGAACAAGAAGGAGTCGGCGGAGTTCTGGTTCGCCAAGGCCGAGAAGGACGGCACCACCGCGCCGCAGCGCAAGCTGTCCAACGAGAAGCCCAAGGGCGAGACGGTGGACTACGACCAGCTCATCAAGTCCTGGCCGGCCTCGCCGCCGAAGAAGGCCGCGATGGTTCAGTGATGTTGTAAACAACTTAAGATAACCCTCTCCCCTGTGGGGGAGAGGGGGGTGAGGAGGATGTGCATGGCGGCACGTCCGGCAAAAGCGCAACCCCCTCACCCTAAACCCTCTCCCCAAAGGGGAGAGGGAACGACCAAGACCATAGGAAAGACCATGTCTGAAGCCGGCCACGTTCTCGCCATCGATCAGGGCACCACCTCCACCCGCGCCATCGTCTTCGACCGGCAGGGCGTTCCCGCCGGGGTGGCCCGGCGCGAGTTCGCGCAGCATTATCCGAACGACGGCTGGGTGGAGCACGATCCGGAGGACATCTGGCGCGACACCGTGGCGGTGATGCGGGGCGCCGTGGACGAGGCCGGGCTGGGCGCGGCGGACATCGCCGCCATCGGCATCACCAACCAGCGCGAAACCACCGTCGTCTGGGACCGCCGCACCGGCGAGCCGGTGCACCGCGCCATCGTCTGGCAGGACCGCCGCACCTCCGACCTCTGCCGCAAGCTGGTCGAGGAGGGCTGCGGGCCGCTGGTCCGGCGCAAGACCGGGCTGCTGATCGATTCCTACTTCTCCGCCACCAAGATCGCCTGGATTCTCGACCATGTTCCCGGCGCGCGGGAGCGGGCGGAGCGGGGCGAACTGTGCTTCGGCACCATCGACAGCTTCCTGCTGCACCGGCTGACCGGCGGGCGGGTGCACGCCACCGACGCGACCAACGCCTCGCGCAGCATGGTCTTCGACATCCACCGCCAGGACTGGGATGACGAGTTGCTCGCCCTGTTCCGCATCCCCCGCACCATGATGCCGGAGGTGCTGGACAGCAGCGCCGAGTTCGGCGCGACGGAGCCGGACCTGCTGGGCCGCGCCATCCCCATCACCGGCATCGCCGGCGACCAGCAGGCGGCGACCTTCGGGCAGGCCTGCTTCGAGCCGGGCATGGTCAAGTCCACCTACGGCACCGGCTGCTTCGCCCTGCTGAACACTGGCAACGAACCGGTGGAATCGCGCTCCAACATGCTAACCACCGTCGCTTACCGGCTGGACGGGCGGACGACCTACGCGCTGGAGGGCTCCATCTTCATCGCCGGGGCGGCCATCAAGTGGCTGCGCGACGGGCTGGGGATCATCACCCACGCCTCGCAGACCGACGACATGGCGACCCGCGTTCCGGACAGCCACGGCGTCTATCTGGTGCCGGCCTTCGTTGGACTGGGCGCCCCCCACTGGGACCCCGAGGCCCGTGCCGCCATTTTCGGCCTGACGCTGGACGCCGGCCCGGCCCACATCGCCCGCGCCGCGCTGGAGGCTGTGGCCTTCCAGACGCGCGACCTGCGCGACGCCATGGTTTCCGACTGGTCGGCCGCGCACACGGCGACCTCCGACGCGCTGCGGGTGGACGGCGGCATGGCGGCGAACGACTGGCTGTGCCAGTTCCTGGCCGATGTGCTGGACCTGCCGGTGGAACGCCCGGCGGTGATCGAGACGACCGCGCTGGGTGCCGCCGGGCTCGCTGGGTTGAAGGCCGGGGTCTACCGCGATCAGGCGGCGTTGGCCGGCGCCTGGCGCTGCGACCGCCGGTTCGAGCCGCGAATGGATGCGGCCAAGCGGGGTCGCCTGTACGACGGCTGGCTGGACGCGGTGCGCCGCGTGCGCCGCGAACGCTGAGGGGCACGAGCCATGACTCTGTTGGGCGAGGACCTGCGCGGCAAGCGCGTGCTGGTGACCGGCAGCAGCCGGGGCATCGGGGCGGCGGTGGGCACCGCTTTCGCCAGCCTGGGCGCGCGGGTGGCGCTCCACGGTTCTGGTGGCAACGATGCCGCGGCGAGGCTGGCGCTCGCCCTGACGGCGGGCGGGACGGAGGTCTACGCTGTCACCGGCGACTTCCGCGACCCGCGCGCCGTGGAGTCGGCGGTGGACGCCGCGGTGCAGGCGCTGGGGGGGCTGGACATCCTCGTCAACAACGCCGGCACTATGGTCGGGCGGGTGCCGCTGGAGCGGGTCGGCGACGATTTCCTGGACGAGGTGATCGACCTCAACCTGCGCTCGGTCGTCGTGGCCTGCCGGCGCGCCCTGCCGGCATTGCGGGCCGCTGGGGGCGGGACCATCGTCAACACCGTCTCCATCTCCGCCCGCACCGGGGGCAGCCCCGGCTCGTCGATCTACAGCGCGTCGAAGGCCTTCGTATCGACCTTCACCCGCTCCCTGGCGGCGGAGCTGGCGCCGGACCGCATCCGCGTCAACGCCGTCTCGCCCGGCACCATCGACACCGATTTCCACCAGCGCTACTCCTCGCCGGAGAAGCTGGCGGCGACTGCGGCGCGCATCCCGCTGGGCCGGCTGGGCACGGCGGAGGACTGCGTCGGCGCCTATCTGTTCCTGGCGTCCGAGGTGCTCAGCGGCTACATCACCGGGCAGGTGATCGAGGTGAACGGCGGCCAACTCATGGCCTGAGCGGCCCCGACCCGGCAAGCCGATCCAGGACGAAGCGCAGCCGCTCCGCCACCGGAGCCTTGGGCAGTTCGACCAGCTCGTAACCCAGGCCGCCGTAGCTCTCGACCATGGCGTCGTGGGTTGCCGCGGCCTCAACCAGGGTCTGCCGGCGCTCGGCGTCCGGCGCGAAAATCTCCGGCCAAGGCGGTGCGATGAAGACGGTCCGGTGATAGCGGAAGCGGCGAGCCGCCGTCTCCATATGCGCGGGAACCGGGCGCTTCATCAGGCGCAGATAGCCGAGGATGTCCGGGATGCCGCGGTCGAAGAAGACCGTTCCCGCCTGCTCCCGCGCGAGGCGGAGGGAGCGCAGTTCCCAGCACAGCATCAGCTCCGCGAAGGCCGACGGGTCGATCCAGGGCAGCGCCGAACCGCCGATGGCCGTCTGGTCCTGGATGATGGCGCGGCCCGCCTCCACGCTGTGGACGTGGCCTTCGCGGGCCAGCGCGTCGATCAGGGTGCTTTTCCCGGAGCCGGGGCCACCCGTGACGACGACGATGCGGCGCGCGTCTTCGCTCATGGGACGTCATCCTGTGTTGTTGGTACAGTCGCCGTGGAAAGGACGAATCATGCCGCACAAACGCCTCCTCGTCGTCGCCCACTGCCCGTCGCCCAACACGCGGGCGCTGCTGGAGGCCGTGCTGCGCGGGGCGCGCTCGCCGGAGGTGCAGGGGGTGGAGGTGGTGGCGAAACCGCCGCTGGAGGCCGGGCCGGAGGATGTGCTGGAGTCGCAGGGCGTGATCCTCGGAACGACCGAGAATCTGGGCTATATGAGCGGGGCGCTCAAGGATTTCTTCGACCGCAGCTATTACCCCTGCCTGGAGCGCACGCAGGGGATGCCCTACGCGCTGTTCGTCCGGGCGGGCCATGACGGGACGGGGACCTGCCGCGCCGTCGCCTCCATCGCGACGGGGCTGCGCTGGCGCCCGGTGCAGGAACCGCTGGTCTGCCGCGGCCCGTACCGCGACGATTTCGCCGCCTCTTGCGAAGAGCTTGGGTTGCTGATGGCCGCCGGGCTGGAGGCGGGGATTTTCTGACGGCCTATGCCCGGCGGGGTGGCATCTATCGGGAGTGCTATTGACGGCACCCCCCATTCATACAGTCTCCTACGTGCAACGAAACAGCGTCACGCCCGATGACGCGTGCATAAGGAGGGGCCGATGGAGAGCAGCAAGGGCCGGCCGGTCTGGCGCGGCGAGGTCAAGCAGGTCGGGACCATCACGGTCACCGACGACACGACCGGAAAAACTGTCAAGCTGCCGCTGCTGGAAGGCGAAACCGGCCCGCGCGCCATCGACGTGCGCAAGCTCTACGCCGAAACCGGCTATTTCACCTTCGACCCCGGCTTCACCTCCACGGCGAGCTGCGAGTCGGCGATCACCTACATCGACGGCGACGAAGGCATCCTCCTGCACCGCGGCTATGCCATCCAGGATCTGGCGGAGAACTGCGATTACCTGGAGGTCTGCCACCTGCTGCTGCGCGGCGAGCTGCCGAATCCGCAGCAGAAGGAGGAGTTCGAGCGCACCATCACCTACCACACCATGGTGCACGAGCAGTTGAGCCGCTTCTACAGCGGGTTCCGCCGCGACGCGCACCCCATGGCGGTGATGTGCGGGGTGACCGGCGCCCTGTCGGCCTTCTACCACGACTCGACGGACATCCTCGACCCGCGCCAGCGGATGATCGCCGCGCACCGGCTGATCGCCAAGATGCCGACGATGGCCGCCATGGCCTACAAATACTCGGTCGGCCAGCCCTTCATGTATCCGCGCAACGACCTCAGCTACGCGGAAAACTTCCTCTACATGACCTTCGGGACGCCGTGCGAGACCTGGAAGGTCGATCCGGTCCTGGCCCGCGCCATGGACAAGATCTTCATCCTGCACGCCGACCACGAGCAGAACGCCTCGACCTCCACGGTGCGGCTGGCCGGCTCGTCGCACGCCAACCCCTTCGCCTGCATCGCCTCGGGCATCGCGGCGCTGTGGGGGCCGGCCCACGGCGGCGCCAACGAGGCCGTGCTGCTGATGCTGGAGGAGATCGGTTCGGTTGAGCGCATCCCCGAATTCATCAAGCGCGCCAAGGACAAGAACGATCCCTTCCGCCTGATGGGCTTCGGCCACCGGGTCTACAAGAACTACGACCCGCGCGCCAAGATCATGCGCCAGACCTGCTACGAGGTGCTGGACGTGCTGGGCATCAAGGACGAGCCGCACCTCGCCATCGCCATGGAGCTGGAGAAGATCGCACTGGAGGACCCCTACTTCGTCGAGAAGAAGCTGTATCCGAACGTCGACTTCTATTCCGGCATCATCCTGAAGGCGATGGGCTTCCCGACCAGCATGTTCACCGTGCTGTTCGCGCTGGCCCGCACCGTCGGCTGGATTTCCCAGTGGCAGGAGATGATCGAGGACCCGCAGCAGAAGATCGGGCGTCCCCGCCAGCTCTACACCGGCAATCCGGGCCGCCCCTTCGTTCCGCTGAACAAACGCGGCTGACGGAACGCCGGTCCCTTACCCCACGGCGATGCGGTAGCTCAGCTCCCGCGTCGCTCCGGGGGCGATGTGCAGCAGCCCCGGCTTGTCCGCGAACTCCCCGTCGAACTCCGCCGGGGAGGCGTGGCCGTGCCAGGGCTCGATGCACAGGAAGGGCGCGCCGGTCGGCTTGGACCAGATGCCCAGTTCCCGGAAGCCGTCCCAGGAGACGGTGAGGACCGGGGTGCCGGGCGCGCCGTAGCGGACGGAACGGCTGGCCGGCCGGTCGAGGATCACCGCGTCCCGCGTGAACAGCCCCTCGTTCAGCGCCAAGCGGCGGCCCTCGATGGGCGTCGGCTCGGGCCGCGGCGCCAGCAGGCCGCCCTCGACGCGGCGGATCGCCGCGGGCTCGTCGGTTTCGAACAGAAGCTCATGCGCCTCCTTCGGAACGCCGTCCTGCAACGGCCAGAGGAAGGCCGGATGCACGCCGAGCGAGGCGGGCAGCGTCTCATCGCCTGGATTGGTGATGCGGTGGCGGATGGTCAGCCCGTCCGCGTCCAGCTCGAAAATCAGCTCCAAACGGAAGGCGAAGGGATAAAACGCGCGGGTCTGCGCATCGTCGGACAGCGACAGGCGGCAGCGGGTAGGCGCGTGCTCCTCCCAGGCGAAGCGGCGGTCGCGGGCGAAGCCGTGCTGCGTCATGCGGTAGGTCCGTCCCTGGTGGCGCAACGTGTCGTCCTTCAGCCGGCCGACGATGGGGAACAGCACCGGCGCGTGGCGCGGCCATTCCGGACCGGCCTGCCAGAGCAGCTCCCGCCCGTCGAGGGACAGCGAGCACAGCTCCGCCCCGTCGGCCTTGATCGCGGCGCCGAGGCGTCCGTTGCTGAGCGTGTGCCGGTCCATGGGGCTGCGTCCTTTGCGGAGATCAGTGGGGCGGATAAACGGCGGTGATGCCTTCGATGATCGTCTGGGCGGCCAGCGCCGCCAGGACGATGCCCAGAACGCGGCTGACCGTGTGGATCACCGTGCGTCCAAGCAGCTTGTTCACCAGATCGGCGACGACCAGCAGCGCCATGACGCTGCCCACGGCGACCGCGGCGGCTCCCAGAACCATGCCCTGACCGCCCAGCGTCGCGCCGTAGCGGTCCATCAGCAGCAGTGTCGAGGTGATGGCGCCCGGCCCGGCGATCAACGGGATCGCCAGCGGGAAGACGGCGAGGTCGTGAGCCTCCTCCTCCGTCCGGGCGTCGTCGGCGGTGCGCTCCTTGCGCTCGGCCCGGCGCTGGAACAGCATTTCGAAGGCGATCCAGAACAGCAGCGCGCCGCCGGCGATGCGGAAGGCCGGCATGCCGATGGACAGGGCGCTCAGCACCAACTCGCCCAGATAGGCGAAGAAGACGATGATGGCGAAGCTGATCAGCGGGCCGCGCAGGGCGATGGTCCGCTTGCGCCGGCTGTCGAAGCCGCGGGTGAGGCCGAGATAGATCGGAACCAGCCCGATCGGATCGACCACGACGAGAAACACCACGAGCGCGCTGATGAAATCTTCCACGGACGGAACCCCGGACGGCATGACCCTGTTGGCCCACCTTCTGTTAGCAAAGCCACCACGGGCGGCCAAGGGGAGGCGCGCCGAAAAACGCTGATTGCGGACCTCAATCCATGCTGGCGCGCAGCGTGGCGACGGTTATAATCGCTTCACAATTCAAATTTTCTCTCCTCCCGGAGCACAGGCGTTGAGCAAGACCGTAATCGTCGTGGACGACAGCAAGCTGTCCCGCATGCATGTCCGCGGCATAATACTTCGGAACAAGCCGGATTGGACGGTCATCGAAGCGGCGAACAGCGCTGAACTTTATGGAAAACTCGACGAAAGTGATATCCATATCGCCATAATCGACTTCAACATGCCGGGCGACAACGGCCTGGAGGCCGCCGCCCGCCTGCTGCAGGCGAAGCCGGACATCCGCGTCGCCATCATCACGGCCAACGCCCAGGATTCGGTGGTGTCCGGCATCCGCGCGCTGGGTGCCGCCTTCATGCCCAAGCCGCTGGAGGAGGAGCAGATGGCCCGGTTCCTCACCGCCGCCAGCCTGCCGCGCCGGCCGTCGCCCGCTGATGGCGCCGGTGGAGGCGCCGGTTGACCGGAACGGTCCGGCCGGCGCGCGCCGATGGACCCGATCCCCATGAGGTTTGAGCTGGACGATCTGGAACATGATGCGCTGACGGAGCTGGGAAACATCGGCGTCGGCCGGGCGTCCACGGCGCTCAGCCGGATGATCGGCGGGCCGGTGGAACTCTCCGTGCCGATGGTCAGCCTCGTTCCCGGGGACCGGGTCTCCGGCCTGCTTCGGTCGGCGCTGCCGGGGGCGCTGATCGCGGTGACGGAGTGCCTGTCCGGCACCTTCCTCGGCTCGGCGATTCTGCTGATGCCGGAACGCAGCGGCCTGCCTCTGGCCGCCGCCGCGCTGCCGCCCGGCGTCCCCAAGGAAGACGCGGTGGAGCTGGTGGAGGAGGTGCTGGCCGAGGTTGGCAACATCGTGCTGAACAGCTGCCTGTCCTCCATGGGGAATCTCCTGGGCGTCGCGGTCGGCACCACCCTGCCGCAGGTCTTGCGCGGCGTGGGGGATGATCTCCTGGAACGCTGCGGCGTCGCCCTGACGGCGGAGGCGCAGGCCATCCTGTTCCACGTCACCTTCCGGACGCCGCCCCACGACGTCGAGGGAACCGTCGTTCTGGCGCTCGACGCCGGATCGGCGATGGAGCTGAAGGCGGCCATCGGGCGCTACATCGGCCGGGTGCTGGCCTGAGGGCGGGCAACCGCCGGCAACGAACGCAAGCCAATCAACAAGAGCCACCGCCAGAGAAACACGGGCTCGCGGGGCAAGGGGTTTTGAATCATGGCTTTGGTCAAGAAGAAGCGGATCGACACGGCGAACGCCTCCCGCAACGCGGACATCGGCGAGGACACGGTGGCGCTTCCCGATGACGCCGCACTCCCCGGCCAGCCCGACAACGCCCTGTCGACCCGTCGAGCGGCGGAGGTGCGGCGGCGCGCCCGCGCCGGGAACCGGCGGCGCAAGGCCGCGGAAGGAATCGCCGCGGCGGCGAACGAGCTTGCCAGCGGCGTGACCCAGGCCGCCGCCGCCGCCGAGGAACTGCGCAAGGCGATGGAGCAGGTGGCCGCCGGTGCGGAGGAGGCGGCCAGCGCCACCCAGCAGTCGCAGCGGATGATCGACCGCAGCGCCAGCCTGATCGGGCGGGCGCGCGGCAACGCCGAATCCTCGCTGTCGCGGATCGAGGCGCTGCAGGCGCTGATGAAGGAGGTCAGCGGGCAGATCCTCACCTCCGTCGATGGGCTGGTCCGCGCCGCCACGCGGCAGGAGGCCGCCGTCGCCCTGGTCCGCGATCTGGAGCGGCAGGCGGCGGAGATCGGCACCATCGTCGAGGGGGTGGCGGTCATGGCCGACCAGACCAACCTCCTGGCCCTGAACGCCGCCATCGAGGCCGCGCGCGCAGGCGACGCCGGGCGCGGCTTCGCCGTGGTGGC
This sequence comes from Azospirillum sp. UENF 312511, assembly GCF_058780635.1. Lineage (NCBI taxonomy): Bacteria > Pseudomonadati > Pseudomonadota > Alphaproteobacteria > Rhodospirillales > Azospirillaceae > Azospirillum > Azospirillum sp. UENF 312511. Next base: position 583,065 of record NZ_JBSNCG010000005.1, on the reverse strand, counting down.
CGACGAGGTGCAGGCCCTCGCCGAGCGCTCCGAACGCTCCGCCAACGAGATCAACCGCATGGTCGCGGAGATCCAGAAGGCGGTGGGCGCCATCGCCGAGAGCATCGTGGCCGGCGCGGACGCGTCCAAGGCGGAGGTGGAGCGGGGCCGCCAGATCGCCGGCCAGCTCGACCGGGTGCGCGACGGCATGGGGGACATCGCCCGCGGCGCCCAGGAGACCATCAAGGCCGCGCTGGAAGCCGATTCCGCCGGGCGGGAGGCGCAGCGCGGCGCCGAGAGCGTGGCCTCCGCCGCGGAGGAGCAGGCGGCGGCGAGCGAGGAGGCGCTGAAGACGGTCGGCGAGCAGGCCAAGGCGCTGGCCCAGAGCGAGCAGGCCGCCGGTCAGTTGTCCGATCTGGCCGACGAGCTGACCGGCACCACCGACGTCCACCGCGCCGCCGGTGATCTCGCCTCCGCCGCCGAGCAGCTCTCCGCCGCCATTGAGGAGATCAACCGCGCCGCCGCCCAGATCATGGCGGCGATCACCCAGATCTCCCGCGGCGCCCAGGCCCAGGGGGCGGCGACCCACCAGTCGAGCAGCGCCATCGCGGAGATCGAGGCCAGCGCCCGGCTCGGCCACAGCCGCGCCGAGGAGGCGCTGCAACGCTGCGTCGGCCTGGAGGCGCTGCTGTCCGAGACGCAGGACATGGTGGGCGCCCTGACCGCCGGGGTGGGCGAGGCGGTGGCCGCCAGCCGCCGCACTGTGGAGCGCATCGGCGCCATGGAGCAGATCGGTCGACGCATCGACAAGGTGGTCGACGCCATCTCGATCATCGCTATCCAGACCGGCATGCTGGCGGTCAGCGGTTCCATCGAAGCGGCGCGGGCCGGGGAGTTCGGGCGCGGCTTCACCGTCGTCAGCAACGACATCCGCAACCTCGCCCGCGACAGCTCGGAGAATGTTGAGCGGGTGAAGGACATCGTCCACGCCATCCAGGACCAGATCGGGCGAGTCCGCCGCGACATCGAGGACATCGGGAGCGAGACGGCGCGCCAGTCCCTGCGCCACCAGGAGTTCGCCGGCAGCCTCGCCGCCTCCATCGCCGACCTGCGCACCGTGACCTCCGGCAGCCGCGAGATCGTCGAGAACGCCGGTGAGGTGCAGCGCGCCGTGGCGGAGGCGCAGAAGGGCGTGGAGCAGGTCGCCGCCGCGGCCAACCAGGCCAACCGCTCGGCCAACGAAGCGGCCAAGGCCGCGCGGGAGCAGGCCAAGGGAGCCGAGGAACTGGCCGCCGCCATCGAGGAGATCGCGGCCATGGCCGAAGAACTGCAAGGGGCCGGCTGACCGGCCGGCGGGGAGACGACCCATGGCCGCGATCATCCGCCGCGACGGCGTGCGTTCCTTCGTCCTCTTCACGGTCGGCGGCATGGGGTTGGCCCTGCCGCTGGACAACGTGCTGGAAATCCTGCGCCCGCCCGCCCTGGTGCCGATCCCGCTGGGGCCGCCCAGCCTGGAAGGACTGGCCCGGCGGCGCGGCGCCGTGCTGCCGGTCATCGGGCTGCGCCGGGTCCTGGGCCTTGCCAAGGCCGGGGAGGGTGGACCCGATGACGGGGAGGCGAAGGCGGCGCGGCTGCTGATCCTCCGCCACAACGGCCAGCCGGTCGGCCTGCTGGTGGACCGCGTGTCGGGCCTGTCCGCCGTGGACGAGGACCGCATCGCCAACTCCGCGACGGCGCCCGATCCGTCCATCGACGCCGATCTTTTGGCCGGTGCCATCCTGGCCGGAGACGGGGCCGTGAGGGACGGTGCCCTGATCCTCAACCCCGGCCCGCTGATCGAGCGCCAGTTCGCCGACCTTGGGCGGGGGCCGGCGGGAAGCGCCGATTTCAGCGCGGCGCCCCAGCCGAAGACCGTTGCCGCGGTGAGCCAGGACGAGGAACAACTCGTCGTCCTCACCGTTGCGGAACAGGAGTTCGCGTTGCCCGTGGCGGCGGTGCGGGAGGTCGTTCCGGTTCCCGAGACGGTGATCCGCGTCCCCCGCGCCCGCCCTCATCTTCTGGGCATGATGACGCTGCGCGACGGGCTGCTTCCCCTGGTCGGGCTGCGGGAGCTGTTCGGGCTCGACGCCGCGCTCGATGCCACGGCTGATCGGGGTCGTGGCAAGGTGGCCGTCCTGCGCACCGCGGAGGGGCTGGTCGGTGTGGCGGTGGAGGATGTGCGGGAAATCCTGCGCGTTCCCCGCGAACGGATCGACCCGGTGCCGCCGCTGATGGCGCGGGAGGCGGAGTTCGAGGATATGGACGGCATCGCGCGGCTGGACGGCGGCGCGCGGCTGATCCCGGTCCTGTCGGCGGAACGGCTGTTCCGTCATGGCGCGGGCAACGGCGCCGGGGTGGGCATCCATGCCCAAGGGCGCGAAGGAGAGGCGGCTGTGGCGACGGAAGCGGAGGCGGAGCGGGCGGAGGCCTTCGTGGTGTTCCGGCTGGCCGGGGCGGAATACGGCCTGCCGGTCGCGGCGGTGCAGGAGGTGCTGCGTCAGCCCGACGCCGTGACCCCGCTGCCCAACGCGCCGGACTTCGTCAGCGGCGTGACGACCCTGCGCGGGGGCGTCCTACCGCTGGTCGCGCTGCGCCGCCTGCTGCGCCTGCCGGAGGAGCGGGAGGCCGGCGGCGATCGGGGCCGCGTGGTGGTGATCGCCGCGGGGGCGGCCCGCGCCGGGCTGCTGGTGGACGGCATGGCCGGAATCGTCCGAATCCCGGACGGCGCCATCGGGCCGGCCCCCGTCGTGTCGCAGGCCCAGCACCGGCTGATCCGCCGAATCGGCGCGCTGGAGAGCGCCGCGGAACGGCGGATGATCCTGCTGATGGACCCGGCGGAATTGCTGGATATGGACCAGCTCGCCGACCTGCTGGCCACCGTCTGATCGGAAGGTGGTCCCGTCATGCTGAAGGTCCTGGTCGTCGATGATTCGGCGCTGATGCGGCGGCGCATCGGCGACATCCTCTCGTCCGCCGGCTTCGTGGTGGAGACCGCCGCCGACGGGGCGGAGGCGCTGGAACGGCTGCCCGGCTTCGATCCGGATGTGGTGACCCTGGACGTCACGATGCCCGGCATGGACGGCCTCGCCTGCCTGAAGCGCATCATGATCGAGCATCCCAAGCCGGTGGTGATGGTCTCGGCCCTGACCGCGGACGGGGCGGAGGTGACGCTGGAGGCCCTGCGGCTGGGGGCGGTGGAGGCTGTGCGCAAGCCGTCGGGGGTCGGCGCCATCGCCGGCATCGCCGAGGAGTTGGTCGCCACCGTGCGGGCTGCCGCCGGATCGCGCCCGCGTCGGGTGCTGGGGCTGCGGGAGCGGTTGCGCCGGGCGCGCGAGCGCATCGTCGGGGAGGACTTCCTGGCGGACGCTCCCCTGTCCAAGCCGCGGACCGTGGCCGACGGTGACGAGGACGGCGGCAGGCCGGGTGAGGGGCTGGTGCTGATCGGCGTGTCCACCGGCGGGCCGCGCACGCTGGAGGACATCCTGCCGCTTTTGCCGGCGGATTTTCCCTGGCCGGTGGTGGTGGTCCAGCACATGCCCGCCAGCTTCACCGGGCCGCTGGCCCGCCGCCTCGACACCATCTCCGCCGTGACGGTGGTGGAGGCCGCGACGGCCACCGCGCTCCAGCCGGGGATGGCGTGCATCGCGCGCGGCGGCGCCGACCTGCAGATCGTCCGGCGCGGCGGGCGGCTCTACGCCCAGCCCGTCCCGGCGGACGAGCGGCGGAGCTGGCATCCCAACGTGGATCGGCTGGTCGAGAGCGCCCTGCGCGCCGTGGCACCGTCACGGCTGATCGGCGTTCTTTTGACGGGCATGGGGTCGGACGGGGCGGTCTCGATGGCGGAACTGCGCCGCCAGGGTGGGCGCACCATCGCGGAGGCCGAGTCCAGCGCCGTCGTGTTCGGCATGCCGCAGGAGCTGATCCGCCGCGGCGGCGCCGACATGGTGCTGCCGTCCGACCGGGTGGCCCAGCAGGTGACGCGGTGGGTGATGGCCGCCGAATGATGGCCAGCAATGATGGCTGGTGGGTGATGAAATGAACGCGACAGGCGTGGTGGAGGCGGCATGGCCCTGGTGAAGGCCCGGAAGATCGACGGAGCGAAGCCGGCGGGCGCCGCGGAGGGCGGCGATCCGCTGGCGTGGCTGGAGGACGCCGACCCGGCCCGGCGGCGTCAGGCCGCCCACGCGCTCGGCGAGCGCCCCGACGCCGTTCCCGCCCTGTCCGCGAGGCTGGCGCGCGAGGAGGACCCGAGCGTCCGCGAAACCCTCCTCACCGCCCTGGTCCGCACCGGCACCGCGGCCGCGGCGGCGGCGCTGCTTCCCCATCTGGCGAGCGAGGACGTCGGGCTGCGCAACGGTGTGATCGAGAGCCTCCAGCAGATGCCCGCCGCCGTGGTGATGCCGGAGGTCGCGCCGCTGCTGACCGCCGCGGATTCGGACCTGCGCATCTTCGCGGCCCAGCTCGTGGGCAAGCTGCCCCATCCGGACCGGCTGGACCTGCTGGCCGGGGTGATCGACCGCGACCCGCATGTCAACGTCTGCCTGTCCGCGGTGGAGGCGTTGATGGAAAGTGGCGATCCCGCGGCTCTGCCAGTCGTGGAGCGGCTGTCCGTGCGCTTTCCGGACGATCCCTTCGTCGCTTTTTCCGTCGATGCGGCGCGCCGCCTGTTTTCCGGAGCCTGAATGAGCCTGCCTTCGGACAAGGGGCCTTCGGATAAGGGGCCTTCGGACAAGGGGGACACCGCCGGCCTGAACGCCGCGGATTACGACGCCTTCTGCCGGTTCTTGCGGGAACGCACCGGCCTGTCCTTCACCGAGGCCAAACGCTATTTCGTCGACCGCCGGGTGTCGGAGCGGATGGCGGCGGTCGGCGTGGAGCATTTCCGCCAGTACCTGAATCTGCTGCGGTACCAGGCGTCGGGGGAGGAGTTGCAGCTTCTCGTCAACCGGATGACGGTGAACGAGACCTATTTCTTCCGCGAACTTTACCAGCTCGACTGCCTGGTGAACGAGGCGCTGGACGAGGTGGTGCGCGGGCGCGCGCCGGGCAGCCGGGTGCGCATCTGGTCGGCCGGCTGCGCCACCGGGGAGGAGCCCTATTCCATCGCCATCACGCTGCTGGAGCGTTGGAGCCGGGTGGATGAGTTCGAGATCGAACTCTACGCCTCCGACATCGACAGCCAGGTGCTCGCCCGCGCGCGGGAGGGCATCTACGAGGAGCGGTCGCTTCAGGCGATGCCGCGCGATCTCATCGCCAAATACTTCACCCGGCTGGACGACCGGAGCTGGCAGATCATGGAGGAGTTGCGGGATTCCATCGACTTCTCGCTGGTGAACATCGCCGATCCGCGGCAAATGGCGAATTTCCGTGGCATGGATGTCATCTTCTGCCGCAATCTGCTGATCTATTTCGACGATCTGGGGCGGCGCGAGGCGGCGTCGATGTTCTACGACGCGCTGTCGCCCAACGGGTTCATCTGCCTCGGCCATTCGGAAAGCATGAGCCGGATGTCCTCGCTCTTCGTGCCGCGCCGGTTCCCCGACGCCATCCTCTATCAGAAGCCCCAGAGTTAAGGAGGCCGTGCGGTGACCGACCGACCCAATCCCCAACCCGGCGTCCCCCAACCCCGAGTCCTCGTGGTGGACGACGCCGTGACCGTCCGGGCCTACACCCGGCAGGTTCTGGAAACCGACGGCTTTCGGGTCGACGAGGCGGTGAACGGCATCGACGGGCTGGAGCATGCGCTGGCGTCCACGCCGGACCTATTGATCGTCGACATCAACATGCAGAAGATGGACGGCTACACCATGCTGCGCCGCCTGCGGCAGGAGCAGACCCTGCGCGACGTGCCGGCGATCATGATCAGCACCGAATCCAAGGACAGCGACCGCGAGAAGGCGCTGCTCGCCGGGGCCAACTGGTATTTCGTGAAGCCGGTGCGTCCCGCCGACCTGACGGCCGCCGCCCGCCTGCTCACCGGGCGGCGCCAAGCCGGTGAAGAGGGGCGGTCATGAGCGCGTTGTTCGAGCAGTTCGTCCTGGAATCGCGGGAGTTGCTGGAGGCGGCGGGCGCCGCCCTGCTGCGGCTGGAGCGCGACCCGACCGACAAGGCCGCGATCAACGACCTGTTCCGCGCGCTGCACACGCTGAAGGGCGCCACCGCGCTGTTCGACATGGCGCCCTTCACCCGCATGGTCCATGCCGGCGAGGACGCGCTGATGGCCGTGCGCGACGGACGCGCCAGCATGAGCGGCGAACTGGCCGACCGGCTTCTGGAACTGCTGGACATCGGCGCGGCGTGGGTCGATGGGCTGGAGTTCAGCCAGTCCCTTCCCGACGGCGCCGACGCCCGCGCGCAGGAGCAGGAGGCGGGGCTCCGCGCCGCCCTCGGCGGGCCGGCGGCCGCCGCGGGCGGCGGTACGCCCGCCGGCTTCGCCTGGGTGGACGAGCTGACGGAGTCCGACCGGGCCAAGGCCAGCGGGCGCACCGTCACCGCCATTGCCTACGACCCTGCGGAGGACTGTTTCTTCGCTGGGGACGACCCGCTCGACCTGTGCCGCCGCATTCCCGATCTGCTGCTGCTGCGCATCGAGTCCGCCGGGGCGTGGCCGCCGCTGACGGACCTCGACCCCTACCGCTGCACCCTGCGCTTCCGCGCGCTGAGCGGGGCGCCGAAGGACGAGGTGACGCGCCTGTTCCGTGGCGTTCCCGATCAGGTGTCCCTTGCTACGGTCGTGATACCCGCGCCGGCCGAGCCGGCAGTCCCCGCCGCTCCGGTAAGTCTCGCCACGGCCATGCTGCGGGAGCAGTCGCGCATCCTCGGCCTGCCCGGCAGCGACGAGGAATCTGCGGCCCGCCGGGCGGCGGTGCTGCGGGCGGTGCGCAACATCCTCACCGCCGAGGGACGGGATGCCGAAGGAGCGGTGCTGGAGCGGGCCGCCGAAGGCCCGACGGACGCGCTCATCCGATGCCTCGCGTCCTTGGCGGACGGCCCGGCTGCGGCGCCGGCGGAGCCCGCCGCTCCGGCCGCCTCGGCGCGGCGGGCGCTGCGGGTGGACGCGGAGCGCATGGACCGGCTGATGGCACTGGTCGGCGAACTGGTCGTCGCCAAGGGAAGCCTGCCCTATCTCGCGCGCGAGGCGCAGGAGGGGCGGAGCGCCGACGCGCTGGCCCAGGGCATCAAGGAAGCCCATGGCCGCATCGATTCCATCGTCGGCGACCTGCAGGACGCGGTGCTGCGGCTGCGGCTGCTGCCGCTGTCGCGCGTCTTCGACCCGCTGCCCCGGCTGGTCCGCGACACCGCGCGGCGGCTCGGCAAGCCGGTCGAGCTGCACCTCTCCGGCGGCGAGACGGAGGCCGACAAGGACATTCTCGACATCCTGGGCGAACCGTTGCTGCACCTCGTCCGCAACGCCCTGGACCATGGCGTCGAGCCGCCGGATCGCCGCCGCGCCGCCGGCAAGCCGGAGGTGGCGGCGCTCCGCGTCCAGGCCTTTCAGGACAGCGGCGGCGTGGTGGTGGAGGTCTCCGACGACGGGGCGGGCATCGACGCCGCGGCGGTGCGCCGCAAGGCGGTGGCCCAGGGCACCCTGACCGCGGAGCAGGCGGCGGCCCTGACCGAGGCCGAGGCGCTGCGCCTGATCCTCCTGCCGGGACTCAGCACCTCGGACACCGTGTCGGATCTGTCGGGCCGCGGGGTGGGGATGGACGCCGTGCGCAGCGCGGTGGAACAGGCGGGAGGACGGGTAGACGTCGCCTCGACCCCCGGCGTCGGGACGCGCTTCCGCCTCATCCTGCCGCTGACGATGATGGTCACCCGGCTGGTGACGGTGGAGACGGCCGGCGCGCTCTATGGTTTTCCGGTCACGCTGGTCACCGGCATGCAGCGCGTTCCCCACGGCGCGATCCGCCGCATGAAGCACGCGGAGAGCGTCGTCGTCCAGGACGCGGTGGTGCCGCTTCTGCGGCTGCGCCGCCTGCTCAACCTGCCGGAGGACGAGCGGGAACGCAGCGGGGAGGCGGTGCTTCTGCTGGACCTCGGCGGGCAGCCGATGGCGCTGGTCGTGGATGCCTTCCGGGAGCGCGCCGAGGTGGTTCTGAAGCCGATGACCGGGCTGCTCGCCCGGTTGCGCGGCTACGCCGGCACTGCGGTGCTCGGCGACGGGCGCCTTCTGCTCGCCCTCAACCTGCGGGAACTGGTGTGATGCCCATTCGTTTCGAAGACCGCACCGCCCGTTTCGAGGGCGCCTGCACGGTGGAAGAGGCAATCCCGCTGGCCGAATGGCTGTGTGCCGTGTCACAGCCCCGGCTGGACCTCGGCGGCTGCACCGCCCTGCACACCGCCTTGCTTCAGGTGCTGCTAGCGGCAGGCAAGCCGGTCGCGGTGCCGCCGGAGGACGCCTTCCTGAAGGGCTGGGTGATGCCGGTGCTGGGCAAGCGGTAGCGCGTGAACCGTTTTCGCCTCCCGCGCCGGTGGCGGACGGCGCTTAAAGCGGATTGCAATCCGCTTTGGACCGCGGCGGCGGTCCCGGTCGCACATGCGACCGGAGCCCGCCGGCGAATGAGGCGATATGAGTCTAAAGCGAACGGAAGTTCGCTTTAGGAGAACAGCTCCATCGTGTCGGGGACCTTGGTGGGCGTCCGCCCGGCCAGGATGGCGCTGACCACCTCGACCGCGGAGACCAGCGAGGTCTGCGAGAAGGGCTTGGGCAGGCAGCCAACCCCGTATTCGCGCGTCGGCTCCACCTCCTCGCGGTAGGAGGTGACGAACAGGCAGGGGATGCCCAGCGCGGTCATCCGGCGGGCCGCGTCGATGCCGCTGGAGCCCTGGGCGAGATGAATGTCCACCAGGGCCAAGTCCGGCTTGACCTCCTGCGCCAGGATCAGCGCCTTTTCGCTGGTGGAGGCCGGCCCGTGCACCTCGTGCCCGGCGGATTCCAGATAGAAGCTCTGCTCCATGGCGATGAGGACCTCGTCCTCGACGAGTAGGATCTTCATCCGTTCCACTCCGCCGCGCTGTCTTCCAGGATGGGGCCGCGTACTTCCGGCATGGTCAGCGCGATGCGGAAGGAGGTGCCCCGTTCCACCGGCATCAGCGCGACCGTCGCCCCGACCTGACCGGTCAGGCTGGTGATCAAGCGCATGCCGAGGCTGCGCGACCGGCGCATGTCGAACCCGGCGGGAAGGCCGGGTCCCTGATCGGTCACGGTCAGAGCCAGCAAGTCGCCGGCCCGGTCGAGCGACACCAGGACGTTGGCGGGCGTGGACCCGCGGTGCTTGATGGCGTTGGTGATCAGCTCGTTGGCGATCAGCCCCAGCGGTGCCGCCTGATCGATGGGCAGGTCGACGCGCTCGGCCCGCACCTCGATGGAGCCCAGCGTGTCGCCGCCCGACGCGCGGGACAGGTCGGCGCACAGCTCGTTCAGGTAACTGCCGAACTCGATGGTCTGGAACTGTTCGGTCTGGTAGAGCCGGCTGTGCACCCGCGCGATGGCGTCGATGCGGCTGCGGGCGTCCTGGAAATGGACCCGCTCGGCGGCGCCCGGCAGGCTCATGGTCTGGAGCGTGAGCAGGCTGGACACGAGCTGGAGGCTGTTCTTCACCCGGTGGTTCACTTCGCGCAGCAGGGTGGACTTCTGGCCCACTAGCTTGCGCAGCGCCGCTTCCATCGACTTGATCTCGGTGACGTCGATGTGCATCAGCACCGCCCCGCCGAAGGGGCCGGCGGCCATCGGCGCGGAGAGGCAGCGGTACCAGCGCGGACCGGCGTCGGACAGGCCCGGATATTCGATGGACACCGGCGACCCGCCGCGCAGCAGGCCGCGCAGCCCCTCGATCAGCGCGTCGGCATGCTCCGCCCCGCTGCGGGTGGCGGCGCAGGCCTCCAGATAGTCGTCGCCGATCGCCGAGCCGTCGCCGAGGAAGCCGGCCTGCGGCCCGCTTTCCGACCAGGCCTTGTTGACCGAGATGATGTGCCCGCCATGGTCGAGAACGGCGATGTGCGCCGGCAGCGCGTCGAGCGTGGCCTTGGTCTGCTCGGCGAGTTGGCGCATGGCGAGCGCGTTGGCCTTCAGCTCCTCGCGGGTGCGGCGGCGCTCGGTGATGTCGCGCAGGACGCCGGTGATGAAGCTCCGCCCCTCCGACTCCCAGCGGGCCAGCGAAACCTCCAGGTCGATGCGGGTGCCGTCGCGCTTGCGCCCGATCAGTTCCACGGGAGCCGGCCGCCCGGCCGGGTCGCGTTCCAGCAGGCCGGACCAGTCGGGGGAGCCTTCGGCGAGGAACAGGCTGACATGTTGGCCCATCAGCTCGTTGGACTGGAAGCCGAACTGCAGGGCCGCGGCGCCGTTGGCCCATTGCACGACGCCGCGCGTGTCGGTGGTGACGATGGCGTCGGGGGCGGTGTCCACGATGGCGCGGTAGCGCGCGTCGCGCTGCTCGCGCAGGACCCGCTCCCGGTTGACCACGGCGGTGACGTCGGTCACCTGGATCAGGCAGTAGGAGGCGTTGGCGACGGTGAAGGGACGGATCAGCACGTTGTGGACCATCCGCCGCCCGTCGGCGCAGCGCAGCGGGAACAGCACCGGGTTCAGCGTGTGGGACAGGACACTGGGCGCCCCGGTTTCCAGCACGTCGCGCACCGCGTTGTGCAGCCGCGTGTCGCGCAGGGACGGCAGGGCCTCCACCAGTTCTCGCCCGTGGATGTCGGGCTCGGGGGTGCCCGACGCCCTTTCCATCCAGCGGTTCCAGAACTGCACGCGGCCATGGCGGTCCAGCACGACGATGCCGGCGTCCATCGCGTCGAGAAGGCCGTCCAGCCAGGGCATGCGTTTAAACTCGGTCGGTTCCATCGGGCGTTCCGGAGGCGATGCGGTCGATGAATCCATGGATCAGTCCCTTCAGCGACTCCAGAGACGACAGTCCCATGAGCAACGCGATGTAGCCGCGAATGCTCCGGCTGCGGATCAGGAAGTCGATGTAGAGGAACATCACCAGCTCGTCGGGGTTGGGCCCGTTGCTTTGGAAGATGCGGTCGCTGTCACCGCGCAACACGCTGGGCAGCGAGATGTCCAGATTGTCCTTCAACGTGTTGGCCATCACGACCAAGCAACCATTGAGGATGATGTTGCCGATCTCCGCAAGCGCGTCCTGCTCCAGATCGACGATTTCCTCCAGGCTCAGCTCGCTGCCAAGGACGGCGCGGGCCAGCTCCAGGCTGTTGGTCTCGGGGAAGATCAACAGGGCGCGGCCGGAAAAGGACCCGTCGAAACGCTGCTCGACCGCGACGAGGCTCATTTTCTCGCGCGCGGCCAGAAGGCCGGCGGCGTCGTTGCGGCTGACGATCTCGATCGAGGGAACCGACAGCAGGACCTGATCGGCGACCATGCGGCTGAGGTTGGTCGCGGCACGGCCGACGCCCATGTTCACCAGCTCGGTCAGCGCGTCGCGCTCGAGGTCGCTCAGATCAACCATGCACCGACGCTCCCGTTTTCATGGACACGCCGGTGCACCGGCGCCCCCGGGCACAGTGCGACAGGAATGCCGTCAAAGTCTCCCCCGACAACGGCATAGGCCAAATTGGGAGTGCTCTAGGCAATTCAGCAACAAGGCGCCGACGATCCAACAATTGGTTCCTTCCATTGATCGCGGTCCGAATAAAGAGGCCGTCTGTATTGTGGTCCGGCGCGACGCTCCGCCGCACCCCTTTGCAGGTCAGGCCGCCAGCCGGCGGACGAGATCCCGGAGGAAGCCTTCGCAGGCCGTCACCTGGGCGACGTCGATGTACTCGTTGGGCTGGTGCGCCTGATCGATGGAGCCCGGCCCGCAGAGCACGGTGGACAAGCCGGCCTCCTGGAACTGCCCGGCCTCCGCCGCGAAGGAGACCATTCCGGTGTCGTTGCGTCCGGTCAGGGCGTGGCAGAGCTGGGCCGCCGGCCCGTCCGGCTCCGGCGCCAGCCCCGGCACGCCGGCAAGCTGCTCGGTGCGGATGTCGCAGTCCAGGCTGATCCGCCGCATGACGGCGCGCAGCCGCTCGCATTCCGCTTCGAACCGGTCGCGGTAGCGCGTCCAGTCGTCGCCGGGCAGCGGACGGATGTCCCAGACGAAGGAACAGTGGCGTGCGGTGATGTTGGCCGCCGTGCCGCCTTCGATGGTGCCGACCTGCAGCGTGGTGAAGGGCGGGTCGAAGCCGCAGGCGGGCTCCGCGGCGGCGGCGTTCTCCGCCGCCATGTCACCCACGAGATTGACGAGCCGCGCCGCGGTCATCACGGCGCTGACCCCGCGGTCGATCTGGGACGAATGGACCTCGTGCCCGGTGACCGTGGTGCGCAGCACGTAGCAGCCCTTGTGGGCCAGAACGACCCCCATCGAGGTCGGCTCGCCGACGATGACGGCGCTGGGGCGCGGCAACTCATCGGCGATGCGGGCGATCATGGCCGGCGCGCCGATGCAGCCGACCTCCTCGTCGTACGACAGCGCCAGATGCAGCGGCCGTTTCAGCCCGGCCTCCAGAATGTCCGGCAGCAGGGCCAGCGCCACCGCGGGGAAGCTCTTCATGTCGGCGGTGCCGCGCCCATAGAGGCGCCCGTCGCGTTCGACCAGGGTGAAGGGACCGGTGTCCCAGGGTTGTCCGTCCACCGGGACGACGTCGGTGTGGGCCGACAGCACCACGCCGCCTTCGGTCATCGGGCCGATGGTCGCGAACAGGTTCGCCTTGGCGCCGTCCGGGCTGGGCACCAGCCGGCTTTCCACGCCGTATCCGGCGAGATGGTCCCGAACCCAGTCGATCAGCGCCATGTTGGAACGGCGCGAAACCGTGTCGAAGCCGACCAGGCGGGCGATCATCGCCTTGGAGACGTCCTGCACCCTTGCGATCCAATCTGCGGAACGGCGGCGCCGATCCCGCGCTTGTGATAATCTTTAGCAGTCAGACACTGGCCCCTGCACCCTACGATGTCAAATGAGTTGTCCGGATTAGGTGGGCATAGCGGCCAACGACCAACACCGGTTGAACGGTCTTCCCGCATTCGGGGGCCGTCCAACCGGTCGTAAAGCGGAATCGCCCGGGCCGGAGCGCCGCAGGGCGAAAGGGGCAGGGCAAAAAGCGACGGGGCTGTCAGGCCGCCGACCAGACCTTCTCGGTCAGGATCGTGCGCACCAGCGTCAGCGCGCTCTCGGCGCTCTCGCGCCCGTCGAGCTTCGCCGCAACCGCCTCGATCTGGGCCGGGGGCAGGGTGGACCGCAGGCGGCGCACCGTGTCGGTCAGGTGCTTCTTGGCGAAGCGCGCCTGATTCCCGCGCTCCGACAATTCCTGGAAGGCCAGCCGCCGGGTGGTCGCGTCGCGTCCGGCGCTGGCCGCCGTCGCCCGCTCCGCCGCTGCGGCAAGCTCGTTCGAGGATTGGAGGTAGTTGCTGATGGCTTCGGTCAGGATACGGTTGGCTTGAAGCAAGGGATCAAGGGACATGCGCTGAACTCGTTGCCTTCCGTGACGGCTCTGGGCCGCAAACGGCCCCCTGCCAAGACGTTTCACCCAAAGTTAATTGGGCCGGCCGGCCCGCTTCAACCCGGCGAAGGGTTCTATGCGGACCGCAAGCCGGGCCGGCGCCGGTGCGGGTGGGGCGCGACCAACGCATGGTCTATCACCGTCCGCTGTGTGTCGAGGCCGGACAAGCAATGGGCCTATGAATTTCCTATGAACTAAGGCACGCTTTCTTTGTGTACGTTTATCGTCACATAAACCGGGCACTAAAACGGGAACCCACGGGCGCAGGACGCCGTTTTCCTCGAGCGTCGATGTTTCTGCGGCCAAGCCCACTTGGACCAAAGCCCACTTGGAGACGGAAGAATGCAAGGCGATCGTGAGGACCGCATCCGCCACCGCGCCTATGAGATCTGGGAGCGCGCCGGACGACCGGAGGGACGGGGGGAAGAGCATTGGGCGCAGGCCTGCGCCGAGATCGAAGCCGAGGACCGGACGGCCGCCACGGCGGAACCGGTCGCCATGGTCGCGGCCGTCAAGGACGCCGCCGCGGGCGTCGTGAAGAAGGCGGTCCGCCGGACCAAGACGGCGGCGACCGAACTGCTGGGCGTCGGCCTGAACGCCGTGGTCGATGTGGTCGAGGAGGCCGTCGCGCCCAAGAAGCCGCGCGCCCGCAAGACCAAGGCCGAGCCGGCCGCAGCAAACGAGTCCTCAGCCGAAACCCCGGTCGCGGTTCCGGTTCCGGCGGCCCCGAAGGTGGCGAAGCCGCCCCGCGCCAAGGCCGTGAAAGCGGAAGCCGTGAAGGCGGAAGCGGTGAAACCGGTCGCTCCGCGCGGCCGCCGCAAGCCGGCCGCGTCGGACACCGAACCGGCCCATTGACCCGCACCGGCCCTGCGCGTTCCTACACACAGGGACGGATGTAGGGCCGGTTCGCCTCCCACAGCTCGTCCAGGATCTTCACGGCGGCGTCGGTGGAATTCACCACCGGGTCGATCAGCAGAGCCTGGAGCGCCAAGTCCTTCGAGGCGTGGACCGCCGCTTCGACGGACAGTTGCTGCACGCTTGCCTGGACGTGCAGCAGTTTGGCGATCGGGTCGGGCAGGGGGCCGAGCGAGACCGGGTGAACGCCCGCCGCGTCGGCCAGCAGCGGCACCTCCACCGCCAGATCGGGCGGCAGGTTGGGGATGGCGCCCTGATTGTAGACGATCCCCGATTCAATGAAGCGCTTCTGGTTGTGCAGAACCCCGGCGATGACCTGCACGGCCCGCTCGCCCCAGGATGGCTGCGTCCAGTCGTCGGGCACCGGCGTCGTTCCGGCGATCGTTCCGTCCATCAGCGCGTTGAGGATGCCGCGCCCGCGCTCGTCCTCCGCAAAGTCGAATCCGTGCTCCCCGCCTTCCCAGCCGTAGGGAAGGTATTCGCCCATATGATCGTCGCTGCAGGTCGGCCACAGGCCGAAGCTGGTGAACAGGCGGCGGGTCAGCGGTGTGAAGGCCGGGTCGTGGGTCTTCTCCCGCTCGCGCAGCAGCGGGTAGAGGTCGCGCCCGCTCGCCTTGTCGCGGATGTGCATCAGCCACTGGAAGTGGTTTAGCCCGGCCCCCCAGACCTCCACGTCCTTTTCGGCCATGCCGAGGATCTGGCAGATGAACCAGCGCGCCAGGAAGATGCCGTGGCACAGCCCCAGCGTCTTGACCTTGGTGTATTTGCCGAGGCCGAGGACGACGCGGCTTTCCGGATTTGACAGGTTGATGAACCGGGCGTCCGGGCACAGCTCCTCGATGTCGCGGGCGAAGTCGAAGATCAGGGGCAGGGTGCGCAGCGTGAAGAACAGGCCGCCGGGTCCGCCGTTCTCGCCCAGCGTGTGGCGGATGCCGTGCTTTTTCGGCACCTCGAAATCGAGCTTCCACAAGCGGTTGCGGTCAATGGCGACGGAGTTGACGACGAATTCCGCCCCTTGCAGGGCGGCGCGGCGGTCGGTGGTCTGTTCGATGATCAGGCCGGCGTCGCCCTTGGCGTTCAGCAGACGGGCGAGCGCCGTCATGCGGTCGAGCGCCGCCGGATTCGTGTCGACCAGAGTCAGCGTGCTGCCCGCCAGTTCCGTCGTGGTGAAGAGGTCGCGGTACATGCTCAGCCCGAAGGCCGCGCTGCCGGCGCCCAGAAAGACGATCTTGGTGGTTTTGGGAGTGGTAATGACCATGGGACGCCTCCCGCCGGCGGGAATGCTGCTGTGCTGATTTGTCAGGGCAGCCGCCTTGGGCGAAGCATACACTTGTTAAGACGAAGAGACTATACCTGATGGTCGGAATAAGTGTGGTCGCCTCTTCGCTCGCGCAACATGCCCTTCGCGCTCGCAACAGTGCGCCCGCAGCATAATCACTTCAAGGGAGGCCCCGTCATGGCACTCTTCACTTTTCCCAAGGACTTCCTGTGGGGGGCGTCCACGGCGGCGTATCAGATCGAGGGGGCAATTCACGAGGGTGGGCGCGGTCCCTGCGTGTGGGACACCTTCACCGAGGCCGGGCGCATCCAGGACGGCAGCAGCGCCGCCGTCGCCTGCGACCATTACCACCGCTGGGCGGAGGACATCGCCCTGCTGAAGGACGCGGGCTTCAACGCCTACCGCTTCTCCATCGCTTGGCCGCGCATCCTGCCGAGCGGGACGGGGGCGGTGAACGCGGCGGGGCTCGACTTCTACGACCGGCTGGTGGACGGGTTGTTGGCCGCCGGCATCCGGCCGATGGCCTGTCTGTACCATTGGGACCTGCCGCAGCCGCTGGAAGACCGCGGGGGCTGGCAGGGCCGGGAGATCGTCGGCCCCTTCGCCGACTACGCCCGCATCGTCGCCGCCCGGCTCGCCGACCGGGTGAAGGATTGGATGATGCTGAACGAGCCGAACGTGGTCGCCACCCACGGCTACGGCACGGGCGAGCACGCGCCCGGCCATAAACTGGGCGAGACGGGCATCCTTCGCGCGCTGCACCACCAGAATCTGGCGCAAGGGGCGGCGCTCCGCGCCCTGTCGGCGGAGCATTCCGGCCTGACGCTCGGCACCGTCATCAACCTCCAGCCCTGCCGGGCCGAGAGCGACCGGCCGGAGGACGTCGCGGCGGCGGCCCGCTGGGACGCGGTGTGGAACCGGGTGGCCCTGGACGGCGTGATGCGCGGCAAGATCCCCGACCTGATGGCCGAGCGGATGAAGGATTTCGTGCTGCCCGGTGACGAGGAGGCGATCCGCTTCCCCATCGACCTGCTGGGCATCAACTACTACTCGCGCATGACCATGAAGCACGAGACGGGGCATCCGTTCGACGTGTGGTGGGGCGACGCCCATTGCGACCGCTGGACCGCCATGGCTTGGCCGGTCCAGCCCGACGGGCTCTACGACCTGCTGATGGAGTTCAGGCGCGACTACGGCAATCCCGCCGTCTTCGTCGCCGAGAATGGTGCGGCCTACGACGACGTGGTGACGCCGGACGGGCAGGTGCACGATGCGGAGCGCGTGGCCTTCCTGCGCGACCATGTGGCGTCGGTCGGCCGCGCCCTGGCCGATGGCTGCAACGTGAAGGGCTATCTGTGCTGGAGCTTGCTGGACAATTTCGAATGGGCCTTCGGCCTGTCGAAGCGGTTCGGCATCGTTCGCGTCGACTATGACACGCTGGTCCGCACGCCCAAGGACAGCTACCGCTTCCTGAGCGAGGTGGCAAAGAGCGGGCGGCTTGATCTCGCGTGAAGAACAGGAGAGCGGGCTGTGCGGAGCGATGCTCCGTCAGTCTGTTCTTCTTACGGGGAACGAAGATTTCGGATCATTGATGGTTCGAGAGCTAATCATTAGAAAAGTAAGAATTTCGTATTAATTTATTCTTCACAATATTGGCTGCAGATGGTCCGGTATCGCACGCCCTGCGTTCAGGATCACCGGAGGAAGCCATGGGAATTTCCGACGTTTCGGCATCCTTGTTCCAGGCCACCGCCGCGGCCTCCGTGCAGGCGAAACCCGCCGCTGCGAAGGCCGGCGCCACGGACGGGACCGGACCGGCCTCCTCCAAGACCGACAAGGTCGATCTCAGCGATCTGGCGTCGGCGCTCAAGGGCGACGCACTCGACCTGTTCAAGAACTTGTCGGCGGATGATCGGACGTCGCTGGGCAAGCTCGTCTCCAGCGGGGCGCTGTCGGCGGACGAACTTAACGACGCGCTGTCGTCCGCATTGAAATCGGAGCGCAAGAAGGCGTTCTGGCAGTCCGCGAGGGAGGACGCCGAGGCCGGGCGCACCCCTGACGGAGCGGCGCGCCAGCAGAGCATGAAGGCCATCTCGGATCGCATGGAGTCGGAGTTGGAAAGCCGGCGCGCTGCCATGGATCGGCCTGGAATGAGCCCTCAAGACCGCTTGGCTGCGCTGAGTAAGCTGAGTGCAGACCTGAAGGACATGCAGGATTCCTGGGATCAACTGGCTGGTATCGGCATGCCCATGAAAGCCTACACCCTCAAAGGGGGCGATGAACGTTTCTTCGCAACGTCGAAAGAGCAAGCGGCCGGACAGAAATTAAAGGATCTGGGTTTCCACTCCGGGACCTTTGACAAGGTGCTTTTGGGCCAGTCCAAGGATTTTGCGCAGAAGTATCTGTCCGAGGAAGGGACGTCCCAAATGGCTTTGGGGAACGCGAACAAGTAGCCTGCGATGTACTGAGATTTGGCTTTTTCATATCATCCGAGTTCAAGCATAGGGTGGCTGCCGGCCCAAACATTCCTGTCCCCGAATTGTCACATCGGAGTCAAGCGGAAGCGGTGCTATCGACGGTGTCGTGTCACCACTGCGTTCGCCCATGCATTCCGTTGGAACTCACACCGCTTCAGCTTCAGGGTCCGGTGACGCCGAAGACGTCCGCGCGGCGATCGTCGTGCCGACCTACAAGCATTCGGGCCTGCTGGTCGAGGCGCTGTCCACCGCGCTCGCCCAGGACACGGACTTCGCCTACGCCGTGGTCGTGGTCAACGACGGCTGCCCCTTCCCGGAGACCGGGCGGGTGTGCCGGGAGTTCGCGGCGGCCCATCCGGGGCGGCTCTATCACCTGCACAAGCGCAACGCCGGGCTGAGCGCGGCGCGCAACAGTG
Organism: Azospirillum sp. UENF 312511; assembly: GCF_058780635.1. Taxonomy (NCBI): domain Bacteria; kingdom Pseudomonadati; phylum Pseudomonadota; class Alphaproteobacteria; order Rhodospirillales; family Azospirillaceae; genus Azospirillum; species Azospirillum sp. UENF 312511. Next base: position 564,463 of record NZ_JBSNCG010000005.1, on the reverse strand, counting down.
GGATCGCCTTCGCGTTGGACGCCTTTCCGGCGCTGGAGGCGGTCTACTTCCTCGATTCCGACAACCGCATCCGGCCCCATCTGCTGCAACGCATGCTGGACGCGCTGCGGGCCGCGGGCCCGGAGGTCGGCTGGGCCTATCCGGACGTCGACAAGTTCGGCTTCTTCGAGTTCTGCGACATGTCCGGCGCCTATTCGCCGCTGGAGCATCTGTTCCGCAACGTCAGCGAGGCGGGCAGCATGGCGTCGCGCCGCCTGCTGGACAGCGGCGCCCGCTTTGACGAGGCGATGCGCCAGGGCAGCGAGGACTGGGAGTTCTGGCTGCAAGGGCTGGAGCGCGGCTTCCACGGCGTCCATGTGCCGGGCACCGGCTTCGGCTACCGCCGCCGCGGCGAGAGCATGCTGACCGAATCCGAGCGCGATTACCGCCCCATCCTGACCCACATCCAGAAGCGCCACCCCGCGCTGTTCGCGGTCCGGGCCGTGCTGCGGGCGGAGGCCGCCGTCGGCCGGCGCTACGCCGTTTACCTGCCCGACCGCGCCGTCGTCCGCTGCGTCACCGACCCCGCGCTGGGCGAAGAGGACGTGCCGCTCGCCGATTTCGTGCGCCGCGTCCTGCGCGCGCCGGAGCGGCCCGGTTATGGGGAGTGTCCCGGCCTGCTGGCGGTGATGGACTCGGGCCTTTACGAATTGCTGAAGCGTTCCCGCCTGCTGCGCGGCGCCCTGTGGGTTCTGGAACGAGCGGCGGCCCAGGCGACCCTGGTGCGCGCCGAAGTGACGGCGCGGGCGGCGGAGAGTGGTTGCGCGCTGTCCTGGTCCGGCGCGCCCGTAGGATTGCAGGCGGACGCGCCGTTCCCCTTGCCGGACGGCGGGGCGGCGGTGGCGATGCTGCCCACCGCGGCCCTGCTCGACCTCGTTCGGCGCCAGCCGGCGGGCACCCCTTTGCTGGAGCGGGACCCCCGGAAGCCCTGCGCCGAGGCTCGGCTGAGCCTCACCCTGGCGCTGCCCGGCGCGGTGCAACCGCCGGCCGGCGCCGATGCCGCCCTGTCCACGCTGCGCGAGGCGATGGCCGCGGCGTGGTCGCGGCCGTCCAACGGCGGCTGGGCGGCGGCGCCCATCGACCGCTACCGCGCCGGGGTCGCCACGCCGGAGGATGTCTACCAGACGGTGCATCGGCTGCCCTCGGTGCTGCCGCTGCTTCCCCCCGCGGGACACCGGCGCTTGGCCGCGCTGGTGGCCGATCCCGCCGACGTGGGGGCGCTGGAAACCGCCGCCCGTATGGCTCGCTGGCTGGCCGGGAAGGGTTATGACGCGCATCTGGTGGCGTTGGGGGACAGGGACCTGACCCTGGCCGCAGCGTTGGTTGAGGCGTTCGCGTCCGTCATCCCTCACCCGTCGCCGCTGGTGCTGCCGGAACGCCCGCTGGCCCACCGCGACGCCTATCTGGGCACGCCGCTGCGTCCCTGGGATGCGGTGGAGGAGGATCTGGCGGTCGGCACGTTGGCCGTCTTCGATCTGGTCGTGACCGTGCGGCACAGCGGCGCGCATCCGCTGATGGGCCGGCTGCGCGCGCTCGGCGTGACGGGCTGGGCGCTGCTGGGGGCGTCCACCGTCCCGGACGCGCCGTTCCTGGCTGACGCGGTCAACGGCTGCGCCGCCTTCGAGCACGCCTACCAGACCGTCGTGCCCCTCGACGCCCGGACCTTCCGCCTCTGCCAAGCGCTGGGATTCCCACCGGACAAGCTGCGGCGCTGGGAGGATGCGGCGGAGCCGGATACCGATCCCGATTGGACCGCCTGCGCGTCTCTGTCCTCGTGTCTTCCCGAAACCTCCGCGGCCGCCTGAGAAGGGTGTCATCGTCATGAAGCTCTCCGCCCCTGCGGCCCAGTTCGCCTCCCTCTACGACGGCACGCCGAAAATCATCGCCGTCGGCACCGACACGAGTTTGGAAGCGGGCACCGTTCCCCTTCGCCTGCTGCGGCTGGTCCGTCACGACGGCGGCTATCTGCTGCTGTCCGGGGACACCGAGCCGGAGGAGGGCGAGGCGTTGCGCGCGCTGGCGATCCCGCCCGCCGCCGTCCGGGCGCTGTGGTCGGGCGACGAGGCGGCGCGGCGGGACGCTGAGCGGCTGCTCGGCTGGTGGGAGGAGGCCGGCGGGCCGGACAGCGCGCCACCGCAGATGACAGGCGATGCGTCCACGCTTCTGCGTGGCCTGCTGGCGCAGGCTTTCGGGGAAATCGACGGACTGCACCGCCGCAACGCCGGGCTTCAGCAGACCTTGTCCACCTTGCGAGAGGAGTGGGGCCGCTCCGCCCGCCTGCCGCCGGAGGCGGTGGAGCTTCTGGATGCCCTGCGCCTCAGCCCGCCGCGGCTGGTCTTCGCCTCGCCGCGCCCGGTCGGAGCGCTGCCAGTGCCGCTGCGCCATGGCCGGAACACCGCGGGGGCGGCTGAAATCGTCCAGCGCCTGCCGTCGGGCGCGCGGGGGCTGGCGGGGCTCGACCTGCATCTCGACCAGGCGCCGAAGGGAAGCGGGGTGCTCGCCGTTGCCCTGACCGGGGTGGAATCCGGCGAGTCCCTTGCGGAATGGAGGTTGTCCTTTGGTGATCTGCGGTCCGGCTGGCTGTCGCTGCGCCTGTCCGCCGCCTCCACCCGGATGGATCGGCTTCTCGACCTGCGGATCAGCGCCATCGGGGTGGTGACGGAGGCGCCGCGCCTGTCGCTGGCCCAGGCCGGTCTGCTCGACGAATACGCCGTCGCGCCGCCGGCCCGTGCCGTCGGGCAGCCAGCCATGCTGGCACTGCGGCTGTGGGGCGGGCTGCCGGGGCTGGAGTATGGCGCGGCGGCGCATCTGGCGCTGCATCCCGCGCCGGAGCATATGGTCTGGCCGCTCACCCAGCCGGTGCTGGCGCAACTGCGCAAGGGCCGCGAGTTCGAGGCGACCTTCCCCTGGTTCGGCCTGCTGCGTGGTGGGCGCGTCCTGCTCCACCCGCTCCATGGCGTCGTCACGGCGGCCCACATCCCGCTGGACGAGGTTCCGGGTGCCGTGGCGGTGCGGGCACGGGCGGTGATCGACGACCCGCGCTGCCGCACCGCCATCGCCTGCAAGCTGGTAGTGGCACCGTCGTCGCTAACGGTGGACGAGGCGGAACGGGAGCAGGGCATCCTCGCCTCCAGCGGCTGGATGGTGCTGGAGGAGCCGCGCCGTCCGCTCGACCTGTTGGCGGCCCTGGCGGCGCCCTGGTCGGGTCCGATGGCGCTCCATCTTTTCACCGACATTCCGGACCGCGGCCATGGCCTGTACGGACGCACCATCTTTTCCGATTTCGAAGTGGAGATCGATTCCCGCACCGCTTGGGCCAACCCGCCCGCCCTGCCGGTGATGGACGGGGTCGCCGCCACGCCGTGACCGGCAATGACTTTGTGGCGGCGCACCAATCCTTTGGTGCGCTGCGGGGCAAGCTGTTGGTAATAAACTGTTCGTTAGGGTAAAGGAGGTCTTGCTTCAAGCCCAGGGGGTGGAAGGGCCATGTCGATCGCGTCCAGGACGCCGGACCGGTCCGGCTTCACCCGCCGTTTCCTTCATCTTGCCGGTGGCTTCTGGTCAGGGGCTTCCCGCTCGGGCGGGCGGACCTGGACGGTGTGGCTTCTCGCCGGGGCGCTGGGGCTCCTGACGGTCGGGCAGGTGGTGGTTCCCATCCTGCTGAACCTGTGGAGCCAGCATCTGTTCGACGCGCTGGAGCAGCGCTCCATGGACCGCTTCGTGCTGATGATCGCGGCGGCGGGCGGCATCATCCTGTTCAACATCGTCAACACCATCCTGCATCTGCGGGTGAAGCGCCGCTTGCAGCTGGGCTGGCGGACATGGCTGACGCAGAAACTGCTGGGCGACTGGCTGACGCGCGGGCGGCAGCATCAGGTGACCTACCTGTCCGGCGACCACGATAACCCGGACGGCCGCATCGCCGAGGACATCCGCATCGCGACCGAGGCGGCGATCGACCTCGTCCTGTCGCTGTCCTACTGCGCGCTGCTGCTGATCAGCTTCACCAACATTCTGTGGCGGCTGTCCGGCGCGCCGGAGGTGACGCTGGCCGGAAGCACCGTCCATGTGCCGGGCTATCTGCTCTACATCGCGCTGGTCTACGCGGCCGTCGGCACGAGCATCGCCCTGCTGATGGGAAAGCCGCTGGTGAGGGCGGTGAACCGGCGGCAGGGGCACGAGGCGTCCTTCCGCTTCGGGCTTGCCCGCGTGCGCGAGAACGCGCAGGACGTGGCGCTTCTTCACGGGGAGTCGGGGGAGCGTCAACGCCTGGGCGTGCTGTTCGGCGGGGTGCAGCGCGGCTGGAACGGCCAGACGCACGCGCTCTCCAACATGATGGTCTTCAGCGCCGCCTATTCGGTGCTGTCCGCCGTCTTTCCGATCCTCGTCGCCTCGCCCAGTTACATCGCCGGGGCCATCTCGCTCGGCGTGCTGATGCAGACGGCGCAGGCCTTCCAGCAGACGGTGGGCGCCCTGTCCTGGCCGATCGACAACCTCGCCCGCGCGGCGGAATGGAAGGCGTCGGTGGAGCGCGTGCTGGGCCTGCACGAGGCGCTCCAGCGTCTGGACCGCGAGATCGACGGGGAAGGGACCGAGCGCATTGCGGTGGAGCGCAGCGACGGCGAGCATTGCCTGAGCTTCCACGGGCTGTCCATCGCCGAACCGGATGGGCGCCGGGTGGTGGAGCCGTTCGACCTGGAGATCCGCCCCGGCGAGCGGCTGCTGATCGTCGGCGATCCGGCGGCGGCGGTGCGGCTGTTCCGGGCGGTGGCGCGGGTCTGGCCCTGGGGCGGGGGACGCATCGTCCTGCCGTCGCTCACCCGCGTGTTCTTCATGGCCGAACGCCCCTACCTGCCGCACGACACGCTGCGCGCCGCTCTCAGCTACCCCCTGGGGGCGGAGACGGTGGGCGATGCCACGGCGGCGGAGGCGCTGGAGCGGGTCGGCCTCGGCCATCTGCGGACGCGGCTGGACGAGCCGGACAGCTGGGACGAGGTTCTGGCGGTGCCGGAGCAGCAGTTGCTGGGCTTCGCCCGCCTGCTGATCCGCCGCCCCGACTGGATCTTCCTGGAAGACGCCACCGGCAGCCTGGACCCGCGAACCGAGGAGGCGATGTTGCGTCTGGTCGACAGCGAGTTCCCCGACGCCACCCTGATCACCATCGGCAGCCACCCCGGCTTGGAGGCGCATCACCGCCGCAAGCTGGTGCTTGAACGGGTGGGCGACACCGTCCGCATGCGCGAGGAGACCTGCGGGGACCGGAGAGTTGCGGCGGTGGCGGAGTAGGGGACCTTCTACCGCGGCGTGGGCGTCGCGGCCTGAAGCCGGCGCACCAAGTCGGTCAAGGCGGCGCGACGCTCCTCCTCGGAGCGGCCCGCGGTCCGCGTTTCCTCATGGATGCGGGCCGTCAGCGCGGACATCTGTTCGGTGAAACCGGCGCGGTGCTTCTCGTCGAAAAAGGGCAGGAAGACGTTGGACACGCCAAGGCGGCGGCCCAGTTCCTCGATCGGCAGGATGCCGACCGCGCCGCGCCGGCGTTCGACATCCGCGAACCCCTGGATCAGCGCCATCTGGTCGAGGAAATAGGCCATGCTGCGCTGCCGCTGCCAATGCAGGAGGACGGTGGCCGTGCGCTCCAGGACTTCCAGCATGGCATCGCTCGGGCGCAGCACGATCAGGCCGTTGCTGATGGTGTTGTAGAGATAGTCCAAACTGTCCGGGCGATGGATGAGCATCGCCTCCTCTTCCGGCGCCATGGCGTCGACGAGGCGTCGCGGGTCAATCGGCAGCAGGGCGTCGATGTCGATCATGACCAGCGGCGGATGCCCGTGGAGGGCCAGCACGTCCGGCGCCCTCATCAGGCGCAGGCAGGTGTAGAGGGTGCACCGGCTTGCCGGATCGAGATCCGGCGGCGTCCGCTCGGTGCTGACGGTGAGGCGGCAGCGCCGCAGCGGCGCCCGCAGGCCGGCGACGACTTCCGCGATGTCCAGGCCGGGGTCGGCGATGTGGAGGTGGACCCGCTGCCCCTCGCCGCAGAAGGCGTCCACCGTCAGCAGAAGAGGGGCCGCGAACAGCCGCAGATAACGGTCGTCACAGGCTGCGAACAGCAACGGTCCCGCACCTTCGGCGGCTGGTTCCGACTGGAAGCCGGCCCGGTGGTCCGCGCGTTCCTCTGGCGAAACCGACCGGCAGAGGGCGTCGAAATCGTCGCCGAACGTGACGTGGCGCAGAAAGGGCAGGGCGGGGACCAGCGTCTTCAGCACGGCCCGGCCTGCCGCCTTGTTCTCTGCCGCCTCGTCCCCCGCCGCCTCGTCCCCCGGCATGCGCAGGAGCAGCGAGCCGCGCAGGAAATCGATCCAGGGCAGCAGGTCCCGGTTCTCGTCCGCCGCGGCCTGACGGAAGTGGTCGAGCGCCTGCTTCGCGGCGTCCGGGCGTTCCGCCGCGATCCGGTTGTTCGCCACATGCATGGCGATGTAGACGGGCGCCTTCCAGAACAGATGCTTCGCCCGCGCCGCGGCCATCAGCCCGCCGGCATGGACGGCGAGAGCGGCCAGACGGTCGCCGCGCGCGTCGAGAAGGGCGGCGTTCTCCCACGCCGTGTAGTCCGTCGGGCGCAGGGCCGCCGTGTCCTTATAGGCCGTCGCGGCGCGGTCGGCATCCCCCGCCGCCTGGGCGGCCTCGGCCAGATGGAAGCGGTCTTGCGCGTCGCGGGGGCGCAGCCGGACCACCCGCGCGAGGATTGCCTGCGCGCGAATCGCGGCGGCCCGGTCGCCGCACCTCACCGAGAGCAGGGCCAGCCCGAGCCCGGACAGCACCGCCGGCTCGGCCGGGTCGAGGGCCGCCGCCGCCTGGAAAACCGGAATGGCGGCCCCGGTTTCCCCGGCCTTCTGAAGCGTCAGGGCGAGATTGTAAGCCGCGAAGGGCGCGGCGGGGCGGAGCCGGAAGGCCCGGCGGTAGGCCGTCAGGGCCGAGGCCGGCTTGCCGGAGTCCATCCTGGCGAGCTCAGAGACGGCATGGGCGATCCCCTCCTGTGCGGCACCGTCACCCGGATCAATGGTCTGGGCGGCGCAATAGACGGCCAGCGCCTCGGCATGACGACCGCCGGCCCGCCGCACGCCCCCCAGCGCGACGAGCGGCCCCACTCCCGGAGCCAGGGCGATGGCGCTCCGCAGCGCCGCCTCCGCCTCGTCGAAGCGCCCGAGCGCCTTCAGTGCAAGCGCGAGGTTGGCGTGGTAGGCGGCGACGTTGCCGCGGCGGGCGATGGCCCCGGCGATCAGGGAAGCTCCCTCCGCCGGATCGCCGGCCTGGCTCCGCAGCACCCCGAGGAGATGCAGCGCATCGGGATGGTCGGGATGCCGTTCCAGGAGGGTGCGGTACAGCGGTTCGGCGCCGGCAAGGTTGCCGGTCCGGTGCAGAGCCATCGCGTTCGCCAGGAGCGTATCGGAAGGAACTGGCGCACTCATGGAGAACGTCCCTGGTTCGTCGGGGTGATGGATGTTTCTATCCCAGGGAATCCATCGTGCTCAACCATCTCCCCGAAGCGTGATCCATGGGATTGCATTTCCCGTCGTGGGAGCGCTTCCTTGAGCCGCGACGACTCGATGGGGACGCAGGTGCAGGGGGCTGGGGTCATGCAGGATTTTTCCGTGAGCTTCCGGCAGGCGGTGGCGCTGCATCAGCAGGGACGCCTGCCGGAAGCGGATACGGCTTACCGCACCGTGCTGCACGCGGTGCCGGACCATGCGGACACGCTGCGGCTGTGGGGGCTGGTCGCTTTGCAGTCGGGGGCCGCCGAGGCGGCCTGCGCGCGCCTGTCCTGCGCGGTCGCGGCCAATCCCGGATCGGCGGAGGCGCTGCATGTCCTCGGCGGTGCGTTGCGGCAAGCGGGCGATCTTGAGAAGGCGCTCGACTCCTATCGCCGCGCGACGGTGCTGCGGCCGGTCTTTCCCGAGTGCCACTTCAACCACGGCAACGCCCTGGTCCAGGCGGAGCGGTCGCTGGAGGCCGCGGTGGCCTATCGGATGGCGGTCGTTCAGCAGCCGCTTGCGGCAAACAGCCGTCTCAATCTGGCGGGGGTGCTCAACCGCATCGGAGACGCCTCGGGGGCCGCGCTCCAGGCGCGGGCCGCGGTCGCTCTCGAACCCCATCGCCCTGCCATGCTGACGGCGCTCGGCCGTGCCGAGGCGGGGCAGGGGGAAACCGTCGCCGCCGAACGGACCCATGGCCGCGCTCTCCGGCTGGACCCCCGGCAGGAGCCCCTCGTCTACGAACATGGCCTCGCCTTGTCCGAGGTCGGCCGCATCGAGGAGGCCACCACCCTCCTGCACACCCTGGTCAATTCCGCGGACGCGACTGTGAGGCTGGGAGCCAAAATGGCTCTGCACCGGCTGGTGCTGCGCTGCATCGATGTCGATGACTACCGGCGAGCCGCCGCCGTCGCCCTCAATGGCTGGAGCGGGCAGGGGAGCGACGGAACGGCCATGCTGCCGATGAGGGTCCGCCTCGAGTCCTCCAGCGCATGCAACCTGCGTTGCCGTCACTGCACCACCGGCGTGGCCTACCACAGCACCGAACGCCGTTTGCTGAAGGCGGACCTGTTCGAGCACATCCTGCGGGATCTCAAGGGAATAGAGGCGCTGGTCAGTTGCGTCATGTATCTGGGAGGGGAGCCGCTGATGAATCCCCAACTGGAATCCATGATCCGGCGTCTGAGGGACGAGACGTCGATCAATCAGATCCATTTCGTCACCAACGCCATGCTGGCGACCGAAGAGCGATGCCGCGCCCTGGCGGATTGCGGGGTGGAAAAGATCTACGTGTCGATCGACGGCCGCTCGCCGGAGGAGAACGACGCCATCCGCCGGGGTTCCCACTATCCGACGGTGCGCCGGAACCTGACCCTGATGCGCCGATACCTGGAACCCGCCGGCGTGCAGTTGATCATCTCCAACAACGTCCTGCGCCGCCCGGGGGATCCGCCGACCGCTGCGACTCCGGCCTTTCTGATCGAGGATTTTCCCGGTCTGCCGATCGCCACGAACTACGCCTACAAATGGCCGGGCTGGACGCAGACGGGAGAGGAGGAGGCGCTGACGGTCGACGTCAATCCCGGACGGCGCCGCGGATTCTGCGGTGCGCCTTTCACGGAATCGGTGATCCGTCCCAACGGCGATGTGACGCTCTGCTGCTACGACATCTCCGGCATCGAGGTCATGGGAAACCTGAGGCAGGGCTCCCTCGAAGACATCTGGAACGGTGAGCGCTACCGGGCGGTGAGGCTTGCCATGATGGCCGGCGACGAGGCGGCCCTGCCCGGCGTGTGCCGGAATTGTCCGGTTTACACGGGCGAGGAGATTCAGGAGCGGCCGGCGAACCTGCCCGTCCCCGGCGCGGCGGCGGTTTGACCGGCCCGCGCCCCGCCGATCAGCGCCGCGTACCATTTGGCGGATTCCTTCGGCGTGCGCGTCTGCGTTTCGAAGTCCACATGGACGATGCCGAACCGCGTGCCGTAGCCGCCACCCCATTCGAAGTTGTCGAGCAGCGACCACACGAAATAGCCGCGCACGTCGGCCCCGTCCTTCAGCGCGCGGGCCATCTCGCCGACGCAGGCCTGCAAATAGTTCAGCCGCTCCCGGTCCATCACGATCCCCTGCGCGTCCGGGGCCTCCGGCGCCTTGGTGCCGTAGCCGTTCTCCGTCACGTAGATCGGCAGGCGGTAGCGCGCGGTGGCCTGCATCAGGGCTTCGTGGAAGGCGCTGGGCTGGAGCGGCCAGCCGATGTCGGTGCGCGGCATGCCCTCCGGCGGGGCGCCGAAGCCGCAACCCCAAACGGCGCCCGGCTCGGCCTGGGCGAAGAGGGGAGCGTAGTGGTTCATGCCGAACCAGTCCACCGGCCGGCAGATCCGCGCCATGTCGCCCGCCTGGACGTAAGGTTCGATGGCGCGGGCGATGCGTGGCGGGTAGCGACCCAAGATCTGCGCATCGGGGAAGCACAGGTTCCACAACTCGTCGAACAGGGCCGCCGCCTCGACGTTCTCGGGCGACGGGTTGGCGGGTCGGCAGGGCTGAAAGCTGTGCACCGCCCCGATGGAGGCGTCCGGCACCAGATCGCGCAGCACGTCCACGCCGGCCCCGTGGGCGAGGTTCGTGTGATGGATGACCTTCAGATGCTCCCCGCGGTCGGACACGCTGGGCGCGCCCCAGCCCAGCGCGTAGCCGAACAGGGTGAAGACGGAGAACTCGTTGAAGGTCGCCCAGCGCGTCACCCGGTCGCCGAAGCGGCGGGCGCAGAGCACGGCGTAGTCGGCGTACCAGCCGGCGCTGTCCCGGTTTGCCCAGCCGCCGCGGTCCTGCAAGGCCTGCGGCAGGTCCCAATGGTACAGGCAGGCCCAGGGCTCGATCCCGGCCTCCAGAAGCCGGTCGATCAGGCGGTCGTAGAAGTCCAGCCCGGCCTCGTTCAGCACCCCGCGCCCGCGCGGCAGGACGCGCGGCCAGGAGATCGAGAACCGGTAGGCGCCGACCCCGATGTCCCGCATCAGCGCGACGTCCTCGGCGTAGCGGTGGTAGTGGTCGCAGGCGACGTCGCCGGTGTCGCCGTTGTCCACCCGGCCCTTCAGACGGCAGAAGCTGTCCCAGATGCTGGGCGCACGTCCGTCCTCGGCCGCGGCTCCCTCGACCTGGAACGCCGACGTCGAGGTTCCCCACAGGAAGCCGTTGGGAAAGTCGGAGGTGAGAGGAGGCATCGCTTGCCGTTCCACAGCTTTGGGTTTCAAGAAGCGACCGCTCCGTCGAGCCGTTCGTTCGACATTATGCCTGTTTCTTGACCATTCCGCCAAAGGTAGTATGGGTACGGGTGATTGGTGCGGACGGAGACGGCGATGACGAGCCTGCCGAAGGATTTTGTTTGGGGCGTCTCCACCTCCGCCTATCAGATCGAGGGCGCTGCGGCGGTGGACGGGCGAGGCCCCAGCATCTGGGACACGCGCTGCCGCACGGCGGGCGGGGTGGTGAACGGCGACAGCGGCGACGTCGCCTGCGACCATTACCACCGCTACGCCGAGGACGTCGCGCTGATGCGGGACATCGGAGTCGGCGCCTACCGGTTCTCCGTGGCGTGGCCCAGGGTGCTGCCGCGGGGACGGGGAGCGGTCAACCAGCCGGGTCTGGATTTCTACGACCGCCTGATCGACACGGTGCTGGAGGCCGGAATCGAGCCCTGGCTGTGCGTCTATCACTGGGACCTGCCACAAGCCCTGCAGGACCGCGGCGGCTGGGCGGACCGGGACAGCGCCGGCTGGTACGCCGATTACACGACGCTGCTGGCGCGGCGCTACGGCGACCGGGTGAAACGCTGGATCACCTTCAACGAGTTCTCCGTCTTCACCCTGTTCGGTTACGCCATTCCTTGGGCGGCCCCCGGCATCACCGACCGCGACCAGCATCTGCGTGCCATCCACCATGTCAATCTTGCCCATGGGGCCGGAGTGGACGCGATTCGCGCCCTGGTTCCCGGCGCATCCATCGGGGCGGTGCACAACCGCCAGCGGGTGCTGCCGGAGGGCGGACGGCCGGAGAACGCGGAAGCCGCCGCCCTGCTGGACGAGCATTGGAATCTGACCTTCTGCGACCCGCAGTTCCTAGGCCACTACCCGCCGCGGGTCGCCCGCGCCATCGAGCCTTATCTCCAGGCGGGCGATATGGCGCGGATCTGCCGGCCCATGGACTGGTTCGGGCTGAACCATTACGGCCCGATCTTCGCCCGCGTAAACCCCGACACCACCTGGGGCTATGGCTGGGGAGACGCACCGCCCGATTCGCCGACATACGGCGTCGGATGGGCGGTTTTCCCCGACGCGTTTCGTGACGAACTGATGGAGATCACCCGCCGCTACCGCATGCCCATCGTCATTACGGAAAACGGCTGCGGCGGCAGCGATTCGCCGGACGAATCGGGAGTCATCGACGACCAGCACCGAATCAACTATCTGCGGCTCTATAACGCCTCAATGCACGAGGCGATTCGCGGCGGAGCGGATGTGCGCGGTTACTTCGTCTGGTCGCTTCTCGATAATTTCGAGTGGGGAAGCGGTTACGGCAACCGTTTCGGCATCGTCCATGTCGACTTCGAATCGCAGAAACGCACGCCGAAAGCCTCCGCCCGCTGGTACGCCGACCTGATAAAGCGCGCGCGTTCCGCCGCCTGAACGGGCAGCGATTTCATCACCGGAGCCTACTATTTCCGTTCGACTGGACGGCCTGTCCGCGTGTCCTGCATGAAACACATTACACATTTGCATGTTAAACCTGATGCACAGGCTTGCGCTTTGCGCATCACTTTGCCCATCCTCCGTTCTGGATCATTCGTTCTCGAAGGAAACTGACATGCAAAGCAGCGACACCGACGGTTCTGAGAATTCGGCCACCGATCTGGTCGCCATGACGGGTAAGATCGTTGCGTCTTATGTCCGCTCGAACCAGATCGCGGTGAATGATCTTCCGAACCTCATCCGGATCGTCCATCAAAGTCTGTCGGGCACGGGCCGTCCGGTGGAGCCGGAGGCGGTGGAACTGCGTCCTGCCGTACCGGTGAAGAAGTCGGTGATGCCGGACTACATCGTTTGCCTTGAGGACGGCAAGAAGCTGAAGATGCTGAAGCGCTATCTGCGCACGGCCTATGGCATGACTCCGGACGAATACCGTCGCAAGTGGGGCCTGCCCGCGGATTATCCGATGACCGCCCCGAACTATGCGGAGCAGCGTTCCGCCTTCGCCAAGTCGATCGGTCTCGGCAAGAAGGCCGCCGCTCCGGCCAAGCCGGCCCGCCGCGGCCGCGCCAAGAACGTCGCCTGATCGCGCATCCGTTCCGAACCGCCCCTTTCCCGACATCCGGGAGGGGGGCAGCGGGTGCATTTCACCCTGTTTACCCCGGCCTCAGCGCTGCGCGATGCGCGGCGTGGCGAGGCTGTTCAGGCTGGTGATCCATTCCGACAGGGTGACGAAGCGGCAGCCGCGCGTGCGCAGCAGGCCGATGGCGCGGGGGAGGGCTTCCGCCGTCGCGTTGTAGGTGGTGTGCATCAGGACGACGCTGCCGATGGTGCCGGTGGCTTCAAGCTGCGCCATGATCTTGCCGGCGTCGCGGGTGAACCAGTCGCGCGTGTCGACGTTCCACAGCGCGGGGCTCATCTTTTCCTGGTCGACGGCGGTCAGCGTGTCGCTGTTCCAGCGCCCGGCGGGCGGACGGAACAGCACCGGGTCGGCGCCGGCCTGGGCCAGGATGCGATTCGTTTCCGCGATCTGCGCGCGTTGGGCCTCGGTGCTCAGGGTGCGCATGTTCGGGTGGGTCAGGCTGTGGTTGCCGACCTCGTGTCCCTCCTGGACGATTCGCTGGATGATCCGTGGGTGGCGGACCGCGACGTTGCCGATCGGGAAGAAGGTCGCCCGGACTCCCTCGCCGCGCAGGATGTCGAGGATGCGCGGGGTCACGGCCGGGTGCGGCCCGTCGTCGAAGGTCAGGGAGCAGAGGTTCCAGCGGCTGGCCTTCAGCGCCCCAATGTCGACCCGCGCTTCGTTGCCGGGGACGATGGCGGCGATTCGCGACAGACGGGACGCCTGCCGCTCGATCTCCTGCATTTCCCGGCTCTGGTCCGGGCTGTAGGTGACGACGCCGTTGTGGTCGTTGTCCTCCGGTGCGGCGGTGGGGGCGGCGGCCGGTTGTTCGGCGGCGTCCACCACGAGGCAACTGCCGCCGCCGCCGACGATCCGGCGGCAGACGAAGTTGGGGTCGAGGTCAGGCAGGGGCGCGGCCCGCAGGACGAAACCGGAATCGGGAAGGTCGGGCCGTTGCTGGGAGACTCGGGGAACGAGATCGGCGACCATGTCCGGCTGGCGCCGGACGATCGCTTTCCAGGCAACCCAGGCGTCGGCTTCCGTCCGGTAGACGCCGAATTGCAGCATCTTGACCGCTTGCCCGTCCGCGTCCTTGCGCAGCGTGGTGACGGTGGAGAGATGCGGTTGGTCCGCGGCCTGGGACGGATCGGCGAACGGGCCGCAGACCATCGCCGCCAGCAGGCCGGCGGTCAGAAAACCGAAGCTCTTTCGCCTCCGCATCGGTATGAGGGCGAAGCTATGGACGGAAGAGAGGCCCGAACCTGACATCATGTGCGATCGACCATCAACATCGCCGCGGTGAGATCGGGTGTGGGCGATACCTCTTATGGAATAGAGCAAAATTTAGGATGTCTCCATAAGGATCGTCGTCGAAGTGATGTTGTCACGGCTTTCTTCGGCTTATTTTCCATAACATACCTTATGGAATTTATGCGCTCATGCGGGAGCAGGGCGTGTTGCGACGCGCCGACTTTGGCATCGTGCATCCGCTTTCCGCCCCGGCTGGGCCGCCGACCGCTCAGCGCCGCCGCAGGAGGGTCACGCCGTCCCCCACCGGCAGCATGCACAGGGCAACCCTCCCGTCGTTCAGACGGGCCGCGTTGAAGGCGCGAATGGCCTCGGTCTTGTGCTTGCGATCATCGGGGTCGGCGACTCGCCCGCGCCACAAGGTGTTGTCCACCACGATCAGGCCGCCGCGCCTCACGAGGCGCAGGCTCCGCTCGTAATAGGCGTCGTAGTTTTCCTTGTCGGCGTCGATGAAGGCGAAGTCGAACGAATCGCCCGCGCCTTCCGCGATGAGTTTGTCGAGACTGCCCAACGCCGGTCCGATGCGCAGGTCGATCTTGCCCGCGACCTTGGCCTCGGACCAGATCGCGCGGGCCTGGGCCGTCCACTGCTCGTTGATGTCGAGGCTGACGACCCGGCAATCCTCCGGCAGGGCCAGCGCCACCGCCAGCGCGCTGTATCCGGTGAAGGTCCCGATGTCCAAGGTTCGGCGCGCGCCGATCATTTCCACCAGGAACGCCAGAAGTTGCCCTTCCTCCGGTGCGATCTGGTAATGGGCCTCGGTCATTGTGGCCGTCTCGGCGCGCAGCTTCGCCTGGATGGCGGTCTCGCGCAGGGAAGCGTCAAGCATGTACCGGTAGATGGGCTCGGGCATGAAGATCGACTGCACGGTCAAGGAATCCGCTCCCCTCGTCTGACTGCCCGCGTCATGCGGACGCCGGTTCACATGTGGGGTTCACATGTGGGGAGCGCAGGGCAATTCGGAAGATCGCCCGGTGGCTGCGCGACTGCGCCGCTTCCCAAATCAGTCCGGGCTTCGCCCGAATGCGAAGCGCAGGGTGTCGGCCACGGCCAGCGGCAGCATGGAGCCATGGCTTTCCTCGGCGAAGTCATGGAAGGCGAGTCGCAAACCCGGAACCGTCGCCAGGGTGGCCGCGACCTCCCTCCCCGTCTGCCCGGAGCGCAGGCGCTTCAGCCGCTCGGCGTCCGCCGGCGGCAACGGACGTTCCACCAGCTTCCCGGACGTCTCGATCAGCAGCGCCGTGCCGGGCGGCACGCCCTTGCCCTTCGACCGCTCAAGGAACGCCGCCTGCTCTCTCAGGATGGCCTGCCCGCTCCACCAGATCGCCGGGTCGGCCGCGACGTAGGTCTGGAACAGGTCCCCCTTGGTGTAGAGAACGTAGAGGGAGAACAGCCCGCCCAGCGAATGGCCGAACAGGGTCCGGCGCTGCGGGTCGATGGGCAGGCGCGTTTCGACCGCCGGAATCACCTGCGTCTCGACGAAGGTCAGGAAATCGTCGCGCCCGCCGGTTTCGATGACGGAGGTTCCGTCCCGCGACGGTGGAATGAACTCCGGCGGGGTCGGTGGGGTCAGGTCGCGGTAGCGGCGGAGGATGTCGAACGGCCCGTCGATCGGATAGCCGATTCCGACGATCACCGCAGAACCGTAGGGCTCCGGCGGATTCGGACCGATGACCTTTTCCATCATCGGCACGGTCGCGTTGCCGTCCAGGAGGTAGATGACCGGATAGCCGCCCGGTGGTGGCGCTTCCGCGGGGCGGACGAGAAAGACCCGGTAATCCTGGCCCATCCGGTCGGCGCGCAGGTCAAAAGACTCCACCTTGCGGGCCTCCTTCACGGTTTCGGCCGTCACGCTTTGCGCCTGCGCGGGTTGGACGCCGAAGCCGGACAAGGCCACCAGCAGCATGGTCGTGGCAAAGCGGAGCATTGGCGGTTCCTGTGCAATCGGACGATGTGCACCGGCGGGTCGGATGGAACCGTGCCGGCGACCCCATGTTGTTGCACGGTCAGCAGCAGGAGAGCAAACGCGATGAGAAAGCTCCTTTCCGCAACGGCGGTCGCCCTCGTCATGGTCGCGGCCGGACCCTCGCTCGCCCAGCAGAGCGCCGCCATCGCCAACCCGGCCAACGCCTATCGGGAGGTGAAGGACGACAACGTCATGGTGCCGTCCCTCAAGCGGACGGTCGGGCAGCTGGACGACATGGATGTGCTGGGACCGGACGGCACGAAGATCGGCGAGGTGGAGGAGGTGCTGATGGACGCCTCCGGGCAGCCGGTCGCCGTCGTGGTGGATGTGGAGCATGGCGTGGGGATCGGCGACAAGGAGGTGATCGTCGGGCTGGACCAGCTTCGCGACGACGGGCGGACCCTGACGACCGCGCTGACGAACGCGCAGCTCGGCACCCTGCCGATTTGGGACGATTGAGGCGGAACTGGTCCGGACGGACAGCGGCGCTGATCGCCCATTGGTTGTCCTTTCCCCCTTTTCGCTGCATCTGCAGACGCGGTGCGGAGAAAAGGGGAAAGGGCGATGGTGGTTTCGCTGTCCCGGTGTCGATTTTCATGGCGCGCCCTCCCCGCCTGTCTGGCGATCCTGATCGGTGCCGGCCTCCTCGTTCTGCCCGCCCAGGCACAGACGATCGCACCGAAGGACGCGGTGGGACGGCGTCAGGCCATGCCCCTTCCTGACCACCGGCGCCCTGTTCCGGCTGGCCGCAAAGGGGCGGAGACCAAGCGCACCGCCTATGGCGCCGGCACGCCGGAGGAGCGGCGCGCCATCCTCGACGAATTGGCGGGAGTTCCCCTGCCCTCCCCGTCCGACCTGCTGCCCAGGGCGACGTGGTGGGACGCCGAATGGTATCTGACCGCGCGGGAGCTGTGCGGCCTGCTGCTGGAACTGCGAGACGATCCGGCGCTGAACGGCTCTCCCGAGCCGCTGGTGGCGGTCGAGGGCTGGCGGTGGACCGGCTACAAGGGTGGTTCGGAGGTCGGCGTGCTCAACCTGTCGGCCGCCGGCATCACCGCCGATGGCCGGGTGGTCTGCGCCATCCTCACCGCCAACGGCGACCGGCTGCAGCCGGAGGACCGCCTCGCCCGGCTCTTCTCCACGCTGTTCCGCAGCGCGGAGAAGAGCCGGTAAGGGCCTTACTGTGGCGCCATGCGGATGGCGCCGTCCAGCCGGATCACCTCGCCGTTCAACATTTCGTTCTCAAGAATATGCTGCACGAGGCGGGCGTATTCGGAGGGCTGGCCGAAGCGCTTCGGGAAGGGCACCGTGGCGGCGAGGCTGTCCTGCACCTCCTGCGGCATGTTCAGCAGCATCGGCGTGCCGATCAGGCCGGGCGCGATGGTCATGACGCGCACGCCGCTGCGCGCCAGATCACGGGCGGCGCAGATCGTCAGGGCGACGATGCCGCCCTTCGACGAGGCGTAGGCGGCCTGCCCGATCTGGCCCTCATAGGCGGCGACGGAAGCGGTGTTGACGATCACCCCGCGCTCCCCCAATTCCAGCGGGTCGAGCGTGCCCATGTCCGCGGCGGCAAGGCGCAGCATGTTGAAGGTGCCGATCAGGTTGACCTCGATCACCTTGCGGAAGTCGTCCAGCGCCATCGGACCGTCGCGCCCGACGATCCGCTTGGCCGGGGCGACGCCCGCGCAGTTCACCGCGATGCGGGCCGGGCCATGGGCCGCGCGGGCCTCGGCCACGGCCTTCTCCGCAGACTCCGCGCTCGACACGTCGCAGAGCAGCCCCAGGCCGCCGATCTCCTCGGCCACCTGCTTGACCGCCGCCTCGTTCATGTCGAGCACGGTGACCTTGGCGCCCAGCTTCGCCAGATGGCGCGCGGTTTCCGCCCCCATGCCGGAGGCGCCACCGGTGACGATGGCGGCCTGACCGTTGATCTGCATCGCGCTTTCTCCCTGATGTCGTTATTGAAGTCCCCTCTCCCCTCTGGGGAGAGGGTTAGGGTGAGGGGGGTGCGCTTATGCCGGACGCTTCAAATCGCTCATCCCCCTCACCGGCCCTCCGGGCCACCCTCTCCCCAGAGGGGAGAGGGTTGAGGCGTCACATCCCGCCCGGATAGTTCGGGCCGCCGCCGCCCTCGGGGACGACCCAGTTGATGTTCTGGGTGGGGTCCTTGATGTCGCAGGTCTTGCAGTGCACGCAGTTCTGCGCGTTGATCTGCAGGCGCGGGTCGCGGCCGTCCTCCGCCCGCACGATCTCGTACACGCCCGCCGGGCAGTAGCGCGTCTCCGGCGCGTCGTAGAGCGCCAGATTGACCGCGATCGGCACCGACGCGTCCTTCAGCGTCAGATGCGCCGGCTGGTCCTCCTCGTGGTTGGTGTTCGACAGGTACACCGAGGACAGACGGTCGAACGACACCACGCCGTCCGGCTTGGGATAGGCGATCTTCGGCATCTCCGACGCCTTCTTCAGCGTCTCGTGGTCGCCGTGCCGGTGGTGCAGCGTCCACGGCGACTTGCCCTTGGTCGCCGTCTCGTAGGCGGCGTTGGCCAGACCTGCCCACAGACCCTTCTGGAAGCCGGGGCGGATGTTGCGCACCGCGTGCAACTCCGACCACACCCAGGACGCCTTCAGCTTCTCCGGATAGGCCACCGCCTCGCGCGCCGGAGCCTCGGCGGAGAGCAGCTCATGCACCGCTTCGGCCGCCAGCATGCCCGACTTCATCGCGGTGTGGTTGCCCTTGATCTTGGGCACGTTGAGGAAGCCCGCCGCGTCGCCGACGATCACACCGCCGGGGAAGGTCAGCTTGGGGATCGACTGGAAGCCGCCCTCGCTGAGCGCCCGCGCGCCGTAGGCGATGCGCCGCCCGCCCTCGAAGGTCGGACGGATCGCCGGGTGGGTCTTGTAGCGCTGGAACTCCTCGAACGGCGACAGGTGCGGGTTTTCGTAGTCCAGCCCGACCACGAAGCCGACCGACACCAGGTTGCCCTCCATGTGGTAGAGCCAGGAGCCGCCGTAGGTCTTGGGGTCCATCGGCCAGCCGATGGTGTGGACGATCAGGCCGGGCTGCGACTTGGCGGGATCGACCTCCCACAGCTCCTTGATGCCGATGCCGTAGGTCTGGGGATCGGCGTCGCGGCGCAGGTCGAAGCGCTCGAACAGCGTCTTGGTCAGCGAGCCGCGGCAGCCCTCGGCGAAGATGGTCTGCTTGGCGTGCAGCTCCATGCCCGGCGTGTAGTTGGCGGTCTTCTCGCCGTCCTTGCCGATGCCCATGTCGCCGGTGGCCACGCCCTTGACGGCGCCCGTGTCGTCGTAGAGCACCTCCGCCGCGGCGAAGCCGGGGTAGATCTCCACACCCAACTCCTCGGCCTGCCCGGCCATCCAGCGGGCGAGGTTGCCGAGGCTGATGATGTAGTTGCCGTGATTGTGCATCTGCGGCGGGGCGAAGGGCGACTTCAGCGCCTTGGTCTCGGTGAGGAAGAGGAAGCGGTCCTCGCGGGCCGGGGTGGTCAGGGGCGCGCCCTTCTCCTTCCAGTCCGGGATCAGCTCGTCGAGGGCGTGCGGCTCGAACACCGCGCCGGAGAGCAGGTGGGCACCGACCTCCGAGCCCTTCTCGACGACGCAGACCGACAGTACCTGCCCCGCCTCGTTGGCGAGCTGTTTCAGGCGGATGGCCGCGCTCAGGCCCGACGGGCCGGCTCCGACGACAAGGACGTCGTACTCCATCACCTCGCGCGGGTCGCGAGCCATCTCGTCAGCCATTTCTTCTTCTTTCCTTGTTTCGTGCGAACAACGTTTCGGGCGAACACACTCAGTGCGACAACAGAACGGGAAGGGTCATCTGGCGCAGGATTTGGCGGGTGTTGCTGCCCCGCCCGAACAGCGGGAACAGCGAGCCGCCATAGCCGCCGAAGCCGCCCATCACCAGAAGATCGGCGCCATGGTCGGACGCGCGCGACAGCACGGCGTCCATGGGGGTCATGCTGGCGATGGTCATGCGTTCCTGTATGGCCGTCACGCCGTGGCTCGCCAGATGCTCCAGGATATCGACTTGCGGGACGTTGCCGCCCCCCTCCGCCCGCGGCTGGGTGTGGAAGGCGAGCAGGAGCACGGAACTCGCCTGCTTCAGCAGCGGCAGCGCGTCATTGACGGCGCGGGTGGCCTCGCGGCTGCCGTTCCAGGCGATCACCGGGCGGTCGGCGAGCTGCGGGTAGCTGCCGCTGTGCGGCACGACCAGGATCGGGCGCCCGGCGTTCAGCACCACCTCTTCGAGCAGGTCCGCCGGAACGCGGCTGTCCTCCGGGTCGTGCTGGCCGAAGACGGCGAGGTCGACGTAGCGCGAGCAGATCACCGTCTCGGCGATGACATGGCCGTACTCGCCGTGGCTGAGCTGCCACCAGCGGGTGGTCACCCCGGCCTCGCGGGCCTTCTCCTCGAACAGCTCCCGCGCCCGCTGCGCCGCCTGGGTCAGCGCCGGGCCGGCCTTGCGCGTGACGATGCCGGCGCCGGAGCTGTCGCTCTGCGCGAACAGGCCGGTCAGCGTGGCGCCATGCTTCTGCGCCAGGGTCAGGGCGACGGTCAGCCGCTCCCCGCAGCGGTCGCTGTCGTCCACATGCACCAGCAGGTTCGTGAAGCTCATGGCGCCCTTCCCTTCCCTCTTTCCCCGTGTTTTACGCACATCCCCGCGCGCGGGCGACCTTCGAGGCGGTCGGGCGGGCGATGGCATCGCTGATATAAGCGCCAGCCACCACCAGCCGGTCGAGGTCCACCCCCGTCCCGACGCCCAGCCCGTTCAGCATGTAGAGCACGTCCTCGCTCGCCACGTTGCCCGACGCCCCCTTGGCGTAGGGGCAGCCGCCGAGCCCGGCGACCGAGCTGTCCACCACCGCCACGCCCATCTCCAGCGTCGCCAGGATGTTGGCGAGCGCTTGGCCGTAGGTGTCGTGGAAATGCACGGCGATGCGGTCCATCGGCACGCGCTCCGCCACCGCGGATATCATCGCCTGGGCCTTGGCCGGCGTGCCGGTGCCGATGGTGTCGCCGAGGGAAACCTCGTAACAGCCCATGGCGAGCAGCCGGCCGGCCACCTCGGCCACCGCCGCCGGGGCGATCTCCCCCTCGTAGGGGCAGCCGAGCACGCAGGAGACGTAGCCGCGCACCGGCACCCCCTGCGCCTTCGCCTGCTCCAGCACCGGAACGAAGCGGTCGAGGCTTTCGGCGATGGAGCAGTTGATGTTCTTCCGGCTGAAGCTCTCCGACGCGGCGGCGAAGACCGCCACCTCGTCGGCGCGGGCGGCGAGCGCACCCTCCAGCCCCTTGGCGTTCGGGGTGAGCGCGACGTAGCGCACCCCCTCCTTGCGCCGGATGCCGGCGAAGACGTCCGGCGTGTCGGCCATCTGCGGAACCCATTTGGGCGACACGAAGCTGCCGGCCTCGATGGCGGTCAGCCCGGCGTCGGTCAGCCGGTCGACCAGACCGATCTTCACCGCCGTCGGGACGATCTGCTTCTCGTTCTGGAGGCCGTCGCGCGGGCCGACCTCCACCATGCGGACGCTTTTCGGCAGGCGCATGCTCATCCCTCCGCCACGTCGAGGACCAGCAGGTCCACGCCTTCGGACACCTGATCGCCCGCCGCGAAGTTGACGGCGCTGACCGTGCCGGCGGCGGGGGCCTTGATGGTGTGCTCCATCTTCATCGCTTCCAGCAGCATCAGCGGCGCGCCCGCCTCCACCGTCTGGCCCGGCTCGACCAGGACGCGGACGACGGTGCCCGGCATCGGCGCGGTCAGGCGGCCGGACCCGCCCTCCTGCTCCGCGGCGCGGGCGGTCGGGTCGTCGAGATGCAGGCGCCACACCACTCCGTCCGACAGGATGGTCAGGTCCAGACCCTGGCAGACCACCGTGGCGCGGGTGCGCACCGCGTCGATGGTGGCGGTCAGCGTCTCGCCGTCGAGCGTCACCCGCTCCGCCCGGATGGCCGGGCGGCCCTCCACCTCGATCTCGTAGCCGTCGGGGCGGAAATGAAGGGTCAGGCCGCGCGGCGTATCGCCGTCGAGCAGGCGCAGGTCGTGGTGGTTGTCGTCGTTGAGGCGCCAGCCACTGGCCGACAGCCAGGGCGACCAGGGGTCCGACGCGGCGCGGCGGGCCTTGCGGGCCTCCGCGTTGCGGCGGAGCAGGACACTGAGCGCCGCGATGGCCAGCCCGCGGTCCGGCACCGGGGCCGGCGGAGGCAGCAGGTCGGCGCGGTGCCGCTCGATGAAGCCGGTGTCGATCTCCACCGCGCGGAAGGCCGGATGCCCGGCGATGGCGCCGAGGAAGGCCACGTTTGTCGTGACGCCAACCACCTCGTAGGCGGCGAGCGCCACGCGCAGGCGGCGGAGTGCTGCGTCGCGGTCCTCGTCCCAGACGATCAGCTTGGCGATCATCGGGTCGTAGAACATGGTGACCTCGTCGCCCTCGCGGACGCCGGTGTCCACCCGGACATGGTCGTTCTCGGCGGGCGGGCGCAGGCGGACCAGCTTGCCGATGGCCGGCAGGAACTCGCGCTGCGGATCCTCCGCGTAGAGGCGCGCCTCGAAGGCGTGGCCGCGGCGGGTGAGCTGGTCCTGCATCAGCGGCAGCGTGCCGCCGGCGGCGACGCGCAGCTGCCACTCGACGAGGTCCTGGCCGGTGATCTTCTCGGTCACCGGATGCTCGACCTGGAGGCGGGTGTTCATCTCGATGAAGTAGAAGCCGCCGTCCTCGTAGAGGAATTCCACCGTGCCGGCGCCGACGTAGTTCACCGCCTTGGCGGCGGCCACCGCGGCCTCGCCCATGCGGCGGCGCAGGTCGTCGGGCAGCGCCGGGGCCGGAGCCTCCTCGATCACCTTCTGGTGGCGGCGCTGGATCGAGCAGTCGCGCTCGAACAGATAGACGCCGTTGCCGTGGGTGTCGCAGAAGACCTGGATCTCCACATGGCGCGGGCGGCCCAGATACTTCTCCAGAAGCACGCTGTCGTCGCCGAAGGCGGCCTTCGCCTCGCGTTTGGCGCCGGCCACCGCGTCGGCGAACTCGCCAGGAGTGCGGACCACGCGCATGCCCTTGCCGCCGCCGCCCGCCGACGCCTTGACCAGCACGGGATAACCGATGCGCTCGGCCTCCGCGGCCAGCGTCTCCAGGTCCTGGGCCTCGCCGTGGAAGCCGGGGACCAGCGGCACGTCGGCCTGCGACATCACGCGCTTGGATTCCGCCTTGGAGCCCATGACGCGGATGGCCTCGATCGGCGGGCCGATGAAGACCACGCCGGCCTCGGCGCAGGCCGCCGCGAAGCCGGCGTTCTCCGACAGGAAGCCGTAGCCGGGATGGATGGCCTGGGCGCCGGTGCGCTTGGCGACCTCAAGGATCGCGTCGCCGCGCAGGTAACTCTCGCCGACCGGCGCCGGGCCGATGCAGACGGCCTCGTCGGCGATTTCCACATGCATGGCGCGGGCGTCGGCTTCCGAGTACACGGCGACGGTGCGGATGCCCATGCGGCGGGCGGTGCGGATGACGCGGCAGGCGATCTCGCCACGGTTCGCGATCAGAATCTTGTCGAACATGCCTGTCTCAACCATGGGACTCAGCTCCGCCACGCCGGTTCGCGTTTCTCCAGGAAGGCGCCGACGCCCTCCCTTCCCTCGTCGCTCGCGCGCTGGCGGGCGATGCGCTCCGCCGTGTCGCGGACCAGCGCGTCGTCCAGCGGACGGCGCGCCACGGCGCGGATCAGCTCCTTCGCCGCGGTCTGGGAGGCCGGGCCGCATTGCAGGAGATTGCGCACCATCACCTCGACCGCCGCGTCCAGCTCCGTCGCTTGCACGGTCTGGTGCAGCAGGCCGAGCCGCAGGGCCTCGGCGGCGGAGAATCGCTCCGCCGTCAGGAAGTAGCGGCGGCAGGCGCGCTCGCCCATCGCGGCGACGACGTAGGGGCTGATGACCGCGGGGATCAGGCCCAGCCGCACCTCGGTCAGGGCGAAGCTGGCGGTCTCGGCGGCTATGGCGATGTCGCAGGAGGCGACCAGCCCCACCCCGCCGCCGAAGGCCGGACCCTGCACTACGGCGATGGTCGGCTTCGGGCATTCGTCCAGCGTGCGCAGCATGGTGGCGAGGCCCATGGCGTCCTCGACGTTCTCGCCATGGCTGTAGCCCGCCATCTTTTTCATCCAGCCAAGGTCGGCTCCGGCGGAGAAGCTCTTGCCCGCGCCGCGCAGCAGGATGGCGCGGACGTCCGGGTTCGATCCCAGGCTGAGGAAGGCGTCGGTCAGATCGGCGATGACCCGCTCGTTGAAGGCGTTGTGCACCTCCGCCCGGTTCATCGTGACGGCGGCGACGCCGCTGGCGGCGATGTCGATCAGAATGTCGCTCATGCTCGTCGTTCCCCCGCTCACATCCGGAACACGCCGAAGGTGGTCTTCTCGACCGGGGCGTTCAGCGACGCCGACAGGCCGAGGCCGAGCACCATGCGGGTGTCCGCCGGGTCGATGATTCCGTCGTCCCACAGCCGGGCGGAGGCGTAGTAGGGATGGCCCTGGTGTTCGTACTGCTGGCGGATCGGCGCCTTGAAGGCCTCCTCCTCCTCCGGCGCCCAGCTCTTGCCCTGGGACTCCATGGCGTCGCGCCGCACCTGGGCGAGCACGCCCGCCGCCTGCTCCCCGCCCATGACGGAGATGCGCGAGTTCGGCCACATCCACAGGAAGCGCGGGGAATAGGCGCGCCCGCACATGCCGTAGTTGCCGGCGCCATAGCTGCCGCCGATGATGACGGTGAATTTCGGCACCTTGGCGCAGGCGACGGCGGTGACCAGCTTCGCGCCGTCCTTGGCGATGCCGCCCGCCTCGTACTTCCGCCCGACCATGAAGCCGGTGATGTTCTGGAGGAAGACCAGCGGAATGCCGCGCTGACAGCACAGCTCGACGAAATGCGCGCCCTTCAGGGCGGATTCGCTGAACAGGATGCCGTTGTTGGCGATGATGCCCACCGGATAGCCGAAGATGTGGGCGAAGCCGCAGACCAGCGTCGTGCCGTAGAGCGGCTTGAACTCGTCCAGCACGGAACCATCGACCACGCGGGCGATGACCTCGCGCACGTCGAAGGGCTTGCGCGGGTCGCTGGGGATCACGCCGTAGAGTTCGCGCGGGTCGTAGGCCGGCTCCTGCGGCTCGCGCAGGTCCATGTCGATGCGCTTGCTGCGATTCAGGTTCGACACGACCTTGCGCGCCATGGCGAGCGCGTGGGCATCGTTCATCGCGTAATGGTCGGTCACGCCGGAGGTGCGGGAGTGCACGTCCGCCCCGCCGAGGTCCTCCGCCGACACCACCTCGCCGGTCGCCGCCTTCACCAGCGGCGGGCCGCCGAGGAAGATGGTGCCCTGGTTGCGCACGATGATCGCCTCGTCCGACATGGCGGGCACATAGGCGCCGCCCGCCGTGCAGCTTCCCATCACCACGGCGATCTGCGGGATGCCCTGCGCGGACATGTTGGCCTGATTGAAGAAGATGCGGCCGAAATGGTCGCGGTCGGGGAACACCTCGTCCTGGTTGGGCAGGTTGGCGCCGCCCGAATCCACCAGATAGATGCAGGGCAGGTTGTTCTGTTGCGCCACTTCCTGGGCGCGCAGGTGCTTCTTGACGGTCAGGGGGAAGTAGGTGCCGCCCTTCACCGTGGCGTCGTTGACGACCACCATGCATTCCTGCCCGGCCACGCTGCCGATGCCGGTGATGATGCCCGCCGCCGGGATGTCGTCGTCATAGACCTTGTGGGCGGCCATCTGCGACAGCTCCAGGAAGGGCGATCCCACGTCGAGGAGCTGGCGGATGCGCTCGCGCGGCAGCAGCTTGCCGCGGGACAGGTGCTTATCGCGGGCCTTGGCGCCGCCGCCCTGCTTGATCGCGCCCACCTTCTCGCGCAGATCGGCGACCAGGGCGGACATGGCGTCGGCGTTCGTCTGGAACTCGGCGGAGCGCGGGTTCAGGG
The DNA here is from genome assembly GCF_058780635.1 of Azospirillum sp. UENF 312511. Classification (NCBI taxonomy): domain Bacteria; kingdom Pseudomonadati; phylum Pseudomonadota; class Alphaproteobacteria; order Rhodospirillales; family Azospirillaceae; genus Azospirillum; species Azospirillum sp. UENF 312511. The sequence continues at coordinate 538,284 of NZ_JBSNCG010000005.1, read as the reverse complement.
CGCTCTTCAGGACGGTCATGGCCGTCGTCCTCCCGTCTCTTCTTGTTCTACTGCATCAGGGCACGGCTGATGACCAGCCGCTGGATGTCGCTCGTGCCCTCGTAAATCTGGCAGACGCGCACGTCTCTATAAATGCGCTCCACCGGGAAATCGTTCAGGTAGCCGTAGCCGCCATGGATCTGGATGGCGTCGGAGCAGACGCGCTCGGCGATCTCCGAGGCGAACAGCTTCGCCATGGCCGCTTCCTTCAGGCAGGGCTCGCCGGCGTCGCGCAGGGAAGCGGCGTGCAGGACGAGCTGGCGTGCGGCCTCCACCTTCGTCGCCATGTCGGCCAGCCGGAAGGCCACCGCCTGATGCTGGATGATCGGCACGCCCATGCTCTGGCGCTCCTGGGCGTAGCGGGTGGCGTGGTCGAGCGCGGAACGCGCCATGCCCACCGACTGCGACGCGATGCCGATGCGCCCGCCCTCCAGGTTGGCGAGCGCCACCCGGTAGCCGCCGCCCTCCGCGCCCAGCATCAGGTCGGCGGGGATGCGGCAGTCCTCCAGGACGATCTGGCAGGTGTCGGAACAGCTCTGGCCGAGCTTTTCCTCGACCCGCGCGACCTGGAAGCCGGGGGTATCGGTCGGCACGACGAAGGCGGTGATGCCCTTCTTGCCGGCGTCGGGGTCGCTGACCGCGAAGACGATGGCGACGTCGGCGTTTTTCCCTGAGGTGATGAACTGCTTGGTGCCGTTGAGAACCCAGTGGTTGCCGTCGCGGCGGGCGCGCGCCTTGATGGCGGCGGCGTCGGACCCTGCCTGCGGCTCCGTCAAGCAGAAGCAGCCGAGCTGCTCGCCGCGGGCCATCGGCTTCAGGAAGCGCTCCTTCTGCTCGGCGCTGCCGAACTTCAGGATCGGCATGCAGCCGACGGAGTTGTGCACGCTCATGATGGTGGAGATGGCGCCGTCGCCCGCCGCGATCTCCTCGATGGCGAGCGCGTAGGCGATGTGGTCGGTGCCGGCGCCGTCGAACTCCTCCGGCACCAGCATGCCCATCAGGCCGAGCCGGCCCATCTCGGCCAGCTCCTCCTTGGGGAAGGCGCCGGTGCGGTCGCGCTCGGCGGCGGTGGGCGTCAGCCGCTCCGCCGCGAAATCCCGCGCCATGTCGCGCACCATCCGCTGCTCTTCCGTCAGCCGCATTGCTTTCCCTCCCGCACGCTTTCTGCCCCCTCCCCACCCCTCCCCCGCTGCGCGGTGGAGGGAGCTTGATCCCCTCTCCCGCGAAGCGGGGGAGGGTTAGGGAGGGGGCACGGTTTGCCTTACACCAGCTCCACCGCCACAGCCGTGGCCTCGCCGCCGCCGATGCACAGCGAGGCGACGCCGCGCTTCAGCCCGTTCTTCTCCAGCGCCGCCAGCAGCGTGACGAGGATGCGCGCCCCCGACGCGCCGATGGGATGGCCGAGCGCGCAGGCGCCGCCATGCACGTTGATCCTGTCGTGCGGGATGTCGAGTTCGCGCATCGCCGCCATGGCGACCACGGCGAAGGCCTCGTTCAGCTCGTAGAGGTCCACGTCCTTGGCCGACCAGCCGGCGCGCTCCAGCACCTTGTTGATCGCACCGACGGGAGCGGTGGTGAACCAGGCCGGGGCCTGAGCGTGGTTGGCGTGGGCCTTGATCTCGGCCAGAATCGGCAGGCCCAGCTTCTCCGCGTTCGACCGCGTGGTCAGCACCAGCGCCGCCGCACCGTCGGAGATGGAAGAGGCGTTGGCCGCCGTCACCGTGCCGTCCTTGGCGAAGGCGGGCTTCAGCGTCGGGATTTTGGCCGGGTCGGCCTTCAGCGGCTGCTCGTCCTTCTCCACCACCGTGTCGCCCTTGCGGCCCTTCACCGTGACCGCGGTGATCTCCTTGACGAAACTGCCGTCCTCGGTGGCGCGGCGGGCGCGGTTCAGGCTCTCGATGGCGTAGTTGTCCTGCGCCTCGCGGGTGAACTGGTAGTGGGTGGCGCATTCCTCCGCGAAGGTGCCCATCAGGCGCCCGCGGTCGTAGGCGTCCTCCAGCCCGTCGAGGAACATGTGGTCGAGCACGCGGCCATGGCCCATGCGGTAGCCGCCGCGCGCGCGGTCCAGCAGGTAGGGGGCGTTGGACATGCTCTCCATGCCGCCGGCCACCATGATCTCGGCCGAGCCGGCCTTGATGAGGTCGGTGGCGAGCATCACCGCCTTCATGCCCGACCCGCAGACCTTGGAGATGGTGGTGCAGCCCGCGGCTTCCGGAATGCCGGCGCTGATCGACGCCTGACGGGCCGGCGCCTGCCCCAGACCGGCGGGCAGGACGTTGCCCATGAACACCTCGTCCACGGCGTCCGGCTTCACGCCGGCGCGCTCCAGCGCCGCCTTGATGGCGGCGGAACCGAGCTGCGGCGCGGTCAGCCCCTGCAAGTCACCCTGGAAGCCGCCCATCGGCGTGCGGGCGGCGCCCGCGATCACAACGGTATCGGTCATGCTCTTTCCCTTCCCTCCGGCCTTGCGCCGTTTTCCTTAGGCCGTTTCCTTGAACAGCTCGCGCCCGATCAGCATGCGGCGGATCTCGCTGGTGCCGGCGCCGATTTCGTAGAGCTTGGCGTCGCGCAGCAGGCGGCCCGTCGGGTATTCGTTGATGTAGCCATTGCCGCCCAGAGTCTGAATGGCCTCCAGCGCCATCCAGGTCGCCTTTTCGGCGGCGAAGAGGATCGCCCCGGCGGCGTCCTTGCGGGCCGTCTCGCCGCGGTCGCACGCCTTGGCGACGGCGTACACGTAGGCCTTGGCGGCGTTCATGATCGTGTACATGTCGGCCAGCTTGCCCTGCATGAGCTGGAACTCGCCGATCGGCTGGCCGAACTGCTTGCGGTCGTGCAGGTAGGGAACCACCACGTCCATGCAGGCCTGCATGATGCCGAGCGGCCCGCCAGCCAGCACCGCGCGCTCGTAGTCGAGGCCGGACATCAGCACATTCACGCCGCGCCCGACGCCGCCCAGGATGTTCTCCTCCGGCACCTCGCAGTCCTCGAACACCAGCTCGCCGGTGTTGGAGCCGCGCATGCCCAGCTTGTCGAGCTTCTGCGCGACGGAGAAGCCCTTGAAGGACTTTTCGATCAGGAAGGCGGTGATGCCGCGCGGGCCGGCGTTGACGTCGGTCTTGGCGTAGACCACCAGCGTGTCGGCGTCCGGCCCGTTGGTGATCCACATCTTCGTGCCGTTCAGCACGTAGCGGTCGCCCTTCTTCTCGGCGCGCAGCTTCATCGACACGACGTCGGACCCGGCGTTCGGCTCCGACATGGCGAGCGCGCCGATGTGCTCGCCGGAGATCAGCTTGGGCAGGTAGCGGCTCTTCTGCTCCGCCGTGCCGTTCTTGCGGATCTGGTTGACGCAAAGGTTGGAATGCGCGCCGTAGCTGAGGCCGACCGAGGCCGAGGCGCGGGAGATCTCCTCCATCGCCACGACATGCTCCAGATAGCCCATGCCGGCGCCGCCGTATTCCTCCTCCGCCGTGATGCCGAGCACGCCGAGGTCGCCGAACTTCCGCCACAGCTCGTTCGGGAACTCGTTGGTCCGGTCGATCTCGGCGGCGCGGGGCGCGATCTCGTCGGCGGCGAAGCTGCGCACGGTGTCGCGTAGCATGTCCGCGGATTCGCCGAGGTCGAAGTTCAGGGTCGGATACTGGTTCGACAGCATGGTGTTGGCGCTCCCCCCGGAGGTCTGTTCTTCGCTCTCGCCATACGGCGACGTATGGAGCCGTACGGTAGCGTATGGAAACGGGCGTGACAAGGCCTTCTAGCCCTCTCCCCTCCGGGGAGAGGGTGGCCCGAAGGGCCGGTGAGGGGGATGTGCTTGGCGGTACGTCCGGCAAAAGCGCAACCCCCTCACCCTAACCCTCTCCCCAGAGGGGAGAGGGGACAGAAAGTCATCACTTCATGTTGATGATGATCGTCTTCTTGTGGGTGAAGTGTTCCAGCATCGCTTCCAGCGAGGCTTCCTTGCCGAGGCCGGACGATTTCACGCCGCCGTAGGACAGGTTCGGCTGCACGACCAGATTCTGGTTCACTTGCACGAATCCGGCCTCCAGCCGGTGCACCGCGTCCATCGCCACCTTCAGGTCGCGCGTCCAGATGGTCGCGGCAAGACCGTATTCGGTGTCGTTGGCCTGGGCGATGACCTCTTCATAGTCGGTCCAGCGGATGACGCAGCAGACCGGGCCGAAGATTTCCTCCTGCGCGATGCGGTCGCTGTTCTTCACGCCGGTGAAGATGTGCGGCTGCACGTAAAGGCCCTTGGTCAGCTTCGGATCGGACGGCATGGCGGAGCAGACATGCGGCGTCGCCCCGCCCTCCTTGCCGATGGCGATGTAGCTCTGCACCCGGTCGAGCTGCTGCGGCGAGACGATGGTGCCGATGTCGGTCGACTCGTCCAGCGGGTCGCCCATCTTCATCGCGTTCACCTTCTCCTTCAGCTTCTCGACGAAGGCGTCGTGGATGCTGTCATGGACGAAGATGCGCGACGACGCGGTGCAGCTCTGGCCCTGGCGGGTGAAGCGCATGCCGGCGATGGCGCCCGCGATCGCCTGATCCAGGTCGGCGTCGCCGCAGACGATCATCGGGCTCTTGCCGCCCAGCTCCAGCGTCACCGGGATCAGCTTTTCGGCGGCGGTCTTGTAGACGATCTTGCCGGTCTCGACGGAGCCGGTGAAGGTCACCTTCTTCACATCCTTGTGCGCCACCAGCGGGGCGCCGCATTCCGGGCCGTAGCCCGAGAGGATGTTCACCACCCCCGCCGGAATCACCGTGTTGATGAGCTGCACGACGCGCAGAACGGCGAGTGGCGCCTCCTCCGCCGACTTCACCACCACGGCGTTGCCCGCAACCATTGCCGGGGCGATCTTCAGCGCCATCAGCAGCAGCGGCACGTTCCACGGGATGATCGCGCCGACCACGCCCACCGGCTCGCGCACGGTCATGGTCAGCATGGACGGGTTGAAGGGGATGGTTTCGCCCTTCAGCTCCGGCGCCAGACCGCCGAAGAAGACGAAGGCGTCGGACAGGACGCCGGCCTCGACGCGCGATTCCGTGCGCAGGGCCTTGCCGGTCTCCAGCGCGATCAGCTTGGCGATTTCCTCCTTGTGGGCATCGAGCACGCGCCCGCATTCGGCGACCAGCTTGCCGCGCTCGCGCACCGGGCGCTTGGCCCATTCCTTCTGCGCGGCCACCGCGGCGGCTACCGCGGCGTCCACGTCCGCTGCCTCGCCGAAGGCGGCCTCGGCCACCGTCTCGCCGGTCGCCGGGTTCACGACGGGGAAGCCCTTACCGGAGGAGGCCGGGCGGAATTCGCCGCCGAAGAAATGCTTGCCCGACAGCTCCCTGGCGAGCGCGAAGGGGTCGAGCTGGAGGTCGGTGCTGACGCTCATGTCGAAAAGGTCCTCGTGTGTATCGGGTCGGTTATCGTTGTTGTCGGCTATCACTGGTTCTCAGGCGCGGGCGTCTTCGATGACCTTGCCGTCGTTGGGCAGGCTGCCGGGGGCCGCGAACTCCACGACACCCTTCAATTTGGTGACGGCGGCCAGAGTTTCACGCACCGACGCCGCCAAAGCCTCGCCGGACTCGGGCGACTCGCAGCGCAGGGTCATGGTGTCGTTGGCGTCCTGCCGCCCGACGACGAGGCGGGCCTTGCCGATCTGCGGGTGGCGGCGCAGCACCTCGGCGATCTGCTGCGGGTGGACGAACATGCCCTTGACCTTGGTGGTCTGGTCGGCGCGGCCCATCCAGCCCTTCAGCCGCATGTTGGTGCGCCCGCAGGGGCTTTCGCCGGGCAGGACGGCCGACAGGTCGCCGGTGGCGAAGCGGACCAGCGGATAGGCTTGGTTGAAGGTGGTGACGACGACCTCCCCCACCTCGCCCGCCGGCACGGGATCGCCGGTGCCGGGGCGGACGATCTCCACGATCACGCCTTCCTCCACCACCAGCCCGGCACGGGCCGGAGTTCTCATAGGCAACGAGGCCGAGGTCGGCGGTGCCGTAGCTCTGGTAGGCGGCGATGCCGCGCCCCTCGTAATAGGCGCGGGCGTCTGGCAGGAAGGGACCGCCGGTCAGATGGCCGATCGCGATGGAGGACAGGTCCAGCCCCAGCTCATCGCCCTTCTCCAGGATGATCTTCAGGAAATCGGGCGTGCCAATGTAGGCCCGCGGCTTGAGATGGGCGGCCACCTGGGCCTGCATCTCCGTGTTGCCGACGCCGGCGGGGATGACGGCGCAGCCCAGCGCGTGCGCGCCCGTCTCGAACATCGAGCCGGCGGGCGTCAGGTGGTAGGCGAAGCAGTTCTGCACGAGGTCGCCGCCGCGGATGCCCGAGGCGTAAAGCGCCCGTGCGGTGCGCCAGGGGTCCGTGCCGTGCGCCTCCGGATCGTGGATCGGGCCGGGCGAGGCGAAGACGCGGGCCAGCCGCCCGATGGCGACGGTGGTCATCCCGCCGAAGGGCGGCGCGTCCTTCTGCAGCGCGATCAGGTCCGACTTGCGGGTGACCGGCAAGGTGGCGAGCGACGCGCGGTCACCGACGGCGGCGGGGTCCACATCGCCCAGCAGGCGGGTAAAGTAGGGTGCGTTCGCCTTGGCGTGGGCGATCTGCGCCGGCAGCGCCGCGAACAGCTCCGCCTCGCGCCGGTCGGGGGAGCGGGTTTCGAGTTGATCGTAAGTGTCGGACACCGATGCCTCCCGGCTGTTTTTCTTCTTCTCCCCTCTCCCGCCCCGGGAGAGGGTGGCCCGAAGGGCCGGGTGAGGGTGCCGCCAACGGTCGGCGCCTTTCTTCCTGCTAGACCCTCGCCCTTCCCACTTCGTGGGCCCCTTCCCTCTCCCGGGACGGGAGAGGGCATAACTCAAATCCAGCGCTTCCGGCGCTTGAAGCTCTTGAGATTCTTGAAGCTCTTGCGCTCTTCGTTGCCGCCGCCGAGGTAGAATTCCTTCACGTCCTCGTTGTTGCGCAGCTCTTCGGCGGTGCCGTCGAGAACGACCTTGCCGTTCTCCATGATGTAGCCGCGCGTCGCGGCCTGGAGCGCCATGCGGGCGTTCTGCTCGACCAGCAGGATGGTGACGCCCAGGTCCTTGTTGATCTGCCGGATGATGCTGAAGACCTCCTTCACCATCAGCGGCGACAGGCCCATGGACGGCTCGTCCATCAGGATCAGCTTCGGCCGGGCCATCATCGCGCGCCCGATGGCCAGCATCTGCTGCTCACCGCCCGACAGGTACCCGGCAAGGCCGGTGCGCTCCTTCAGGCGGGGAAAGTAGTGATAGACCATCTCGATGTCGTCCTTCACGCCGCCGTCGCGGCGGGTGAAGGCGCCGAGGCGCAGATTCTCCTGGCAGGTCATGTCGCCGATGATGCGGCGGCCCTCCATCACCTGGAAGATGCCGCGCCGGACGATCTGGTCGGGGTCGATGCCGTTGATGCGCTCACCCCCGAAGGAGATGTCGCCGCGCGTGACCTCGCCGTCCTCGGTCTTCAGCAGCCCGGAGATGGCCTTGAGCGTCGTCGATTTGCCGGCGCCGTTGGCGCCCAGCAGGGCGACGATCTCTCCCTCCGGCACCTCCAGGCTGAGGCCGCGGAGCACCAGGATGACGTCGTTGTAGACGACCTCGATGTTGTTGACGGACAGCAGCGGCGCCTTGGCCGTGCCGGGAACCGGCGCCGGAGCGCTGGCGGGATTGACCGCGGCGGTCGCGGTGGCGGCGTTCATGATGCGGCACCTGATGCAGTGAGACGGGACGGGTGCCCCCGTCGCCGCCCTTTCACGGCGACGACGGAGGCGGTCCGGCTTACCAGCCCAGCCACTCCGGCTTGCGCGGGACGTCGACGGTGGCGATCTTCTCCAGCTTGATCGTGCCGGCCTTCACCAGATCGTCCACCGAGCCGCCGGTGTCGCCGGACACGTTGGCGCGGTACAGGTTGACCTTGTCCATGCCGCGGTGGTCGGTCTCGGTCCAGGTCGACGGCACGCAGACCCCCTCCAGGCCCGCCGGCACCCAATCCTTCTTCTGGTACATGCCCTTGCGGATGTTCGGGCCGGTCACGCCGCCGTTCTGCTTCGCCCAGTCCATCGCCTCCTTCATGTAGAAGGCGGAGCAGATGCCCGACACGTAGTGCACCGGACGGTAGGCGGTGCCGGCGGCGTCGGAGACCTTGGAGATCTCCTTGACGATCTTCATGCCCGGCGCGTCGCCGCCCCAGATCGCCGCGGTGCGCACCGGGAAGATCACGCCGTTGGCGGCCGAGCCGGCGGCCTTGGCCGCGTTCTCGTCCATGCCCCAGACGTTGCCCATGAACTGCACCTGCGCGCCGACCGTCTGGCAGGCCTTCAGGACGGAGATGTTGGAGCCCGCCGTGTTGCCGAGATAGGCGTAGTTGGCGCCGGCCTGCTTCAGCGTCAGGCACTGGGCGGTGTAGTCGCCCGGCGTCAGGGCGAACTGCACCGCCGGCAGGACGTCGAAGCCCAGCTCCTTGGCGAGCTGCTCACCGGCTTCCTTCGGGGCGTTCGGGTAGGGGTGGTTGGCGCCCATGTGGACGTACTTGGGCTTGCCCGAGCCGCCCTTCTTCTTCCAGTCCTCGGCCGCCCACATCAGCATGGCGCGCAGGCCGTCGGAGTAGGACGGGCCGTAGAAGAAGTTGTAGGGGGCCGGCTTGGAGCCGTGCGGGCCGTTGCCGGTCGGGTCGGTCAGGTGGCCCGAGTAGGAACCGGAATAATAGGGGATCTCGTCCTTGCCGACGAAGCCGGTCAGCGCCTCGGTGTCGGCGGTGCCCCAGCCCTGGATCGCCGCGACCTTGCCGCTGCCCGACGACCACTTCTTGTACTGGCTGATGGCGCGCGGCGCCTGATAGCCGTAGTCCACCGTCTCGACGTCCATCGTCGTGCCGGCGATGCCGCCGTTCTTGTTGATGTAGGCGAGCGCGTCGGCGACGCCCTGGCCGAAGGGCACGCCCACGTCCGACGTGGCGCCGGACTGGTCGGCGAGATGGCCGACCGGGATCTTCTGGGCGTTGGCGGCCCCGGTGCCGAGCAGGACGACGGCGGCGGACGCCAGCAGGACGGTCTTCATGGTCATGGTGCGTTTTCTCCCAGTCGTTATGTTTTTCAGAAGCCGATGTGCGAGAGGCATGCCAGGGCGAGAAAGGCCCTAGTGCGAGAACGGGTAGAGCTTCCAGTAGGCTTTGATCTGCTTCCAGCGGTGGGCCAGCCCGTCCGGTTCGAAGACCAGGAACAGGATGATGACCAGACCGATGGCCATTTCGCGCAGGAAGGCGATGGCCTCCCTCAGGTTCAGCGCGGCGTCAATGGCGGTGCCGGACAGCGCCGTGGTGATGGCCTGCATCACCTCCGGCAGCAGCACCATGAAGGCGGTGCCCATCAGCGACCCCATGATCGAGCCCAGGCCCCCGATGATGATCATGCCGAGGAACTGGATCGAGAAGAGGATCGTGAAGCCCTCCACCGACACGAACTGCAGATAGTGGGCGTAGAGCGCGCCGCCGATGCCGGCGTAGAAGGACGAGATGCCGAAGGACATCGTGCGGTACTTGGTTAGGTTGATGCCCATGATCTCGGCGGAGAGATAATGGTCACGCACCGCCACCAGCGCCCGCCCGTCGCGCGACCGCATCAGGTTGGTCGCCAGGATGTACATGACGACCACATAGACCAGCACGACGTAGAAGAAGCTCTCGTCGGTGTCGAAGGCGTATCCGAACAGGCTGAACGGCTCCGCGATCGTGCCGGCGGTGCCGCCGGTGAACCAATCGGCGCGCGAGAAGAAGTCCTGGAGGATGTACTGCGCCGCCAGGGTGGCGATGGCGAGGTACAGGCCCTTCAGCCGCGCCGCCGGGATGCCGAACAGCATGCCGACCGCGGTGGTCATCACGCCGGCCAGCGGGATGGCGAGCGCCACCGGGATGCCGAAGCTGTTCGACAGCCACGCCGAGGAGAAGGCGCCGAAGCCGAAGAAGGCGGCGTGCCCGATGGAGATCTGGCCGGTGAAGCCGACCAGGATGTTCAGCCCCAGCGCCGCGATGCCGAGATAGCCGATCTGGATGCACAGGTTCAGCCAGTAGCGGTCCATGAAGGCCGGGCAGAGCAGAAGCAGCGCCACGCCCAGGATCGCGAAGTTGCGGCTGGTCTTGGTCGGGAAGATGGTCGTGTCGGCGGCGTACCGGGTCTTGAAGTCGCCGCTGGGGATGAGACTGATGTTCGCCATGGTTGCGGCCGCTCCTTACACGCGCTCGATGTCCTTGGTGCCGAAGAGGCCGTAGGGCTTGATCATCAGGATGACGATCAGGACGTAGAAGGGGGCGATCTCGTACATGTTGCCCCAGTTCAGCCACTGGCTGTCCAGGTAGTGCGCGAGATTCTCCAACACGCCGACGATCAGCCCGCCCAGCACCGCTCCGGCCACGCTGTCCAGCCCGCCGAGGATGACTGCCGGGAAGACCTTGATGCCGAAGAAGGAGAGCGCCGAGGACACGCCGTTGACGACGCCGACCGTGACGCCGGCCACCGCCGACACCATGGCGGAGATGGCCCAGCTCATCGCAAACATGTGGCGGACGGAGATGCCCAGCGATTGTGCCACCTGCTGGTCGAAGGCGGTCGCACGCATCGCCAGACCCATCCGCGAGTATTTGAAGAACCAGCCGAAGCCCGCCATGATCAGCAGCGAGATGACCAGGCTCATCACGTAGACGGTCTGCACGTCGAGCCCGAGGATGTTCACGGTCGGGCTGGCGAAGATGGTCGGGAACGGCTTGGCGAAGACGCCGAACATCCACTTCATCAGCGCCTGGAAGAAGATCGACAGGCCGATGGTGACCATGATGACGGAGATGATCGGTTCCCCGATCATCGGCCGCAGCACGACGACCTGAAGCACGATGCCGAAGACCAGCATGAAGGCCAGCGTGATCGGGAAGCCGATCCAGAAGGGCAGCTGCCAGGAGGTCAGCAGCCACCAGCAGGTCCAGGCGCCGATCAGCAGGAATTCGCCCTGGGCGAAGTTCACGATGCGGCTGGCCTTGTAGATCAGCACGAAGGACATCGCCACGACGCCGTACAGCGCGCCGACGATCAGTCCGTTGACGAGAAGCTGGAAGAGCAAGGTCATGGCGTGGCCTCGTCTTTGTTCCCTCTCCCCTCTGGGGAGAGGGGTAGGGTGAGGGGGTTCAGGAGGGACCGGAAAGTTCGGCAAATGCCGAACCCCCTCACCCCAACCCTCTCCCCGGAGGGGAGAGGGAGTTTAACGCGCGTCATCACCGCCCCCCTCACGCCGCGGCCTGCGCCGGCTTCTTGGCCGGCGTGGGCAGCAGATCGACCACCTTCAGCACGGTGCGGATGCGCTGCTTGGTGCCGTCCTGGAAGGTGATGGTGGTGTCCACGTCGATGGCCGGCTGGCCCGCGTAGATGGAGTCGATGATCTCGCCGTACTTCTCGGCGATCACGCCGCGCCGCACCTTGCGGGTGCGGGTCAGCTCGCCGTCGTCGGCGTCCAGTTCCTTGTAGAGCAGCAGGAACTTGGTGATCCGCTGGAACTCCGGCAGCGTCGCGTTCACCCGCTCCACCTCCTGGCGCAGCAGCTCGTAGATCTCCGGCTTGGACGCCAGATCGGAATAGGTGGTGAAGGCGATGCGGTTTTTCTCCGCCCACTTCGACACGATGGGGAAGCGGATGCAGATGATCGCCGACAGGTAGGGCCGCTTGTTGCCCAGGATCACCGCCTCGGCGACGTAGGGGCTGAATTTCAGTTTGTTCTCGATGTATTGCGGGCTGAAGCGGTCGTTGTTGCTGGTGGTGGCGATGTCCTTGATGCGGTCGATGATGACCAGATGGCCCTTCTTGTCGAAGAAGCCGGCGTCGCCCGTGTGCATCCAGCCGTCGCGGAGGTCCGCCGTGGTCGAGGCCTCGTTGCGGTAGTAGCCGGCAAACATGTTGGGATGGCTGACGACGATCTCGCCGATGCCGTTCTGGTCGGGCTCGATCACCTTGACCTTGACGCCGTCGTCGAAGGGCACGCCCACCGTGTCGAAGTCCACGTCGTCCGAGCGGTGCACCGTGTAGGCGCCCATCGTCTCCGTCTGGCCGTAGATCTGGCGCAGAGGCACGCCCAGCGCCTGGAAGAACTTGAAGGTGTCGGGGCCGAGCGCCGCGCCGCCGGTCGCCGCCGACTTCAGGTTGGTGAAGCCCAGGCGGTCTCGCAGCGCTGCGAAGAGAATACGGTCGGCGACGGCGGACCGCGTGCCGTTGGCGAGCGCCTCCAGCCCCAGCTTCATGCCGTAGTCGTACATCTTCTGCTTGAAGGGAGAGGCGTCCATCATGCGGGCGCGCACGTCGGCGGCGATCTGCTCCCACAGGCGGGGGGCGAACAGCACGAAGCTCGGCCCGATCTCGCGGAAGTCGTTCATCATCGTCTCGGCTTCCTCGACGAAGTTCACGCGCATCCGCGACACCATGCCCATGCCGACGGCGTAGATCTGCTCCATGATCCAAGACAGCGGCAGCACCGAGACATACTCGTCGGTCGGCCCCTTGGGGTCCACCGACAGGTAGCTGGCGACGTGGCGGATCAGCCGCCCGGCCGGCAGCATCGCCAGCTTCGGGTTCGAGGTGGTGCCCGAGGTGGTGCAGAGCACCGCCACGTCGTCGCCGCGCGTCGCGCCGACCAGCTCCTCGTAGAGGTTCGGTTTCTCGGCGTGCAGCGCGTTGCCCAGCTTGACCAGCTCCGACGCTTCCATCAGGCGCGGATCGCTGTATTTGCGCATGCCGCGGGGGTCGGAATAGATGATGTGCTTCAGCGTCGGCAGGCGCTCGCCGAGGTTCAGCAGCTTGTCGACCTGCTCCTCGTCCTCCGCGAAGATGACGTGGACGTCGGCGTAGGTGATGAGGTAGGCAACCTCCTCGTCCATGGCGTCGCGGTAGATGCCCAGGCTCATGGCGCCCATGGCGTGGGCGGAGATTTCCCCCATCACCCAGTCGGGCCGGTTGTCGCCCAGCAGCGCCACCACATGGCCGCGCTCCACGCCGAGCTTGATGAGGCCGAGCGTGAAGGCGCGCACGCGGGCGTGCATGTCCGCCCAGGTGAACTCCCGCCAGATGCCGAAATCCTTTTCGCGCATGGCGACGTCGCCGCCATGCTCGCGGGCGTGCAGGGTCAGCAGCTTCGGCAGCGTGTCGTGGGTTTTGATATCAGGAAGGGACATCACGCGACCTCCTGCTTGGGCGGCGGGGCCACGGCCTCGTCCTCCTCGTCGTCCTCGCCGAGATAGGCGCGCTTGACGCGCGGGTCGTTCAGCACCTCCTCGGGCGTGCCCTCGGCGATCTTCTTGCCGAACTCCAGGACGATCACGCGGTGGGAGATGTCCATCACGACGCCCATGTCGTGCTCGATCATCACCACCGTCATGCCGAACTCCTCGTTCAGGTCGACGATGTAGCGGGCCATGTCCTCCTTCTCTTCCAGGTTCATGCCCGCCATGGGCTCGTCCAGGAGGATCAGGTCAGGCTTCAGCGCGATGGCGCGGGCCAGCTCCACCCGCTTGCGCAGGCCGTAGGAGAGCGTGCCGGCGGTGGCCTTGCGGACATGCTGGATTTCCAGGAAGTCGATGATCTCCTCGACCTCGCGGCGGTGGGCCAGCTCCTCCTTGCGGGCGCCGGTCAGCCAGTAGAGCGATCCGGTGAAGAAGTTGTTCTTCAGCAGGTGGTGGCGCCCGACCATGATGTTGTCGAGCACCGTCATGTGGCCGAACAGCGCCAGATTCTGGAAGGTGCGCCCGATGCCGAGCGAGGCGCGGTGGTTGGGCGTCATGCCCGTGATGTCCTTGCCCTTGAAATAGACCTTTCCGTCGGTGGGCCGGTAGCGGCCGGAGATGCAGTTGACCATGGAGGTCTTGCCCGCACCGTTCGGGCCGATGATGGAGAACAGCTCCCCCTTGCGGATGCTGAAACCGACGTCGGTCAGCGCCTGCACGCCGCCAAAGCGCAAGGACACGCCCCGGGCTTCGAAGATGGTGTCCGATGGGGAGGCCGCGCGGGTGGCGTCGGCCGGATGGGCGTAACCGCGTGGCGATGCGACGGGCGCGCCTGACATTTCCTCCTCCGTTGCTGTGGAACTGCCTTTTTTATCGTTCGCCTGACTGTTTGAGTGGCGAACTGGTCCATATTGTGGACCGTCCTTTGTGCAACGTCCGAACTATAGCCTGTGATGCGCACCGTTTTCAACACGGACATTCCGTGTATGCATGTTTTTTGGAGCGACATCCGGCCCGAAGGTCCATAATATGGACCCCATCATGACCCGGCCCGATTCCGACACCGAAACCGCCCCCACCGGAGCGTCCGGCGGCACGCAAAGCCTGGAGCGCGCGCTGGCCCTGCTGCGCGCCGTCGCCTCCCATGGGGCCGACGGCGCGCGTCTGGCCGACCTGATGAGCGACACCGCCCTGTCCAAGGCGACCGCGCACCGGCTGCTGACCGCGCTGGCGCGGGAGCGCTTCATCGACCAGGACCCGCGCAGCCGTCGCTACCATCTGGGGCCGGAACTGGATTCGCTGGGTCGCATCGCCGCCGCCCGCCACCGCCCTGGAGGCGACGCGGCAGCGCCCGGTCCGGCCACCGTTCAGCCGACCGCCTTCCTGCGGCCGGACTATCAAGGTGACGCGATTCCGCTCGCCGATCTGCTGTGCGACCGCCACGCCCGCGCCGACGGCGCCCGCGCCGCCCTGCTGCACGAGAGCGTGGCCGGCCAGACGACGGAGCTGAGCTTCGCCCGGCTGGCACGCGATTCGGCGCGCTTCGCCGCGGTGCTGCGCGGCCTCGGCGTTGGGCGCGGCGACCGGGTGGCGGTGCTGCTGCCCAAGGGGGCGGAGCTGCTGATCGCCGCGCTGGCGATCTGGCGGCTCGGCGGGGTCTACATGCCGCTCTTTACCACCTACTCCGCCGCCGCGGTCGCCTACCGGCTGGCCGACAGCGAGGCGCGGGCGATCGTCACCACCGGCTTCCTGCGCCGCAAGATTCCGCGCGACAACAGCCGCCCGGTGGTGATGGTGGAGGGGGACGAGGCCTTCGGTCCCGGCGCCGACGCGGTGCCCTTCTGGTCGGCCCTTCACGAATCAGCCCCCTTGCCCGACATTGCGCGCTACGCCGACCGCGACGCCTTCGCGCTGATGTACACCTCCGAAGCGGAGCCAAAGCCGCTCGGCGTCTCGCTGCCCGTCATGGCTCTGGCCGGGATCGAGCAGTACATGCGCATCGGCCTCGACCTGCGCGACGACGACATCTATTGGAACATGGCCGACCCCGGCTGGGCCTACGGCGCCTATTACGGGCTGGTCGGGCCGCTGCTGCTCGGGCGCACCACGATCTTCTGCGACGGCCCCTACGACGTGCGGCAGGGCTACCGCATGCTGACGAAGTTCGGCGTCACCAACCTGACCTGCGCGCCGTCCCAGATCCGCGCCTGGCACAGCGCCGACCCGGAGGGCGGCCCGCACAAGCTGGCGCTGCGCATCCTGTCGGTGGTCGGCGAGCCGCTGCCGCCGGAGCTGATCGGCTGGGCGAACCGGGTGGTCAGCGTCCCCCTGCTCGACCAGTACGGGCAGCGCGAGACCGGCATTTTCATGATGAACCGCTACGACCCCGGCCACGCCGACCGCACTGCCGATTCCTCGCTGGGGCGGCCCCTGCCGGGTTTCCGCGTGGTCATCCTCGACCCGCAGGGCCGCGAGGCGCCGGTCGGCGGTGCGGGCGAGATCGCCATCGACGTGGAGTCCTCGCCGCTCTTCTGGTTCGACGCCTACGCCAACGACCCGGGACGCACCGCCGCCCGTTTCCGCCACGGCCGCCGCTACTACCTCACCGGCGACTGGGCGTTCCTGGACGGTGACGGCAACATCCACTTCCGCGGCCGGGCGTCCGACGCCATCGTCATGCAGCAGGCGGATTGAGAGACCAAATGTGCCTTTCCTACTTTCCTCGCCCCGGCGGGAAGTGGGGTCAGCTCCTGTCTGACGGTCAATCACATCATGCCGCGGTTGGGCGGGTGGAGAGCCATTATTTATCGAGTTTCATGACGGACGTCGGACAGCAGTCGACGTTCGCCTAATGCAAGGGCGCGATACGCGCGATCGCTGGAATCGTCTCAATGGAGCGTGCGACTTCGTCCAATACATTATCGCGCAGGCGGTCGACACTGACCGGAAGATCGCCATTGCAGGTCCGTCGCATATGATCGTTGGCAACGAAGTCCGCACGCTGTATGCCACCGAAAACGTTCTGAATGCGAGCGTTCGAGCAGGAACGCCAAGAGCGTATAATTTTATTGCGTAAAAGATGGTCGTAAGGCGGCATGCCCTTTCCGTTTGCCTTGATTTCAAAGGCATAGGCCAGTTCGATGCCACCTGTTGTCAGGTCGTACTGGTAACTGGCGTTGCGGGGCATCAGCAGTGAGGCCGCCAACAGGCTCACATCTCCTTGCGAGTAAACAATGGATTGATTCCTCTCGGGCTCACGCCGTTCCTCCCATTGAAGTTTCTTGACAGTGACCGTCACTGCCGCGCCACCTGAGGTGATGAGGATTAGATTTGGCGAGATTGTCCGCAATTTTGTCGCCACATCTTCATAGAGCAGACGGTCTTCCGGTTCAATAATCAAGCGGACCTCTACAGCGCGTTCTTCCAGTAATCTCTTTGCCTGTTCAGGAAAAACGGGAGCCACATACTTTCGAAGATCCTCTGCAGTGAGCTTCATTGACGGGAGAACCGCCAAGACCATAGCCGCATCCTGCGATTTGGCGCCGCTGGCGCGCGCCTTCTCAAATACGCCCTTGATGAGGGCATTATCTGGAGAGTTGCTCGTGGCCAGCTTCCCCACAGACCGCCTGAAAATGATCGATTGTGCTTCGGGTGCGTTCAGTGAGGGAAAAAGACGAATGTCATCTGAGTAATAAAAATCTATTTTATTATTTATATTTGCCTCGGCGGCCAATCGATCGATTTCTTCTAGTATGTTCTGCTCATCTTTTTGGCTTATCAGATCTTTCAGAGATGCCTCTCTGACAATGCGGTGCAAATCCACCATCCTGGCGGAAGTATCCGCGTTAAACACATCGGCCCGCAAATAAGATGGATAATTTTTCTTAAACGATGGATATTTGTTGATTATGTTGCGAGCCCTTCTCCCGTTTTCTGTTTCGTCGTAAGCGAAAATATTGAGGGTTCTATAAGCAACGCTTTCTCTTCCACCGTTCTTCAATATATCTTCAGTCATGGAAAACAGATCGGAATTTTGATCGTCGATGGTTTGGCAGGCGTTAAGAGATAAGGCCGTGGCAAGGGCCAGTACAAATCTAAGTATAAGCATTCCGTGTCACTCCTGAGCCGGCATCAGAAGTGTATGGGAGGGACGGTGGAATCGCTAGCCTAAATACACGGGAAAATGGTGTCTGTGATCAGGAATCATGCCAAGGAGAGCTTTGGCCGAATAGTGCTCAGGACAGGATGTGTTGTTCGTGGTTTCGGTTGCTCCGTAACGCTTGGCGGAGCCTCTGTCCCGCAGCGTCTTGTCGATACCCGTGCAGGTTCTGTCTGACGGCCTTCTCGGAACTCAGCAGAAAGCGGTTCTTACTCGTCAAACCGCAACATTGTGATCCGTTTGGGCCGTCAGACGGTGACCATGCGCCTGCTTACGGCTTCCCGCGCAGCAGATTGACGATGCCGGAGAAGTCCTTGCCGCCGAAGCCGGCGTTGCAGAACAGCGCGTACATCTGCGCCGCCTCGCCGCCCAGCGGCAGCGGGCTGCCGGTGCTCTGCCCGGCCTCGACCGCCAGCTTCAGGTCCTTCAGCATCAGCGCCGCGGCGAAGCCCGGCTGGTAGTCGCGGTTGGCCGGCGAGGTCGGGACCGGACCCGGCACCGGGCAATAGCTGGTCAGCGACCAGCACTGGCCCGACGACTTCGACGCCACGTCGAACAGCTTCTGCGACTCCAGACCCAGCTTCTCGGCGAGCGCGAAGGCCTCCGACACGCCGAGCATCGAGATGCCGAGGATCATGTTGTTGCAGATCTTCGCCGCCTGACCGTTGCCCGGCCCGCCGGTGTGCACGATGGCCTTGCCCATCGCCGACAGGATCGGTTCCGCGCGGCGGAAGGCGGTGTCGCTGCCGCCGACCATGAAGGTCAGCGTCGCCGCTTCGGCCCCGCCGACGCCGCCGGACACCGGCGCGTCGACCATGGCGTGGCCCGCCGCCTCCGCCGCCGCAGCGACGAAGCGGGCGCTGTCCACGTCCACGGTGGAGCTGTCGATGAACAGGCTGCCCGGCTTGGCCTTGGCGATGATGCCGTCGGGTGCCGTGTAGACCTCGCGCACATGCTTGCCGGCGGGCAGCATGGTCACGACCACCTCGGCCTCCCCCGCCGCGGCGCCGGGGCCGGTGGCGACGGTGGCGCCGGCGTCGCGCGCGGCGGTGCATGCGGCCTCCGACAGGTCGAAGGCCAGGACGGTGTGGCCGGCCTTCAGCAGGTTGCGCATCATCGGCGCACCCATGTTGCCCAGACCGATAAAGGCGATCGTCGCCATAGCGTTTCCCCCTCGCTTTATAATGACGCTATCAGCCGCCGGTCAAATGGCGGGCGATGATGACGCGCATGATTTCGTTTGTGCCTTCGAGAATTTGGTGAACCCGCAGGTCACGGAAAATCCGCTCGATCGGGTACTCCTTGATGTAGCCATACCCGCCATGAAGCTGCAGCGCCTCGTTCACCACCTGGAATCCGGCGTCGGTGGCGAAGCGCTTGGCCATGGCGCAATGGGCGGTCGCCTCCGGCGATCCGGCGTCGAGGCTGGCGGCGGCGCGGTGCAGCATCAGTCGGGCGGCGTCCAGTTCCGTCGCCATGTCGGCCAACTTGAACTGCAGGGCCTGGAAGGCGTTCAGCGGCTTGCCGAACTGCTTGCGCTCCGTGGTGTAGGCGACGGCCTGCTCCAGGCAGAAGCGCGCCCCGCCGACCGAGCAGGCGGCGATGTTCAGGCGCCCGCCGTCCAACCCCTTCATGGCGATGCGGAAGCCCTCCCCCTCCTCGCCGATGCGGTTGGCGACGGGGACGCGGCAGTTCTCGAAAATGACCGCCGACGTCGGCTGGCTCTTCCAGCCCAGCTTGTGCTCCTGCTTGCCGAAGGACAGGCCGGGCGTGCCCTTCTCCACGACGACGCAGGAGATGCCCTTGGGGCCGGGCTCGCCGGTGCGGACCATGCAGACATAGACGTCCGACGTGCCGCCGCCGGAGATGAAGGCCTTCGAGCCGTTCAGAACGTAATGGTCGCCGTCCCGCTCCGCCCGCGTGCGCAGCGAGGCCGCGTCGGACCCCGCCCCCGGCTCGGTCAGGCAATAGCTGGCGAAATGCTCCATGGTCGTCAGCTTGGGCAGGAAGCGCTCACGCTGCTCCGCGTTGCCGAAGCGGTCGATCATCCAGGAGGCCATGTTGTGGATGGAGATGTAGGCCGCCGTGGACGGGCAGGCCGCCGACAGTTCCTCGAAGATCACCGCCGCGTCGAGCCGCCCGAGGCCGGAGCCGCCGAACTCCTCCCCCACATAGATACCGGCGAAGCCGAGTGCCGCGGCCTGTCGCAGGGTGTTGACGGGAAAGACGCTGTTCTCATCCCAGTGCGCGGCGTTCGGCGCCATTTCCTGCTGCGCGAAGTCGCGCGCCGTGTCGCGGAACGCCTGCTGCTCCTCCGAAAGCGCAAAATCCATGCGCATCCTCCCCAGAACCGCAGTGGCCCGGAGCCCAGGACGGATCTCCGGTTCTCATTGTTGGGTGGAAGGACTATCATGCTGGATACGCGCTGTCCATCTCTTGTATACACAGACAGGAGCGGCGGAAGGCCGCGGACGAGGAAGGGGACACGCTCGGGATGAGCGACCGGATTGCCGCCAGCAAGACCATGGACAAGGGTGCCACCCGCGCCGACGAGGTGAGGCTCGCCATCGAGGAGGATATTTTCCTCGGCCGGCTGCGCCCCGGAACGCGGCTGGACGAGGAAAGCCTCGCCCAGCGCTTCAACATCTCCCGCACACCGATCCGCGAGGCGATTCTCCAGCTCGTCCACGCCGGGCTGGTGGAGAAGCAGCCGCGCCAGGGCGCGGTGGTCGCCCCTCTGAAGCTGCACCGCATGGTGCAGATGTTCGAGGTAATGTCGGAAATCGAGGGGCTGTGCGCCCGCTTCGCCGCCCGCCGCATGTCGGAGGAGGAGAAGCAGGCCCTGAAACACCTGCACGACACCTCGAAAGCGCATATGGAGGCGCGGGAACTGGACGCTTACTATGCGGTCAACCGTTCCTTCCACGAGGCGGTCCAGGCGGGCAGCCACAACGAGCCGCTGCAGGAGATCGCGCGCGGGCTGTTTGCCCGACTGGCCCCCTATCGCCGCTATCAGCTCAACCATCCCAACCGCGTCAAGGACAGCTTCACGGAGCATGACGACGTGGTGGAGGCGATCCTGGCCGGCGACCCGGAGGCTGCCTACGCCGCCATGCGGCGGCATGTGACTATCCAGATCGATATCTTCACCGAGTTCGTGTCCATCATGGGCGGAAACGAAATACAATAGACCGGACTTCCGTATACAAAGCTGTGGCTGACGGCATGCGCCTGTGCTAAACCATGCACACCGGATTACCGGTGTGCATGGAGGGGATCACGATGTCCGACGTGGGTGGCAATCTGTTCGAGCTGTTCCGTTCCCGCTTTCCGGCGGACCGCAGCCGCCCCTTCGCCGAGACCGAGCCCGGCACGGACAACGCACGCACCGTCACCTACGGTGACCTCGAAGCCCTGACCGGCCGTTACGCCAACCTGCTCGCCGACCTCGGCCTGAAGAAGGGCGACCGGGTCGCCGTGCAGGTGGAGAAGTCGGTCGAGAACATCATCCTCTACCTCGCCACCGTACGGGCGGGCGGCGTCTTCCTGCCGCTGAACCCGGCCTACACGAAGGCGGAAGTTGAGTATTTCCTGACCGACGCGGAACCGCACGTCTTCGTCGCGCGCCCCGAATCCGCGGACGCGCTGCGCGAGGTCGCCGACAAGGCCAAGGTCGCCCATCTGCTGACTCTCGGCACACACGGCGAGGGCACCCTGCCGGAGCAGGCCGCCGGCAAGGGCACGGACTTCGCGACCGTCCCGGCCGAGGCCGACGATCTCGCCGCGATCCTCTACACCTCCGGCACCACCGGGCGGTCGAAGGGCGCGATGATGAGCCACCGCAACCTCGGCTCCAACGCGCTGACCCTGCACAAATACTGGGGCTTCCAGCCGGACGACGTGCTGCTGCACGCCCTGCCGATCTTCCACACGCACGGCCTGTTCGTGGCGACCAACTGCGTGCTGCTGAACGGCTCCTCCATGCTGTTCCTGCCGAAGTTCGACGCCGAGCAGGTGATGGGGCTGCTGCCGCGCGCCACGGTGATGATGGGCGTGCCGACCTTCTACACCCGCCTGCTCGCCCACCCCGGCCTGACGCGCGAGGCGACGGCGCACATGCGGTTGTTCGTCTCCGGCTCGGCGCCGCTGCTCGCCGACACGCACAAGGAGTTCTCCGCCCGCACCGGCCACGCGATCCTGGAGCGCTACGGCATGACCGAGACCGGCATGCTGACCTCCAACCCGCTGGACGGCGACCGCATCCCCGGCACGGTCGGCTTCCCGCTACCCAAGGTCTCCGTGCGCGTCGTCGACCCGGAGACCGGCGCGAGCCTCGGCACCGACGAGATCGGCATCATCGAGGTGGCCGGGCCGAACGTCTTCTCCGGCTACTGGCGGATGCCCGAGAAGACGAAGCAGGAGATCAAGCCGGACGGCTTCTTCATCACCGGCGACGTCGGTAAGGTGGACGGGCGCGGGTACGTCCACATCGTCGGACGCGCCAAGGACCTCATCATCTCCGGTGGCTTCAACGTCTACCCGAAGGAGGTCGAGACGGTCATCGACGGCATCGACGGCGTGGTCGAATCAGCGGTGGTCGGCGTGCCGCACCCCGACTTCGGCGAGGCGGTGACCGCCGTCGTGCTGCGCAAGCCCGGCAGCGCCACCCCGGACGAGGCCGCGGTGATCGCCGTTTGCAAGGAGCAGCTCGCCAACTTCAAGGTGCCCAAGCGCGTCTTCTTCATGGACGAGCTGCCGCGCAACGCCATGGGCAAGGTGCAGAAGAACCTGCTGCGCGACGCCCACAAGGACCTGTTCACCGCGGCAAAGGCGCGCTGAGGCGCGCCCGGCTTTCCCTCTCCGGTCAAATCCGTATAAGGTTCGGCGCTCGTTCCGCCCGGCGGGTTGTGGACAGGCCAACGGCGAATCGATACGCTGCCGTATGGTCTCCGGAGTGTTGCCGATGGAAGCGAAGACGCTGAACCGCGAATCCTGGCTGTCCGCCGCCTTCTCCGCCCTGGCGGAGGGCGGCGTCGAGCAGGTGCGGGTCGAGCTTCTGGCCAAGCGGCTGAAGGTGACCAAGGGCAGCTTCTACTGGCACTTCCGCGACCGGATGGAACTGGTGGAAGCGATGCTGGAGGGCTGGAAGACCGGCCGCATCGAGGCGATCAAGGCGCAGACCCGGCTGGACGGCCGCACGCCGGCCGAGGGGCTGCGCTACGTGCTGTCGCTGTATGGCGGCAGCAGCAACCCGCGCGGCATCGCCATCGAACTGGCGATGCGCGACTGGGCGCGCCGCGATCCTCGTGCGTCCGAGATCGTGGCGGAGGTCGACCGCGAACGCCTGCGCTGCGTGTCGGACCTGTTCGCCGGCCTGGGGCTGGACCCCGACGACGCCTTCGCGCGGGCGTATCTGTTCTACTCGTTCATCTTTGGGGAGGGGCTGCTGGCCCGCTCCGCCGCGCCGGACCGCTTCGAGAAGGCGCGGGATATTTGCGGGAAGGTGCTGGTTCCGGAGGGAGTGTAGGCGCGTTGCCCCCACCCTTCCCACGGCTTCGCCGCGGGCTCCTTCCCTCCCCCGCTCTCGGCGGACCAAAGGTCCGCCTGCTGCGTCAGCGCAAACCGAAGGTTTGCGCGAGAGCTTCGCAGGAGAGGGAGGTTTGGTCCCCTCCCCCGCCCAGCGGGGGAGGGTCAGGGAGGGGGCAAGCGTCGCAACAACCTCACCCTCACGTCCCCGTTCCGCGCACTGGCGCGAAGGGCAAACCCGCCTGATCCAGCGCACGGTCGATCACCTCGTCCGACGCGCCGTCGAACAGCTGCAACAGCAGCTCGTCCACCACCCACTCGTTCGTCGGGGTCAGGGCGGCGAACAGGTCGGCCATGACCTCCGCCTGGAAATCGTCGCGGCGGTTGTCGCTGCCCTCGTAGCCCATGCGCTTGGCGGTGGCGATCGCCACCTGGAAAGGCGGCACCAGCACCGGCGCGACCGACGCCTTCTTCAGCACCGCCCGCAGCCCCAGCGCACCGTCGTCCCAGGCCAGCTTGCGGGCGTTGTCCGCCGGGATGCCGGCCTTCGCCCCCAGTCCCGCCGCGAACAGCGCGACGTCGCCCGCGCACAGCACGCGGAACAGCAGCGCCGCGGTGAAGCGCCCGTTGGCGTGCAGCCAGCGGGCCACCGCCTCCACATCCTCGTCGCCGCGGAGCGCCGGGCGCAGCAGCCGCATCGTCGCCGACTCGCGCCCGCGGTTGGCCAGCCGGTCCACCAGATCCTTGGACAGGCCATGGCTGTGGGCCAACGTGGCGCGCATCGCGTCGGACACGAAGGCGATCAGCCGCTCCACCACGGCCAGCGGCAGGCCGGGGCGGGTCGCCGCAGCCTCGCTGACCATGCGCACGCGGCCGAAGCGGTCCAAGGCCCGATGCAGCGCCGGCTCCGCCAGCTCCGCGCCGGGGTTGCGCAGCAGCGCCGTCACCACCGCGACGTTGCCGGTCTCGACGACGGCCCCGGCCACCCGCGCCGACACGGTGTGGCGGTTGGCGACGGCCATGTGCTTGCCGGCGTCGGGGTCGGCCAGCACGTCGAGCAGCAGCTCGTCGCTGAGGCTTCCGGCGTCGCGCAGGATCGGGAAGGCCACGCGGGCCACATCCTTCACCAGCCGCTCGGCCAACTCCGCGGTCAGCATGGCGTTGTTGCGGATCTGCCAGGCCACGGCCTCGCGCACCGCCACTTGGGCGTCGGCGGCGAAGCAGTGCATGACCTCCAGCGCCAGCGACCGTTCGGCGTCGGTCAGCCCGCCTTTCTCCAGATCGCCGGCCAGCTTCTGCATCGTGTCGATGCGGGCCTCCGCCGACGAGGATTCGAGCAGGCGCTCGACATCGCGGATGGACAGGGATGAATTGGTCATGTGCGGATGCCTGCGGATGAGAGGTGCATAAGGCGGTTCAATCCAGTCCCTGGCCGGCGTAGCGGACCATGTCGCCCCAGATGCGGTCGAGCCGGCGCAGCGTGCGGTAGGCGGCCTTCAGGTCGGCCGCCTCCGCCTCGTTGCGCACCAGCGCCGTGGCCTGCACCTGCTCCAGCGTGAACAGCTCGTCGCGCAGCGTCCGGCCCTTGTCGGTCAGGCGCAGGCGGGCCGTGCGGCGGTCGCGCTGGCTGGCGCCGCGGTCGATGTAGCCGGCCTCGACCAGGATCTTCAGGCTGTAGGAGGCGTTGGATCCCAGATAATAGCCACGCTCCATCAGGTCGCGGACCGACGGCTCGTCGTCGCCGATCAGCATGACCATCAGCGCCTGAACCGGCCCGATGTCGTCGATCCCCTGCCGCAACAGGCCGGCCCGCACCACGTCCAGGAACCGGCGGTGCATCCGCTCGATCAGCCGGGCGAGCCCGTGATACTCGGCCAGTTCCGCCGCGTCGATGGCATCGGGCTTGTCTTGGGCCGGTTTGGCTTCGGCCGGCTTGGATTCGGCACCCGCCCGGCGCTGCGTGTTCATCCCTCGTCTCTCCGTCACTCGGCGGCCTGTGCCACGGCCGGGCCGCGGTAGCCGCCCGGATGGCGGCGGCGCCATTCCCACGCGCTGCCGATGATGCTGTCCAGATCGGGGAAGCGCGGCGACCAGCCCAACTCGCCCCGGATGCGCTCCGACGAGGCGATCAGCACCGCCGGATCGCCGGCGCGGCGCGGCCCGACCTTCACCGGGACCGTCAGGCCGGTGACGCGCTCCGTCGCCTCGATCACCTCGCGGACGCTGTAGCCCTTGCCGTTGCCCAGGTTGAAGCGGACGCTGCGCGTCTCCAGTGCCGGCAGCACCCGCAGATGCGCGTCGGCGAGGTCGCAGACGTGGATGTAGTCGCGCACGCAAGTGCCGTCCGCGGTCGGGTAGTCGTCGCCGAAAATCTCGATGTGCGAGCGCCGGCCGCTGGCCGCGTCGAGCACCAGCGGGATGAGGTGGGTTTCCGGGTCATGATCCTCGCCGATGATCCCGTTCGGGTGCGCCCCGGCGGCGTTGAAGTAGCGCAGGCAGGCGGAGCGCAGGCCGTGGCAGCGGTCCGCCCAGTGCAAGGCGCGCTCGATGAAGAACTTGGATTCGCCGTAGGGGCTGCCGGGGTCGATGGTGGTCTCCTCATCGATCGGCTGGCGCTCCGGCGTGCCGAACAGGTTGGCGGTCGAGGAGAAGACCATCTTGCGCACGCCCGCCGTGGTCGCCGCGCGGATCAGGTTCAGCGAGTTGACGGTGTTGCCGTGCAGATAGAGGTGCGGGTCGCGCATCGATTCACCGACCAGCGACAGGGCGGCGAAATGGAACACCGCGTCGAAGCGCCATTCGGCGAAGACGCGGGTCAGCGCGTCCATGTCGGCAAGGTCGGCCTCCACGAAGGCGGCGTCGGACGGCACGGCGGCGCGGTGGCCCTGGCGCAGGTTGTCGAGCACGACGACCCGGAAGCCGCGGTCGAGCAGTTCGGCCACACAGTGACTGCCGACATAGCCGGCACCGCCGGTCACGAGTACGGTCTGGGGCGTGTTCATCCTAAATATTCCTTGGATTTGAGAAATATTCGTCAGTCCAGGCACCCGCCGGCATCAAAGGATCGTACATCCCCCGGTGGCAAGTGCAAGAGTTCCGCGATGCACCATGCCGCCAATTCAGACGGAAGGCCAGTTGACGAAAAAGAGACATGGGCGCCGGGAAAGGCGCGGGGCGTCATCGGAAAAATGTTTTGGAACAACATTTTACAGCGCTGCAAATACCTCTTTCGATCAGTGTCGGACGGGGTAAGGGCTCAAAGTTGTCACACGCCGCAACGCAGCGTCGGACGTAAGCGGAAATGGCGCGGGACCAGTCTTCCCGCAATGGGCGGCCTTTGTCCGGACTTCGTCTCAAAAGGAGTTCATGCGACGCGGCCGCATCTCAACATTTCGTTAACCATGAAACCCTTTGCATGACCGGCTTCATGGCCCGCCCCAAAACCTGAGAACGCGGGACTCCGGAACGCGGCCGGAACGCAGGACGCAAGAAAAGGAATCGGCATGAGCGGTATGGATCGGACCCTGCTGACCCAAGCCTACCGGAAGATCGGGCGCGGCCTGCTGCTGGCCGGCGCCCTCACCTTCTTCGTCAACATCCTGATGCTGGTGGTGCCGCTCTACACGATGCAGGTTTACGACCGCGTGATGAGCAGCCGCAGCCTGGAGACGTTGACCATGCTCGCGGTGATCTCCGTGGGCGGGCTGGTGCTGTATGGCGTGCTGGACTTCATCCGGGCGCGCGCCTTCCTGGTCTGCGGGGCGGTGATCGCTCACCGCTTCAACGTGCCGGCGCTGCAGGCATCCATCGTGGACGCGCTGGGTGGCGGGACGCGCAACGCCGGCCAGACGATGCGCGACCTGAACGACCTGCGGAACTTCATGACCAGCAACGCCGTGGTGGTGCCGCTGGACCTGCTGTGGACGCCGATCTTCCTGGTCATCCTGTTCATCCTGCACCCGATCTACGGCTGGATCGCGGTGGGGTCGGCGCTGCTGCTGCTGACCATGAACGCGCTCACCGACGCGCTGACCCGCCGCCCCATCGCCGAGGCGAACGAGGCGTCGGCCAAGGTCTTCGCCGACGTGGCCAGCACCGTCCGCCACGCCGAGGCCATCGAGGCCATGGGCATGCTGCCGCCGCTGGCCCGGCGCTGGCAGATGGCGCAGATCGGCTCCGCCTCGCTGATCGACCGCGGCGTTGTGCTGTCGCGCGGCATGGCCTCGGCCTCCCGCTCGCTCCGGCTGATCCTGCAGATCGCCACCATCTCCGCGGGCGCGGCGCTGGTCATCCGGAACGAGGCCTCGCCGGGCAGCATGATCGCCACCGGCATCATCATGGCCCGCCTGCTCCAGCCCTTCGAGCATCTGGTGGAGAACTGGCGGCAGTGGATCGTCGCCCAGACCGCCCACAAGCGCATCCGCGAGCTTCTGAACGGCGAGGGCGCGCGGCGCAGCACCATGCCGCTGCCCCGCCCCGACGGACGCCTGACCGTCGACCGCGTCAGCCATGTGCCGAAGGGCCTGCAGCGCCCCGTGCTGCGCGGCGTTTCCTTCGCGCTGGAGCCAGGGGAGGTGCTGGGGATCATCGGCCCGTCGGGGGCCGGCAAGTCGACCCTCGCCCGCCTGCTCGTCGGCATCTGGGAGCCCACCGCCGGCGGCATCTACCTCGACGGCACCAGCACCTTCCTGTGGGAGCGCGAGAGCTTCGGTCAGTATGTCGGCTATGTGCCGCAGTCGGTCGCCCTGCTCGACGGCACCATCGGCGAGAACATCGCCCGCATGGCCCAGGCCGACCCGGCGGAGATCGTGCGCGCCGCCCGGCTGGCCGGCGTCCACGACATGATCGGCCGCCTGCCCTTCGGCTACGACACGCCGGTCGGCGAGAATGCCTTCGCCCTGTCCGGCGGGCAGCGGCAGCGCATCGCGCTGGCCCGCGCGCTGTTCGGCAAGCCGCGCCTGATCGTGCTGGACGAGCCGAACTCCAACCTCGACCACGAGGGCGAGCAGGCGCTGCTGACCGCGATCAACCACGCGCGACGCGACGGCGCCACCATTGTGATGGTCGCGCACCGCCCCTCCATCGTGTCGGTCGCCGACAAGCTGCTCGTCCTCAAGGACGGCATGGTCGAGCATTTCGGCGAACGCACCGACGTGCTGAAGATGGTCCAGCCCGGCGGCGCCGTGAAGGTGGCCCGGCTGGTCCGGACGGGAGAATCCGCATGACCGACACGACGCTTTCCCAGCCCGCGAACGCGCCATCCCCCCACACCGCCGCCTGGTCGCCGGTCATCGACGTGACGCCGCACGAACCGACGCTGCGCGGCACCGCGCTGGCGGGTGCGCTGGCCGTCGCCATCGGCTTCGGCGGCTTCTTCGGCTGGGCCTTCACCGCCAGCCTGGACAGCGCGGCCATCGCGCCCGGCACCATCATGGTGGAAAGCCACCGCAAGACCGTCTCCCACCTGGAGGGCGGCATCCTCAGCGAACTGCTGGTCAAGGACGGCGACATGGTCACGGCCGGGCAGGTCCTGCTGCGGCTCGACACCACGCAGAGCGGCGCGGTGGTCGCCCAGCTTCACGGGCAGTACTGGACCTCGCTGGCCCGTCTCGCCCGACTGCGTGCCGAGCAGACCGACGCGAAAGCTCCGGTCTATGCCGATGAACTGGTGGCCGCCGCCAAGACCAGCTCCGTCGCCGCCGAGGCGCTCGCCGCCGAACAGCGCCTGTTCGAATCGCGGCGCGACGCCTATGAGGGACAGATCTCCATCCAGCGCAAGCGCATCGGCCAGCTCCGCGACGAGCTGGTGGCGCTCGATTCGCAGCGCGTCGCCGCCAACGACCGGCTGCGCTACACCCAGGACGAATTGCGGATCGTCGAGACGCTGCTCGCCAAGGGCTACGAGCGCAAGCCGCGCATGCTGGAGCTTCAGCGCAACGTCGCCGACACCAAGGGCCGGCTGGGCGAGATCCAGGCCGACAAGTCGAAGGCCGAGCAGGGCATTGCCGCGGCGGAGCTGGAGATCATCAACCTCGGCAACAACCGCCGCTCGGAGGTCGGGAACGAGCTTCAGACCATCCAAGCCACCGTGTCGGACCTGTCGGAGCGGCTGCGCAGCGCCGGCGACGTGCTGAAGCGCCAGGAACTCGTCGCCCCCCAGGCGGGCCGGGTTACCAACCTGCGCTTCTACACGCCGGGCGGCGTCATCCCGGCGGGCCAGGGCATCCTCGACATCGTTCCGCAGGACGACGGGCTGATCGTCGAGGCCCGAGTTGCCCCCGCGGACGTGCAGAACATCGACGTGGGCGGCAGCTCCATGGTGCGGCTGGTCGGCTACCGCCAGCGGCTGGTGCCGCCGGTCCAGGGGAAGGTGCTGACCCTCTCCGCCGACCAGCTCGAGGACGAGCGCACCGGGCAGGCCTATTTCCTCGCCCGGATCAGCCTCGACGCCGCGGCGCTGAAGGCCCTGCCCAACGTGGACCTGCACCCCGGCATGCCGACCGAGGTGATGATCCACGGGCACACCCGCAAGGCCATCGAGTATTTCCTGACGCCGCTGACCGACGGCATGAACCGCGCCTTCCGGGAGAACTGACCGCGGCGGCCCCGCACCGGATCATTTCGCACGCTCCCCCGTTGCCCAGCAGGCAAGACAGAGGGCCGACAGGCCAGGAAGGGAGCGTGCGAGCATGACCACCCAATGGGACCGGAACACCCTGAAGCGCGTCGCCGACGCCATCGGCGACGTCCACCTCTACGACAAACACCACACCGGCGAGTTCATCGCCATGCGTCTGCGCGATTCGCTGGCCGACAGCCCCGGCTATGACCAAGCGGCGGTCGACGACAAGCTGATGCAGTTGGCGCGGGTCGCGTTGGACGCCGCGGAAGAGGGCAAAGTCTGAACCAGCCCAAAAATCTGACCCGGCCCGGACGCCGGGCAGCAACGCAAGACAAAAATTTTCGCCCCTCCCAAGGGCATCGGTAACGACCATCCGGCGGCCTTTGGCCCGACAGCGGCGGGCCGCCGGAGCGCTCCGGACCCGCCGGAGCACCCGGCGGGCCGGTCCACAGGCGTGTTTTCCGGATGCCCGCCGCCCTGGCCGGCCCCCACGGCGCAGCCGCCGCTTTCAAATTCCAGCTTTTAAAATCCCTGGCCCACCCCTCGAAATTTTGAAAAGGCCGTGATTTTGAATGCGCTGCAGCATTGGGCGGCGCCACCAATGGGCAATGATCAACGGCATAATCCTAAGCCAAACGCATAGGACTCGCGGGCCATTTCAGGACATTTCGTCGAAATTCGACAAAATCTCTTCCCGGAAACTTTGAAAGTATTATGGGCGAACAATTCAAAATCTTCCATTAACCATGAGTCATCGTCTTGGATGGAGCCCGTAAAACCACCGCTCTGGCGCGGCGTCCAAAATTAGATGTTTAGATTTTCGAAGTTCTTTGAAGCCAAGGTGACAGGAATGACGTAATGAACGTTGATGATTATTGTGTTTTGACTCTATGAACTCAAGATTTGCCTGGGTTTGACCTTATGTTTGTCACAGCCACGCCGAACGGTATTTGGGTAAAGGCTTAGTGGTACCTCGCCATTTCGGGGTAGGAAATCCCCCACCCCACCGAATCCCATCGTTAAGGAGTATGATTCATGGCCACCCTTCCTGGCGGCAACTATGACGACGTCATCACCGGCACCAACGGCAACGACTTCATCGACGGCGGTAAGGGCGACGACATCCTGATGGGTGGCAACGGCCACGACACCATCCTGGGTGGCGACGGCCGCGACGCCCTGTTCGGCGGTAACGGCGACGATCTGCTGAGCGGCGGCAGCGGGGCCGACGTCCTCGATGGCGGCAACGGCAACGACACGCTGGATGGCGGGGACGGCGACGATTACCTGTCCGGCGGCAACGGCGACGACGTGCTGATCGGTGGCCGCGGCAACGACATTCTCGACGGCGGGAATGGTGACGATGTCCTGAGCGGCGGCGACGGCGCCGACATTCTGCGCGGCGGGAACGGCGACGACGTCCTGATGGGCGGCGGCCACAACGACTACCTGGATGGCGGCGCGGGCAACGACATCCTGATGGGCGGCACCGGCGACGACATCCTCAAGGGTGGTGAGGGCGACGACTACCTGGATGGCGGTGCGGGCAACGACATCCTGGAAGGCGGTGCTGGCAACGATATCCTCGTCGGCGGCGCCGGGAACGACATCTTCGTCTTCTCGGGCGGCGGCGGCCAGGACGTCGTTCTCGACTTCCGCGCCGGCGAGGACGTCCTGCAGATCGAGCGCAACATCAACGGTCTGGACATCAACGACGCCTCCGATCTGGCGGCCCGCGTCACCGACATGGGCGGCAACGCCGTCATCGATCTCGGCAACGGCGACAGCATCATGCTGAAGGGCGTTTCGGCCGACGAAGTTCACAACAATCCGAACGACTTCTTCGTCATTCACTAAAGACGTAACCCACCCAGGGACCGGACCGGCGGCGTGTATTCCACACGCCGCCGATGGGTCCGGCTAAGGAACGCATGACCGTGCTCGCCGTCCTGCCGGCCTCCGCCTCCATCGCGTCCGCCCAGCTCCATGCGCTCGGCGACGACTTCGTGCTCGCCTCGTGGGAGAGCGACGGACCGGAGCCTTCCGGCCGCGTCGTTCCCACCCTCGACGGCGAGGAGGTCCGGCCCCCCTACACCACCTTGTCCGTGCGGACGAGCTGGGGTGGGCAGCGGGTGCTGTCGATCCTGCGGGCGCCCCGGACCTCCGGTGCGCCCGTCCGTTTCGTGGCCCAGAGCCGCGTCGTCGCGGAGGTCCTGGCCGAACCGCAGGTTCCCGATCCCGACCCCGCCTTCCTGCTCGGCAGCCTCGACGCGCCGTCGCGGCTGCGCGTGGTGCGTTTCCTCTTCGATTTCGCGCGCTCCACCCCGGCGCTGCGCAGCGACGCCGGCTTCGCCGCGGTCTGCCGCCGCATGGTGCTGGAGCTGTCGCCCACCCCCTCCCCGCTCGTCGCCCGCGCCCTGGCGACCGACGAGCTTCTGCTCTGCGGCGGGTCGCTGTCGTCGGGATTCGGCGAGGTGACGGGGGCAGTCATCATCACCGCGGGCGCCGTCGGCCCCTCCCCCTTCGAGGTCTGCATCGGCTCCGCGCTGGACCGGCGCGGGCGCGCCGCCATGTCGCTGCTGGTGGACAAGGCGCTGTGCGCGCCGGGCAACCTGCTGGTGGTGCTCGGCCGCAACGGGCTGGCCTGCCGCGCCTTCTCGGCCGTGGCGCCCAACCTGCCCAGCCTGACCGAGCGGCTGTCCACGCGCCGCGACACGCCGCTGGAGCTGCGCCAGTACATTCTGAACGCGCTCGCCCGGCGCGGACGGTCGGACGCTACGGCCGCGGCGGCGGTGCGCGAGCTTCAGGTGCTCGCCCCGCTGCCCAAGCGGCAGGTCGCCGACGCGAAGCGCTCGATCGGCGCCGCCCTCGACCTCGCCGTTCCGACCGGCGACGGCGGGCTGTTCCTGGCCGGTTGGGTGCACGACCCGCACGGCCTGTCCGGCGGCCTCACCGTGCACACGCCCTTCGGCGGCGAGCGCCGGCTGGAGATACTGGAGCACCGCTTCCCGCGCGAGGACGTGGCGAAGCTGTTCGGCACCGCCCCGTCCACCGACCGCAGCGGATTCGTCGCCTACCTGCCCGGCGCGCCCGAGCCCGCCGCGGCGCTTCAGGTCCATGCGGAGCTTCGCCTCGGCTCCGGCGGGTCGATCCGGCTGGTGCCGCCGCTGCGCCCGCTGTCGCCCGCCGACGCCCGCGCCGCGGTGCTTGGCAGCCTGCCGCCGCAGCACGCGACCCCGCTGGTTCTGGAAACCGTGATCGCCCCGGCCGTGGCACCGCTCCACGCCGCCCACATGGCCAGCCGCGGCGAGCCGGAAACCGTCACCTTCGGGCGCGGTCCGGAGACGCCCGCCGTCTCGGTCGTCATCCCGCTGTACAAGGCGCTGGAGTTCCTGCGCTTCCAGCTCTCCAGCTTCGCCACCGATCCCGGCATGGCCGGGGCCGAGCTGATCTTCGTGCTCGACAGCCCGGAGCAGCGCGACGAGCTGGTGCACATGCTGCACGGCTTCCACGCGCTCTACGGCCTGCCGATGCGGGTGCTGGTGCAGCCGGCCAACTACGGCTACTCGGCGGCCAACAACGCCGGGGTCGCGGCCTCCACCGGGCGGACCCTGCTGTTCCTGAATTCCGACGTGATCCCCGACCAGCCCGGCTGGCTGCCTGTTCTGCTCGCCGCGCTGGAGCGCGCGCTGGGGATTGGGGCGGTCGGGCCGAAGCTGTTGTTCGACGACGACAGCCTGCAGCACGCCGGCCTCTACTTCGACCGCGACGTCCGCGGGCGCTGGTACAACCATCACTTCTTCAAGGGTCTGCCGCGCGACTTCCTGCCCGCCCGGCGCGAGCGCAGCGTGCCCGGCGTGACCGGCGCCTGCCTGATGATGACCCGCGAGACCTTCGACGCCGTGGGCGGCTTCTGCGAGGACTACGTCATCGGCGACTATGAGGATTCCGACCTCTGCCTGCGCATCCGCAAGGCCGGGCTGGACATCCGCTACGTCCCCTCGGTCGAGCTGTACCATCTGGAGCGCCGCTCGATCAGCCGGCACCAGGGCTACACCCGCGGTGTCGCCTCCGAATACAACGGCTGGCTCCACGCCCGCCGCTGGGCCGCGATGATGGAGGAACTGGCCGCCCGCGACTGGAGCGCGTTGGCGCCGCCGCCCGCTCTGGAGGACAGCCTGATGCGCCCCCTGTCGGCGGGCGCCCCCACGGACACCGCCCTTCCCACCGCCCTTCCCACCGCCCTTCCCGTTGCCGTTCCGGGCAAATCCCGCCTGTTCGGGCGTGCGAACCGGAACCGGAGCTGACCTGATGAACGAGATCCTCACCGGGCGCCGTCTCGCCGTCCTGCGCCGCAACACCGACCCGCGGCTGGAATGGCTGTGCGCGCAGATCGCTCGCAACCGCTTCCTGCCCGTGCCGCCGCCGGACCGCGTGTTCATCGGCGACGGCGATTTCCGGGCCATCGGGGCGGAGTTCCTGCGCCATTTCGTGCGCGTCGGCGGGCTGAAGCCGAAGCACCGCGTGCTGGAGATCGGCTGCGGCATCGGGCGCATGGCCGTGCCGCTGACCCAGTATCTGGACTCCAGCTACGACGGCGTGGACATCGTCGAGGACGGCATCCACTGGTGCACCGAGACGATCACCCCGGCCTATCCGGAGTTCCGCTTCCGGACGCTCGACGTGGCGAACGCCCTCTACAACCCCGACGGGGCGGAGGACGCGGCGCAGACCCGCCTGCCCTTCCCGGACGGCGGGCACGACTTCGTGATCCTGACCTCGGTCATCACCCATCTGCGGACGGCGGAGACGGTGCGCTACGCGGCGGAGATCGCCCGCGTGCTGAAGCCGGGCGGGCGCTGCTTCCTCAGCCTGTTCCTGGTCGATGCCCGCGCGCGGGACGGCATCGCGAAGAAGACCGCCCGCCCGGCCTTCCTTGAGGCCGCCGGGCCGGAGTTCATCGCCGACGAGGCCAATCCGAACGCCGCCGTTGCCTACGGCGAGTCCTTCCTGCTGGACACCTTCGCGGAACAGGGGCTGCGTCCGGCGCGCCCGGTCCTGCGCGGCCACTGGAGCGGGCAGCGCAACGCCGAGAATTTCCAGGATCTCCTGGTTCTGGAAAAGGAGGGCGCGCGATGAGCCTGCCCCGCGTCCTCGTCGTCGCCCACAACCACCCCAGCCTGCATCCCGGCGGCACGGAAATCTTCGCGCACGAGCTGTTCGGCAGCCTGAAGGCCAAAGGGGCGGAGGCCCTGTTCCTCGCCTGCACCAACGGCGTCCACCGCGACCGCAAGCCCGGCACCAACCTCCAGACGCTGGGCCGCAGCGCCGACGAGGTGGTGCTGTGGGCCGGGCATTTCGATCACTTCTTCCAGAGCCAGATCGACCTGCACGGCATCGTGCCGGACCTGTCGAACCTGCTGCGCGCCTTCCAGCCGGACATCGTGCACATCCACCACACGCTGCTGCTGGGCGTGGAGATGCTGTTCCTGATCCGCCGCGTCTGCCCGCGGGCGCGCATCGTCTACACGCTGCACGACTACTACCCGATCTGCGCCAACGACGGGCAGATGGTGACGACCAACGGCCACGCGCTGTGCCGCATGGCCTCGCCCGACGCCTGCCACCGCTGCTTCCCCGACCGGCCGGCCGACCAGTTCGTGCTGCGCGAGAAGCACATCAAGGCGATGTTCGGGCTGGTCGACCATTTCCTGGCGCCCAGCGCCTTCCTGCGCGACCGCTACATCGCCTGGGGCATCGACCCGGACAGCATCTCCGTCATGGAGAACGGGCGCCCGGCGGTCCGTCCGGCGCCGCACCGGCCGCTGCCCGCGGGCGCACCGCGCAACGCCTTCGCCTATTTCGGCAACCTGAACCCCTTCAAGGGGATCACCGTCGCGCTGGACGCCGCCGCCCGGCTGGAGAAGCAGGGGCAGGATCTGACGCTGGCCGTCCATGGCGGCGCGCCGTTCCAGACCGACGCCTTCAAGGACAAGGTCGAGCAGGGCTTCAAGGGCGCCCGCGGCACCGCCGTCCGCCATGGCCCCTACCGGCGCGAGGAGATGCCCGAGCTGATGGCCGCCGCCGATTGGGTGGTGATGCCGTCGATCTGGTGGGAGAACGCTCCGCTGGTCATCCGCGAAGCCTTCCAGCACCGCCGCCCGGTCATCTGCAGCGGCATCGGCGGCATGGCGGAATCGGTGACCGACGGGGTGGACGGGCTGCATTTCCGGGCGGGGGACGCCGCGGATCTAGCCCGCGTGATGACGCGCGCCATGACCGAACCGGGGCTTTGGGACCGGCTCGTCTCCAACATGCCGGCGGTCCCGACGACGGAGGAGTCCGCCGAAAAACACGTCATTCTCTATGACGACATAATGAATGGTCCGGGGGGATCGCATGGGCAGGGCTCGATTGCGGGGAGCATCGCGGGATGAAGGAACCGATCACCAAGGCCGACATCACGGCGGCCATTCTTCTTGACGACGACACGCTCGTCCTGTTCGGCGCCATCGACCGGGCGCTGCCCGCGCAGGGCGCCGTGCATCTCGACGGGTCGGTGGAGGGCCGCTACGCCGGACGCTCCTGGGCCGACGCGGAGGGCGAGCGCTGGTTCCTCGGCGGCATCCGCGTGCCGGGGCTGGCGCAGATGCGCCCGTCGCGCGTCGAGCTGGCGGACGAGAAGGGGGAACGCCTCGTCCTGCCGCGCCTGTCCAACGTCCGCACCAACCCGTCGCACCTCGTCTCGGCGCTGAAGGGCTTCCAGCCCGGCGCGCTGGCCGTGGCGCTGGATTTCACGATCCAACTCGCCGCGTCTTCGGACAGTGACTCCGACCGCATCGGGCGCCTGCTCTCGGGCCTCGCCCAAGAGGTGTCGCAGCCGGACGGCTTCGCCGAGGTGTTCGGTCGCTTCCGCGACGGCAGCCTGATGCTCCAGGGCTGGGCGCGCAGCTTCCGCAACGGCGCCCAGAAGATCCTGATCGAGGCCGAGGAGACCGCCGCCTACCGCGCCACCGCCGGGGCCTTCGCCCGCCCGGACCTGCCGCCGGAGGCGTCGGGCGTGATGGCGGTTCTGACCGACCAGACCCCGCTTCCCACCGCCATCCGCCGCATCCACTACCGCGCCGCCGAGGGCTGGCGCCATCTGGAGATCTTCGAGCACCGCACCATCCTGCCCGACGGCGTGGCCTCCGCCCATGTGCGCGACATGCTGGGCAACATCCAGGACGCCGAAACGCGCCAGCGGATGACGCGCATCGCCGCGTCGCGCTACGACGGTGCGGAAACGGTGTCGCGGCTCGACATCCCGGTGCGGACCGGGCTGGACATGGCGCTGCGCGTGCCGGGGGCCGGGCTGTTCGTCGCCGGCTGGCTGCTCGACCCGACGCGGCAGGTCCGCGCCGTCACGCTGAAGGGGCCCGGCGTCGCCGTCCGGCTCGACGAGGGCTGGTCGCGGCTGGCCCGCCGCGACGTGACGGAAGCCTTCCAGCATGACGGTCTGTTCGCCGGGCGCATGATCCCCGGCCAGGACCAGCACGGCTTCACCGCTTTCGCCGCCGAGCCGTCGGGCCTGCCCCCGGGCGCCGAGTTCCATCTGGAACTGGAACTGGCCGACGACCGTTTCGCCTTCCTGCCGCTGAGCTGCCTGCCCCCGGCTCCGGAAGCGTTGCGCCGCATGCTGTCGTTGGTCAATCTCGACAGCCCGTCCATCGACACGCTGATCGCCCGCCATGTCGGGCCGATGCTGCGCACCGCCCGCGCCCGCTCCGGTGCCGCACCGTCGGCGGGCGTGCACCCGATGGGCCGTCCGGTCAAGGCGCCGCGCGTCTCGGTGATCCTGCCGGTGACCGACGGGCGGGAGGACGTGGACCTCAACATCGCCCGCCTCGCCATCGATCCGGACTTCGCCGAGACCGAACTGCTGGTGGTCGCCGCCGCCGGCACGCACGAGCGGCTGGGCGGTGCGGTCCGTCAGGCCGCCGCCTTCTATCGCATGGCCGTCACCTTCGTCGCCGCTCCCGACGCCACCGACGCCTTCGAGGCGATGGCCGCCGCCCTGCCCCACGCCCGCGGCGAGCGGGTGCTGACGCTCTCCCCCTCCGTCCTGCCGACCGAAAAGGGCTGGCTGGCGGCGCTGGAGCGGGTGTCGCGCAAGTCTGGCGGGCCGGTGATGGTCAGCCCGACGCTGCTCTACGAGGACCATTCGATCCGCTTCGCCGGCATCATGGCGGTCGAGGGTTCGGACGGCGCCAAGACCTTCGAGCGCCGCTTCGCCGGCTACCCGCGCGACTGGCTGAAGGAGCAGGACGCGGCGACGGTGGACGCCGCCGCGCCGGAATGCGCGCTGCTGCCCAAGGACGCGCTGGTCCGGGCGTTGGCGACCATGGGCTCCTACATGGGGGCCGACCACAAGGGGCTGGACCTCTGTCTGCGCCTGCGCGCGCTGGGCGGGGCCTGCGTCTGGCTGCCCCGCGTCACTCTGGTGGCGTTGGACGAGCAGCCGCGCGACGCGCACGCCGACCGCTGGCGCCGCGCCGGCGCCATGGTGGACCGCTGGAGCTTCGAGGACATCTGGTCCGCCCGCGCCGCCGCCTGAGCCCGCACGTCCCGCAAGCCCTATTCGAGATCGGCCCGACCATGAGCAACAAGCGCGTCCTGATCATCAGCCACGGCCATCCCGCCTTCTCGCTGGGCGGCGCGGAGGTGGCCTCCTACAACCTGCACCAGGGGCTGCACGACCTGCCCGGCTGGGAGAGCCATTATCTGGCCCGCACCTCCCCGCCGGTCACGCCGCACGGCAGCTCCGCCCTGATGGCGCTGCGCCAGAAGGAGCGGGAGGTTCTCTACTACGCCAACGACTACGACCATTTCCGGCTGTCGAATCGCAACCTGCCGGGGCTGGAGAAGGACTTCGTCCGCTACGTCCGCGACCTCCAGCCGGACGTGGTGAACTTCCATCATTTCCTGGGTCTTGGCATCGAGACGATCCAGGCGATCCGGCAGGCGCTGCCGCGCGTGCCGATCGTGGTGACCTTCCACGAGTATCTGTCCATCTGCCACCACCATGGCCAGATGGTGAAGACCAGCCGCAACACGCTGTGCTACCGCGCCAGCCCGGCCGACTGCGCCGGCTGCTTCCCGCACATCGGCGAGGCCCAGTTCTTCAAGCGCGAGCTGTTCCTGAAGACCTTCCTGGAGCAGGCGGACTTCTACGTCAGCCC
Source organism: Azospirillum sp. UENF 312511 (assembly GCF_058780635.1). Classification (NCBI taxonomy): domain Bacteria; kingdom Pseudomonadati; phylum Pseudomonadota; class Alphaproteobacteria; order Rhodospirillales; family Azospirillaceae; genus Azospirillum; species Azospirillum sp. UENF 312511. Next base: position 499,468 of record NZ_JBSNCG010000005.1, on the reverse strand, counting down.
GTCGAACTTCCTGATCGACCGCTACGTCGACTGGGGCCTGCCCCGCGAGAAGTTCCGCATGATCGAGAACGGCCTGACCGTCGAGGGCATCGCCCCGCCCCGGCCGCTGGCCCGCGGCGGCAAGCGCAACCGCTTCGCCTTCTTCGGCCAGTTGACCGAGTTCAAGGGCGCCCATGTGCTGGTTGAGGCGATCGGCCGCGTCTCCGAAAAGGCGTGGGGCGAGGACGGCGCGCTGATGATCTTCGGCGGCAACTTGGAGCGCCAGCCCGAAGCCTACCAGAAGAAGTTCAACGAGGCTGTGGAGCGTGCCGGCGACCGCGTGCGCTTCTACGGCAGCTACCGCTCCGCCGAACTGCCCGGCCTGATGAAGGACGTGGACTGGGTGGTGATGCCGTCCATCTGGTGGGAGAACTCCCCGGTGGTGATCCAGGAGGCCTTCCTGCACGGCCGCCCGATCATCTCCAGCAACATCGGCGGCATGGGCGAGAAAGTCACCCACGGTGTGGACGGCCTGCATTTCCGCAACGCCAGCGTCGAGGATCTGGTGGACCGCCTGACCGAGGCGCTGACCACGCCGGACCTGTGGGACCGCCTGCGCATGCGCATCCGCCGCCCCATCGACCGCGCGGAATGCGCCCGCCGCCACGCCGACGTGTTTGACGCGCTGATCGCGAACGCGGGTGGTGGCGCGGTGTCGATGCCGGAGCGGGCGGTGGCGCAGAAGCCGTGATGGGGATGTTCGTGCAGGACAACCGTGGCCCCCTCCCCAACCCTCCCCCGCTGCGCGGGAGAGGGAGCAGGGGCAGAGCGGCGGCAGTTCCCTCCACCGCCAAAGGCGGGGGAGGGTTAGGGAGGGGGCAATGCACCCTGGCCCTGATCGCCTGCACCTTCCTCCTCGCCACCCCCTCGCACGCCGCGGACCTCCGCGTCAGCGTCCCCGCGGGTGCCGCGCTGGAGACCGTCTACGACCACCGCACCCAGGCCTGCGAGGACTGGGACGTGCCGGACGCCCCGGCGCGAGCTTGGAAGGCGGCGGACGGCAGCGTCCGGCTGCTCGCCGCACACACCCGCGCCCGCATCCTCAGCGGCCCGTCGCTGAACGAACTGCATCACGCCTGCCGCATTGTCTTCCAGTCGGCCAAGCGCGACGACCCTGCGCGGTTCGACGACATGGGCTGGCTGACCTCGCCCTACACGCTGGACGGTACGACCGTCTACGGGCTGGTCCACAACGAGTATCACGGCCACAAGCGCCGCGACCTCTGCCCGACCGGCGACTACATGGCCTGTTGGTGGAACGCGCTGACCCTCACCGTCTCGCACGACGGCGGGCAGAGCTTCGGACCGGCGCGCTATGTCGCCGGGGTGCCCTACCGCTTCCGCGGCGACCTGGGGAAGCGGGCCGGGCTGTTCGCACCGAGCAACATCGTCGAGCGCGACGGCTGGTACTACGCGATGGCCTTCGCCGAGGCCATCGGCGCGCAGAAGCGCGGCGTCTGCCTGATGCGCACCCGCGACCTCGCCGATCCGGCCTCCTGGCGGGCGTGGGACGGGCGGGACTTCACCGTTCGCTTCCGCGATCCCTACACCGAGGGCGAGGCCGATCCTGAAACGTCGGTCTGCGCGCCGCTGCCGCCCGACCGCCTGCCCTTCACCGTCACCAGCCTCGTCCGCCACGCGCCGAGCGGCCTCTACGTCGCGGTGATGGCGGGACGGCGCGCGGAGCGCAAAGGGGCGGAGCCGGTGTCCGGCGTGTGGGTGTCGACCTCCGCCGACCTGATCGGCTGGTCCGCCCCCCGCCTCGCCTGGGCGGCACCGCTGCTCACCGACAAGACTTGCGCCGTGGACGAGACCTTCTACTACCCGGCCATTCTCGATCCGGACGCCAGAAGCCGGAATTTCGAGGACACGGATGGAAACGCCTGGCTCTACCTGACCCGGCTTGCCCAGAAAAATTGCAAGCCAACCAGGGATCGCGATCTGGTCCGAATAATGATCCGGGTTGATCCGTCCCAAAGTGGCTAGAATTCATCAAGATAAAACCCGAACCCTGCAACCCTCCACCACCCCGACCCCAGGAGAATTAAATTGGCTAACATCCTAGTCATGATTCCCTCCGGCGAAGTCTATGACCATGACTGCGTGCGGTGGTACAGCTACCAGAACATTCAGCGTAGCATCAATCATTACCACAACATCGGCGACGCCTTCGTCTATGATTCCTCGCTGAAGCTGCTGACCTTCGACCGTCTCGACGTCGTCGAGATCCGCGAGTTCAAGCAGGAGGTGGTGGATCGGGCCAACGCCGAGTACGATTACGTGTTCCTGCGCGGGTCGAACTACATCCACGACCACATGACCTGGCCGGAGGGCACCGAGCAGGTGCTGTCCAAGCTGCGCATCCCGGTCATCGCCTTCGGCGTCGGCGCCCAGGCCCCGGCCACCGGCAAGCTGACGCTGTCGGATGAGAGCAAGCGCATTTGGCAGATGTTCGCCGACAAGTCCACGACGCTGGGCGTGCGCGGCACCTACACCGCCGAAGTGCTGTGGGACCTCGGCATCAAGAACGTGCGCATCGTCGGCTGCCCGACCGCCTTCCGCAACCGCGATCCGGAGCTGCGCATCGACCTGCCCGCCCTGGACAGCGTGCGCAACGTCGGCATCACCATGCGCCGCGAGGTGTCCAGCCACTATTCGCCGGACGTGAAGACCTACCTCACCCGCCACCGCGACTTCGTCAAGGACATGAGCCGCCGCTTCGACACCGTCCTGATGATGCAGGGCGAGGTCGAGGAGAAGAAGCTGCTCTGGGGCACCGACGAGCAGAAGGCCGAGGCCTGGGATGAACTGCACAACAACAACTGGCTGAAGAGCTGGTACTTCGACGAGGAGCTGGACGAGCTGTACCGCTCGCGCCTGTGGTACTCGGACGTCGTCGCCGACTATGAGAACATCGTGCGCTCGAAGGACCTCGTGCTGGGCTACCGCCTGCACGGCAACCTGATGGCGCTGTCGAACGGCACGCCATCGGTCTATTTCAGCTACGACAGCCGCACGGCGGAGTTCGCGGAGACCTTCGCGATCCCCTGCTACGACGTCTATTCCGACAAGCCCTTCGTCCTGGAGGAATACTGGGACCAGAGCCTGTTTGAGAAGTTCAACCGCACCTTCTACCAGCGCTACCGCGACATGCGGGAGTTCCTGGACGAGAACTACATCCCGCACCGCATGCCCAGCCCGACCGCGCGCAAGACCCCGCAGCGCAAGGCGGCCTGACGGCGGTTGCCGTCTTAGCCCTCTCCCCTCTGGGGAGAGGGTGGCCCGAAGGGCCGGTGAGGGGGTTGTGCTTGGCGGCACGTCCAGCACAGGCGCAACCCCCTCACCCTAAACCCTCTCCCCAGAGGGGAGAGGGAATTCAACCATTCCGCGAGTGCCCGCCATGCCCGACGTCGCCACGCCCGACACCCTGTCCTCCACCCCCGTCGCGGCGGAGCCTGCGGCGTCCGTCATCGAAGGCCGGGTGGACGCCGTCCAGGCCGGACGGATCTACGGCTGGGCCTGGGACCGCTCGTACCCCACCGACCGCCTGACGGTGGAGTTCCGCGCCGAGATGCCGGACGGCCGCAGCGTCGTGCTGGGGCGCGCGCTGGCCGACCGCCCGCGCGAGGATCTGGTGGGCGGCAACTTCGGCGACGGGCATCACGCCTTCGAGGCCGACCTTGAAATTCCGGCCGGGCTCGACCCCACGCGCGTCGTCGCTGTGGTCGTCGCCCCGAGCACCGGCACCATCGCCACCTTCGCCCAGCCGAGCGCCGAGGAAAAGCTGCTGGAGCGCACGCTCGCTCCGCATCTGGTGCGCATCGGCGCCGGGCTGGACGCCGCCCGCCGCGACCACCAGCAGATCGCCGCCGGCCAGCAGGGCATCGCCCGGCTGCTGCGCGAGACGCAGGAGCGCATCGCTGCCGGGCAGGCCGGAGCCGGTGCCGCCGCGGCGCAGCAGGCCGCCCTGTCGGACGCGCTGCACAGCCTTCAGGAGCGGGTGGCCGGGCTGGAGGTCTTCCTCGTCCGCATGGACACGACGCTGCGCGGCTTCGACGATGCGCTGAAGGTGAAGTCAGCTAAGTCGCACGCCCCTACCATCATCGCCGCCCTGGCCTCGGGCGTGGGGGCCTTCTCCGCGACGGTGATCGGGCTGGCGATCTTCGGGTAACGGCGACCTGCCGGCCTTCGGGTTCCTGCTCCAACACTCCGTTTCATCATTCCCGGGCGCTTCAGCCGCCGCCGATTCCGGCGGCGGCTTTTCCGTGCGCCGGAGGTGGACGCGCCGCCATTCCACATGCCACCCTGCGTGACGCGCGTCCCGCCGGGATTTTGCGGGCCGCGATGCGGCGTTCAGGACGTCCTTGAAACGAACCGCATTCCGAACCGACAAGGCCAAAGGCCTTAACCGGGAGACATGCGACATGCCCGCAGACGGTCCCTCCACCCCTCCGAATTCCCCGCATGGCAGCGGCCTCATCACGCCCAGGGAACTCCACGCGATCACCGAAGCGCAGGAGATGGCGCGCCTGAAGGAGGCGCAGGATCTCGCAAAGAAGCAGCAGGAGGAACAGACCGCGATTCACGACGCCTTCATGCACCAGCACATCCGCCCCGACGCCAAGGAGCGCTTCACCCGCGCCGTGCGCACGGCGGCGGAACGCGGGGAGACCGAAATCGAGATCGTGCGTTTTCCCAGCAGCTACTGCAGCGACGGCGGCCGGGCGATCAACAATTTCGAACCCGACTGGCCGGACAGCCTCACGGGCTTCGCGCGGGAGGTCTACGACAATTACGACCGGTATCTGCGCCCAGCCGGCTACAAGCTGCGCGCCTAGATTCTGAGCTATCCCGGCGGCATGCCGGGCGATGTCGGCGTCTTCCTGCACTGGTGATCGCCGGCATCCGAACGCACCGACGCCCGGCCAAGGAATGGCCGGGCGCGGTCGTCGCCGAAAATTTGGAGAGAGAACCCGTCCTTAGGCGGTCGGGCTGGCCTTGTTGGCCGAGGAGATGGTGTTGTTGACGACGTTCTGGCTGATGCTGTCGGCGATGGACACCGCCGAGCGGCCGTTGTTGTTGTTGAAGATGTTGTCGTGCACGTCGAGCGAGATCGACCCGGCGCCCTTCAGGTGCTCCATGATGCCGCCATTGTTGTTGAAGATCTCGTTGCCGTAGATCTTGTAGGTGACGCTGGTGCCCTGGTTCTGGCCGACCGAGATGCCGACGTTCGAGTTGCCGTAGATCGTGTTGTCGTAGATCTCGGTGCTCGACTTGGCGAGGATGCCGGCGCCGCGCGGGTTGTCGTAGATCGTGTTGTCGTGGATCTTCAGCGTGCTGTTGGCTTGGCTGTGATCGTGGTACAGCCCGTGCGAGCGGCCGTCGCCGCCGCCGGCGCCGTTGTTGAAGATCGTGTTGCCGGCGATTTCGCCGCTCAGGATGCGGCCGTTCCAGCCCGAATACACACCGTCGGTCCGCCAGCCGTTGTCGCTGATGGTGTTGTTGGTGAAGTACTGGTCGGCGTTGTCGGCGGAATAATGCACGATGCCGTAGGCGCCGTTGCCGTCGATCGTCGAGTGATCGATCCGCAGCCCGTGCGAGGTGCCGCTGATGACGACGCCCGAACCGTGGTTGTCGACGATCTGCGAGTTGGTGACCTTCACGTTGTCGGCGCCGCCGTTGAGCAGCAGGCCGGCGTCGCCCGAACCCTTCATGGTCAGGCTGTCGAAGGTGATGTTGTCCTTGTTGTTCAGGCTGACGGCGTAGCTGGAGCCGCTGGCCGCCTCGATCACCGGGTTGGCGCCGGTGCCGTAGGCGCCGTAGATGATCGGCTTGTCGGAGGTGCCGGAGGTGGAGGCCAGCAGGCTGTCGTGCCAGGTCTCGCCGCGCTCGAACAGGACCAGCGAGCCGGGGGCGAAGTTGGTAGAGTTCACCTTGTCCAGCGACTTCCAGGCCTGGTTCGCATCATGGCCGGAGTTGCTGTCGCTGCCGTTGGTCGCGTCGACGTAGTAGATCTGCGAGGCCGGGGTGGACGGGTAGTCCGACGTGCCGGAGGTCGGCGCCGTGGGGGCGGCCGGGGCCGCGGCGGCGGTCGTCGCGAAGAACTCCTTCGGCGCGGCGACGGCCAGCGTGCCATTCCACCACATGTTGGCCTGACCCGGGACGACGTCCTTGCCGTCGAGCGCGCCCTTGTCATAGGTGACGGACGGATCGGTCGGGGCGACCTTGTGGCCGTTGATGGAGATGGCGTTGACCGTCAGATTGCGGTCCTGCCCATCGGCGGCGCCGTCGTTGTCGTACTGGATCTGAATCTTGTGCGCCTGATCGGCGGTCACGTTGGCGTCGAAGGAGAAATCCTTGGCGTCGCCGCCCGCGGTGCCTTCGCCGACAACGGCGCCGTCCACCAGCAGTTTGAAATGGGGCGAGACGCCGCCCGCGGTGGTGCCGGAGGCGTTCACGACGATTTTGGCGGTGGAGGCGGCAGCGGCCGTGGCGTCGGCCAGCGCCAGAGGCTGTGCGGTGGTCTGGAGTGCCTGGAGATGGAGAATTGAGTCCGGCGTTGCGGCGCTGTCGGCGGTCACCGGGGTGACGCTGTCGACAACAGCCTGGAACGGATCGGCAGCAGAATCACCGACAAAACCGGTCGTGTCGGCGTGGTTCTGATGATCAAGCTCAATGGCCATATGTTCCATGGTCTTTCACTCTTTCCTTTTTACAGCGCCACGTTTGTGGCGGTGGGCGGGAATGTGCGCGGATCGCGCCGTCCCGCTTGCTGTGTGCTCAATCGTTTTCGACAGGACCGGAGCCTAGCCAGCACCGTGTGGCCTTAAATGGTTCGATTTTAGGATAATTAGTTTTTGAAGCGCGCCAAATCCGTCACAGGAATTCTTCTAACGAAAGAGGTAGTTCCTCGAATTTAAGCGCTAGCACGAACGGGGTAACTCTTTCGTAAAATTCTTGAAATTGCAGCGAACTACAAGAATTTAGCTGCCGATTTTCGATGGATCCTTGCGCTGCACCCAATGATTGGGCTCGGTCGTCTTGTGACATTCCTGTTGAAGAAAGCTGGGATGCCACATACCATACGCCACACGGACAGTTTGCATAACAAACAATCCGTCTCGCCAGACAATCCAAAAATGATGAGCCGTGCCGACGGAAGCCCGGCCACCCAAAAGGGAAGGAATGAGGCATGAAGGACGTACAGCGCCCGCGCTGCGCGCGGAAGACCCCTTTTGACTCCTTCGCTTTTAAAAGACCCCACAGAAGAACGCTCGCCGGCGGAACGGCCCTGGCCGGCGCGCTCGGCCTTCTGCTGATCCCGGCCGCGGCCCAGGCCGCCTGGGAGCCGACCAAATCGGTCGAATTCGTCGTCCCGGCGGGAACCGGTGGCGGCGCCGACCAGATGGCGCGGATGATCCAGGGCATCATTCAGAAGAACAACCTGATGGGTCAGCCCATCGTCGTCATCAACAAGTCGGGCGGCGCCGGTGCGGAAGGCTTCCTCGACGTCAAATCGTCGAACCGCAACCCGCACAAGATCATCATCACCCTGTCCAACCTGTTCACCACGCCCTTGGCGACCGGCGTTCCCTTCTCCTGGAAGGACATGACGCCGGTGGCGATGCTGGCCCTGGACAACTTCGTCCTGTGGGTGAACAGCGAGGCCGCGCAGAAATCGCCCAAGGAGTTCGTCGAGGCCGCCAAAGAGGGCGGCGCCAACCGCTTCAAGATGGGCGGCACCGGCTCCAAGCAGGAAGACCAGATCATCACCGCCGCCATCGAGCAGTCGGCGGGCGTCACCTTCACCTACGTTCCCTACAAGGGCGGCGGCGACGTTGCGGCCCAGCTCGTCGGCAACCACATCAACGCCAGCGTCAACAACCCGATCGAGGCGGTGTCGCAATGGCGGGCCGGGGCGCTGCGGCCTCTCTGCGTCTTCGACAAGGAGCGCATCCCGCTGAAGGAGCCGGTGGCCGACGGCAAGTCGTGGAACAGCATCCCGACCTGCAAGGAATCCGGGCTGGACGTGGAATACACCATGCTGCGCGGCATCTTCATGGGGCCGGGCGTCACGCCGGACCAGATCGCCTACTATGTGGACCTCTTCAAGAAGGTCCGCGAGACGGAGGAGTGGAAGGACTTCATGGCGAAGGGGGCCTTCAACGTCAGCTTCAAGACCGGCGACGAGTTCAAGACCTGGCTGACCGCGGCGGAAACCCAGCACAAGACCCTGATGGACAAGGCGGGCTTCACCAAACAATAGCCCCTCTCGTCCGACGCGCGGCCCCCGGGGCATCGCGCCCCGGGCGCCCTCCCCTGCCTTTCGGGTTTTTGCGGGAGTGAGCCATGGAGCATGGAACACAGAACAGTGATCCGGTCGTCTCGAACCGGACCATGGAAATCGTCGTCGCCGGGCTGTTCGCTCTCGTCGCCCTCGTGGTGATGGCCGACAGCATCCGCGTCGGCAACGGCTGGGGGTCCGACGGGCCGAAGGCCGGCTACTTTCCCTTCTATGTCGGCCTGATCATGCTGGTCAGCAGTCTGGCCACGCTGGCCGTCAACCTCTGGCGCCACAGCGGCGAACGCACAGCCTTCGTCGAGAAGCACCAGCTCGCCCTGGTTCTCCAGGTTCTGGTCCCCAGCGCGGTCTTCGTGGCCCTGACCGCCTTCCTGGGCATCTATCTGTCGGCGGTGCTGTTCATCGCCTTCTTCATGCATTGGGTGGGCAAGTATCCGCTCAAGACGATCCTGCCCGTCTCCATCCTCGTGCCTGCGGGCCTCTTCGTGATGTTCGAGATCTGGTTCCTGGTACCGCTTCCCAAGGGGCCGGTCGAAACGATGTTCGGGTTCTGACGAGTTCAGTTTTTTAAAGCCGGGGCGGCCGCGGGAACGGCCGCGCACACCGAAGCAGCGGCAGGCATCCGCGACGAACCAGCCCATGCGGCGGGGACGAACCCCGTCCTGCGCGCTCAAGACGCGACGCTTCCAAACGGAACGGGCGCGGGTGCCGGAAAGGGAGGGAAACTTGGAAGCGCTCGGGTCACTCATACACGGGTTCGGCGTGCTCGCCGACCCCATGAACATCGCCTACATGTTCATCGGCATCACGCTGGGCGTCCTGATCGGCGTGCTGCCGGGGCTGGGCGGGGCGAACGGGGTGGCGATCCTGCTGCCTTTGACCTTCAGCATGTCGCCGACCTCCGCCATCATCATGCTCTCCTGCATCTATTGGGGGGCGTTGTTCGGCGGGGCCATCACCTCGGTCCTGTTCAACATACCGGGCGAACCCTGGTCGGTGGCGACCACCTTCGACGGCCACCCCATGGCGCAGAAGGGCCACGCGGGCGAGGCACTGACGGCGGCCTTCACCTCGTCCTTCTTCGGGGCGTTCGTGGCGGTCCTGCTCATCACCTTCCTGGCCCCGGTGATCGCCGGCTTCGCCCTGCGCTTCGGCCCGGCGGAGTTCTTCGCGGTCCAACTCCTGACATTCTGCAGTTTCGTCGGCATGGGCAGCGAGTCCCCCTTCAAGGTGCTGTGCGCCATGATGCTGGGCTTCGCGCTGGCCGCGGTCGGGCTCGATAGCGTGACCGGCGAGCTGCGGATGACCTTCGGCTCGGTGGAACTGCTGCGCGGCTTCGACTTCCTGATCGCGGTCATCGGCCTGTTCGGCATCGGCGAGATCCTCCTGACCATGGAGGAGGGTCTGGCCTTCAAGGGCAAAAGCGCGAAAATCAACGCCAAGGTTGTGTGGGAGACCTGGAAGAGCCTGCCCCGCTATTGGGTGACCGCCATCCGCGGCTCCATCGTCGGCTGCTGGATGGGCATCACGCCCGGCGGCGCCACCCCCGCCTCCTTCATGAGCTACGGCCTCGCCAAGCGCTTCTCCAAGAACCGCCAGAATTTCGGCAACGGCGAGGTGGAGGGCGTGGTCGCCCCGGAAACCGCGGCCCACGCCGCCGGCACCAGCGCGCTGCTGCCCATGCTGACCCTGGGCATCCCCGGTTCGCCCACCGCGGCGGTGCTGCTGGGCGGCCTGCTGATCTGGGGCCTCCAGCCCGGCCCGCTGCTGTTCGTCGAGCAGAAGGAGTTCGTTTGGGGCCTGATCGCGAGCATGTATCTGGGCAACATCGCCGGGCTGATCGTCGTGCTGACCACGGTTCCGGTCTTCGCCTCGATCCTGCGCATCCCCTTCAGCATCATCGCGCCGGTCATCGTGGTGATCTGCGCGGTCGGCGCCTACACCGTGCACAACGCCTTCCTCGACATCGTCATGATGCTGGTGTTCGGCGTCGTCGGCTACGTCTTCAAGAAGCTGTCCTACCCGCTGGCCCCGCTGGTGCTCGCCCTGGTGCTGGGCGACATGGCGGAAAGCTCCTTCCGGCAGGCCATGCTGGTGTCGCAGGGCGATCTGGCGATCTTCTGGTCCAACCCGCTGGTCGGCAGCATCGTCACCCTGGCGCTGGTCATGCTGTTCTGGCCGGTGATCTCCGCCCTGCTGCGCAAGCGCCAGGCCCGGCAGGATGGTGGGACCCAGGTCATCCCGGTCAAATAAATCATCCCGGTGAACCAGCTCCACCCACTCCCCCGCCGGCCTCCGGGACGGGACGACCGGCGGGGGGATTTCTTCTCACATCGGGGGGTTCGGGACGATGGACACGTCCGATTTCATGATCGCTCTGCTCCAGATCATCTGGATCGACATCCTGCTGAGCGGCGACAACGCGCTCGTCATCGCACTGGCCTGTCGCTCGCTGCCGCCGAAGCAACAGAAGATCGGCGTTTTCCTCGGCACCGGGGCGGCCATCGTGCTGCGCGTGCTGTTCGCCGTCATCATCGCCTACCTGCTGGCCATCCCGTACCTGAAGATCATCGGCGGGGCGCTGCTGTTCTGGATCGCCATCAAGCTGATGCTGCCCACCGAGGAGGAGGCGCAGGCGGAGCATGACGGCACTTCCGCCGGACTGTGGGGGGTGGTCCGCACCATCGTGATCGCCGACGCGGTGATGAGCCTGGACAACGTCATCGCCATCGCCGCCGCCTCGCACGGCAACACGGTCCTGCTGATCCTGGGGCTGGCCATCAGCATTCCGCTGATCGTCTTCGGCAGCACGCTGATCCTGAAGGCCATCGAACGGCTGCCGGCCCTGGTCTATGCCGGCGCCGGGCTGCTCGGCTACATCGCGGCGGAGGTTATCCTCACCGACCCGAGCATCCATTCCCACGTCACGGAGAGCCTGCCGGTGCTGACCGGGACGGCGCCCTTCGTCGCGGCGCTGGGGGTGATGACCGCCGGTTTCCTGATGGCCCGCAGCATCAACCGCCGCCGCGCCGTGGTGGAAACCGATCCGGCCTGATGTCTCAGAAGGAAGAAGGGCGACGGGGCTCGCGGCAGCGGTTTCCCCGCACCGCCCGGAAACGGCTCGGCAGGGCCATGGCGCGCACGTCGCTGGTGATCTCGGAGATGAGGCCCGGATCGTTCCGCAAAATCTCCGTCACCACGGCAGCCAACCCGGCAAGGGCGAACACGACGGCAAGACTCTCCAACATCGGGAACTCCGGACTCTGACCACACTCATGCTGCGTTGCAGCAGAGATGCCGCAAAGTCCGTTGAGGAGCAAGGGACAAGAAACACAGCACTTCGTATACCAGATACGCAGCAGGAGCCGGACACAGGCTCCGCACCGCCAGTTCAGGGAGGAACGTCGAGATGCAAGCGAAGGACGTCATGACATCGCCGGTCATCACGGTGGCGCTGGACACCCCCGTGCCGGACATCGCCGAACTGCTTTTGACCCATCGGATCAGCGGCTTGCCGGTGGTGGACCAGGACGGCCGCGCGGTCGGCATCATCAGCGAGGGGGACCTCTTGCGCCGGGTGGAGACGGGGACCGACCGCCCGCGCGCCCGCTGGTTGGAGATGCTGGTGGGCCGCAACGTGCAGGCCGCCGACTTCCTGAAGACCCATGGGCGCTGCGCACGCGACGTCATGTCGCGCCCGGTCCAGGCCGTCTCGCCCGACACGGAGATCGCCGAGATCGCCGACCTGATGGAGGACAAGCGGATCAAGCGCGCCCCCGTCCTGATCGACGGGCGTCCGGTCGGCATCATCAGCCGCGCCAACCTGCTGCACGGTCTGCTCCGCAACCGGCGTGGCGCCACCGGCTTCGGCGCGTCCGGCGACGAGGCGATCCGCGCCGCTCTGCTGGAGGCGTTGGACGGGCAGTCCTGGGTGGACCTCGATCGGATCAACATCGTCGTCAACGACGGGGTCGTGCAGCTCTGGGGCATGGTCGACAGCGAGGAGCAGCGCCGCGCCCTGCACACCGCGGCGAGCGGTGTGAGCGGCGTCAAGCGCGTGGAGGAGCATCTGAACCGGAACCGCTTCGTCGGGTGATCCCCGGCCGTCCGCCCCATCGAAGGAGCAGCCCGATGCCGCCACCCGAACTGTCCGTCCAACCGCTGGACTCTGGAGCGACCTTCCGCAACCAGGTCTACCGACGGCTGAAGCAGGCCATCATCCAGATGGACATCTACGACCACCCCGGCGACGTCCGGCTGGACGAACGCCAGCTCAGCGGCCTGCTGGGCGTCAGCCGGACCCCGATCCGCGAAGCCCTGACCCTGCTGGAGCAGGAAGGTCTGGTGCGGCTGGAGCCGCGGCGGGGAATCTACATCGTCCGCAAGACCAAGACCGAGATCATCGAGATGATCATCGCCTGGGCGGCGCTGGAAAGCATGGCGACCCGCCTCGCCGCCGAGCGCGCCACCGAGGAGGACATCGGCACGCTGTGGAACATCTTCCGCAGCTTCGAGGAGCAGGCGCCCTCCGACAACATCCAGGAATATTCCGACGCCAACATCGAGTTCCACAAGGCGATCATCCGCCTCAGCCGGGCGCGCATCCTTGAGACGCTGACCGACAACCTGTTCATCCACATGCGCGCCATCCGCAAGCTGTCGATCCGGCAGGACAACCGGGCCGAACAGTCGATGCACGAGCACCGCGACATCATCCGGGCGCTGGAGCGGCGTGACGGCGAACTGGCCGAGCGTCTGGCGCGCGAACACACGCTGGGTCTGGCCGCCCATGTCGAGCGGCACGGTGATTTTCTCGACTGGCTGCGGCTTGCCGAGATGCGGGGCGCCGACGTGAAGGCCGCGTTCAAGGACGGCCTGCCGCTGATGTAGCCTCTTAGCCCTCTCCCCTCTGGGGAGAGGGTGGCCCGAAGGGCCGGTGAGGGGGTTGCGCTTGTACTGGACGTGGCGCCATGCGCAACCCCCTCACCCTAACCCTCTCCGTTCACTTCATCGACGGGAAGGAGAACTGCGCCCCTTCGCGCACGCCGCCGGCCGGCCAGCGCTGGGTGATCGTCTTGCGCCGGGTGTAGAAACGCACGCCGTCCGGCCCGTAGGCCGCCAGATCGCCGAACAGCGACCGTTTCCAGCCGCCGAAGCTGTGGTAGGACACCGGCACCGGCAGCGGCACGTTGACGCCGACCATGCCGACCTTGATCGCGTCGGTGAAGTAGCGCGCGGCCTCGCCGTCGCGGGTGAACAGGCAGGTGCCGTTGCCGTACTCGTGGGCGTCGATCAGGTCCATGCCTTCCTGCATCGTCTGTACGCGCACGACGCAGAGGACCGGGCCGAAGATCTCCTCCCGGTAGACGCTCATGTCCGGCGTCACCCGGTCGAACAGGCAGCCGCCGAGGAAGAAGCCGCCCTCGTGCCCCGGCACCACCAGCCCGCGGCCATCGACCACCAAGTCCGCCCCTTCGGCGACACCCTGGTCCACGTACCCCTTCACCTTCTCGAAATGGGCGCGGGTGACCAGAGGCCCCATGTCGCAGCCGGTGCCGGTCCCTGCCCCCACCTTCAGGGCGCGCACCTGCTCCGCCAGCATCGCCACCACGCGGTCGGCGGTCGCGTCGCCCACCGCGACGACCACGGAGATCGCCATGCAGCGCTCCCCGCAGGAGCCGTAGGCCGCCCCCATGATCGCGCTGACCGCGTTGTCGAGGTCGGCGTCGGGCATGACGATGGCGTGGTTCTTCGCCCCGCCCAGCGCCTGCACCCGTTTCCCATGGGCGGTGCCGGTGGCGTAGACGTATTCGGCGACCGGCGTGGAGCCGACGAAGCTGACCGCCTGGACGCGCGGGTCGGTCAGCAGCGTGTCCACCGCCTCCTTGTCGCCGTGGACGACGTTCAGCACACCCGGCGGCAGCCCCGCCTCCTGGGCCAGCTGCGCGACGAGCAGGGAGGCGCTGGGGTCGCGCTCCGACGGTTTCAGGATGAAGGCGTTGCCGCAGGCCACGGCGACCGGGAACATCCACAGCGGAACCATGGCCGGGAAGTTGAAGGGCGTGATGCCCGCCACGACGCCCAGCGGCTGGAACTCCGACCAGCTGTCGATGCCCGGCCCGACATTCTTGGAATGCTCGCCCTTCAGCAGGTCGGCGATGCCGCAGGCGTACTCGACGTTCTCGATGCCGCGGGTCAGTTCGCCGCGGGCGTCCTCCAACGTCTTGCCGTGCTCCCGCGTGATCGCCGCGCAGACGCGGTCGGCGTTGTCCTCCAGCAATTGGCGGAAGCGGAACATCACCCGCGCCCGCTTGGCTGGCGGCGTCGCCCGCCACGTCGGGAAGGCGGCCTCTGCGGCGGCGATGGCCGATTCCAAGGTGGCGCGACCGGCGAGCGGGACGCGGCCGACGGTCTCGCCCGTCGCTGGGTTCACGATGTCGGCGCTGCGGCTGTCGGCGGGGGCGTCGGCCGTGCCGCCGATGAGGTGCGGAACGAGGGTCATGCCTATTCCATCCTCCTCAAGCGGTCGCCTGGATGGCGTCGGCAACGGCGTTCATCAGCCGGTCGAGGTCCTCGCGCTCGCTGATGAAATGCGGGCCGAACTGCAGCGTGTCGCCGCCGAAGCGGACGTAGAAGCCCGCTTTCCAGCACTTCATGGCGATCTCGTAGGGGCGGCGGGCCGGCTCGCCCGGCAGGGCCGCGATCTGCACCGCGCCGCACAGCCCGTAGTTGCGGATGTCGGTGATGTGCTTCAGCCCCTTCAGCCCGTGCAGCACCGTCTCGAAATGCGGGGCCAGCGCCGCCGCCTTTTCGGCCAGCTTGTCCCGCTCGAACAACTCCAGCGCGGCGAGGCCGGCGGCGCAGGCGACGGGGTGGGCGGAGTAGGTGTAGCCGTGCGGGAACTCGACCATATAGTCGGCGCCGCCGTTGTCCATGAAGGTTTGGTAGATCTCACGGCTGGCGACCACCGCGCCCATCGGCACCGCGCCGTTGGTCAGGCCCTTGGCAACGTTCATGATGTCGGGGACCACGCCGAAGGCGTCGGCGCCGAAGGCGGCCCCCATGCGGCCGAAGCCGGTGATGACCTCGTCGAAGATCAGCAGGATGTTGTGCTTGTCGCACAGTTCCCGCAGCCGCTTCAGATAGCCCTTGGGCGGCGGCAGCACGCCGGCGGAGCCGGCCAGCGGCTCGACGATCACCGCGGCGATGTTGGAGGCGTCGTGCAGGGCGACCAGCTCCTCCAGCGCGTCGGCCAGTTCGGCGCCCTGCTCCGGCAGGCCCTTGGTGAAGGCGTTCTGCGGCAGCAGCGTGTGCGGCAGGTGGTCGGCCTCGACACCCGAGCCGAACAGCTTGCGGTTGCCGCCGATGCCGCCCAGGCTGATGCCGCCGAAATTGACGCCGTGGTAGCCCTTGGACCGGCCGATCAGCTTGGTCTTGGTCGGCTGGCCCTTCAGCCGCCAATAGGCCCGCGCCATCTTCAGCGACGTGTCGGTGGCCTCCGACCCCGAATTGACGAAGAACACATGGTCCAGCCCGGCCGGCGTCATCGAGGCCAGCTTGTGCGCCAGCTTGAAAGCGGCGGGGTGGCCGAACTGGAAGGCCGGGCTGTAGTCCAGTTCGGCGATCTGGCGGGCCACCGCCTCGCTGATTTCGCGGCGGCTGTGCCCGGCGCCGCAGCACCACAGGCCGGACAGGCTGTCGTAGATTTTCCGCCCCTCGGCGTCCCAGTACCAGGCGCCTTCGGCGCGGGCGATCAGGCGCGGATTCGCCTTGAATTCGCGGTTCGCCGTGAAGGGCATCCAGTGGGCGTCCAGCTCCTCGCGCGTCAGCCCGGCGGTCGGGGCGGCTCCGGCTTTCTGGCTCTCGTCCAACGGCGGCATCGGGCGGCACTCCTGCTGGCTGGGGGGCGTCGGGGGATCGTCTCGGAAAACAGTGTGCGCGGAGGCATGGTTGCGGTTAAATCCAAACCATTCAAACTTTACGCAAGCATCCGCTTACCTATCCATGACCAAGCCCGCCCGCCCCCTGAGCGGCCTCAACGACGCCGACCTGCGCCTGCTGCGCGTCTTCAAGACGGTGGTGGAGTGCGGCGGCTTTTCCGCCGCGGAGGTGGAACTGAACATCAGCCGCGCCGCTATCAGCCTGCACATGGCCGATCTGGAACGGCGGCTGGGGTTGCGTCTGTGCCGGCGCGGGCGGGCGGGCTTCCTGCTCACCGACGAGGGGCGCATGGCCTACGAGGCGGCGCTGCGCCTGTTCGCCGGGCTGGAGAGCTTCCGCAGCGAGATCAACGCCGCGCACGGGCGGTTGCGCGGCGAATTGAACATCGGCATCACCGACAACCTCGTCACCATGCCGAAGATGCGGGTGACCGACGCCCTGCGCGGCCTCAAGCAGCAGGGACCGGAGGTGCGGGTGAACATCCGCATGATTCCGCCCAACGAGATCGAGCGCGGCGTTCTGGACGGGCGCTTGCACGTCGGTGTCGTGCCGGCACGACGCGCCCTGCCCGGCCTGGACCGCCTGCCGCTGTACCAGGAGGAATCACACCTTTACTGCGGGCGCGGCCATCCGCTGTTCGATGCGGAGACGGTGCCCGACGCGGCCGTGGAGGCCGCCGACGCCATCGCCCCGACCGAGGCGCAGCAGGTGCCGGAGGCGGCGGGGGTGCAGCGGGCGCTGACCGCCACCGCAACCGCGACCGACCGCGAGGGCGTGGCCTTCCTCATCCTGACCGGCTGCTACGTCGGCTTCCTGCCCGCCCATTACGCGCGACAATGGGTCGAGCGCGGGGCGATGCGCGCGCTTCTGCCGGAGCGCTTCCATTACGCCCAGGAATTCCAGGCGGTCACCAAGACGGGCACGCAGGCCAACCTGGTGCTGGAGCGGTTTCTCGACCTTCTGAGACGAACAGGAATGGAGGGGGCGGGAACGAAGGGGGTGGGCGGGCCCCAAAAATCGGGGTGATTTCCATTGACGCCGGCCCGGTCGCGCCCCACCGTAATTGAGGGGAATACGAACAAAGAACCGGTGGGGGAGCGCGGCCATGGTGATGCTGACCGAACAGTTCGTCATCGACTATCTGCTGTTCGCCGCCGTCCTGCTCACCGTCACCTGTTCCCTGCTCGGCAGTTTCTTTCTAAGCGCGCTCAGCCGCCAGACGGGGGCGCTGTCCCGCCTGCTGCTGTGGGGCGTTCCGGCGACCCTGCTCAGCACCGCCCTGTGGTCGCTCGCCATGCCCGCGAACGAGGCGCTGGTCGTCGGGGTCGCCACCGCCGGGGCAACGCTCATCGGGCAGCATCTCCTGCCCTTCGGCCCGGTCGGCGCGCGCGGGGTCTGGTCATGGGAGGCGCTGCTGTTCCGCTGCCTGTCCTGGACCGGGCGCACCGCCCTCATGCTCGCCCCCGCCGTGTGGCTCGGCGGCATGCCGTCCTGGATCCTGTGGTTTGCCCTGGCCGGCCCGATGAACGCGGCCATCTTCGCCCTGTGCCAGTTGCGCGGCACCAACCCCGCGCTGCGCCGGTCGGTGGAGCAGGGGGATGTCCTGTGGGGCGGGGCCCAGGGGGCGGTTCTGGGCGGTCTGCCGGCCTTCCTGATGCTTTTGTGACCGGTCTGCAAAAACCGGGGATGAATCCACCGTACTCATACAAAAATATACCGGGTGGGTCTTGCGTGGGCGGGACGACCGGGCCATCTGTGCGGGACTGGCTCCGGGCCCCTCTGGCGGTCCACTTGGTACGGACCGCGATGTCGGAGCCCTTCACTTGAGCGGACGGCGCAGCCGTCCCCTTCTGGAGGGTCCGTATGACCGCTACCTCTTTTTCTTCGTTCCGTTACGGTTCCGCCTACGGCGAGACTGCGCATTTCGCGGCGCGCCAGCGGCTGGAATGGCTGGCGCGGATGATGGACAGCGCCGTCCGCGTGCCGGGCACCAACATCACCTTCGGCGCCGACGCGGTATTGGGTCTCGTGCCCGGCTTCGGCAACCTCGCCACCACGGCGGTCTCCGGCTATCTCATTCGCGAGGCCTGGAGGCTCGGCGTGCCGCGCGGCAAGCTGCTGCGCATGGTCGGCAACGTGGCGATGGACAGCCTGATCAGCGCCGTTCCGGTCGCCGGCAACATCGCCGACGTGTTCTGGAAGGCCAACCGCAAGAATATGGCGATCCTGGCCGAGCATCTGGACGGCCAGCCCCCACAGGGCGATCGGACGCACCGTCGCCGCCGCTCGGCGCCCTACACCATCGACGGCGAGTGGCGCCGGACGCGGTGACCCCGGACGCGGAGAAGGGGCGCGTTACTCCCCGCCGAACCTGATGCGGTGGTTTTCCAGCATCAGCTCGTCCAGCCGGCGGCCGGCGGTAAAACCCGCCAGCCCCGGCGGGACCGGCGTATCGGCGGGAAGCCGCGGGCAAAGCTCGGCGGCGCCGATCACCTGAACCACCGGGTAGCGGGCCGTGTAGATGGGCAGGTCCATGTCCTCCCCCTCATCGGACAGGCCCTTGCCCCGGACCTTGGCGCTCGCCTCCTCGATTTCCATGCCGACGACCATAGTCGCCTTGATCTCCTGCGCCGTGCTGACCCGCAGGTCGGCGCTGCGCCCCGGATAGAAGCGGTCGACCATGGCGTCGAGCGCGCGGGCCTTGGCCTCCGGCTCCTCGACGATGCGCGCGGTGCCGAAGCACATGGCGGACCGGTAGTCTGCCGAATGGTTGAACCCGCTGCGGGCGAGCACGAGGCTGTCGAGATGCGTGACGGTCAGGCAGACCGGCAGGCCGTCGCGCTGCGCCCGCAGCATCCGGCTGGCCGAGGACCCGTGCCAATAAAGATGCTCCCCCTCCCGCCAGAAGGCCGTGGGCGTGCAGTAGGGCTGCCCGTCGATCACGTAGGCGATGTGCGCGATCATCGCGCCGTCGAGGATGGCGTGAACCGATTCGCGGTCGTAGCGGCCCCGCTCGTGCAGGCGCTTCACGCGGTTGCGGTCGGTGACGGGATAGCGGTCGGACGGAACGGCCTCGGACATCGCGGAACTCTCTTCGCGGCGGTGGACAACGGCGCCATTAGAGCCTAGCCATTGGTCCGGCGTGAGAGCCAATTCCGACCTTGTCGACTGGACCAATCCGATGCCCGCCGATCTGTCCGACCTGATGCTTCTCCCCATCGACCGGACGGGCGGGGAACCGCTGCTGCGGCAGGTCTACGGCGCGCTGCGCCGGGCCATCCTGTCCGGCGCCCTGCCGCCCGGCGGAAAGCTGCCGCCGACGCGCGCCCTGGCCGAACGGCTCGGCGTCGCCCGCAACACGGTGGTCGTCGCCTATGAGCAGCTTCTGGCCGAGGGGTTCATCGAGGGGCGCGTCGGGGCGGGCAGCTTCGTGTCCCGCGATCTGCCGGACGGGCTGGAGATTCCGCCACCGGAGCCGTCGCGCCGCGTCCCTTCCCCGCCGCCATCGGCCAGCCCCTTCGGCACCCTCCCCTTCAGCACGGGGCGTTGCGCGCTGGACGAGCGCAGCTTGCGGATCTGGCGCAGCCTGACCCTGCGGCATCTGCAACGGCCCGACCCGGAGATGCTCGGCTATGGCGAGCCCGGCGGGCCGGCGGCGCTGCGGGAGGCCATCGCCCGTTATCTCCAGAGCGCGCGGGCGGTGCGCTGCGAGCCCGAGCAGGTGGTGATCACGGCCGGCGCCCAGCAGGCCATCGACCTTGTGCTGCGGGTGCTGCTGCGGCCCGGCGATCCGGTGTGGCTGGAAGACCCCTGCTACCCCGCGGTGCGCGCCGCGCTGGAGGCGGCACGGGCGCGCGTCGTGCCGGTGCCCGTCGATGGGCAGGGCATGGCGGTGGCGGCGGGCGTCGCCACGGCGCCGGACGCCCGGCTGGCCTATGTCACTCCGTCCTCCCACTACCCGCTGGGCGTGGTGCTGTCGATGGCGCGGCGGATGGAGCTTCTGGCCTGGGCGCGCACGGCCGGTGCCTGGGTGCTGGAGGACGATTACGACAGCGAGTTCCGCTACGCAGGCCGTCCGCTCGCCTCGCTCCAGGGGATCGACGGCGGTGGGCGGGTGATCTATGTGGGCACCTTCAGCAAGGTCCTGTTTCCCGGCCTGCGGCTCGGCTACGCCGTCCTGCCGCCCGAGCTGTTGGACCCCGTGCTCACGATGCGCCGCTTGACCGACTGGCACCCGGCGACGCTCTACACCGGCGTGGTGACGGATTTCCTGAACGACGGTCATTTCGGCCCGCATCTGCGCCGCATGCGCCGCCGCTACACGGCTGCGCGGGACGCGCTGGCCGACGCCATCAGCGCCCATCTCTCCCCCTGGATGGAGGCGGAGGTGCCGGAGCAGGGCATGAAGCTGATCGCCCGGCTGCGCCCCGGCCTGTCGGACCGCGACGTGGAGGCGGTGGCGGCCCGGCGTGGCATTGCCGTCCGCCCGGTCAGCCCGATGCACATCGCCGCTCCGCCGTTGCAGGCGCTGATGCTGGGCTTCACCGGCCACGAGCCGGGCGCCCTGCGCCACGCCGCAAGCGAGTTGGGCAGGATTCTGGCGATAACCGTCCCCGAATGCGATTAGACGTCTAATGGGAATCGCACTCACCTTCCGTGTCCGTCGTCGGGCATGGATTGCCGATGGACGCTGCGATCCCGAATCGCGTGGTGGTATGGTTCAGCGGCCGCTCTGCAAGGCGCGGTCGACGAAAAGCGCATGAGCCAGTCCGGACGACACCGACGTGCTGAACACGCCCACAACCGCCCCCGCCGCCCCAGCGCCGAACGCCGAGGTGCGGGTCGATTATGATGACGAGGGTTTTGCCGGCTGGGTGGTCAGCAGCGCCGGCCCTTATGCCCCCGTCTGGTGTCAGGTGGAGATCGACGGGCAGCACCGGGCGTCGATCCGCGCCGATGAGTTCGTCCCGTTCATCGGCGAGCATCACAACGGCCATTGCTGCCTGAATTTCTCATACCGGGTTCCGGCCTATTTGCGCGACGGCCGGGCGCATCGCGTCCAACTGACATTCACGTTCGTCCAGGACGGCACGACCGTTCGATGCGGCCTGCCGGTCACGGTGCGGACGTTCGGTGCCGCGTCACGCCATCCTCAGGCCGGCTATTCCGTTTGCCGCGCCCAGGATGTGATGGCGGTTCCCGCCGACATCGTGGAGGCCGAAGCCTGGACCTCCCCCGTTCCCGCGATCCTGTTTCCGGAGGGGCCGATCCGGCGCGTTTGGCGGCTCTGCCGGGACGCCGACGGCACAGTCCTGTCCGGCTTCCCCCACGCGGAGATCGTCACGCACCCGCCGGCCCTGTCCTTTCTGACCGACGTCCATGTCCGCCGCTCCACCGGCGCCGTCTATGTTCCCGGCCACGGCGTGTGGCAGGATTCCTGTTACCTGTCCGACAGCCGGCGCATCCGGGAGGATTTGGAACGGCTGGAGCGCGGCGATCTCGACGTCCCGCTCATCGAGAGGCCGGTGCTGCTGGCCTCCACCGCGCTGAACCGGAACTACTTTCACTGGGTCATGGACATCCTGGCGGGGGTGCATGCCTGCGCCCGCCTCCTCGGTCCGCCACCGCCGCTGCTCACCCCGCCCTTGGCGTCCTGGCAGGCGGACTCCCTCCGGCTCCTGATGGGTGAGGTGACCTACGCGACGCCCGCCGAGGAAGCCGATCCATCATCCGATCTCGTCCGGTGCCGCCGTCTGATCGTGCCATCGCAGCTTGGCGGGGTCGGGCTTTTCCCGGACGGAACCGTGACCGATCTGTTCGCGACCCTGCGCGGCCGCGTCGCCCACGACCCGCAGGCGCGCCGCCAGATTTTCATCAGCCGGCGCGACAGCGATTGCCCGCGCATCACCAACGAGGCGGCGCTGGCGGTGACGCTGGAGCGGCTCGGAATCGAGACGGTGGTGCTCGGTGAGCGGTCCTTCCTCGAACAAATTCGTCTGTTCAAGGAGGCCGAACTGGTGGTCGGCGCCCATGGGGCGGGCTTGGTCAACGGCGGATTCTGCGCGCCGGGGACCTGGATGGTGGAGATCCGAAGCAGCAACTACCTCAACCCCTGCTTCTACCATCTCAGCGGTGTGTGCGGATTGTCCTACGCCAGCCATGTCGAAACCGTTCCCCATCGTGAGGATGGGGCGGAAAACGCGGCCTCCTTCGAGGTCGACATCGAACGGATGGTGGGCCTCCTGCACCGCCTGCCCGTAAGTTGCGTTTCCTGACTTCCACGCCCGCTTTTCCTGTTTGGCTTCGCACATCAGGCGAATAAAGAGGCGTTCGGGGTAGCCTCAAATACACTCCCACCTCCGAATCGTTCTCGCCCGCCGCGCACTGTGTTTTTCCGGGCCATGGGGCGGATGGCGCCAGAAGCGGTAGCCCAATTGGGCCCGATCGCGGAGCGCCCTGCCCGGCCGTTCGTTGCCCCCTACCCCGGATAACCCCTGCAAGGCAGGCCCCAACCTTGCGACGATCAAGCTGCACGCCTGTTGAGAGGTGGCGCCGGTCCTTCGCCGTTTCGCTGCGTTTTTTGCCGGCGTCCAGTCCATTCGAATACGGAGATATTTCTTACAATGTGCGGCATCAGCGGGGAAATCCGCTTCGATTCTTGCCCGGCCTCCGCGTCCGCGGTCGGCTCGATGACCGAAGCCCTGGCGTTGCGCGGCCCCGACGGGCAAGGCGTCTTCGCCCATGGCCGGATGGCCTTCGGTCACCGGCGGCTGAGCATTATCGACCTGTCCGAGGCGGCGCAGCAGCCGATGACCGACCCGGAACTGGGCCTCGGCATCGTCTTCAACGGCTGCATCTACAATTACCCGGAACTGCGGGCGGAGCTGGAGGCCAAGGGCTACCGCTTCTTCTCGCACGGCGACACCGAAGTTCTGCTGAAAGCCTATCACGCCTGGGGCCGCCGCTTCGTCGAGCGGCTCTACGGCATGTTCGCCTTCGCCATCTGGGAGCGCGACAGCGGGCGCGTCACACTGGGCCGCGACCGGCTGGGCATCAAGCCGCTCTACCTGTCCGAAACGGCGGGGCGGCTGCGCTTCGCCTCCACCCTGCCCGCCCTGCTGGCCGGCGGCGACATCGACACCGCCATCGACCCGGTGGGGCTCTACCAGTACATGAGCTTCCACGCCGTCGTCCCGGCGCCGGGGACCATCCTGAAGGGCGTGCGCAAGCTGCCGCCGGCCACCCTGCTGACGCTGGAGCCGGACGGGCGCCGCATTGAGGAAACCTATTGGGAGCCGGTCTTCGGCCCGCAGCCCGGCGATGAGCGGATGTCGGAGGGCGACTGGCAGGACGCCGTGCTGTCCACGCTGCGCAAGGCGGTGGAACGGCGTCTGGTCGCCGACGTGCCGGTCGGCGTGCTGTTGTCGGGCGGGTTGGACAGCTCGGTCATCGTCGCCCTGCTGGCGGAGGCCGGGCAGACCGGCCTGCAGACCTTCTCCATCGGCTTCGAGACGGTGGGCCAGGAGAAGGGCGACGAGTTCCAGTATTCCGACCTGATCGCCCAGCGCTTCCAGACCGACCACCACAAGCTGTTCATTGACAGCAACCGCGCCCTGCCCGCCCTTCAGGACTGCGTGCGGGCGATGTCGGAACCGATGGTCAGCCACGACGCCATCGGCTTCTTCCTGCTGTCGCAGGAGGTCGCCAAGCATGTGAAGGTGGTGCAGAGCGGCCAGGGCGCCGACGAGATCTTCGCGGGCTACCACTGGTACCCGCCGATGATGGAGACGGCGGACCCGCTGTCCACCTACGCCAAGGTCTTCTTCGACCGCAACCGCGCGGAGATGGCCGAGGCGCTGAACCCGCAGTATCTGGCCGACGAGGACGCGGCGAGCGCCTTCGTCGCCGCCCATTTCGCCCGGCCCGGCGCCGACCGTCCGGTGGACAAGGCGCTGCGCCTCGACACCACGGTCATGCTGGTCGACGACCCGGTGAAGCGGGTCGACAACATGACCATGGCCTGGGGGCTGGAGGGGCGCGTGCCCTTCCTCGATCACGATCTGGTCGAGCTGGCCGCCCGCGTCCCGCCGGAGTTGAAGGTGCGCGACGGCGGCAAATACGTGCTGAAGGAGGCGGCGCGCAAGGTCGTCCCCTCCGAGGTCATCGACCGGCCCAAAGGCTATTTCCCCGTTCCGGCGCTGAAGTACCTGCGCGGTCCCTATCTGGAGCTGGTGCGCGACGTGCTGAACCAGCCCGCCGCGCGGGAGCGTGCGCTGTTCCAGCCGGCATATCTCGACCGGCTGTTCAGCGATCCGGAAACCCACATCACGCCGCTTCGCGGTTCGAAGCTCTGGCAGGCCGCCCTGCTGGAGTTCTGGCTGCAAACCCACGGGATCTGAACACCGCATGATGACGATGCAGAATCGCACCCAGACGCCTTTCCGGATCGAACGCGCCCTGGTCTCCGCCCTGATGGACGAGGACTCGCCGCGCCCGAACCGCCGGACGGGGGCGGGGCATCCCGGAGCGGAAAAGGGGCCGACGCCGCGCGCGGTGGTGAATTGCGGCTGGGGCCGCCTGCTGTTCGCCAACACCTTTCCCGACGTCGGCGAACTGATCGCGGCGATGCGCCAGGAGGGGCCGGGGCGGCGCGACATCGCGCTGTATCTGGAGGACCCCCACGTGGCGCTGTCCCAGGCGCCGACCGAGCTGTTCCTCGACCCCTCCCACACCTACCGCCTGCGGCTGGCCGGCTTCCGGCCGGGTGGCGAGACGCGGGGCTTCGCCATCGAAAAGCTGCGCGGCCGCCAGGATGTCGATGCCGTGAACCGCATCTACGGCGCCCGCGGCATGGTCACCATGGACCCGGAATTCTGCTGGTCGGAGCGCGACAGCCGCGTGCTGACCCACCTGATCGCCACCGATCCGGTCAGCGGGGCGGTCATCGGTTCGGTCACCGGGGTGGACCATGTCCGCGCCTTCAAGGACCCGCAGAACGGTTCCTCCCTGTGGTGTCTGGCGGTCGATCCGCAAGCGGCCTATCCCGGCATCGGCGAAGCGCTGGTCCGCGCGCTGGCCGAGCATTTCAAGGACCGCGGGCGCAGCTTCATGGACCTGTCGGTCCTGCACGACAACGCCAACGCCATCGCGCTCTATGAAAAGCTGGGCTTCCGGCGGGTGCCTGTCTTCGCGCTGAAAACCAAGAACCCGATCAACGAGAAGCTGTTCGCCGGCCCGGCGGTGGAGGCCAGCCTCAACCCCTACGCCATGATCATCATCAACGAGGCCCGGCGCCGCGGCATCGGGGTGGAGGTGGTGGACGCGGAGTCCAACCTGTTCCGCCTCAGCTTCGGCGGGCGCAGCATCCTGTGCCGCGAAAGCCTCAGCGAGCTGACCTCGGCGGTGGCGCTGTTCCGTTGCGACGACAAGGCGGTGACCCGGCGCACGCTGCTGCGCGCCGGCCTGTCGGTGCCGGACCAGATGACCGCGGACGGCATGGATGACAACGCCGCCTTCCTGGAGCGCCACGGCAGCGTCGTGGTGAAGCCCGCCCGCGGCGAGCAGGGCCAGGGCATCACCGTGGACGTGCGCGACGCGGAGACGCTGGCCTGGGCGGTGTCCAAGGCGAAGAAAATCTGCGACACGGTGCTGCTGGAGCAGTTCGTGCAGGGCCAGGACGTGCGCATCCTGGTCATCGACTACCGTGTGGTCGCCGCCGCGGTGCGCCGTCCGGCGGAAATCGTCGGCACCGGCGAGCGGACGATTTCACAGCTGATCGAGGCGCAGAGCCGCCGCCGCGCCGCCGCCACCGGCGGGGAAAGCCGCATCCCGATGGACGAGGAGACGGAACGTTGCGTGCGGGACGCCGGTTTCTCCATGGACTCGGTCCTTCCGGAGGGGCAGACGCTGGCCGTGCGCAAGACGGCCAACCTGCACACGGGCGGCACGCTGCACGACATCACCGACCGTCTGCACCACCGCGTGGTGGAGGCGGCGGTGGAAGCGGCGCGCGCTCTCGACATTCCGGTGGTCGGCCTGGATCTGCTGATCCCCGACCTGCTGGGGTCCGACTACGCGATCATCGAGGCGAACGAGCGGCCCGGTCTTGCCAACCACGAACCGCAGCCGACCGCCGAACGCTTCCTTGATCTTCTCTTCCCCTACTCCGCGGTCGATCCGCGGGCGTGACCGTTCAGGAGGTGGTATGGAGCAGGCAGCCTTGACGCGGACCGGAATCGTCCGGCCGGTCATCGACATGGACTATCTGACGGGCCTTCTCCGCCGCCTGCTGGAGATCCCGAGCCCGACCGGATACACCGACCAGATCGTCCATTTCTGCGGCGACGAGCTGCACCGGTTGGGCATCCCCTTCGAACTGACCCGGCGCGGCGCCATCCGCGCCGATCTGGCGGGGCGCCAGTACAGCCCCGACCGCGCCGTGGTCGCCCATCTCGACACGCTGGGCGCCCAGGTAAAGATGCTGAAGCCGAACGGCCGGCTGGAGGTCGTGCCCATCGGCACTTGGTCGGCGCGCTTCGCCGAGGGGGCGCGCTGCACCGTCTACACCGACAAGGGCAGCTACCGCGGCACCATTCTGCCGCTGAAGGCGTCCGGCCACACCTTCAACGAGGAGATCGACACCCAGCCGGTGGCCTGGACCAACCTGGAGATCCGGGTGGACGCCCGTTGCGAGACTCTGGCGGAATTGCAGGTCCACGGATTCAACGTCGGCGACTTCGTGGCCATCGACCCGCAGGCGGAATTCGACGCCAGCGGCTTCATCAACTCCCGCCATCTCGACGACAAGGCCGGGGTGGCGGTGATCTTCGCCGCCGCCAAGGCCGTGCTGGACGCCAAGCTGCCGCTGCCGGTGGACTGCCATCTGCTGCTGACCATCTCCGAGGAGGTCGGGTCCGGCGCCTCGTCGGTGTTGCACAAGGACGTGGCGGAGATGGTGACCATCGACAACGGCACCACCGCCATGGGGCAGAACAGCCGCGAGTTCGGCGTGACCGTCGCCATGGCCGACAGCACCGGCCCCTTCGACTATCACCTGACGCACAAGCTGCTGTCGCTGTGCCAGCAGCACAATATCGAGCACCAGCGCGACGTCTTCCGCTATTACCGCTGCGACAGCGCCGCCGCCATCGAGGCCGGCAACGACATCCGCACGGCGCTGGTCTGCTTCGGCATCGACAGCTCCCACGGCTACGAGCGCATCCACGCGGACTCGCTGCGCTCGCTGGCCGAGTTGATCGCGCTCTACATGCAGAGCGACGTGGCAATCCCGCGCGACCGCGTCGGCATGGGCCCGATGGGCGCCTTCCCCTGGCAGCCCACGGCACCGGCGAAGGTTACGGAGGAATAGGCCCTCTCCCGCCCCGGGAGAGGGTGGCGCCGTAGGCGCCGGGTGAGGGTAAATCCAAGGATCAAGACGCTGATTCCCGGCAGTACCCTCACCCTTCCCGCACTTTGTGCGGGCCCCTTCCCTCTCCCGGGGCGGGAGAGGGCCTCTGCCGCAAATTCCCTCAATCCCCAGCCGCCAACTCCGGCCGGGGCGGACCCAGCGGGTCGAGCGGGGTGACGGTCGGCGTCGTCTGGGGCAGCGGGCGGAAGCTCGCCTGCGCCTCGGCGGGCGGCGGCGGGCGCATTCGCGTGCGCCACAGGCCATAGAGCGTCGCCGAGCCCGCCCCCGCCGCGATGAAGCCGAACAGCGCTTCCGGCCCCGCGAAGCCCATGGCGGCAGAGGCCAGCGGCGGCCCGATGATCGCTCCCACCGAGTTGGCAAGGATCAACCCGCCGCTGACCGACACCACGTTGTCCGGGCCGGCATGGTCGTTGGTGTGGGCGGCGCAGACCGGGTAGAGCGTGAAGGCCAGCCCGCCGAACAGCGGCGCCACCAGCAGCAGAGTCTCCTGCCGCCCGCTGCCGTCCGCCAGGATCATGCCGACGCTGACCAGCGCCAGCGCCGCCGACAGGCCGATGATGACAGCGCGCCGGTCGAAGCGGTCGGACAACCGTCCCAGCGGCCATTGCAGCGCCACCCCGCCCAGGATCAGGGTGCTCATGAACAGCGCCGTCCCCGACACCCCGAAGCCGGAGGCCGCGCCGAACACCGGGGCGAGGCCGTAGATGGAGCCGGTGACCGTCCCGCTGATGAAGACGCCGACCACGCCCAGCGGCGACGCCTCGTACAGCCGCCGCAGGCCGTAGGATTCCACGTTGGGCAGGGTCGGCGGCGTGGTCCGGGTCAGCGCCACCGGCACCAGGGCGAGCGTCAGCAGGATGGCGATCAGCATGAAGATGCGAACGCCCGCCTCGTCGTCCAGCTGCAACAGCTGTTGGCCCACCGCCGAGGCGGCGTAGAGCGTGACCATGTAGAACGACAGGATCTGCCCGCGCGTCTCGTTGTTGGCGGTGCCGTTCAGCCAGCTTTCGATGCAGATGTAGAGGCCGGCCATGCAGAAGCCCTCGGCCAGCCGCAGCACGGTCCACAGCGGCACCGCGGCGAACAGGGCGTGCGACAGCGCCGCCGCCGACAGGACGGAGGCGAAGGCGGCGAAGGCGCGGATGTGGCCGACCCGCGTGATAACGCGGTGGGCGAACAGGGAGCCGCCGGTCAGTCCGGTGTAGAAGGCGGCGGTGATCAGGCCGACCGCGACCGCTCCGGATTCCGTGCCGGCCAGCCGCAGGCCGATGAGCGTGCTGAGCGCGCCGTTGCCCAGCATCAGGAATGCGACCCCGAGCAGGAGCGAAAGTACCGACCGTGCAACCTGCGGCATGTGTCCGACCACCCGTTCCATCCACGAAAAACCGGCGCCGCAGCCCGGAGGCCACGGCGCCGGCCCTTGGATGGCACCCGCCGGATGGCGAATCAACCCTTGTAATTCGTGGAATCGGGGCCGTCCCAGCCATTCCACAGAAATGCAGAAGAGGTACCGCTGGGGGAGCAGCGATACCTCTTCCGGTTGAGCGCTTGGTCGTCTCCGGGCGGCTTGCCCGGTGTCCGGCTATTCCGCCGGGGTGGCGATCAGCGTCTCAGGCAGGGTGTCCTTGCGGATGCGCAGGAGTTCCTTCCACTTCTTGAGGGCGGCAATCAGGATCACGAAGCCCAGCGACAGCATGATGATCGAGATGCCGGCGTTGAAGACGTTGTAGCCCTTGGCCAGCGGGTTCAGATAGACGTTGGTGATCATCCAGTAGCCAGCGTAGTTCACCGTCACGAACAGGTAGGCCAGCGGGACGAGGCAGGTCAGCATGTAGACCCGTTTCTGGCCGAGGCGCAGGATGATCGTGGCGCCGATGATCAGGCCGACCGAGGCCATGAGCTGGTTCGACACCCCGAACAGCGCCCACACCGAGTTGATGTCGCCCGACGTCAGCAGGTAGCCCCAGGCCACGCAGGCCAGCACGCTCGCGGCGATCGAACCGGGGACCCAGTCGAGACGCTTCAGCGGGGCATAGAGGTCGCCACCCAGGTCCTGGATCAGATAGCGGGCCACGCGGGTGCCGCTGTCAACGGCGGTCAGGATGAACACCGCCTCGAACATCACGACGAACTGGAAGAAGTAGGAGGCCAGCGTGCCGAACCACGGGATGCGGGTGAAGATTTCCGTCATGCCGACGGCCAGGGTCACCGCACCGCCGGTGCGGCCGTAGAGGTCGAGACCGATTTCCTGGCTGAGCCGCGGCAGATCGACGACCTGCATGTTCAGGGCCTGGAAGGCGGCGGGGGAGGAGTTGATGGCGAAATAGTCGGCCGGGTGCAGGGAGGTGGCGGCGATCAGCGCCATGACGCCGACCACGCATTCCGCCAGCATGCCGCCGAAGGCCACGGTGCGGATGTCGCTCCATTTGTCGATCAGCTTCGGCGTGGTGCCCGAGCCGATGAAGGCGTGGAAGCCGGAGATGGCGCCGCAGGCGATGGTGATCGAGATGAACGGCCACACCGGGCCGGCCAGCACCGGGCCGCCGCCATGGATGAAGTCGGTGAGCGCGGGGAAGCGGATTTCCGGGTTGATGAAGACGACGCCGACGACGAGCGCGCCGAACACGCCGATCTTCATGAAGCTCGACAGGTAGCCGCGCGGGGTCAGCAGCATCCACACCGGCAGCGCCGTGGCGAAGAAGGCGTAGATCGGCAGGATCAGCGCGACCGTCTCGGCGTGCAGCGTCAGCCAGCTGCCCAGCACCGTGCCCTGGATGTAGGGGCCGGCGAAGACGGAGGCGGCGATGGCGGCGATGCCGACCTGGGTGGCGCCCTTGGACGAGCCGGTGATCTTCTCGTAGAGGCCGAGCGCCACGGCGATCGGGATCGTCATGAAGACCGCGAAGGCGCCCCAGGCGTTGCGTTCCAGCGCATGGACGACGACCATCGACAGGCCGGCCATGGTGATGGTGATGATGAACAGCATCGCCAGACCGGTGCACCAGCCGGCGACCGGGCCGAGCTCGGCCTTGGCGACCTCCGACAGGGACTGGCCCTTGTGCTTCATCGAGGCGAACAGCACGACCGTGTCGTGCACCGCGCCGCCGATGACGCAGCCGATCAGCAGCCACAGGAAGCTCGGCAGATAGCCGAACTGCGCGGCCAGCACGGGGCCGACCAGCGGGCCGGCGGCGGCGATCGCCGCGAAATGCTGGCCGGCGTTCACCCACTTCTTGGTGGGAACATAGTTTCGCCCGTCGGCCAGGATGTGGGACGGCGTCACCTCGGAATCATCGGCACGGAGCACCTTGCGCACAAAGAACACGCCGTAGAAGCGGTAGCAGAGGGCGAGGATGCAGAGTGTCGCGATCACAAATGTTAGGGCGTGATCCATGACAGCTCTCCTTGGAAGGAACTGCCGTCACGGTAGGCCGGGTTTCATCCTCCGTGTGGTGCACTCCCCGGAGCGGCGCCATGGCGTGGCGAGCGGTCGGAATGCGGGGGTGAGCGGTGGGGGGCTTCCTAACCCTCTCCCCTCCGGGGAGAGGGTGGCCCGAAGGGCCGGTGAGGGGGACTTGCATGTCGGTGCGTCCGGCACAAGCGCAACCCCCTCACCCTAACCCTCTCCCCAGAGGGGAGAGGAAACAACAAGGATATTCACCCGATGCCCAGCCGCTCCTTCAGCGGGCCGAGGAAGCGGCGGCTGACCGGAATGCTCTGGCCGCCGAGCGTCTGGATTTCCGCCAATCCATTGTCGATCAGGCGGATTTCCCGGATGCGGTCGGGGTTGACCAGATATTGCCGATGGCAGCGCACCAGCGGCGTGCGCTCCTGCAAGGTCAGCAGGGTCAACTCGGTGAAGCGCTCTTCCCCATCGGCGCCGACGACGAAGACGCCGCTCGCCTTGGAGGCCACGCATTCCACCTCGTCGAGCTTCAGCAGGGAGATGCGGTTGTGGCCGGTGCAGGGGATCAGCCGCAGCGGGGCGGCGTCCTTCAGCACGGCGAGGTCCTGCGGCGCCCGCTCGCGGCGCAGCCGTTGCAGCGTCTTGGCCAGCCGGGCCGGGTCCGCCGGCTTCAGCAGATAGTCGAAGGCGTGCTCCTCGAAGGCCTGGACGGCGTATTCGTCGTGGGCGGTCAGGAAGACGATGCGGGGCATCCGCTCCGGATCGAGCATGCTCAGCATCTCCAGCCCGCTGACGCGCGGCATCTGGATGTCGAGGAAGACCACGTCGGGCGGCTGGCGGTTGATGGCGCCGATGGCCTCGATGGCGTTGGCGCATTCCCCGGCGACCTGGAGGTCGGGGAACTCCTCCAGAAGGCGCCGCAGCTCCTCGCGGGCCAGCGGCTCGTCGTCCACGATCAGGACGGTCATCATGGCGCGGTCTCCGCAACGGCAGGGATGTCCAGGGGAAGGCGCAGGGTGATGCGGGTGAAGACGTCGGCCTCGCAGGCGACATCCACCCCGTAGCCGTCGCCGAAGCGGTTGCGGACGCGGCGGTCCACGATGGACATGCCGAGCCCGTCACCGCCCGGCTTCTCCTCGTAGAGGCCGGCGTTGTCCTCCACCGCCAGCAGCAGGTCGCCGCCCTCCCGCTGGGCCGCGATGCGGACGTGGCCGGGGCCGAGAAGCTGCGAGGTGCCGTGCTTGATGGCGTTCTCCACCAGCGGCTGGAGCAGGAAGGCCGGCAGCCGGGCGTGGCGCAGCGCGTCGGGCACGTCGATCTCCACCGACAGGCGCCCGGTGAAGCGCGCCAGCTCGATCTGGAGATAGGCGCTGACATGCTCCACCTCGTCGGCGACCGTGGCCTCCTGGCTGGGGCGCTTCAGGTTCTTGCGGAAGAAGACCGACAGGCTCTGCACGAGCTGGCGCGCCCGCTCCGGATCGTTGCGGATGACCGCGGAGATGGTGTTCAGCGCGTTGAACAGGAAATGCGGGTTCACCTGGGCGTGCAGCAGCTTGATCTCCGACTTGGCGAGCAGCGCCTTCTGCTGCTCGTAGCGCCCGGCGAGGATCTGGCTGGACAGTAGCCGGGCGATGCCCTCCCCCAGCGTGCGGTTGATGGTGGAGAACAGCTTGGTCTTCGGCTCGTACAGCTTCACGGTGCCGATCACCCGGTCGTCCTCCCCGACCAGCGGGATCACCAGCGAGGCGCCCAGCCGGCAGTTCGGGTGGATCGAGCATTTGTAGGAGACCAGATTGCCGTCGGCGTAAAGCACCTGGTTGTTGGCGATGGCCTGGTAGGTCTGGGGCGAGGTGATCGGTGTGCCCGGCAGATGGTGGTCGTCGCCGACGCCGATGAAGGCGAGCAGTTTCTCACGGTCGGTGATGGCGACGGCGCCGACGCCCGTCTCCTCGTAGATGATGCGGGCGACCCGCATGCTGTTCTCTTCGTTGAAGCCCTGGCGCAGCACGCCGTCGGCCCGCGCGGCGATCTTCAGCGCCTTGGCGGAGAAGGCGCTCGACTGCTTGTCGATCAGGGCACGGCGGTCCATCAGGATGCGCATGAACAGCCCCGCCCCCAGCGTGTTGGCGACGATCATCGGCAGGGCCACCACCTCGACCAGATGGACCGCCGCGGGGAAGGGCTTGGCCACCAGCAGGATGATCAGCATCTGGGCGATTTCCGCCACGAGGGTGACGGCGCCGACGCGCAGCGGGTCGAACAGCGGCTCGATGCGGCCCTGATTGACGAAGTGGCGGTGCACCAGACCGCCGATCAGCCCCTCCGTCACGGTGGAGATGGCGCAGGCCACCGCCGACATGCCGCCCAGCGAGTAGCGGTGCAGCCCGCCCGTGAAGCCGACCGCCAGCCCTACCGACGGCCCGCCCAGGATGCCGCTCAGCACGGCCCCGATGGCGCGGGTGTTGGCGATGGAATCGTCGATCTGCAACCCGAAATAGGTCCCCATGATGCAGAACATGGAGAAGATGACGTAGCAGGCCAGCTTGTGCGGCCAGCGCACGGTGAGGTGCATCACCGGCAGGAACAGCGGCGTCCGGCTCAGCATGTACGCGATGACCAGATACACGCACATCTGCTGGAGCAGCAGGAAGACGAGGCTGAGATGCTCGACGGTCATGGGGGCGGACGGCGGGTGGCGGACGGCGGGATTGCCGGCCCGCAGGCTACCCCCGCCCGTCCTGCCACGGTATGATTCCAATCAATGGATGTGGCCGGAGTCCCTGGACCGCTGCGATGGCTCTATGCGGCCAGCGCGGGGGCCTGCCGCACCGTTGCAGGCATGGTGCCGCTGTTGGCTGGCGGCAGGCGCAGGCGGCTCGCCAGCCCCTCCAGGGAGTTGTGCAGGCGGCGGCAGGGGGTGCCGTCCTCGCCCGGCTCGTAGATGCCGACGAAGGGGGCGCCCGGCTGGTTGGGGTCGAGATGCAGTTCGACGATGTGGGTGCGCGACGTGCAGCCACGGACCAGCGGATCGGCGGGGATCACCGTCCAGCCGCGCCGCAGGCAGCGCTCGGCCAGCCCTTCCAGATAGAGCGAGGCGGACGGAACGCGCTTCAGCGCCTTCAATTCGGCGATGAGCTGGCGGACGTTGTCCACCTGCTCCAGGAACAGGCCGGCGGCGTGATGCGTGTCGCGGATCACGAGTTTCAGCATGGGTTGGAACCTCCTCTGTGCGCACGGCCCCGTCACCCGCGGGGGCGCATCGGCGGCCTTCGCGGCGCCGCGTCCCTTGGGCGGAAGTCTGTGCGTTGTGTGTTCGGGTGGGAAGCGTCGGGCGTGACGCGGTTCCGTTATTCGGCGGCGCCCAGGTCCGTACCGGTCAAGTCCGTGCCGGTCAGATCCGGTTCGGGCCGTTCGGCGACCGTCACAGGCGGTTCGGACGCCGGTTTGCGGTCGGGGTACAGGGCGGCGACCATGCGCTCCAGCCGGTGCCGGAGGGAGCGGTTCGGCTGGTCGGAGGGCCGGGCCTCGACGCGGACGTTCACCACGCCGTCCTCGATCATGCCCAGTTCGCTGGCGGCCTTCCGGGAAAGGTCGATCACCCGCCCCTTCACGTAAGGGCCGCGGTCGTTGATCACGACTTCGACGCTGCGCCCGTTGTCGGCGTTGGTCACCGTCACCCGGCTGCCCAGCGGAAGCCGCCGGGACGCGGCGGTCAGCCGGTTCTGGCTGAATCGCTCCCCCGACGCCGTGGTCCGGCCGTGGAAGAAATCGGCGTAGTAGGACGCCTTCCCCTTGTGAACATAGACTGGTTCGATGTCCGGAACGTCGGGTGCCTCTTCGAACTCGATCTCCTGTGGCACCGGGTCCTGCGGCACTGGCGGGACGGAGGCGATCTGTGCACCGGTCGAGCATGCCCCAACAGAAACAGCACAGATGGCGAGCGCAACACAGCCATACCGCACTCTTTTTCTCCCCCGTTGTTGTTCTGCGGCAACGGTTGCGGAATCTCTCCATCCTGTCAATCCGCGAATCCACGCTTATCCTGTGACAGGATTGCGTCTTAATATTATTTAACGATTTTATTTTATGTTTGTCGTGCCTGTCACGGAGTGAGTCCTGATTTTTATTTATAACGACTGTCATCGTACCTGATCCTGAAATCCTCCCAATCATCCCAGGCGCAGACCCGGATGCCATCGCCACCCCGCGAAGATGCGGAGGGATATTCTCGGGATACCCGCAAGACACTGAAAATATGTGGAGAAAATTCACCCTTCCGGATTTGTGAATGCCCTCTGATCCATTGAACGGCACCTCCCCCTTCGTCATAAATACTGTCTGATTGGAAGACGAACGCCGACTGTTTTCGCCAAACTTCATCGAAATTCGGAACGAATTTAGCGAAACACTGGTCCACCCAGACGGAGCGCGCGGACATGAGCGAGTTTCGGATTCCCGGCGTTGGCGAAAGCGGGGACGGAATCGGCGACG
This sequence comes from Azospirillum sp. UENF 312511, assembly GCF_058780635.1. NCBI lineage: Bacteria > Pseudomonadati > Pseudomonadota > Alphaproteobacteria > Rhodospirillales > Azospirillaceae > Azospirillum > Azospirillum sp. UENF 312511. Next base: position 463,861 of record NZ_JBSNCG010000005.1, on the reverse strand, counting down.
GCCGGTCAACCTTCGATGATGACTTCCCGGCCCCGGCGATGGAGACAGCCGATTGGTCGACGGGCGGAACCGACAACCCGCTGTTCATCCGTGCCCTCGACAGCGGGTACCGCTGGGGCACACCGCTGAACGGCGCCGCAGCGGCACCCTACACGCTCACCTACGGCTGGGTGGTGGACGCCGGCTCTCGCTTTGCGCCCGGTTTCCGCCCCCTCAACGAAGTCGAAAAGGCCATGGCGTTGCGGGCCATGGGGGAGTGGAGCGCGGTCGCCAACATCGCGTTCGTGGAGTCGGCTGCGCCGATGACCGCCAACCTCCAGTTCCACATGAGCCAGTTGGACTCCTACGGTGCCGCTGGCATGGCCTATTATCCCAACCCGGCGGGCTCCTTCATCTACCTCGATCCCGAATCGGCGGGCTACCGGACCTATGTGCACGAGATCGGGCATACGCTGGGCCTGAAGCATCCCGGCGACTACAACGGCGGCGGCAGCGGGGCCCCGCCCTTCCTTCCCCCGTCCGAGGACAACCGGATCAACACGGTGATGTCCTATCACGGGGCTTGGCTCGGAGGGTTGGGCATCTACGACGTCGCCGCGATCCAGAACCTCTACGGTCCCAACCCCGCCGTGCGCGCGGGCGACGACCTGTATGTCCTGACACCGGACGCGCCGGGGCGCTACCTCTGGGACGGCGGGGGAAACGACACCCTCTCCGCGGCGGGCGCGGACCTTCCCGTCACCATCGACCTGACCGGCGGTTGGGGATGGTTCTCGGCGCAGGCGTCTTCGATCCTGGCCCCGAACCAGTTCTTCATCGGCCACGGCACCCGCATCGAATCCGTCATCGGGGGATCGGCGGGCGACCGGCTGACCGGCTCCGCCTTCGCCGATACGCTGGGGGGCGGGGCGGGTGACGATACGCTCGCCGGCGGGGCCGGTGACGATTTTCTGGACGGCAGCACGGGCTCCAATTTCCTGAGCGGCGGCGACGGCGTGGACACCTTCTTCATCGACGGACGGGGCCAGGGCCTCACATGGTCCACCGTCGCCGATCTGCAGCCGGAGGAATGGGCCATCGTCTGGGGCTGGACGGACGCCGTCTCACATCTGACCTGGGAGGATCTGGCGGGGGCGGCCGGCCATCAGGGGGTGACCGCGCAGATCGACTTCGACGGCAACGGCGGCACCGATCTCTTCCTGACCTTCGGCGGACTGGCGCCGGGCGGACTGGCCGCCACGCCCGGACAGATCGGGACGGACGGCTACCTTGCCTTTCGGATCGCCTGACCGGTTTCCGCAGTTTGAAAAAGCGGTGGCCCAGGGGCGGCGGCGGCGCCACTCTCGCGCATTCTGTGCGGAACCGACGCCCCAGGGACAAGGAGGAACTCGCGATCATGAAGCAGGTGATGTTCGTCGAACTCGGCATGGGTGCCGATCTGCATGGGCAGGACGTGACCAAGGCCGCCGTGCGGGCCGTGCGCAACGCCATCGAGCGCAACTCCATGCCGGGCATGCGGGCGCTCGTCGATGGCGACACCAGCCGGATGCAGGTCCGCGTCCATCTCGCTGTTCCGGCGGACGCCGACCGGCTGGACCTGGAGGCCGTCCGGGCCGTCTTCCCCTATGGACAGGTGTCCTTCAACGTGGTGTCCGGCGGCATGCTGGCGCCCAGCGGCATCTTCCTGGCCGACAAGAACGACCGCAACGAGATGATCTACATCGTCAACGCCGCGGTGGAGGTCGGCGTCTGAGATCGGGGGGCTGAGGTTCGGCCTGTTGAGTCCGGAGCGGTTGCCCCCGCCCCTTTTTCGTGCCAGCGTCGAGGCATGAAGCGTGCGCTCCGAACCGCCCTGATCGCCGTCGGCATCCTCGCCGGCGGCCTCGTCACCCTGACCGTGGGGGTGGTCGCCGCCCTGCCGGTGATCGCCGACCACATTCCGCTCGAACTCTCCCGAGTCGTGATGAGCGACGGGCGGCGGCAGGTGGAGATGCAGGGCATGGTCCATGTCGCCAAGCCGGATTTCTACAGCGGCATCGCCCAGCACATCGCGCAGCGGCGCCAGGAAGGCTGGCTGGTCTTCTACGAGGAGGTCCGTCCCGACGACGCCTCCAACCCCGCCGGGGTGGCCGACGTGCTGCGCCGGCTGGGGGCGGACTGGAATCCGGACAGCAAGCAGCATCCCTACGAGATGATGGCGAGCCTGCTCGGTGACGGGCTGGTGCTTCAGGACAACCGCGCCCTGATCGGCCCACCGGGGCCGGACGCCCGCAACGTCGACGTCACCCTGTCGCAGCTGCTGGCTGCCCTGCCCCCCGACGACCCGGACGACGCCGATCCGGAAACCATCGATCTGGCGCAACTCCGGGACGAGTACGACACGCTGCCGGGCTGGGTGCAGAGGCGCGTCCAGGCCGCCATCCGCATCATGCTGGCGACCACCGCGTCAGGCTCCATGGTGCGCGACGCCCTGCCGCCCGCGTTGACCACCCTGCGCGAGGACAAGGTGGTGGCGGCCATCAAGGCCGAACCGGACCGCAACATCCTGATCCTCTACGGTCAGGTGCACATCGGTCATATCCAGACCATGCTGAAGGAAGCTGACGCGCGGTGGCGGACGGTCTCGTCGCAGGCGATCCAGGCGTTCTGAACCGAGCGGGTCACCCGATGCGGATCACCAGATTTTGCGGGCGAGCTCCTCGCCGCGGGCGGTGAGTTCCTCGAAGCGGCGGCGGGCCACATCCTCGGCGTTCCAGTCGCCGGGGGCGACGACGGCTTCGGTGGCGTCCGGGCGATCCGGCGCGCTGGGACGGTTGCCCGACTCCCCGTGGAGACCGTAGACTTGGCCGTCGCGCGCTTCGATCACGGCATAGCGGCCGTCCCGCTCGACGAGCCGGAAGCTGCCATGTTCCGATACGGTCCGGACGTTGGGCATCGCACTTCTCCCTGGCGGTTCATGGTCCACGCCGTGAACAACCGCTGCGATGCCCATTTGTCGCATAGCAGCAATATAGCACTTTATGGGTGCAAATGAGAGTCGTTCGCACTATACAGGAAGGAAGTCAGCCGCAAAGAAGTTTGAACCGCCAATGTTCACAGCGCTTCACACCCGTTCCATCGCCGCGATGGCCGCCGCCGGCACCTTCCTGTCGAGTGGGCTTGGCTGGGCGCAGGGCGTCCCCGCAACCAACGGCGGCGCTCCCGCGGCACCGGTCCCGGCCCCGATGGCGCCTCCCGTGACGGCGCCCGCCGCCGACGCGCTGGCGGCCCCGCTGGCCGCGCCGGACGCTGCGGCGGGAGCGGCCGCCGGGCTGGACCACATGACCGCCGCGACGGCGATCCTGCCGCACGACCTGTCCCCCTGGGGCATGTTCATGGCGGCGAGCCCGGTGGTGCAGGCGGTGATGATCGGGCTGGCGCTGGCCTCGGTGGCGACCTGGACCATCTTCCTCGCAAAATCGGTGGAGTTGTCGAAGGCCAAGCGCAAGGCGCGGGCCTCCCTGGCGGCGCTGGAGCAGGCGCGTTCGCTGACTCAGGCGGCCGAGAGCATCGGCTTCGAGAAGACCCCGGCCACCGCCTTCCTGCGCGCCGTGATCGCCGAGGCCCACCAGTCCGCCGACGCCCCCTCGCAGGAGGGTCTGAAGGAGCGCGCGGCCTCCCGCCTGGAGCGGATCGAGGCGGCGGAGGGGCGGCGCATGATGCGCGGCACCGGCATCCTCGCCAGCATCGGCTCCACGGCCCCCTTCGTCGGGCTGTTCGGCACGGTGTGGGGCATCATGGTCAGCTTCATCGGCATCGCCAAGTCGCAGACGACCAACCTCGCCGTGGTGGCGCCGGGCATCGCCGAAGCGTTGCTGGCGACGGCCATCGGCCTCGTCGCGGCCATTCCGGCGGTGGTGATCTACAACGGCTTCGCCCGCTCGATCGGCGGTTACCGCGCCCAGCTCGGCGATTCGTCGGCGGCGGTGCTGCGGCTGCTGAGCCGCGACATGGATCGTCGCGCCTTGCCGCGCGCCGTGTCCAAGGCGGCGGAGTAAGACCATGGCGGCGCGTCTGGACGACGGCGACGATCTCACCGAGTTGCACGACATCAACGTCACGCCCTTCATCGACGTGATGCTCGTGCTGCTCATCATCTTCATGGTGGCGGCCCCGCTGGCGACGGTGGACGTGCCGGTGGACCTGCCGGCCTCGACCGCCCAGCCGCAGCCGCGGCCTGACAAGCCCCTGTTCCTGACCATCCAGGCCGACAAAAGCCTGTCGGTGGGCGACACCCCGGTGGCGCGGGAGTCCCTGGCGGCGGCGCTGGACGGGGTGACGAACGGCGACAAGGGCGCCCGCGTCTTCCTGCGCGCCGACCGTAGCGTGGATTACGGCGCGCTGACCGAGGTGATGAACGCGTTGCGCGCCGCCGGCTACCTGAAGATCGCCCTGGTCGGGCTGGAAGGCGCGGCCGCGAAATGAGCGTGGCGACCTTCGATCCCAACGACCTTCCGGACGGCGAGGAGCGCACCGCGCCCACCCTGGCGCGGTGGGGCGGCAGTCTGGTGATCGTGCTGGGCGCCCACGCCCTTCTGGCGCTCGCCGCGCTGTCCTGGCACGTCGCGATGGAAGAGGCGCCGGCCATGGCGCCCGCGGTGATGCTCGACCTGCCGCCGATGCCGCAAGCGCCGGCCGCGGAGCCGACGCCGACGCTGGAATCGATGCTCCCCGAACCGGAGCTGCCGCCCGAGCCGGTGATCGAGCCGGAACCGGAGCCCGAGCCCATCCCCGAGATCGCCCCGGAGCCGCCGCCGCCCGTGCCGGCGGAGGTCGCCCTGCCGGAACCGCCGCCCAAGCCGAAGCCCAAGCCCAAGGAAGAGCCCAAGCCGAAGCCCAAGGCCGAACCGCCGAAGCCCCGCCCGCAGCCGCAGGCACAGCCCAAGCCGGTGACGGAAGCCCCGGCCAACGCCGCTCCTGCCGCCGCACCGCCCGCGGGCGCGCCGGCCCAGGCGGCGCCGGTTCCGCGCAACAGCAACGCGCTGCCCACGTGGCACGGTGCTGTGCTCGGCCATCTGGAGCGCTACAAGCGTTACCCCCGCATCGCTCAGATGCGGCGCCAGCAAGGCGTTCCGCAGGTCCACATCACGCTCGACCGGCAAGGCCGGGTGCTGGCGGTGCGGCTGCACAAGGGCTCCGGCTTCGAGGCGCTGGACGAGGAGACGATCGCTCTGGTCGAACGCGCCTCCCCGCTCCCGGCCCCTCCGCCGGACGTGGCGCAGGACCGCATGGAGCTGGTGGTGCCGGTGCAATACTTCCTGCGCTGAATTCGACCGCTCACGCGCCGATGACGTGGATGCGCATCACGGTATGTGCATCCACAGGCGCATGAGTTCCGGAACCGTCCGGATGTCGAGTTTGCTGAGAATGTTCGCCCGGTGGGTCTCCACCGTGCGGACGCCGATCCCGAGGCGGATCGCAATGGCCTTGTTGGCGCAGCCCTCCACCATCAGCGCCGCGACGTCCCGTTCGCGGGGGCTGAGAAGGGCCAGCTTTGCCAGGGCGGACTCCGCGGCGGAGCGGTCCCGGCGCTGGTGGGCGTCGCGCTGCAAGGCCTCGTGGATGCGGCGCAGGAAGACGCCGTCGTCGAACGGCTTTTCCAGGAAATCGACCGCTCCGGACCGGAAGGCGGTGACGGCGGAACTCACCTCGCCATGGGCGGTGATGATGATCACCGGCAGGCCGCAGCCGCGCCGGGACAGTTCCTCCTGAAGCTCCAGCCCATCCATGAAGGGCATGCGGAGGTCGGCCACCACGCAACCCGGCTGCTCCGGACTGTAGCGGTGCAGGAATTCCAGCGCGTTGACGAAGGTGCGCACGGACAGGCCGGCCACCTCGACCAGAACGGAGAGCGCGTCGCGGACCGCCTCGTCGTCATCGATGATGAAGACGGTCGGTTCGCCGGTGGAGGTTTTATCGGTCTGGGTCATGGGATGGCCGGGTGTCCGAACGGGCTGCGGGCAGAAAGACCTGGAAAACGGAGCCGGTCGAACCGGTGCGGCCGAGCCACAGCCTGCCGCCGTGGCTTTCGACGATCGACCGGCAGATGGGCAGGCCGAGTCCCATGCCCGCCGGCTTCGTGGTGGCGAAGGGCGAGTACAGATGGTCGACCATGCCCGCCGACACGCCGGGGCCGCTGTCCTCGACCTCGAAGGTCAGGCCATCCGGCGGCGTCGCCCGGACACGCAGGACAACCTCGCGCACCGGGCTGTCGGCCGCGGCGATGGCCTCGATGCTGTTGTGCACGAGGTTGAGGAGGACCTGTTCGATCTGGATGCGGTCGCACAGCACGAGGGGAAGCGGCTCGGCCATGTCCACCCGCAGCTGGACCCGGTTGTAGGCCGCGTCCCCCCGCACCAGCGTCAGCGTCTCGCGCAGGATCTCGCTGGCCGATTCCGGCGCCAGTTGCAGCGATCCCTTGCTCAGGAAGGTGCGCAGCCCGCGGATGACCTCGCCCGCGCGCTCCGCCTGGATCACCGCCTTGTCGATGAGTTCGTGGGCGCGCGGCGGCGTGTCGTCGCCTTCCAGAAGACGCTGGGCGGCGCGCGCGTAGCTGATGGCGGCCAGCAGCGGCTGATTCAGCTCGTGGGCCAGGGCGGACGCCATCTCCCCGGTCACCGTGAGGCGGGAGAGATGGGCCAGCTCGGTCTGGTGTTCGCGCAGCCGGACCTCGACCTCGCGCCGCTCGCTGACCAGTGCGCCGAGGAACAGGGCCGTGATGGCCAGGGCCAGCATCAGCGTCTGGTGATAGATGACCGCGCCCAGGGGAAGGCCGATCGCCTGCAGCCCGGCGATCAGGCCGCTCTGGATGGCCAGGGCCGCCAGCACCGCGCCCGGCAGGCCGTGCGACACGGCCACCCAGACGAGGGGCAGGAACAGGAGGTAGAACAGGTTGAACTGGCCGTCGCCGATGGGCAGGAAGACCAGCAGCAGGGCCGCGGCGATGGCCGCCGTCTGGGCGGCGGTGGGCGTCTTCGGCACGCTCCAGGCGGGCGTCTTGTCCGGCCGGTGCAGCAGGAGGACGAAGGGCGTGACCACGGCGATGCCGATGGCGTCGCCCAGCCAGTATTGGAACGCCAGCGTCGGCAGGTCGGCCGCGGACAAGGCCCCGTCGAGGACGAACACGCCGACGAAGACGGGCGCCACGACGGCGGCGCTCAGGAAGGTGACGCCAACCAGCCAGCCGACGTCGCGCACCCGGTTCAACGCCAGACCGATCGCCACCCGGTGACGCAGCACATGGGCCGCCGCCCCGTACCCGGCGACGATGGCGAGATTCGAGAGCAGCAGCGAGGAGACCGAGGCCGGATGCCCCCGCACCACCAGATCGGCCAGGATCAGCGTGGCGTAGACCATCGGCAGGCCGCGCGCGCCGGTCCACAGCAGAAGGGCCATGTAGAGCCCCGCCGGCGGATTCCACGGCGTGATGTTGAGGCTCGGGCGGGGGTGGATGAAGGTCAGCCAGTCGATGGGCAGATAGGCCGCCAGGAAGGCGAGCGACAGCACGACCATGTCCCGGCCGGTCAGGATGGCAGGCGCTCCCGTCGCACGGCTGGCGGGCGGAAAAGGCATCTCAAAACGGTCTTTCAGGCTGCACGGGCGCAACGGCACGGGTGGACGAGGCACGGACTATACGTCCACCCGGGGTGTTCGCCTATGCGATGGGCGCCTCTGCGATGGGCGGGGAGCCCGGCGGGCTCCCGTCCCCGCGACGCACGGATCAGCCGACGAAGAACGGCTGCGTTCCATGCGCGGCGATGGCTTTCGACAGCCGTTCCAGCGCGTGGGCGTAGGCCGCCGTGCGCATCGGAATGTCCTTGCCCGTGCCCATGTCCCAGACCCGGCGGCCCTCGGTCTCCATGATCACGCGCAGGCGCTCGTGAATCTCGTCGAGGCCCCAATAGTAGCCCTGGCGGTTCTGCACCCACTCGAAGTAGGACACCGTCACGCCGCCGGCGTTCGCCAGGATGTCGGGCAGGACGATGACGCCGGCCTCGTTCAGGATGCGGTCGGCGTCCGGCGTGACCGGGCCGTTGGCGAGTTCCAGGACGACGCGCGCCTTGATGAGCCCGGCGTTGCCCTTGTGGATCTGATCCTCCAGCGCCGCGGGGACCAGGATCTCGCACGCGGTGCCCAGCAGCTCGTCGCCGGTCACCGCACGGGCGCCATTCCCGGTGTAGGCGGTCACCGAGCCGCCCCGCTCCTTGGCCGTCTGCACGGCCTGCGGGTCCAGCCCGTCCTCGCAGACGATGGCTCCGCGGGAATCGGACAGGCCGACGATGCGGTAGCCGTCCGCGTGCAGCAGGCGGGCGATGTGGAAGCCGGCGTTGCCGTAGCCCTGGATCACCACCCGGCGGGCCGATCCGGACAGGCGCAGATCCTCTTCCAGATGCTTGATGAGGTAGTAGCCGCCGCGCGCGGTCGCGTCGTCACGCCCGAGCGAACCGCCGAGCGGCAGCGGCTTGCCGGTGATGACCGCCGGGCTCGGCTGGCGGACGATAGAGCTGTACTCGTCGGCCATCCACCCCATGATCATGGAGTTGGTGTAGACGTCCGGCGCCGGGATGTCGCGGTCGGGTCCGATCATGCCGGCGAAGGCCTGGACATAGGCCCGCGACAGACGCTCCAGCTCCGACTTGGACAGGCTGTGCGGATCGACCTTCACCGCGCCCTTGCCCCCGCCATAGGGCAGGTTCATCACCGCGCACTTGAAGGTCATCCAGAAGGCCAGCGTGGTCACCTCCTCCACGTTGGAACTCGGGTGGAAGCGGATGCCGCCCTTGGTCGGGCCGCGCGTGTCGTCGTAGCGGCACCGCCACGCCGGGAAGGAGCGTCGCGAACCGTCGTCCATGCGCACGGACAGGCGGACGCTCAACGTCTCCTTGGCGTATTTCAGTTTCTCGAGAACCTCGGAATCCACCTCGACGTGCTTGGCGGCTTCATCCAGGCGGCTCAGCGCCCCCGAAAGCAGATCGTCCATTCCTTTTCCCCATGGTTTCGGTCAGGCGCACCGAAGGTTGGCCGCATCTCCTTCCCGGAAGGTTCTGCTCACTTCCCCTTAGGCATATGACGGCCTTTTCTACTGGGGAATAACCCGGATCAAAATATCCGTATTACTACGGAAATATGGTAACATATTGAAAAACAGTGATAAATTTTTTACAGACCGATTTGCGCCTTGCGCTCCGTAATCATACGGATGGTCGCGGACAATGCCCGTGGGCGAGAGTTCATCCGGGCTTGAATCACCGCCGTCACGCAGTCGAGGACGCATTGATGATCGAGGGAACCGATCGGCCGCTGATCTGGATCGGACGCATGGATTACGGCCGCCTGCTGCGGGCGATGGACCGGCTGGCCGTGCAGGCCCCGGAGGTCTCGGCGTTCCTGTCGCGGGAGTTGGAGCGGGCGATCGTCCGCCCGGAAGGCGACCTCCCCCGGACGATCGTGCGCATGGGCAGCCGGGTGCTGTTTCGCCGCGACGACGGCATGCCGCCCGAATGGGGGGAACTGGTCTACCCGGACCAATTGCCCAAGGACGACCAGATCACCGTCGCCTCGCCGCTGGGGGTGGCCCTGCTCGGTCTCCGGGAGGGGGCCCACATGCCGTACAGCGACGCGGACGGAATCACACGCCGGCTGATGATCGAGCGCATTCTCCCGGCCTGAACCGCCTCTCCGGGAGTGGACTTGTGTCGCTCTTCATTTGCAAATGCGAATGAATCGCATTATTAGTAGAGCATGTTCCGCTCCACGGCCCCGCTTGGCTCCGGACGGAACCGGACACCCAACAGCCGAAGCCAATCGGGGGCGGAGACGATGTGTGAGCGTTGTCGGAAGACCGTGCCATCCTGCGTACTGGGACAGGCCAAACGCCGGAAGCTGTGGACGATTCCCACGGAGTATCATTGCTCGATCGTGGGCACCTGCCTGTCGTCGGAGGACGTGGCGTGGCTGTGCCGGCGGCTGAAGCTGGTCCCCACGGCGGACGCCCGCCCCTACGATATCCACCGCTATTTCGTGGAGAAGGCCGCTGAGGACGGGCCGGAAGCCCGGCTGATGCACAAGCGGCTGGACGAGACCTTCGCCGTCGCGGTGAAGCGCTTCGCCCGCGAGACGACCGAAGAGGGCTGGATGGCGCTGTGGACCGCCGCGGTGGCCTCGGGCGACGTGGCCGCCGCCTACTGGGGCGTGCTGAGCCATGGCGCCATGCCCGACGCGGTGCGGGTCCGCGCCTTCGCCGACGTGCACATGCTCTCCCACATCATGGGTGGCGAGAACCGGCGCCAATTGCGGGAGAACCGCGATTTGTCCCGGCGCTGCGAGGAGCTGACCGCCCGGCTGGCGAAGCAGGAACGCGCCGCCACCGAACGCGTCGCCGAGAAGGACGCCCGCATCCGGGAGCTGGAAGCACAGCTCGCCACCCAGCGGGCCGCGCCCGCGGTTCCGGAAACGCCCAACGTGCCGAAAGCCCCGTCGGTCCGGGCGCCGGGACAGGCACGGCTGCTGCGCACCATGGACGCCCTGCATCGCCGTGTCGCCAGCGAGCGCATGCGCGCTCGCCACGCCGAGGCCGAGGTGGAGCGGCTGCGCCGCCTGCTCGACCCGCCGGCCGCGCAACTCCGCCGCACCGCCGCCGCCGAGACGAACGCCCCGACCGACCTCGGCGGGCGGGCCATCCTCTATGTGGGCGGGCGGACCAAGAGCCTGCCCCACCTGCGGGCAGCGGTGGAGACGCGCAACGGCTGCCTGTTGCACCATGACGGCGGGTTCGAGCAGACGACCCGCTGCCTGGAAGGGCTGGTCGAGCGCGCCGACGTGGTGGTCTGCCCCGTCGATTGCGTCAGCCACGACGCCTGCCTGCGGGTGAAGGGGCTGTGCCGCCGCATGGGCAAGCCCTTCGTTCCCATGCGCAGCGCCGGCGCCACCAGCTTCGCCCGCATCCTGCACAGCTTCGGCCAGGACGGCGCCGGGGAGGAGTCCGCCCACCACTGAGCAGCGCCAGGACATTCGGCGCGGTCAGGCGCCGCGGACACCGGCGAGGAAGTCGCCGACCTCGCCGGTCAACCGCTCCGCCTGCTGCGACAGCTCCTGCGCGGCGCTCAGCACATGGGTCGCCGCCGTCCCGGTGTCGTTGGCCGCCTGTTGGACGCCGGCGATGTTGGACGCGACCTCCTGCGTGCCGGCGGCTGCCTGCTGGACGTTGCGGGTGATCTCCTGGGTGGCGGCGCCCTGCTCCTCCACCGCGGCGGCGATGGCCGTGGCGATCTCGTTAACCTCGCCGATCACGGCGGCGATGCCCTGGATCGCCGCGACGGCGTCGCGCGTGACGGTCTGCACCTGGACGATCTGCGCCGCGATGTCGTCGGTCGCCTGGGCGGTCTGGCTCGCCAGCGTCTTCACCTCATGCGCCACGACGGCGAAGCCCTTGCCGGCGTCGCCGGCGCGAGCGGCCTCGATGGTGGCGTTGAGCGCCAGCAGGTTGGTCTGGCTGGAGATCGCCTGGATCAGCCCGACCACCTCGCCGATGCGTTGGGCGCAACCCGCCATCAGCCGCACCGTCTCGTCCGTCCGGCGGGCGTCCGCGACGGCCCGCGTCGTGATCGCCTGCGACTGGGCGGCGCGGTTGCCGATCTCCCGGATGGAGGCGGTGAGCTGTTCGGTCGCCGCCGCCACGGTCTGCACGTTCGTGGAGGCCTGTTCCGACGCGGCGGCCACGGCGAAGGACTGCTGGTTGGTCTGCTGGGCCGCCGTGGACATGGAGCCGGCGGTCGCCTCCATCTCCGTCGCGGCGGAGGACAGCGTGCCGACCAGCCCGCTCACCTTGGCTTCGAAGCCGTGGGTCAGCCGGTCCAGCGCGACGGCCCGCCGCTCGCGCGCCTCCTGCTCGCGCCGCTGCTCCGCCTCCAGCCGTTCGCGAGCCACGGCGTGTTCCTGGAGAACCTGGACGGCCTGCGCCATGGCGCCGATCTCGTCGCGGCGTCCGGCACCGGGAATGGCCACCGCCAGATCGCCGTCGGCCAGCTGCCGCATGGCCCCGGTCATCGCGGTCAGCGGGTGGACGACCCGCCGGATCACCAGCAGCGAGCCCCCGACGCCCAGAAGCAGGCTGAGCGTGAAGACGGCGAGGCTGACGAGCAGGTCGGATCGCGCCTCCTCCGCGGTTCCCGCGACCGCCGCGTCGATGGCCGTGCCCACCGTGCCGGCCAATGCGAGGATGGAATCGATGCCCACCGTCGCCCGGACCATCCATTCGTCGGAGGTCAGCGGGTAGCGGCCATCGGCGCCGCCCTTCAGCACCGCCTGCCGGGTCTCGGCGAACGCTTGGAAATACGCGGCCTCGACCCCATCGATGGCCCGCGCGAGGTCAGGCGTGATATCCGGCCGGGTGCGCAGCGCGCGGATGCCGTCCCAGGCCTGCTCCAACCGCCCGCGGGACTTCGCCAGGGCTTCGGCCTGTCCGGGAGCGATGGGCCGGCTGCTGGCGACGAGGGCGCTGAACAGACCGCGCTCGCGCCCGGCGTGTTCGGCCATGTCCGCCGCGTAGCTACGCAGTTGGACAAGTTGCAGCGTTGCCGGTTTCGGCGGCGGAGCGACCGCCTCCAGCAACAGGCGCAAGGCGCCGATCCGTTCGATATGAGCGGTGATCGTGCCGCCGAAGCCCGATACCACGTCCGGCGACCGCTGGCCGGCGTCGCGGGCCAACGCCTCGTCCACCCCACGCCGGTAATCCCGGAATCGGCCCAAGGATGTCTCCACCTCACCCAGGCGCTGAGCATGCGACGCCATTTCGGGAAGGGCGGGCAGTGCATCCAGCGCGGCGCGCAACGCAGCGTCGGCGGCATCGCGGCGCTGTTGCAGCCGAGAGCGCCGTTCGGAAGGAATCGGGGTCGAGCCGTTCAGCGCTCCGTTGGTCGCGCCCCGTTCGAGGGCGAACTCACCGGCGACGACGACCAAGCCACCGGCCACCTGATTGACGTTCCGGTAGGCCGAAGCTGCCTCCACGCCGCGAAGGGCCGTGAACGCCGCGTCGCCCGCCATGAAAATTCCCAGAAGGGCAAGCCCGCCGACAATCACCGGTAGAATGACTTTGATGGAGAATAATCGCATGGATTTGCCCTCGAAAACGGATAGCATTCATCGACTCATATCCAGGTGATGATGCCTTTCCTTGATTTTGGTCAAAGGACCTGCAAACGCTCTGGTGCGAACGTGATCTGAGAAAAGTTCAAGTTTTAGCGACAGGTATTGCGGATTTGCTTTTGGAAAATTTCCAAGGGGCTTTTCAAAACGACAGGCTGACACACGGCTAAAGTTGCGAGGCACCGGTCCGCCCTGTGCTACAGTGCCGCCGGAAGGAGCCGTCATGCCGTCAGAACACCCGTCGCCCGAAGCCTCTCAGCCCAGCCAGAATGCCCCCGAACCTCTTCTGAAGCTGGGCGACGCGCCCCGCCCGGCCGCCATGCCCGACAGCCTCGCTGCGGACGTCGCGGGCTGGCGCTTCATCCTGCGCAGCCCGGTGGCCCCCAGCTTCTATTCCAAGCCGGGAACACCGTGGCTGGCGCCGCCGGAGGGCTGTCTGCGGGTCAGCGACCGATGGAATCTGGACGGCGCCTTCCCCACCGACCAGCCCGTCGAGAACGGCGCGCAATGGGCCGTCGCCCGGTTCGAGGGCGGCGCGTGGCGCGTGGAACGCTGTGTTCCGGCCGCCCCCCGCCCGGCGGTGCGCGACCTGCTGCGCCTGCGGGTTGAACGGCTGACCGCCGCCCGCCGCTGGACGCACGGCGACTTGGAGCTTCTGCACGGCCTGTTGGACGGCGGGACGCTGGCGGAGTTGGTTCTGCTGGCCGGTGACGAGGGGCGGGCGCGCTCGCTGCGGTCGCTGAAGGCGCTGGGCCTCGCCGGAGCGGCCTCGGCGGACGACCCGGAGCTTCCCGACGAGGCGAAGACCCTGCTCGCGGACGGCGCGGGGGGCGTCGTCTGGCTCGACGCCGACGCGCGGGAGATCGCGGACGGCATCCTGTCCTGGCACGCCAAAAAACAGGCGCGCGCCGCCGCGCGGGTGAGCCGGGGCGCCGAGGCGAAGCAGCGCGGCGACGACATCAAGGACGCACTGACCAAGGCGGTGCAACGGGCCTTCCCGCGCATTCCCAAGGAGGCCGCCGCCGCCGCCGCGGCGCGGCTGGCGCCCGGCGTGAAGAAGCTGGGCCGCATGCCGGCGCTGCAACCCATCGTGGACGCGGTGGCTGAGGTGCGGCTGGAGCGCTGGCGCCAGGCCGTGGCGTCGGAGCCGGAGGTGGCGAAGCGGTTGGCCGCCATGGAGGCGCGCGGCGACGCGAACCGCGCGCTCAAACGTTACCGCGACCAGCGGGCGGTCGAGCGCGCGGAGGCCGAGTTGAAGGAGTGGCGCGGCGACCTCGGCCCCGTGCTGTCCCGCCGCCTGGGCTGGTGACGGAGGAGCGGCGGCGTCAGTGTGTACCGGGGAACCACTCGGTGTGGCTGTCGCCGCTGCGGCCGTAATAGACGACCCGCCGGCCCAGGATGCTGACCATCCAGCCGGCGCAGCCGGCCCGCAGCACCCGCTCGCAGAAGCCGCCGTAGCGGATCGTTCCGGCCTGGATGGCGCGGACGGCGGATTCCACACCCTCCGCCGAGAACTCCATGGCCGGCGGCAGAGGGGAAGGCCGGGCCTCCACCCGCTCCGTCGTTCCGTCCGGGAGGTAATAGGTCGTTTCCGCGCGCACGAGATCGGTGTGGTAGCGCTCCACCCCCGCGACGGCCAGCGCCGCGACGACTTCGGGGAAGGTGATGCGCTCCTCGTCCGAGGCGCGGCTGCACTCCCGCAGGATGGCCGTGATTTTGGAATCCATGACGTTTCCTCGGTGCCCCGTGCGCGTCGCGGTCAATCGATGGGAATGGAGCGCAGCCCCATCCGGCGGACGATGCCCTTCAGCGTGTCCTCGATCCGCGCCCGCTCGGCGGGGTCGAGGTGGCCGAAGAAGTCGGCGTCGTTGCGGTCGGCCAGAGCGGACAGATCCGGCACCAGCGCCCGGCCCTCCGCGGTGAGCGCCAGAGTTCTGGTAACGCCGGTCGTCCGGGTCGGTGGTCTGGGTGAGCAGCCCCTTGGCGGTGAGACGGTCGGCCAGTTTCGAAATCGCTCCCCGCGTCATGCCCAGCCGGTCGGCGAGCAGGCTGGGCGCCACGCCGTCGCGGTCGTAGAGGTCGCGCAGCACCACCCACTCGGCGACGGTTACCCCCTGCCCCGCCAGCGTCGCGGCAAAGGCATGGGACACATGGTTCGACACGAAGCGCAGCCAATAGCCGAGATGCGCGTCGAGCGGGCTGATGCTCGAATCCGTCATCGGGCTCTCCTTGAGTTTCCTTGGAAACTATACCCAAGAAGTTTCCTAGTCAACTGACTGGATCGGTGCCTGGATATCCCGATGAAGCTGCTTTTTCTCGCAAAGACTCCCCCGGCAGACGGGATGACGTGTTTCAAAGTTGAAACGCGGAGAAGGCAGGAGATCGGAGGTCTGCCCGGTAATTTCCATTCCTGAGACGTTGCATAAATTAAGCGGATCGGGGGCGATCCGTTCAATCCAGGCCGAATCGAACAGAGTTCACCTCTTCTGTATATCACCAATGCGATAAACGATGAGGGTATGACTATTTGAAACTGCGCCTTGTGACAAATTAATTTGAAATCCATGATTAGTGGCATCTAAATCAATTCCGGATACGATCTGCCAGCCACCTCCACATGCCTCTGGTGATTCCATGTTCAAATTCATGTCAGCGGGACGCGCAGAGTTAAAGGCCAAGCTCGCGGCATTGGATGCCGCGCAGGCCATCATCGAACTTTCGCCGGACGGGATGGTTCTTTCCGCAAACAATAATTTCGCCGCGGCGCTCGGCTGCGGTCCGGACGAGATCCAAGGCCGGCATTGGTCATCGGTTCTTTCCCTGCAAAGTGAGGGAAGCAGCAACCCGCAGACCTTGTGGGATGCGCTGCGGCGCGGTGAGCCGCGGACCGTGGAATGCCTTCTTCTTGGCAAGACGGGGCGGGAGTCGTGGGCTCAGGCGATCTTCACGCCGATCCGGGACCGCGGGGGGCGGACCGTCACGATCGCGGCCTACATCCTGGACATCACCGCCGGCAAGCGCCGGTCCGCCGATCAGGAGGGGCAGATCGCGGCGGTCAACAAATCGCAGGCGGTCATCGAGTTCGACATCAACGGGAATGTCCTGACGGCCAACGCCAATTTTCTGGCCGCCATGGGCTACCGGCTGGACGAGATCGTCGGACGGCATCACGCCATATTCGTGGCACCGGAAGAGCGCGACAGCGACTGTTACCGCCGCTTCTGGGACGCGCTCCGTCGTGGAGAGCATCAGACGACCGAGTTCCGGCGGCTGCGCAAGGACGGCGGCGACGTCTGGATTCAGGCCAGCTACAACCCCGTCTTCGACCCGCAAGGCCGTCTGGTCAAGGTCGTGAAGTTCGCCACCGACATCACGGAGCGGGTGAGGGAGCGGCTGAACCGCTCCGACATCGGACGCACGGTGGACGGCGACCTCGGCCACATCACCCAGGCCATCGCCGACGCCAATCGCCAGGCCGCCGCCGCGGCGAACGCCGCCGCCCAGACCAGCCACACCGTGCAATCCGTCGCCGCCGGCGCCGAGGAACTCGTCGCCTCCGTCAACGAGATCAGCCAGCAGACGGCCACCGCCTCGGTCATCTCGAACGAAGCGGTCGGCGAGGCCGAGCGGATCGGCGCGACCGTCGAGGAACTGGTGGAGGCCGCCAAGCGGATCGGCATGGTGGTCAAGATGATCTCGGACATCGCCAACCAGACGAACCTTCTGGCGTTGAACGCGACCATCGAGGCCGCGCGGGCCGGGGAGAACGGCAAAGGCTTCGCGGTCGTCGCGTCCGAGGTGAAGGCGCTGGCGACCCAGGCGGCCAAGGCGACGGAGCAGATCACCTCGCAGATCGCCCAGGTCCAGGGGGCCACCGATTCCGCCGCCCGCGCCATCACCTCGATCGGCGGGACGATCCGCAAGTTGAACGGCATCTCCGCCGCCATCGCATCCGCCACCGAGGAGCAGAGCGCCGTCGTCCGCGACATCTCGGCCCATATGCAGGTCACCGCCGACGCCATCACGACCATCAGCGACAACATGGCCGGCATCGCCCGCGCCACTGAAGACGCTGCGGTGGCGACCGGAAAGGTCAAGGCGCTGTCGCACACCTTGGCGGCCTGATGGCCGCCGGACCGGACAAAACCCAGACGTGACACCGGCGATGGCAAATCCGTCCATGCCAGTGCCTCGTCATGTTCCAGAAATGAAACAACTTAAGGGATTAATACCAAGCTTGACCGGTCTTTTTGTGGTGGTATTGTCTCGTCGAAGCCGGAAAATCATCCGGCGAAAGCACTGAAATTCAATCGGTGCGCTTTGAGCATGCGGCAAGGAAACGCCGAGCGTGTGATGCGCGCCATCTTGCCGCTTTGCCGAGGCAATTCATGCACCGCCTGATGCCGTTTCGCACCGTCGCGACCTTGTGGATGGCCCTCCTGCTTTGCGTTCCGGTGGCATCGTCCGCCCATGCGGACGAAGTCTACCGGGTGCTGACCTGGAGGATGGCGCCCTACGCGATGGTGGACGAGCAGGGCAAGCTGACCGGCTTCGAGGTGGAGATCGCCCGCGCGCTGTGCGACACCATGGGCATCCGCTGCGAGATCACCGCGCTGCAGTTTCCGGAGGTCCTGGACCTGCTCGACCGCAACGCCGCCGACTTCGCCGTCGCCAGCATCCTGAAGACGCCGGAGCGGATGAAGAAATACCTCTTCACCGACCGCCACAAGCGGTCCAGTTCCAGCTACATCGGCCGGGCCGGCGAATGGGCCTCGGGCGTGGCGCCGGATCTGGCTGGCAAGCGCGTTTCGGTCACCCGCGGATCGAAGCAATACGACTATCTGACCGCGAAGAATGTCGGCTGCACGATCGCGATTTACGACGATCAGGCGGAGGCGCTGCGCGCCGTTCTCGACGGGCGGGTCGATCTGGCGCTGGCCCCGACCGCCGTCACCGTTCACCTCCTGACCAGCGCGGAGGGAGAGGCGCTGGAGGTGGTGGGCGATCCATTGACCGAGAGTGGACTGGGCGGCGAATCCGCCATCGCTCTGCCGCTGGGGCGCGAGGAGCTGCGCGACCGCGTCAACATGGCCCTGCGCGCCATCCTGGCGGACGGTCGGTACGACGCCATCAGTTCGCGATTCCTGCCCTTCCGGATGTACTGAGGCACCGATGGGTTTCCGCATGCGCATCCCCGCCGCACACGCTGTCTTGACCGCGGTGTTGAGCGCCGTGCTCCTGCTGACCGGCCTTGCCCTGCCGCAGCCGGTCCGGGCGGACGCGCCGCCGACCGGCCGGCCGTTTCTGCGCGTGGTGGTCATCGATCACTCCCCACCCTTCAGCGATCGCGACGCCGACGGGTTGCTGGTCGGCTTCAACATCGATTTCGGGCGCGAGTTGTGCCGCTCGCTGGGCGCGGTGTGCAGCTTCGACGCGGCCCCCTTCAAGCAGATCATCGAAGACGTCGCCGCGGGCCGCTTCGACATCGGCTTCGGCAACGTTCTGCGCACGCCGGACCGCGAGCAGCGGCTTCTGTTCTCCGTTCCCTATTGGCGGTCGAGCACCAGCTTGGTCGGGCGCCGAGGCATGCCGGAACTGAGCCTGGATGAGGCGATCCGCAGCCGGCGCATCGCCACCATCCGCGGCTCGCGGCAGCACGCGGCCCTGGTCCGTCTGGCCGACGCCGCTCCGGCGCTGCACGCCAATCTTGTGCCCGTTTCCACGCTCGACGATTTGTGGAGCGCCATGCGCAACGGCGAAAGCGACTTGGCCATCGGTCCGACGCTGAACGTGGTGCATTTCCTGCTGTCCGACGCCGGGGACGGATTCGAGACCATCGGCACCCCGATGTCGGAGGATGGGCTGGGCGGCACCGTGCACATCGTCTTTCCTCCCGGCCAGCACGAGCTGAAGGCGTCGGTGGACCGGGCCCTGACGGCCTTGCGCAACGACGGCACCTACCAGCGCATCAACCGCCAATACTTCCCCTTCGACATCTACTGAACCGGAACCGGCCATGGCGTCCGCCCGCGACCGCAGGCATCCCCGCGTACGGCTGCAGCCGGCGATTCTCACCGGTGGCGCGATCCTGCTGGCGCTGATCGGCCTGCTGTTCCTCGGCATCGTCGCGGAGCAGGGCAAGATGGAACGGCTGGCCGCCGACAGCCAGGACCGCATGGTGCCGCTGATCCTGGAGCGCCAGCGCGCCGTCGTGAATCTGGAACGGCTGAAGCAGTCGGGGGCGATCGTCCTGTCCGCCGATGACCCGCGCCGCCGCCGCGAGGCCCTGCTGGCCGCCCAGGCGCTGGCCTTCCACCCGACCTTCCAGTTCGATCCCGCGCTGAAACGGCAGGTGACCGACGCCTATTCGGTCATACGGCAGGTCTCCTCGGCGAAGGCGCATCGGTTGGAGAGCGCCGCCGCCGGCGATGCGCCCGTGCCCGCCGAGGAGGAGCGCCTCGCCGAGACATGGGCGCAGACGCTCGTTGAGCTGAACACGGTCGGCGACCGGCTGCTCGTCGACGTGACCGAGTTGACGGCGGGCCGCCTGGGCCAGATCCAGGAGCGCACCCGTCTGGTGTCGCGGGTCATCCAGTTCGCCTTCGTCGCGGTGCTGGCGATCTTCATCGCTGCGGGGCTGCTGATCCGCCGCCATGTGGTGCGGCCCCTGCTCTTCGCCGCCGACGGCCTGCGCCGCATCGGCGAGGGCGAGCGCGACATCCGGCTTCCCGGCGCCCGCACGCAGGAACTGGACAGCATCCTGAACGCCGTCGTCCGGCTGGGCACCCAGGCCGAGGAACTGCGCCTGACCCGCGACCGGGCGGAGGCGGCGTCCCAGGCGAAGGCCAGTTTCCTCGCCAACATGAGCCACGAGATCCGCACCCCGATGAACGCGGTGATCGGCCTGTCGCATCTGGCTCTGAAGACCGACCTGACGCCGCGTCAGCGCGACTACGTCCTCAAGATCAGCCAGTCCGGCCAGCATCTGCTGGGCATCATCAACGACATTCTGGATTTCTCCAAGATCGAGGCCGGGAAGCTGAGCGTCGAGCGCACCGGCTTCCATCTCGACAAGGTGCTCGGCACTCTGGCCGACCTGATCGCTGAGAAAGCCGCGGCCAAGGGGTTGGAGCTGATCTTCGACGTCGCCCAGAACGTGCCCAGCGACCTGATCGGCGATCCGCTGCGCATCGGGCAGATCCTGGTTAACTACGCCAACAACGCGGTCAAATTCACCGAGCGTGGCGAGATCGCCATCATCGTCCGGCTGGAGGAAGAGGTCGGGAGCGACCTGCTGGTCCGCTTCGAGGTGCGCGACACCGGCATCGGCTTGAACGATGACCAGAAAAATCAGCTTTTCCAGAGCTTCCAGCAGGCCGACGCCTCGACCACCCGAAAGTACGGCGGCACCGGCCTGGGGCTGGCGATCTCCAAGCGGCTGGCCGAGCTGATGGGCGGTTCGGTCGGGGTGGACAGCGTGCCGGGCCAGGGCTCCTGCTTCTGGTTCACCGCCCGGCTGGGCCGTGACAAGCCACGCCGCGTGCTGCTGCCGCGGCCCGACCTGCGCGGCCTGCGCTGTCTGGTGGTGGACGACAACGAGAACGCCCGCGTCGTGCTGACCGACATGCTGTCGGCCATGTCCTTCACCGCCGAGGCCGTGGAGTCCGGCCCCGCCGCCATCCAGGCGGCGCGGTTCGCGGCGCGTGAGGGCCGACCCTTCCGCGTCGTCCTTCTGGATTGGCAGATGCCGGGCATGGACGGGTTGGAAACCTCCGCCGGCCTCGCCGCGCTGGAGCTGGACCAAGCCCCCCACCACATCATGGTCACCTCCTATGGCCGGGAAGAGGTGCTGAGGGGCGCCGAAAACACGGCCATCGAAGAGGTGCTGTTCAAGCCGGTCAACCCATCCGCCCTGTTCGACGGCATCATGCGGGTTCTGGGCGCCGACGAGCAGGCCGCGGACATCCACCCGGTGCCAGCCGCCGCTCCAATCGCCGACCTGTCGCGCCTGCGCGGTGCCCGCATCCTGTTGGCCGAGGACAACGACCTCAACCAACAGGTGGCCTGCGAACTGCTGGGCGATGCCGGGCTGACGGTGGAGATCGCCGAGAATGGCGCCATCGCCGTGGACATGGTGCAGGCGGCCCACTACGACCTCGTGTTGATGGACATGCAGATGCCGGTCATGGACGGCATCGCCGCGACCCGGGAAATCCGCCGGCTGGACTTCACCGGTCTGCCCATCGTCGCGATGACGGCCAACGCCATGCAGGCCGACCGCGAGCGTTGCCTCGACGCGGGCATGAACGATTATCTGGCCAAGCCCATCGACCCGGACGCGTTGTGGGCGACCCTGCTGGTCTGGGTCACGCCGCGGCCGGGATTGGGCGCCGAGGCTCCGGCTCCTCTCCCCGCGCCGGCCGTGGAGGAACCGGGCGATTTGCCCACCGGCGTTCCCGGGCTGGACACCGCCATTGGGCTGTCGCGGGTGCTGGGCAAGAAGCGCCTCTACCTCGACCTGCTGCGCAAGTTCACAGCCGGGCAGCGCGGAGTGGTCACCGCCATCCGCACGGCGCTGGACGCCGGCGACCTCGCCGCGGCGGAGCGGTACGCCCACACGCTGAAGGGAACCGCCGGCAACATCGGCGCCCACCCCGTCCAGGACGCTGCCGAACAGCTGGAAGCGGTGATCCGCGACGCCCGACCACACCCGGAGATCGACGCGCGGCTGGCCGCGCTGGAGCCACCGCTGGGCGCCCTTCTCGCCCATCTGGACGCGGCGCTGGCGTCCAACGGCGACACCGCGCCGTCCGTGGCCCCGCCCGCCGCGGTGGATGCGGCCGCACTTCGCGCCCTGTGCGGCCGGCTCCGCCAGCTTCTGCTCGACAGCGACCCCGACGCCGAGGAGGTGCTGACGGCGAACGCCGACCTTCTGCAAGCGGCCTTTCCCGACCGGTTCGAGACCATCGCCGGGCAGATCCGCAATTTCGACTTCGACGAGGCCGCTGCCACCCTGGACGCAGCCTCGATCGACCGCGGCGTGACCGCCCAATCCTGACCGCCCAATCCTGACCGACGCCGGCCCGCCGGCTCCCAATTCGGAACATTTCCATGGACATCGCACCGCCCGCATCGGTTCCGGCCGGGAAGGCCACGATCCTCATCGTGGACGACACGCCGGACAACCTGAAGCTGCTCAGCAGCCTGCTGAAGGACAGCTACAGGGTCAAGGTCGCCAACAACGGGCGCAAGGCACTGGAGATCGCCGCCGCGTTTCCGCCGCCCGACCTGATCCTGCTGGACGTGGTCATGCCGGAGATGGACGGCTACGAGGTCTGCGCCGCCTTGAAGGAGGCGCCGGGAACTCGCAACATCCCCGTGATCTTCCTGACAGGACGGGCCGACGAGGCCGACCGGGAACGCGGCTTCGCCATGGGGGCGGTGGATTACATCGCGAAGCCAGTCGATCCCACGGCGGTGCTGGAACGTGTTGCCGCGCGCATTCCAGCCTGCTGACCGCAGCCGTCCCTGCGAGCCGGCCTCAGGCCGGCGCGTCGGCCAGAGCGGACACGCGCCGCGGCATACGGACGACGAAGCTGGCACCGCCGGCGGGCTGGCTTTCGACCTCGATGGTACCCTGAAGCACCTGATGGACGAGGTTGAAGGCGATGTAGAGCCCCAGCCCCGGATATTCGATGCCCCGGCGGGTGGTGAAGAAGGGATCGAACAGCTTGGGCAGATGCTCCGGGTCGATCCCCTTGCCGTCGTCGGACAGGCGCAGCTCCACCCAATCCTCCTCCCGCGGTGTGACCGACAGGACGACGCGCCCGTTCTGTCCGGGCCGGAAGGCGTGGGCAACCGCGTTGCGGATCAGGATGGACAGCACCTCCGACAGCGGGCCGGGATGACTGTCGATGGACAGGCCGGCGGGGCAGGACACGGTGAGGCTGTGCCCGGCCTCCCGCAGATGCGGGTCCAGCCCGAACAGCGCGTCGGAGAGATAGTCCTTGAGGTCGAAGACCCGCCGTTCCGATCCGGCGCGGTCCACCACCACCTGCTTGAAGCTCTGGATCAGGTTGGCGGTGCGCACGATGTTGGTGGTGACCAGCAGCGTCCCTTCCCGGGCGTTCTCCAGGAAGCGGGCGAGGTCGGACTTGCGGATCGCCCCGCCCTGGAATTGCGAGGCGAGCGATTCGACCAGGCCCGAGAGATGCGACACCGCGGTCAGGGCCACACCGATCGGCGTGTTGATCTCATGCGCGACGCCGGACACCAGCAGCCCCAGCGCCGCCATCTTCTCCGTCTGGATCAGATGCTGCTGCGTCTCCTCCAGCCGGCTGTGGGCGGCGCGCACTTCCTCGACGGTAGCCCGCAACGAGTCGGCGGTGGCCTTCAGCGACAGGTGATTCTTCACCCGCGCCAGGACGATGGGGGGACTGATCGGCTTGCTGATGTAATCGACGGCGCCCAGGTCCAGCCCGAACTTCTCATCCTCCACCGAGGTGCGGGCGGTGAGGAAGATCACCGGAACATCGCAAGTCCGCGGATCGGCCTTCAGGCGGCGGCACACCTCGTAGCCGTCCATGCTCGGCATCATGACGTCGAGCAGGATCAGATCCGGCGGATGGTCGGAGAAGGCGATGCGCAGCGCGGCATCGCCGTTGTTCACGGTCTTGACCGTATAAATGGATTTCAGGTGGCTGCTCAGCAGCGACAGGTTGTCGGCGGTGTCATCCACGATGAGAATCGTCGCCTTCGTCGGTGCTCCCATATCCGCCCCTTCCTCTTGCGGCGGACAAGACGATCCGGTGCTCCCCCGGTTTGGGGCGCCAGCCACAACCAGCGCATCACCGGCCTGCCGAAACACCCTCGTCCGCCAGAAGGGACCTTACAACGCGATTTTTTATCGTCAAAGACAATTTATCGGTGCTTAACAGCGGAACAACTCTCTCGACCGCTCATTTTCTGTCGAAAAAACAACTTAATTTTATGCATTGTCCGAATTTACCAAACACTGCGCCTTACCGGGGAACCGGCCGGCGCCCAAGGGCGTTTCCGTGTCCGCGAGCGGCGGCCAGGGCGCGAAAAAGTGGTAGCCCGCCCCCACCCGTCAAACTGTCACAGACCGCTCGTATAGTCCGTCCAACTTTGGAAATGCCTCGTGAATCCAGCCATGACGACACCGACACACGCCCGTACGCCCCAGATTACTCCCACGCCCAAACTGCATTGCGCCTGCTGCGGGCGTCCATTCACCCGCAGTTCCGGCCGCGGCCCCGCCCCGCTCTACTGCTCGGCGGACTGCCGGACGCAGATCCGCATCCGCCAGCGGGTGTGGTCGAACCGGCCCGGCTACGCCGCGAGCGGCACGCCCAACCACTGGGACGCCCGGTTCGAGACGGCCTGCGCATCATGATGAAGCTGGTGATCCACGACCGCCATTCCGCTGCCGGGCTGATCCTGCCGGAAGTCGCCCATATGCGCGATGTCGTGCGCGCCCTGCGCGGGCTGGAAACGGTGGACAGCGCGTCGGTGCTTCTGGAAGCCTTCGCGCGGCGCTGCCTGGAGGCCGGCGTGGCCTTCGATTCGACGGACCCGCTGACCGCCTGCTCCTTCTGCACCCATCTGGTGGAGGTGGAGGTCCATGCGGAGAACGGGGCGGCGCCCGTCCAGTTCGTCCGGCTCTACGACCGCGACGCCGACGGCATCCTCTGCCGCCGCCATCACGGCACCCTGCACGCCGTGGCCCGGCAACTGCGGTGCGAGGACGGCGTGCCCTTCCCCAGCCTGCCGGCCATCGCCGCCAAAACGGCGGCCTTCACAGCCGCCATCCCGCCGCGTCCGCTCTGACCGGGCGGACACGGACGGGACAGCCGATCATTACGGCATGTACTGGCCGCCGTTGACGTCGAGAACCTGCCCGGTGATGTAGCCGCTGCAGGCGTGCGACGCGAAGAACAGGAAGGTCGGGGCGCACTCTTCCGGACGGCCGAAGCGGCCCATCGGGAAACCGGAGCCGATGCGGGCCTTGGTGTCCTCGTCCTTGTCGGCGTGGAAGGCTGTGTCGAAGGTGCCCGGCGAGACCATGTTGAAGCGGATGCCGTCCTTGGTGTGGAAGGCCACCCAGTTCTTCTGGATGTTGTGCAGCCACGCCTTGGCCGCGCCGTACAGGCCGGCGCCCGGACCGCCGCCGGTGTAGCCGGCGACCGAACCGACCGAGATCACCGAAGAGGTGGTGCCGTTTTGCGCCGCCGCGGCCTTCAGGTGCGGCAGCGCGTGCTTGGTCACCATCAGTGCGGAGCGGGAGTTCAGGTCGGTCACCGCGTCGAAGAATTCGTCGTCGATCTCCGGCAGCGGCTTGCGCGCGACCAGACCGCCCGCGTTGTTGATGAGCACGTCGATGCCGCCGAAGCGCTCGACGAAGGCCTCGACGAGGGTGCCGCACGCCGCGCTGTCCGACACGTCGGCCTGGAGGAAGACGACCTCGCCGCCCAGCCCGTTCAGACGGGCCAGCGTGGCCTCCAGGTCCGCCGGGGTGCGGCGGCCATTCATGGCGACCTTCGCGCCGGCGCGGGCGAACGCCTCCACCGCCGCGAGGCCGATGCCCTGCGTGGAGCCGGTGATCAGAACGCGCTTGCCCTTCAGATCGTCAAACATTCCTTGCCTCTCGTGTCTTGGTCTTTAAGTTCCCTCTCCCCTCTGGGGAGAGGGTTAGGGTGAGGGGGTTCCGCTTGTGCCGAACGCACCGCCACGCACATCCCCCTCACCGGCCCTTCGGGCCACCCTCTCCCCAGAGGGGAGAGGGTTCAAACAGCCAGGCGGGGTTCCGGCAAGCCCTGGGCGCCGGGATCGAACATCAGGACGCGCCCGCCATGCGGGTCCTCGGCGAGGTCCGCCGGCCCGCGGCTGAGCGAGGTGACCAGCATCGTCCGCAGGTCCGGCCCGCCGAAGGCGCACATGGTCGGCTTGCGCATCGGCACTTCGATCCGCCGGTCCAACGCGCCGTTCGGGGTGAAGCGCTTGATGCAGCCCTCGTCCAGGCAGCAGATCCAGTAGCAGCCGTCGACGTCCACCGCGGCGCCGTCGGGACGCCCGACCATCGCCCGCATGTCGACGAAGGGGCGGCGGTTGGCAGCGGTGCCGGTGTCCGTGTCGTAGTCCCAAGCCCAGACCATCCGCACGTCGCGGTGGCTGTCGGATGCGTAGAGGGTGCGCCCGTCCGGGCTGAAGGCGGAGCCGTTGGGGATGATGTAGCCGCCGGTTCCGGTGTCCGTCAGCCCGTCGGCCCGCGTGAAGCGGTGCCACAGGCCGGAGGAGTCGCCCTTGCTGATGTCCATGACCATGCTGGACAGCCAGAACCGCCCCTGCCGGTCGCAGCGCCCGTCGTTGAAGCGCATGCCCTCCTTGGGGAAGCGGTGGGTGGCGAGGGCGGTGACCACCGCCTCCCCGCCTTCGCCCGGCAGATCGACGTCGAAGACGCCGGTCTCGCAGGCGCAGACCGCGCCGCCGTCCGGACGCAGGACGAGGCTGCCGATCATCTCCGGCAGGGTCCAGCGGCGGTGGGCGCCGCTGGAGGGGTCGAGCCGGTGGATGGTCCGCGCCGGGATGTCGATCCAGGTCCACGAGCCTTGCTCGGCGTCCCAGACCGGGTTCTCGCCGGTGCCGTTGCGCAGTTCGGGATCGAAGACGGCTTCCAGGCCAACGCTCGTCACGGTCGTCATTTCGCGGACCCTACGGTGCCGGCGGCCGCGCCGTCCGCGGTCGGGCCGTTGCCGCCGTTGCCCCGGAAGTAGCGCAGCAGCGGCAGCGCCAGAGTGATGACCGCGACGGTCAGCAGGCCGAGCGTGATCGGACGGGTGTAGAGGAAGTCCAGGCTGCCGCCCGACAGGGACAGGGCGCGGCGGAAGCTCGCCTCGGCCATCGGACCCATGATCAGGGCCAGGACGACCGGCGACGCCGGATAGTCCCAACGCTGCATGAAGAAGCCGACCACGCCGACCGCCAGCATGATGCCCACGTCGAACATGCTGTTGTTGATGGCGTAGGCGCCGACGACGCAGAGCGCCAGGATGAGCGGCGTCAGGATGGCGCGCGGCATCTCCAGCACCTTGCCCATCAGGCGCAGCGACGACAGGCCGATGATCAGCAGGGCCGCGTAGCAGAACAGCATGCCGGCGAACAGCGTGAACACCAGACCGGCGTGGTCCTTGAACAGCAGCGGACCGGGCTGGAGACCCTGCATGGTCAGCGCGCCCAGCATGACCGCGGTCACCGCGTCGCCGGGAATGCCGAGCGTCATCATCGGCAGCAGGTCGCCGCCGGTGCAGGCGTTGGCACCGGACTCGGCGGCCGCGACGCCCTTGATCTCGCCCTTGCCGAAATTCTCCGGATTCTTGGAGAAGCGCTTGGCCTCGTTGTAGGCGACGAAGGACGCGATGTCCGCACCGGCGCCGGGGATGATGCCGACGATGATGCCCAGACCCGACGAGCGGAGAATGGTGAAGATCAGGCCCTTGAAGACGCTCCAGGGCGGAATGATCCGGCCGATGTAGACCTTGACCTCGGCCCGCGTCTCTGGCTGGCCCAGCGACTTGAAGGCTTCCGACGCCGCGAACAGGCCGATCATCACCGGGATGAAGGGAACGTTCAGCAGCTCGTTGAAACCGCCGGTGAAGCGCGGGAAGCCGGCCATCGGGTCGAGGCCGACGGTGGACAGCAGAAGCCCGAGGAAGCCGGCGATCAGCCCCTTGACCAGGGAGTCGCCCGACACGCTGGTGATGATCGACAGGCCGAACACCGCGAGCGCGAAGGATTCGGCGGCGGAGAATTCCAGCGCGATGCCGGCCAGCAGCGGCGCCAGGAAGATCAGCATGAAGACGCTGAGGAAACCGCCGAAGCAGGAGGACAGCGTCGCCGTGCCGAGCGCGAGGCCGGCCTGGCCCTTCTGGCTCAGCGCGTAGCCGTCCATGGCAGTCGCGGCGGCGGCCGGGGTGCCGGGGATCTTGAGCAGGATCGCGGTGATCGAGCCGCCGAAGATGCCGCCGAAGAACACGCCGCACAGCATCAGGATGGCCGAGACCGGGTCCATGCCGAAGGTGAAGGGCAGCAGGATCGCGACGCCCATGGTGGCCGTCAGGCCGGGCAGCACGCCGATGATGATGCCCAGCGTGACGCCGATCAGGGCGAGCAGAAGCGGCAGGGGTTCGCTGGCAAGGTTGGCGAAGCCCTGAAGGAGCATGTCGATTTCATACATCTTCCATCTCCTCGCTGACTAGAACTCGCCCGTTTCGAACAGGCTTCCGTCCGGCAGCGGGATCTGCAGGGCGTACAGGAACACCAGATAGAGGAAGGCCGTGACCGCCACCGCGATGATCGGGGCGCGGACCCAGCTGCGCATGCCCATGAGCCGCATCATGCCGATGAGGAACACCACCGTCGTGGGCAGGTAGCCGATCAGGGACAGCATGTAGATGTAGACGGCGGTCGCGACCACGCCGATGGCCACCCGGTGGAACCGGAACGCCTCGGCCGGGGCTTGCGGCTCGGCGGGTGCGGCCTGGGCGCCGCGCTTGGGCATCAGCCGGCCGATGACCAGGATCGCGCTCAGAACGAGCAGCGCACCCGCGTAAATGATCGGAAAACGGGCCGGTCCGACATCGGTGTCGAGGCCGGCCATCGTCGGAAAACCGCCCGACACGACGATGGCCGCGACGGCGACGGCGGCGACCACGGCGCCGGCGAAGAGGTCGGCCGAACGCGGCGTTCCCGACCCCGGAGTTCCACCAGAGGAATGGCTCATTGGACGTCTCCACGCACGGGGCACGGGCGGTGGACGCCCGCGCCCCTGTCTTTCCTGATTACTTCGCCATTCCGAGCTTGGTCATCAGGTCCTTGAAGAAGGCGTTGTCCTTCTTGATCATCTCACCGAACTCGGGACCGTCGGCATAGGCCAGGGTCAGGTTCATCTTGGTGAGGGTCTCCTTGAAGGCCGGCTCGTTGGCGGTCGCCTTGGACGCCTCGCGCAGCGTATCGACGACGGCCTGCGGGGTCTTCTTCGGAACGACGATGCCGCGCCAGGTGTAGACCGACAGGTCGATGCCCTTTTCCTTCACGGTCGGGACTTCCGGGAAGGCCGCCGAACGCTCGTCGCCCATAACGGCGAGAATGCGCAGCTTGCCGGCGGCGACGTGGTTCACGACCTCGGCCGGGCTGACGCTCACCGCCTCGATGTGGTTGCCGAGCAGGGCGGTCACCGCCGGGTTGGCGCCGTCATAAGGGATGTGGCTGAAGCTGGCACCCGTCTTCTCCTGGAGCGCCGCCGCGGCGAGGTGCCAGATGGCGCCCGTGCCGGAGTTGCCGATGCGCACCTTGCCCGGGTTGGCCTTGGCGTTGGCCAGGAAGTCCTCGAAGGTCTTGAACGGCGAGTCGACGTTCACCGTGATGGCGCTCGGCTCGGCGTTCAGGCGGGCGATCGGGGTGAAGTCGTCCGCGGTGAAGCGGGCGATGCCCATGTGCGGCAGCATGGTGAGTTCCACCGTGCCCATGCCGATGCGGTAGCCGTCCGCGCGGGCGGCCATGATCTCGGTCAGGCCGACGGCGCCGGCGCCACCGGTCTTGTTGACCACGCCCATCGACTGGGGCAGGTGCTTCTTGGCCGCGTCGGCGTAGGCGCGGGCCACCAGATCGGTGCCGCCGCCGGCCGCGTAGGGGACGGTCAGCTCGATCGGCTTGGTCGGATAGCCGGCGGCCTGCGCGGCCACCATCATCGTGGCGGAGGTCAGCGCGCCGACGACGGCGCCGGTGAGGAAACGATAGCCCTTCATGAGCGTTCTCCCTGGAACTTTGCTTGTGGTGAGGAGGGGGGAGGAGAAAGCCCGCGGCGCGTTCTGCGACCGGCCGCGGGATGGTCCGCTGGTACCGTGGCTCGGTCAGCGCGGGTTGAGGCGCCGCCACGCGGCGACGAAGGCGTCCGCCCGGACGCCGACCTCGGCGGCAGACAGGCCCGGCGCATACAGCGCGGACCCCAGCCCGAAGCCGGCCACGCCGGCCTCCAGGAACGACGCCATGGTGTCCGGGGCGATGCCGCCCACGGGCAGCAGGCGGGTACCGGCGGGCAGGATGGCGCGCATCGCCTTGATGATGCGCGGGCCGACCAGCTCCGCCGGGAAGATCTTCAGGGCGTCGGCCCCGGCTGACAGCGCTGCGAAAGCTTCCGTCGGAGTGGCGATTCCGGGCAGGCTGACCAACCCCGCGGCCTTGGCGGCGCGGATCACCGCCGTGTCGGCGTGCGGCATGACGACCAGATCGGCGCCGATTTCCTTGAGCCGGGCCACCTGCTCCACCGCCAGGACCGTGCCGGCGCCGACCAGCGCGTCGCGCGGCAGCAGCCGGCGGACGGCGGCGATGCTCGTGAACGGATCGGGCGAGTTCAGCGGCACCTCGATCATGCGGAAACCGCTGTCGTAAAGCGTCTGCGCGACGCCCTCCGCCTCCGCGGGGGTCAGGCCGCGCAGGATGGCGACCAGCGGCAGGGCGGAAAAGGCGGCGTCGAAGCGGGCCTTCAGGGAATCATCCGACATGTTCGTCACTCCCCCGCCGGCGCGATCAGGCCGGCGGCAACGGCAAACTGGAAAAGCCCACGCGGGGCGGTGTTCTCAAGCCGGTCGGTGGGCTCGACGCCCAGCAGCTCCAGGCCGCGCACGTAGCGGCGGCAGAGCGCGCCCTCGCCGATCAGCAGAAGCGGACGGCCCTCATGCAGCTCGTTGCGCATGTGGCCGAGGCCGGAGACCAGCTCGTGGCCGATCAGCAGGCCGGACAGGTAATCCTTCAGAAGCTCCGCCGGCATGCGGCGGGTGATGCCGAGCGTGCGCGCGGCGAAGATCTGGTGCGTGAAGTCGCCCGGCCCGCTGGCCTGCGCCGCCCGCACGCCCTCGGCGAAGGCGGCGTCGGACTCGGCCTCCGCGGTGGCGGCGTCCGCCGGCATCAGCCGGCCGAGGATCGAGTGCTTGCACAGCACGGCGAAGGTCTCGCCGGTCATGTAGGTGGAGAAGCGGATCATGCGCCCGCCGACGATCTCCACCCATTTGGAATGAGTGCCGGGCAGCACCATGCAGGCGTCGCGGCCCCAGTCGGGACGGTCGGCCAGCACGCCGGCGATCTGGATCTCCTCGCCGCGCAGGATGTCCGGCGGGCCGCTCGGCGGGTCGTAGAGGACGCCCGGCGCGATCAGGATGCGGGAGCCCGACGCGCTCTCCACCGGGATGGCCTGCGAGGCCAGGGTGGTCGTGTCGGCGGGGCAGCGGACATAGGGGGCCTCACGCCAGCCCTGGGCGCTGCCGACCATGCCGCCGGCCACCACCGGCAACCCCGGATGGGCGGCCATCCAGTCGCCGCACAGGTCGGCGAAGGCCTGCTCGAAGCCGGCGATGCCCGGCATCGGCAGGTTCTGGATGCCGTGCGCGTTGGCGCGCTGGTCCAGCACCCGCCCGTCGCCGCCCATCAGGAAGCCGCGCAGGCTCGACGTTCCCCAGTCGAGGGCGATCAGCGATGCCCCGACGCCCGTTCGTCCCGTTTCCATCCCAAATCCTTTGAAATCGCGTCGGCGACCGCCCGGACCACGGGTCCAAGCTCCTCCATCCGTTCGTCCGGCATGTACGGCACGGCGCTCGCCACGCTGATGGCGGCGACGACCTGGTTGCGGACGTCACGGATCGGCGCGCCGACGCAGCGGATGCCGATTTCGTTTTCTTCAAGGTCGAAGGACCAGCCGCGATCCACATAGGCGGCCAGCCGGGATTCGAACTCCGGCCAGGGCGCCAGCGGGGGCCGTTCCGGCGCCGCCGCGGTCAGGCGGAGCGCGTGTTCGTACAGCTCGGACCAGCGTTCGCGCGGCAGGCCGAGGAGAAGCGCCTTGCCCAGCCCCGTGGAGGCCAGCGGCATGCGCAGGCCGATGCGCGACCGCATCTCCAGCCCGCGCGTGTTCGGAATCTTGTCGAGGTAGAAGACCTCCGCCCCTTCGACGACGCCGAGATGGACGGTGTCGCCGGTCTGGCGGGCCAGCTCCTCGATGTGCGGGCGGGCGATGGCGACCAGCGGGCGCTGCTCCAGCGCGCGCATGCCGAGCGCGATCAGCTTCGGCCCCAGCAGATAGCCCTTGTAGGGCACGTGATGCAGATAGCCGTCCTGGGTCAGGCTGTTGAGCATCCGGTGCGTGGTGCTGCGCGGCGTGCCCAGCCGGGCGGCGATGCCCTTCACGTCACCGATGCCCGCCGCAACGCATTCCAGGAGGGCGAGGCCGCGCATCAGCGTCTGGGTTCCGGACGCCTGCGGCTTCTCCGGCGACGCTTGTGCATCGAGCGGATTTGCTCCGATGCCGGCCATATCCTCCCTCCCGCGTTGTTGTCCGATATCTGGCATATCAGTTTCCACCACTTTATGAAGGTGTATGGAGTGTGTCAAATAAATAAATAGTCGTCCATATAGTGAGACATCGTAGGTGCAAGACAGCCTTGCCCCGCGGTCTGGGCGGCCGTCTTGATCGGGGCGGCACCCCTGCCCATCTGTTCCCTTGAGGCGACCGGGGCCGCGCATGGTGCGGGCCACACAGGCCGTCTTCCCGCGCCTTCGCAAAGGGCGGGAACCATAACGAACGGAGTGCCTGATGGACTTCGGTCTGTTCACCGACCGTGCGCGCGGCGTCATCCAGGCTGCGCAACTGGCGGCTCTCGCCGGACGCCACCAACAGCTCGTCCCCGAACATCTCGTGAAGGCCCTGGTCGAGGACGCCGACGGCGTGCCCGCCAAGCTGATCCGCGATGCCGGCGGCGACCCCGAGCTTCTGAAGACCGCCGCCGAGGAAACCCTCAACCGCCAGACCCGTGTGGATGGCGAAGGGCCGCACCCGATCTTCATGTCCCCGGCGCTCGCCGGCGTGCTCCAGAATGCCGTCGAAACGGCGCGGGGTGCCGGGGACAAGTTCGTCTCCCCCGAACGGCTTCTGGAATCGCTGGCCGCCCAGGGCGGCAGCACCCGCGCGCTGTTCCACCGCGCCGGTGTCGATCCCGCGGTGTTGGTCGAGGGCGTCGAGTCGCTGAGCAAGAACCGCCCCGCCGACCGGCAGGAGGATTCGCAGATGGGCGAGGCGCTCGCCAAATACGCCCGCGACCTGACGGAAGAAGCCCGGCAGGGCCGTCTCGACCCGGTGATCGGGCGCGACGATGAGATCCGGCGGACCATCCAGGTCCTGGCCCGGCGCACCAAGAACAACCCCGTGCTGATCGGCGAGCCCGGCGTCGGCAAGACCGCCGTGGTGGAAGGGCTGGCCCAGCGGCTGGCCTCCGGCGACGTGCCGGAGGGGCTGAAGGACCGGCGCGTGCTCGCGCTCGACCTCACCGCCCTGCTGGCCGGCGCCAAGTTCCGCGGCGACTTCGAGGAGCGGCTGAAGGCCGTCCTGTCGGAAGTGCAGCAGGCGGCGGGCCGCATCATCCTGTTCATCGACGAGCTGCACTCGCTGATCGGCGCCGGCCGCACGGACGGCGCGATGGACGCCGCCAACATGCTGAAGCCCGCGCTGGCGCGCGGCGAGCTGCGTTGCGTCGGCGCCACCACACCGGACGAGTACCGCAAGTACATCGAGAAGGACGCGGCGCTCGCCCGCCGCTTCCAGCCGGTGAACGTGGACGAGCCGTCCGACGAGGACGCCGTGTCGATCCTGCGCGGCATCAAGGGCAAGTACGAGGTGCACCATGGCGTGCGCATCGCCGACGCCGCGGTGGTCGCGGCGGTGCAGCTCTCCGCCCGCTACATCGCCGACCGCCGACTGCCCGACAAGGCCATCGACCTCGTCGACGAGGCGGCCAGCCGCCTGCGCATGGCCATCGACAGCAAGCCGGAGGCGCTGGACGCCGTCGGTCGCCGTGTCGCCCAGTTGAAGATCGAGCGCGAGGCCCTGAAGTCGGAGCCCGATGCCGCGTCCCAGGAACGGCTGCACAAGCTGGAATCCGAACTCGCAGTGGACGAGGCGAAGCTGACCGCCATGGAAGAGGAATGGCGCGTCGGCCAGTCCCGCCGCACCGAGGGCCGCCGCCTGAAGGAGGAGCTGGACCAGGCCCGCACCAAGCTGGAGCACGCGCAGCGCGATGGCGACTGGGCGAAGGCCGGCGAGCTGGCCTACGGCGTCGTTCCCGACCTGGAGAAGCGTCTGGCCGAGGCGGAATCCCGCGCCAACGCGGAGCGGGAGGAGGTCACGGCGAAGGACATCGCCGCCGTGGTCACCCGCTGGACCGGCATCCCGGTGGACCGCATGCTGGACAGCGAGCGGCAGCGGCTGAAGGGCATGGAGGACCGGCTGGCCGAGCGCGTCGTCGGTCAGGCGGAGGCGGTGCGCGCCGTGTCCAAGGCGGTGCGCCGGGCGCGGGCCGGGTTGAAGGACCCGAACCGTCCCACCGGCTCCTTCCTGTTCCTCGGCCCGACCGGCGTCGGCAAGACGGAACTGGCCAAGGCGCTCGCCGCCTTCCTGTTCGACGACGAGACCGCTGTCACCCGCGTCGACATGTCGGAGTATATGGAGAAGCACTCCGTCGCCCGCATGATCGGCTCGCCCCCGGGCTATGTCGGCTATGACGACGGCGGCACGCTGGCCGAGAAGATCCGGCGCCGGCCCTATCAGGTCGTCCTGCTGGACGAGGTGGAGAAGGCCCATCCGGATGTGCTGAACGTGCTGCTCCAGGCGCTCGACGACGGGCGGCTGACCGATGGGCAGGGCCGCACGGCGGACTTCCGCCACGCGATCCTGATCATGACGTCGAACCTGGGGGCGGACGCCCTGACCGCACTCGGCGAGGACGACAGCCTGGAGGGCGCTCGGATCGAGGTCATGGACGCGGTGCGCCGCGCCTTCCGGCCGGAGTTCCTGAACCGGCTGGACGACGTGCTGATCTTCCGCCGGCTGGGACGCGAGCAGATGGCCCACATCGTGGACATCCAGCTTGCCCGCGTCGCCGACCGTCTGGCCGAGCGCGGCCTGTCCCTGACCGCCGACGACGCGGCCCGCGCCCGTCTCGCCGACCTTGGCTGGGACCCGGCCTTCGGCGCCCGTCCGTTGAAGCGGGCGGTGCAGAATCTGGTGGAGGACCCGATCGCCGAGCGCTTGCTCGACGGCGAGGTGGACGAACGCTCGACCCTGCACCTGTCGGCGCGGGACGGTCGCCTGACCTTGGACGGGGTGCCGGTCGAGGAGGACCGCGCCACCGGCTTCAAGGCCCCGGAACGCCCGCCGCTGGGCTTCGCTCTGACCGGCAGCGGCGGACGGAGCAGCGCCGCCGTCCACTGAGCATGACGCGACACGAGAACCCCGGCCCGCAAGGGCCGGGGTTTTTCGCTGCGCGCGTCTCCCCAACGCATCGGTGATGTCCGCCGCTCTGTGGTATGCAGGAGGGACGGTCGCGCCGTCATCGGCGCGCCATGCGGAGGGCCGGGGAATGAGCGGATTGAGCGGATACGGTGAAAACGCGACGGCGCTCACGGAACAGTACGAGAGCGTGGCGTTCGCCGATGTGCATCGCGATGTGCTCCACCTTTTTCCCTCCCGGCCGAGCCGCATCCTGGACATCGGCGCCGGCACCGGACGGGACGCGGCCGCCCTCTCGCGGCTCGGTCACGACGTGACGGCCGTCGAACCGACGGTGGAGCTTCGCAACGCGGGTGTGCGCATTCACGCCGCGACGCCGATCCGCTGGATCGACGACAGCCTGCCGGAGCTGACGGCGGTGCGGAGCGACGGCGGGCGCTACGACGTCGTCCTGCTCACCGCTGTGTGGATGCATCTCGACAAAGCCCAGCGAGCCATCGCGATGCCGCACATCGCGGCCCTTCTGAACCCGAACGGCCGGATCGTCATGTCCTTGCGGCATGGCCCGGTGCCGGCGGGGCGGACCATGTACGACGTTTCAGCCGCTGAAACCATCGAGCTTGCCGCGTCCGTCGGCCTTCGCTGCATCCATCGGAATGACCGGGAGGATATGCTCGGCCGCGGCGATGTGTCCTGGAGCTTCCTCGGATTGGAGGCGCGCTGACCGCCTTACGACCGCTGCCGCTCGGGCACCATCAGCCAGCGCGCCAAGGCGTAGAGGTTGACCATCACATAGACCGCCGCCCCGACCACCCCCATGATGAGGCCGCCGAGCTGCTGGTCGGCGAGCGCAGACAGGCCCCAGGGCGCCGTCGTGTCCAGATGGTAGACGAACAGCGGCTGCGGGGCGAAGATCAGCAGCGCCGCGAGGATGGCGAGATGGACCGAGGTGCCGAAGGCCGACAGCAGCCCCCTCCCCCGCATCGCCGCATCGTCAGGGGCCAGCACCGTCCGCCACGCGGCGACCGCGCCGACGAGGAGACTGGCGTGCATGACCCACAGAACCGCGTCGAAGCGCAGCGCCGCCATGTAGGGTCCCGGCAGGTGCCACACCCAGAGGAACAGCCCGAACAGACCCCAGGCGATTTCCGGAACGGCCAAAGGTGACGCCAGGATCCGCGCCCAGTTGGGCCAGCGGAGCGCGCCCATCGGCCAGGACAGGACCAGCAGGGGCGCCGCCACCTGGATGGTCAGGAGATGCTGGACCACCCGCGCCGAGAACAGGGCGGAGGTCAGGTTGCACAGCGGCGACACGAAGGCGGCGAACAGAACCAGCCAGCCGGCGGCAAAGCACCAGGGCTGGTGACGAGCCATCGCCAATCCGTGCCGCCGCACCACCGCCGTGTATCCCACTGCGGCCAGGGCGAAGACGCCGAGCAGGACCGGATCGCCGTTCCAGGCGCTCCAGAACCCGTCCGGCACCGGCGGGGCGCCGCAATAGGGAATGATGGACGGCAGCGTTTCGGCAAGTGGCGTTGCGGTGGGCACGGCTGGACCTCCCTTGGCCTACAGCCGTGTAAAACCGAGAATGGCCCTCGGGTTCCCGAATGATGGACGACCGAACGGGGCTCAGGCCCGTTCGGCAGTTTCGATCAGGTCGGTGCGCCCGATGCGGCGCAGGGAGGCCTCCAGCCGCGTGTCGTCCTCGCGGATTTCGCGCAAAGTGTGCAGCGTGAACATCACGTGCGCCTCCGCCGCCGCCTGGGCGGCCTCGGCATCGCCGGCCAGAACCGCATCGGCAATGGCCAAGTGCTGATTCAACAGCAAGTCGCGCACGGCGGGCCGGGTGTAGAGCCGGTCGCGGTTGTAGAACACGTCGTTGCGCAGCATTTCCGACAGCGCGCCCATGATGTGCAGCATCACCGTGTTGTGCGCCGCCTCGTAGAAGGCGAGGTGAAGCTGGGCGTCCACGTCGGCCTCTTCCGACGGGTCGTCCTTCCCATGGGCGTCGCGCATGCGCTGGGCCAGGGCGCGGATCGCCTCGCGGTCGAGGTCGGTCGCCCGTTGCGCGGCCAGCTTGGCGGCGGACGCCTCGATGGAACTGCGGAACTCCAGGTAATGGAAGGGCGCGTCCGGATCGGATTGCAGCAGCGCCGCCAGCGGCGCCGCGATGGGCGCCAGAAACTGCGCGATGTGCGTGCCGTTTCGCCCGGAGACGAGCAGCCCGCGCTCCTCCAGCTTCTCCAGGGCGTCGCGCAGCGACGGGCGCGAGACGTCCAGCTTGAGCGCCAGATCCCGTTCCGGCAGCAGCTTCTCCCCCGGACGCAGCACGCCCTCCCGGATCAGCGTCTCCAGATGGTCCGCGATGGCGTCCGCCAACTTGGCCGGCTTTATCATTCCCTTGCCTTGCCCCTTGCCCTGCATCCGCAGAAATCCCGCCCGATCCAGAAGGTTAGATATCGTCACGGCTTTCGCACGTCCAGCCCCAGCGAGCCCCGTGGCACCGTTTCCCGACCGCGCCGCCATCGGAGGGGTCAGGTGGTAATACCACGGGCAAGAAAAAGTCTCTCGCGACGCTGACGGTAAATTGAATTTTCCCTATTGCCAACCATTGCGACCCAATGTATCCGTTCTGAGCCTTTGGTCATAAGTTTTGACCGGAGCCCAACCCAAGAAAAAAACTGATCTCCACGACCGATCGGCCGTGGAATGACAGGCGGCGCGCGTCCGGATAAGACGCGCGGATCCGGGCTCCACTCATGGTCGCTGGCCAAAGCGCAGAACCGAGAATCTGCGGCATAGGTAGGAAACATGCAGCCCTGGACACAAGTCTACGATCCCGCGGGTAACCTTTGGCTTTCGGCACTTGTGGCCGCGTTGCCGATCATCTTCTTCTTCATCGCGCTGACCGTTCTGCGCATGAAGGGTCACATCGCGGGCACCATCACCGTCGCCATTTCGCTGGCCGTCGCCATCCTGTTCTACAAGATGCCGGTCGGCATGGCGCTGGCGTCCGCCGGATACGGCTTCCTCTATGGCCTGTGGCCCATCGCCTGGATCATCGTGGCCGCCGTGTTCCTCTACAAGATCACGGTCAAGACCGGTCAGTTCGAGATCATCCGCTCGTCGGTGGTGTCGATCACCGAGGACCAGCGGCTTCAGATGCTGATGGTCGGCTTCTCCTTCGGCGCCTTCCTGGAAGGGGCTGCAGGCTTCGGCGCGCCGGTCGCCATCACCGCGGCGCTGTTGGTCGGGCTGGGCTTCAACCCGCTCTACGCCGCCGGTCTCTGCCTGATCGCCAACACCGCCCCGGTGGCCTTCGGCGCCATGGGCATTCCGATCATCGTCGCCGGTCAGGTCACCTCGCTCGACCCGTTCAAGATCGGCGCCATGGCCGGCCGCCAGCTTCCGCTGCTGTCCGTCTTCGTGCCCTTCTGGATCATCATGATCATGGATGGCTGGAAGGGTGTGCGCGAGACTTGGCCCGCCATCCTGGTCGCCGGCGGCACCTTCGCCGTCACCCAGTACTTCACCGCCAACTTCATCGGGCCGGAGCTGCCGGACATCACCTCCGCCCTGGTCAGCCTCGTCAGCATCACCGTCTTCCTGAAGTTCTGGAAGCCGAAGGCGATCTTCCGCTTCGCCAACTCCCCGCTGGCGTCGGGTCCGGTGCCGCAGTCGGTCGGCGCCATGGCGTCGAGCGAGTTCAACGCCCAGCGCAGCTACAGCGCCGGTGAGATCGCCAAGGCCTGGTCGCCCTTCCTGATCCTGACCGTGATCGTCACGATCTGGAGCCTGAAGCCCTTCAAGGCCCTGTTCGCCAAGGGCGGCGCGCTGGCCGACACGGTGCTGTACTTCCCGATCGCCGGTCTGGACAAGCTGGTCCTGAAGGCCGCCCCGATCGTCGCCTCGCCGAAGCCCATCGACGCCGTCTACAAGCTCGACCTGCTGGCGGCCACCGGCACGGCCATCCTGATCTCCGCGATCATCACAATGGTCATGCTGAAGATGCGCCCGGCCGACGGCGTGAAGACCTTCGTCGAGACGGTCAGCGAGCTGAAGCGCCCGATCTACTCGATCGGCATGGTCCTGGCCTTCGCCTTCATCGCCAACTACTCGGGCCTGTCCTCGACCCTGGCGCTGCTGCTGGCCGGCACGGGCTTCCTGTTCCCGTTCTTCTCGCCGATCCTGGGCTGGCTGGGCGTGTTCCTGACCGGGTCCGACACGTCGAGCAACGCGCTGTTCTGCGGCCTGCAGGCCACCACGGCGCAGCAGGTGGGCGTGTCCGATGTGCTGATGGTCGCGGCCAACACGACCGGCGGCGTCACCGGCAAGATGATCTCCCCGCAGTCGATCGCCGTGGCCTGCGCCGCGGTGGGTCTGGTCGGCCGCGAGTCCGAGCTGTTCCGCTTCACCGTGAAGCACAGCCTGTTCTTCGTCGCGATCATCGGCGTCATCACCATGATCCAGGCCTACATCCTGCCCTGGATGATCCCCTAAGCGTCGACCTCCGAACCCCCTTCTCCTCCCCCCGAGGAGAAGGGGCGTCATCCACTGCCGAGCTTTATTCCCTACGGCGCCGCTCGGCCTTCCATCCGGTCGGAAGGCGCCGCTTTCTTTGTCCGCCGTATTTTTTATGCGTTGCAGCATCACAGCGCGGCGTTTGGTCAATTCATTTTACCATTGCGGCCACCAAGCAAATCGATTATCCGACTGACTGACTGTGGCACACAACAAGCCGTCCGTCCGACGGGCGGAAACAAACGTCGCCCCAGCACCCGCAACCCGGACCGGCGATCACGGAGGAGTCGTCGCGCGGTCCCAGATCCGGAGGCCCCGAGAACCGATGCTGCCCGCGCCCTATGACCGCCTGCACGCGGCCCTCCGGGAGTTCATGCCGGACGAACGCCTCGTCACCGACCCGCTGCGCACGCTGGCCTATGGGACCGACGGCAGCTTCTACCGCCTGATCCCGAAGATCGTCGCCATCGTCGAGGCCGAGGGCGAGGTGGTGCGGCTGCTCAACCTCTGCCGGGAGCTGAAGACCCCGGTGACCTTCCGCGCCGCCGGCACCAGCCTGTCGGGCCAGGCGGTCACCGATTCCGTCCTGGTCCTGCTGGGCGACAGCTGGCGCGGCTGCACCATCCCGCCGGGTGCGGCGACGGTGACCCTCCAGCCCGGCGTCATCGGGGCGGAGGCGAACCGCAAGCTGGCTCCCTTCGGCCGCAAGATCGGTCCGGACCCGGCCTCCATCGCCACCGCCAAGATCGGCGGCATCGCGGCCAACAACGCCAGCGGCATGTGCTGCGGCACCGCCCAGAACAGCTACCGCACGCTGGCCTCCATGCGGCTGGTGCTGGCCGACGGCACGCTGCTCGACACCGGGGACGCCGCCAGCCGCGCCGCCTTCGCCGTCAGCCACGGCGCCCTGCTGTCCGGCCTGTCCGATCTGGCCGCCCGCACCCGCGCCGACGAGAAACTGGCGGAGCGCATCCGCAACAAGTTCCGCATCAAGAACACCACCGGCTACAGCCTGAACGCCCTGGTGGACTTCGAGGAGCCCGTCGAGATCCTCCAGCACCTGATGATCGGGTCGGAGGGCACGCTCGGCTTCCTGTCCGAGATCACCTACAACACGGTGCCGGAACACGCCCATAAGGCGAACGCGTTGCTGATGTACCCCGACATTGGCGAGGCCTGCCGCGCCGTCGCGCTGATGAAGCCGACGCCGGTCTCGGCGGTGGAGCTGATGGACCGCGCCTCGCTGCGCTCGGTCGAGGACAAGCCGGGCATGCCGGACTTCATCGGCGGGCTGGGGCCGGACGCCTCCGCCCTGCTCGTGGAGATCCGCGGCGAGGATGCGGCGGCGCTGGACGCCAACATTGCCGCGGTCAGCGCGGTGATCGCCCAGACCCAGACCCTGTTCCCGCCCACCTTCACCACCGACGCCAAGCTGGGCGAAAGCTACTGGAAGATCCGCAAGGGCCTGTTCCCGGCGGTCGGCGCCATGCGCAAGGTCGGCACCACGGTCATCATCGAGGACGTGGCCTACCCGCTCGACCGACTGGCCGAGGCGACGGTCGAGCTTCAGGCCATGTTCCTGAAATTCGGCTACACCGAGGCGATCATCTTCGGCCACGCGCTGGAAGGGAACCTGCACTTCGTCTTCACCCAGGCCTTCGACACCGACGAGGAGGTCGACCGCTATCGCCGCTTCATGGACGCGGTGTGCGATCAGGTGGTGCGCAAGTACGACGGCTCGCTGAAGGCGGAGCACGGCACGGGCCGCAACATGGCCCCCTTCGTCGAGATGGAGTGGGGTCCGCAGGCCTATGGCCTGATGAAGGAGATCAAGGCGCTGCTCGACCCGCAGGGCCTGCTGAACCCCGGCGTCATCCTGAACGACGACCCGGAGGCGCACCTCAAGAATCTGAAGGCGATGCCCGCCGCCCACCCGCTGGTGGACACCTGCATCGAGTGCGGTTTCTGCGAGCCGACCTGCCCGTCGCACAAGATGACGCTCTCCCCCCGCCAGCGCATCGTCGGCTGGCGCGAGATTTCGCGTCTTGAGGCCACCGGTGCCGATGCGACGCGGCTCGGCGCGCTGCACGAGGCCTACGACTACCAGGGCATCGACACCTGCGCGGCCTGCGGCCTCTGTTCCACCGCCTGTCCGGTGGGGATCGAGACGGGACTGCTCATCAAGGCGCTGCGCGGCGACCGCCGCGGGGCGGTGGCCCAGGGGTTCGGCACCTACGTCGCCGGCCACACCGCCGGGGCGCTGAGCGTCGCCCGCGCCGGTCTGAAGCTCGCCGATCTGGCCAAGCGGACGCTCGGCGACGGCACGGCCAATTCATTGTTCGAAGGGCTGCGCACTGTCACCGGCCAGCGCCTGCCGCATCTGCCGCGCGCCCTGCCCACCCCGACCAACTTCACGCCGCTGCCCCAGGCCAAGGCGTCCGCCGACGCGCCGACCGTCGTCTATGTGCCGAGCTGCACCAGCCGCAGCATGGGTCCCGCCGCCAACGATCCGGAGAAGACCCCGCTGCCGGTGAAGGTGGAGGCGCTGTTCCAGAAGGCCGGCTACCGCGTCGCCTATCCGGAGCAGCTGTCCTCGCTGTGCTGCGGCATGCCGCTGGAGAGCAAGGGCCTTGCCGCCCAGGCCGACGCCAAGGCGGAGGAGATGGTCCGCGCCATCTGGGCGGCCAGCGCCAACGGCACGGCCCCGGTGGTCCTCGACACCAGCCCCTGCTCCTTCCGGCTGAAGAAGCACCTGAAGGACGCCGGGCTCCAGGTCCTGGATCTGGTGGAGTTCATCCACGACCATCTGCTGGAGCGGCTGAATTTCACCAAGCAGACGGAGCCGGTGGTGCTGCACCTGACCTGCTCCACCCGCCGCATGGGGCTGGATGCCAAGATGAAGGCGGTGGCCGCCGCCTGCGCCACCCAGGTGGTGGTGCCGGAGGATGTCGGCTGCTGCGGCTTCGCCGGCGACAAGGGCTTCACCACGCCGGAGCTGAACGCCCACGCCCTGCGCCACCTGTCCAAGGACATCCCCGCCGGGGCCAAGGCCGGCTATTCGAACAGCCGGACCTGCGAGATCGGCCTGTCCGACCACTCCGGCTTGCCGTACCGTTCCATCGTCTATCTGGTCGATGCCTGCTCGACGCCGAAGGCTCCCGCCACGGCTTCCACGCGCGCGTCGGAACCCGCGTTCTGAGGCGGGAGGGAGGAAAACCATGAGCCACGACGGCACCACGAGCCGCCCCGACATCGAGCGGCCCGAAAGCGTTTACTTCTTCGGCACCTGTCTGGTCGACCTGTTCTATCCGGAAGCCGGCATGGCCGGCATGGAGCTGCTGAAGGCGCAGGGCATCCGCGTCGTCTTCCCGCAGGGGCAGAGCTGCTGCGGCCAGCCCGCCTACAATTCCGGCTACCGGGAGGAGGCGCTGAAGGTCGCCCGCGCGCAGTTGGACTACTTCCCCGGCGACTGGCCCATCGTCGTGCCGTCGGGCTCCTGCGCCGGCATGATGAGCAAGCACTGGCCCGACCTGTTCAAAGGCGAGCCGGACGAGGTCCGCGCCCGTCAGGTGGCGTCCCGCGTGTGGGAGCTGACCCAGTTCCTCGTCCAGGTCCTCAAGGTTAAATTCGAGGACCAGGGGCCACCGGTGAAGATCACGTGGCACGCCTCCTGCCACGCCCAGCGCGAAATGGGCGTGACCGACGAGCCAAAGGCCCTGCTGCGCCAGCTCGCCAACGTCGAGCTGGTCGAGTTGCAGCGGGAGAAGGAATGCTGCGGCTTCGGCGGCACCTTCGCCGTGCGCCATCCCGAGATTTCGGCCGCCATGGTCGGCGACAAGGTGGCGGACATCGAGAACACCGGGGCGAAGGCCGTGGTGTCCGGTGACTGCGGCTGCCTGATGAACATCTCCGGCGCGCTGGAGGGCGGCAAGAAGCCGGTCCGCGGCGTCCACATCGCCCAGTTCCTGAAGGAGCGCACCCATGGGTGAGACCAGCATCAATTTTGCGAAGGCCTCCAGCGCGGCGCTCCAGGACCAGCAGCTCCGCGGCAACTTCCGCCGTGCCATGGACGGGCTGATGTCCAAGCGCGCCGTGCAGTTCGCCGACACCGCCGAGTGGAACGGGGTGCGGACGCTCGGCGCCTCGGTCCGCCTGCGCGCCCTGTCCAAGCTGCCGGAACTGCTGGAGACGCTGGAAGCCAACTGCACGAAGAACGGCATCCAGGTCCATTGGGCTTCCACCACCGACGAGGCCAACGCCATCGTCCTCTCCATCATGCAGCGCGTGAACGCCAAGCTGGTGGTCAAGGGCAAGTCGATGGTGTCGGAGGAGATGCACCTCA
This sequence comes from Azospirillum sp. UENF 312511, assembly GCF_058780635.1. NCBI lineage: Bacteria > Pseudomonadati > Pseudomonadota > Alphaproteobacteria > Rhodospirillales > Azospirillaceae > Azospirillum > Azospirillum sp. UENF 312511. The sequence goes on along the minus strand of NZ_JBSNCG010000005.1, from coordinate 419,468 downwards.
ACGCCTTCCTGGAAAAGCACGGCATCGAGAGCCTGGAAAGCGACCTCGGTGAATACATCGTCCAGCTTGATGAAGCGATGCCCTCGCACATCATCATGCCGGCGATTCACATGAACACCAAGCAGATCGCCCATCTGTTCAAGCAGAAGATCAAGGAAGCGGAATACACCGAGGACGTGGCCCAGCTGACGGACCTCGCCCGACGCGTCCTGCGCAAGAAGTTCGCGACCGCCGACGTCGGCATCTCCGGCGTCAACATGGCGGTGGCGGAGACGGGCACGCTCTGCCTGGTGGAGAACGAGGGCAACGGGCGCATGAGCACCACGGTGCCGCCCGTCCACATCGCCGTCATGGGCCTGGAAAAGGTCGTGGAGAAGCTGGAGGACGTGCCGCCGGTCATCAGCCTGCTGACCCGCTCCGCCACCGCCCAGCCGATCACCACCTATGTCAACATGATCTCCAGCCCCCGCAAGGAGGGCGAGAAGGACGGCCCGAACGAGATCCATCTGGTGATCCTCGACAACGGGCGGTCGGGCATCTACGCCGACGAGGAGCTGCGCAACACGCTGCGCTGCATCCGCTGCGGCGCCTGCATGAACCATTGCCCGGTCTACACCAAGGTTGGCGGCCACGCCTATCAGGCGCCCTACCCCGGCCCGATCGGCTCGATCCTGATGCCGCAGGTGGAAGGGCTGGAGAAGCGGGGCGAGCTGCCGCACGCCTGCACCATGTGCAACGCCTGCGTCGAGATCTGCCCGGTCAAGATCCCCATCGTGGAGATCATGGGCCGCCTGCGGTCGGAGGCCGTTCATCCCGGCGACGCGGTGCGGGGCGCCGGATCGCACGCCAGCAAGGCGGAGGCGATGGTGTGGAAGGGCTGGTCGATGACCTACGCCTCGCCGCTCGCCTACCAGTTCGCGACGGCGCTGCTGGCGAAGCTGGGCAACGCCGCCCCTGCCAGCCTGCCGCTGCTGAAGGAGTGGACGAACGTGCGGGCCAAGCCGCGCTTCGCCAACCGCACGCTCCACGCCCTCGCCCGCGAAAAGGGGATTCCCGATGTCTGAGTCCAGAAACGCGATCCTGGGCAAGCTGCGCGCCGGGCGCGACGCCCACCCGCTGACCCCGCCGGAGTCCGACTTCGCCGTCCTGCGCAACAAGCGCTGGGACGGCGCGGAGCGGCTGGAGCGCATCAAGCGCATGATGGAGGCCGTCCACACGGAATTCCTGGAAACGACGGAGGCCGACTGGCCCGCCGACGTCCAGGCCTTCCTCACGGCGCAGGGCACCCGCAACCTGCTGTTCGGTCCGTCGACCGAGGCCGGGGCGCGCCTGTCCGCCGAATGGGCGGCGTCCGGGATGGCGGGCGGTCCGGAGCTGATCCCCTACGCCGACCGGGTCGAGACCTTCAAGGAACGGCTGTTCGACGGCATCGACGCCGGCATCACCACGACGCTGGGGGCCATCGCCGACACCGGCAGCCTGATCGTCTGGCCGACGCCGGAGGAGCCGCGGCTGATGTCGTTGGTGCCGCACATGCACTTGGCGCTGCTGCGCGCCGACGCGCTGTACGACACCTTCTGGCAGGCGATGACCGAGAATCGCTGGGCCGACGGCATGCCGACCAACGCCCTGCTGATCTCCGGCCCGTCGAAGACCGCGGACATCGAGCAGACGCTGGCCTACGGCGTCCACGGGCCGAAGCGGCTGGTGGTGGTTATCGTCCGGTAATAGTGCGGAGAGCGATCCCCTCTCCCGCCCCGGGAGAGGGGTTCAAGAGCAGACGTCATCATCTCTGTCAATCGCGTCGCACGGGTGGCGGTGTGCCGCCGGGACGGGTATAGTGCCGGGTCTTGTTCGCCTCATGTTTTTTTCAGGACCCCACCGCCTTGGACCAGACCACTGTTCCCACCCCCCAGTCCGCCACCATCGCCGAGCGGGTCGCCAAGACCGGCATCGACGAGGCGATGATCGAAGCCCTCGTCCGCACCTTCTACGGCAAGATTCGCGACGACGCCCTGCTCGGCCCGGTGTTCGGCGCGGCGATCACCGACTGGGAGCCGCATCTTCTGAAGATGATCGACTTCTGGTCCTCGGTCGCCCTGCTGACCCACCGTTACGACGGGCGGCCCCTGCCCGCCCATGTCCGCTTCGACATCGGGCCGGCGCATTTCGAGCGCTGGCTGGAGCTGTTCCGCGAGACGACGGCCGAGGTCTGCACGCCCGAGGCCGCCGCCTTCTTCGAGGATCGCGCCGCCAACATCGGGCGCAGCATCCAGATGGGGGTGGATTTCTTCCGCAAGCAGGCCGCGGCCGACGCTGGCGCTGCCCGCTGATCAGGCCCCGCGTACCGGCTTGCCCTTCACGCCCCAACTGTCCGTGAAGTCGCGCACGCCGGGTATGGTCATCATGTGGGCGTCCTTGACATAAACGAACTGCTTGGGACCAAGCTCGTACTCGGTCATTGTGATGCCCTTGGCCCGGCAGCGCTTCTGTTCCTCGGCCCCGATGCGGCGATCGGAGACCACCATGTCGGGATGCTCCAGCCCCACCCCGGCGCAGAAGCTGCGGAATCCGCTGTTGGTGCCCTCGGCGACGAGGCGCGGCTGGGTGTCGGGCGTGCTGTTGAAGCGGCTGGCCGCGGTGCCGACCGCCCCCCGCATGGACGGGCTGCCGACGATCCAGATTCCGCGCTCCTCGGGCGGCGGCTTCGGCACGGTGGGGGGCGGCAGGGTGGCCGTCTGCTGCGGCGATTGGAAGCCGGGGAACTGGCACCCGGCGAGCGCCGCCGCGACGGCGACCATGGCAAGGCCTTTCGACAGGGATGGCACTCTGTTGTCTCCTCCATAACCCTCGCACGGCGCGGCGCCATCGGCGCCGCTGGTGATAGCAACGCTCAAGCCGGCCCGATGGCTCCAAGATGACGGGCCAACGCGGCTTCGAGAAGACGCGGAGTCACCGGCTTGTGCATCAGGCCGAGACCGTGCCGCGCTGCGTCGCGCTGCGGTTCCGGTCCGATCTCCCCGGTGACGATGAGGCCCGGCACGTCGACGCCGAACAGGTCGCGGATGCGCAGGATGGCCTCGGTGCCGACCCGGCCCTGGCGCAGCCGGTAATCGGCCAGCACGATGTCGGGCCTCCGCCCGCCGCTGCGCAGGCGCTCCAGCGCTTCGCCGGTGCTCCCGGCGCACAGAACCTCGAACCCCCATTCGCCGAGCATCACCGCCAGCCCCATCAGAACGATGGCGTCGTCCTCCACGACCACGGCCAGCCGCCCACCCCCGGTCGCCGTCATGGCATCGGCCCGCGCTGTCCGGGCGGCGGGAGGCGTGGGACGCGGCGCATCATGGCGGACCAGCGGCACGCTGACCGAGAAGATCGAGCCGCGCTCCGGACGCGACACCAGATCCACCGGATGGTCGAGCAGCCGCGACAGCCGTCGCACGATGGCGAGCCCCAGGCCAAGTCCCTGGTCGCGGTCGCGCTCCGGGTTGCCGATCTGATGGAACTCCTCGAAGATGCGCTCCCGCTGGTCGGGCGGGATGCCCAGGCCGGTGTCGTGCACCTCGACGCACAGGCGCGTTCCCTGGGGCCGGCAATCGACCATCACACGGCCCCGGTCGGTGTAGCGGATGGCGTTGTCGACCAGATTGCGCAGCATCCGCCCCAGAAGAACCCGATCGCTGCGCACCGTGCCAGTGCAGGGCACGATCCGCCAGTCCAGCCCCTTGGCCTCGGCCAGCGGGGCATAGGCGGCGGACAGCGGGTCGAGCAGGTCGGCGACCGGAAACTCCTCGATCTGCGGCGCCACCACCCCGGCGTCGAGGCGCGACACGTCGAGCAGGCTGTCCAGCAGATCCTTCAGCGTGTCCAGCCCCTGCTGGAGCCGGTCCAGCGCCCGCTGCCCGGCGTCGCCGGTGACATGGGCCCCCAGCGCGCCGGCGAACAGCAGGATCGATTGCATGGGCTGGCGCAGGTCGTGGCTGGCCGCTGCCAGGAAGCGGCCTTTGGAGCGGTCGGCCTCCTCCGCCGCCTGTTGGGCGCGCCGGATGTCGTGGATGTCCACCGCGGTGCCGATCCAGGAGACGATGGCGCCCCTTTCCCGCACCGGCACCACGCGGCACTGGTGCCAACGCCATGCCCCGTCGGCGCGCCGCATCCGGATGTTGCTCTGATAAGGCGAACCCGCGGCGATCGAGCGCGTCCTCAGTTCCAGATAGGCGGGGCGGTCGTCCGGATGGAACCCCTGCCAGGCGGACATGACGTCCGGGTCCTGGCCGGTGTAGGCGCGCAATTCCTCATTGTAGTATTCAGGGGTGCCGTCCGAGCGGTTGATCCACATGAGCAGCGGCGTGTTGTCCACCAGCGTGCGGAACCGTGCCTCGCTCGACCGCAGCGCCTCCTCCGCCCGCTTGCGGGCGGTGATGTCGCGGGCCACCCCGACGACGCCGATGGCCGCCCCCCAGGCGTCGCGCAGGGGCATCACGCTGATCATCAGGACGCGTTTGCCCTCCTCCGTCGGGAAGGGCAACTCCTCCTCCACCGTCTCCTCTCGCCCGGTGGCGATCACCCGCCCGCACAGGTCGTCGAGCCGTGCAGCGTCCTCCGGTGGGAACAGATCCTCGTCGGTCAGGCCCGCCAACTCCTCCCGCGTCCGTCCCAACAGGCGCGTGGTCGCGGAGTTGACCAGGGTGAACCGACGCTCGCGGTCCTTGGCGAAGATCGGGTCGGTAACGCTCTCCAGAAGGCTTTCCAACAGGGCGTTCTTGTCCCGCAGCAGCGCCTCGGCCGCCTGGGCGGCGCGGTGGGCGGCCTGGGTTTCCATCTCGTGCATGGCGAGACGGGCGAACTCCTCCAGGTCCCGCCCGTCCTCCGCGCTGAACTCCGGATGGGGCTTGTGATCGAGCAGGGAGAAGGTTCCGATGCGCAGCCCATCCGGCGCGATCAGCGGCGCCCCGGCATAGAAGCGCAGGTGCGGAGGCCCGGCCACCAGCTCATGGTCGGCGAAGCGCTCGTCCTCCCGCGTGTCGCACACGACCAGCACCGCATCGTCGAGAATGGTGTGGGCGCAAAAGGACATCCGGCGCTCAAGGACCATCGTATCCAGCCCATAGCCGGCCTTGGACCATTGCCGCGTCTCGTCCACCAGATTGACCATCACGATGGGCATGCGGAAATGGCGGGCGCCCAGCCGGACCAGCCGGTCGAAGGACGCCTCCGGCGGCGTGTCCAGCACACCATAGCTCTTCAGCCGGTCGAGCCGGGCGCGCTCATCCGATGGCCATGGCGGCTCGATGCTGCTCAACGTCACCCCTTACGAACAGACGCGGATAAGACGCTGATGGTTGGACGCAGACGCGCCTGAACCATGATGTGGGCAGTGCCAAGGCTTATGGAAAGACGCGCAACCGCTTTCCCTTCCGCCTTCCTTCGGTCTGCGGCACAATTGCTTTGAATGCAAATCCTTTGAGTCCGGGCAATGAACCGCCCGCGACCCCACATGACCAGAAGCCGTTCCCCGTCCCCACCCGGAGCACAGCATGAAGGACAGCAAGCCGAACCACGAATCCGCCGCCTACCGCATCGCCTTCGAGGACCGCGATTTCCTGTTGAGCGAGCCGATGCGCGGGGTGCGCTTCATGCTCGAATACGCCAAGCCGGAATCGGAGCTGAAGGCCTGGGGCATCCGCTCCACCATCGTGGTCTACGGCAGCGCGCGGGTGCCCTCGCCCGAGCGGGCGGAACAGCTTCTCCGCGACGCCCGGACGCCGGAGGAGCGGCAACTGGCCGAGCGGCGGGCCAAGCAGGCGGCCTGGTACGAGGAGGCCCGGACCTTCGGGCGCATCGTGTCGGAGCGTGGCGGCGCCCTGGCGCCCACCGAGGATGGCCAGCGCGACAACGTCATCGCGACCGGCGGCGGTCCCGGCCTGATGGAGGCCGCCAACCGCGGCGCGCAGGAGGCCGGGGCGCCGAGCATCGGCTTCAACATCAGCCTGCCGCAGGAGCCGCACCCCAACCCCTACAGCACGCCGGAGCTGACCTTCCGCTTCCATTATTTCGCCATCCGGAAAATGCATCTGGCGATGCGCGCCAACGGGCTGGCGATCTTCCCCGGCGGTTTCGGCACCTTCGATGAAGCCTTCGAGATCCTGAACCTGCGCAACACCAACAAGGCGTCCCGCCTGCCCATCGTCTTCGTCGGGCGCGACTATTGGAACGAGGTGGTGAACTTCCGCGCCCTGGCCGATCACGGCATGATCAGCGCCGGCGATCTGGAACTGTTCGACATCGCCGACACGGCGGAGGAGGCGTGGGACTGCATGACCCGGCTCGGCCTCAAGCGCGGCAACCCGCCGCTCGGCCCCGCCGGCACCGGCATGTCGGCGTCCGAGGAGAACTGAGGCTCAGCCCGGCGGCGGGCTTTCGGCGGCCGGGGCCGTCGGGGCGGGAGCGTTCAGCGCCAACCGCCCGACGCCCGGGATCTTGACCGCGAGGTCGAAGGGATCGACCCCGAAGGTCATGCCGAGCAGGTTCACCTCGAACCCTTCCTCCTTGGCCAGGAGCAGGCCGGCGAGGCCGAACAGGCTGACCTGCCAGCCCGTGCCGCTGGGCGCCCGCGCGATCATGCCGGTGCCCAGATAATCCTTGCCCAGCGCCGTGGAGGGCAGGTCGAGCCGCAGCTCCGGCACCGCCCGTCCTACCCAGGCGGCAAAGGTGTTGCTGTTGGGGCCGGGCCAGATGCGGTACTCCCCGGCGTAGGGGTAGCTCTGGGCGGCGTCGGCGATCTTGGGGATGGCGGCCTCGGCGGCGGGGCCGCGCAACTCGGCCAGCACGGCGGGGGCGGAGCCGAACCAGCGCCCGTCCGGATCGCGGTTGCTGACCGCCACCGCCGGCAGACCGCGGTAGACCCGCCAGCCGATCACCTCATAGACGGTGTAGGCCGACGCCCCCGCCGGCTTCACCGCGAACCACGGGTGCGTGCCGAAGGCGCCGCGCCAGGACAGGGCGCGGGCGGCGTAGACCTGCACCACCGCCTCTTGCGTCGTGGCGGGATCGGGGGCGAGGCCGACGGACGCGCGGTCCGCCCGGCTCCAGTCCACCCCCAGCGTCGCCGTTCCCGACGCGATCACGAAGGCCGGACCGGCCAGCAGCAGGACCAGCGTCATCAAAATCACCAGGATGGTGGCCGTCATTCTTTTCCGCACCGCTCCCTCTCGCCTGATGGGCCGTTTCCCAGATAGGCTGTCATCGCCCTGCCCGCCACCGATGTTGTACGTTGAGGACCATCCAATCGGTTCATCGCCGGATGGTTATCCAAGGAGCGCACCGATGCCCGCCGCTGACCTGACCGACCTTCTGGACCGCATCACCCGGCAGGCGCCGACCCGCGCCGCGACGATGGAGGTCGCCCGCGCGCTCGGCTGGACCACCGGGCCGAGCCGCAAGGGATGGAAGGTGGTTCAGCCCACCGGCTATGTCGGCGGCATGGTTGTCCCGCCCAGCGCCGACACCGCCGCCGCCGAGGTGTGGTTCGATCCCGAGGGGACGGAGCGCGGCCTCGCCGGCCCCAACGCCGAGTTCCCGCCCTATCTGACCAGCCTGGACACCGCCCTGTCCGCCGTCCCGGTGGCGGAGCGCGCGACCGCCCTGCGGACCGCGCTGGACCGCCACCGGGCGTGGCAGGAGGAGACCGGGCGCGACGACGCGGCGCTCGGCCGCCTGCCCGCCTTCGTCATCGCGGCGTGGCTGTCGGTTAAGCCGGCGGCGTGACGGACGTCACTCCGCGGCTCCGCTCTCCTTGCCGGTGCCGTTCATGGCCTGGGCGGCGGCGAAGCCGATGATCCGGTTGGCGGCGTCCGGATCGTCCACCCGCACCACCACGCCGCGCCCGACCAGATGGATGCCATGGTCCTGGAAGGCGCGGATCAGGCGATGGTACGCCTCGCGCCGGATGACGAACTGCTCGTTGGGCTTGGTGATGAACTTGACGCCGATGATCGCCGCGTCGTCCTCCACCCGCCGCACGCCCTGGGACTTCAGCGGTTCGATGAAGCTCGGCCCCATCTCCGGGTCGGCGGACAGCTCCTTGCCGACCTCCTTCACCAGCTTCTTCACCAGCCCCATGTCGGTCTCGGGTGGAACGCGGAACTCCAGACGCATCAGCGCCCAGTCGCGGCTGTAGTTGGTCAGCGCCTTGATCTGGCCGAAGGGCAGCGTGTGCACCGCGCCGCGGTGGTGGCGCAGCTTCAAGGAGCGCAGGGAGATGCCTTCCACCGTGCCGCGCAGGTTGCCGACCTCCACATAGTCGCCCATGTGGAACGCGTCCTCCAGCAGGAAGAAGACGCCGGCCAGGATGTCGGCGATGGTCGATTGCGCGCCCAGTCCGATGGCGATGCCGACCACTCCCGCCCCGGCGAGCAGCGGCCCGATCTCGATGCCCAGGGAGGACAGGACGATCATGACGACGATGGCGACCAGCACGACCTGAAGGAACTTGCGCAGCAGTGGCAGCAGCGTCGCCAGCCGCTGCCCGCGCGACGACGTCCCGCCGTGCCGGGCCTCCTCCAGCGTCCGGTCGATTGCGCGCACCACCATCGTCCAGGCGACGTAGCCGAGCAGAATCACGACCGTCACGTTGAACAGCAACCGCAGGGCGATGCCGGTCGCTCCGGTCGCCTGCTCCACCCGGAATCCCCAGATGGCCGCGGTGGCGAAGACGCCGACGACGAACAGGGCCAACCACAGCGCCCGCATCACCCGCGCCACCGCGGCCTTCCCCGCCTCCGTCTCCTCCCCCCGGTAGAAGCGGGCGAGCGGGCGCTGGGCCATCAGGGCGATGGCCGGCACGGCCAGCGCCACCAGCAGGCTGGCGAGCATCCGCGGCCCCGTCGCCGGCTCCAGCCGCACCGCCGCCGCCGCGACGACCAGCCACAAGGCGACGAGATAGACCGAGGCCACTACCGCCCATAGACCCAGCGTGGGGTGGTCCTGCGCCGCCATGCCCAGCGGACGGGCAATGGCCCGCGCCACCGCCACGCGCCCGCGCCACACGCGGTAAAGCAGATACAGGAAGGGCACGGTGCTCAGCGGCAGGCCGATGGCAACGATGGCGTTCCCGCCGACCCCCAGCGCCAGCAGAAGATCGATCAGCCCGAGCACCGTCGCGGCCAACGTCACGGTGACTACGCCCGTGCGGTGAAGGGTGCGCGCGTCGGTATCCTCCAACGGGATCAAGCGTTGCTCTGGATGGTCCGGCGCGCACAGGAAGCGGATCAGGCGGTCGGTCAGCAGAACGGTCAGCGCCGCCTGGAGCACCGCCAGAAGGACGGCCGGGGCCGCGGGATGCGGCGGCCGCAAGATCGCGTAGACGACCAGCACCCCGAGCGCGAAGGCGCCCACCGGCACCAACCCCAGCACGAAGCGCAGCGCACCGGTCAGCAGCGGCGCCCCATCGTCCACCTCCAGCTTGCGGACCGGCCCCGCCAGGACCCGGCGCGTCAGCAGCAGCGCCGCCGTCCCCGCCGCGAAGAGGATGAGCAGGCCGCGCAGCAGGCGCAGCGGGTTCACCGCCGCCTCCCGCCCGTTGGGGCGGGCGAAGGCGTCCGACAGGATGGTGGGAAGCTGTGGATAGGTGGCGGCGACCGCCTCCAGCCGCTCGGCATACACCTCCAGCGCCGTCGCCGGCCCGCCGGCCGCAGGCGCGTGGGCATCGGGCGTCTGCGCCACGGCCCATCCGGACGGCGAGGCGGCAAACAGCAGGACGGCAAACAGGGCAAGGGCTGACCACCGGGCCAACCTGCGGCGCGTCCCCGAATCTTCGTTCATAGGGGCCATCCTGCCGGAGAGCGACGGAGCGGTGCCCATCGGGCGGAAAAGTCCGCGCCGATGACGGGGACCGACAATGGGAAACGCTCGTCTGCCCCTCGATCAAGAAGCCAGTACGTTACCGTTGCCTATCGGACGGCCCCGCGACGGAACGCGCACCGTGAACCTGACTTTGGAGCATGGCCGGAGCATGGCCGGAGCATGGAACAGAGCATGAAAACGGCCGGAGGCCGCCGCCCGTCGATGGGTGAAGCGTATGTTACCGTAACACCCCGGTTCGTGACCTGTCTTCACATGCGGCCATCATCAATCATTCCTAAAATGCCCGGATTCGAAAACGGTCATAACGGTCATAAGGAGCCGCCGCATGCGCCTGTTGCCCATCCCGTCCCTTGCCTTCGGGCTTTACGCCGCCGCGCTGGTCGCGACGCTGGGCGTCGCCACCCCGGCGCAGGCGCAGTTCGGCCTTTTCCTTGGCGGACGCGGCGGGGTGGATTTGACGGACGAGGATTGGGACCTGTTCCGCAAGGCGCTCAGCGACGCCCTGACCCCGATGGAAGCGGGGCGACGCACCGAATGGAACAATCCGAAGACCGGGGTGCGCGGCGATGTGGTCGTGGAGAAGATCCACGAGCGCGACGGCGCGCCCTGCGGAGACGTTCAAGCCAATTTCATCCGGCGAACCGTCCAGCCCTACAGACTGACCTTTTGCAAAATGGCCAACGGGCGATGGGCAATCGCTCCCTGATGGGCAATCGTCTCGTCAGAACCCGGTTTCGCGGATCAGCACGGCCAGCGCGGTGCGCCAGAAGCGGTCGGCCAGACTGCGCGCCTCGCCGTCCACACGGGCCACGCCGCGCATCTGGTGGGCGGGTCCCGCCTGCGTCCGGTCCAGCGGCGCCAGGGTCACCCGGTACACCGCTTCCATCGGCTTCAGGTTGGCACGCGCGGCTTCGGCGTTCGTACGCCCCATCGATGGTCCGGCTTGGCTCTCCACCGCGATCGGACCGCCGTGGGTCGAGGCCAGGGCAGGAATGTCCAGCCCCTTCACACTGACCCGGTCCACCGCCGTCACCCGCGCTTCCATGCGGGGGCGCAACGGATCGTCGGCGTGGAACACCGCTCCTGCCCCCACTGCGACGCGGATGAGGTCGTTCTCGGCCACATAGCCGACCAGTTCCCCGCCACCGTCGACGACGATCTGGCCCAGCGCCAGGGACGGTCCCACCCAGCGGCCGGGGCGCAGCGAGTCGGCCACATCCACCACTTTGCCGGCGATGGGCGCGCGGATCTCCAGCCGCGCCAAGCTGTCCAGCAGGCCCTGCCGGTCGGCCAGCCCAGCGGCCAGATCCTCCTCCATCACGCGCACCCGGTCCAGCCCGTCGCGGGCGGCCAGCATGCGGTCGATGCGGTCCTGGGCCAGCGCAATGCGCAGCTCCGACTGCTGCAGCCTGCTGGTCAGTTCCGGCGCCTCCAGGCGGAACAGCAGGTCGCCCGCCGCCACGCGCTGGCCGGGCTGGACCAGCACCTCCACGATTCGGGACGGGGCCGGAGCGAACAGGGTCGAGAAGCCCTCCGCCCGCCACACCGACGGTACGGCGATGGTTCCGGTGACCGGCACGAAGGCCAGCCAGACCAGCGCGGTCAGGCCGCCCAGGGTCATCAGAAGGTTCCGGTTGGGGCGCAGGCTGCCCCGCCGCTCCCACCAGGCCGCCACCTCGTTGCAGAGGGGGCGCAGGATGAACCAGCCGACTTCGACCGCGAACAGCACGATTCCCAGCGCCTTGATGAAGAAGTGATAGACCAGGAGCGCGATGCCGATGAACAGCACCAGCCGGTAGACCCAGGTGGCGAAGGCGTACGCCAGCAGCACCCGGTGCATCCACGGATCGAACCGCTCCGGCACCTCCTCGCCCAGGCCGAACAGCCACTCGCGCAACCGCCAGCGGGCCAGCGCGAAGGCGCGGTCCTGAAGATTCGGCACGTCCAGCGCGTCGGCCAGCAGGTAGTAGCCGTCGAAGCGCATGAAGGGGCTGAGGTTGATGGTCAGGGTCGTCACCCAGCTCACCGTCGCCACCAGGAAGGCGGCGCTGCGCAGCGGCCCGTCGGGCAGGAAGCTCCACGCCAGCGTGGCGAAGGCGGCCAGCGCCAACTCGGTCAGCATGCCCGCCGCGGCGATGTGCAGCCGGGCGCGGCGCGAGACGAGCCGCCACGCGTCGCTGGTGTCGGTGTAGAGCACCGGCCACATCACCAGGAAGGCCGCTCCCATGGTCGGCACCCGGCAGCCGAAGCGTTTCGCGGTGTAGGCGTGCCCCAGCTCGTGCAGCGTCTTCGTCACCAGCAGGGTCAGGCCGTACAGCGCCATGCCCTCCAGCGTGAAGAAATGCAGGAAGGTGTGGGCGAAGCTGTCCCACTGGCGCATCGCCAGGATGAGGCCGAGAACCCCCGCGCCGATCACCGTCCACAGCCAGCCGCGGCTGTAGAAGGGCGCCACATAGCGCACCGTGGCGTCCAAAAAGGCGTCGGGCCGGACCAGCGGGATGCGGAAGAACAGGTAGTTGTGCAGCAGCCACATCCACCAGGACGTGCGGCGCGCCGCCGTCTGCTTCGCCAGGAAATCGACGTCGGCGCCCTGGGTCAGGTTGTTGGCGGCGAGGAACTTGTAGAGGGCGATCACATCCTCCGCCTCCGGCTGCAGGACCGTTTCGGCGGCCACAGCGGCGGCGATGGCGCGGGGCGATCCGTGATGCCAGCGGGCGATGACCTCGAAGGCGCCGTGGCCGATGCGGAAATAGCGGTTGCGCACCGGATCGTGAATCGTCCAGCAGGGCGAGCCGTCCACCGCCGGCGGGGCGGGGAGCAGATGAAGCTCCTCGCGCAGCGGCGGCAGCCGCACGCTGTCCATTGGATCCACCGGCGTGACGGCCGCTGGACCCGTCGTCATGCCGATGGCGGCGCCCATGGTTTAGAGCCCCACGGTCTGACGCAACGCCGCCAGCGGGCGGCGGAACAGGTAGAAGGCCAGCGGCACCCGCTCCCCCTGGATCTTGGCGGTCCCGCGCAGCCCGATGCGCGGCGTCGGCTGGTCCGGCGCCAGATCGGCGCGGACGCGGTAGGCCAGGACCCCGCCCGGGGTCAGCCCCGGTTCGTAGCTGGCGTGGGACACCGTGGCGCGCAGTGGCCGCAGGGGATCGACGTTCAGATAGAGGCTGACCTCCGCCCCCTCCTGGAGCACGATCGCGTCGTTGACAGGGACGTGCACGTCCACCTCCGCGGCCTGCGGATCGGCCAGGGTCAGGATGCGCTCACCCACCGCCACCGGCTTGCCCAGCCAGTCGTTGGCATCGGCGAAGACCGCGATGCCGATCCGCTCCGCCTTCACGGTGACGCGCTCCATCAGGTCGCGTGCGAAGTCCATCTCCGCCCGGCGCAGTTCCACCTGGGCCTTCAACTGGGCGATGCGCGCCTTGCTCTGCGGGTCGGCGAAGGCTCCCTGGGAGGCGGTCAGCAGTTCCGCTTCCGCCGAGGCCAGCGCCTTGCGCGCCACCTCCAGGCGGCTCCTCAGAATCGACGATTCGAAGCTGAACAGAGGCTGGCCGGTGGTCACCGGCTCGTTCGGCTGGACGTGGAAGCGTTCGATCACGCCTTCCAGCGGCGCGCTGACGATCAGCGGGTCGCGCGGCGCCACCTCCGCCGGGGCCAGCGTCGATTGCGGCACCGGGATGGCGAGAACCCCCGCCAGGACCGCCGCCACCGCCACCGCCCACAGCCCCTTGCGCGCCCGCAGCCCGGAGCGGCGTCCGGCTTGGGTCAGCGCCCACCAGGCGTGCCCGTACCCGCCGGACAGCTGGCCGAGGAGAATCTTCTCCCCCTCCGCCCACGCGGTGTCGCGGACGAGCCACAACACCGCCGTGACGGTGCCGTCCGGCGCCGGCAGGGGTACCCAGAGCGCCTGCGCCGGTCCCCACTGGCCCCAGTCACGCGCCAGCGCGGGCGGCACCTCCGTGGGAGCGACGCTGTGCAGGTTGCGCGCCTCCGCCCCCGCGGCGATGGCCGAGGCCGAGGCCTCCAGCCAGCGGGTGAAAGGGGCGTCGCGCTCCGGAACGGCGATGTTGGACACGGCTTCGAGCCGCGCCTTGCCCGATGCCGCGACTGTCAGGAAGACCGCCTGCTGATAGGCGATCAAGCGCCGCGTCTGGTTCACCAGGAAGAAGCGCAGCGCCTCCGGATTCTGCGCCTGCCGGGCCTCCTGCTGCAGGTTCAGCAGAAGCAGGAGGCCGTTCAGCGGGTTGATCGCCTCCGTCCGGACGGATGTGACGTCATCGGGCACCTTTGGCCTCCTCCGACGGGGTGAAGCGGGCGGTTCCGCTCATGCCGGCGACGAGGTTCGGGGCGTTGCCCTGCTTGTCGGCCTGCAGCTTGCCCGTCACCTTCAGCGACTGGCTGACCGGATCGACGCGGGCGCCGGTCAGGGTGACCTCACCGTCCAGGGCCTCGCCGGTCTCGTCGATGCGCAGTTCGAAGCGCTGGCCGGGTTTCAGCCAGACCAGCCAGGAGGACGGAACGATCAGATCCACCCGCAGATCGCGGTCGGACAGGATCTCCAGCAGAGCCGTGCCGGCGGGGACCGACTCATGCTCGCGAATCCGCTGCTCCACCACCTTGCCGTCGAAGGGCGCCTTCACGTCGCAGCGGCGGACCTCGATCTCCGCCTTGCGCAGATCGGCGCGGGCGGCCTCGGCCTTGACCTCGGCCATTTCGACTTCGGCCCCGCCGATGGACTTCAGCTGCTCCAGCCGGCGGTTCTGCCGCACCGTCACCTCGGCGGCGCGGAGGTTGGCGCGGGCGGCATCGACTGTCGCCTGATACAGGCTGCAATCGAAGGCGACGAGCGTCTGTCCCGCCTTGAAGGACTGCCCCGCCTCCACGGTCATCCGCCCGATGCGTCCGGCGATCTCGCTGGACAGCACGGCGTGCTGCCGCGCCTCGATCAGCGCGCGCACACCTCCTTCGGGGGCTGGCGCCGGGTCGGCCGCGGCAAGCGGCAGAGGAAGCAGCGCGATAGACAGCGCGGCGAGGAAGCGTGAGGGGCGAAAGCGGCACATCATGGCAGAGATTTTCTGCACCCTTTGCTCCGGAAGCGCAACGATCCAGGATCGGCAAGCGGTCCGGTACGCTTATTTGTTTCAGCGCCGGGGCACCGGCACAGCCGAAAGGGGACGGCGACGGCGCGCCGCCCCCAAGGCGTCAACGCGCGGAGGCACGCCCCATCGGGGCCAGCGCGCCCAGCGGCACCGCGTAGATCCTGACTGGCTCCGACCGGGTGGACGGGCTGTAGGACATCGTCATCGGAGCGGTCATCGAGGCGGCCGGTTGCTGCGGCAGCTCGGCCACCGTCACGCGGTCCGGCACGGCCGCCTTGCGGTCCACCGGTTCCTCGCTGCGCGCGGCCATCGGGGCGGCTTTTGGTTCGGTCGTCGGTTCGGCCGCCTTCTCGACGGGAGCCTTGTCCGCCGGAGCCTTTTCGGAGGTCGCGGCGGAGGGGACCAGCAGATCCTGGAGGCGCGCCGTGCCGCCGGCCTTCTGCTGCCAGGCGCCCAGCCCGTCGGACACCGCCTGACGCAGGGTCGCGAGATCCTGGGACGGGACGGCCTCCGGCATCGGATCGACGCCCGCCGACACCATGACGCGAGCGTAGGCGTTCTGCAGGTCGGCGTAGACGAGATCGCGCCGCAGGTCGGAGACGAGTTCCGATACCTCGGCCTGGATCACGCTCATGTCGCCCTGCTGGCCGACCGTGCTGCTGTTGACATACTGCTGCCGGATGCGGCGGTCGATCGCCGCCTGATCGGCGTTGAGCGAGAATTCCTGCGACAGTTCGCGGAACTGCACCACCGCCACGCGCACCTGGCTCAGCACCGCCACGCTGAGGGCCTGACGGCGGAAGGAGACCAGTTCCTCCTGCGCCTTGGAGAAGGCGTGGGTGTCCGGGGCCGAGGCCAGCGACAGGATGTTCCACGACACCCGCGCCCCGTAATCGGCCCAGCGCTGGTTCAGCAGGAAGCTGTTGCTGTCGTAATGCAGGCCAGCGTTCAGGTCGATTCCCGGCAGCAGCTTCAGCAGGGCGCGGCGGGTTTCGTCGGCGGTGATGCGGGCGTTGTAGGACTCCTCCAGCAGCTCCGGGCGGTTGAGGAGCGCATAGGTCTCCAGGGATTCCACCGACGCCGTGATCGCCGGGACGTCCTTGCCGGTGACGTCCGGCGGCATCTGCAGGGTGAAGCTCTCACCCGGCGGCAGGCCCATCAGCGCGCCGAGCTGCGACTTGGCGGCGACCAGCTCGCGCCGCAGGGTCTGGAGCTGGCGCAGCGTGTCGACCAGAGCGCGCTGGTAGGACAGGGTCTGCAGCGGGGACTGGACACGCTGGGCCTCCAGGGCGTTCGCGTTCTTGCGCGCCGCCTCGATGCGCTTTTCCAGCGGCTCGATCCGCTTCAGCAGCCGCTCTGCCGCGACCGCCCGCCAATAGGAGGTGCGCACGTCCTGCAAAATGCCCTGGACGACGCGGCGGCGGCGCTCGTCGGCGATCAGGACGAGGTTGGAGTTTTGGCGGGCACGCAGGTAGCTGACGCCGAAATCGAGAATGTTCCAGGTGAAGCCCAGGTCGGCGGTCCGGCGGTATCGGTCCGTGGCCGTGGTGCTCTCGCCGGTGCGGCGGCCAGTGGCGAGGTTGAGGCTTTCCGACCCGGATTCGTTGTTGCGCCCGGTATAGCCGGCCCCCGCCACGAGACGCGGCAGCATGTCGAACCGCGACAGGTCGAGCTGCTGGTTGGCGACCGCCATCTCCATCAGCTTCACGCGTTCGTCGAGGTTGTACTTGATGGCCCGTGCCATCGCCTCGTGCATCGACACCGGACCGGTGATCGGCTCCTGCGGCGCCATGATCACCGACATGTCCTGGCGCAGGCGGGACACGTTCTCATCGTCGGTCAGAGGCTTCGGGCTGATGGAACATCCGCTGGCGAGCAGCGCGGCGGCGGCCAGGGCGAAGGACGCGCGGGCCTTGTTACCCCGCGGCCGGAGGGAGGAAGCGAACCGGGTCATTCTCGTCGGCAATCCATTTGGAAAGAAAAGCTCAAGCGGGGAAGACGGGGGGAGGCTCGGGCGGCGCTAGGCCGCCCGGCTTCCCGGAGGGACGTGCGAGGTAAGGGCGGCGAGCAGCGCCGCGGTCTGGGCATCGGCGGCGCCGTGGATCTGAGCCACCTGCCGGGAGAAGGCCGGGCGGGCCGGCGAAGTCCCGTCGAGGTCGGCGCGCGGGCCGGGGTCTTGCCCCTGCCCGTCCGGTCCGGCCGGAGCGATGCCCGGATCGCCCGCCGGCGCGTCGCCGGCCGGTGACTGCCCTCGGCCCGGCGCTGGCCCCTGGGGCTGGCCTTGCGGTCCACCCTGGCCGCCCGGCCGGTTGGCCGGCGCGTTCTCGATCGTGGAGCCGGGTCCCGTCTGGCCGCCGCCCCGATTGCCCGGTGCGCTGCCAAGCCCGCCGGTTGCGCTGCTGGAGCCACCTGGGGCCATGCTGCCGCCCGGCGCGCCGCCGGCGGCGCCGTTCGGGCTGCCATTGCCGGTGCCGACGCCCGTCGCGGTCGCGCCGGCTGCCGGTCCGCCCGTGCCGAGGCCAGCACCCGGACCGCCGCCCGTCGAGGCTCCGCCGAACGCACCGCCGCCAATTCCGGCACCGGCACCGAGCCCCCCGGAAGCGGAGCCGCCCAAGCCCGAACCGGCCCCGATGCCGCCACCCCCGACACCGCCACCCAGGCCACCACCCAGGCCACCACTGCCAAGGCCGCCACCGCTGCTGACGACGCCGCTCACTCCGGAGCCGGCCGAGCCGCCGGTGCCGCCGCTGGAGGGAGCCCCGCCCATGGCGGAGATCGTGATCGAACGCCCGGCGTCGCTGCTGGTCGAGTTGCCGATGTTGCCGATGGTGATCGAGCGCCCGGCGTCCGTGCTGCTGTTCCCGTTGCCGGCCCCGTTTCCGCTGCCGATCGACGAGCTGGTGATGACCCGGCCCGCGTCGCTGCTCGTCTGCAGGCCGGGCAGGGTCGGCGCGGTGCCCAGCGTCGGGCCGACCGTCTGCGTCGTCCCGATCCCGCTGGACGTCGCGGCCGTGACGTTGGACGAGGAGGCCGCCGTCGTCGTGTTGCCGGTGGAGGCCGCTACGGCCGGTGGTGGCGGCGGCGGAGCCACCGAATAGGTGGTCGTGCTGGCGTTGCCGGTGTTGCCGACGGCATCGCTCGCCTTGGCCGCGATCACATAGCTGCCGACGCTCAGGTCGGAGGCCAGGGCCAATTGCCACGTTCCGGTCGCGCTGGCGCGCGCCGTGCCGATCGTCTGCCCGTTGATCGTCACGGTGACCAGGCTGTTTGCCTCGGCGGTGCCCTGCACGGCCGGCGTGCTGCCGGCGGTGGTGTTCAGCGCCACGGTCGGAGCGGCCGGAGGCGTGGTGTCGATGGTCAGGGTGGTGACCGCCGACAGGCTGCTGGCATTGCCAGCCCGGTCGGTGGCCTGCACCTGGACGCTGTGCGTGCCGTCGGCCAGCGCCGCCGTGAACTGGAAGGTCCAGGCGCCGTTGGTGTCGGCGACCGCCGTTCCGGCGACCCTGCCGTCGACCAGCACGTTGACCGTGCTGCCGGCTTCCGTCGTTCCGGCGAGGGACGGCTTGGCGATGCCGGAAATCCGCTCGCCCGCCGCCACACCGGCGACGGTGGCGCTGGTCACCGACGGGGCGGGCGCCACCGGCACCGCGGTGTCGATCACCACGGCCAGCGCATCCGACGGATCGCTGACGATGCCGAACCGGTTGGTCGCCGTGGTGGTGATGTTGTGCGTCCCGTCGGTCAGAGGCGTCTGGAGGCGATGGACCCAGAAGCCGTTCTCGTCGGCCACGGTGGTTCCCACCGCGATGCCGTCCACCAGCACGGTCACCGTGGCGTTCGCCTCGGCGGTGCCGGACAGGGTCGGCCTCGTCACGTTGGTCAGCCGGTCCGTCGCCGACACGCCGGAGTCGGACAGGCCGCTCAGCGCCGTCCCGACCGGCTTCGCCGGGATCGGGGTGTCGATGCGCACCTGGCTGGTGTCGCCGATGCCCGCCAGCGCGGTCAGCAACGGCCCCTGGGCGAGGTCCGTGACGATCGACCCGTTCAGCGCCAGCCCGAGGACGGAAATGCCCTGCGGCGCCCGGTCGCCGACCGGAACGACGTAGTCGAAGCGCAACAGCGTGCCAGTGCTGCCAGCCGCGTTGTAGGTGGCGTTCCGGATGTCGCTTCCGACCGCGAGTTCCAGGATCGGATTGCCGCCATTGACGACGACCGTCTCGCTGAGCTGGACGAAGAAGCTGACCGTCTCGCCCGGCAGATAGGTCCGCGCCGGAGGAGGCGTGACGCTGACCACCGACGGCGGCGTGCGGTCCACCGACAGGCTGCGGGTCGCCTGGCTGGGGTTGCCCGCCGCGTCGGTGAGGCTGGCGGTGACGGTGTAGCTGGCGCCGTCGGTCAGCGCCAGCAGGTCGCCGGACGGGACGGTCAGGCTCCAGGTGTTGTTGGTCACCGTCGTGCTGTAGGTCTTGCCGTTCAGCGTCACCGTGACCGTCTGGCCGTTCTCGACACCGTTCGTCACGCCCGACACCGTCTGCCCCACGGCGCTGTCTGCCGCGTTCAGCACATTGTCGCCCGCCACCGTCGCGATGGCCAGGGTCGGCGGCGTGCGGTCGACCGAGACGCTGCGCGTTGCCTGGACCGCGGCGTTGCCCGCCACATCCGCCAGATCGGCGGTGACGGTGTAGGTGCCGCCGTCCGTCAACGCCAGCAGGTCGCCGGAGGGGATGGACAGGCTCCAGGCGTTGTTGGTCACCGTCGTGCTGTAGGTCTTGCCGTTCAGCGTCACCGTGACCGTCTGGCCATCCTCGACGCCCGTCGTGGTGCCGGCCACCGTCTGGGCCACGGCGCTTTCCGCCGCGTTCAGCACGTTGTCGCCCGTCACCGTGGTGATGGCAACGGTCGGCGCCGTGCGGTCGAAGGTGACGGTCCGGACGGCGGAGTTGGCGCTCTCCATCCCGGCGATGACCTGACGGACGGTGAAGTCGACCGCGCCGCTGAGGCCGGACACGTCGACGCCGGTGAAGCTGTAGGCGCCCGATGCGTCGGCGGTGGTCGTCGCCACCAGCGTGCCGTTGGCGTAGAGCCGCACCGTCGTGTTGGCGTTGGCGTTGGCGCCGCTGCCATCGAAGGTGACGCTGGTCGCCTTGGTGATGTTGTCCGAGTTGCTGCTGCCCGTGTCCGACGCGGCCGCGAGAGTCACGGTGCTGGCCAGAGTGGCCGGGGTGATCGAGAGGCTGGCGGTGTCCATGCCTGCGGAGAAGGCGGAGATTCCACCGCCGCCCGCGGTCGCCACCTTGGTTCCGGCGGTGCCGCTGGTCTGGTCCCAGGCGCGGAAAGTGATCGCCGCGTTGAGAATGCCCGCGTTGGCGCCCGTCGGTTGGTAGTAGAGCCGATCCGTCGTGCGCAGCAGCAGCGCGTTTCCGCTGTCGTTCACCGTGCCGACCGCGGTCCAGGTGGCACCGCCGTTGGTGCTGTAGTACCAGGTGCCGCCTTCCGACGTGTCCACGCCGACCAGCGCGATGCCGGTTACGGCGCCGCTGTCCACATCGGACACGTTGGTGCCGAGCGCCACCAGCGACGATACGGCGGCACCGACGGCACCGCTGGGCGCACCCGCGGCCTGGGCGACGCTGGGCAGGGTAAGGACGGTGTCGGTCAGCACCGGGGCGTCGTTCACCGCGGTCACGGCGATTCCCGCCGTCGCGCTGGCGACGCTGAACTGACGGTCGCTTCCCTGCCCGCCGTTCGCGGTGGTGTCGTTGCCGACCGTGGTGCCCGCCGTGCCGGAGGTTTGATCCCACGCCTTGAAAGTGACGCCGCCGGTGACCGATCCGTTGTAGTCAGCGTTCGGCACGAAGCGCACGCGGTCGGTGCTGGCGAGCAGCAAGGCCGACGCGCCCGAGACGCCGGTGATGGTGGTCCAGTTCCCGGCCCCGGTCTTGTACTGCCACGTGCCGTGGCTGGTGTCGGTCCCGGTGATCGCGATGCCCAGCGCGTTGCCGTCGACATCGGTGGCGGAGCCGGCGGAGGCCAGTATGGCCGCCACGGTGTCGCCGTTGTTGCCGGTGGCGTCTTCGTCGATGGCGGTCAGGCTGCGCTCGTCCGTGCTCAGCACCGGAGCGCTGGTTGAGGATTTCCGTGTAGCCCGAGCTCGCCGTCTGCGTGCCGCCCTTGCCATCGTCAGCGGTCACCACGACGCGCAGGTGCTTGTGCGCGTCGGAGCTGGTCAGCGTGTAGTTGGAGCTGGTCGCCCCGCTGATCGAGGCGGCGTTGGTGCCGTTGACATCGTCGGCCCGGTACCACTGGTAGGTGTAGCTCCGGCCGTCGCCGTCCGGGTCGCTCCAGGTGCCGTTGGTCGTGGACAGCGCGTTGCCCACCGTCGCCGTGCCCGTCACGTTCGGCACCGCGCTGTTCACCGGTGCGCTGTTCAGGATGGCGGTGTAGCCCGAGCTCGCCGTCTGCGTGCCGCCCTTGCCGTCGTCAGCGGTCACCACGACGCGCAGGTGCTTGTGCGCGTCGGAGCTGGTCAGCGTGTAGTTGGAGCTGGTCGCCCCGCTGATCGAGGCGGCGTTGGTGCCGTTGACATCGTCGGCCCGGTACCACTGGTAGGTGTAGCTCCGGCCGTCGCCGTCCGGGTCGCTCCAGGTGCCGTTGGTCGTGGACAGCGCGTTGCCCACCGTCGCCGTGCCCGTCACGTTCGGCACCGCGCTGTTCACCGGTGCGCTGTTCAGGATGGCGGTGTAGCCCGAGCTCGCCGTCTGCGTGCCGCCCTTGCCATCGTCAGCGGTCACCACGACGCGCAGGTGCTTGTGCGCGTCGGAGCTGGTCAGCGTGTAGTTGGAGCTGGTCGCCCCGCTGATCGAGGCGGCGTTGGTGCCGTTGACATCGTCGGCCCGGTACCACTGGTAGGTGTAGCTCCGGCCGTCGCCGTCCGGGTCGCTCCAGGTGCCGTTGGTCGTGGACAGCGCGTTGCCCACCGTCGCCGTGCCCGTCACGTTCGGCACCGCGCTGTTCACCGGTGCGCTGTTCAGGATGGCGGTGTAGCCCGAGCTCGCCGTCTGCGTGCCGCCCTTGCCATCGTCAGCGGTCACCACGACGCGCAGGTACTTGTGCGCGTCGGAGCTGGTCAGCGTGTAGTTGGAACTGGTCGCCCCGCTGATCGAGGCGGCGTTGGTGCCGTTGACGTCGTCGGCCCGGTACCACTGGTAGGTGTAGCTCCGGCCGTCGCCGTCCGGGTCGCTCCAGGTGCCGTTGGTCGTGGACAGCGCGTTGCCCACCGTCGCCGTGCCCGTCACGTTCGGCACCGCGCTGTTCACCGGTGCGCTGTTCAGGATGGCGGTGTAGCCCGAGCTCGCCGTCTGCGTGCCGCCCTTGCCATCGTCAGCGGTCACCACGACGCGCAGGTACTTGTGCGCGTCGGAGCTGGTCAGCGTGTAGTTGGAGCTGGTCGCCCCGCTGATCGAGGCGGCGTTGGTGCCGTTGACATCGTCGGCCCGGTACCACTGGTAGGTGTAGCTCAGCGAGTCACCGTCCGGATCACTCCAGGTGCCGGTTCCGCCGCTCAGCGCGTTGCCCACCGTCGCCGTGCCCGTCACGTTCGGCACAACGCTGTTCACCGGCGCGCCGTTGCCCGCCGCCACCACCTGCGACGAGTACCCCGAACTTGCTGTCTGCGTGCCGCCCTTGCCATCGTTGGCGGTCACCACCACCCGCAGGTACTTGTTCAGATCGCCCGCCACCAGCGTGTAGTTGGAGCTGGTCGCCCCGCTGATCGAGGCGGCGTTGGTGCCGTTGACGTCGTCAGCCCGGTACCACTGGTAGCTGTAGCTCCGGCCGTCGCCGTCCGGGTCGCTCCAGGTGCCGTTGGTCGTGGACAGCGCGTTGCCCACCGTCGCCGTGCCCGTCACGTTCGGTGCCACGCTGTTCACCGGCGCGCTGTTCAGGATGGCCGTGTAAGCGGAATAGGCGGTCGTCGTGTTGGAGTTGCCGTCGTTGGCGATCACCGCCACACGCAGGTATTTGTGCGCGTCGGAGCTGGTCAGCATGTAGTTGGAGCTGGTCGCCCCGCTGATCGAGGCGGCGTTGGTGCCGTTGACATCGTCGGCCCGGTACCACTGGTAGGTGTAGCTCAGCGAGTCACCGTCCGGATCACTCCAGGTGCCGGTTCCGCCGCTCAGCGCGTTGCCCACCGTCGCCGTGCCCGTCACGTTCGGCACAACGCTGTTCACCGGCGCGCCGTTGCCCGCCGCCACCACCTGCGACGAGTACCCCGAACTTGCTGTCTGCGTGCCGCCCTTGCCATCGTTGGCGGTCACCACCACCCGCAGGTACTTGTTCAGATCGCCCGCCACCAGCGTGTAGTTGGAGCTGGTCGCCCCGCTGATCGAGGCGGCGTTGGTGCCGTTGACGTCGTCAGCCCGGTACCACTGGTAGCTGTAGCTCCGGCCGTCGCCGTCCGGGTCGCTCCAGGTGCCGTTGGTCGTGGACAGCGCGTTGCCCACCGTCGCCGTGCCCGTCACGTTCGGTGCCACGCTGTTCACCGGCGCGCTGTTCAGGATGGCCGTGTAAGCGGAATAGGCGGTCGTCGTGTTGGAGTTGCCGTCGTTGGCGATCACCGCCACACGCAGGTATTTGTGCGCGTCGGAGCTGGTCAGCATGTAGTTGGAGCTGGTCGCCCCGCTGATCGAGGCGGCGTTGGTGCCGTTGACATCGTCGGCCCGGTACCACTGGTAGGTGTAGCTCAGCGAGTCACCGTCCGGATCACTCCAGGTGCCGGTTCCGCCGCTCAGCGCGTTGCCCACCGTCGCCGTGCCCGTCACGTTCGGCACAACGCTGTTCACCGGCGCGCCGTTGGAGGCCCCACCCGTCGTCGAGACGCTGACCTTGACCGGCGCACTCATGAGGTTCCCGGCGCTGTCCTTCGCCACGACATAAAGGTCGTAGTCGGTGCCGGCGGTTAGTCCGGTGATCGATCCGCTGCCGTCGAACGGGGACGACGACGCGCTGAGGTTGCCGGACTTCAGCGCCGCTCCGCCACCGGAAGCCGTGCCCGCCTCGACTTCCGCGGCGGTCGGAGCGGTCGCGTTGTGGGCGACGAGGACGTAATAGACTGTCCCCGCTTCGTCGAGGCTGGCGGACAGGGTGAAGCCGGTGTCGGTGATGCTGGACGTGGCGGCAGCGACGTCGAAGGTCGGCGCCACTTGATCCACCGTGTGGGTGTCGCCGGTGAAGCCCGCGGCGATGTCGTTGTTCGCTGTGTCCTTGATGCCGGTGCCGGTGCCCTTCAAGTTCAGCCCCAGCGTTCCGGCGCCGGAGATGCCGGTGATCGAAACCGTGTAGACGCTGGCCGATACCTGGGTGACGGTGCCGATCGTGCCGGAGGCCGTACCGGTCGTCGCCAGCGTGAAGTCGGAGGAGTCGACGCCGGACACGCCTTCGCTGAAGGTCACCGTGTAGGTGACCGAGGATGCGTTGGCCGCCGGCGTACCGGACACCGCGATGCTGGAGATGGTCGGCGGCGTGGTGTCGACGACGGTGCCGAGGGTGATGGTGCTGGTCCGCGCGGTGCTGGTCGTTTCGCCATCGTTGACGACGACCGTGGCGGTGCGCGCACCCGCGGTGAAGCTGCCGGCGGAGTTCTTGTATTGGATCAGGCGGATCACCGCCTGGTAGTTCGCCACGGAAGCCGCACCGCTCAGGGTGATCCTGGCGCCGTCGTTGGCGAGTACCGCGATGCCGAACATCCTGGCGGTGCTGATATCCGCCGTGGAGAGGGTCAGCGTTTCGTTTCCGGTGTCGACCACGCCGCTCAAGGTAATGGTGGCGCCGAGCAGGCGCGTGTCGGTGTCCGTCTGCGCCAGGGTGGCGTTGGGCGCGATGAGCACGCCGGAACTGGGAGTGCCGCTGCTGACGGACTCGTCGCTTCCGCCGCCGGCCCCGTTCAGATCGACCGACGGCTCGCCCGCGTTCCAATGCACTTCGTAGGCGCCGATGTCGAGGGCACCGTCACGGATGCGGTCGATGCCGCGGATGTCGTAGCTGCCGCCGTAGCGGTTCGCGTTGCTGCTGTCGCCGGCGTTGATGAACGTCGTCGCGGTCGATGCCGGACGATAGTCGCGCAGACTGTGATCGGCGTTGGTGGAGTCGACGAAGGTCGCGTTGCCGGTTATGGCCCCCTGATAATTGTTGCCTTGATTCAGGGTGACGCCGGCACTGTTGTAAATGATGGCGTTCGGGTCGGCAAAACTCGTCCCGCCAAGATTGCCGGAGTTCCCCGCGATGATCGTGTTGTAAACGTTCAGCGTCCCCGTGCCCGCCGAACCACCGGAATAGACGCCGATGCCCGCCGTCTTGACACTGACGGCGGCGGCATCATTGTTGATGTAGCTGTTGTTGACAATGGTGACGTTGCGTATGTTTACCGTGAAGGCAGCCGTGTTGTGGTATTGCACAATAATGGAGCCCGGGTAGAGAGCCGAACTCGAGCCCATGTTCATGACGTAGTTGTTGTCTGCAAACAGACTGTTCTCGATCGTCAGCGTTCCGGTCACCTGCGCTCGAACGACCGCGAAGCCAGCCGTACCGGTCACCACACTGGCATTGTCACGGAAAACCGAGTTCCTGATCGTCAGGGATGTGGCCGCGGTGGTCGTGGCGATGGCGTTGTTCAGGTTGTCCTTGAAGGTCACGCCATCCACTACGAGCGACCCGTTCTGCAGCGTCAGCGCGCCCTGCAGAGCGGATGCCGAATAAAAGCGCTCCATGATGACGTTCTTGACCGTCAGCGTATTGCCGGACGAATTGAAGAGAATGCCCCGGTAGTCCGTCGTCGTGGGCACGTTGCCGCTGGAAGCGCCGGAGATCGTGATGTCGGCGATACCGTCGCCGTTCACGTCGCCGTTGATCGTGAAGCTCTGATTCGGCGCCGTCAGGACGGTTGTCGTGACGCCCAGGGAAATCTTGCTGGAGATCAGCGCCGAACTGAACTCGATCACGTCCCCGGCGGCCGCGTTCGCGATCGCGTGGTTCAACGATCCCGCCGCCGTTCCGGTCGCCGAAGTGACGACCACGGTTCCCAACCGGCCGCTGAAGGTCTCCATGGACGATAGGGCAAAGGGAATCGCGGCCTCGATGGACCCGCTTTGGACCTCCAGCGTCCAGTTCTGCCCTGGGGCGCTGCCGGTCTGATCGTTGGACACCGCCACGTCGGCTCCGGTGAGCCGGTGGACCGTCTGAACGAACTCCTGCCCCGCCTGTCCGGCGCCGACGTTGCAGGCGTAGAAAAGAAGGTCGCCACCGGGCTTCAGCGCAGCGCCGATCGCCTGGAGATCCTGCCCGCGGTTCGCCAGTCCGTCCGCCCAATAGGCGCGACCGGCAATATAAAGGTGGCCTTCGTTGCCGTGGCTGACGACATGGATGGAATCCAGGCCGGACATCCCGGAGAGCGCATTCGCCATCTGGCCAAGCGCCTCCTGCTGGGAGTCGAGCAGGACGACCTTGGCGTCGGGGGCGATGTCCTTGATCAGCGTCTGGTAGTCGTTCACGCTGGTGTCGACGAACACCACCGACCGGACCGTCCCCTGAACCTGGGCGGGTTGCGCCGTCACCGCCGCAGGTTCGGCATGCGGCGGAGCGGAGGCGGCCGGGGGTGCCGCCACAGGAACGTTCGCCTCCTTGGCGGCCCAATCGGCGAGCTTGTCGGCCTCGGCCGTCTTGGCGGCGCCCTGATCGCCCGGCGCGGGCTGATCGGGCTGCTGATGGACCTCGGCAACCGTGACGGCGCCCGCCGCGTCGAACATGAAGCGCGGTTCGAGAGCCATCGCGAACATCGACGAGGACGGCTTGTGCGTCTTGTCGGAACGCCCGTTCACGTTGTTGCCGTTCGAACCACGCTTGCGCGCCATCATCCGTCTCCCGCCATACGCAGCACCGCCCGACCTTAAGCCGAAAGCGGTCACCAAAAAGTGAACAGCCTGCGCGAGAGTACCACCTTTTCACAGTGGTTGACAGCGCATGAGTTTATAAAAGCGGCAAAGGAGGCACCCGATTTGCGTCGATTCGCATCATCGAGGAGAACAGCGCGTCATAATTTGATGCATTTGTTTCTGCGAAGCGCTCTGTATTTCATTGCTGAAACGAGCGCATATGTTGGTATGATTTTCGCGCCGGCATTTCGCCGTGTGAGAGGGCAGGGCGTGGCGGATGCAAACATTTGCGTGCAAAGCGCGCACACCGATGTCACAGGCCCCGCATGCCATGACCGCGCTGGAATTCAACCCGGAAGACGCGGACCGCCCGGTCGCGTCTCCAAGAAGAGCGGCGTCAGGAGGCGCCGCCCTGCTGCATCTGCGCCGGCAGAATTTGCGGGGGCAGGTGCTGGATTCCCGGATGACCGGGCGGCAGCCAGATCAGCTCAAGGGACGGCGATGTCTTTGCCAGCAGATCGAAGCCCAAGCGATGATAAAACCAATGGACTCGCGTATCCACCTCGGCCACCGACAAGGTGATCGGAATGCGCATTTGCGCCGCGGTCCCCTGGAAGCTGCGCAGCAGATCGGTGCCGATGCCCTTGCCACGGGCCAGACGATGGATCTCCACCTCCGACACCCGCCAGTCGTAGCGCCCCAGATCCATGACGATCCGCCCCACCGGCTGGCCCGTCTTCTCGACGACGAAATCCAGGTGTTCCGGATAACGGCTTTCCTGCCCCATCCGCCGCGCGCCGTACTGCTGTTCGTAGAGCGTCCGGATGAAGTCGCGGTCGTGGTGCGCCTTGGCCAGCCAGGGGCGCGCATCCATGAACAGGCCCATCAGGAAGTCGTCGTCCGATGGGCGGGGGAAGCGCACCGTCAACCCGCCGAGCAGCGGCAGCGACCCATTCAGAACGGCCATCGGCCTCACCCCTTCCGGTAGCACAAGCGTGCGCCCTGAATAGCCGAAGATGCGGACCTGACGCAAGAATCGCCGCTGCGGACCTTCGCCGCGGCGAGTGCCGTTTGAGTCGTCCGCCTCGGCGCCGGCCCGGTGCGGAGCGACCCTAACCGAGGACCGCCCGACACCGCCTGCGACCGAGCGGACGCATTGCCCACAATCCGGCGGCGGCCAAATACATACGCGAATATGCAACCACAGGATTGTAATGCAAAGATAACAATCGAAAAAAGTAACTTTTTGTATCGTCTGTTGCT
The DNA here is from genome assembly GCF_058780635.1 of Azospirillum sp. UENF 312511. NCBI lineage: Bacteria > Pseudomonadati > Pseudomonadota > Alphaproteobacteria > Rhodospirillales > Azospirillaceae > Azospirillum > Azospirillum sp. UENF 312511. The sequence continues at coordinate 391,315 of NZ_JBSNCG010000005.1, read as the reverse complement.
CGGGCCCTAGACGGTCAGGAGAATATGTCGGTATGCTTTCTATCACATTCGGCGGCGTGGCGCGTCCTTAGGGAGACGCTGGCCACAGGCCGCCGCAACCGGTTTCATACACAGGAGGTTTCGCCATGGAAGTTTACCTCGGCTTGGTCATCCCGTTCGCCGGCGCCTACGCTCCGCAGTTCACCGCCCAGTGTCTGGGGCAGCAGATGCAGGTCAGCCAGAACCAGGCCCTGTTCGCTATCACCGGCGCGATGTACGGCGGCAACGGCACCACCAACTTCAACCTGCCGGATCTGCGCGGCCGCGTCATGATCGGGTCGGGCACCAGCCCCTACCTGAACAACCAGACGCTCAATCCGGGGAACAACGGCGGCGTCGCGAACAATCTCATCACCGCCCAGAACCTGCCCCTGCACACCCACGCCGCATCCTTCACGCCGTCGGGCAGCAGCACCAACGCGACCGTCACCGCCGCCGCGGCCATCCCCGTGAGCACCAGCGTCGGCTCCAGCGCCACCCCGGCGGGCGGCAACAACTATCTTGGCGCGTTCCAGCTCAGCGATCCGGGCGTCGGCATCACCATGGACGGCCCCTACAGCTCCGGCACCGCCTCGAGCGGCTCCGCGCTGATCGGTTCGGCCTCCGGCACCGTCACGATGGGCGGGTTGACGGGCACGGTGAGCGTTTCGGCCGGCGGCGGCGTCTCCAGCCCGACGGCGCTGAACAACATGCAGCCTTATCTGGCGCTGACCATGCTGATCGTCACCAGTGGCATCTACCCGATGCGCGACTGATCAAGGTTCCCCTGATCGCCGAACGGCGGATGGACGGATGCGGCGCGTCGGCTTCCTATGCCCGAAACGACCGCCGGACCTTCAGAACTTGAGCCCGGACCTTTGAGATGACCATCGACATCGCCACCCTGTCTCACGAGATGTTCGCCCCGCATCTCGGCCAGACGTTCCGTTTCCTGGCCCCGGAGGACGGGTCCGTGATCACGGACGTCGAGTTGACGAAGCTGACGGCGCGTCCGGAATGCACGCCGCGCTGGGCGAAGCGCACGTCCTTTTCGGCTCTGTTCGAAACCTACGGCCCCAGCCAGCTGTGGAACGGCAATTACCACATCGACCATCCGACGATGGGACTGATGGGTCCGTTCTACATCGTGCGCGTCATCCCACGCGCCCACGACCGGGGCTGTTTCGAACTGATCCTGAACTGAGTCCGGCCGCCACGTTCCCTTTCGCGGCATCACCGCACACCGTCCGCCCCAGCGCATCGAATTCACCGGAGATCTCGCCATGGACTTCTACATTGGCACCATCTTTCCATTCGCCGGCAACTTCGCCCCGGTGAACACCCAGCAATGTCTGGGACAGACCGTCAATTCCCAGCAGTACCAAGCCTTGTGGGCGGTCACAGCCGGCGCCTTCGGCGGCGGGCAGGCCAGTTCGACGTTCAACCTGCCCGACCTGCGCGGCCGCGTGATGGTGGGGCCGGGGATCAGCCCCTACACCAGCAGCACGCTCAACCCCGGCAATTCGGGCGGCACGCAGTACACGACGGTCAGCGGCGCCAACCTGCCGGTGCACACCCACAGCGCGGCCTTCCAGGGCGGCAGCGCGGGCGGCAGCGTGCCGTTCACCGCGACGGTCACGGTCCCGCTGAACCCTGGCGTCGGCAACAGCAACAGCCCGTCCGGCAACCCGGTGGTGCTGGGCGGACAGTTCATCGATCCGAGCACCGACGTGACCCTCAACGGGCCCTACATCCCGGCCTCGAGCCTGCCGACGCCGCCCAGCGGAAGCTCGCTGACCGGCGCGCTCTCCACCCAGGGCACGGTCAGCGGGGGGCCCACGGGCGCCAGCATCGCCGTGAGCGCGGGGGGCGGCGTCGCCGGCCCGACCCCCTTCAACAACCTGCAGCCTTACCAGTCGCTGTTCTTCTTCATCTTCATGCTGGGCTATTTCCCGTCGCGTGATTGACGCGGAGGGCCCCGGTCCCTTCCGGTGGGCCGGGGCCTTTCCCGCGCACGGCGCCCGTCGCGCCCGTGCCGATGCGGTCCAGCAGGTCATCCAGCAGGCCGGCGAAGCGCTCCCGCGCGGCGCGCTCCATCAGGCTGTGATCGGCCCCGGCGAGGCGCTCCATCCACAGCCCGCCCATCCGGCGCAGCCGCCCGCCGTCCGCTCCGGCTTGCGCCTCCAACTCGCCCAGCGTCACGTCGCCCGCGCTGTGGACCATCAGCGTGCGGACTCCGCGGTCGGTCAACGCCTGGAAGGCGTGGAGCACGTCGTCGCGGGCGTAGCCCCGCCCCGTCAGCCCGGCGCGCAGCCGCCCGGCCCCGATGCGCAGGCGGCGGGCCGCGCGCTCCGACAGACCACGGGCGACGCGCGACGCCTTGCGGTCCTGGCGCAGGATGGCCCGCCACACCGCCGGCTCGGTCAGCCGCGGAAGATAGGCGGCGGCCGGCTTCACCGCGCTGCCGATGGCCTCCTCCTGCGTCACCCCGTCCCCCAGAACGAAGCGGCCCGGATTGACCAGCACCAGCCCGATCGTCCGCGGGTCGGCCAGCGCCACGTGCAGCGCCACCGCCGCCCCGGCACACAGCCCCACGGCGACCGCGGCGGCATGCCCCGCCGCCTCCAGCGCGTCGAGCCCGGCCTGCGCGTCCTCCACCATGTCCCGGCAATAGATCAGCCCGTCGCGGCGCCCCGGTTTCGACGCGCTGTCCCCCAGCCCGCCCAGGTCCAGGCGCAGCGAGGCGATTCCCCGCGCCGCCAGCCGCCGGGCCAGCCGCACCGACATGCGCCCGGTGCCGCTGTGCGGCGTGGCGCCGCTGTTCAGCAGCAGAACGGCGGGCCGCTCGGCGGCCGCGGCGACAGGTTCGCACAGGATGCCGAACAGACCCGCGCCGGGACCGAAGCGGAGCGGGCGCTCCACCGCGCCGGGAAGCCGCAGACGGGGAGAGGGCGCTTCCATCGTTCGGCCCGGCCCGGCGGGCGCCACGCCCGGTGCCAATTCCTGCGCCAGCCAAGCCGCCGCCCGCACGAAAGCCGAGCAGTCCAGGGCCGCGTGCTGGACGCTGCTCATCAGCCGCGCGTGGTCGGGAAAGGGCGCCTCCTCGACGTCGGCCCCCAGCGCGCGGAACCGCTCGGCCAGAGCGGCGGCGCGGCCCTCCGGGCGGTCGAGGATCAGCACGCGCCGCGCCGGGGCCTCCGCCACGCGCGCGAGGTCGAGCGCCCGCAGGGACTCCGCCGTCTCCGGAGTCAGGCGGAATCCGGCGCTGTCGATCCCCTCCGGCCCCACCGCGGGCGGGGCGTCCGCCGGCCGTTCGGCGAGCAGAGCCACCGCTCGCAACTCCTGCAGGAAGGCCCGGCCCGAGGGGAAGGGGGACAGCAGGACCAGGGCGTCCGCCCCCACCTCGCGGGCCGCCGCCGCGGCGAGCAGCCCACCCAGCCGCAACCCCACCAGCGCCACCTCCTCCACCCCCGCGATGGCCCGCAGATGGGCGGCCGCAGCGCGGATGCCGCCGAGCCATGCGTCCAGACGGGCCGGATCGCCCTCCTCGCCGGCGCTGTCTCCGGTGCCGGGATAGTCGAAGCGCAGCACCGGCAATCCGGCCGCGGCCAAGCTCTCGGCGAAGCGGCGCCACGCCCGGTGGGTGGCCAGCGCCTCCCCGCCATAGGGCGCGCACAGCACGACGCCACGGCGCCCGCCCGCCGGGTGCAACCAGCCAAAGCAGCCGTCGAACAGAACGGGCATGGACGGGCCGGACGTCATGCCACCCCCCGGTAACGGGTCGGGTCCAGCCCGTTCAACGCGTGGACCTCACCATCGGGCACCGCCGCACTAGGGTGGCGCGGGATCAGCCGCACCCGCCGCTCTTCTCCCGGCGGCAGATGGAACCACTCCTCCGCCGCCCGGAACATGTCGTCCTCGATGTGGACGGAGCGGGCAAGGCGCCGGCTGGACAGAACCAACGACCACCCCTCGTCCGTCCGCTCCACGCGGGCGCCCAAGCCCAGCTCCACGCGCTCTATCCGGCCGCCCCGGACAAAATGGAAGGCATCCGCCAGCAGCGCGCCGGAACGCGGATCGGACAGCGCCGCCACCACCGCATCGTGCGCCGGCGGACCGAAACGATAGGCGCCGGTCAGATCGACGAAGCGGTCGGGCAGAGACGCCGCCGGAACCGCCTGCGCGCTGCGCGGCGGCAGGGTGAGCGTCCGCTCGGCCCGCAGCACCGGCACCTCGCCCCGCCGCAGGGCGGTCAGGGTCAGCACCGCCTCCACCGGCTCCGCCGTCTCGTTGAGCAGATGGATCGCCAGCCCGTTCACCCCCTCGTCGGTCAGCAGGACCTGCACCGGCCGGAAGGCGCGGCGCAAGGCGTGCCACGCCGCCTTCGGCACGCCCGCGGAGTCGACCACGCCCCAGCCGGCCCCTGGCCAGACGTCCTGGAACATCCAGACCAGCCCACCCGCGCAGGAGGAGCCGGCCCGCCGCCACTCCGCGAAGACGGCCTCCATGACCTCCCCCGTCACGGCGCGGGACAGCCGCGCGTAGCGGTCGGGGTCCTCGTAGCGCAGGACCATGGGATCGCCGCCGTACAGCGTCCGCAGGTAATGGTCCCGCACATCCTCGAAATCCCACGGGGCGCCGGGATCGCGCGGCACACGCGCCTTCCAGCGCGGGTCGTGGACCGCTGGCACGCCGGACAGCGCCCCGGCGGCCGGCATGTTGGCGAAGGCGAGGCACTCGGAGGCGAAGCGGACACTCGCCCGGCGCGCGTCCTCCAGCGGGCGGAGATAGGCCCCGACGCCGTAGTAATGGGTCACCCCCGCGTCGGCGGCGAAGGGCAGCGGCCCGCCGGTCGGGGAATTGGTCACGTAGGGGACGTCGGGCCGCGCCCGTTCCGCCTCGTCGCGCAGGACGGTGTCGAACAGCGGCTGGCTCCAGCGCTCGCGCGGCAGGCCGAGCATGGCCGCCTGCTGCTCCGCCTCGCTGCCGCCGCACAGGACGGCCAGCGACGGCGACGCCTGGACCCGATCGAGAAATTGCGCCGCCTCCCGCCGCACGCCGTCGAAGAACGGCTCGTCGGCCGGATAGTCGAAATTGGCGAACATGAAATCCTGCCAGACGAGGATCCCCATCGCGTCGCACAGGTCGAAGAAGGCGTCGGCCTCGTAGGCGGTGATGCCCGGCACGCGCAGCATGGTCAAGCCGGTCTGCCGCGCCGTCTCCAGCCAGGGGGCGTAAGCGTCCCGCGTCCCCGGCAGGGCGACGATATCCGGGCTGCTCCAGCAGGCGCCGCGGCAGAAAACCCGCTCCCCGTTGATGCGCAGGGCGAAGCCGTCGCCGGGCTCGCGCTCGATGCGGCGGAAGCCGGTGCTCCCGAGATCGATGCGCGCGTCGCCCACCGACGCGCGCACGGCGTGGAGCGCCGGGTTGCCGTGGCTGTGCGGCCACCATGGCTCGATCTCCGGCAGGCGGAGGTCACCGCGCAGTTCCCCCGGCCCGGTCCAGCGCAGCGGAGCCCGCGCCTCCCCCACCTCCAGCCAGCCCGGCGGGGAAGCGGACCCGTTCCAGGCCGCCGCCAACGTCAGGGACAGGCGGCCGTCCCGCCCCTCCAGCGTGGCGCGCAGATCCGCCGAACGGACGCGCAGCGGGCCATCCTCGGTGATCAGCTCCACCGGGCGCCAGGGGCCGACCGCCGGCACGGGCGGGCACCATCCGGGCATGTGCCCCAGCAGCGTGGTCCGCACTGTTCGCAGTCCTGCCGGCTCGGCCAGCCGGACCGGCCAGCGGCCCCGCCCCTTCCGCGCCTTCAGCACTGGATTCAGGGCCCGGAAGACGATGCGCAGCGCGTGCGTGCCGCGCAGCGTGACGGGCACGTCGTGGCTTTGGAACATGCTGTCGCTGGCCAGGATGCGCTTGCCGTCCAGCCAGACCTCCGCGATGGTGGCGAGGCCATGGAAGCGCAGGGTGCAAGGCCCGTCACCGCTCAGCCGCACCCGGTACCAGACGTCGCGGTCGTGGAGGGGAAGCGGATCGCCCAGCCGGTAGAGCCCGGCCTCGCGCAGCGCCTGAGCGACGGTGCCGGGCACCGGGGCGGGCAGCCAGTCCCCGCCGGGCGTCGCCCCCGGCTCGGTCACGCACAGTTCCCACCCCGCGGACAGGGGCGTCACGCTGCGGCCGGTCACGGCGTGAAGGCGCGCCATGCTCGGTCACCCGTAGCGGCGGAGCAGCGCGCCGAGCGCGCGGTCGTACGCTCGCTCCATCGCCTCCAGCGGTTCCGCGTAATCGCCGAAGCGCCGCCGGTGCACGCCGCGCGCGAGTTGGAACTGGAACGCCTTGGCGGTGGCGGAGAGGGTGGCGCAAGCCTCCGCCGCCTCCGCCGGCCCGCCGATCCAGCGAACATGCATCCCGAGAAGCTCGAAATTCGCTCCGACCTGCCGCAGCGTGTTGAAGGCGTAGAGATGAAAATAGTCCATGGGCCGGGCGGCCAGTATCTCCAGTTGCTCCGGCAGCGCGGCGCGGAAGGCAGCGATGGGGTTGCCCGCCGGGCGACGGCGCAGATGGTGGGACAGGAGCCCACGCGAGGCGTCCATCAAAGCCTCTCCCTCCAAGGCCGGGCCGCTGCGCTTCACGAACTCCACATAGGGGAACAGGGGGGCGGGGGCGAACAGGCCATCGTAGTCCTCCCCTTCCAGCGTGAAGCGTCCGGCGTTGTGGATGTAGTCGAGCCGCCGTGCGCCCGCGTCCATGCCGAGGATCGCGATGGTCGTCTTGACGTGCTGCGCGCGATACGACGTCCCCCGTGTGTCCGGCAGATGATAGCCGTCCACCTCGACCAGCACGGGACGGCCGCGCGCCACCTGCACCGCCGCGTGGGTCTCCACCCGGTCGTAGAGGGCGAGTTCCTGCACCTCCAGACCGTAGAGGCGGCGCAGGTCCTCCGGCGGCACCTTGAAGAAGGTGAACTGGTCGCCTTCAAAATCCTGTGCGACGGTGAAGCCCAGGGCCGCCATCGGCTCCATCCCCAGCGCCCGCAGCAGCCCGAGCCACAGGTCGGTGTAGCAGTTGGTCTCCGCCCAGTCGCGGTCCGGCCTGTCGAGCGGATGTGCCATGCCCGGCCTCCCCTGCCCGCTCAGCCCCAAAGGACGGCGCGCACGGCGGCGGGCCACGCTTTCACGTCGAAGCCGTGATGGCGGAACAGCGCCAGCGCCACCCGCTCCATCCCGAAGCCGACGCAGGCCGTGTGGGCGACCGCGCCATCCGTGGTCCGCAGATCCCACAGCAGCCCGAAATGGTCCTGGTGGTAGTTGAAGCTGAGGCAGGCGGTCGGCTGCTCCGCCGACGCGATGGGGATCAGCAGTTCGAATTTCAGGCCCTGGTCGCGCTGGCTGGCCGCCAGCATCCGCCCGGCCCGCCCGAAGAAGGGGTCGTTCGCCAGATCGACGGCGACCGGCAGGGCCAGCGATTCCATCAGCGCCCGCCCGCGCTCCACCCAGCTTTGCCGGAATTCCATGACCTGCTCCGGCGTGCCGACGCGCACATATTCGCGCATCCGGAACATCTGCATCCGCGCCGGGTCCAGCGACGGTTCATGGCGGAAGCAGTAGGAATAGACATCGACCAGCGCGCCGTCGGCGGGCAGCGGCCCGCGCTCCGCGATGGTGGGGTAGACGGGGTAGCAGGCGGCGGGGGTCAGGACGACGTTGGTCGCCAACTGGGCGTCGGTCCACTCCTCCCCCTCCTCCAGCCGGCGCAGCAGGGATTGATGGGCGCGCTCGTCGCCCTTGAAGGCATGAACGGTGCCGGCCAGATGCGGGAAGCTCTTCAGATAGCCGCTCTGTTCGAACTGATGGCGGGCCACCCCTGGGGGAAAGCGCATGACGTCCGCCCCGTCGTCGCCGCCCCAGGTGGTGATCAGGTCGTTGAAGCGCTCCACGACATCCTCGAAGACGCCGCTGCGGCCGTACAGCCCATCGACCCCCGTGGGGATCAGCAGCCCGGCCGCGATCAGCGCGTCGCGGAACGCCGCCTGCCCATTCTCCACCGGTGTGCCCTCTGCCCGCATGTCCATCCGCCGCATTCCGTTCCGAGAAAGCCTCAGCCGAAGAGAGAACCGTTGTCCCTGTGCGCCAGCAGCAGGTTCGCCGTGTTGCCCAGGATCCGGTCGTTGTTGATCATCAGCGGCGCCGAATGGGCGTCGCGCAGGTGGCGGCCCAGGCTGTGGGGGCTGTCGTTGCGGTAGGCGGACAGGCCGCCGGCCAGCATCGCCTGCCCCACGATCCGCACCACCATCTCCGCCGCTTCGGTCTTCAGCGTGTTCATGGCGACCGCGAAGCCCAGGGAGGTGAGACGGTCGGGATTGTCCGCCGCCTCCTCGAACCGGGCGAGCGAGCCGCGCACCATGCCGCGCATGGACTGAAGGCCGGCGGTCGCCTCGGCCAGCCGCCGCGCGCCCGGCGGCGGGGTGCCGGGACGCTTGCGCGCCTCCGCCCGGATGAAGGCGGCGGCCCGCGCCACCGCATCCGTCGCGATGCCCAGCCAGACGCTGCTCCACAGGATGTGGGTCACCGGCAGCATGGTGCGGGCGGAGATGTCGGCGTAGGGCAGCGGCAGGATTTGCGCCCGCTCCGCCTCGGCCACCAGCCGGTAGCCGACGCTGCGGGTGCCGCGCATGCCCAGCGTGTCCCAGCCGCCGATCTCCTCCAACCGGGTTTGACCACGCAGCACCGGCACGATGACCTGATCGGAGGGCGGCGAGTTCGCCGTGCGCCGCGCCGTCACCAGGATCGCATCGGCTTCCGCCCCGTAGGAGATGACCGTCGCCTGCTTTTCGAGCCGGAAGGCGCCGCCCGTCTCACCCTCCACCGTGCCGGTCACCGCGCAGGCGCTGGAGCGCACATCACCGCCGATACCGGCCTCGGTCGTCGCGGAGGCGAGAAGAAGTTGCTCTTCGGCCAACCGCTCCAGGAAGCCGCGGTGCCAGTCGCTGCCCTGCCCGTGGCGCACGAGGCAGGCGACCTGGATCTGGTGCATGGCATAGATCAGCCCGGTGGACGGGCATGCCTGGGCCAGCGCGTGGGCGACCGCCGCGGCGTCGGTCAGACCGCCGCCGCCGCCACCGAAGGCCCGCGGCACCATCAGGCCGAGCAGCCGTGCCTCGCGCAAGGCGGCGAAGGCTTCGGTGGGAAAGCGGGCCTCACGGTCCACGCTGTCGGCATGGCGCCCGGCGATGGCGGCGGCCTCGGACGCGGCTCCGGCGGCAGCCTCGGCGGCCATGGCGGGCAGGCTGTCCGGCGCGGGCGCCTTCATCCGGCCCCCATCCCGCCGGCCCCCATCCCGCCCGGGGCGCCGTCCAGCAGACCGGCGACCGCGGACCGGATCGCCGCGATGCTCTCGAAGGTGCGGCGGCGCAGCAGATGTTCCGGGAACTCGACGCCGTAGCGCTCCTCCAGCGCCAGCATCAGGTTCACGGACCCATGGGAGGTCAATCCGGCGGCGTAGAGATCGTCCTCGTCGGACAAGGCGGAAGCGTCGACGGCCAACCAGCCGCTGTCGGCCAGAAGCGCCCGGATGTCGGCGGCACTGACCGCCTGGGCATCGCCGCCCCGTGGCGCCGTTCCAGCCGCGATCTGCCAATCCGGTTGGCGCATGCTCATTCCTCCTACCCCCATTCAACCTCTGGCTTTCCCTGTGCCGGGACAACGCCACAAAACCTTAATTGTTCTGCGCCTTCCTCTGCTTTTCCGTATGCCTCGGGTGCTTTTCGGGTGCCAAACGCTCCTCTTGCTTAACTCCTGTGGCGATTGCCGTTCCTCCGATCGGCTCTAACTTGAGCGGCGGTTCGTCCAACAATCACAGGATCGGGAGATCACCATGGCTGTGCGGCAATCGGATGCGGAATGGCGCGGCAACCTCGCCCAGGGTTCGGGCACCATGCGGCTGGGCAGCGGCGCGTTCGAAGGCGCCTACTCCTTCCCGTCGCGCTTCGAGAACGGCACCGGCACCAACCCGGAGGAACTGATCGCCGCCGCCCACGCCGGCTGCTTCTCCATGGCGCTGTCCGCCGGCCTGTCGAAGGCCGGGCACACGCCGACGCGCGTGCACACCACCGCCCGCGTCCATCTCGACAAGGCCGGCGACGGATTCGCCATCACGAAGATCGAACTGGACTGCGAGGCCGAGATTCCCGGCATCGACGCCGAGACCTTCCGCCAGCAGGCCGAGGGTGCGAAGAAGAACTGCCCGGTGTCCAAGGCGCTGACCGGCACGGAGATCACCCTGAACGCCCGGCTTGCGTGATCGCGTCCGGCCCGGCGGCCTGCAAGGACGGAGCGGCTGCCGGGCCGGCACCGCTTCGCCCATTAACCTCCGACGTGGTAATTTGCCGCATCGACACGGCCGAAACGGGGCTGCGGTCCGATGTGAATACGGCTTTTGACAATTTTCTGCATTTTCAAATCAGCCCATTCTCAAAATCGTTAATCGAGAACACGTCAACATTCCGCACGGTTTGGCTAAACCTGCGCATCCCCCAACGGACAAGACCCCCTTTCACCGTTCATTGTGCAAGTATCCATAAATTCATGGCCTCTTTTTCTGCGCAATTTGCAAGATTAGATAAAAATTAAATTTCAAATTCTCATACGTTTGTATATTTTGTCTTGGCGACAATGCGAGATACCCGTTATGATCGGATGGTGTAAACCATTGGTCGTAACGCTTACGCCCTGCTCGCAAGGTGAGTCGCCCATGCCGCCGTCGATGTCCCCCCTTGAGACGATCCGCCGAAGCCTCATGTCGGGCGGACGCCTCCCGGCGATGGTCGCCGCCCCCCTCGCGCTTGGCGTGTCGCTCGCCGCGAACGCGGCACCGATCGAGACTCTATCGACGGTCAAGACGACCGAGAGCTTCTACCCGACCGCCGGCAACATCCTGATCACCAGCACGGGCGGCGTGGACGACACCGGCCCATCGGTCCAGTATCCTCTGGCCACCGGCGTCTGGGTTCAGTCGAGCGCTGGATGGACCCTGACCAACCAGGGCACCATCAAGATCTCGGAGCCGACGAACTACAGCCAGGCCGATGGCATCTACGCGCACAGCTACGGCACGATCATCAATTCCGGGCTGATCAGCGTGCCCAACACCTTCATGGGCATCCTCATCGAGAACTCGGCGGGCGGCATCAAATCCGTCGTCCAGAACACCGGGACCATCATCGGCAACTGGTCCGCCATCGAGATCAAGCATTCCGCCGACATCACGAACGGCTCGCCGAGCAACAGCACGGCGCTCATCAAGAGCGTGCGGCCGGCGACGGAATTCCAGCAGATCAATTATCCTGCCATCCGGATCAACGCGATAAGCGCCAGTTCGGTCGTCAATTACGGCACGATCATCTCGACCACCGACGCGATTGCCACCAACGGCCCCACGACCATCGTCAATCACGGGACGATCGTGGCCGGTTCCGGCTTCAGCGCGATCCGGACCTTCGCGGGGCAAGGCAGCGGCACGATCACGCTGAAGGACGCCAGCGTGGTGATCGGCGGCATCACGGCCTTGAGCGGCACCCAGTCGCTGAACCTGGAGGGAAGCGGCTCCATCGCGGGACCGGTGTCCGGCATCACCACCTTGACCCTGAACGGAACGGCCTGGACACTGGGCGGCGCGAGTTCCGCCGACACGACGGACGTCCAGAGCGGGACCTTGCGCGTCGACGGTACCCTCACCACGGCGCTCCAGCTGGCCGGCGGCACGGCGCTCACCGGGACGGGAACGATCGTCGGCAACGTGACCAACCCGTCCGGCACCACCCTGACCCCCGGTGCCACCGGCACCCCCGGCACGCTGACCGTCACCGGAAACTACACGCAGCAGAGCGGAAGCACGCTGGCGATCCGGACGACCTCCAGCACCGCCAGCAAGCTGGCCGTCACCGGCACTGCCACGATGGGCGGCGCGCTGGCCATCACCTCCACCGGTGGCGGCTACGGCGACAGCACGACCTACACCATCCTGACCGCGGCGGGGGGGGTGTCCGGCGGCTTCACCTCCGTCACCAACAGCGACACGACGCTGACCCCGACGGCCACCCTGGACACAGCGAACAACCGAATCCAGCTCACCCTGACCAAGGTGGTCCCACAGCCGGAACCCGAGCCGGAGCCCGAACCCGAGCCGAACCCCAATCCGAATCCCAACCCCGACCCGACCCCGAACCCCGATCCCGACCCCACTCCGACGCCTCCGGCGACCGGCGTGATCGACACCAGCCGCCCCAGCTTCTCCAACGGCGACGGCGCGGTCCAGGGCGGTTCGGTCACGTTCGACGGCGGCACGCTGCGTCCGGACTCACCGCTGACGATCGGCCAGTCGGTCACCGTGACCAGCCGCGGCGGCACCATCACGCCGGACGGCAGCACCGTCACGCTGGCGGGCTCGGTCAGCGGCAGCGGCGCGCTGGCCGCGTCCGGCCCCGGCGCGGTGGTCGTCTCCGGCCAGCTCGCCAACGCCGGCGGTCTGTCGGTCGGCGACGGCGCGGCCCTGACCGTCGCCAAGGGCGGCGTGGTCGCGGGCGGCACGCTCGCCCTGAACAATGGCGGCAGCGCCACGGTCGGCGGCGTGGTCGCCGTACCGGTGACGGTGGCCCGCGGCGGCGCCATGACCGTGATCGAGGGCGGCGGTGTCGGCGGCACGCTGGCGGTGCAGGGCGGCACCCTGACCGTCGCCGCCAACGGCGCGGTCAACGGGGCGGTCACCGTCACCGCCGGCGGCACCGCCACCCTGGCCGGCGTCGTCATGGCCCCGGTCACCGTCGGCGACGGCACCATCACCGTGGCCGCCACCGGCACAACCGGCGCGGTCACCCTGGGGAACGGCGCCGCGGCCACCGTCGACGGCTTCGTCGCCGGGTCGCTCACCACCAGCGCCGGGTCGACGTTCGGCGGGCATGGCGTGGTCGTCGGGCCGGCGGTGCTGTCCGGCACCCTGTCGCCCGGCAACTCCCCCGGCGTGCTGACCTTCCAGTCCGCGGTGACGCTGACCGGAACCAGCGTGCTGCGCGCCGAGATCGACGGCCCGACCGCCGGCAACGGTGCCGGCCGCCACGACCAGATCCGGGTCGAGACCGCGTCCTTCACCGCCGGCGGCACGCTGGCTCCGGTGCTGCGCGGCATCAGCGGCGACGCCACCAATGCCTACACCGCCACGCTGGGGCAGAGCTTCACCATCGTCCAGGCGGACGGCGGGGTGTCCGGCAGCTTCGCCACGGTGACCCAGCCGGCGGCGGGCCTGCCGGCCGGCACCCGCTTCGACACGCTGTACGGCGCCAACACCGTCCGGCTGGTGGTCACGCCAACCAACTACGCGGTGCGCGGCGGCACCCGCAACCAGCAGGCCGCCGGCGCGGCGGTGGACGCGCTGCGTCCGGCCGCCGGGGTGCGGCTGGAAGGCGTCGCCGCCCCGCTGTTCAGCGGCCTCTACGGCCTGCCGGGCAGCGGCATCGCCGGAGCGCTCGACCAGCTCTCGGGCAAGCTGCACGCCGACACGCTGGCCGCCGACCGCACCAGCCGCCGCCTGTTCGGCAGCGCGGTGGAGGGCCGCCTGTCGGCCTTGCGCGGCGGCGCGGCGTCCTCGTCCGGCGTCCGGCTGGCCGGCAGCGGCAACGGCACGCGCGCCGTCGGCGAGACGGGCGAGACCCGTGGGTCGGGCGGCGTGTGGGGCCAGCCGCTGGCGGCCTACAGCCGGACCGGCTCGGACGGCAACGCCGCCGGCACCACCGAGCGGATCGGCGGCTTCCTGCTCGGCGCCGACCACAGCTACGAGAACGGCGTGAGCGGCGGTGTGGCGCTCGGCTACCTGCGCAACCGCGTCACCTCGCGCGACGGGCTGGGCAAGGCCGACGTGGACAGCTATCAGGCGACCCTCTACGGCTCCTGGAGCCTGCGCGGCACGGCCGACAGCCCCTTCGTCGAAGGCGCCATCGGCTACGGCTACGCCAACTACGACGCCTCGCGCGGCATCGCCTTCGGCACGCTGGGCCAGGGCGCCAGCGGCAGCGCGAACGGCCATGATTTCTCCGCCGAGATCGCCGCCGGGCACCGCATGGCCTTCGCCGGGTCGGACAATGCCTGGATCGAGCCGCGGGCCGCCCTGCGCTTCGATCGCATCACCCGCGAAGCCTTCCGCGAGTCCGGCGGCGGCGTGGCGCTGGACGTCGAGGCGGCGGGTTGGACCAGCCTGCGCAGCGCCGTCGGCGTGCGCGCCGGCACCAGCGTGACGGTCGGCGGCTGGCGCCTGCTGCCCGACGCCGCCCTGGCCTGGGAGCATGACTTCGCCGACGCCACGGCCTCCACCACCAACCGTCTGGGCGGGATGGCCTTCACCGCCGACGCCAGCAAGCCGGGCCGCGACGCCCTGGTGATCGGCGCCGGGCTGGGCGTGGCTCTGGATGACCGTCTGACCGCCACCATCGGCGTTCAGGACGCGATCCGCGCCCGCGAGAACACCCTGTCGGCGACCGCCGGCCTGAAGTGGAAGCTGTGAGGAGCATGACGGCGATGCGCAAGGCCATCATCACGGGAGCGCTGGCGGCGCTCCCCCTCCTCTTCGCGGGCGGAGCTCCCGCCGGGGCTGTGGAGCCGGGCAAGACCTTCGGCGACTGGCAGACCGAATGCGAGACGCCGCCCGACGGCAAGCCGCGCTGCTTCCTGTCGCAGACCCGCGTGATGGAGAACAAGGAGGCCAAGCAGGCGACCCGCATCCTCAAGGCGTCGGTGGGCTATTTCGCCCCCGACGGAAAGGGGGTGATGGTCGTCATCCTGCCGCTGGGCGTCGATCTGCGCGCCGGGGCGGCGCTGACCATCGACGACGGCAAGCCGCTGGCGCTGACCTACCAGCAGTGCATCCAGGACGGCTGCCTCGCCAACGCCCCGATGGACGAGGCGACGCTGACGGCGCTGCGCCGCTCCAAGGGAGCGCAGATCACCGTCCGCCCCTATGGCGGGACGCAGGCGGTGGCCTTCCCGCTCTCCACCAAGGGGATCACCGACGGCTTGGCCGCCCTGAAGCCCTGATGCTGCTTCCGGTCACCGCGGCGACGGCGCCGCGGATGGCCTCATCCCACCGTCCCGGCGCCGGCTGCCGGTGCAGCGTGACGGTGGGGTACCAGGGCGTGCCGCTGCGGCCGAGCAGCCAGCGCCAGTCCGGCGCGTAGGGCAGCAGGACCGCGGTCGGGCGCCCCATCGCCCCGGCCAGATGGGCGACCGCCGTGTCCACGCAGACGACATGGTCGAGCAGCGCCAGCACCGCCATGGTGTCGGCGAAGCTCTCCAGTTCCGACCCCAGATCGACCAGCGGCGCCGTCCCGTAATAGCGGGCGGCCTCGGCCTGCGCCGGCCCCTTCTGAAGCGACACCAGCGCGGTCTTTTCCAAAGCGAAGAATGGCGCGAGCCGCGCGAGCGTCAGGGAGCGGTTGCGGTCGTTGCCATGGGTCGGGCGCCCCGCCCAGACCAGCCCGACGCGGCGGTAGCCGCGGGGCAGCAGCCCGTCCAAGCGCTCCGTCCAGCGCTCCACCCGCTCCGGCTCGGCCCGCAGGCCGGGGAGGAGCGCCGGAATCGTGTCGATCCCCGTGCCGAACAGCCTGGGCAGGCCGGACAGCGCGGCGTAGACGTCGAAGGGCGGAGCCTCCTCCCAATCGGTGACGATCCGGTGTCTGCCGGGAAGCGCGCGGATCACCGGCAAAATCTCCGGGCTGCACGCCACCACGAGAGTCGGGCAGAGCGCCGCCGCCATCGGCAGGTAGCGCGCGAACTGGATGGTGTCGCCGAAGCCCTGGTCGGCGACCAGCAGCAGGGTACCACTGGGCATGGCACGGCCGTCCCACAACCGTGCGGCAGTGTGAACATGCCGCTCCAAAATGGCGGGCGGGACCGGCGGCGGCACGCCGGGAAGGCGCCAGCGCCATTCATACTCGCGCCAGCCCTCCTCCCACTGCCCGGAGAGCAGCAGCCCCTCGGCCAGCTCGAAATGCGGCCCCGGCCAGTCCGGGCGGAGGCGGACGGCCCGCCGCTCGCAGGTGATTGATGCCGCGATCTCCAGCTGATCGTAGAGGGCCAAGCCCAGATTGTACCAGCCCGCCGGGTCGCCGGGATCGTGCACAACAGCGCGGCGGCCATAGGCGACGGCCTCGTCCAGCCGGCCTTCCCGGCGGCGGATTTCGCACAGATCGCTGTCGGAGGGTGCGAACGGCATGGCGGCGGCTAAAGGCTGTAGCCCAGGCCGAGAATGACCGGCTCCAGGATCGGAACCGCCGGCTTCAGATGCTCCATGTAGGCGCGGTAGCGGCCGACGGAGCGGCTGTAGAGTTTTTCCGCGACCTGGGCGTGGCTGGGCGTGCGGGCGTGGCGCCGGTTCTCCTCGAAGCGCAGGCAGCGCCGGTCGAAGCCCAGCCCGAGGAAGCCCAGCAAGCGCCGCACCGCCGGTTCCGGCTCCCGCACCAGATCCTCGTAGCGCAGCGGCAGGTAGCGCAGCGGCATTTCCCGCCGGTAATGCTCGACCAGATCGAACACCCGCAGGACGTGGCGGGCCGCCGTCTCGACATCGTTGGCGCAGTGGAAGCCGTGGGTCAGGTTGGTGCCCATCATCGACAGCACGACGTCCAACGGGTGGCGCAGCACATGGACCACCGGCGCCGAGGGGAACATCAGCGCGATCAGACCGAGATGCGTCTCGTTGAAGGGCATCTTGTCGGTGAACAGCGTGTGGCCGGGCTTGGCCGGAACCAGCTTGCGGGCGTGGCGGAGGTAGGCGTCGCGCAACCGCTCCAGCCCGTCGCGCTGGTCGCCTATCCACAGCTCCGACAGCGCTTCCGGATAGCCGAGCGGGCTGCCCAGCGTCTGCGGCAACGCCCGCACCACCGCACCGAGCGACGGCAGCTCGTCCCCTGCGGCGATGGCGGGATGGCTGGACAGGATCTGCTCGACCAGCGTGGTGCCGGAGCGCGGGGCGCCGGCGATGAAGACCGGCTGCGGCCCCGCGGCGGGCGTGGCGGGCCGCGGCATCAGGCGCAGGCGCGGCGCCACGAAGAAGGTGGCGAGGCGCGCAATGAGGTCCACCGCCTCCTCCTCGCCGTAGCGGCGTCCGGCCTGCCGCAGCAGCGCCTTGCCGGCGGCGAAGGCGGCGAAGGCCTCGTCATGGCGGCCTAGCCGGTCGAGGATGCGCCCGGTCTCCAGCAGCGCGTCGGGGTCGGTGCCGCCATGGCGGGCGGCCGAGGCGCGCAGAACGGCCAGCGCCCGCTCTCCGCTCCCCTGCCGGGCCAGCAGGGCCGCCGCGAAGGTGTCGGCGCCACGGTGGCCGGGGTCGAGCCGCCGGGCGCGATCCACCAGCCGTTGCGCGGCGGGAAGATCGCGGGCGGCGTCCTCGGTCTGTGCCCAGCCGTGCCAGGTCAGGGCGATGGACGGATGCAGCGCCGCGGCCCGCCGGTAGGTCCGCCGCGCCTCTTCCAGCCGGCCTTGCCGGTTCAGAACTCCAGGCGAGATTGGCCAGCGTCGCGGCGTCCGGCGGCGCCAGGGCCAGCGCCCGGCGGTAATGGAACTCGGCGGCCTGGGGCCGGTGGGTATCGGCCAGCACCAGCGCCATCAGCGTATGGGAGCGCGCATCCTCCGGCGCCAGCCGGACCGCGTTGCGGGCGTGAGGCTCGGCGTCAACCGCGCGACCGGCCTGGAACAGCAACCCGGCCAGCTCCTGTGTCGCCGCGAGATTGTCGGGAGCGGCCCGCAACCGCCGCTCCAGCACCGCAACGTCGGGGGCGCCGCTCGGAAGGTCGTCGGGCGTGGTCGGCATGACAGGCGGGTCCCATGGCGGCTGAACGCCCGCATGGGCGCGTGATGCGGCGCCAGAATAGTGAAGGGTATGGATGGCGGCAAGGACATCCCCTCTCCCGTCCCGGGAGAGGGAAGGGTGAGGGTGCCGTCAAGAATCCGTGCCTTGATCCTCGCACGACCCTCACCCGGCCCTGCGGGCCACCCTCTCCCGGGGCGGGAGAGGGGTTTGACGCCGCCGCGGGCGCCCCTACCGCCCCACCCAGACCGGGCGGCGCTTCTCCAGGAAGGCCGCGATGCCCTCCTGATAGTCGGCGGAGAGGTAGCAGAGGCGCAGCAGGTCGGCGTCGCCATCCGCCGGCAGCCCATGGTCGCGCCAGCGCCGCAGCGCCTCACGGGTCGTCCACAGGGTCAGCGGGGCGAGGCTCGCCAGTTCCTCGGCCAGCTCCTGGGTGCGGTCGGTGAGGTCATCCTCCGCAACGACGCCGCGCAGGGCGCCAGCGCCGGACAACTCGTCGGCGGTCAGCAGGCGGGCGCTGAAGATCATCTCCTTGGTCCGCGCGGTGCCGAGGATGGCGGCCAGCCGGGCGAGGTTCTTGATGCTCAGGCAGTTGCCGACCGTGCGGGCAATGGGAAAGCCGAAGCGCACCGACGGCGTGGCGATGCGCACGTCGCAGCAGGCGGCGAGCAAAGCCCCCTCCCCCACGCAGGCGCCGGCCAGGGCGGCGATGGTCGGAACGCGCACCGCCTCCAGCGCCATCGCCGCGGTTTCCGCGCGGTCCTCCAGGATCGTGTAGTCCTCCGGCGTCTTGACGCTCTGCAGGCAGGAGAGGTCGGCGCCGGCCATGAAGGCGGGCTTGTCGCCGGCGGCACCGGTCAGCACCAGGGCCTTCACCGCCGGGTCCGCGTCGACCTCCCGGCAGATTTCGATCAGCCGGTCCTCCATCCACGGGGTGATGGCGTTGCGCGCCTTGGGCCGGTTGAAGATCACCCACTGGACGGCGCCGCGCCGCTCGGTCAGGATTTCGGGCAAGGCGTCGGCCTCGCCGGTCGTGGCGATGGTCATCGTTCGGAACTCTCTTGGATTGGACTGGCGGATTAAGCCGCCGGCCCGAGGATCTGGCAGGAGCCGATGGGAAGAAGCGCCGTTACCACGCTGCCCGGAGCGAAGCTCTGCGCGGGCGGAATGAAGGCGCGCAGCGTCCGGCCGCTCCCCAGATCCACCAGCACGTCGCGGTACTCGCCCAGATAGGCGGAGCGCTGGACCGTGCCGGACAGCACGTTGCAGCCCTCGGCGGGCAGTCCCGTCTCCTCGGCGCCGAACAGCCGGACCTGGGAGGGCCGAACGCACAGCGACACCGTCCCGCCGTGCGCCGCCCCGCTGCGGTCGGGCGCGGTCAGCACATGACCGCCGACGCGGATGGCGCCGTTGCCCTCGCTGGTCCCGGCCAGTTCGTTGTTGGCGCCGATGAAAGTGGCGACGAAGGCGTTGGACGGCCGCTCGAAGATGTCCTCCGGCGAGCCGAGCTGCTGGAGATGACCCGACTTCATGACGGCGATGCGGTCGGCGGTGACCAGCGCCTCCGACTGGTCGTGGGTGACATAGACGGTGGTCAGCCCCAGCAGGTCGTGGACCTGCCGGATCTCGAACCGCATCTCCTCGCGCAGATGGGCGTCGAGGTTGGACAGCGGCTCGTCGAGCAGGAGAATACGCGGCTCCACCGCCAGAGCGCGGGCCAGCGCCACGCGCTGCTGCTGGCCGCCCGACAGCTCCGACGGGTAGCGGTCGCGCAGCGCCTCCAGCCGGACGGTGCGCAGCGTGCGGTCCAGCCGCTCGGCGATCTCCGCCTTGGGCAGGCGGCGGATGGCGAGGCCGAAGGCGACATTCTCCGCCACGGTCTTGTGCGGCCACACCGCGTAGTTCTGGAAGACCAGGGAGATGCCGCGCTTCTCCGGCGGCAGCACCCCGCGCGCCGAGGACAGCAGCACGTCGTCGGCCCAGATCTCCCCCTCGGTCGGCGCCTCGAACCCGGCAAGGAGCTGGAGCGTCGTGGACTTGCCGCAGCCCGACGGGCCGAGCAGGGCCAGCAGCGTGCTGTTGGGGACCTGCAGGTCGATCCCGTGCAGCGCGGTGTAGGTGCCGAAGGACTTGCGGAGGTTCTTGATGCGGATCCCGCTCATGTGAGGAGAACTCCTTCCGCCGGGGCGGTTTTACGACCGGATTTGCGAGAGGTGCGGCGCACGGTGGTCAGGCGCGTCAGGGGACCGGCGGCGGCCACCAGCGCCAGCGTGATGAGGAGGAGAAGGACGCTCATGGCGCAGACGGCCTCGTAATTGCCGCCGTCCTTGGCGTTGTAGATCAGGGTGGTCATCACGTTGGTCTTGGGGGTGATGAGGAAGACCGCCACCGACAGCTCGCGGATGATCGGGATGAAGACCAGGAACCAGCCCGACAGCAGCCCGCCGCCCATCAGCGGGATGGTGATGGACAGGAAGGTCCGCCCCTCCCCCGCACCCAGGCTGCGGGCGGCGCGCTCCAGCTCCGGCCCGATGCCCTTGAGGATCGACCCGCCATGGGCATAGGCGATCGGCAGGAAGGTCGCCGCGAAGGCCGCGACCAGCAAAAGCGGTGTGCCGTAGAGGTTCAGCGGCGCCCGCGTGTAGGCGGCGAAGAAGCCGACCGACATGACGATGCCGGGGATGATGATGGGGACGGTCGCCACCGCGCCGAACAGGCTGGCGCCGAAGACCATCCGCCGTTCCACGATGTAGGCGACCACGGTGCCGAGCATCACGCACAGCGTCGCCGCCAGCGTCGAGAACACCAGCGAGTTGACGATGGCGGTGTGGGTCTCCGAATTGCCGAACAGCGCCCACCAGTACCAGTGCAGCGACAGGTTCTCCCACGACAGGCCCTGGCCCCAGGCGCGGGTCAGCGACACCAGCAGCAGCGCCGCGTAGGGCAGGAACACCGAGACCAGCGGCAGCAGCAGGGCGGCGCCGAAGGCCGGCCAGCGGGCGGCGCCGAGCGCGATCCGCCGCCCCGCCCGGCTCTTGCCGGAGATGGTGACGAACTGCTTGCGGCCCAGGATGCGGCGGCGCATCCAGAACAGCATGGCGGTGACCAGCAGCAGCGGCATGCAGTAGGCCGCCGCCATGTAGATTTCCGGCGGGAACAGCTGGTAGAACTCGGCCAGCTTGGTCGTCACCACCGGGATGCCGGTCGGCGTCAGCAGGAAGGCCGGGACGCCGAACAGCGTCAGCCCCTGGATGAAGGACAGGATGAAGCTGGCGATCACCGCCGGGGTGACCAGCGGGATGGTGATGCTGAGCATCGTGCGCAGCGTGCCGGAGCCCAGCGTGGCGGCGGCGTCCTCAAGCTCCACGGCCATCTCGTCGAGCGCGCTCGACACCATGGTGAAGCTGTAGGGGACAGTGTAGATGCCGCAGATGAAGATCGCCCCGGTCATCGAGTAGATGTTCAGCAACGGCCCGGCCTCCGCCCCGGCGAGCGAGCGCCACAGCGCGTTCAGCCAGCCGGAGTTGGGCGCCGCCAGCAGAATCCAGCCGGTCGCCCCGATGAAGGACGGGGTGACGAAGGCGGTCAGCGTCAGCACGCGGATGGTGCGGCGAAACGGCAGGTCGGTCCGCGACACAAGCCAAGCCAGCGGCACGCCGATGCCGACGGCGATCACCGCAGTCGCCACGGCCAGGAGCAGCGAGTTGAACAGCGGCTCCAGCAGGTCCACTGATTGGAAGATCCGCGCGTAGTTGCCGAGCGTCCAGGCGCCGGTCAGGTCGTCGTGGAAGCTGTTGTTGAGAACCCAGCCGAAGGGCAGGACCACCAGCAGGAAGAGAAGAAGGGCGACGGCGCCGAAGACCACGGTCCGGGCGAGCGGCACGCGGGCCATCGCCGGGCGCGCGGTTGCCGCGGCTGCGCTGTCTGGGCTGTCCGTTGAAATGACCCCCATAGGGTCCGCCTCCATTGTCCGTACTGTCCCTCGCCCCTCCGGGGAGAGGGTGCCCGCAGAGCGGGCGGGTGAGGGGGGTGCGCTTTTGCCGAACGTACCGACATGTGCAACCCCCTCACCCTAACCCTCTCCCCGGAGGGGAGAGGGAATTAAGATCAGCGCACCAGTTCCTTCCACTTGGCGATGCCTTCCGCAACCTCCGGGCCGAGGTCGTCGCCGGTGTTGCGGTACCACTTCAACTGGTCCAGCGACCGCCCCTCCGCCCAGGGCACGTCCTTGCGCAGCGTCGGCCAGTAGTTCTTCTGGAGGATCATCGACACCTCCGTGGAATAGAGGAAGTTGGTGAACAGCCGGGCGGCGTTCGGGTGCGGGGCCTTCGCCAGGATGCCGGTGACGCCGAGGTTCAGGATAGCGTCGTCGGACGGCGCCACCACGTCGATGGGGTTGCCGGCGGCCTTCTGGGTCAGCGTGTAGCTGAAGGGCGCGCCGGAGCCGACGACGCGCTCACCGGCCAGGATGTCGGTCACGGTGTCGACGTTGGACTGACCGACCTTCGGCTTCTGCTTGCCGAAGGCGCGCAGGAAGTCGTCGCCGTACTTGCGGCGGATGGCGACCACCCAGTTCGCCACGTCGCCGGAGAAGGCCGGGCTGCCAGTGGTGATCTTGCCCTGCCACTGGTCCTCCAGCAGCGCCTGCCAGCTCTGCGGCGGCGACTGCACCTTGCCCGGCGCGTAGTTGATGCTGGTCAGGCTGATGGCGCCGACATGGAACATCTTGTCCGGGTCGAGGTTGCGGAAGGCGTCCGGAATGTGCACGCCGTCCACCGGCTCGAAGGGCGCCAGCGCACCGATCTTCTTCAGCTCCGTGTAATGCAGCATGTTGGTGGTGCCCAGTGAGTCGCACTCGTGGACGCCGCTCTGCAACTCCATGCGCAGGCGGGTGTAGACGGTCTGCGAGGCCTGGCGGAGCAGGTTGACCTCGATGCCCGGATACTTCGCCTTGAAGGCGTCGCGGATCGCCTCCATCGTCTGCTGCTCGTAGGAGCCCCAGTAAAGGGTCAGGGCGCCTTCCTTCTTCGCGGCGGCGTAGAGCGGGTCGTCCGCCGCCGACGCGATGCGCGAGAAGGCGGTGCCGGCCAGCCCGCCGGTCACCAGGGCGGTGCCGACGAGTCCGCCGGTCTGGAGAAGGCGGCGGCGCGAGAATTCCATCATGTTGCCAATCCCTGTCTTGTTGTTGCGGTATCGCCGTTTCGGCGTCGTTCTTCGTTGCTTGTCGGAAATCAGTAGTCGCCGGTGGTCGCCCCACCGTCGGCGACGATGGTCTGGCCGGTGACGTAGGCCGCGTCATCGGACGCCAGGAAGGCGACGACGGCGGCGATCTCCGCCGGCTTGCCCAGGCGCCCGATGGGCGTCTTCTCCAGCCATTGCGCGCGCACCGCGTCGGGCACGCCCTCGACGATGGCGGTCTCCACGACACCCGGAGCGACGGCGTTGACCAGGATGCCGCGGCGCGCCCCTTCCAGGGCGGCGGTGCGGGTCAGCCCGACCACACCGGCCTTGGAGGCGGAGTAGTTGGCCTGCCCGAAGGTTCCCAGGATCGCCGTGGAGGCGATGTTGACGATGCGGCCCCAGCCGCGGTCGCCGACCAGACGGAAGGCCGTCTGGCAGCCCAGCCATGTGCCGCGCAGGTTCACGTCGATGACGGCGCTCCATTCCGCGTCGGTCATCTTGGGCAGCGAGCGGTCGCGGACGATGCCGGCGACGTTGACCATGATGTCCACGCCCCGGAATGCCTCGGGCAGGCCGGCCACGGCGGCGCCCCAGCTTTCCCGGTCGGCGACGTTCAGCGCGGTGGCGTGGGCCTGAGCCCCGTCGGTGCGCAGCGCGGCGGCGACGCTCTCGGCGGCCTCGGCCCCGATGTCGGCGACGACGACCGCCGCCCCCTCCGCGGCCAGCCGCTCGCAGACGGCGCGCCCGATGCCGCCGCCGCCGCCGGTGACGAAGGCGACACGGCCGGTGAGGCGGTTGGAGTGAGCAACAGCGGCACTCATGCTTGCGCCTCCTTGCGGGCGATGGAGAGCACGTCCTCGCCCTCCTGCACGGTCTCGCCGCGCTGGTTCTTCACGGTGATAGCGACGCGGACGATGCCGCGGTCGGGCTTGGAGGCGCTGGGGCGGACCTCCGCCACCTCGGCCTCGTAATGCACGGTGTCGCCGGCGAAGACCGGGCCGACGAAGCGGCGGCGCGTCTCCAGGAAGGCGAGGATCGCCCAGTCGTCGATGGCGGAGCGCAGGCCGGTGCTGAGCGAGTGGGTCAGCATGCCGTGGGCGATGGTCCGCCCGAAGCCGTTGGCCTTGGCGGCCTCGGCGTCCATGTGCAGCGGGTTGAAGTCGCCGGTCAGGCCGGCGAACCAGACGATGTGCGCCTCGGTGACGGTGACGCGCGAGGAGCGCGTCCGGTCGCCCGGCTTGATGTCGTCGAGATGGATGGCGGTCATTCTTATGGCACCCTCAGTCGGGAGTCCGCGGGCGGAACACGGGGAGGCTGGTGGTCTCGTCGAGCTGGTGGAAAGCCACGGCGAGCGGCAGCCCGGCCCGCAGATCGGCCTCCGCCACCCCCTCGACGCGGGAGAAGACGGTGACGCCCTCCTCCAGCCGGATCAGGGCGCAGACGTAGGGATCGACGCGCTGGTTGCCGCGATGGACGACCGAATAGGTCAGCAGTTCGCCGCGCCCGCTGGCCTCGACCCACTCCGGGCGGGCGTGCGGAGCGTGGATGGAGTGCGCACGCGGGTACCACTGAAAACGCCCGGTCTCCGGGCAGCGCTGGATCAGGAAGCGCCCCTCGCGCGCCGCTTCCCAGAAGGGGGCGGAAGTCTCGTCCTGGACGGGCGGGGTGGTCATGCTGGTCATCAGGCACCTTACCGGGCAAGGATGGCGGTGGCGGCGGAGCAGAAGGTGCCGCCCAGCCCATGGGCCAGGGCGATGCGCGCGTCGGGCACCTGGACGCCCGGCCCCTCGCCGCGGAGTTGGCGGACGCTCTCGATCAGGGTGAAGATGCCGCGCTTGCCGGGATGATTGGACGACAGCCCGCCGCCGTCGGTGTTGGTGGGCAGGCTGCCGCCCAGCGTCAGGTTGCCGTCCGCGACAAAGGCGCCGCTCTCCCCGCGACCGCAGAAGCCCAGATCCTCCAGCGCCAGCATCGGCGTGATGGTGAAGGCGTCGTAGATCTGCGCCACGTCGATCTCGCCGGGGGTCACCCCGGCCATGGCGAAGGCGCGCGGGCCGGACAGCGCCGCCGGGGTGGTCAGGTCGTCGGGAATCTGGCTGTTCTGGGTGCGCGCCACGGCGGCCCCGTAACCGACCAGATGGACCGGCGGCTTTTTCAGGTCGCGCGCCCGCTCCCGACTGGTCATCACCACGGCGCCGCCGCCGTCGGTCACCACGCAGCAGTCCAGCCGGTGCAGCGGCGACGCGATCATCGGCGAGGCCAGCACGTCGTCCACCGTGATCGGCTTGCGCAGCCGGGCGTCGGGGTTCTGCGCGGCGTGCTCGCGGAAGGTCACGGCCACCTGGGCAAGCTGTTCCGGCGTGGTGCCGTAGAGGTCCATATGGCGACGGGCGAACAGGCCGTAGGTCGAAATCAGCGTCGGCGCGTAGGGAATCTCGTATTGGCCAGGGCCGGCGGGGAAGACGAAGGGGTCGAAGGATGGGCTGCTCAGCGGCCACCAGCGCGGGCAGGCGGCGTAGCTGATGACCACCACCTCGGCCAGCCCGGTGGCGATGGCCGCCGCCGCCTGCCCGGCCTGGAGGATGTAGGAGCAGCCGCCGACGTCGGTGCTGTTCACGTAGGTCGGCGCGATCCCGATGTATTCGGCCAGTTCGACCACATCCATGGTGCTGCCGCCCTCGGCCCAGTCGCCGGAGGCCGCGCACAGCCCGTCCACGTCCTTCAGCGTCAGCCCGGCGTCGTCCAGCGCGCCGAGGATGCACTCCATCTGAAGGGCGAAGGGGTGGACGCGCGGCGCATCCCGGCGGGGCGATTCAAAAACGCCGGCAATGGCCGCCTTTCCCGAAAGATCGATCACGCGCGGGTTGTCCTTTCCTGGTTGTGGAAGGCCGCGCATCGCTGCCGCGACGCGCGCCGAGCGGCTTCAGTGGACAGGCGATGAGAGTAAAGAGGCCGCCCGCCTCGGAAATCATGAAGACTTTCCGATGTCCGGCAGAGATTTCGATCAGGCCGATCCGCTCCCGGCAAGATCAAGACTACCGGACACAGTTCGTGTCACAAGCAGAAAAAACGATGCGGTCCGGTGCACGGAACGCACCAATACCACACAGGGCAAATCCGCGGAACGGTGCCTTCCATGCACCGGATTGGGCCAAACTAAGCGATTGTTTTCCGGCCGCCGTGGCGCAAGCCTTTGGGTATCGCATTCCCGCCGCCGCCCTGGACCGGACCGGTTTCCAGCCGGGCGCGCGGCCCCGCCCGGACCGCCTGCGCGGCGTCCGGCCATCCGAAGGATCATGCATGCTCAACACCGATACGCAACGCCGCGAAGGCCCCTTGGCCGGCGTGCGCGTGGTCGATCTCACGCACATGTTGGCCGGCCCCTACAGCACGTGGCTGCTCGGCGCGCTGGGGGCGGAGGTCATCAAGATCGAGCGTCCCGGCAAGGGCGATTTCACCCGCATCATTGCTCCCTTCAGCGAGGAGGAAAGCATTTACTTCCTCAGCGTCAACCGCAACAAGCGGAGTTCTGACTCTCAACTTGAAGGAGGAAAAGGGGAAGGAGATTTTCAAAAAAATTGTCGCCACCAGCGACGTGCTGGTGGAGAACAACCGGGCCGGGGCGATGGACCGGCTGGGGCTGGGCTACAACGATCTGAAGACGGTCAATCCGCGGCTGGTCTACGCCTCGATCTCCGGCTTCGGGCAGGACGGCCCCTACCGCCACCGGCCTTGCTTCGACGTGGTGGCCCAGGCGATGTCCGGCATGATGAGCATCACCGGCGAGCCGGGCGGCGATCCCTGCCGGGTCGGCGCGTCCATCGGCGACATCGGGTCGAGTTCTGTTCGCCGCCGTCGGCATCCTCGCCGCCCTGCAGAAACGGGCGAGCAGTGGCGAGGGCAGCTTCATCGACGTGGCGATGCTGGATTGCCAGCTCGCCCTGATGGAGAACGCCATCGCCCGCTTCCTGAACGCCGGGGAGACGCCGCGGGCGCTGGGCAGCCGCCACCCGCTGATCGCCCCCTTCCAGGCCTTCCCCACCGCCGACAAGCCGATCGCCATCTGCGTCGACACCAACGAGCAGTGGGACCGGATGTGCCGCGCCATGGGGCTGGAGCATCTGCTGTCCGACCCGCGCTTCCCCACAGGCTCGGCCCGCAACGCCAACCATGCGGAGCTGGAACCGTTGCTCCGCGAGGTCTTCCTTACCCGCGGGCGCGACGCGTGGCTGGACGCGATGGAGGACGCCGACGTGCCGGCCAGCCCGATCAACAGCGTGCCGGACGCGCTGAACGATCCCCAGGTGGTCCACCGCAAGATGGTCGTGGAGGTGCCGGAGGGTTCGGGCAAGCGCTTCGCCGCCGTCCCGATCACCATGCCGGAGGCCCCGCTGCCGGCGGAGAGCCCGGCGCCGCGGCTGGGCGAGCACACCGACGCCATCCTGGCGGATCTCGGCTTCAGCCCCGACGAGATCGGCGCCTTCCGTCGCGACGCGGTGGTGTGATGGCCGGCGGCGCGGGGGGAGAGCGGCGGGTGGCGGGCGGCGAAGGGGCGCGTGCGGTGCTGGCGGAAATGTTTCATACTGCTGTCGAGATCACTGCCGCCGGGATCGCTCCCAGCCTCGCACCGGCTTCCGTCCACAGCCCAAAGGTCCGCATGGCGCGCCGCCTTCCGCCCCTTCTCGCGCTCCGCGCCTTCGACATCTTCGCCCGTCAGGGCACGGTGCGGGCCGCCGCCGACGAGCTGGCGGTGTCCCACACGGTGGTGTCGCGCCACATCCAGAATCTGGAACAGGCGGTGGGGGTGAAGTTGGTGGCGAAGTCGGGGCGCGGCCTGTCCCTGACCCGCGAAGGCATCCGCTACGCCGCCCAGCTGCGCCGCGCCTTCGACCTGATCGGCGAGGCGAGCAACGAGCTGCGCAACGGCGGGATGGAGGCGGTGCACATCTGCTGTCTGGCGGGGCTGGCGTCGCGCTGCCTGCTCGCCCGCCTGCCCGAGCTGGAAGAGGCGCTGACCGGGCGGGAGGTGATCCTGCAGCCGACCTCGACCCGCCCCGACTTCAGCCGGGAGGAGGCCGACGCCGAGATCATGTATCTTGAGGACGGCAACTCCGTCGCCGAGGGCCTGCGGTCGGAGATGTTCGCGCGGCCGCGCATCCTCGCCATCGCCAGCCCGGAGTTCAAGGCGCGCTACCCCGACGTGCGCACACCCGCCGACCTTGTCGGCCTGCCGCTGATCCACGAGCAATCCACCGGAATGTGGGAAGCGTGGTTCGAAGAGGCCGGCATCGCCGAACTCCCCCGGCTGCGCGGTCCCCGACTGTGGCAGGCGCACCTGACCATCGAGGCGGCCCGGCTGGGGCGCGGAGTCGCCCTGGTCAGCGACCTGCTGGTGACCGAACCGCTGGCCAACGGCAAGCTGGTGGAGATGGTGGACAGCAACGTCACCATCGGCGGTTACTACTTCATCGCCCCGGCCCACCGCTGGAACACGCCGGTGATCTCGGCCATCCGGCAATGGCTGCGCGGCGTGTTCCCGCCGGACCAGACCTCCCCCCTCCAAGGCAACCCATGACCCAGGACCACGCCCTGCCGCCAGACATCTTGCCGTCCGACATCCTTCTGTCCGGTGTGCACACGGTCGACGAGAGCTGGATCGACCTTTACGGCCACATGAACATGGTCCGCTACGTCGCCCTGTTCGACGAGGTCGGCTACGCCCTGATGGAGCGGTGGGGGCTGGGCGAGACCTACACGCGGGACGAGGGGCTCGGCCTGTTCGTTGTCGATGTGGCGGTGCATTACCGGCGGGAACTGCGTGCCGGCACGCCCCTACAGGTGGCCCTGCGGCTGCTCGACGCCGACGACAAGCGGCTGCTGAGCCTGCTGGAGATCCGCCGGGCCGACGACGGAACGGTCGCCGCGACCATGGAACAACTGTCGATTCACGTCGATCTGGGCACCCGCAAGGTGACGCCCTTCCCGCCCGCCCTGGCGGAGCGCCTGCGCGCCCTGGCGGCGGTCCAATCCGCCCATCCCCTGCCGCCCCGCCACCGGCGGCGGCTGCATCTGGCACCCAATCCCTCTCCCGCCCCGGGAGAGGGTGGCGCCGAAGGCGCCGGGTGAGGGTCGTGCGAGGATCAGAGCGCTGATTCTCGGCTTCACCCTCACCCTTCCCACGCTTCGCGTGGGCCCCTTCCCTCTCCCGAGGCGGGAGAGGGAAGCCGAATGTGGCCAAAACGGTTGCCGGCCGGCGGGACCTTCACGATATGTCCGCCATGACTTATCTGCGCATCGCGTTGCGGCTGGCTTGGCGGGACCTGCGGGGCGGCGTCGCCGGACTTTGGATCGTCGTCCTGGGGGTGGCGCTGGGGACGGCCATGATGACCGCCGTCGGTTCGCTCAGCGGCGGCGTGCTGGAGGGGATGCGGACCACCGCGCGCGAAGCGGTCGGCGGTGACCTCTCCTTGCGCCTGTTCCACGCACCGGCCACGCCGGAGCAAAGGGCCGTCCTCGACACGATGGGCAGGGTCGGCGAGACCGCGGAACTGCGGCCCGTCGCCTCGACGGTGACCGGCAATGCCCGCGCCCTGGTCGAACTGAAGGCGGTCGAAGGAACCTACCCGCTGGTCGGCACGGCGACGGTGTCCGGCGCCCCGTCCCTGGCCGACGCGCTGGCCCGGCGGGACGAGCGGTGGGGTGCGGCGGTGTCCGCCGACCTGCTCGACGCTCTGGCGCTGAACGTCGGCGACCGGCTGCGGCTCGGGGCCGCCGAGGTCACGGTCCGCGCCGTGCTGGAGCATGAGCCAGACCGGGCCTTCCGCGCCCTTTCCCTCGGCCCGCGCGTCGTCATCGATCGCCAAGCGCTGGACGCGACGGGCCTCGCGGAGCCGGGGATGCCCGTCTACTGGTACTATCGCCTCGTCCTGCCGGAACCGGCCCGCTCCGACGCCGTCCTGCGCGATCTGGAAAGCCGTTTCCCCGACGCCGGATGGCGGATCGTCGATGCCTCGCACGGCATTCCGGGCGTGGACCGCACCATGCAGCTCGCCCGCGCGCTGTTCCTTCTGGGGTCGCTGTCCATCCTGCTGATCGGCGGCGTCGGCATCGGCCGGGCGCTGTCGGCGCACCTCACCCGGCGGTTGCCGGTCCTGGCGACGCTGAAGGCGCTGGGTGGCTCGCCACGCCTTCTCTTCACCGCCTTCCTGCTGCAGACGCTGGCGGTGGTCGGCGTGGCGCTGCTGATCGGCGTGACGACCGGCGCCGTGCTGGCCGCCATGGCGGTGAACGCGCTGCCGCTCGACTGGATGCCGGAGACGGGCGGCGCCATTGATCCGGCGGCCTTGCTGCTGGCGGGGGCAGTCGGGCTTCTGGCCGCGCTGCTCTGCGCCGTGCCGCCGCTTGTCCGCGCCGCCGGGACCAGCCCCGCCGCGATCTGGCGGGGGGCGGTGGATGGCCTGTCCCAGCCGTTGGGGTGGCGGACCCGTGGCGCCGTCGCGCTTCTGGGGCTGGCGCTCGCCAGTGCTCTCGCCGCCTGGACGGGCATGCCACTCGCGGTCGCCAGCTTTCTCCTCGTCGCCGGACTTGTGTGGGCCGCATTCGCGCTGTTGGGACGGGGGCTCGCCTGGGTGGCCCGCCGGCTGGCGCGCGGACGGCGACCGGTGGTCCGGTTGGCCGTCGCCAACCTCGGGCGGCCCGGCGCCCCGACGGTTCCGGTGGCCGTGGCGCTGGGCATCGGCCTGACCCTGCTGGTGGCGGTCGGCGTGGTCGGACGGTCGGCCACCGGCCATGTCGCGGCGACGCTGCCGGCGCAGACGCCCTCCGTCATCGCGCTGAACGTTCCCCCGCCGGGCGGCATCGGCTTGAGCGAGCGCCTGACCTCCCTGCCCGGCGTCGGGCGGGTCGAGGTGGCGCCCTTCCTGCACGCCCGGATCAGCCGCCTCAACGGCGTCGCCATCACCGAGGCGGACGCCCCGCGCTCCGTCGGCTGGGCGGTGCGCGGCGACCGCGGCCTGTCCTGGCGCGACCGCCCGGCCCCCACCGACCGGATCGTGGTCGGAAGTTGGTGGCCCGAGGGCTATACCGGCCCGCCGCTCGCCTCGCTGGACGCGCAGGTGGCCCGCCGGCTGGGGCTGGCGGTGGGGGACAGCCTTACGCTGGCCCTGGCGAGCGGTCCGGTGACCGCGACGGTCGGCAACCTCCGGCGCATCGACTGGACGCGGCTCGATCTGGACTTCCCGGTGCTCCTCTCCCCCTTCCCCGACCCGCCGCCGCACAGCCTCGTCGCCGCCGTCTGGTCCTCGCCCGAAGCGGTTCCGGCGGTTGAGGCGGCGGTGGCGCAGGCAGTCCCGCAAGCCCCCACGATCCGCGTGGCGGAGGTGCTGGACACGCTCGGTTCGACCGTCCAGACCGTGCGCGGCCTTCTGGACGGCCTGTCCGCCGTCGCCCTCGGCGCGGCGGCCGTGGTCCTTCTCGGCGCCATCGCCAGCAGCGCCCGGCGGCGGCTTCAGGAGATGGCGATCCTGCACGCCCTTGGAGTTGGTCGGTGGTCCATGGTCCAGGCGGTGGTGCTGGAATTCGTCCTCCTGGGCGCCGCGGTCGCCGCGATCGCGGTGCCGCTCGGCTGGGCCGGCGGCGCGGCGGTGGTCGCCAGCCTTGCCGACGGCGCGCCCCTCCCCGGAGGCGCTGTTCCCCTAGCCGCCTTCCTCGGCACCGTCGCTGCGATGGCGGCGGTCGGGGCCGTGCTGGTGGTTTGGCTGCCGCGAAGGGACGTGATGCGGCGCCTGCGCAGCGACACCCTGTCCGCCTGATCCGCCGGCCCGTCAGGCCATTTCCGCCGCCGGGATGATCGCGTCGGTCAGCAGGGCGTTAAGAAGCCCGACATGGCCATCCGACCGCGCCGGCCGGCCGGGGTCGGAGGTGACGACGACGGTCAGCCCCAGGCTGGGCACCAGATAGAGCATCTGCCCGCCATAGCCCCGCGCGTAGGCGATGCGGTGCCCCTTCGCCGTGGCGAGGAACCAGCCGTACCCGTAATCGTCGCCGGAGAAGGGGGAGCGCGTGCGCGGCACCCACGACGCCTCCACCCAGGCGGCGCTGATGACCTGTTGTCCGTTCCACTGCCCGCCCTGCCGCCACAGCTCACCGAAGCGGAAGAGGTCGAGCGGCGACAGCGCCATGTTGTTGCCGCCGAGGTAGAAGCCCTGCGGGTCGCGCGTCCAGGACGGCACGTCGATGCCCAGCGGCTCGCCCAGCCAGTCCCGCGCCAGGGACAGCAGGCTGCGCCCCGACGCGCTGGACAGCGCCGCTCCCAGCAGGTGGTAGCTCCCGGTCGAGTAAAGCATCCGTGCGCCCGGCTCGGTGACGAAGGGACGGCGCAGCGCGTCGACGACCCAGTTGCGGCTGTTGATCCAGCGGCCGTAACCCGGCCCGGAGGTCGGTTCCAGACCGGCCTGCATGGTCAGAAGGTCGGCGATGGTGATCCGGCGCACCCGCGGATCGACGCCCGCCGGAACCAGTCCCGGCGCCGCCTCGGCCAACGGCACATCGACGCCGCGCAGGACCCCGCGGTCGATGGCGATGCCGGCGAGCGAGGCGGCGATGGTTTTGGACACCGACTTGACGTTGACGGCGCGGTTCACCGCCGGCCCTCGGAAGGCCTCCGCCGACACCACCGCGCCGTTCCGCCCGATGACCAGCGCGTGGATCTGGTCGAGTTCCGCCGCCCGTTTGATCGCGCCGTCCAGCAAGGCCGGGTCGAACCCGGCCCCCGGTTGAGCGGCAAGCAGCGGGCGGGTCAAGGCGCAGCCAAGGGACGCGGCAGCAACGGCGGCGGTGGCGGCGAGGACGGTGCGGCGGCCGAGCCGGAACGGCGGATTGTTGGTCATCCCGGATATGTGGTCCCGCTTCGCTGCCATCCAAGATTGCCACAGAGACCCTGATCCGACTTTGTCCCACCCAGCGCCACACACGCCGCTTGCCTCCCCACCCCATGAGAACATATTAAGAACACACAAGCAGCGTGGGATGGGACGATGGACGACGCCTTGATCGAGAAGCTCGGCATTCTGGCCGATGCGGCGAAATACGACGCCTCCTGCGCCTCGTCCGGCGCCAAGCCGCGCAGCGGCGGCAAGGAGGGGCTGGGCTCGACGACCGGCGCCGGCATCTGCCACGCCTACACGCCGGACGGGCGCTGCGTCTCGCTCCTGAAGATCCTGCTGACCAACCACTGCCTGTTCGACTGCGTGTACTGCATCAACCGGCGTTCCTCCAACGTCCGCCGCGCCCGTTTCACGGTGGAGGAGGTGGTGGAACTGACCCTGGGCTTCTACAAGCGCAACTGCATCGAGGGGCTGTTCCTGTCCTCCGGCATCATCCGCTCGCCGGACCACACGATGGAGCAGATGATGCTGGTGGCGCGGACGCTGCGGCGCGACCACGGCTTCGCCGGCTACATCCACCTGAAGACCATTCCCGAGGCCAGCCCCTGGCTGATCGAGCAGGCCGGGCTGTGGGCGGACCGCCTGTCGATCAACCTCGAACTGCCCACCGACCACAGCCTGAAAGCCTTCGCGCCGGAGAAGAACGGCGGCACCATCAAGGCGGTGATGGGACAGGTCAACGAACGCATCGTCG
The DNA here is from genome assembly GCF_058780635.1 of Azospirillum sp. UENF 312511. NCBI lineage: Bacteria > Pseudomonadati > Pseudomonadota > Alphaproteobacteria > Rhodospirillales > Azospirillaceae > Azospirillum > Azospirillum sp. UENF 312511. The sequence goes on along the minus strand of NZ_JBSNCG010000005.1, from coordinate 357,640 downwards.
AGGCCAAAGAGGAGCGCCGCCGCTTCTCCCCCGCCGGCCAGAGCACCCAGCTGATCGTCGGCGCTGACGATGCCACCGACCGCTCGGTCCTGGAGACCAGCGGCACGCTTTACCAGCGCTACGGGCTGCGCCGCGTCTATTATTCCGCCTTCAGCCCGATCCCGGAGGCCAGTTCGGTGCTGCCGGTCAAGCCGCCGCCGCTGCAAAGGGAGAACCGGCTGTATCAGGCCGACTGGCTGCTGCGCTACTACGGCTTCACGGTGGAGGAGATCGCGTCCGGCGGCGAGGGCGGGATGCTCGACCTCGGCATCGACCCCAAGCTGGCCTGGGCGCTGAAGAACCGGGAGCGCTTCCCGGTCGACGTCAACACCGCCGACCGCGAGATGCTGCTGCGGGTGCCGGGGCTGGGCGCGCGCGCCGTCGACAAGATTCTGTCGGCGCGCCGCCACACCCGCCTGCGCATGGAGGATCTGGGGCGGCTGTCGAGCGGGCTGAGGCGGGCGCGCCCCTTCCTGATCGCCGCCGATTACCACCCCGTGGGCGGGCTGACCGACCGGCTGGACCTGCGCCAGCGCTTGGTCACGCCATCCAGCCAGTTGAGCCTGTTCTGACGATGCACACGATCACCCTGCGGGAGGGGGCGGACCTCGACGGCTTCCGCCGGGCGGTGCGCCGCCTCGCCGCCGCCCGGACGGCGCCCGACGAGGTGCTGTGGAGCGTCGGCGCGCCGTCGCTGTTCGGCGACGAAGCCCCCGCTTCCGAAAACGGCGCCCCGGTCTTCCTGCCCCAGGCGGTCGGGCAACTGATCGAAACCGTCGTCTGCCACGGCGATCCGGAACGCTACGCCCTGCTCTACCGGCTGGTCTGGCGGGTGCTGAACGGTGAGCGGGCTCTGCTCGACCAGCACGCCGACCCGCTGGTGCACCGGCTGGAGCGGCTCGACAAAGCGGTGCGCCGGGACATCCACAAGATGCACGCTTTCCTGCGCTTCCGCGCCCTACGGGACCCGGACGGCGGAGAGCGTTACGTCGCGTGGTTCGAGCCCGACCATCACATCGTCGAGGCGGTCGCTCCCTTCTTCGTCGAGCGTTTCGAAAGCATGGTGTGGACGATCCTGACGCCGAAGGGCTCGTTGCACTGGGACCGCCAACGCCTGATGACCGGCCCGCCCACGGAGCGTCCGGACTCCCTGGCCGACGACCGCTTCGCCGAGGGCTGGCTGCGCTATTACGAGAGCACCTTCAATCCCGCTCGGGTCAACCCGACGGCCATGCGGGCGGAGATGCCGCGGAAATACTGGGCCAACATGCCGGAGACGGCGGCCATCCCGGCCATGGTCCGCTCCGCCCCTGCCCGCGTCCAGGCGATGCTGGAGGCGGAGGCCGCCATCCCGCGCCGCCGCATGCCCGAAAAGGCGGTGGCGGCGATGGCCCGGCAGGCGCCGGAAAGCCTCGCCGACTTGAACCGCCTGATCCAACGCTCCGAACCGCTGGTGCCGGGCGCGACACAGGCGGTGCTGGGCGAAGGGCCGGAGGGTGCGGTCATCGCCATCGTCGGCGAGCAGCCGGGCGACCAGGAGGACCGCGAGGGCCGGCCCTTCGTCGGCCCCGCCGGCCAGTTGCTGACCGCCGCGCTGGAGGAAGCCGGCATCGACCGCGGCGGTCTTTACCTGACCAACGCCGTCAAGCATTTCAAATTCGTCCAGCGCGGCAAGCGGCGCATCCACCAGTCCCCCACCGCCGGCGAGGTCAAGCATTACCGCTGGTGGCTGATGACGGAGCTAGGCTTCGTCCGTCCCCGCCTCGTCGTCGCGCTGGGAGCCACCGCGGCCCTGGCGCTGGCCGGCCGGTCCGTTTCGGTGCTGCGCGAACGCGGGCCGATGGCCTTCGACGGGTGGGACGGCTTCGTCACCGTCCACCCCTCCTACCTGCTGAGGCTTCCGGGAGACGAGGAGCGGCGGCGGGCGCAGGCGGAGTTCGTGGCCGACTTGCGTCGGGCCGCGGCGCTGGCGTGAGACGACACCGAACCGTCCCCCGTCAAACCCTCACGCACCCTGCTGCTTGAACCGCTTGCCCACCGTGCATTGGATGCGCTGAAGCTCGTACTTCGGGTGATCGTTGATCCACTTGGCGCTCTCGATCTGACCGGCGATCGGGCAGCTCGACATGGTCAGGGGTTCGGTGTCGGGAACCATCGGGTTGATGGTCCGGCACTGGGTCGGGTCGGACGCCAGGCAGAAGATCATCGACAGGGTAACAAACATCGGGCGCTCCAAAACGCAACGGCACAGCTGTGCCAACATCGTGTGGATCAGCGAGAGCAAGCCGCATGCCATGCCCAGGACGAGGACAGGATTGCGCGATTCCGGCTGCTCGGAAATGAGCTGAACCACAGGGCGCCGAATCATTAGGCATCGAAGGTTAACCAATGCCTAAAGGTTGGGAGTTTGCAAAGCCGTTGGTGCAACGGATGAAACGGAACGGGCCGCAAGGTCCAGATCAGCCTTCGCGCAAGTCTGGAGTCGGCGCGCCGCAGGTCAACGGAACGTTGAGTGAAGTCTTTCGTATCCTTGAAGCAACCTGCGCTGGCGTCAGGCCCCGGGCTGCTCGCACCGCCATTGGCGGACGTTCCAGTTGGGATGCTCCATGAGCCAATGCACGACGTGGGCGTAGCTGTTGTGCGTGCATTCGACCGCGGTCGGGTACCGTTCGAAGGAGAGTGGACGCTCGATGGCGCAGTGGTCCGGCCGCACGGCCAGACAAATCACCAGAACCAGTTCAAACATGGTTCGCGTTTCCTGTGCGAAAGCTCGATAAGCCGGCGCCTTCGGCGTTTCCGCCAAGACGGACGAAGGCCGGAACACATGCATCAACAGCCGGAATCGCGGATCGGGCCGCGCTGCTTTGCAGCAAATATTGCTGCCCTGCACAAAATTCGCGTTCAAAACTGCAAATAAATAAATTACAAAATCTTGTTTTGAAGGATTAATCTCTTACTCCCAATTTGCGGTCGGTCCTGGATAAATCTGGCACAAGCCGATTGTTTGAGATTTTCTATTCGGCAGAGCCTTGACGAGAAGATGGTCCCAATATAGCATTAAGTACCAATTTGGCGTCAGCTTTTCTGAATATTGAATTCAGAACCGAACATACCGCGCGACAACATCCGCGCGACAACGCCCTTTTGCACTCAGCGCTGCGCTCATAAGCAAGAAGCCCATTGGTTTTTGGGTAAACAATAAGCGCCATCACGGGAGGGATCGTCATGAAGGTATTGTCTCGCTGGCTTCTGGCGTCTGTCGCTGTCGTCGCCGCCGGCTCGGTTTCTGCGAACGACAGTATTCTCAAGAATGAAGCGAACCCCAACAACTGGGCGTCCCAGCTCGGCAATTATGCCGGGCAGCGGTACAGCCCCCTCGACCAGATCACCACCAACAACGTCAAGAATCTTCAGGTGGCATGGTCGTTCTCCACCGGGGTTCTGCGCGGCCATGAAGGCGGGCCGATCGTCGTCGGCGACGTGATGTACATTCACACGCCGTTCCCCAACAAGGTCTTCGCGCTGGACCTCAACAACCCGGGGCGGGTCATCTGGAAATATGAATCGGTCCAGGACCCGACCGTCATCCCGGTGATGTGCTGCGACACCGTCAACCGCGGCGTCGCGGTCGCCGACGGCAAGGTCTTCCTGGCGCAGGCGGACAACACGCTGGTGGCACTCGACGCCAAGACCGGCAAGGAGATGTGGAAGGCCAAGAACGGCGACCACACCAAGGGCGAGACCCTGACAGCGGCCCCGCTGGTGGTCAAGGACAAGGTCTTCGTCGGCATCAGCGGCGGCGAATTCGGCGTGCGCGGGCATCTGACGGCCTACGACACGAACAGCGGCAAGATGGTGTGGCGGGCCTTCTCGACCGGCCCCGACGCCGACGTGAAGATCGACCCGTCGAAGACGATGATGATGGGCAAGCCGATCGGGCAGAAGGACCTCGGCGTCTCGACATGGCCGGGCGAGGAATGGAAGCGCGGCGGCGGAACCACCTGGGGCTGGTACACCTACGATCCGGCGCTCAACCTGATCTATTACGGCACCGGCAACCCCGGCACCTGGAACCCGACGCAGCGGGCCGTCGACAAGGACCGGGCCAAGAGCGACAACAAATGGTCGATGACCATCTTCGCCCGCGACCCCGACACCGGGGAGGCGAAGTGGGTCTACCAGAAGACGCCGTTCGATGAATGGGACTTCGACGGCGTCAACGAGAACATCCTGGCCGACATCAACATGAACGGCCAGCAGCGCAAGGTTCTCGTCAACTTCGACCGCAACGGCTTCGCCTACACCCTGGACCGGGCGACCGGCGAACTGCTCGTCGCGCAGAAGTTCGACCCGACGGTCAACTGGGCGACCGATGTCGACATGAAGACCGGACGGCCGAACGTCGTCGACAAATACAGCACCTTCGCCAACGGCGAGGACAAGAACACCGCCGCCGTATGCCCGGCAGCACTCGGCAGCAAGGACCAGCAGCCGGCCTCCTTCTCGCCGGACACCGGCCTGTTCTACGTCCCGACCAACCACATCTGCATGGATTACGAGCCGTTCTCCGTCTCCTACACGGCGGGGCAGGCCTATGTCGGCTCGACCGTGTCCATGTACCCGACGCCGAACTCGCACGGCGGCATGGGCAACTTCATCGCCTGGGACGCGGCGGCCGGCAAGATCGTCTGGTCGCGGCCGGAGCGCTTCGCGGTGTGGAGCGGCGCCCTGTCCACCAAGGGTGGCGTCGCCTATTACGGGACGCTGGAAGGCTACCTCGTCGCCGTCGACATGAAGGACGGCAAGGAGCTGTGGCGGTTCAAGACCCCGTCCGGCATCATCGGCAACATCAACACCTACACCCACAACGGCAAGCAGTATGTGGCCGTCCTGTCGGGCGTCGGCGGCTGGGCCGGCATCGGCCTCGCCGCGGGCCTGACCCAGGAAGCCGGGGCGCAGGCGTGGCACAACGCCGTCCATCCCGGCCACACCGAAGGCGGAGGGGTGGCGACCGCCGGCCTCGGCGCGGTTGGCGCCCACCAGTCGCTGGGCGAATACACCCAGCTCGGTGGCGTCCTGACGGTGTTCCACGTTCCGGACCAGAAGTGATCGGCAGACCTGCCCCCGGTGCCGCAACGCACCGGGGGTTTTGCTTCAGAGCCTTCGGCATTTACTGGGACCCGGATTCCGGGCGAGGATCTCGACATCCATGAAACGCAGATTTGCGCAAAGCAGACTTGGCTTGCTGACCGGTGCGCTGACGGTGGGCACCGTCGCCTGTTTCGCCGCCCTGGCGCAGGACGCGCCGACGACCCCCGACGGAACACCGACCTACATCGTCAAGGACGGTCAGGTGGACAAGGGAACCTACAACGGCTACCGCCGCTTCCACGCGACCTGCCACACCTGCCACGGCTTCGACGCGTCGGGGTCGTCCTTCGCCCCCAGCCTCGCGGACTCGCTCAAACGCCTCAGCTACGACGAGTTCAAGGAGGTCGTGGTCAACGGCCGCCAGAACCAGGGCGCCACCGGCGACAAGGTGATGCCCTCCTTCGGCCTCGACCCGAACATCATGGATCATCTGGACGACATCTACCGCTACCTGAAGGCGCGGGCCGACGGCGCGCTGCCCGGCGGACGCCCGCAACGCATCGGCGGCTGATCCGGCGGAGGGAGACCCTTCATGGCATTTCCTTCTGTGCTCACCGTCGTCACCATCGCCGCGGCTCTGCTGTCCGTCACCCTGCCGGCCCACGCCGTCGAGGTGACGGAGCGCGAGACCGTGCGCGTCTGCGCCGACGGCAACCTCCTGCCCTACTCCAACGAAAAAATGGAGGGCTTCGAGAACGAGATCGCCCGGCTCATCGGCGAGGATCTAAAGAAACCGGTGACTTACTACTGGTGGCCGCAGACCATCGGCTTCGTCCGCAACACGCTGCGCGCGCGGCAGTGCGACCTCGTGATGGGAACGGCGTCCGGCGAAGAGCTGATGCAGAACACCAATCCCTACTACCGGACCGTCTATTCCCTCGTCTACCGCACCAAATCGGGCATCAAGGCGGAAAGCGTGGGCGATCCGTCCCTGAAGGACGCCCGCATCGGGGTCGTCGAGAAGACGCCCGCGGTCAACCTGCTGCGCCTCTACGGCATCACCCGGACGGAGCCCTACCAGCTCAACACCGACACGCGCGCCAACAACCCGGCCCGCGACGCCATCGAGGACGTGGCCGCCGGCAAGACCGATGCCGCGGTGATCTGGGGGCCGATCGCCGGCTACTTCGCCGCCCAGCAGACGGAGCCGCTGACCGTCGTTCCGCTGGTCAAGGAACCGGCGGTCGCCCGGCTGCAATTCAACATCTCCATGGGCATCCGCTCCGACGAGCCGGAGTGGAAGCACTGGCTCAACGACTTCATCAAGCGCCGCCAGGACGACATCGACCGCATCCTGCTGCGCTACCACGTCCCGCTCATCGGCCCGGACGGCGCGCTGAAGACCGCCGCCACATTCGAGCCGCCGGGCTACCGGATGGACCAGTACCGCGCCCCGACTCCCGCCGGCCTGTCCGGCGCCTCCACCGTGACCCTGGCGGAGTTGCGCCGGCTGATCGAGCATTTTCCCGACACGCGGCTGATCGACGTGATGCCGGCCCCGCCGCGCCCGGCCGGCCGACCGGCGCCGGCCGTCTGGGTTCCGCCCCCCCGCCGCAGCCTGCCGGGAGCGGTCTGGCTGCCCAATGTCGGCTACGGCAGCCTGTCTGGCGAGCAGGAGCGCTATTTCCGCGCCGGGCTGGAGACCGTAAGTCATGGGGATCGGGCCGCCCGGCTGGTCTTCTTCTGCGAGCCGGATTGCTGGATGTCCTGGAACGCCGCGAAACGCGCGGTGGAGTGGGGGTACGGCAATGTCTACTGGTATTCCGACGGTGCCATGCGCTGGCAGGAGGCGGGATACGGGCTGGAGACCGTCGAACCCTTCGCCGGCGGCGCGTCGAACTGACCGAACCCGCTCGCCTCAGTCCAGGCGGGCGGCGATGCCCCGAGCGATGCGGCCGGCCTTCTGTTCGAACTGGACCGGCTGTTCGCACAGCGCCGTCTGATTGCGCCGCCGCTCGTCGAGGATGCGCCGCCGCCACGCGATCTCCTCACGCAACGCAGTCGCCTCGGGGGCGTCGGCGGGAAGCGTCTGGAGACGGGTCAGCGCCGCATCGATGCTGTCGAGCAGGACGCGCTGCTGGTGGGCGTAGCGCTTGATGGCTGAAATGGCTTGGCCGCGCTCCTGGTTGAGCGCGTCGAAGGCTCCGGCGAACAGGGCGGTGAGGGCGGCGTTGCGGTCCGCCGCCGCCCCGTTGGCCTCCAGCTGGTCGGCGAAGCGGTCGATCGCCGCCTGCTCCTGCTCCGGATCGAGCCGGCGGTCGAGGAGCTGCTTCAGGACCGGTTCGGTACCGGGAATGTCGCGCCAGTCGCCTTCCTTCCCCTCGATGGGGTCGCCGGGCCAGATCTGGCCGGACGACAGGGTCGGCACGAGGATCTGGACGCAGGGCCAATCCGGATCGCTCCCGGCCGCCCCCGCCGGGACGGACGCCGCTGGGACAGACGCCAGAGTGAGCAACGCGACGGCAAGGACAGCGGAGCGGTGACGCATGATGGGATTCTGCCGGACATCGGGCGCCCTTGCCCATCCACCCATTCGGATGAGGCCGACGGAGTTCGCCGCGACGGCGCTCCTGTTCCTGCTGCTGAGCGGCGCGGCGGCGGCGCAGGCGCCGGCCAAGGTTCTGGTCTTCGATCTGGAGCTGGTGGACACCAGCCGGGAACCTCCCAATCCGGACCATGCCGGACGGCTGGAAAGGGTGACGGCGCTGCTGCGCGACGGGCTGAAGGACGGCGGCTATGAGGTGACCGGCGTTCGCGACAGCGCCGTCGCCGCGGAGGTGCCGGCGTCGCTCTATCGGTGCAACGGCTGCGAACGCGACCTCGGGCGCCGGGCCGGCGCGGACATCGTGGTGACGGGTTTCATCCATAAGATCAGCACGCTGATCCTCAACATGCAGATTATAATGCGCCGCACCGGAGATGGCGGCGGAGACGGCGACGTCATCGCCGTCGCGAACGCGGACATCCGCGGCGACAACGAGCGGTCATGGCGGCGCGGCGTTGAATGGCTGCTGCGTCACCGCCTGCTGGCCGCGCCGCCGTCCGACCGGTGACGGACCCTGACGACATCCGAGGCGGGGGAGCCAACCTTCGTCCGACACGGGTAGGAGGATCGCTTGGCCGACGACGCTTTGCTCTCCTATGTGCCGTACCGCCCGGCGGCAAGCCGCGTCCGGTACTACGACATCACGCTGCGCGATTATGTGGACCAGTTCCGGATCGGCGTCTGGGACGAGGAAAAGGAGCGCACGCAGCGCGTCCGGATCAACGTCTCGCTGACGCTGCCCTGGCCCGACCGGCCGATGACCGACAGCCTGGACGAGGTGCTGTCCTACGACTTCCTGATCGACGGCATCCGCGCCCTGCGCGACGGCGCCCACGTGAACCTCGTCGAGACGCTGGGCGAACGGATTCTCACGCTGTGCTTCTCCAACCCGGAGGTGACTCGCGCGCGGGTGCAGGTGGAGAAGCTGGACGTCGTCCCGGAATCCGGCGGCGTCGGCATCGTTATCGAGCGTTCCCGTCCCGAGGGAGCGCGAACGGCATCATGAGCAGCGCGCCGTTGTGGGTCGTGAAGCTGGGCGGCAGCCTGTGGCGCGCCCCGGAATTGCGACGCTGGCTGGAGATCCTGGCCGCGGCGCGGCGCCTGCGCGTCGTGATCGTCCCCGGCGGCGGTCCCTTCGCCGACGCCGTCCGCGACGCCCAGCCGGCGCTCGGCTTCAGCGACCGCGCCGCCCACCGCATGGCCCTGCTCGCCATGGAGCAGTATGGAACCGCCCTCGCCGACCTGGAGCCGCGGCTGACCCCCGCCCGTAGCCTCGTCGATCTGCGCGGCCGGCCGAGCCCGACCGTCTGGATGCCGCTTCCCCTGGCGGACAACGCCGACGTGGCGGAGAGCTGGGACGTCACGTCCGACAGTCTGGCGGTCTGGCTGGCCGGTGCGCTCGGCGCCAGCTGCGCGGTCCTCGTCAAGTCCGCTCCGTTGCCGGACGCCGTCGCCTCCGTGACGCAGCTCGTAACGGAGGGCATCGTCGATCCGGCCTTGCCGGACCGCATGGCGCGCTACGGCGGGGCCGTCTGGTGCGTGTCGCGGGACGAGCACCGGCGCTTCGCCAAGGCGCTTGACCAGGGCAACCCGTGCGGTACCCACCTTGCCCTGCCCGACGATCAACAGGACGCCGATGGCTGAGCGTCCCAAGCATGTCCTGTTCCTGACCGGCGCGCTGGCCGAACCGCGCCTGCGCCATGTGCTCGCCGCGCTGGAACCGCTGGAGTTCCGGACCACCGTGGTCAATCTCGGCATCAAGGTCGCGGCGCTGGCGACGACGGAGATCGTGCTGCGCCGCCTCGCCTCGACCGAGGGCGCCGACCTCGTTCTGCTGCCGGGGCGGTTCCGTGGCGACCTCGACCGGCTGTCCGCCCATTTCGGCGTGCCCTTCGAGCGCGGTCCCGACGAGCTGGATGATCTGCCCCAGCATTTCCGGCGTCAGGCCGCCCCGCTCGATCTCAGCCGCTACCGCACAAAAATCTTCGCCGAGATCGTCGAGGCGCCGCTGCTCGGCGTGCCGGCGATCCTGGACCGCGCCGCCCGCTTCGCGGCGGACGGCGCCGACGTGATCGACCTCGGCGGGCTGCCCGACCATCCCTTTCCTCATCTGGAGGAAGCGGTGACGGCGCTGCGCGAGGCCGGCCACACGGTCAGCGTCGATTCCCTCGACCCCAAGGAGCTGCTGCGCGGCGCCGCGGCGGGCGCCTCCTACCTGCTCAGCCTGACGGAGGAGACCGCCTGGGTCGCCCGCGAGACCGACGCGGTGCCCATCGTCATCCCCACCACGCCGGGGGATCTTCCGTCGCTTGACCGGGCGCTGGACGCGGTCCGCGGCGCGGGACGCCGCTGCATCGCCGACCCGATCCTGGAGCCGATCCATCACGGCTTCACCGACTCCCTGCTGCGCTACCGCGAGGTCCGGGTGCACCATCCCGACCTGGAAATCCTGATGGGGGTCGGCAACGTCACCGAACTGACCGACGCCGACACGCCGGGAATGACCGCGCTGCTGATGGGGATCGTCTCCGAACTGCGCATCGACCACATCCTGACGGTTCAGGTCAGCCCCCATTGCCGCCGGACCATCCGCGAGTTCGACGCGGCGCGGCGCCAGTTCTTCGCCGCCGCGGAGGCCGGTGCCCTGCCCCGCAATTTCGGCGAGGCCCTGCTCTGCCTGCGCGACCGGAAGCCCTTCACCAGCACGCTGGAGCAGGTGGCCGACCTCGCCGCCCGCATCCGCGACCCGAACTACCGGATCGAGGTGACCGAACAGGGGCTCCATCTCTACAACCGCGATGGGCACCATGTGGCCGGCGATCCCTTCGCCCTGCTCCCGCACATCGATCCCCGCACCGATATGGGGCACGCCTTCTATCTCGGGGCGGAACTGGCCCGCGCGCAGATCGCCTGGCAGCTCGGCAAGCGCTACAGCCAGGACAACGAACTGCGATGGGGCGTGGCGGTGGACGCGCCCGGCGACACCGGAGGGGGCGAGACGTGACCTTCATCCGCGAAACGATCATCACGAGCTGCGACGCGGCGGGCGCCGTCCACGTCGCCCCGATGGGCGCCACGGTGACGGAGACCGGCTATGTCCTGGCCCCCTTCCGCCCGTCGCGCACGCTCGACAACCTGCTCGCCACGCGCTGCGCGGTGGTGAACTTCACCGACGACGTCCGGGTGTTCGCCGGCTGCGTCACCGGGCGGCAACGCGACTGGCCGACCGTCCCGGCGGAACGCATCCGCGGCGCGGTGCTCGCCGGGGCGCTGGCGCATGAGGAACTGGACGTGGCCGCGGTGGAGGACGACGGCGTGCGCCCGCGTCTGGATTGCCGCCCGGTGCATCGCGTCACCCATCGCCCCTTTCGTGGATTCAACCGGGCGCAGGCCGCCGTGGTGGAGGGTGCGATCCTGGTCAGCCGCCTGCATCTCCTGCCGCCCGAGAAGATCGACCGCGAAATCGACTATCTGTCCATCGCCATCAGCAAGACCGCCGGCCCCGTGGAGCTGGAAGCGTGGGGCTGGTTGCTCGACCGCATCGCCGAACACCGGGCAAGCGGGGGGAAAGCACCGTGACCCGGCTGCTCGCCAGCGTTGCGTCCCTTGCGGAACTGACGCTCGCCGCACGGGGTGGTGCGGACATTCTGGATTTGAAGAACCCGAAAACGGGTGCGCTCGGAGCGTGGCCGTTGGACGGCATTGTCCGCGCCGTCGATACGGCCCGCCAATGGCCCGTCCGCGCGCCGCTGAGCGCCACCGTGGGTGACCTGCCGATGGCCCCCGCGATCGTGGCGGGGCGGGTGGTCGAAACCTGGGCCTGCGGCGTCGATTACGTCAAGATCGGCCTGTTCCCATCCGGTGATCCGGCGGGCTGCGTGAAGGCACTGGCGCCCGACACGCGGCGGGGCGCCCGTATCGTCGCTGTGCTGTTCGCCGATCTTTGGAACGACCCTGACACTCTGCTTCCCGATATCGCGAGAGCCGGCTTCGCCGGAGCCATGCTCGACACCGCGGGGAAAGGCTCCGGCGGGTTGCTGCGACACAAGACGAAAGACGAGTTGGCGCGCTTCCTGGCACAGGCGCGCGATCATGGCCTCCTGACCGGACTCGCCGGTTCACTGCGCCTGGAGGACATTCCCACGCTGTTGCCGCTCGTGCCCGATTATCTCGGTTTCCGCACCGCGCTGTGCGCCGGTGCCGACCGGGGCGGCGTGTTGGACCCGGCCGCGCTGGCCGCGGTCCGCGACGCCGTCCCGAAACAGCCCTTCACCGGTTGAACGCGCGACCCGCTACTGCCCGGACCCCTGCTTCGGCGGTTGGGAGGTGGCGTTGCCACCCTGCGTCACCGAGCCGCCGCCGATGGTGCCCTGCCGCTGTCCGGCCAGGGAGTTGTCCGGCAGAGCGCCGGTGCCGCTCGTGGAACCGCCCGACGCACCGGACGCCGAAGAATCGGGCGTCGTGGAGCCGGACGTGCCGCTTTGTCCGCCGCCTTGAGTGACCCCGCCGCCGACGGTGCCCTGCCGCTGCCCGGCCAGGGAGTTGTCCGGCAGAGCGCCGGTCGATGGGCTGGAGCTTTGGCTTCCCGAGCCTTGAGGCATCGCGCCGCCCGTGGTTTGGGCCGACGCCGGAACCGCCGCCGCGGCCGACGCGAGGGCCAGCAGAGACGCACCGGCCAGGATGTGCAGATGTTTCATGGACCTGTCCTCCGGCATGATGTTGGACGAATCTGGGAAAGATCGGGCGCTGCTAACCCGCGTCCTTCGTGCTGCGGTTCTGGCGGGACGCTTCGCCCATGCGGCCGATGTCCTCCTTTGCCCGCTCGTCCCGGCCGGCGTCCTGCGGTTCGTCCTTTTTGAATTCCTGCTCGCTGCCGAGAACGCTCTTCTCGCCGCGCGGCTGGTCCTGAGGCTTGTCGGATTTTCCCGTCATGACGTTTCCTCCACCCGAGCCCGCCCGGCGGGATGACCGGACGGTCGTCTGTGCCATCAACCGCAGGTCGCCCGGCGCGGTTCCGCCCGTCGTGTCACCCCTGTTCCGCCGGCCCGCCGCGGCGGGCCCAAAAGCCCCGACCGGGATCGTAGGCGAGGATCGCTCCCCCCAGGAACAGCGCGAGGCACGCGGTGACGGCCAGGAACGCCGTGCCGTTGAATTGCAGGTACAGAGCGAAGCGGATCAGTTCGACCGCCTGCGTGAAGGGGTTGATCCCGGCGATCCAGGCGAGCGTCGGGCTGCCCTCGCGGATGCGCCACAGCGGGTAGAGCGCGGAGGAGGCGAAGAACATCGGGAAAATGACGAAGTTCATCACGCCCGCGAAATTCTCCAGCTGCCGGATGAAGGAGGACAGCAGAAGACCGAGCGCGCCCAGCATCAGCCCGCTCAGCACCAGCGCCGGCAGAACGGCGAGATAGCCGAGTTCCGGTGGCTGGACGCCCCAGAACCAGGCGATGGCGAGGAAGACATAGACCTGGGCGATGGACACCAGAACGCCGGCCAGCAACTTGCAGACCAGCAGGTACCAGCGCGGCAGCGGGCTGACCAGCAGGGTCTTCATGCTGCCCATCTCCCGGTCATAGACCATGGACAGCGAACTCTGCATTCCGTTGAACAGCTGGATCATCGCCACCAGCCCCGGCGTCACGTAATCCTCGTAGAGGATGTAGGTCTCGTAGGGCGGGATGATCGACAGGCCGAGCACAGCGCGGAACCCTACTGCGAAGATGGCCAGCCAGACCAGCGGCCGCACCAGGGCGGCTAAGAACCGCTCGCGCTGGTGCACGAAGCGCAACCCCTCGCGGACGATGACCGCGCGCAGGCAACGCCAGTGGAGCGTCGCGTTCATTCCCGGACCCCCTTCGCCGTCAGCCGGGCGAAGGCGTCGCCCAGGGTCGCGGCGCCGGTGGTAGCGCGCACCGCCTCCACCAGCCCGGTGGCCATCACGCGCCCGCGGTGCAGCACCACGACGCCGTCGCCGTCGCGCGCCTCGTCGATCAGGTGGGTTGCCCAGAGCACGGCCAGCCCGCGCTCCCGGCAGAGATCGTGCACATGGTCGAGGACTTGCCGGCGCAGCTCGATGTCGAGCCCGACGGTCGGCTCGTCCAGCAGCAGCAGGCTCGGGCGATGCAGCAGCGCGCGGGCGATCTCCACCCGTCGCCGCTGCCCGCCGGACAGGGTGCGCACCCGCTCGTCCGCGCGCTCGGACAAGCCGATGCGGGCCAGTTCCTCGCCCGCCCGCGCCTCGATGTCGGAAGGCGCCAGACCATGAAGCCCGCCGTGGTAGCGCAGGTTCTGGATGACGGTCAGGTCCGGGTCGAGTGTGGGCTGCTGGAACACCACGCCGATGCGGGCCAGCGCCTGGGCGGGGTGCCGGCGCATGTCGAAGCCGAAGACCCGGATGCTCCCCCGGCGGGTGTTGTAGAGCCGCGTGATCAGGGAGAAGAGCGTCGTCTTCCCGGCGCCGTTGAGCCCCAGCAGCACGGTGAACCGCCCCGCGGGGACGCCGAACGACACGCCGTCCAGCGCCGCCCGCGCCCCGAAGCTGTGGCTCAGCCCCTCGACCGCCAGGACCGGAGGCGCCGCGGCGGCGCCGGAACGGGCTTGCGGGTCGGAAGGCGCCGTTTCGAAGCAATCCATGTCGTCTCCATCGCCCATCACTGCCGCTGTCCAAACCCTCTCCCCTCCGGGGAGAGGGTGGCCCGCAGGGCCGGTGAGGTGGATGTCCATGGCGGTATGTCCGGCAAAAGCGCAACCCCCTCACCCTAACCCTCTCCCCAGAGGGGAGAAGGGATAAGGAAAGCCCCCATCACGGCTTGACGATCACGCCCCAGGGCGCGCCGCCGACCGAAATCGACTTCACGACCCGACCGCGCTCCAGGTCCATCACCGACATGTCGTTGCTGACGCCATTCGTCGTGTAGAGGCGCTTCTCGTCCGGCGACAGCGCCAGATTCCACACCCGCTGGCCGACGAGGTGATAGCGCTTCACCTCGTAGGTCTTGGCGTCGATCTCGGCGACCCGGTTGGCCGGGCCGAGGGCGACGAAGGCCCGCTGCCCGTCGCTGGTCAGTTGGATGCCGACCGGCTGGATGGATTCGCGCGGCACGCCCTGGACCGCGAAGCTGATCTTGTGGACGAGCTTGCGCGAGGCCGCGTCGATGACGCTGACCGTCCCGCCGACCTCCGACGACACCCAGACGAACCGCCCGTCCCCGGTGAACTGGGCGACGCGCGGGCGCGCATCGACCAGCACGTTGTCGATGATCTTGTGCGACTCCGTGTCGATGAAATGGGCCATGTTCGTCGTTTCGGACGTGTTCACCAGGATCTTGCCGTCCCGGCTGACGCCCATGCCCTCCGGCTCCACCCCCACCTGGATCTCGCCGATGATCTTCTTGCTGGCGATGTCCACCACCGAGACCATGTTGTCGTCCTCATTGGCGACGTAGAGCCGGTGCCCCTGCGGGTCCAGAACGAACAGCTCCGGATCGGGGCCGGACGGCAATCGGTCGACCACCTTCTGGGTCGCCACGTCGATGACGTCGATCCGGTTGTCGTCGCCGACACAGACGAAGATTTGCGTCATGTCCTCGTTGAAGGTGATGCCGCGCGGCCGGCGGCCGACCTTGATCGTGGCGACCACTTGAAGCTTGCCGCCGTCCACCACCGAGACGGTGTTGCTCTTCTCGTTCGACACGAAGATCGTGTCCGCCTGCGCGGGCTGGGCGACGGCGAAGCCCAGCAACGCTAAAGCGCCGATCCGGGCGGCTCCTCCGGTTAACGACATCACGTTCCCTCCCATGGTTGCCCCCTGCCGGGGCTTTTCTCAGCGGTTGCGGCACCGGCTTTCCGGGCGATCGTCGCCGAGCGTGTCGAGTTCCGAGAACTGGTGCAGGTAGCCCGGCTGCGGCGACACAGAGACGAGCACCCTCGGCCCGGCCAGCAGCACCGGCTGCCGAAGCTGCCCGTCCCAGTCGCGGAAGGTCAGCCCCTGCCCCTTGAAGGCCGGCAGGGTGAAGTCCGGGCCGCGCACGAAGGCGGCCAGCGCCGCGGGGTCGGCGGACTTGGTGCGCGTCGCCGCCTCGCCCACCGCGCGAACGGCCATCCAGGCGGTGTAGTCGCGCGGGCGCATCCAGCGCCCGGCCTGCCGTTCGAAGCGGCTGTGGATCTGCGTCGCCCCCCACTGCTCATGCACGCGCGACCACGCGGTCGGGACGAGCCCATGGGTGCCGACGACCGGGCGGGGCAGCCACGTCTGGTAGAGCAGATACTCGCCGAACCCGTCCGCCTCGTCGGCGACGACCAGCACGTCGTGCTCGGTGCCCTGGGTGAAGGTGAGGATTTCCGACTGGACGGTGACATGCCCGGTGTCGACGCGGCGGTTCGCGTCCTCAAAGGTCCAGCGCTTTTCCTCGACGATTTTGGCGCGGTAGCGTTTGGCGGCGGCGCGGATCGCGTCGGCGTAGGCGGCGTCCTGCGGCGTCCGCCCGACCACCAGCAGCCAGTTCATCCATTTCCGCGAGGCGAGGTACTGGGCCAGCGCGTCGGCCTGCATCCGCCGGCTGGGAGTGACGTGCAGCAGGTTGGCGCGGCAGCGCTCGTTGCGCAGGTCGTCGTCCGGGGCGCGGGTGTTGAAGATCAGCATGTCGGCCGCCTCGGGCGCCGCCGCCGCGGCGAGCAGGGCGTCCTCCTTCAGGTCGGCGACGAGCAGGCGCACGCCCTGCCCGGCGAGGTCGCGCACGGCGTCCTCGACGCGTCCGTCCTCCGGCACCGTCACCTTGACCAGATCGAATCGCTGGTTGAGAAACCGCCCGGTCGTGTTGTTGTCGACGATGGCCAGGCGGGCGCCCTGGACGCCCTCGTCCTCCGACACCGGTTCGAGGAAAGTCTGGGGGATCCGCGGCTCCTCCGCGCGGGTCAGATAGCCGATGCGGACCACCAGCGGATCGGCGCCCCACGCCGGAGACCCGAGCAGGAGCGCCGCGGCGATGGTCAGAAGGGCGGAGGCCCGGCTCACCGGAGCGCGCCCGTTATGCCTCCGCAAGAATAAGCACCTCTCCGATCCCCCCGGCCGACCGGTCGCCGATAAGGCGCCGGGCGCGGGTTCCGGCGGTTGGAAATCCACTGGGCCAAGCCCCGCCATCAATCAGCTCCTTCCGCATCAGGTCCAAAAACAGCCAGTCGTTCATGCCGCCGTCGACGAAGCCGGACGGAACGGCATCCGGCGCTTGGGGCAGCAGGATGGAGCCGCGCCGCATGGCCTGCCCCGGATCGGGACCACAGCCCGCGCCGACGACGATGGTCCCGGCGATCATCCGGGCGCCGCACAGGCTCCCCACCCGGCCGTGGACGGCGATCAGCCCCCGCCGTATCCGCTCGCCGACGCGGTCCCCGGCGTTGCCCGCAACAACGACGGAGCCGCCGCTCATGCCGCGCGTGCCGCCGGCCAGCGGCGCCCCCAGGAAATCGCCGGCATCGCCCGCGACGCTCAAGTGCCCGCCGGACATTTCGGCGGCGGCGAAGGCGCCGCAGTTCCCCGCGACGGTCAGCGTGCCGCCGCGCATGGCGCTGCCGGCGTAGGCGCCGCACTCCCCCTCGACCCGAATCTCTCCAATGCTCATGCCGGTCCCCACCCCGTCGAGCACCGCGCCACCGGGCCGCAGGGCCAGGGTACCGGGAGGGCCGCCGTCCTCCAGCGTGAACAGCGCGTCCAACCGGTAACGCCCCCGTCCACGGACCAGCATCAGCCGGGCCAGCGCCTCCCGCCCGCCCTCAATCAGCCGTTCAGGCAGGACGCCGGTCATGTCGATGGGCGGACCGGCAGGGTCTCGAATGGTGAGGACGATGCCGCTCATGCCATCACCTCATGCAGCCGGAACTGGTAGCGGCCGAGCTTGCCGCCGTAATTGCCGGCGGTGACCGACACCACCCCACCCGCGGCGCCGAGGTCCGCCACGGCGGCGATGCCCGCGCGCATGGCGGCGGCGACCGCCGCCTCGCTGACCCCGTCGATGACCAGTTCGAGGATGGATTCCACTCCCTCCGGCACCAGCGAAACCGGCACCGCCGCCCGCAGGGTCGGGCAGAAAGCGGTGTTGGTGGAGGCGATCATGCCCTTGTACTTGCCGCCGATCTTGGAGCCAGAGCGGACCACCCCGCCGGGAAAGGGCAGGATCGCCCCCGGCAGCTCGCGGATCGCCAGGACCGCGGCCTGCGCCGCCGCCAGCCCGGCGCGGCGGTCGGCCGCCAGGATGATGAAGTTGCCGCCGCCGACGCCGTCGACCGCCGCGGTGGCCGCCTCGCACAGGAATTCGCCGTCCATGACCGGGATGCGCCAATAACGGCGGGACCCGACCCGCTTGGCGATCTGCCAGCCGTCGCCGAAATAGCGCAGCGCGTTGCCGAGCGGAATCGCAGAACCCTCCCGCAGCCCCGCGTAGCAGGCCGTCCCGGGGCAGGTCATGACGCATTGCCCGACGCGGCGCGCCACCTGCTTCGCCAGTTCCGCCTTCGACATGGCGAACAGCAGCACCGCGGCGCCGGGCCGGGAGTCCGGGGTCTCATCGGATGGCAACACGCGTTCCATCGCCGCCTCGCAGCCGCAGGCGATCACCGAGGTGGCGAAGCCCGTCATGCTGACCACCGCCGCCTGCACCCAGGCCGGCGTGTCGGCGGTGATCACCAGCCGCGTGCCGAGCATGGGGAAGGCCTCGGCGAAGGTGTCCTCGATGTGGACGCCGTTGAGCCGCATCAGAACGCCCCCATCAAAATGATCCGGGCTGACACGCGTGGCGGACCAAGCCATTGCCGCCGCGGATTTCCTCCTCCGCGATGCGGAAGTGCCTCAGCCGCTGGCCCATGCGCTCGTCGAAGCGGCGCGCCATCCAGGACTCGATTGTCGGGTCATAGGCGGGCTCGACCACATGGGTGCGCCCCTGGAGGAACGCCACCACCACGCCGTCGCGGACGATCAGCCGGCCGTCCTTGAAGACGAAGTCCGGTTTCTCGAACATGGCGCGGCGGTCCGGCCGGTCGGTGTAGACGGTGATGTCGGCGACTGCCCCCGGGCCGAGATGGCCGCGGTCGGTCAGGCCCAGGATGCGCGCCGGCGCGGCGCGGGTCATGGTGGCGATCTCGCCCAGTGAATACTCGCGCGTCAGCGACCCCAAGATGGTGTGTTCCGGCAACGCCGGGTGCAGTTCCGCCATTCGGGCGAGGCGGTAATCGCGGTCCATCAACAGGCGGATCAGCTCGGGATAGCTGGTGAAGGGCGCGCCATTGGGGTGGTCGGTGGTGAGGAAGATCCGCCAGGGGTCCTCGATCAGCAGGAACAGCTCCAGCCCGATCGCCCATTGCAGCGCGTTGACGAAGGCCTTGTCGCGGTAGCGGAAGGGCACGACGCCGCAGCCGGCGTCGCATTCGATGTCCATCATCACCCATTTCTTCGGGTGGGCGAGCCCGGCGTTGTTCATCTGCGCCATTGTGTCGGCCGAGGCCGTAACCGTCTGGCCGAACATGATCTGCCCGACGTCCACCGAGATGTTGGGCCGTCGGTTGACCGCCTCGGCCACCCGCGCGGCAGCGGAGGAGAATTTCCGGTCGCCCTCCGCGCCGTAGGCGTGGAACTGAACGTGGGTGAGGTGGAGCCGCAGACCGTCGACCACCGCAATGCTGTCGAGCGTCGCCTCGACGTTGCCCGGCACGCCGAGGTTGAAGCCGTGCAGATGCAGCGGGTGCGGGATGCCCAGCCGCTGCACCGCCCCCGCCAGGGCGGTGAGGATGCGGCGCGGCGTGATGGCGTGGAAGGGGCCGTTCTCGTCCACGTCGAGGCGGCGCTGGTTGTATTTGAAGGCGTTGATGCCTCCGGGATTCACCGCCTTGACCGCGAGGCTGCGCGTGGCGTTCAGCATGAAGCCGACGTAATCGGCCACTGCCGCCTCCCCGGCGCCGGAAGCGAGAAGCTCCAGCAGCAGGTCGTCGTTGCCCAGCACCAGATAGCCGCCGGTGTCGATCAGCGGAATGTCCGCCATTTCCAGATGCGCGTGGCGGGCGTTGCTCGGCAGCATCGCCGGCTCGAAGGCCGCCGTGTAGCCCATCTGGGCGTAGCGGCAGCCCGTGACGTGGGTGGAGGGGGTGGCGAGGCCGCCGACGCAACCGCAGGGCTCATTCGCCGCCGCGCGATGCTCCTCCGCCATCAGCAGGCGCGCGATGTTGACCTTTCCGCCGGCGATGTGGCTGTGGATGTCGATGGCACCGGCCATCACGACCCGCCCGGACAGGTCGTGGACCTCGTCCGGCGCGGCGCCGGGTCCGGGGTCGGCGACGATCCGCCCGTCCCGGACGAACAGGGTGCCCGCCGCGCCGTCGCGCCCGTTGGCCGGGTCGTAAATGCGCCCCCCGGCGAGCTTCGTCAGCATGCGGGGGCCTCCTCTGGCAGGGCGGCGGCGATGGCCTTCAGCACGGTCGCGGCGTCCGGCAGACCACGGTCGATGAGGCCCCGCGCGCGCAGGGCGACCACGGTGTCGCTGCGGAAGACGTGGGCCGCATGGTCGATGCCCGGCGTGCCGACGGGGATGAACACCGCCGGCTCGTCGGTGAAGGCCGTTCCCGGCGGGCCCAACGCAATGACGGTCCGCTCCGCCGGAAAGGCGGGCACCTCCGGCCGGAAGGCGGACACCCAGACGACGGCGTCCGCCACCGCCGCATAGCGCGCCCAGGCGAAGCGATGGGGATCGTGCAGCGGCGCCCCTCCGGCCAGCGACGTGCGCAGCGGCACGCCGAAGCGCCACGTGCAGACCTGATTGACCCCGACCACGTTGTCGTACCCGGCCAGCGGCAGACCGGCGCAGCGGGTGTGCCGGTTCGCGTCGCGCACAAGACCGACCAGCCGTTCCACCGTCAGGTCGGCGTGCGGGCTTGCAAAAGCAGCGGCGGCCCATGCCACGACAGCGTAGCGCGCCTTGCGCAGCCGCTCCGCCAGGGCGGCGATATCCTCCGCGGCGATACCAGCGGCTCCCGCCGCTCGGGACGGCTCGGCCAAGGCCGCGGCCAGCGCCGCCGCCACGTCCCCGACCCGCGCCGGGTCCCCAGGCAAAATGGTGACAGGAAGGTTGGAAAGTGCCGCCAGGGTGCTGTCCAGCGGCGCGCCGCACAGGAACACCACCTCCCGTGACGGCGGTGTTTGGAAGGCCGGCGCGGGCGCCACCCAGCGCTCGAAGAGGCGGGGATGCAGCGCCGCCGGGTCCGGTCCGGCCACCAGCAACAGGTCGCAGCGGTTGCGCAGCTCGGCCAGGGTCGTCGCGATCCAGCCCGTGCGCTGAAGCACCGCCAGATTTCGGTACAGCCCGTCGGACAACGCGTGATCGACCACCGCCCCCAGCCGTTCGGCGAGCGACAGGGCGGCCCGCGCTCCATCGACGTCGGTGCCGAGCCCGGCCACCAGGGGCGCTTGCGCCGCCGCCAATACCGCCGCCGCGGCCTCCACCGCCTCCGCCAGTGGCACTGCGACGCCCGCGACGCGCGGCGCTTCTGCCGGCGGCGTGCGGGAAAAGCGCTCGCGCGCCACCGGGCAGTCGGTGGAGCGCACCGCCAGCGTCGACGGCGGTTCTTCCTCGACGGTCAGGTCGTCGCAGCCGAGGCCGCAGAACGGGCACACGACGTCGCGATGGACGACGGGTCGCGCGACGGGAGGGGTTGGCCGCTCGCTCGCCATGCCGTCAGTCGTACTTGATGTAGGCGAAGCGCGGGTCGTCGCGGGGCGTGCCCTCCAGGGCGTCGCCGTCGCGGGCGGGCTGCCACTGGATGACCTCCTCGATCTTGCGGGCGAGGTCGAAATCCTTGTCGGTGATGCCCTTGGCCGAGTGGGTCTTCAGCCGCACCTCGACCCAGGCGTAGGAGGCAGTGAGGTCCGGATGATGCCACGCGGCCTCGGCCAGATGGCCGACCGTGTTGATCACCATCAGGGTGCCCTTCCAACTGTTCGTCTTGTACTTCCGCCGGATCCAGCCGTCCTCGAACCGCCACCGCGGCAATATTTTCTGCAGTCGCTCAACGATTTCCGTATCGGAATAGGTGGTTTCCTGAACCGCGGTCATGTCTTCCTCCCCGAAGTGACCGAACAGTCCTCACCCCGAAGAGGTATATACTATTGGATCGGGGTCTTTCTTTAACGAAAGATTATCATGACTAAAAGAACGACGCAACTTTCCTTAAGCGAGTGAGGTCCTCATGCCACTCGGCGTCGATGAAGTCAGGGAGGTGCGGGTCACGGCGCCCGCGCGGTTGCATCTGGGGTTTCTCGACATGAACGGCGGTCTGGGCCGCCGCTTCGGCAGTTTGGGCCTGACGCTCGACGGGATGGCGACGACGCTGCGGGCACGCCCATCCGACCGCCTCTGCGCGAGCGGCCCGTCGGCGGAGCGCGCGCTGAAAGCCGCGCGGGCGGTCTGCGACCGCTTCCGCTGGCCGGCCCGTGCCGAGCTGACGGTGGAGGAAGCGATTCCCGAGCATGTCGGGCTGGGGTCCGGCACCCAACTCGGCTTGGCGGTCGGCACCGCGCTCGCCCATCTGCACGGGCGTCCTTCGACGGTTCGCCGCCTCGCCGCGGAACTGGAGCGCGGCGCCCGCTCCGGCATCGGGATCGGCGCCTTCGAGAGGGGCGGCGTAATCCTCGACGGGGGCCGGGGGCCGGACGACGCGCCGCCGCCCATCATCGCACGCCTGCCCTTTCCAGAGACGTGGCGCGTCCTGCTGATCCTGCACCGCGACGGCCAAGGGCTGCACGGCACCGCCGAGTTGCAGGCCTTCAAGGCGCTGCCGCCCTTTCCGGCGGAGCGGGCCGGGCATCTCTGCCGCCTGATCGTCATGGCGGCGCTTCCCGCGCTGATCGAGGGCGATGCCGACCGTTTCGGGCGGGCGGTGGGCGAGTTGCAACGCACCGTGGGCGACCATTTCGCCCCGGTCCAAGGCGGGCGCTTCACCAGCCCCCTGGTGGCTGAGGCGCTGGCGTGGCTGGAGGCCGAGGGCATTCCCGGCGTGGGACAGACGTCCTGGGGGCCGACCGGTTTCGCCATCGTCGGCGACGCCCGGCGGGCCGAGGCCCTGCTGGCGGAGGCGCGGCGACGCTGGGCGGGGTCCGCGCTGGACTTCCATCTGGCCCGTGGCCGCAACGACGGCGCGACGCTGGAATCCACCACCGACCGGGTGGTGCTGCGGGCCTCCTGACCCCTCACACCCGAGCCAAGCGGGAGGCGCGCGATGGCCGCACCCTATGTTCTGCACATGCTGACGCCGCTGAAGCACGTCAGCGCCTTCGACGTCAACATGGCGGCGGACGCCGGCATGGGACCGCTGTTCCCCTACACCGGCGTCGCGCTGGAGGAGGTCACCGGCATCACCCAGGATGCGATGTTCTCCCGCGACCCGGCGAACGCGGCGCGCACCGGGCTGTTCATCGGCGGGCGCGACGCGGTCCTGGCGCTCGACATGATGGACGCCGCCCGCAAGGCCATGTTCGCGCCCTTCACCATCTCGGTCATGGTCGATCCGTCGGGCGCCTTCACGACGGCCGGCGCCATGGTCGCCGTCGTCGAGCGCGCCCTGCGCCGCAGCCACCCGGACGGGATCAAGGGGCTGACCCTCAAGGTGTTCGGCGCGACCGGCGTGGTCGGCGGAATCGCCGCCGTGATCGCGGCCCTCGCCGGCGCGCGCGTCACCCTGGTCAGCCACCGTGGCCTGTCGGGCGTGGAGCCGAAGGCCGCCGAGTTCCGGCGGCGCTTCGGGGTGGAGCTGGCCTGCGCCGACGCGCCCGACGACGCGGCGCGGGAGGCGCTGCTCGCCGATGCCGAGGTGGTGTTCGGTTGCGGGCGGGCCGGCGTGCAGATCCTCTCCGCGCGCAACCTCGCCGCGGCGGGCCGCCTGCTGGTTGCGGCGGACATCAACGCGGTTCCGCCGTCCGGGATCGAAGGGGTGGGCCCCAAGGACAACGGAACGCCGCTTGCCACCGGGCGCGGTGTCGGCGTCGGCGCGCTGGCGGTCGGCGCCGTCAAGTTCCGGGTGCAGCACGCCCTGCTGACGCGCCTCGCCGCAGCAAAGACGGCGGTGTATCTGGATTTCTGCGATGCCTACGACGCCGCCCGCCAGATCGCCAGTTGAGTCGGTGGTGGAGAGGCCGGACATCCTCGTCGCGGCCCTGTCGGCGCGGGCGCTCGCCGCCGCCGCCCGCCGCGCCGGCCGGCGGCCGGCGTCCATCGATCTGTTCGCCGATCTCGACACCAGACAGCTTGCCGAGCCCTGCCTGCGTCTGCCCGCCGAAGGTCTGCGTCTGGAGTTTGGAGCCCTTCGGGAGGCTCTGGCGCGGGCGGAGCTGCAAGGCGTGCCGCTGGTCTACGGTGCCGGCTTCGAAGACGATCCGGCGCTGCTGGCGCGCCTCGCGGAGGATCGCCCCCTGATGGGCAACCGGCCTGAGGTGGTGGCACGTGTCAAGGACCCGTTCCGCTTCGCCGCGACCCTGGACCGGCTCGGCATCCCCCATCCTCCGGTCGCGCCGGCCTGGGACGGATCGCCCGGCGACCATCTGCGGAAACGGATCGGCGGCAGCGGCGGCGCGCACATCACCCCAGCAACGGACGGTAAAGCCAATCTGGGCTGGTACATCCAGCGCCGCGTTGCCGGTCATGCCCTGTCGGTCCTCTTCCTTGCAGACGGCGACCGCGCGGTCATCGTCGGCTTGAGCCGGCAGTGGACCGTGCCGACCGCGGCAAGCCCCTACCGCTACGGCGGTGCCGCCGGACCCTGGCGCTGTCCGGAGCGCTGGACCCGGATTTTGCCCGCCATGATCGGCCGCCTCGCGGCGGCGTTCGAGTTGGTCGGACTGAACAGCGCCGATTTCCTGGTGACCGGCCCGGACTTTCATCTGTTGGAGATCAACCCGCGACCGGGCGCGACGCTGGACGTCTTCGACCGTCCACCGATGCCACCTTTGCTTGGCCTTCACTTCGACGCCTGCGCCGGGCGTCTGCCCGAGCAACTTCCCAAGCTGTTGAAGTGTCGGGCAGCGTTGGTGCTCTACGCCGACGCCGCCACCCGGATCGAGGCGGGTCGGCGTTGGCCGGTCTGGACCGCGGACCGACCGGCGGCACCGACCATCATCGGGCGCGGCGAGCCGGTCTGCACCGTGTTCGGGGAGGGTCCCAGCGCCACCGCGGCGCGGCGCCACGCCGAGCGGCGGCAACGCGAACTGGCGGCCCTGACCGCGATGGAGATGCAGTGATGACCACGGAAACGCCGTCCGATCCACGCCCCAGCCTCGCCGCGCTGTCGGCGCCGCTGATCGAACGGCTGGTGGCGGATGCCCCGGTGCTTCGCCTCGGCGTCGAGAGGGTCGGCGGGGCCTGTGTCGTCGATGCCGGGATCGGCCATCCCGGCGGGCTGGAAGCCGGACGGCGCATCGCCGAACTGTGCATGGGCGGCCTTGGCCGGGTCGCGTTTGGACCGGTCCCCGGCCCGCCATCCTGGCCATTCGGCGTCACCGTCCACAGCGCGCAGCCGGTCCTCGCCTGCCTCGGCAGCCAATACGCCGGCTGGAGCCTCAGCCACGGCAGCGGCAAGGGCGCCTTCTTCGCGCTGGGCTCCGGTCCCGGCCGCGCGCTGGCCCGGCAGGAGGCGCTGTTCGACGAGCTGGACTACCGCGACGCCGCCGACGCGGCGGCCTTCGTCATGGAGGCGACGGCGGTGCCGCCCGCCGATCTGATCGCCCACATCGCCGCCACCTGCGGCATCGCCGCGGATCGGCTGACCCTGGTCCTCACCCCGACCCAGAGCCTCGCCGGCACCACCCAGGTGGTCGCCCGCGTGCTGGAGGTCGCCCTGCACAAGCTGCACGCGCTCGGCTTCCCGCTCGGCCGCGTCGTCGACGGCATCGGCATGGCACCGTTGCCGCCGGCGAGCGGCGGCTTCCTCACCGCCATGGGCCGGACCAACGACGCGATCCTCTACGGCGGTACGGTCCATCTCCACGTCACCGGCCCTGACGACGCGGCGGAGGATCTGGCACACCGTCTGCCCTCCGCCGCCTCCCGCGACCATGGACGCCCCTTCGCGGAGATCTTCGCGGCGGCGAAGGGGGACTTCTACGCCATCGATTCCATGCTGTTCAGCCCGGCGCGCGTGACCGTCACCGCGCTGGACAGCGGGCGCAGCTTCCACGGCGGCACCCTGGCACCGGACCTTGTGGAGCGCTCGTTCCGCGATGTCCGGTGAGCGCGTGGCCCTGATCCTCACCGAACGGCCAGACTGGCACACGCCGCGGCTGGTCCGGGCCATCGAGGCGCGCGGACTGCCCTGCCGCTGCGTCTCGCCGCGGCGCTGCGGGATCGCCGTCGGCCACACGGCGACGGGCCTGCTGATCCCCGGCTTCGAGGACACGCTGCCGGCAGGCGTCTTCGTCCGCGCGGTGGGCCAGGGCAGCTTCGAGCAGGTGACGCTGCGCCTCGGCGTGCTCCACGCGCTGCGCGACCTCGGGGTGCCGGTCCACAACGACGCGCGGGCCATCGAGCGCTGCGTGGACAAGAGCATGACGAGCTTCCTTCTCTTCCGCGCCGGCCTGCCGACCCCGCCAGCCCTCGCCACGCAGGAGGCCGAACCGGCCCGATACATCCTCGATGATGCGCCCACCCAAGTCCTGAAACCGCTGTTCGGCGCGCAGGGTCGCGGCCTGCAACGGCTGGACAGACCCGACGCGCTGCCCGACGCCGAAGCGGTCGGCGGCGTCTACTACCTCCAGCCCTTCATACCGCCACGGACCGAAGGTGCGTGGCGGGACCGCCGTGTCTTCGTGACAGGCGGGCGGGCGGTCGCCGCGATGACCCGGCATGGGCGGAGCTGGATCACCAACGTCCATCAGGGGGCGACGTGCGAGGCCGCCCCCGCCGACGATGAGGCTGCCGCGCTTGCCGTCCGCGCGGCCGCGGCGGTCGGCGCGAGCTACGCCGGCGTCGACCTGATCCGGGACCGTGCGGATCGCTGGCTGGTGCTGGAGGTCAACAGCATGCCGGCGTGGCAGGGCCTGCAACGGGTCAGCGCGGTGGATATTGCCGACGCCCTGGCCGCCGACTTTGTGGAGCGGGTCGGCGCATGATCGGCGGGCACATGATTGATTGGGCACCGATTCCCCCCGACCCGGCCTCCGGCGTGGCCAGCGCCTACCGCGCCGCCTGCCATATGGAACTGCGCGCGCTGAAGCCCGGAAACGTCCACATCCATGCCGAAGGGCACGGCATGACCGTCGCCC
The DNA here is from genome assembly GCF_058780635.1 of Azospirillum sp. UENF 312511. Taxonomy (NCBI): domain Bacteria; kingdom Pseudomonadati; phylum Pseudomonadota; class Alphaproteobacteria; order Rhodospirillales; family Azospirillaceae; genus Azospirillum; species Azospirillum sp. UENF 312511. The sequence continues at coordinate 330,620 of NZ_JBSNCG010000005.1, read as the reverse complement.
AATTCCTCGCCAGCGCCGACGCGACCGCGCCCATCCTCGCGCGGCCGGGGCTGAGCGTCGGGGAGCGGCTGCACGCCGCCGTCTGCGCCACGCGGGACGCCGTCGGCTGCAACACCAACCTTGGCATCCTGCTGCTGGCCGCACCGCTGGCCCAGGCCGCGCTGATGCCCGGAAACGCCCCCTTGCGCGAGCGGCTGGACCATGTCCTCGCCAGCCTGACGGTGGCGGATGCCGATCTGGCGTTCCAGGCGATCACGCTGGCCAAACCCGGCGGGCTGGGCCGCGTGGAGGGGGCGGACGTGCACGCCCCGGCGCGGGTGACCCTGCTTGACGCCATGCGGGAGGCGCAGGACCGCGACACCATCGCCCGGCAATACGCGACGGGCTTCGCGGACATCTTCGACACCGGCGTGCCGAGCCTGCGGCGATGGTTGGCGGCCGGGGCGGGCTTCGAGCAGGCCACGGAAATGATTTGTGTCGAATTCCTCGCCACCCTGCCCGACAGCCATGTCATCCGAAAATACGGGCGGGAGCGGTCTGAATGGTTACGCGCACGGGCTTCGGAATTGAGGGAAAACACGGCCTCGGATCGTGCATTCACGCTAACGCGATCGCGCTTGGCGGAACTGGACCGGGACCTCAAATACAATGGCGTCAACCCGGGAACGACCGCGGATATTGTCGTGGGTTGCCTCCTTGCGTTCTGGCTCATGCAATCCCCGCAGCCGCCCGTCATAACGGACGTTCTTCGAAAAGACGCGCTCCACGAAGAACGCCGGCAACACTAGGGAGAGAGGACATGCCGATGTGGGGAGGACAGTCCACGAAGATCAACCGCGTGCTCGTCGGTGAGTCGCTGGTCGGTGATGGGAACGAGGTCGCCCACATCGACCTGATCATGGGACCGCGCGGCAGCGCCGTGGAAACGGCCTTCTGCAACGCGCTGACCAACAACAAGGACGGCTTCACCGCCCTTCTCGCGGTCGTCGCACCCAACCTGATGTGCAAGCCGGCGACGATCCTGTTCAACAAGGTCACCATCAAGGGCGCGGAACAGGCGGTGCAGATGTTCGGCCCCGCCCAGCACGCCGTCGCCAAGGCTGTGGCCGACTGCGTGTCGGAAGGCACCATCCCGCAGGACGAGATCGACAACATCTTCATCTGCGTCGGCGTCTTCATCCATTGGGAGGCCAAGGACAACGCCAAGATCCAAGACTACAACTACCGCGCCACCAAGGAAGCCATCGAACGCGCCGTCGCCAGCTTCCCGAGCGCGCAGGACCTGATGAACCAGAAGGACAAGGTGAAGCACCCCTTCGCCGCGTGATGGGCTTATCGGGACAGGGCCGCCAGCTCCGCGCCGCCGATGCGGCCGTCGTGCAGCGCCGTCGCCACCAGGGCGCCGGCGCTGCCGCGGGCTGCAAGGTCATGGAGGTCGTCGCCGTTGCGCACCCCGCCGGCAGCGAACAGGCTGGCCTGCGGCTTGGTCCGGCCAATCTCCGCGAGACGGTTCCAGTCCGGCCCCTCGCCCGATCCGACGCGGGCCAAGGTCATGGCGATGATCCGACGCGGCCACTGATTGGGGCGGTCCGGCAGGTCCGGCGGCCCGACGAAGCGGTCGCGGAAATCGAGCGAGAGGATCAACCGCTCCCAGGCCGGATCGCCCTTCAGCGCGGCCAGCGGCGCGAGATCGTGCAGGCTCTCGCTGCCGAGCACGGCGTCGCCGAGCCCCGACGCGACGAAGCCGCGCACCGCATCGGCGGTGCGGAACCCGGCATCGACCCAGAATCCGACATCGGGAAAAGTCGCTTTCAGCCGCGCCAGCGTTGGCCGGTTGTCGCCGGTGCCCTGGATGGCGTCGAGGTCCGCGGCGTAGACCACCGGGAACGGATGCAGGCGGAGCAGGCCGCCGACCACCGCCACCGGGTCATTGCCGGCGCACAGCGAGGAGCGCAGGGGCGGGTAACGGCCCCGGTCGCCGCGGCGGGCGTGCACCACGCCGCCTTCCCTCAGGTCGATCACCGGAACGACGTGGAACATTTCGCCCTCCCTCGGCTGCATGGCGGCGGACAGAATGCACATCCTGGTCTGTGAATTCGTGACCGGCGGCGGCATGCCCTCGGAGACAGCCATCCCCGCCAGCCTCGCCAGCGAGGGCGACCTGATGCTCCACGCCCTGCTGGCCGACCTGCTGGAGGTGCCGGGGGTGGAGGTGACGGTCACCCGCGACGCACGCCTTCCGCCGCTCACGGCGCCCGTGCGCAGCATAACCATCACCGACCCGCGCGAGTCCTGGTCGCTTTGGGAGGACCTCGCCCGGCAGGCGGACGGCGTCTGGCCGATCGCCCCGGAAACGGACGGCGCGCTGGAGCGCTTCAGCCGCATGGTTGAAGCCAGCGGGCGCCGCCTGCTCAACAGCCGCACCGATGCAGTGGCCATCGCGTCCAGCAAAGCGACGACCGCGGCCATGCTGTCAGCGGCCGGGCTGCCCGTCGTCCCGGTCTGGCGGGTCGGTGTGAACGCCCCACCGGGCGGCGACCCCTGGGTGGTCAAACCCGACGACGGGGCCGGCTGCATCGATACCCGGCTGATTCGCGATCATGCCGACTGGCGGGGCTGGCTGGCCGAGGCGGACCGGAGCGGTTTCGTGGCGCAGCCCTTCCAACCGGGCACGCCGGCCAGCCTGTCGATGCTCTGCCGCGATGGACGAGCGTGGCCGTTGACCGCCAACCGCCAGAGCGTTTCGCTGTCCGGCGGACGCTTCTCCTACGGCGGTGGCATCGTCGGCGGGATGGCGCTGACCCCCACCCTTACCGATCTCGCGCAGGGCGTTGCGGCCGCGCTGCCCGGCCTGTTCGGCTGTGTGGGCGTCGATGTCATCGTCGGTCCCGACGGGCCGACGATCATTGAGGTCAACCCGCGCCTCACCACCTCCTTCGTGGGTGTGCGGCGCGCGACGGGGCTGAACGTCGCCGCAGCCGTGCTGGACCTGTCGCGCGATCCGCCGGTCCCGCCGCAGCCGGTGACGCGCATCGAACCGGTCCTTCTGACGCTTGAGGGGTGAGCCATGGATGGCGGCGCGTTGATCGGATTGGACATCGGCGGAGCGCATCTGAAGGCCGCCCTGTTCAATGAGGCGGGGACGCTCCGCGACCTCGACCAGTGGCCCTGTCCGCTCTGGTTGGGCCTCGACCGGCTGGAGCAGGCCGTCGCGGCGGTGATCGCGCGCTGGGGCCAGCCATGCCACGTCGCCGCGACGACGACCGGGGAGTTGGCGGACCTGTTCGACGACCGTGCCGACGGCGTGCGCCGCATCGCCGCCACGATGCGGTCCGCCCTGCCCGCCGCGACGCTCAGCGTCTTCGCCGGTCCCCGCGGGCTGGTGCCGGTCGATGCCGTGCCCGACTGCGCGGAGATGGTGGCCTCCGCCAACTGGTACGCCACCGCCTTGGTGGCCGCGGCGGGCGGAGACGGCATTCTGCTGGATGTCGGAAGCACGACGACCGACATCGTCCCGCTTGTCGGCGGCGGCCCGCTCCATGCCGGCTATTCCGACGCCGAGCGACTGGACAGCGGCGAACTGGTCTACACCGGCGTCGTGCGCACTCCGGTCATGGCGGTCGCCCGCACGGTCCCCTATGGCGGAGGCCGGCGCGCGCTGATGGCGGAGCTGTTCGCGACCATGGCCGACGTTCACCGCCTGACCGGCACGCTGCCGGAGGGCGCCGATCAGCACCCGACGGCGGACGGGCGCGACCATGGACTCACCGCCAGCGCGCGGCGTCTGCTGCGGATGGTCGGCGACGACCTGGAGCCGGACGGCCTGCCGAAGGCCCGCCGCCTCGCCGGCCATCTCGCGGAACGCCAGCTCCGCCGGATCGAGGACGCGCTCGATCAGGTGCTGTCGCGGGGCTTGATGGCGGACGCCCCGCCGCTCGTCGGCGCCGGGGTCGGCCGCTTCCTGGTGCGGCGTCTGGCCGAGCGCCGGGGGTCGGCATACCGGGACTTCGAAGCGCATTTGCCGGTGGCGCCGGCCTTGCGGGAACGCACGGGATGGTTCGCCCCCGCCGTCAGCGTCGGCTGGCTGGCCTTTGACGGTGCGCCGCACAAACACCTTTGCCCGGTTGCCGGGCCCGCCGACGCGGTTTCATACTTGCCTGATTGAACACAATGCAGGACCGGACGATGGCTGCTGCGGCCACGTTCCTCCGGCCGTCCGCACGCGCGGCGCTGGCCGGCGTCTGGCTGTCCGTCTGGCTGTTTGGGGCGGCGGCCCCGGCGACGGCCGATCCCCTGCCCGTGTTCGAGGTCGCCCCCGGTGTGTTCGTGCACGCCGGCCGCCACGAGGAAACCGACGCGACCAACGCCGGGGACATCGCCAACTGCGGGTTCATCGTCGGGGATGACGCCGTCGCCGTGATCGACAGCGGCGGCTCGCCGATTGTGGGACATCGTTTGCGTGAGGCGATCCGCGTCCACACCGACCGGCCCATCCGCTACGTCGTCAACACCCACATGCACCCGGACCACATTCTGGGAAACATGGCCTTCCTGTCCGACCGGCCCGATTTCGTCGCCCATGGCAACCTCCAGGCGGCTCTGGCGGCGCGCGGGGAGCATTACCGGCAGGCGTTCGACGCCGCGGTCGGTTCCGCCGCCGCCGCGGAGGTCCGGATCATCCCGCCGACCCTTGTGGTCGCCGACCGCCTGGAGCTCGATCTGGGCGGGCGCGTGCTCGACCTCGCCGCGTGGCCGGCGGCCCACACCGACAACGACCTGACGGTGCTCGACCGGCAGACGAAGACGCTGTGGGCCGGGGACCTGCTGTTCATGGAGCGGGCGCCGGCCATCGACGGATCGGTCCTCGGCTGGCTGCGCACCCTCGACGCCCTGGCCGCGGTACCGGCGGCGCGCGTCGTTCCCGGACACGGCCCGCCCTCGTCCCCCTGGCCGGATGCGGCCGGGGACCTGCGCCGCTACCTGAGCCGGGTCGTCGAGGGGGTCCGCAAGGTCCAGGCCGCCCACGGCACGATCCAGCAGGCGGTCGAAACGGTCGCCGCCGACGAGGCGCCGCGCTGGCGCCTGTTCGAGTCCTACAACCCGCGCAACGTGACGGCGGCCTTCGCCGAACTGGAATGGGAATGACACCATGACCACACCGCACCGGACCATCGTCACGCTGTCGGGCTTCACGCTGTCGGGCTTCACGCTGGCGGGCACCGCCTGGCTGTGCCTGGGCAGCGCGGGCGCTCTGGCGGCCTCGCCGCAGGAGGAACGCTGGGACCTGCTGCGCGACATGTATTTCTCCGGCCGCACGGTCGAGGATGCCGGGTCGCTCCTCAGCCTGGAGGCACCGAAGCGAGCCAACGACGCGGCGGTCGTGCCCATCCGGATCGTGACGGCGCCGGGAAGCGGCGTCCAGGTGACCGCGGTTTACCTCATCGTCGATGAGAATCCCGTGCCGATGGCCGCGACCTTCCGCTTCGCCCACGGCGACAGCCCTCAGGCGGTGGACACCCGCGTCCGGGTCAACGCCTACACCAACATCACCGCCGTCGCGGAAACCGACGACGGGCGGCTGCTCCGCACCACGCAATTCGTCAAGGCGTCCGGGGGATGCTCCGCCCCGGCCCTGAAGAACGCCCAGCTCGCCGTCGCCCGCATGGGCAAGATGAAGCTGAACCTTCCCGACAACATCGTCGCCGGAAAGCCGCTGACCGCGCAATTGCTGATCAGCCACCCCAACTACACCGGCATGCAGTACGACCAGCTCAATTACTATTTCATCCCGGCCCACTACGTGAAGACCGTCGCCATCCGCTACAACGGGGCGCCGGTGCTCGACGTGCAATCGGACATTTCGTTGAGCGAAGACCCCAGCATCCACTTCTCCCTGGTGCCGGAGGAACAGGGAACGCTGGACGTCACCGCCGAGGATTCGAACGGACGGGTTTTCCAGGAGAGCTGGCCGATCCGCGCCAATTCCGGTTCCTGAAGGTCGCCTGGGCCGCCGCCGGACCCGTCAGAAGCATTTCAGGTCGGCGGCGACCTGGGCCTGCCGGAACTCGTTCAGCAGGTCCTTGATCCACCCGACGTCGCGCATCAGCGCGGCGCGCTCGCCGGGGGCCTCCTGCATGCCCCGCGCGGTCTCGACCGCCACGTAGCTGTCGTAAGGGAAATGCGCGGCGATCTCGTCGATGCTGCAGGAGCATTTGCGCACGACGTCCGGCCCCTGGCCGTTGGACAGCATGCAGCCGAGGACATAATCGACGCGGGCGTAGGTGGGATAACCGTCCTCGGCCTGCGCCGTGCCGCAGCCGATCAAAAGCGCAAGCAACGCAACCGGAACACCATTCCTCGTCATCGGGTCGGTTCCATGCTGGTCTGTCCGAAGAAATGCATTCTCATGGTGTGGCGATCAAGCACACCGTCTCAAGCACGCATTCGGAGATCGCTTTGGGATTGACCCGCCATTCAACGCGGAAACCTAATAAATTCGGCTTGCCTTCACCGCAAATTCTCCATACGTATTTTCCACCCCACTATCCATTCGGAGAATGGCCGCGCCAGGATTGGGTCAGTAGGCTTCCTTAAGAGGACTCGACCACGAATGGTCCGTCCATCCAATTGGAAAGCGAGGGAGCGCATCATGAAGACTTGGCGCAAACCGAAAATCCGTGTGATCGCCGTCGGCACCGAAATCAACGCCTACGCCTGCGCACAGCTTTGACGGCGCGGTAACGGTGAAGCCGTGTGCCTCATCATGCCCACCACCGACTTGACGGCGGGCAGCGGCAAGCCTCGTCTCCGCTGCCCGCTCGTCTGTTTTGGCAAAATCTCCGATCAAGGCCCCGCCTGAATCTGCCGCTCCGGGCGCATCGGTTCGAACCGGGCGAACCACTGGCCCTTGCCATCCGGCTCCGCAGCGTCGTAATGCAGGGTCGACAGGCGCAGACGGCCGGCGCTTCCCAACCGTGGCCCCGTCGCCATGGTGTGGAAATCCTCGCCGCCCACCACACGGTGGGTGATGGTGAGATAGAGCCGGGACAGCGCCCCATCCCGCAGCATGGTGGACAGCATGCGGGGGCCGGTCAGCAGATACACGCTGCGGAAGCCGAGCGTGCCGAGTTCGCGGACCAGCGGCGCCCCCTCCACCGATGTTCCCTCACCCGCCACGATCACCGGGAAGCCGCGCGCCCTCAGCGCATCGACCCGCCCAGGCGGGGCCTGCCGGCCCGTCGCGACCAGAACGCGCTGCTTCTGCCGGATGACGGAGTCCGGAATCGGAAAATCGAGGCTGGCGCTGGCGATCACGACGGCGGGCTGGGCGGACAAGCCGTTCTCGCGCCTCCACCGCGCGAGGTCGTGGTCCATGGTGCGCGTCCCGATCTGAAGCACGTCGTCCAGCCGTCCTGCGGCAAGGTCGCGCAGGTATCCGCCATGCGTGACCAGACAATCGGCCTGGGCCTGCAATTCAAGAAACAGGCGGAAGTCGTTCTCGCTGATGATCTCGACCGGAAGGTGACTGGCTCCGGTGACGGTATCCGACACCGCGATGCGCCCGTCAAGGCTGCCGACGAAGCTCGCATAGACGAAGGGCGCCGCGGCGCTGCCCAGGGTGTGGAGCGCGTCGGCCAGATAGAGCCCCGCCAAAGCGACGTCTTCGGGCGGTCCCGGAAAAAGCCTCAGCAGACGCGCAGCCATATCCAACGATAGCACCGCCGTTTCCTCGGCCAACAACGCGTAAGGAGGGGGGCGCGTGTCCGCCCGCCCTCCCGGTCAGGCGAACCAGCGGGCGACGTCACCGGCTTGCCCGACGATGGTGACGCTCACCCCCGGACGCAGGTCGAGCACGGTGTTGCCGCCCACGACCCGTGCCGACGCGATCACTCTTCCAAGATCGAGCGAGGGATCGAAGAGCGCCAGCCGGTCGGTGCCTGCGGTGAAGTCCATCACCATCGATCCGCCGGAAGCCCCGCCGAACGCGAAGGTGTCCGCCCCGGCGCCGCCCCACACCGTGTCGGCGCCCTGGTCGAGGAACAGCACGTCATCCCCCCCACCACCGACCATGACGTCGTCGCCGGCTCCGCCGAACAGCGTGTCGTTGCCATCCCCGCCGTCGGCCATGTCGTTCCCGGCCCCCAGCGACAGGATGTCGTCACCGTTCCCACCGAACAGCGTGTCGTCGCCGTCCTCCCCGAACAGCGTGTCGTTCCCGGCCCCACCGTCGGCCATGTCCGAGCCGGTGCCGAGCACCAGGACGTCGTCGCCCTCCTCCCCGAACAGGATGTCGTCGCCGTTCTCCCCGAACAGGATGTCGTTGCCCGTGCCGCCACCCATGGTGTCGCGCCCGGTGCCGCCGCCCATCGTGTCGTTCTCGGACCCACCGTTCATCAGGTCGTCGCCGTCGCCACCGTGCATCAGGTCATTGCCGGCGTCGCCATAGAGCGTGTCGTTGCCGGACGTGCTGGCCACCGTGTCGTTGCCGCCGCCGCCCGACAGAAAGTCGTCGCCAGGGCCGAGGAGCATCGACTGGGCACCGGAGTCCCCATAGACCACCTGATTGCCCTCACCCCCGGTCAACGTCGCCGACCCGATGACCGCGGCGAACGCCACATGGTCGAGCTGAATGGTCAGCGGCCCCGCAACCCCGGTCGTGTCGATGACCAGCGCCGTCGGCAGGCCGGCCTCCTGGGTGGCGCCGGTGACGTGGACCGCCCCCCCGGGCGTGCCGGACGCGGCGAAGGCGAGCGTGCGCAGAAGCACGGGTGTCTGCTGCGACAGCGTGCCCAGGAAACGGGCGCCACCGCTGGAGAGGTCGGAGCGCGAGGCCGATCCCGCGACCGTCCGCTCCTCGATCGCGCGGATCAGGTCGGCCTCCGCCAGGGTCGTGCCCTCGCGGGCCGCCGGGCCGCTCGCCGTCACCCCGACCCTGGTCGGCAGGCCGACTTGCAGCGTCGTCATCACGGCCGGCTGTCCGGTGGAGGGATCGGTCACCGTCTCCCGGACCAGCGGCACGTCGGCCAGCCCGGGATTCGGGCTGCTGGGGTCTTCCACGCGGCCGTTGGCGGGGGCCTGGACCACAACGGTGCTGACGGCCCGTCCGTTGGACTGCGACGAGAGCGTCTGGACCTGCGTGCCGTCCACCACCGCTCCCGCCGCCTTCGCCGCGGTCGCCGTCCCGGCCTCCGAGACGTTCCCCGCCGCGTCGGTCAGCGTGACCGACAGGGATAGGGTGCCGTCGAGCAGACCGGACACGTCGATTCCGCCAACCGTGCCGTCCGACGCGGTGAGCGTTCCGGTCCCCGTCAGAGAACCGCCGCCGCCCGAGGAGGACAGCGTCCAGCGGTAGGTCGTCCCGCTTTCCCCGCCGGACAGGGCGAATCCGACGTTGCCCTGCCTGGCCTGGTCGATGGACGCGTCGTTGAAGACCACCGACGGCGTCGGCGGGGCGATGGTGTCGATGGTCACCGACAGGACGCCGGACGCCAAGCCGGTATTGCCGGCCGCGTCGGTCGCCCGCGCGGTGAAGGCGTGGGTGCCGTCCGGGAGCGGCGTCGCGCTGAGATCGACGACCCAGGCGCCTTGCGCGTCGGCGGTGACCGTCGCCACCTCCGTCCCGCCGTCGGACAGGACAACTTGGCTGTCGGCTTCGGCCGTGCCGCGGACGAAGAGCCGGTTGCGGTTGGTGTTGGCGACCGTCACCGGCAGCGTGCCGGCGGAGTCGGTGCTCACCGCGGTGATGGTCGGACTGCCGGGCGGGGTGACGTCGACCATCGGCAAGGTCAGCGTGCCGGTGGCCGGGGTGGTGAGGCCGTCGCTGACCGTCACCGCGACCGTCGCGGTGGCGGCGGTGGCGCCGGTGATCCGCAGGGCGGCCAGGGTCGCGTTCACGTCGGCGACCGACCCGCTGATGGTCAGCGTTCCGTCGCCCGCCGTCGCGACGCTCGCCTGCCCCGCCGCCGTAGCCCCCAGGGTCGCCTGGGACGGCGTCAGCGTCACCGTGATCGACGGGCTGTCCGGATCGGTGACCTGGATGCCCGTCAGCGCCGTGTCGAGGCCCTGGTCCAGCGTGATCGGCTGCGGCAGCGTGAGCGTCGGGGCGACCAGGGTCGCCGGATCGGCGATGGTCACCGCGATGGTCGCCTCGGCGTCGGTCGTCAGCGTGCCGAGGTCGCTGGTCGTCACCCGGATCGTTCCGGAGGTCTCGCCCGTCGTGCCGGTGAAGGTCAGGGTGGCCAGCGTGGCCGTGATGTCGGCCTGGGTGCCGAGCAGGCGCCAGACGCCCGCGGACGGCTGGGTCAGGGTCACTCCACCCTGCGCCGTCAATGCCAGCACGCCGTTGGTGGGGGTCAGCGTGACCTGCAGGGTCGGGCTGTCATAGTCGCTGACCGACAGGCCGGTCACCGCCGTCGCCACGCCGGAAATCACCGACAGGGCGGTGGGCGCCGTGTGCTCCGGCGAGGACAGCACGCCGATGACCAGCAGGCTGTCGGCGTCGGGGGTCAGCGGCTGGTCGTCGGAGGATTCGAACCGGATCGACGCGCTGGTGACGTTGCGCGACGCGGTGAATTCGAGCTGCTGCAGCGTGCGGTTCACGTCCTCCAGCGAGCCGGTCAGCCGGATCTTGCCGTTGCCGAGGTCGCTCGTCGTGGCCGAGCCGTGGAGCGGCAGGGTGAGCGTGCCGTTGGTCGGTGTCAGCACGATGGTCATGGTGCCGCCGTCGACGTCCGTGATCTCCAGCCCCAGAACCTCGGTCGAGCGGCCGGCGACCAGGGTCGGGCTGCTCGGCAGCACGTTGGCCGGTGGCGACTGGATGGCGATGGCAAGCGTGCCCGAAGCGTCCGGCGTCGAGGGATCGCCATCGGCCACCGTCACCGCGATGCTCCCCGCCGTCTGTCCGCCGGTGCCGGTGAAGACCAGCGAGGCGAGCGTGGTGTTGACGTCGGCCACGCTGCCGCTGACCGTCACGGTGCCGTCGCCGGCCGTGCTGATGGCGGCGGGACCGGCGAGGACGAGGCTGCCGTTGCCGGGCGTCAGGGTCACCGTCACCGTGGCGCTGTCGCCGTCCATCACCGACAGGCCGGCGATGGCCGCGGCCGTTCCCGCCACCACCGTTTGCGCTCCGGGCAGGGTCAGCACCGGGTCGACCGGGTCCTCGTTGCGGATGGTCCCCGACGCCGAAGCGGTCTCGATCGCCGTCGCCGTGACGGACGGGTTGGACAGGGTGACGGTGAAGGTTTCGTCCGGCTCGATGTCCGTGTCGCCCGACACCAGGATGGTGATGGTCTTTGTCGTTTCGCCGTCGGCGAAGGAGACTGTGCCCGACGGCAGGGTCCCGCCGAAATCGGCGGCATCGAGCGTGGTGCCCCCGGGTCCGTCGCCGGCCGCCACCGTCCAAGCCACCGTCAGGACGCCGCTCGTGTTGCCGGCGCGGGTGACCGTAAAGGTGAAGGCGGTGGTTGCGCTGTCTCCCTCGCGCTTGTCGGCGTCGGTCGCCGCGATGGCGAGGCGCGACGGGATGACCACGGCCACCTGGGCGGCGCTGATCTGCTGCTGGAGGTTGGTGCCGGTGAAGGCGGTGACGGCCCCCGACACGTCGCCCGCCGCGGTGCCGCTGCGCAACTCGTCGGCCGCCGTGCCCTGCGCCACCACCTGGGCCTGGGCCATCTGGGTCAGCCCGTCGATGCCGCCGCTGTTGGTCGTGCCGGCGGTGATCACCGCGCCGTTCGACGCGGCGATAACGTTGGCGGCACCGCCCGTCACCGCGGCCAGCTTCACGCTGTCCACGGCCCCGATCCGCGCCCCGGCGGCGGCCAGGATGGCGGCGATAACCACCGGATCGGCGAGGTCGATGGTGCCGCCCGCCGGCACGGCCTTGATCGCGTCGGCGATTGCGCCGACCAGCGCCCGCCCGATCACGCCGCTGGCCCGCGGCGTGCCGATCACCACTCCGGCAAGCACGGCGCTGCCCTGGACGATCAGGTTGGCGACGCTGGCCGCGGCCGCTTGCGTCTTCAGCGCGGTCGCGATGGCCGCGGCGTCCGCCCCGGTCGAGGTCACCGCGACGATGGGGTCGTAGGTGAGGAGATCGAGGCCGGCGTCGAGGCCGAGCTTGCTCTTCAATTCGGTCGCCGCCATGGCGATCGCGCTGTCCGTTCCGGCGAGCCCCGCCATGCCCATGATGATGGTGGTCAGCGGGGTGATGACGGACGCCGAGCCCGGCGCCTCATAAACGCCGGTGAAGGGCAGGTTGGTCGAAATGTCGGTGCCGCCGATCATGACGATGGGGCCGGACCCGCCGGGGATCGACCAGCTGCCCACCGCGTTGGTGGTCCCGAACGCCTCTCCGGGGTCGAGCTGGCCGTTGGCGTTGGCATCGGCGAACACCGTGGCGCCGGCGATGTAGCCGTCGATGGCGTGGCCGCCGCGGACGTTGACCAGCACATGGCCGGTGGCCGGCGCCGCGCTGCCGAAGGACAGGTTGGTGACGGCGTTGCCGGCGCTGTCGCGGATCTGCGCGCCGTTCAGGTCGATGGTCCCGGCGACCACGATGCCGTCGCTGTCCAGATCGTCCGCAGCGACGGCGTAGCGGAACACCAGCTTTCCGGACTCCACGCGCAGGAAGGTGGCGTAGCGGGTCTGGGTTCCGACGGTCAGCGCCAGCCGCGGCGCGCCGGTGCCGGAGACGCTCACCGCGTCGCTGAAGGCGACGGTGAAGTCCAGTGTGTCGCCACGCGCCGCCAGATAGCGGCCGGCGGCCGGGCCGGTCACCGCCGTGAACGTAGCGGCATGGTCGTCGTTGAGGATGGTGCCGATCGCCGTCGCGTTCTCCACCGTGATCTTGGCGTCGGCCACCGTGGTCGAGGGGGAGAAGAGCAGGACCCGGAAACGCTCGTTGGCCTCGACCTGCCGGTCGCCGCTGATTGGAACGGTGATGGTCCTGCTGGTCTCGCCCGCGGCGAAGGTGATGGTGCCGCTGGGCAGCGTGCCGCCGAAATCGGCCGCATCGGCAAGGCTGCCGCTCAGGCCGGTCGTGTCGACCTGCCATTTGACCGTGGTGGCGCCCGAGGTGTCACCGCGCCGGGTGATGGTGTAGGTCAGGCCGGTGGACCCGCTGTTGCCCTCCGCGATCGACAGGCTGGACGGGGTGATGCTCAGCCATTGCACCGGCGTCAGGCTGATCGTCACCGCACGGCCGACCAGATGGGTCCCGTCGGAAACGGCGTAGCTGAAGGACCCGACGGCCCCTGTGGCGCCGAAGGGCGGCGTGTAGATCACCGCGGCGAGCTGGTCCGGCGTCAGCGTGTCGCCGATGGCGAGCGCCGTGCCGTCGTACCGCTGGAGCGTCCCGACCGTCGGCAGACCGGTGACCGTGATGGTCAGCGGGTCGCCCTCAGGATCGACCGGCTTGTCGATCGACAGGCCGACGCGGCTGGAGTTCTGGTCGATGGCGACGTGCTTCGCCTCCTGCACCGCCGGGGCGGTGTTGACCCCCCGGACCGTAATGGTCAGCGTCGCGGTGGAGGTTGCCCCGGCCTGGTCGGTGACGGTGTAGCTGACCGTCTCCTGCCGGGTCTGGCCGAACAGCAGCGTGCCGTAGCCGCCTGCCGGGTCGAAGCTGTAGCCACCGTCGGCGCTCAGCGTCAGCCGGCCGCCGCCGGCCAGCGTGATGGCCCGGCCGACGTTGGCGGCGTCCCCGTTCACCGCGCTGACGGTCAGGCGGTCACCGACATCGGGGTCCGTGTCGTTGGCAAGCACGCCGCTCGACGCGACCACTGTGACCGGCGTGAGCCGGTCGGTGTCGCCCGTGTCGTTCGCCGCGACCGGCGCGTCGTTGACGTTGGCGACCTCGATGGTCAGCAGGTCCGAAACCGTGGCGCCGGAGGAATCGGTCGCGGTGACGCGCACCGTCCGGGTGCCGACGTCGGCGTTGCCCGGCGTGCCGGAGAACCGCCCGGTCGCCGCATCGAAGCTGAGCCACGCGGCCAGCGCCGATCCATCGCCGCTGGCCGCGCTGAGGGTGAGGCTGTCTCCGGTGTCGGCGTCGGTGAAGATCCCCGCCGGAATCGTGTAGGAAAAGGCTTGCCCCTGGTCCAGGTTACGGGTGCCGAGCGCCTGGGCCCGCACCGGGGCGTCGTTGATCGACAGGGCGTTGATGCTGGTCGTGGTGTTCGTCGCCGACGCGCCGTCCGCGTCGGTGGCCGTCACGGTGAAGGCCGTGGTCTCCTGGGTGCCTGGAGCGGTCCGATTGGACACCGGCTGAAAGTCGAGCAGCCGCAGGGCAGCTTGGGCGGCGGCCGCGGAACCGGCGGTCAGGCTGTAGATGCCGGCGGCCGACCTGATAAACCCGCTGGCGGTGAGGCTGGCGGCTGTGAAAGTACCGGTGGCGTCACCGACCGTGCCGCCCGAATCGCGGACCGTCACCACGACCGTCTGGGCTTGGGCGGTCTGGTTGTCGGAGACCGTCATGGTGGTGAAGGGCCGGCGGCTGGCAGTATCGTCGACCGCTTGGCCGGCCACGGCACCGTCAATGAGGGGAGCCGTGTTGCCGGGTGGGCTCCGGGTGTCGATGGCGTAGCCGGCCGAGGTCCCCACCGCCGCCGGCGTGTTTCCGGCAACGTCGCTCCAACTCGTGGCGACGGTGATGCGGCTGTCAAAGGCGACCGTTTCCACGCTTGGGGTCAGCGTGGCCGTGTAAACCAACCCGTTGCTGCCGGGCAGAACGGACAGGTCCGACAGCGTCCCGCTCTGTGCGCTGACCATCGAAAGGGAAAAGCCAACCGGAGCCTCACTGAAGGTGAAGGTGACGGTAGCCGTCTCCCCCACCCCGAGCGTCGTCTTGTCCAACGCGACGGCAACCGACGGCGCCCCCGTGTCGATGGTGACGGTCAGCGCGGTCGAGACGGACGAGGTGTTGCCCGCCGCGTCGGTCACCGTGGCGGTCAGCGTGTGCGCGCCGTCGCTCAGCGAGGCCGCGGTGATGCTCCAGGTGCCGGCCGCCGCAGCGGTCACCGTGCCCAGAGCCGTCGCGCCCTCGTACAGCACGACCACACCAGCCTCGGCAACACTGCCCACAACGACGGGAGTGGTGACGTTGGTCAGCGTGTCCGCGGACGAGCCACTGTTCGAACCGGAGTCAAGAGCGAGCCCGATCGGCGAGGAGGCACCGGTATCAATGGTCACGGTCAGCGTGGACGAGGCGGACGAGGTGTTGTCGGCCGCGTCGGTCACCGTGGCGGTCAGCGTGTGCGAGCCGTCGCTCAGCGAGGCCGCCGTCATCGTCCAGGTGCCGGCCGCCGCAGCGGTCACCGTGCCCAGAGCCGTCGCGCCCTCGTACAGCACGACCACACCAGCTTCGGCAACGCTGCCGGTGATCACCGGCGCCGTCACGTTGGTCAGCGTGTCCGCGGTCGAACCACTGTTCGAGCCGGCCTCAAGCGTCAGAGCGCTCGGTGCCGCAGCATCCGTGTCGATGGTGACGGTCAGCGCGGACGAGACGGGCGAGGTGTTGCCCGCCGCGTCGGTCACCGTGGCAGTCAGCGTGTGCGCGCCATCGCTCAGCGAGGCCGCGGTGATGCTCCAGGTGCCGGCGGCCGCAGCGGTCACCGTGCCCAGAGCCGCCGCGCCCTCGTACAGCACGACCACGCCAGCTTCGGCAACACTGCCCACAACGACGGGAGTCGCCACGTTGGTCAGCGTGTCCGCGGTCGAACCGCTGTTCGAGCCGGCCTCCAGCGTCAGACCGCTCGGTGCCGAAGCGTTCGTGTCGATGGTCACGGTCAGCGTGGACGAGGCGGACGAGGTGTTGTCGGCCGCGTCGGTCACCGTGGCGGTCAGCGTGTGCGAGCCGTCGCTCAGCGAGGCCGCCGTCATCGTCCAGGTGCCGGCCGCCGCAGCGGTCACCGTGCCCAGAGCCGTCGCGCCCTCGTACAGCACGACCACACCAGCTTCGGCAACGCTGCCGGTGATCACCGGCGCCGTCACGTTGGTCAGCGTGTCCGCGGTCGAACCACTGTTCGAGCCGGCCTCAAGCGTCAGAGCGCTCGGTGCCGCAGCATCCGTGTCGATGGTGACGGTCAGCGCGGACGAGACGGGCGAGATGTTGCCCGCCGCGTCGGTCACCGTGGCAGTCAGCGTGTGCGCGCCATCGCTCAGCGAGGCCGCGGTGATGCTCCAGGTGCCGGCGGCCGCAGCGGTCACCGTGCCCAGAGCCGCCGCGCCCTCGTACAGCACGACCACGCCAGCTTCGGCAACACTGCCCACAACGACGGGAGTGGTGACGTTGGTCAGCGTGTCCGCGGACGAGCCACTGTTCGAACCGGAGTCAAGAGCGAGCCCGATCGGCGAGGAGGCACCGGTATCAATGGTCACGGTCAGCGTGGACGAGGCGGACGAGGTGTTGTCGGCCGCGTCGGTCACCGTGGCGGTCAGCGTGTGCGAGCCGTCGCTCAGCGAGGCCGCCGTCATCGTCCAGGTGCCGGCCGCCGCAGCGGTCACCGTGCCCAGAGCCGTCGCGCCCTCGTACAGCACGACCACACCAGCTTCGGCAACGCTGCCGGTGATCACCGGCGCCGTCACGTTGGTCAGCGTGTCCGCGGTCGAACCACTGTTCGAGCCGGCCTCAAGCGTCAGAGCGCTCGGTGCCGCAGCATCCGTGTCGATGGTGACGGTCAGCGCGGACGAGACGGGCGAGATGTTGCCCGCCGCGTCGGTCACCGTGGCAGTCAGCGTGTGCGCGCCATCGCTCAGCGAGGCCGCGGTGATGCTCCAGGTGCCGGCGGCCGCAGCGGTCACCGTGCCCAGAGCCGCCGCGCCCTCGTACAGCACGACCACGCCAGCTTCGGCAACACTGCCCACAACGACGGGAGTGGTGACGTTGGTCAGCGTGTCCGCGGACGAGCCACTGTTCGAACCGGAGTCAAGAGCGAGCCCGATCGGCGAGGAGGCACCGGTATCAATGGTCACGGTCAGCGTGGACGAGGCGGACGAGGTGTTGTCGGCCGCGTCGGTCACCGTGGCGGTCAGCGTGTGCGAGCCGTCGCTCAGCGAGGCCGCCGTCATCGTCCAGGTGCCGGCCGCCGCAGCGGTCACCGTGCCCAGAGCCGTCGCGCCCTCGTACAGCACGACCACACCAGCTTCGGCAACGCTGCCGGTGATCACCGGCGCCGTCACGTTGGTCAGCGTGTCCGCGGTCGAACCACTGTTCGAGCCGGCCTCAAGCGTCAGAGCGCTCGGTGCCGCAGCATCCGTGTCGATGGTGACGGTCAGCGCGGACGAGACGGGCGAGATGTTGCCCGCCGCGTCGGTCACCGTGGCAGTCAGCGTGTGCGCGCCATCGCTCAGCGAGGCCGCGGTGATGCTCCAGGTGCCGGCGGCCGCAGCGGTCACCGTGCCCAGAGCCGCCGCGCCCTCGTACAGCACGACCACGCCAGCTTCGGCAACACTGCCCACAACGACGGGAGTGGTGACGTTGGTCAGCGTGTCCGCGGACGAGCCACTGTTCGAACCGGAGTCAAGAGCGAGCCCGATCGGCGAGGAGGCACCGGTATCAATGGTCACGGTCAGCGTGGACGAGGCGGACGAGGTGTTGTCGGCCGCGTCGGTCACCGTGGCGGTCAGCGTGTGCGAGCCGTCGCTCAGCGAGGCCGCCGTCATCGTCCAGGTGCCGGCCGCCGCAGCGGTCACCGTGCCCAGAGCCGTCGCACCCTCGTACAGCACGACCACACCAGCTTCGGCAACGCTGCCGGTGATCACCGGCGCCGTCACGTTGGTCAGCGTGTCCGCGGTCGAACCGCTGTTCGAGCCGGCTTCAAGCGTCAGACCGCTCGGTGCCGAAGCGTTCGCGTCGATGGTCACCAGGAGGGAACTCGACGCACCGCTCTCGACGCCAGACGTGATCACCTTGGCCGTTAGCGTCCAAACGCCATCCGCAAGCACCGAGCCGGGAGCAAGCGACCAGTCGCCGGAGCCGTTGGCCGTCCCCGTCCCGATCTCGACACCGTTTGCGTAGAGGTGCACGACGCTGCCAGCGTCGGCGGTTCCGCTCAGCGTGGGCTGCGACGCGTTCGTCACCGCATCACCGGCCACGCCGCTGTCCGACGCCGGTGTGAGCACCGGTGCGGACGGGCTGGCCGAAATCGTAATCAGCGTGTCGGTGCCACTGAGCGTCAACGTCTGGAACGGCGTGTAGACGGTCTCGACACCGGAGACGAAGAGGGTTCCCTGGTTGCCGGCCGGGGAGAAGGTGACCACGTCGGTGCCGACGCCGCCGATCAGCGTCTCCACGTCTGACACCGTGAGCGTGTTGCCCACGCTGTCACCGAGAGTCACCACGTCGGTGCCGGCGCCGCCGGTCAACGTTTCGACACCGCTCACCAGCAGCGTGTTGCCGGAACTGCCCAGCGTCACCACATCGGTGCCGATGCCGCCCGTCAGCGTCTCGAGGCCGCTCACCAGCAGCGTGTTGCCGGAGCTGCCCAGTTCCACCAGGTCGGTGCCGATGCCGCCGACCACCGTCTCGACACCGTCCACCAGCAGCGTGTTGCCGGCGCTGCCCAATTCCACCAGGTCGGTGCCGGACGTGCCGATCAGCGTCTCGATCCGCCACACTGTGAGCGTGTTGCCGGCACTGTCGCCGAGCGTCACGATGTCGAGGCCGCTGCCGCCCTTGATCGTTTCGACACCACTCGCCGTCATCACGTTGCCGCCGGTGCCGAACGTCACGACGTCGGTGCCGGAACCGCCGGTCAGCGTCTCCAGCAACCGGACCAGCAGCGTGTTGCCGCCGCTGCCCAGCGTCACGACATCTGTGCCGGAGCCGCCAAACAGCGTCTCGACCTCCGACACCTCGATGGTGTTGCCGTCGCTGCCCAGCGTCACAACGTCGGTCGCGGTGCCGCCGGTCAGCGTCTCGACGCCGCTGACCATCAAGGTGTTGCCCCACGTCGTGCCGAAGGACACCACGTCGGTGCCGGAACCGCCGATCAGGGAATCCAACCGTGACACCGACATCGTGTTGCCGCCGTCGACGAGCGTCACGATATCCCGGCCGGAGTTGCCGTTCAGCGTCTCGATGCCGCCGACCAGCGTGGTCATCCCGGAGGCGGAGACCGTCACCACGTCGGTGCCGGTGCCACCGATCAACGTTTCCAGAGCGTTCACCAGCATGGTGCTGCCGGCTCCGCCCAGCGTCACAACGTCGACGCCGGAGGCGCCGATCAACGATTCCAGAAGGGACACCGTCAGTGTGTTCCCACCCGTGAGCAGCGTCGCCACGTCGGTGCCAGAACCGCCGGTCAAGGTCTCGACGCCGCTCACCCGCATCGTGGCGCCGCCGGTGCCCACGGTCACGATGTCGGTGCCGGCCCCGCCGATCACCGTCTCCATCAACCGGATCGTCAGCGTGCTGCCGTTGCTGTCCAGGTTCACGGTGTCGGCGCCACCGCCGCCGATCAGCGTTTCGACCAGAACTCACCGCCACCGTGTTGCCACCGGTGCCCAACGTCACGAAATCGGCGCCGGCCCCACCGATCAGCGTCTCGGTCAACCGGACCAACAGCGTGTTGCCGTTGCTGTCGAGGCTCACGATGTCGACGCCGGTGCCACCGATCAGCGTTTCGACGAGACTCACAGCCACCGTGTTGCCGCCGCTGCTCAGCGTCACCACATCGGTGCCGGTTCCACCCGTCAGCGTTTCGACGCCCCGTATCAGCAACGAATTGCCACCGGTGCCCAACGTCACGTTGTCCGTGCCGGTGCCGCCGAGCACCTGCTCGATCAGCCGGACCAGCACCGTGTTGCCGAGGCTGTTCAACATCGCCACGTCGGTGCCGGTGCCGCCGGTCAGCGTCTCGATGCCGGTCACCAGCACCGTGTTGCCGCCGCTGCCCAGCGTCACGACGTCGTTTCCGACGCCGCCCGTCAGCGTTTCCAGCTTCGACACGGTCAGCGTGTTGCCCGCGCTGTCGCCCAGCGTCACCACGTCGGTGCCGATGCCGCCCGTCAGCGTCTCGATGCCCTCAACCAGCATCGTGTTGCCGCTGCTGCCCAGAATCACCACATCGGTGCCGATGCCACCGGTCAGCGTCTCGACGCCGCCCACCAGCATTGTTTTGCCCAGGGAGCCCAGCGTCACCACGTCGGTGCCCGCACCGCCGGTCAGCGTCTCGACGCCGCTCACCAGAATCGTGTTGCCGGCACCGCCCAGGATCACGACGTCGGTGGCGGAGCTGCCGGTCAGCGTCTCGACCCCGGAGACGGTGTAGGTCGCCCCGATCTCGACCAGCGACACCACGTCGACGCCGGTGCCGCCGGTCAGCGTGTTGATCTGCGACAGCGCGATCGTGTTTCCGCCATCGCCCAGCGTCACGACCACCGGGGCGAGGTTGCGGAAATACTCCACATCGCCGCCGTCCACGCCGACCACCATATCAATGTCGCCGTCGCCATCGAGATCGCCCAGCGCCGGCCGCGGGTACGCTCCGGGACCGGTATTCCCATAGGGGTTCGTGGCGAACAGCGAAAAGGTCGGCGCGGCCGCCGTGCCGACATTGACGTAGACGGTGCTCTTGGTGATGAGGTCGACGAGACCGTCCCCGTTGATGTCCGCCAGCGCGGGCGACGCGTAGCCGTCGAGGTCGGGGGGAAGGTTGAAGGGATTGGTCCCTTCCAGAGAGAAGGTCGGCGCTTGCGTGGAGCCGTTGTTGCGGTAAAAGAAAATATTCCCATCGGCGCCGCCGATCAGGAGGTCGAAATCGTTGTCGCCATCCAGATCGGCGAAGCTCAGCGCCCCGTAACTGCCGGCGCTCTGGATGCCGAACAGGTTGGTGCCTTCCAGCGAGAAGGTTGGCGTCTGCGCTGAGGTTCCATTGTTGCGGTAGAACAGGGTGGTGCCGGCGTGGTTGCCGATGAACAGGTCGAGATCGCCGTCGCCGTCGATGTCCACCAGACCGGGAAGCGCACCGCCCGCGCTGACGTTGCTGATCCCGAAGGGATTGGTGCTGTCCAGCGTGAAGGTCGGCGACAGAGTCGTTCCGGTGTTCCGGAAGAAAAGCGTGTTTCCGTCCGCGTTGCCGACCAGGAGATCGAGATCGCCATCACCATCGATGTCCGACAACACTGGGGCGGCCTCGCTTCCGATGTCGGAAAGGCCGAAACCGTTGGTGCCGATCATAGTGAAGGTTGGATTCGCCACGGTCTTTCAGCCCTCACGTCACGCGGCCGGCACGCACACCGGTCCAGGCTGCATCGATACACTATTAAGAGCTAATTATTGGTGTATACGCTGATTATGTGACGCGATACTCATTGACATCGCCGGCATATGCCCGTGTGAATCCTTATTTTTCCAATAGTTTCTTGCATGCCGCGAGAACACGCATACATCGGCTGCATTAGGATAGGACACACGGAAGGATGTCGCCGCTCGATTGAACTCAAAACCAGTGGTTTCCAAAAAGGCGGAAACCGCTCACCGGATTAGTATGAAACAAGAACAAATCCGGCCGCTCGCCCGCCGCGAAGCCGGCCCCATCGCGGGCTGCGGTTGGACACCGGGTCCGCTTCCGAACCACCCCGCCGATTGCGGGCGTACGCATGGATGCCTCCGGCGGCCAAACGGGCGGCGACTCGGACCCTGCCGCCCGTTTGGCCGGCCTTGACCGGCCACCGGCCACACTTAGCTTTGCTTGCGGCCCGACCGGCGCCGGCATCCAGCCGGCGACGGTTCCCGACACCCAGGTCCGGCTGCAGGAGCACGCCATGGTCGACGCCATCATCATTGGAGCCGGCCAAGCCGGGCCACCGCTCGCCGGGCGCCTCACCGCCGCCGGCATGACCGTGGCGGTCGTCGAACGCAAGCTGTTCGGCGGCACCTGCGTCAACACCGGCTGCACCCCGACCAAGACGCTGGTCGCCAGCGCCCGCGTGGCGCGGATGGCGCAGCGCGCCGCCGAATACGGCGTGATGCTGGACGGCCCGGTGCGCGTCGACATGGCCAAGGTCAAGGCGCGCAAGGACGCCATCTCGGGCCGGTCGCGCCAGAACGTCGAAGGCTGGCTGCGCGACATGCCCGGCTGCCGGGTGCTGCAGGGCCACGCCCGCTTCGAATCCCCCAACAGCGTGCGCGTCGGCGACGAGGTTTTGACGGCGGAGCGCATCTTCATCAACGTCGGCGCCCGCGCCGCGGTGCCGGACATGCCGGGGGTGCGCGACGTCGGCATCCTGACCAGCGGCACGATCCTCGACCTCGACCGGGTGCCGCGGCATCTGGTGGTGGTCGGCGGCAGCTACATCGGCCTGGAATTCGCGCAGATGTACCGCCGTTTCGGCGCCGAGGTGACCGTCGTGGAGAAGGGCGACCGGCTGATCCCGCGCGAGGACCCCGACGTTTCCGCCGCGATCCGCGACCTGCTGGAGGCGGAGGGGGTGACGGTCCGCCTGTCGGCCGACTGCATCCGCTTCGCCCCGCACGCCGATGGCGTGGAGGTGGGCGTGGCCTGCGCCTCCGGCGCGCCATCGGTGGTGGGAAGCCACGCGTTGCTGGCGGTGGGGCGCGTGCCCAACACCGACGACCTCGGGCTCGACCGGGCTGGGGTGGCGACCGACGCCCGCGGCACCATCACGGTGGACGACACGCTGCGCACCAACGTGCCGGGGATTTGGGCGATGGGCGACTGCAACGGACGCGGCGCCTTCACCCACACCGCCTATAACGACTTCGAGATCGTCGCGGCGAACCTGCTCGATGGGGATCGGCGCAGCGTGGACGACCGCATCCAGGCCTACGCACTCTACACCGACCCGCCGCTCGCCCGCGTCGGCATGACCGACGAGGCGGTCCGCCGCTCCGGCCGGCGCGCGCTGGTCGGCATGCGGCCGATGACGCGCGTCGGGCGCGCGGTCGAGAAGGGCGAGACGCAGGGCTTCATGCGGATCGTCGTCGACGCCGACAGTCAGGAAATCCTGGGTGCCGCCATCCTCGGTCCCGGCGGCGACGAGGCCATCCACGCCGTGCTCGACCTGATGTACGCCAAGGCGCCCTACCCCACCCTGCAACGCGCCGTCCACATCCACCCCACGGTGGCCGAACTGCTGCCGACCCTGCTGGGCGAACTGACGCCATTGGGCTAAGGCCCTGTCGCCAAAGGGTCTTGCGTAGGGCTGATCAGGCTTTGCCGGATCGGCAACGCTGCCGGTACTCGCTCCTCCCCGTCATGGATGGGAAATCTCGTCATGGCTCGCGCGTTTTGGTCACTCCCTCAGTGAGTCAGCGCTTTTGCCGGGGGGCTTTATCGGCCACGGCGGATTGCGACAACGGAATGCGCTTCTTGCTCAATGCATCTCCCGGTAAAGTGGCGCGCACGATCACTTTTTTTGCAAAAGCAACGTGATAAAAAGATCGCGTGATTTTGCAGTCGCTCGGCCAATCGCCAGGAGGGTCAACTTGCGCACGCTTATGCAATCCCCTGCCCTGATGGCTTTCATCTTGCTCGTCTTGACCGGGTGCGTGGAAACCGTACCCGGCAAGGGCTACACCTCCGGCGAGTACCGTAGTCTGTACTATGTGAACAGTGAAAGCGCCTTGAAAGATCAGAACCGCGAGCCTGACGGAGACGTTTGGTACGATTGGGTCTATTTTCGCAAATACTCTAAAGAAAGAGCAAAAAATCTGCGAACCGATCTACCGATGCAGCTCGCACTCATCGAGACTTTTCGAAAACATACCGCAGGATATGACCAAGCGTTCCAATTTGTAACTGCGTCTCAGGGAGTGGCTAACCTTAAGCAGGACGGCGCTCTAACACCGGAAAATCAGAAGATTCTTGAAGCGACGGTAGCACAGGCCGCAAAAGCCTCGAATTGGAACTCTCGCGTCCGCTGGGACCTCGATGATGAATTTCGTTCTGTATTGGGAATGAACACGGCCGAAATGGAGCGCATTATATTCGTGCGTTCCATTGATAAGCTGAAAGATGGGGTCGCAATCAATCGGCTTCTCCCCAAAACCATTGCTTACGTAACAGAAAAAGGGGAAAAATCAGCCGAGTACAAACTGCTTCAGGACGCTCTCCCGAGCATTCAGTTCTCCGATGCGGAACTGCGCTACTTTGTCTCGGAGGCCTACCCTGACTATGCGCGAACAGAGTTGGAAAAACGGCCAACGCCGACCGAGGCAAAATGCCTTGGCTTCGGTTTCATGCGTGGCACCGACGGTTTCGCAAACTGTCTGATGTTTCAAGAGGACCGACAGGCTCGCGACCTCCGGCAAGCGCTGGAGGACGACGCGCGCAAAGCGGCCGCCCGAGAGTGGCGACGGCACGCAATGCCATGGTAGCCAACCAATTGGGCTGCGCCACGCTGGATCCGCTTGACGTATACTGTACGAAGTCTTGCATGGAGCAATTTCCACAAGACAAGAAGCTGATGCGTCGACATCATCAACTTATTGATCATGGAAATCTTCGGGAGCAATGGCGGTCCAATGCGCCATGGCCGTCGCATGAGCGGCCAAGCGTCTGCCCTCCCGCCGCACGTCGCGACCCGACGGCGGCGCAGGGCAGTCCCGCGTTCGCACGATGGCAAAGCCCTTGACCGCCACCCCGCCCGGCGTATTTTGGATCACATGATCTAAAACACCGGTTCGGAAGGCGGGACCCATGGCTCGGCCGCGGAAGTTCGATGAGACGGCGGTGCTGGACGCGGCGGTGGACCGCTTCTGGACCCAGGGGTACGAAGCGACTTCCACCCGCGAGCTGGCGGACAGCATGCGCATGACGCTCGCCAGCATGCACAACGCCTTCGGCGACAAGCGGGCGCTGTTCCGCCGCGCCCTGGAGCATTACCTGGACGGTTCGCTGCGCGCCCGTATCGCCCGGCACGAGGCGACGGTATCGCCGGCCGCCGCCATCGCCGGCTTCCTGCGCGAAAGCATCGAGCGATCGCTCGGCGACGGGTGCCGGCGCGGCTGCCTGCTGGTGAACTCCGCGCTGGAGGTCGGGCCGGACAACCCCGACCTGCGCGACTTCCTGAACGCGGAACTGACGACCATCGAGGACTTCTTCCGCCGCTGCATCGTCAAGGGGCGGCAGAGCGGCGCGATCCCGGCCGGCATCCCCGACGACGACGCGGCGCGCCTGCTCTTCTCCACCCTGCTGGGCATCCGCGTCCTGGCCCGCATCCGCCCCGAGCGCGACCTGCTGGAAGGGGCGGCGCGCGGCGCCCTGGCCAGCCTGGGACTGCCGCCGATGCCGGACTCCTGACCGCCGCACCGGCTCCCCCCTTCCCATTCCTCCCGGTCAACGGGCGGCCCGCCGCGGCGGAGCCGCAACAGGGACGCACGCCCATGAACAGGACATCCGCAACCGCGGCCATGGACCGCCTCGACGGCGCCGCCTGGATGGCGACCCTCGCCGGCATGGCGGGAAGCCTCGTCGCCGTCGGGCTGGCGCGCTTCGCCTACACGCCGCTGGTCCCGTCGCTGATCGAGGCCCATTGGTTCTCCGCCGCCGACGCGGTGACGCTGGGTGCGGCGAACTTCGCCGGCTATCTGGCGGGCGCCCTGCTCGGCCGGCCGCTGGCCAGCCTGTTGCCGAACCGGGCCCTGCTGCGGGTGCTGATGCTGACGGCCTCCCTCGCCTTCATCGCCTGCGCCTATCCGCTCTCGCTCGGCTGGTTCTTCGGCTGGCGCTTCGTCTCGGGTCTGGCCGGAGGCGCCATCATGGTCCTGGTCGCGACCAGCATCCTGCCCCACATCCCGGCGGCGCGGCGCGGCTTCGTCAGCGGCATGATCTTCCTCGGCATCGGGCTGGGAATCGCCGCCTCGGGCACCGCCGTGCCGGCCCTGATGCGGCTGGGGTTGCACGAGACCTGGCTGGGGCTCGGCGGTCTGTCGATGCTGCTGACCGCCCTGTCCTGGTTCGGCTGGCCGGCGTCGGCCCCACCACAGGCGGTTGCCGCTCCGCCGGTGGAGCATGCCCCGCGGCATGAGGGGCGCGTCCTCCGCTCGCTCTACGCCGAATACGCGCTGAACGCGCTGGGGCTGGTGCCGGTCATGCTGCTGCTGGTCGATTATGTCGCCCGTGGCCTGAACCATGGCCCGGACGTCGGCGCCCTCTGCTGGGTCCTCTACGGTGCGGCATCGGTGGCCGGGCCGGTGGCCGTCGGATCGCTGGCCGACCGGATCGGCTACGCGGCGGCCTACCGCATCGCGCTGCTGCTCCAGGCGGTCGCCGTGGCCGCCCTGGCGGTCAGCGGCCAGCCGCTGGTGGTCGGGGCCGCGACGGTCGTCCTCGGCGCCCTGACGCCGGGCGTGGTTCCCCTGGTGCTCGGCCGCATCCATGAATTGCTGCCGCGCAGCCCGTCGGAGCAGCGTGCCGCCTGGAGCCGGGCGACCACCGCCTTCGCCCTGTTCCAGGCGCTGAGCGGCTACGGCTACTCCTACCTCTTCGCCCACAGCGGGGGGAGCTACGCCGCGGTTTTCCTGTGCGGCGCCGTCGCCCTGGCGGTGGCGCTGGGGACCGACATCCTTACCAACGCCCGCCGCCACCGCACGGCCTGAACGGGTCGCCAACGCGACGGGAGCAACCGTCCCGAGCACCGGGCCCTCCCGTATTGCTCGGGCGGCGCCTCCACGCACCAAGGCATCAAGAGAAATCCTTGGCCCATTTTACCACCTCTGATTGAGCGCTTCAAAAGCCCGGAACCGATGCCCCGCGCATCGCGAAACCCCATTGACAGTGCCAAATCAATCGAGCATTTTGAATGCCATTCAAAATTAGGTCGGCGACAAAGCCAGACCATGAACAGGGGCATCGGCGATGGGGTACGAATGGCAGTTTGCCATAATACTTGAGTATTGGCCGATTTTTGCACGCGGCGCCATCACGACACTCCAGATAACGTTACTGTCGTCCGCCATCGGTTTGTTCATCGGTCTCTTGGTCGGTGTGAGCCGAGAATCGTCCGGCATCTTTATAAGATCCGTCACATCCATCTATGTCGAGATGATTCGCGCGACTCCGGCGCTCGTGCAGATTGTCTGGCTCTACTACTGCTTCCCGATCATCTTCGGCTACCAGCTCAGCGCGATGACCTCGATCATCATCGCCCTCGGCATCCATTCCGGAGCCTATGTGTCGGAGATCGTGCGGGCCGGCATCAACGCGGTGGACACTGGCCAGTTTCTCGCCGCCAAATCCATCGGCATGAATCACTTCACGGCGCTCCGCCGCATTATCCTGCCCCAGGCCGGGCAGAAGATGATCCCGCCGCTGATCAATGAATTCGCCAATCTGATGAAGCTGACGACGCTCGGCTCGATGATCGCTGTCTACGAACTTCTCCAGGAATCGAACAACCTCATCGCCACGACCTACCGTCCGCTCGAGGTCTACACGTTCCTGGCGATCTTCTTCTTCATCATCACCTACCCCTGGATCTGGTTGTCGCAGCGCCTGGAACGGCGCCTGAAGATGCGGGCCTGACCGATCCTCGCACGATCCTCCGGTGGAGTTTCCCCTATGCTGCGCATCACCAACCTCGGGAAGAGCTACGGCAGCGCGCGCGTCCTGAGCGGCATCGATCTCGACGTGCAGCCCCACGACGTCGTGGCGATCATCGGACCCAGCGGCTCCGGCAAGAGCACGCTTTTGAAATGCATCAACTTTCTGGAACGCTACGACGAAGGCGAGGTCCGCTTCGGCGACGAGCTTGTCGGCTACGTCGAGGCCAACGGCCAGAGGCGGCTGGCCACCGAGCGCCAGACCAACCGGCTGCGCGCCGAAATGGGCATGGTCTTCCAGAACTTCAACCTGTTCCCCCACATGACGACGCTCCAGAACGTCATTGAGGGGCCGATCCAGGTCAAGGGCGTCGCGCGCGACGAAGCGGTCCGCCACGCCGAGCAGCTTCTCGCCAAGGTCGGGCTGGCCGACAAGCGCGACGTCCGTCCGACCAAGCTGTCGGGCGGGCAGCAGCAGCGCGCCGCGATTGCCCGCGCCCTGGCGATGCGCCCGCGCCTGATGCTGTTCGACGAGCCGACCTCGGCGCTCGACCCCGAACTGGTCGGCGAGGTGCTGACCGCCATGCGCGAACTCGCCGCCGAAGGCATGACCATGGTGATCGTCACCCACGAAATGAGCTTCGCGCGCGACGTCGCGAGCCGGGTCGTCTTCATGGAAGGCGGCCGAATCGTCGAAGAGGGACCACCAGGCAAGATTTTCACCAACCCGGACAACGCGAGGACCCGCGCGTTCCTTGCCCGCGTCCTGCATTGAAGAGGCTGAACATGTCCGCATTCCGCACGCTGATCTCGTCGCTGGTGGTTGGCGCCCTGGTGACCTTCGGCGCCGTCAAGGCCCAGGCCGCCGGCGAGGTCGAGAAGATCGTCCGGCAGGGCGAGCTGAAGATCGGCTACATCCCCTCCCCGCCCGGAACCGCCAAGGACCCCAAGACGGGCGAGCTGACCGGTTTCTACGTGGACGCGGCGCGCGCCATCGCCGAGCAGATGGGCGTCCGCCCGGTCTTCATCGAGACGACCTGGGCGAACTTCGTCGCCGGGCTGCAGGCCGGCCAGTTCGACATGTCCATCGGCGCGACCTTCGCCACCGTCAAGCGCGCCACCGTCGTCGACTTCACCAAGCCGATCTTCTATCTCGGCAGCGTCGCCGTGGTGAAGAACGACGAGGCGCGCTTCGCGTCGCTGGCCGACATGAACAAGCCGGACGTGCGGATCGCCGTGGTCCAGGGCACGGCCGCCGAGGATTTCGTGCGCCGCACCATCCCCAACGCCAAGATGACCTCGCTGGCCGGCGGCAACCTGACCGCGGGCTTCATGGAGGTGGCGGCCGGCCGCGCCGACGCCAGCTTCGAGGATCTGTTCACCGCCACCCGCTTCACCGAGCAGCAGCCGGGCGTGAAGATGCTGTTCAACGACCGGCCGGTGAACTTCCTGCCAATCGCCTGGACCGTCCGCAAGGGCAACAGCGAGCTGCAGTCGGTCCTCAACGTCGGGCTCGACAACCTGCTGACCTCCGGCCAGTGGGACGTGATCGCCGCCAAGTACATCACCGGCGGCCGCTACGTGAACGAGCCCGCCCTGCGCGAATTCCCCAAGCAGGCCCCGTGATCCCCGCGGCCGGATGGCCCCGTCCGTCCGGCCCTCCGCCCCCGCGCAACCGCCGCGGCCGCCCCTCCCCCGCCGCGGTCGCCCGAAGCCCCCCGAAGAGGACATCTGCGTCCATGCCGCATTACCCGAGCTGGCAGGATACCCTGGCCGGCAAAACCTGGCGCACGACCCACTTTCCCCGCATCAAGGCGGACATGCCGACCTTCCTCGGCGTCCCCTACGCCATCCGGGACGAGGACCTGGCCGGCGCCGACGCCGTCATCATCGGCGCACCCTTCGCCGCCGGCTGGGGAACCAAGTACAGCGGCGTCGACAAGGCCGAATGGCTGGCCGCCACCGTCCGCGTCCGCCAGCAGTCGATCCGCTACCGCGGCGGCTATGTGCAGGACTTCGACCTCGACATCTTCGAGCATCTGAAGGTCGTCGATTACGGCGACGTCGACATCCCCCTCGAAGCCAGCTACGAGGGCACGGTCGAACGCATCCTGGAAGCCCAGGAGGGCGTCGAGCGCAAGGTCAAGGCGGCGCTGGCCGCTGGCGCCGTGCCGATCGTCATCGGCCAGAACTCTCCCTGCGCCTCCTACGCGATCGGCCGGCCGGTGGCCGAGCATGTGAAGGGGCCGGTCGGCATGATCAGCCTCGACACCCACTGGGACTGCTGGCCCTACGACTGGGCCACCATGAACGACCACGTCGCCGGTTCGACCAACTGGAAGGACAAGCTGTTCCGCGACTGCCCGAGCTACGCCATCCGCAATCTGGTGGAGATCGGCGAGCGCGGCATGCTGGAGAATCCGGAGATTGTCCGCCACTACCTGCGCAACGGCGCCTGCTTCATGCCGATGTGGAAGATCCGGACGGAGCTGGGCATCCAGGGCGTGATCGACAACCTGCGCCACGCCTACGACGGCACCGCCGGCGTCTACGCCCATTTCGACATGGACGTTCTGGGCGGCGCCGGCCCGACCGAGGGCGACATCCTGGGCGAACTGGCCGAACCGATCGGCATGACCGACTACGAGTCGATCCGCATCGCGCACGAGGTCGGCAAGCGCGGCTGCGACGGGCTGTCCTTCCTGTGCATCCCGCCCGGTTCGGCGATCATGTACCGGGTCATCGTCTACGCGGTGACCTATTTCCTGGCGGGCCTCGCCATGCGCAAGGCCGGCCAGACCGGGACCTGACGAAACCGGCGGCGGGGAGCGGCGCCGGTGCCCCGGTGCCTGCACGCTCCCCGCCCCTTCTCCACCGTTTCCCCTCTTCCGAACTTTGTGAAGCGTCCCGTCCGTCGGCGGCGGAGGCGCTGGGAATACCGATCGATGCTCAACGTCAATGGCGACGCCGTTCTGGCGACCCTGCGGACCCTGGCGGGATTCGGCGCGGTGGGGTCCGGCGTCTGCCGACCCGCGCTCTCACCGGCGGACTTGGCGGCCCGCCGCTGGCTGGCTGGCGAAATGGAAAAGATCGGTCTCGGGGCGACCATCGACGCGCTGGGCAACCTGTATGGCGCGGCCCCCGGCGCCGGCCGTTCGGTGCTGATCGGTTCCCATTCCGACAGCGTGCCGACCGGCGGCTGGCTGGACGGCACGCTCGGCCTCGCCTACGGGCTGGAGATCGCCCGCGCCTGGATGGAGGCCCACCCCGGCGCGCCGGTCGGCATCGACCTGATCGACTTCTCCGACGAGGAGGGCCGGTTCCTGAGCTGCCTGGGCAGCCGCTCCTTCTGCGGCGACCTCCCCGGCCTGCCGGCCGGATTCGCCGAGGAGGCGGCCAGCGCCGGTCTGGACGCCACCCCGCCGATCCGCCTCGATCCGCAACGGCACCGCGCCTTCTTCGAGGCCCACATCGAGCAGGGTCCGCGGCTGGAGGCCGCCGGCCTCCCCATCGGCGTGGTCACCGGGATCTTCGGCATGCGCCGCTACGCCGTGCGGTTCGACGGCCGCGCCGACCACGCGGGCACGACGCCGATCGCGCTGCGCCGCGACGCCGCCCGCCTGCTTTACCGCTTCGCCGACGCCTGCCATCACCGTTTCCGCCAGACCGGTTCGGCGGACAGCGTGTGGAACCTGGGCAAGGTGTCGCTCCAGCCCGGCGCCGTGAACGTCGTCGTCGAGCGGGGAGAGCTTCTGCTCGAATTCCGCGACCTCGACCCGGTGGCGCTGGACGGCTTGAGCGCCGCTCTGGCGGCGCTGGTCGGCGAGTTCGACGGCCAGGAGGGAGTGCGGGTTTCGCTGGAGGAGGCCGGGCGTCTGGCGCCGGTGTCGCTGGACGCCACGCTTCAGGGGTTGATTGCCGACGCCGCCGACGCGCGCGGCGCCGGGTCGATGCCATTGCCGAGCGGGGCGATCCACGACGCGATGGTGCTGGCGCGGAGCGTCCCCACCGCGATGCTGTTCGTGCCGAGCATCGGCGGGCGGAGCCACACGCCGGTGGAGGACACGCGGGCGGACGACATCGTTCTGGGCGCCCATGTGCTCGCGCAGGCCGTTTTCGCCTGCGCCGAGAGCCTGTGAACGGACCCTCCCGGCACCCCATCACTGTGGCGGAGGTTGGTCCGGGACGATAGGATGACGGCCTTCGAAGACGGCGCCGGAGTGTTTCGGCACGGTTTTCGGGAAAAACTGCGCGGAGCGTGAAAGTCGGGGGATGATGCAGGACGAATTTCTGTCCGAAAATTTTGGCAGACGGCTCCATGAGCTGCGCGTGGCGCGCAAGATGACCCTGTCGAGCCTGGCGAAAAGCTGCGACTGCTCGGTGGCGCTGCTGTCGAAGATCGAGAAGGGCAAGGCCCGTCCGTCGCTCAACACGCTGCACAGGATCGCCACGGCGCTCGACACCAACATCGGAAACCTGCTGCCGACCGAGCGGGCCCAGCCGGCAATCATCGTTCGCAACGGGGATCGCCCCATCCTGTCCGACGGCTTGCTGCGCGGGCGGGACGGTGTGCAGCTCGAAGCGCTGTCCGTGCTCGCCCCGGGCAGTTCCTTTCAGGTGAACATCCATCATGTGGCCGTCGGGGGACGTTCCGACGGCTGCATCACCCATCCGGGCGAAGAGTTCGTCTATGTGCTGTCGGGTGAGATCGACCTGATCCTGGGCGACGAGACCACCCGGATGAGCGCGGGGGATGCCGCGTTCTTCGCGTCCGAGATCCCTCACGGCTACGCCAATCCGGGGACCGTTCCGGCCGCGGTCCTGTGGCTCAACTCTCCGCCCACCTTCTAGGATTTCGGTGGGCGGCGCTCCCGTGTCCGGCGCGGCCACTGCGGACAGGCGCGGGAGCGGGGTGCAAACCGCAAGAATTCGGGGATCAGGCACAGGCTGCTTTGCAGCCGGGCCCCCGGCTGGCGATTGCGATCGGTCGGGCAGCACCCTCCGCATCGACATCTTTTCCAAACTGGGAACCGGGTCAAGAGCACCGTCCACACGCGCCATGTTCGTCCTTGTCGGACGTTGAGCGATCCGCGCGTCTGTCGACGGCCGACGCGCCGTCGTGATTCCAATCCGCCTTCCGACGCCGACGCGCCGCATCGGCTTTGAACGGCGTCGGACGGCCCGGACTCCGCAAAGCCCAAGGGCGCCCCTCCTTCGATGCCCGCCTCCGGCGGCTCACCCGTCCGCGACGCGACAGATTGGTTTCGCACGCGAATGATCTTGATAATGCCTGATGCATCAGGCATTGTGCGCGTCACCAACCTTTCGGGACCGGCACAGAACCGGCTCCCTGAACAATGCGGATCGGAGGAGCGCCCCTATGAACGTCGATAAGCTGCCCATCGTCCTGACGGTCGCCGTGGCGGCACTGTTCGCCGCCGTCCCGGCCACGGCGCAGACCGCGGAGCGCACCATGCGCCTTTCGGCCGCCGTCGCGCAGGACCATCCCTTCGCCGCCGGGGTTTCGGCGCTGACCGCCTGCGCGGCCGACAAGTCCGCCGGCAAGATGAAGATCCAGAGCTTCTGGAACGCCGCGCTGGGCAGCGACATGCAAGCCGTGCAGCTCGTGCGCGGCGGCTCGCTGGACATGGTGGTGGCCTCCACCTCGCCGCTCGCCTCGCTGGTGCCGGCCATGGGCGTCTTCGACCTGCCCTTCCTGTTCGAGAACGAGAAGGAGGCCGACCGCATCCTCGACGGCGCCGTCGGCCAACAGCTGTCCGAAAAGCTCCAGGGCGTCGGGCTGGTCAATCTCGCCTATTGGGAGAACGGGTTCCGCAACCTCACCAACTCCCGCCGGCCCATCCAGAAATGGGAGGATTTGGGCGGCACCAAGATCCGCGTGATGCAGAATCCGGTGTTCATGGACACCTTCTCCACGCTGGGCGCCAACGCCGTCCCGATGGCCTTCAGCGAGCTGTTCACGGCGCTGGAAACCCGCGCGGTCGACGGGCAGGAGAACCCCTACGCCAACATCGAGACCGGCAAGTTCTACGAGGCGCAGAAGTACCTGTCGGTCACCAATCACGCCTACACGCCGGCGGTGATCCTCTACTCCAAGAAGATCTGGGACGGCCTGTCGTCGGCCGAGCGGGACGTGCTCCAGTCCTGCGCCGCGGTGGCCCGCGCCGAGGAGCGCCGGGTGAACCGCGAGCAGTCGGAGAAGTCGCTGGCCCGCCTGAAGGACCTCGGCATGCAGGTGAACGAGCTGTCCGCCGAGGAGCGCAAGCGGATGCTCCAGAAGGTGGCGCCGGTCTATGAGAAGCACGCCGCGGCCATCGGTGCCGAGACGATGACCCTGCTGCAATCCGAACTCGCCCAGCTGCGCAAGGCCAACCCGTAACGCACGTCCCGTCCCCCACGGGCGGGCCGCGAGTCCGCCCGTGGGGCCGTGCGCCCGCCCGACGCCCGATCTCCCCGTGGGAACCCCGATGCTCATCAAAAAGATCGACACCTTCGTCCTGAAGACTCCGCTGAACGCGAAGACCTTCTATTCCTCCCAGGCGGCTTTCCCGGAGCGCAACAGCCTGCTGGTCCGCATCACTACCGACGACGGTCTGGTCGGCTGGGGAGAGGGCGGGCAGTACGGACCGGCGGAACCGCCGGAAAGCTGCATCATCGACGTGCTGGCCCCCCGGCTGATCGGCCGCCGCGCCGACCAGCCGGTGCGGGTCTTCGAGGATCTCTATTCCTTCTGCCGCGACTTCGGCCAGAAGGGCACCTACATCGAGGCGCTGAGCGCCATCGACATCGCGCTGTGGGACTTGTGGGGCAAGTCGCTGAACCGGCCGGTGCACGCGCTGATGGGCGGCGCCTTCCGCGACAAGGTCGCGGCCTACGGCACCGGCTGCTACTACCCGGACTGTTTCCGCGACACGCCGCGCATGATGGCGGCGCTGGCCGAGGAGGCGCAGCGCTACCGCGAGGCCGGGCTGCCGGCGATCAAGATCAAGATCGGCCTGCTGCCGATCGCCCAGGACATCGAGCGGGTGGCGCTGGTCCGCGACGTGCTGGGGCCGGACACCCTGATCATGGTCGACGCCAACCACGCCTACAACACGGCGGGCGCCATCCGGATCGGGCGGGCGCTGGAGCGGTTCGACGTCCGCTGGTTCGAGGAGCCGGTGCCGCCGGAGGACCGCCAGGGCTACCGCCGCGTGCGCGATTCCATCGACGTGCCCATCGCGGGCGGCGAGTGCGAATACACCCGCTTCGGCTTCCGCGAGCTGCTGGCCGGGGGCTGCATCGACATCGCCCAGCCGGACCTGTGCTGCGCCGGCGGCTTCACCGAATGGCAGAAGATCCTGGCGCTGACCACCGCCCACGGCGTGATGACCGTCCCGCACATCTGGGGGTCCGGCATCGCGCTCGCCGCGGCGCTCCAGGCGCTGGCGACGGCGCCGCTGGTTCCCTACACGGCGCTCGGCGTGCCGTTGCAGAACGAGCCGATGGTGGAATTCGACCGCACCCACAACCCGCTGCGCGACGACCTGCTGGTCGACAATTTCACGCTGGTGGACGGGTGCCTCGCCGTGCCCGGCGGGCCGGGCCTGGGTGTGGAGGTCGATCCCGACCAGCTCGCCCGCTACACCGTGCGGTCGCGCAGCGCGTGACCGGGTTGGAGACGTCCCGCCGGAGATCCGTGATGTGGAACGGCACCCTCTTCTTCAGAATCCTCGACGGCATCCTGGTGGTGTGCATCGCCGCGATGCTGGTCATGGTGTTCGGCAACGTCGTGCTGCGCGCCGTCTTCAACAGCGGCATCGACGTGTCGGAGGAGCTTCCGCGCTTCCTGTTCGTGTGGATGACCTTCATCGGCGCCGTGATCGGCTTCCGTGAAGGGGCACATTTCGGCGTGGATGCCCTGGTCCGCCTGCTGCCGCGCGCCGGCAAGAAGGTCTGCTGGGCGATCAATCAGGTCATCATGCTGGTCTGCTGCGTGGTCATCGTCCAGGGCACGCTGCTCCAGCACGATCTGAACGCGACGAACCACGCCCCGGTGACCGGCCTGTCGATGATCTGGGTCTTTGGCGTCACCTACCTGACCGGCGGGGTGATCGGGCTGATGTGCATCCTGAACCTCGTCCGGCTGGCGCTCGGCAAGGTCGGCGACGACGAGCTGATCCAGGTCGAGGAGGAGGGCATGGGCGAGGTGGACCCGAACCGGCTGAAAGGCCCGCACACGCTGAAGGAAACGGCGCCGTGACCATCTTCATCTTCGTCGGCAGCCTGCTGGGCGCGATGGCGCTGGGGCTTCCCATCGCCTTCGCGCTGATCGTCTCCGGCCTCGCCCTGATGGCCTTCATGGGGATGCTCGACCCTCAGATCGTCGTGCAGAGCATGTGGGACGGCGCCAACAGCTTCCCGCTGCTCGCCGTGCCCTTCTTCATGCTGGCCGGCGAGTTCATGAACGCCGGCGGCATGTCGCGGCGTATCATCGCCATGGCGATGGCCTGGGTTGGCCACCTGCGCGGCGGGCTGGGGTTCGTCGCGGTGTTCGCGGCGATCCTGATGGCCTCGCTCTCCGGCTCGGCGGTGGCGGACACGGCGGCGCTCGCCTCCATCCTGCTGCCGATGATGCGGCAGGCGGGCTACGACATCCACCGCTCTGGCGGGCTGATCGCGGCGGGCGGCATCATCGCGCCGGTCATCCCGCCGTCGATCGGCATGATCCTGTACGGCGTCGCCGGGCAGGTCTCCATCACCAAGCTGTTCCTGGCCGGCATCGTGCCGGGAATCATGATGGGCGTGGCGCTTCTGATCACCTGGTGGTGGCTGGCCCGCCGCGAGATCCTGACCACGCCGCCCAAGGTGCCGCTGCGCGAGCGGCTCCGGCTCACCGCCGAGGCCTTCTGGGCGATGCTGCTTCCGGTGGTTATCATCGGCGGGCTGAAGACCGGCGTCTTCACGCCGACCGAAGCGGCGGTGGTCGCCGCGGTCTACGCCATGTTCGTCGGGCTGGTCATCTACCGCGAGCTGAAGATCGCCGACCTGTACGGGCTGATGCTGTCGGCGGCGAAGACGACGGCGGTGGTGATGTTCCTGGTGGCGGCGGCGGGCATCTCCGCCTGGCTGATCACCGCGTCCAACATCCCGGCCCAGCTCGCCGATCTGCTGGCCCCGGTGATGGACAACCGGCTTCTGCTGATGCTCGCGCTGATGGTCATCGTTCTGATCGTCGGCACGGCGCTGGACTTCGCGCCGACCATCCTGCTGATGGTCCCGGTGCTGATGCCGATCATCAAGCAGGCCGGCATCGACCCGGTCTATTTCGGTGTCCTCTTCATCATGAACAACGCCATCGGCCTCATCACCCCGCCGGTCGGCACGGTGCTGAACGTGGTCTGCGGCGTCGGGCGCATGTCGATGTCGAACCTGATGAAGGGCGTCGGCCCCTTCCTGCTGGCGCAGACCGCCGTGCTGTTCCTTCTGGTGCTGTTCCCGGAACTGGTGATGGCGCCGCTGGCCTGGTTCACGGCGCGGTGACGGTCCCCGATGCTCCACGGACGTGAAGGCGGATTTGAAGGCGGGGGAGGCGCGGTGTTAAAATGTCGGACCTGACGCGGCGCCTCCGTCTGCGGCGATTCACTGAGGAACGGTCTTCCATGCTCGACGGCAACGGTCCCCTCGACACGGCCTCCATCGGCGAGCAGGTCACCGAGCGGCTGCGGAGCGAGATCATCTCCGGCCGGCTGGCGCCGGGGTCGCGGCTGATGCTGGACCAGTACAAGGCGTTGTGGAACATCAGCATCACGCCGCTGCGCGACGCCGCCAAGCGGCTGGAGGCGGATGGGCTGGTCCACATCTACCCGCGGCGCGGCATCTTCGTGGCGGAGATCGACCGCAACGCCCTGATGGAGGTGTTCCAGCTCCGCATCGCCCTGGAGCCGCTGGTGACGGAGCTGGCCACCCCCCACGCCCCGGCGGCGGAGGTGGAGGCGATGACCGAGGCCTACATCGCCGCCGGCCGCCCCGCCCCGGAGGAGGAGCGGCAGGCCCGCCTTCAGGAAGTGGACGAGGTCATCCACGACTTCGTCCTCGCCCACTGCCCCAACCAGCGGCTGGCCCGCATCATGGCGACGCTGCGGGATTCGGTGGCCTGGTGCCGGAACGCGGTGATCGAGAAGGTGCCGAACGCCTTCGACCCCTCGCTGGAGGAGCATGTCGCCATCTGCAAGGCGATGCGCGCCCGGGACGCCGAGGGAGCCGCCGCGGCGATGCGCGACCACCTGATCGCCACCCGCGACCGCACGTTGAAGGCCATGGAGGCACAGGAGCGCGCATAGACGGCGGCGTGGCCGCAAGCCGATCGGGCAGTGCAAATGCGGGTACGACATGTCGAACCACCCCTCCTTTCACACGCGGGCCTCGTTGCGCGAGGATGTCGAACGTCTGGGCGTCGGCCCGGGAGACATCGTCATGGTCCACGCGGCGATGAGCCGGGTTGGAGCGCTTCTGAACGGGCCGGATGCCTTGATCGGAGCCCTGCTCGATGCTTCGAGCCCGGACGGCACGATCCTCGCCTACACGGATTGGGACGCCCGCTACGACGGGCTTCTGGATGGGAACGGCCGTGTTGCCGAGGAATGGCGGGCCCATGTGCCGCCCTTCCATCCAACCGCGTCACGGGCGGCACGGGAAAACGGCGTGCTGGCCGAATTCATCCGCACTTGGCCAGGCGCCCGACGGAGCGGCAATCCGGGTGCGTCCATGGCCGCGATCGGCGCGAGGGCGGACTGGCTGACGGCCGACCATCCGCTGGACTATGGTTACGGCCCCGGCTCGCCGCTGGCCAAGCTGGTGGACGCGGGGGGCAAGGTCCTGATGGTGGGGGCGCCGCTCGACACCATGACCCTGCTCCACCACGCCGAGCATCTCGCCCATGTTCCGCGAAAGCGCATCCGCCGCTGCGAGGTGCCGTTCGCCACGGCATCGGGCACCCGGTGGCGGATGGTTGAAGAGTTTGAAACATTGCTTCCGGTCGTTCCCGGCCCGGATGAGGCCTATTTTGCCACCGTCGTCACGGACTTCCTCGCGACCGGGCACGGCCTGCGGGGAACCGTTGGGGAGGCGCCCAGCACGATGGTCGAGGCGACCACCATCACCGCATTCGCGGTCAGCTGGCTGGAGCGGCGCTACGGCTGAGCCATTTTCCATTGCGCGTGTCGTTGCCGGTATCGCTGTGACGTTGTCGCAATTTCCCCATCGCACGACTACGTTCCATCGGCACATGGAAGCGTCGGCCTCCGTACCGTGCGGGAATGATGGCGGCAAAAGGCAATGTTCACCCTTAAGAAGAACGAGCGGTTCGAGCAGGACATCAAGAAAAGCCGCTTCCTGGCCGCGGCGGGTCCGGTCAACAGCGAGGAGGAGGCGCGAGAGTTCATCGCCGCGCTCAGCCAGCGGGATGCCGGTCACAATTGCTGGGCCTTCCGGATCGGCGACCTCTACCGGTCCAACGATGACGGCGAGCCCGGGGGAACGGCGGGGCGCCCGATCCTCCAGGCCATAGACGGCCAGAGCCTGGATCGGGTGGCGGTGGTGGTCAGCCGCTGGTTCGGCGGCATTCTTCTCGGTGCGGGCGGGTTGATGCGCGCCTATGGCGGCACCGCGGCGGCCTGTCTCCAGGCCGCCGAACGCCAGCCGATCATCGCCTTCGCCACCCTGTTCGTCGCCTGCGCCTTCGCCGACGAGGCCAGGATCAGGGCCGGGCTTGGCGCCTTCCCCGCGGCGCTTGCCGAGACCAACGGCTTCACGCCCGACGGCGTCCTGCTCCGGATCACAATCCCCTGCGGGCAGTTGGACGATGCCGTCCGCATGATCACGGATGTTTCGCGTGGTCAAGCGACGGTCGAGACCGGGCAAGCGCCTGCCGCATGACGTCCGCCGTGGCGCTGTCGGTCGGGAAGAAGGCCTCGATGGCCAGTTCGGACAAGGTGACGTCCACCGCCGTTCCGAACACCGTCGTGGTGCTGAAGAAACTGAGCGTCCCGGCCTCCGTCCGCAGCCGCAGGGGAACCACCACGCCGTCGTGCGACGGCAGCGGTTCGCTCCGGCCGTTCGACGCGTTGAAGGCGGGTCCGTCGGACGCCGGGTAACCCTTCAGCTCGTCGAGCAGCGCGGTCAGCACGGGATCGGCGCTGACGTCGATCTGGCGGGTCAAACGGTGCAGGATGTGGGCCCGCCACTGGGCGAGGTTCTCGATCCGCGGGGCCAGCCCGGACGGGTGGAGGCTGAGGCGCAGCACATTGACCGGCGGCTGGAGAAGATCCGGCGCGGCGCCGGCAAGCAGCGGGGCGATTGCCCGGTTGGCCGCGACCAGCGTCCAATGCCGGTCCACGGCCAGCGCCGGGTGAGGCTCGTGCCCGGTCAGCACGAGGTCGACGGCCCGGCGGGCGGCCTGCATCTCCGGGTCGTCCAGCCGGTGTTCGGAAAAAACCGGCGCGAAGCCCGCGGCAGCGAGCAGCGCGTTGCGGTCGCGGAGCGGAATGTCCATCCGTTCCGCCAGATGGAGCAGCATGGTCCGGCTGGGCTGCGACCGCCCCGTTTCCAGGAAGCTGACATGCCGGGTCGAGACGTCGGCCTCGCAGGCGAGATCGAGCTGGCTGAAACCGCGCCGCTTGCGCCATGCGCGCAGCAACTCGCCGACCGGCTGGCGCGGCACGGTCCGGGAGGGCGCACGGTGCCGGGTCGCCGCCTGCGTCATGGGTTCAAACTCCTCTCGGCGTTCGCGTTGTTGTGCAGACCCATGGTATCAGCGCCGCCTACCGGGCATCCAGGAAAGCCAGGAGATCGCGGTTGAAGCGGTCCATGTGCGTCAGGAACAGGCCGTGCGGGGCCCCCTCGTAGACGGCCAGCGTCGCGTTCGGCATCAACGCGGCGGTCTTCCTCCCGGTGATGCCGAGCGGGCTGGAGACGTCCAGGTCGCCATGGACCAGCAGGGTCGGCACGGCGATGCCCGGAAGCTCCCGCCGGAAGTCGGTGGACGTCGTCGCCCGATGGCAGTCCAGCAGCGCCTTCATCGACGCCTGCAAGGCCATCGCCTTCACCCACTCCATCATGCCCGCCGAACTGTCCGCCGCCAGGAAGGGACGAATGTTGTCCTCCAGCCATTTCGGGAAGTCCCGCATCAGGCATTCCGAGCGGAAAGCCTCGAAGACCGCGGGATCGATTCCGTCCGGATCGTCGTCGGTGCGCCCAAGGGTCGGAGTCACCGTGCCGACCAGGACGGCGCGGGACACACGATCGCTGCCGTGCCGGCTCAGATAGCGGATGATTTCGCCGCAGGACATGGAATGGCCGACCAAGGTGACGCCGCGTAGGTCCAGCCGGTCGAGCAGGGCGGCGAGGTCGTCGGCCAGCCGGTCGAAGTCGAAGCCGCGTCCCGGATCGCTCGACCGTCCATGGCCGCGGCGGTCGTAAGCCACGCAGCGGCACTCACGCTCCGCCAGCGCCAGCATCTGGTAGGCCCAGGAGTCGGAGTTCAGCGACCAGCTGGACAGGAAGACAACAGGCCTCCCCTCCCCCCAATCCCGGTAGAAGAGCCGCACGCCGTCATCCGTCTGGAGGAAGCCGGGCTGGTTCGGGGCGGCGGGGGATGCCGGAGTCATGCTCATGGCCGGTGCTCCTGTGTGCGGAACGCTGCGGGGCGGGGCATCCGGTGCGCCGCGCACCCGCCGTCGTGATGGTCCGGTTCGACCGGACATCCGCAGCATCGTCGTTCCGCAAACAGTGCGCGATTACATGGCAGGTAAAGTCATGGCTTTGATTTTAAATGGGTATCGCTTCATGTTTTCCGCCATGGCGTGACATGGCGTTCCTGATGCGTGCCAAATGAACGGGCGGACGGGCGATCACTCTTGTTCCGCGTCCGTTCTCATGCCACCATCTCCCCCATGAAGCACGAACACCCCCCTCGCGCGATCTGGGACGCCGCTGTCGCAATGGCCGGCGGCTCGGAGCTTTGGAACGAACTCGGGCCGGAGATAAAGCGCCAGTACATCGGCTGGGCCGAGCGGGCTGCCCCTGCCCTGATGGGCGGCGGAGCGATCCCGTGGCCTGACGTGCAGTGGACCTTGGAGTTCGTGCTGAAGCAGAACCGCGGCATGCTGACGAGCCGGAAGCCGGATGACGTCGCTGTCACCATGCTCGCCATGAAGTTGGTGGAGCATTTGCGCGAGTCAGGCTACACCGTGTTCGCTGGAAAGCCCGCTCCAGGGCACGGCGGGAGCTTCAAGGGGCCTTTGAGCGAATGACCTACGCAGAGCTTATCCAGGCGATCAACGCCGGGCGCCGAGAGCCGGGCGGATGCACGCCGCCCGTGATCGATGCCGTCAGGGCTGGCGGTGAGGAAACCAGCCTGACGGTCAATGCGATACTCGGATGGGAAATTCGGCATGGCCGGAGAGCTGGGCCGGGCGACGAAGCGTCGGTAATGGAAGCGCGCGCCACGCTGATAGCCAGCATGGGGTCGGAGCGGAAGGCGGTCTAGCCTCCCCCTCTTGAGAGAGGGAGGGAAGTAGGGTCAGGACATGTCGGGCTTCGAGCGGCGCAGGCGGGCGATGGTGCGAGGGCCAGCGGAACGAGGCGGGTTGCCGTTCCACGAGATGGTGGCCGTGTCCGGGAGGACGGCAATCACGCGGACCTCATAGACCACCGCGCGGCTCATGGTGGTGTTGCCCATCTTCTGGCGCTTCACGTCGTAGAGGACGTCGCCGGGCTTGATGGCGGAAAATGCGACCATGGCTACTCCGTCCCTTCCTTCAGGGGCCCCGCTGGACGCTCTACGAGGATGATCCGCCGGTCGCCATCAAAGCGCTGACGCACCGGCATTGCTCCCTTTCGCTTCACGTCGAACTCGACGAACGGCTGGTATCCACCGCCTCTCAATCCGAGAACGGTGGTTGTCGTCACCGTCCCCATCCGTCCCTCTTCCGCGAACTTCCGGAGCGGCTGGAGCCACCCTTCAGCATGGGCCGGGTCCAGCTTCACTCGGTCGCCGACCTGTAGGGGCTTGTCAGCCATTGCCGTCTCCCTTGCTGTCCGGGGCGCCCGCAGCCATGCCGCTGTTGGGCAGGTGCGGCGCTTTCCGCACGCTCTGGTCCTTCGTCGCCCGGATGCCGCGAGCAAGGAACTTCGTCATCGTGTCCGTGACCAGATCGGTGGCAAACCCGCCGGGTCGACGCCACGTCACGCGGGGCATCTTCCGGCCTTCGGCTGGAGTGACCGACACGACGTAGACGCCGATCTCGTCCCGGTCCTTGTAGACACGCCCCGCAACGATCTCGTCAGCGCGCATTCTCCCCTCCCTTGTCCGGGGCGCCCGACCGCTCAGGCATGGAGATGCCGAGAAGGGCAGCGGCCTCGTAGATGCGATCAGCGGTGGCGGCTTCTGGCTTGCTATGCGGAAACGCTCTCCGGAACTTATCCCACGCATCAAAGTCGATCATGCGCCGCCGGTTCGCCTCCTTCACGGCGTCGCGATCATCGGAGTTCAGGTAGCACCTCCAGCCCCCTCTCCCATTTGTCCACGTCGCGTACATATCCGACATATCGAGACGCAGCGGTTCGTAGAGGGCTTCCGGGTTCACGATGGTCGCGTACTTCCTGCCGACCTTCTCCACGGTCACGTCGATGTCTCGCCCGTACCATTCGAGCAAGAGCTTCTGCCCGACCACCA
Source organism: Azospirillum sp. UENF 312511 (assembly GCF_058780635.1). NCBI lineage: Bacteria > Pseudomonadati > Pseudomonadota > Alphaproteobacteria > Rhodospirillales > Azospirillaceae > Azospirillum > Azospirillum sp. UENF 312511. The sequence goes on along the minus strand of NZ_JBSNCG010000005.1, from coordinate 287,382 downwards.
GCTTAGCCATTCCCATTCTCCCCTCCCGAGACCGTGGAGACCGTTTCCTTGTAGGGAAAGTTAGTCGGCATCCAGTGCGTCACGGCTCCATCGTAGAGGCCGGTCCAACAGTGCTGCCAGAGCTTCCCGTCCCACTCGTAGAGGCTGGCTTCGTCGCTGCGCTCGCACAGGTCGGAGAAGCCGACGTACAGGCCCGGCTCTTCGGGCTTTCCGCTGCACCAACCCGGAAGGCATCTGGTTTCCATCACTCCCCTCCTTTCGGTGTGTCCGGGGAGGAGGCGGCCGTTCTTTTGGATCTTCGCTCGACGCGCGCGAGCTTTTCTTCCACCGCCTCGCGGATGAACTCCGCGCGTCGGTTCTTTCCAGCCACCTCATCAATGCGCTCGGCAATCCCGTCCGGGAGCCGAACCACCGTGGGCTTCACATCCATCTTCGGTCGCCCCATGGGCGCCTTTGTTGCCGATATCGGAAACCTCGTCAACCTCGCCTCCAAAGCGATATCGCTTATTGACAAGGTAACCGATATCGCTTACAAAGGCAATGCGATATCGGTTACGACAGAGCAAACCATGATCGAAGACCGCACCGCCTGCCCGAGTGCCCTGGAAGCCGCCCGCCGTAATGCCCGCACGGTGAAGCCGGAAGTGGCGCAGCGGATCGTGGACGCGATGCCCGCGCAGATCGCCGAACTTGAAAGCAAAGCTGATGAGTTGCTTGCGGAGTTCGTCCGGCTGGCCGGTATCGCGGACAAGCTCCCCAACAGCCCCGAGCGACTGAAGGCGAACGAGAAGGCTTGGAAGGTGAAGGCGCGCTACGTGGACGCCGACCGCGCTGTCCGCGTCGCCCTGGCCTCTCAGCAGGCTTACCAGGAGCGCGCCGCCGTGGTCGTGAAGAAGCGCGCCACGCCGTCCTTCGGGAAGCGCGTCGCTGCACTCGCCGCCCGCTGCTGAACCGTCAAACGATCATTGACGGTTCGCCTAAACCCCCACGAGGCCCCCCCAATGGACACCACACCCATGATCACGATGCAGGAAGCCGCCGCCGCTCTGGACGGAAACGAGTACGGCAAGGAAGGCAGCAAGGAGCTTTTCGCCCGGATGAAGGCCGCCGGGCTGGTCGCCGTGTTCGGCGCGAGCGATGACCTGATGGAGTTTCGCGGCGCGGTTCTTGATGAGGTTGGCGCCTACGACGGTGGCGAGGCTTACTTCACCAAGGACGGCTTGCTGGAGAACGAATGCGAGGATGGCGCCTGCCCCTACTTCGCCAAGCTCCAGGCCAAGGCCAGCAAGGTCGAGGCGGTTTGGTGTCCGGATTGGACGCAGACTTCTTGGATCATGAAGACCGATCTCCCGCATGAGGTTTTCACCATCCGCGAGGATGGAGAGGTCTACTGCATCGGCCTTGTCTTCGACCTGAAGGACTGCGCTCTATGACCGACACCACGCACACCGAAGCGAGCGCCCTGGCCGAAGGGCAGACTTTCCGCGTCGCCTACCCGTTCGTCCGGGACCTGCACAGCTTCATGGACGAGGACGGCATCGGGAAGTCGCTGACGTGGAAACCGGGCCTACGCGCCGTCTACGTCCCGGCCTTCGAGGTTCCCGACGTGGACGAGGTTGCCGACGCGATGGGCGAAATGATCCTGACCGTCGTCAGCGTCCACAAGCCGGGCCGCTTCCCGACGCGCGTGTTCTTCACCCGCCAGTGGGTCACGCCGGATGGTCGGCAGTTCGGGAAAGGCAATCTTCGCGTCGCAACCGCCGAGAAGTTCCGCCGTCTGGCGCGCGGGTTCGGCGTGGAGGCGTGGCGCATGGCCGAACCGGGCGAGGTGGCGAGCCATCTGGAAAAGCTCAGGGAAGCCGCCTGACCGCCCCTCTTCAAGACAACGTTGCGGCTGGAACCCCGATCCCCCAGCGGCTAACCCGGAGACAGACACATGGCCGAAATCATCGACATCAACGGCCCCAACAGGGCGTGGGGCAAGCATCACGTCGAAGTGGTGCTTCAACTCTGGGACAACCGGAAGGTCTTCAACAAGGAAGTCGGCGGCAACTGCATCGGCTGGGAGGTGATCGACACCGCTATCAACCAGATCGCCGACGAAATCGCCATGAACGGCTCCGTCATCCTGACCTCTCCGGACGGCGAGGAGCTGACCGTGGACGATCACGCCGACGGCTACGATTGGGATGAGCGCATCCGCAAGATGGTCGTTTCGGCCCGGATCACCGGCTACACGCCGCCGACGCTGAACGAGGTGCGCGCGCGAAACGGCGCACCGCCCGTCGAAGGTGGCGATGCCCCGCGGGATTACGATGCGGAAGTCGTCGCCCGGCGCAAGAGCGAAGCCGCCGCCTGACCTCCTCCCCCTCCACGGCTGGCCCCCAGCGGACACCAGCGGCTTACAGGAGACACCACACGATGACCACCCACCGTGAAGCTCTGGAGCGCCTGACCCGCTGGAGAGCCGAAGGGCTGTTCGGCGATGGCACGCCGTATCCGGAAGCTCGCCTCGACAAGTCGCAGTTCTACGCCGACGTGTCCGCCCTGCTGTCCCTGGTCGAGAAGCAGCAAGAGGCGCTGAAGCCGTTCGCCGTTGGTGGGCCGGCTGAATTGCTGGCCGAAGAAGTCTTCAGCGTCATGCGGGAGCGGATCGTCGATTGGTTCGGCCCTTCGGATTTCAAGGCCGCTCGCGAGGCTTACAATGCCGCCATACCAACGGAGTCCAGCCGATGACCGCCATACTCACCACCGACCCGACACCGGGGATGCTGGCGGCGGTCGCGTGGCGGGAGGAATATGCGCCGTCTGCTGACGACTTCCGCGCCATGCTCCGCGCGCTTGTCGCTGAGGTGGAGGCCGCCAATGGCTGAACCTCGCCCTTGCTCCCCGGTGAACCTGCCATGGGCCTTGCTGGTCGAAGGGACGGCGGCTCAGATGTACAGCGAGCGCGGCGGCTGGCGCTGGACCATGATCCGTGAAGAGGTGAAGCGGGAATGGCGTTCGGCGGCGCGAGGCTGCCTTCGCCGCGGCATCCGCACGGGTTTCGGAAATCGCAAGTTCACGCCGCAGACTGTTTTGGAGGCCGCCAATGGCTGACCTTACGCCTGAGCAGAGGGCAGAGGAAATCCTGCCGCCGGACGTGTTCCATGAGTCCCCCTCGGTGGAGATGCGGGAAGCCATCACCGCCGCCATCCGCTCCGCCGAACTGGCCGCAGAGGAGCGCGGAAGGCTGGCAGAGAGGGGGCGCTTGGCCGGCTTGTTCGAGCGACTGGAAGTGCTCCTTCACATGCCGGCTGCTAAGGTGAGCGCTGCGGACAAGGCGCTGTATTCCACCCTCGCGGATCACTTCGAGCCCATCGGGCGCAGCGTACTGCCGAACTGGAAAGCTATCGCATCCGCCATCCGGGCAGCGGGGGAAGAGGAGGAAGGATGATGAGACGCGAGTGGACCCCTGACGACGAGGCGAATTACCAACGCACGCTCCGCCTGCGCCGGGAACGCGAAGATGCGAAGCCGTGGCGCAACGACGCCTTCGAGAAGGCCGCGCAGATCGCCGACCGGTACGGCTGCGCTGATGCGGCACGCGACATCCGGGCCCTGATATCATGACACCAGCGGGCCGCGCCGCCCTGGCGCAGAAGGAGGGGGAGAAGTGACTTGGATACTCATCCTCATCAGCATGTACGGTCATCAGCCAATGACTACGGCGGCTTTCCGTGACCGAATTGCTTGTGAAAATGCCGGAGCCGAAGCGAAGAAAATCAACTCATCAATTCGCTTTGTTTGCGTCCCCGATGCGTCTGGGTCGTGACACCGAGTCTGAGAGGCTGTATACTGGGGGAGTTCCACGGGATCGCTTGGCGGGTTCCGTGGTCCGAGACACAGCCAAGCGGACTGCCGGTGTGGACGGGACCGAAAGGCTTCTGAGGGAAGCGCGGCAGAGGCAGACGAAACCGGGAAGTAAGCCCCCCATACAAGGGGCTGAATGCCGGGCCATTCCGGGCGGGGACTTCGGTCCCCGTTCCGCGCCACGCCAGCATCCTCACCAGACTGGTGAGCGTGGTCCACGGGTCGGCTGAGGCCGTGGGAAGCTGGCAAACGCGGTCCTGGTCTAGTGGCTGGGCCTGAGCCTTCCAAGCTCATGAGGCGGGTTCGATCCCCGCGGACCGCTCCAGTTTCGCCCTTCGGGGCATCGAATATCTTGGCGACGCGGAATGTCCTGGACCTCTTGCCGCGGGACCCGAGAGACGCCTTGGCGGGAGGCTCGTATCCCGCCGCCTATTCGCCTCGCATGGGGCACAGAGTTGCGGCGTCGGCGTGGAAGGACACGCAGGAGAGGACTCACACGGGGGCGTTGGGTGAGTTGACCGCCGAGTTCTGGCTACGACGCTTGTCGGATCGCGGGGTTCTCGGAGCAACGGTCGGAGGGACGGCCCCCAGCCGGTATCAAGCCCGGCACGCTGCATGAATTGCGACGGCCGGCAGGTTCGATTGGATCGACCGCCGGCAGGCTGACGAAGCTACGGAAGTGCGGGTTCGAGTCCCGCCCGGCCGTCGCATACAGATCGACCCGGCACACGGACAAGGCTACGGCCTGTGAGGTGATGGCAGGGAGTGGGAGCGCCGGACAGCGCGAGTACCACCGAAGCCAGAGCCAAGCCAGGATGGGAAGCGAGTGGTGATGCCGGGTCGGTTCAGGTTGGCTGCGCAGATAACAGGGTTCGACTCCGCCTGCTGCCGATAGGTGATGGGCACACCGGGTGAGAAGCGCAGTCATCGTCAGGCGGGGCCGCTTCCTGACCGGGGCGGCCCCACCCGTCTCACGGGGCGCCCTGCCCCACCTGCCTCGCCACCTCATCCGCTTTCACGATCACGTCGCGGGCGGCGGGCGGCACGAGGTAGGCGACGCTCGGCACGATCCCAGCGATGATGTAGCCGATCACGTCGGCGGGAATGTCCACGTCGGCATACTGGCGCAGGAGCGAGGCAATCACCGCTGCGGCGACGCCGGCAAGACCACCGGCCCACACCTTGCGAGCCGGGATGATGGATGACATGCGGAAGGTCATGGCGGGTCCTTTCGGCAAAAAGAAAGCCCGCCGGGCGGGGTGCCGGGCGGGCTGGGGTGGTGGTGAACATTTCGTTCAGCGTGTCGGAATTGGCTTCTCTCGGATGATCGTAACTCCCGGATGCATACGCCTCGCTAAGCTTAGAAGTTCTTTGTTGTCGAATTCCTCTTTCCCTAAGATAAGAACCTTTGGGTCATGAGGTTGCTCATTCGTATCTCTCACTAGCCTAAGAATGGCGTCTCTCAAATCGTCCATCTCTCACCCCTCCTTTGCCGCGAGAGCGCGACCGGCCGCGTTGATGCCTTCGGCCATCTGTTCGGCGGTGTAGAGCCTGCCGGGTTGAAGGAACTTGGCGATCTCGATAGCTGCCGCCCGAGCGTCTGGCTTAGTTCCAGCTTCCACGCTGGCGGCCTGTTCCGGCAGTGTTTGCTTGCCGGTCATGGGTCAGCCCTCCGCCGAACGCGGCGCCCCATGCCAAACCGCCACGCGGTGCAAAACTGCTGCCGCAACGTGCGCCGACAGCGATCCTACGGCAATGGCGTCTTTGACCAGCGTGTTGATGATCTCCAGGACTTCCGCGTCGGACGGTTGGATACGCTCATCGCTGGTGGTATGATTGCTCTTGGTGCTGGTCATCGAAGCGTCTCCTTCGGTTGGTCTAGCGGCCGGGTGGTCGCACACCCGACCGGCACCACTATACCACCATGAGTAAGTCGCGTCACTGTCTATGCGACAGAAGTGAGAGAAACCCCCAGTTCTTCTGCCGCGAAGGCATACCGGAACGCGCGGTCATCCTGCCCGTTCAGGCCTCCGTTGATGCGCCGGGTGATCGCTTCCAGGTCTCCAGCATCGGCCAGCCGGTTGAGGCCGTTCACGGTCCAGAACCACACGGCGGAGGCCACGGCACCGTCTGGCGTCTCCAGCCACGACGGCATGGCCTCTAGAGGCTTCCCTGCCCACGTGGCGCAGCGCTGGTAGTTGTCCCGCCCGGTAAGCTGGATCAGCCCCCTGCCCCGGAACCGCCAGCCGTCGCCGCTCGCCTCCGGCCCGTTACCCATGCGGTCAGCGTAGACCCGGTTGGCGATGCGCTCCGGCTGGCGGGCATAGGCTTGTGCCGTCGCCGCATCTCGGAAGCGCTGGGGCCACGTCTTGCGCAGCCCGTCCGCCGAGTAGTTTAGGTTCTCTCTCCACACACGCAGGCCGCCGCTCTCATGCCCCACCTGGGACAGGAAGGCCGCCACCCGCTGCGGTGTGTTGATCCCGGCAGGCGGCAGGCGTTCGGCCATGGCCGCGGCAAAGACCGGAAGATCCCGGCCAGTAGGGAACAGGCGCTGCAACAGGGCAAGCGTCACCGTCGCGCCGGAAGGCACGTTGGTCATGGGGTCCTCCAGAAATGCGAAAGGCCCGCCGGAGGGGCGGGCCTGTGGGATGGGGGGTGGAGTTTTGTCGCGGTCTCTGGCTCAGTTCCCCACGGCAATGTATGACACGAACGTCCCGCCTGCTGTTGGGTCCAGAACAGGAGCCGATCCCGAACCTGCGCGGAAGCAGTTGCAGGTAAAATCCGTTTTGCTTGTTGCGTTGATTGTTACGTACGACTGCACGCCAGCCGCCCCCTGTGCTCCGGATGCGACGACTTGGTAGCAGTCGTTGGGGAAGGGGAGTTGGAAGGTCACCACCGTGTTGGCTCCCGCGGCGCTTTCCCCCTGCCCCCATTGCAGGATCAGGCCGCCGAGCCAACTCGGGAACGCTATGTGCCCGTTGGCGCCAAGGCTGATCGAGAAGCCGAACCGCAGCTTCTTCGGGGTGACGATCTTGGCGTCATCGCTACCTGCCTCAACCTCGTACTGCGTGGCAATGGACGCGAGGCCTGCCACCTCCTCCGACGCGGCTATCTCGGGATCGGCAACGCGCACGTCATCGGCGGTCCACACCGTGGCGTCGCCAGCCGTCTTCAGCACCGCCTTGTACGCCTCGTTCCCCAGCCAGATCGCCGGCCACCGGCCCGCGGCATCCGCCACCACCGGGTTCGTGTTCGCCACGGTGAGAGCTGCGTCGGCATAGGTGCTCAGCGGCGTGGTCGTGCCGGCCTCGTAGAAGAAGAGCTTGGCCCCGGCCATCGGTCGGCCGTTGCCATCAAACGCCGTCGCGAACGGCATCGTGAACCTGGGCATTCCGTGCTCCCATAAAGAAGAAAGCCGCCCCGGATGGAGCGGCCTCAGTTGCGTGGATGAAGGGCGGCCTTCCATCCCATCGACTCCCGGCAGCGCTTCAGGTACGCTGCCGGGGGTTGAGGGGGGCCCTATGAATATCCTGCTTTTCCTTATCCTGATGACGCTCTGGTTCGGGGCGGCGGCGGTCATCGGAGCAATTCAATGGGCGGTTGGCATCGCCATTGGCTTGGCTATTTTATGGCTCATCTTCTACGTGCTTGCGAAGGTTTCGGCGGAAGTATTTCAGGCGACCGCCGAGCTGATCGGATGGCTCAAGCGTGTTTTTCTGTATATTTGGAAGAACCCAGCACCTATTGCGCGGGGGATATTTGTGTTTATGTTCTACCCGTTCTACTTTGCCGCCGAATGCTGCATAGAAGTGCGCCAAGCTAGCGGGTGGCGCGCGGCAGCTATGTTGGCTATTAACCTCGCTTTGCTTTCCGGCCTCCTCATCCCATACGCCATCATGTGGTTTCTCATTGGGAAGCTCATGGCGCATGTGGCGGGCATCACCGGCCTGCCCTTTTGATGCGACTCAGGCTCGCCATCCTCCGATAGGGCGTGGTAGCCTCCATACGCCGTTGGCGGAGGAATGCGATGGGTCCGGAGTTGGAGCTTAAGGCGGTGAAGCCGACGCCGGTGTGGCGCAAGGTTCTGGCCGTGATTGTTTTTCTGCTCTTGCTGGTTGGCCTCGGTGTAGCTGCCAAGCTGCTCCCATGGGAGTTTGGAGTCGGGTTCCTCTGCGGGGTTTTCTGCGTCCTGCTTTGGCACCGCCTAACCTATGGCTACTGGCTCGACTACCGCTAGTTCGTGATAGCTCCGTACCCGGCAGCCCCGACCGCTCCGACCAGCCCCGGCGGAACCTGCCGCTTGGCCACGCCGCCGCCCGCCGCGCCGACCGCCTTGACCCCGTAGATCAGGTTCGAGGCTCCAGGGATCACGGCCAGCAGCGCTGCCTTTGCCTTGTCCCCGACGAACCCGGCCCCGGCCATCTTCTGCACGATGTTGGCTGCCGCCGGCGTCGTGTTCGAGAAGTTGTCGCCGCCACGCGTGACGGTGGTGGTGCGCAGCGCCACGTTCTTGAACTGCTGGAGCAGAGCCAACTCTTCGGTGCTAAACAGAGACCGCATCAGTTCCGGGTTCCGTTTCATGGCCACGTCCAGAGCCGATGCGAACTTGGCCCCCGAGAACTCGCGCGTGTCCACGCTGCGTGAATACGGCCCTTCCGCCGCCTTGGCGAGGCGAAGGAATGCCTCCTCCCGGAGCGCGTTCCATTCGGGGCTGCCCTCCCCCACCAGCTCCCGCACCCGCCGCAGATCCCGGAACAGGTTGCCCTTGTTCACGAACCCGGTGTCAGACAGGCCGAAAACGAAGTTGGACGCCTGCTCCGGAGACACCTTCAGTTGAAGCCGTCCGGAGCGTGGTTCGCGCTCAAGAAGCCCCTCGATCAGGTCGTCCCCCTGGAACTTCGACGCCCATTCCTTTCGGGCCTTGATCGCGGTCGTCCACAGGTCCACCGCCTGCTGATCGCCGTCCATCAGGCCCCGCTTCACCATCTCCGGAACCGCTTCATCGAAACGCTTCACCATCTCCCGCAGCGCCGCGCCTTCGGTCGGATCGGCGGACTCCCTGGCCAACGTCGTGGTGGTCCGGCGCCAGTCGAACAGGTTGCGGACGAGAACGGAGCCTTCGGCCCCTTCGGTGATCTTGTCCAGCGCGTCAAGCCGCGCCTGGGCCTTCGGCGCGAAGGGCAAGCGCTCCGCCACGTCGCCGGCCCCAACGAAGTAGCGAAGCCCCTGCACCTCCTGCTGAGGCAGCCCCGCGGGCGCGGCACGGGCAGCGTCATAGGCCGCATTCACCTCCGCCTTCCCTGCCCTGGCCATATCGTCCAGGGAGCTTTGGAGGATTGCCCCAGCCTCACCCGGCGCGGTGATGTTCGGCTGGCCACCGGCGAGGCGGGATTGAATGGCCGGGATGTTGGCCCGAAGTGCGTCCTGCTGAGCGTCTCGGGTGCTGCGCATGACGGTTTCCGGCACCCTGCCGTAGGTGCCCTTCTCGGCAAGGTTCTCGAACATCTGGTCACTGGCCATGCGCGAAACGTCGCCCCGCGTCATCGGCACCGGCACAGGAAGGCTCTGGCCCGACGCCGCCACCGCCGCGTCGCTCGGTCGCGCCGCGCCCTTGGCCAGCTTGGCGAACTCGCGGGCGAAGTCGTCCGTGACCGCCGCCGGGTCTATGCCGGCCTTCACCAGGACAGCCTTGCCCGCATCGGTGAGTACGCCCGTCGCCTGGTCTACGAGCGCCGGGTTCGGAAACATCCGGCGGAAGATAGCAGACACCAACGGAGCGCCGCCTTCGAATATCCCCGCCGTAAGGGCGTTGCCTGCTGCCCGCGGCAGGCTGACGGGCTGCTCTGAACCCGCTTCGCGGGCCGCATGGTCCTGCACAATGGACGCCGCGCCCCCGCCCGCGCCCGCGCCGGCAATACGCCCTATGACCCCGCCGACTGCCGCGCCGATCCTGGCCCCGCCGCCGACGAACGGCGCCATCATGATGGCCTGCGTGGTGAAGTCGTCCACGTCCTGCCCCGACAAGCCGGGGCGGTTGAGGTAGTAGTCCTTGCCGTCCAGGTTGGCCATGTAGTTCCCGAACTTGTCCTGCCGGACGGGGGCTTTCGGGAACGCCTCGCGGAAGATGTCGGCCTGGGCTTCCGGGGACTGGCCAAGCGCCATCTTCGACTTGATCTCGCCAAAGCCGGGGACAAGTTGGCCGGGCACTTCCGGGATATCGAACTCGCGCCGGTCGTCGCCGGTCACGAAATCCTTGGCGCCTTGGTAGGCGCTCGACGCCACGTCGCCAGCGGCGGACAGAAGCCGCCGGACGGGGCTTGGCTCTTCCGCCGGGATGATCCCGCGCCGCCGGGCTTCGGCCAGCAGCATGTCGTCATCCCCCATGTCGCCCGTCGCGGCGGGTTGGACCGGGGCCGGCTCGGCGGGGAGAATGCCCCGCCGCCGCGCCTCTTGGATCAGCAGATCATCGCTCATTTCAGAAGCCCCCGTGCTCTGAGTTCATTTCGAAGCTGATCTTCGTTCATGCCGCTGTACGGATTGCCCGGCTGCGCCGCCCCCGGCTGCCCCCCTGCGCTGGGGGGGCGGAGGTCATTCGGGATCGGCACGGCCTGCCACTTCGACGGGTCCGGCATGCTCTGCACGAGGTCGCGGAAGAGGGGGTTCTCTTCGCTGTTCCGCTGGAGCTGGTCGAAGAAGCCTTCATCCAGCTTCCCGCTTTTGGCACGGTACTCCCGCGCCATCCGCGCCACCTCGATATGGCGCTGGTTAACGCGCCGGCTCGTCTCCACCATCAGGCGGCGGCCTTCCGGCGTCGTTTCGATGCCCGGCGTCATGGAGCGCAGGAACTCGCGATCAGCGTCCGACATCGCCCCCGGCATGCCCGCGCCGCCAGCCGGGTTTCGAAGCTGGAGCGCAATTTCGCCCGAGAGCGCCTGAGCCGCTTCCGCCGGGGCGACGTCATCCCGAATGCCGTATTTCTCCAGGTCAACGCCGGCACCCTTCGCCAAGCGCTTCACCTCCAGCGTCGTGGCGGCCCCCTTGCCGGTGTTCACCTGCTCCAGCAGGTTGGACAGTCGGTCGAGGTTGTTGAGGCTGTTCTGAGCGACGATCCCGGATTTCTGGATTTCGCCGAACTGCTCGCCGTAGAACTTCCCAACCGTCTTCGACTCCTCGCCCTCCCCCTTCAGGTCGATGTTGGTTTCCGCCCTGCCGGCCCGCTTCAACTGCGTCTGGTAGTCCATGAAGGACCCCTGGAACCCCTGTTCCTTGGCGAGGTTGTAGTCCCGCTGCTCGGCTGTCGCCTCCTGCGCCTTTGGAACGACGAACGCGCCCGCCGGCATGCCGCCCGAGGCGTCCGCGACCTGAACGCGCTGCGGCTGCGCGCCTTGGGTCTCTCCACCCTCTCTCGCCATCTTGGCGGCGGCCCAATTCCGCAAGCCACCAGCCGTCATGCCGCGGAGGAATGAGTTGGCCTGGACGGCTTCCGGGGACAGGATGGATGAGACCGGAGTGGAAGGGTCAGCCTGGAGCACGCTGAGGGCTCCGGCCGGGCCTGCGAAGTGGGCTAGGTATCGTTCCCCAGCGCCCACGTTTTCCACACCGTTCTCATTCAGGAAGCGCGTGTTGGCGTCCCCATAGGCGTTGACCATGCGTTCGTTCAGCGCAGGGCCGATCTTCGGGTCTGTGCGGAGTGCCAGGATTTCTTCATCGCTGCGGCCCTGAGCCACCTCCGGAGCGAACTTCTTGACAACCTCCAGCCACGTCCCATTGAGGAACTGGCCGGGGCCGGTGGCGCTGCTGTTCGGGTTCTTGGCGTCCAAGCGCCCGCCGCTCTCCGCCATGATGGTGGGGTTGCCGGCCAGTCGACCAAGCCCGGCGAGCGCGCTCCCCTGCCCGCCCTGCGGGGGGATCACCATGTTTCCCGGCGCGAAGCTCTGGTAGCTGTTCGCCTCCTTCGCCGCAGTCTCCGCTCCGACCTTCGCCGCGCCAGCCTCTACGGCGCCGGGGATGTTCTGCACCCGGCCGCCGGAGAAGATCGTCCCGCTGTCCAACGTCTCCTTGATGGTGCGGGCCTGCGCGATGAACGGCTCACGCGCTCCGAACTGGCCCTTGTACTGCGCCACGTCAGGGTACTGCTTCGACAGCATGCCAACGGCATAGTCCCACTTCTCGGGCGTGTCCGCCCACAGCGCGATCTTTCCGAACTGGTCGATGGTGTCCTTGAACTTCGCGCGCTGCTGCTCATCCATCGTCGCCAGACCGGCGGAAATCTGCTTATATGACTGCGGGTCGAGACCGGCTACTTGGTTCAGCGCCTCTCGGTCGCCGCCGGCCGCCTTCGAGGCGAGGCCGGACAACTGGTTCTGCCGATCCCGCTGCTGCGCATAGGCCAATCCCTGCAGGATGGATCGCCCCTGGTCTTCGACGCGAGCGCCCGTGGTCGCGATCAGGTCATTCAGGGACATCACACGCCTCCGATCATGCGGCCCGTGCCGCTGTTCACAATGCCCGAGCTGTACCCGATGCGCCCCAGGTTCGTTCCGCCGCCGCCCATCCCCATGGAGAAGATGCTCCCCAACGTGCCGATGCCGTTTGCGATGGAGCCGCCTGTCCCGAGGATGCCGGCACCGCTGGCCTGCCCGCGGGCGTAGTTCCCGCTCTGCAAGGACTGCGATAGGTTCTGCAGGATGGACGACGTCCGCGCTCCGTAGTTGGCGATTTGCGCGTTCTGGTTCTGCGCCACGTTGTTGATCTGACCGCCGCCCCATGTGGTGATATCCGCCAGACCGCGACCGGCATTGGCTGCGAGGTCAGCAAGGCCGGAGCCGACCTTCAGATTGACGTCGGACAGACCCTTGCCTTGGTCGGCGCTGAGGCCGGCGAGCGTGCCGGCCACGTTCACGCCCATCTGCGCCAGCGGCGCCAGCCGGCTGTACCCGGCCTGGAACTCTTGGCTCGCCGCGCCCTGGGCATAGTCGGTCAGGGCCTTCCCCGTGGCGCCGGAGTACAGCCCGCCGCGGGCTGCCGCGCTGCGCTCCAAAGCCTGCTGCCCCTGCTGCAGGCGCCATGCGTAGCCGGGGTCGCTGGCCTGATATGGCGTCTCTCCGGTGATGTAGGTGGAGTACAGCCGCTCCAGAGCGCTCTTGCCGGTATCCGCGTACGGCTGGAGGTCACTCCTCGCACGGTCGTACCCGGCAGTCAGGTTCGCTAGCGCTTGCCCGCCAGCCGATGCGATGTGTTCAGACGCAACGGCGTCACCGGTCAGTAGGTGTTGCGCTGCCTGAGACGTACTTTTCTCTGTATCAACACGCTGACGCTCGTAGTTTTGCGTTATCTGATCGTAGAGCTCTTTCTGTAGATCCAAATCCTGCTGTGCGATGTCCTCGGCCGCCCCCATCGCCGCCCCAGCGGCATTCTTCTGGGCTTTGGCCGCCCGGCTTGCCGAGGAGGCTGAGACCGCCGCGCTACCGACCGTGGCCGCCGCCGCAACGCCCATCGCTGCTGCCATGCCCATGTTACATCTCCTTCAGATCGGTCAAGCCAATGCGGAAAAGCTGTCCAAAATCTTCGCCACCCAGCCGGCGGTACAGCGGGGCCATGCGAGGGCCGTCGCCACGCGTTCCGGCCCGCAAGAACACTTCGTCCACACCTCGCTGGCGCAGGGCCTCAATAGACGCGCGCTGCAAGCGGATGCCGACCCCACGAAAGGCCGGGTCGGCGTAGAAGGTGAGGTGTTGCGCCAAAGTAGTGTCCGGGGCCTCCAGCGATGGCGAAATCACCGCCATGAGGTAGCCGGCCATCCGCCCATTGCACCGGGCGGTCATGATCTGCATGCAGCCAAGACCTTCAAGCGCCCGCAGCAGAGGGATGTTCTTCCCGCGCCAGTCGCCAGGGGCCTCTCCGACCGAAACCAGATGCGTGTCAAAGAGCTTCTCCGCATCGCGGAGCCATATGTCGAAAGGCTCCGCCTGGATTGTCACGCCGTCCATTTCGACGGGTTCTCCGCTCGACATCAGCGCCAGCGATTGGTGCTTGGCGACCTTGGACAGCTTATCCAGTTGCGGCGCGAAGGCGTGACAGTACCGGACGATGGCCCGCATGTCGCACTGGACATTGATCGGCGACCAATGCCGCCACCATGCCGGATCGTGCGAAAGGCCGAGACAGTGTTCAAAGACCGCGGCGCAGGTCTCTTCCCTCTCCAGATCCTCGAAACGCACCGACAGCGCGCCCGGAACCCGCCGGCTGATCTGCTCTAGCTTGCGGTCCAAGCGGACCATGAGCCGTTCCACCGCCGCACGGTCATCGAACAGACCAAGCCGCATGAGGCTGTCAGTCGCGTCCCCAACATCGCGCCGCACAACCACCACCCGCAGATCGGGCCGGAGATGCCGGGCCAGTCTCCACCACGGCGCCGCCGCGGTCTCAGCCGTGCCCGTGCAGGGCTGAGCGAGCCAGGAGCGCACATCATCCAGGCTGCGGGCGTGGCGCAGTTCCTCGTGACCACAGTGCCAGCCGCCGTAGGACAGGAAGCGCGCCAGCCACGCCGTGCGGGACCGAGGCAGGCCGAAAATGACGAAGGGAGGAGCGTCGGTCATGCGATCTCGCTCCCCCATACCGTCAGTGTCAGGCTTCCGGCCGTATCGGCTAGGCCGCACAGGGAATGGCCCGCCTCGAACACCGCTCCGGTCACTTCGGCTAGGATCTCGGTCGCTCCGGCGGCAATGCTCCGCTCGTGCACGATTTCGTTGGTGGCGTCCGCATCGGTTTCGTCCTGCGTTTCCGACAGAGCGTGAAGGGTTAGCGTCACCGCCCCAGCCGTAGGGTTGCAGACGATGGCGCGGTGGACGGTCGCCGCCCGCCCGCTGGGGGTCGTGTAGAGCAGAGCCGCCGTCAAGCCGGGTTGACCCTGGTGGAGTCTCTTGGGGATCACAGCCATCGGGTCAACGCCTCCATCGTCTCAAGGTCTGCGGCACGCTGCTGAAGCGTCGCGATATCGGCTGTGTGAGTGGCAATCGTGACGCCTTGGGCAGTAACCGTCCCGCTCAGCGTCGAGACCGTCCCGCTGAGCGCCGTCAGCGTGGCCCCTTGGCTGTTGACCGTCGCGGTTAGGGAGACTATGGCCGCTTCCAGCGGCGCAGTTGGCTGGATTACCGATGACAGATCCGATACCCACCGCTGCCCTTCCGCCGTCAGGCGTCCGGACTTCAGATCGACAATCGCGGCGCGGCCTGGAAGAGGGATCGCCATCAGGTCATCCCCTGCGAGATTTCGGCGAATGCCTTCAGGACCACCGCCTTGACCGGATCGGCCACGGCCACGCGGAAAATGCGCTTGCGGGTCTGTCCGAGCCGGTGCCAGCGGGTGCGCGCCTCATAGGCACCGATGCGGCCTAGGGGGCGCCACAGCTCAGCGCCCCACGTCCGCCCGCCGTCGTCGGACCACTGCAACATCACCTGCGGGTCGCTGCCCTGGCCGGTGGGAAGGGCAGTTCCGGCATCCATCATCAGTTCGAAGCCGTGCACCATGAGGCGCTTGCCATCGTCCTCGACGTATGGGGTGTCGGAGACGCGCCGCACCGCTTCGCCATCCTCTGTGTAGCCATCCGGGTCCATGCGGTAGAGCTTGCCGTTCTCGAAGTCGCCGACGATGTGCTTCCCGTAGGCCCTGGCGTAGCAGGAGGCCCGCCACCGGCCCCGGCAGTCCGGATCGGTTCCGCTGTGGCGCTCGTGCCAGAAACCCGTCGCCACGTCGTAGACCCACGTCACCCCGGCGCCTGGGAAGGTGATCACGTAGAAGGGGTGCCCGCGGTCGTTGTGGGCAAATGCCTCCGCGTCGGCGAAGGTCCCGTACCGGACAATCGCGTCCTCGATGGCGTGGGTGCTGATCCGCAGCGGCGTGTAGCCCTCAGCCCGATAGACTGCCCCATCCTCGCCGAGCCAAAAGACGCTGTTGTCGAGTTTCGCGACGCTGCCGGCAGCGCCGCACCCACGCTCAATGATGCCGGTCGAAATGCGCTCAAATGGGAACGCCGCGGCACCTGTGTCTGTCCAAATCTCGATGGTGTTGGTTCCAAACAGCCAAAGCTCGCGGTGGTCTACGGTCAGCGTCACCGTGTCGTCCGGCGCGCTCTCCGCGGTGGCGAAGTCCAAGGCGTCGTAGCTCGTCGCATCGCCCAAGGCCGAGATGAAGAACCGTCCGCTGCTCAACTCGCTGAAGATGACGTATTGGTCCAAAAACGCACAGGCGCCCGCCGGCCGCCAATCCGGATCGGTGATCTTGTTCACCGTCGCCGCGGCGATGTCGTAGACGTAGCCGGCGCCGTCGTCTGTGACGATCACCACCTGTGTGCCGTTGTCCGCCATGGAGACCCGGCCATACTCCGGGATCGCCCCGCGCTCCGTTACGGTCCCATCAGACGCCACGGTGTAGAGCTTCTTTCCGCTCACAGCGTAGAGCACGCCCTTGGCCGCGTGGAGGCCGCGCACCGGGCCGTCCCCGCACGTGGCGAACAGGGAAAGACCCGGCGTTGGCACTAGCGCGACCTGGGTTGACGCCCCCGCCGGGGCCTGCTCTGCAAACCAGTTCACGCAGCGCTGCGCCGATACGGGAAGGCTGCTGTTCTGGTAGCTCTGGAGACCGAGGCCGATGGGGACGCGTGCCATTAGAAGTTCTCCGCGCTGATAACCTGCGTCGCGTCGGACTGCATGCTGGTGAGCGAGCGCAGCCGGCGCATGAAGGGAGAGGGATCGCCAGCGGGGATGCCGAATTCCGGGGCGATATAGGCCGCGATCAGATAGATAAGCGGCTCAGCGACGCCATCAGGGGTCGCGTTTACCGACCAGTAGGCGATGCCATCCGCCTGCAGCTCCGCGTGCACGCGCGAGATGGTCGCTTCGACCGTCTCGGCGTCTTCAACGGACGGGGTTTCCCCCGCCGCGATGATGCCGAGACGGCGAAGCACGGCCGTCCGAAGGTCAGCCTTCGTGATCGCCATAGTGCATGGCCTTCAGTTCAGCGCGCAGACGGTCGACGCCCTTGCGCTTGTCGATGTCGACGCCGAAGCGCTCGCGGGCGAAAGCCTCCAGGGCCTCCTTGTCCATGCCGTCGAAGTTCGGACCGGCCACACGCTTCACCGGCCCATCTTCCGCGAAGTGGCTGTTGCCGCGCAGCTTGGCCGCCACGTGCTCGTCCAGCACCTCCACCGCTTCACCAGCCGGGAAGGAGATGCCGAAAGCGGTGATGTCCCGCGGGGGCTCTCCCCGCGGGTCACCGATGAAGCGAAAGGCGCTCATCACGGCGTGTAGTAGGTGACGGCCAGGGAAACCGTCCCGGTCGTGGCGCCCGTGGCCGGAGCGACCTGCACCAGCACGTCGATGGTGTCTTCGGCGGTCAGGGCGTAGCCGAAGCCGGTCATCATCATGGAGGAGGTGACGCCGCCGGCCTGCCCGACCGTGGCGCCGTCGATGTAGCGGTCGGCGTCGCCGCCGTCGCCGACGTCGAGAACGATGGCCGGAGAGCCGCCGGTATCGAGGTCGTCAGTGCCCAGCGTGACGCCCGTGATGACCGCGCCCTTGGGAAGGCGAACCATCTGGATCACGTCGTTGACCACGAGGGCCGCACTGATTTCGTAGGTTCCGTAAGCCACGCAGGCCATCTTGCCGCCCCCGTAGTAGGCGGGGGCGGTCGTCTTGGCGGCGTCCGCGGTGAAAGTCGAAGCCATGTCTTGTCTCCCAGAATAGCGAAAGGCGCCGCAGAGGGCGCCTTATCGCTGGGTCAGTGGTGTTGGTCGGTCAGGATCAGGCGTCGGCGACGGCCGCGAAGTACCCGGTCACGATGCCAGAGTCCTTCGGGGTGTCCGTGTCGCCGGAGCCGGTTCCGAAGCGCAGCTTCTCGATGCCACGAACCTCGCCGATGGCGATACCGCGCTTGTCGCCATAGTCGCGGGTGTCCTCGGCGCTCTTCGTCTTCTGCGCCCACGCCACGCCCACGGACTGAGCGCCGCACAGGAACACCGGGGCAACGTTGATGCCGCCGGCACCGACACCTCCCAAGGAGGGGATGTCCTCCAGTTCCTTGACGACGACGCCGTCCCAATAGAGGTCGCCGCCCGTGAAGATCGTGTTGCTCGGGCCGCGCTCCAGAGCTTCACGCTGTGCCTGGGTGATGGCCGTGTCGTTCTTCAGGTCGCGGAAGGCCAGCGAGTTCGCGAACAGGACGAAGTACTCCTTGTCGTCCTCCACTCGGATGGGCCGGATCTTCGGAGAGCACAGCTTCGCCCGGCGCTTCAGAAGGGACACAGCCGATGCCGTCAGCTTGTCGGCCGTGTTGTCGATGTTCGCCAGCGACGCGGAATGGTCGTTCCCGCTGTTGTTGCCGACCGAGGAGCCGAACAGCACGCGGTCGGCGTTGTCGGCCAGCCACGCGTCTTTCTGCGCCTCGGTCGCGGCGGCATAGAGCTTGCCGTTGATAGACATCATCGCCTGGATGATGTCGTCGCGGGTCCTCTCCATGATCCAGGTCTTCAGCACCGAGCGGCCGGCGTTGCGCAGGTTGATGGCGCTGTACTGCTCTTCGAGCATCGGGACGATCACGCCGTTGCGGATCTGGTCCACGATCACGCGCTGGGAACGGGTGTCCAGGCGCTCTTCGTTGCCCTCCAGCGTGTTGGAGCCGGTGACGCCACCGCCCCGCAGCTTGTGGACAAGAGCGAAAGTCACGCTGTCGCCGTTCTTCTTCTCCAGGTCTTCCTTGACCTGGATAACGGAGGACTCGTCCATGCCCATATAGGGCTTGAAGATGGACTGCTTGACGTACTCGACGAAGAACTTGTCGTCCCACTGCTGGGGAGTAAGTCCGGTCGCGGCGGTAGTGTTCGCCATTTGTTATCTCCTGGGGAAAAGAGTTTCGAGCGGCGTCGGTCCTTGCCAAGCGGCAGCGGCGCGCGCTGCGGGGCTTGTGACCGTTGCCAGGGAGGGTGGAAGCTGAACGGGAGGGGTGGCGTGGGTTGGTGCCGGCTGAGGCGCGTACTTGCCGACGATCTCGGCCCGAAGCGCTTCGTCCTGCTCCAGCAATTCCAAGGCGCGGCGCTTCGCCCATGCGTCGGGGTCTGTCCCGATCTCCTGCATGCGCTTGTGCTGCGCGGCTTGCTGGTAGGCCCATTCTGCCGGATCGGCTTCGGCGAGCATCTGCTTCACCATGGCCGGGTTGGCCTGCGCCATACCCTCGAACACCCTCATGGTGTCGTCGTAGTCGGCGTGGTTTCGCTTGGCCCAGCTTTCGGACAGCGTGAGGCGCTGTTGAGTTAGCCTCTGCTCCACCTGCTGTTCGAAGTGCTTCGTGAAGGCTTCCGGGTCTTGGTAGAGGTCCGGGGCCTTCGGCTGTTCGGCAGGCTGAGCGGCCTTGGCTTCCTGTTCCGCCTTCCAGCGGAGCAGTTCGTCCAACTGCTTCTGTGCGGCCTGTCGCTTTTCCCGTTCGTCTAGCAGCGCAGTGATCGGGATGTGTGACGGTTCCGGCTTTGCGGCAGGCGGCGCCGCGTCGGTCTTCACCGGTTCGGCCGGCGCGGTGGCGTTCGGGGCAAAGCGCCCGTGCTCGTCGCGCGGCTGGCCGGGGATGGCCGTTTCGCCCTTGGTCTCCGTCACAGGCTCAGCGGCAACCGGGGCCGTCTGCTCCACCACGGGGGCGGTATCGACGGGCGGCGCGGCTTCAGCTTGGGCGGAGGCTTGTCCGAAAATCTCGTCCAACGGTGTGCTCACTGCTCTGTACTCCATCGCCCGGAACCCTCGGCGTCAGGGGATCGCCCGTCATGGGTCGGCGGCACCCAAAGAAAAAGGCCGCCCCAGAGGACGGCCCTTCTCGTGTCTCGTGTGTGTTCGATTATCCGGCCTTCCAGACGGTCGGCACCGGCTGAGTTGCCTCGATCATGCGGGCCACGGCCTCGGCTTCGATCTTCGCCGTCTGCGCGTCCTTGTGGCGAATATCCGCCACCTTCTGCGCTTGATCGAGCGTGGACGGAGCCTGCGGGGCTTCCGGACCACGCTGGATCTCCGCGACCTTCGCCGCGGCGTCCGCTTCGTCCTTGGCGGCCTTGGCCTCCGTAGCGCGAACCTGCGCCGCCACACCTCGAAGCTGAAGCTCTTGCCCCATGGCCTGCATTTGCTGTGCCTGCGGGTCCTCCTGCGGCTTGCGAAGCATCTCCAGAAGCTTGCCCTTGTTGCGGAACGGGCTGGCCTCGATGATGACTTCGGGCGGGATCTGGACCGTCCCGGAGCGGGCAAGGTCGAGAAGGTCGGCGTAGGCCTCCTGCTGCGCCGTCACCGTGTCCGGGGCCGCCTCGATGATCACGTCCATGTCCATTTCGGCCGGGACGTTCTCATAACCGACGACCTGGGACAGTCGCTGGGAAAGCCGTGGGTCGTTCGCCATGGCCTGCATCTCGGCCTTGATCTGCTCCGGCGGAATGCCCTGCTGCTCAAGCTGTTTGGCGAACGCCTCTCCGGCTGTCACAGGGCGGTTCATCCCGACGAAACGGACGTTGCGCTCGTCGTCCGTGACGCGGACCCACCGCTCTTCCGTCCAGAACTGGCGCACCCGGTTCCAGACGGCCCGGTAGACGCGAAGGTCGAAGTCCCGGAGCCGATCCGTCAGCGGGCCAAGCTCGATGTATCCGCCCTGCTGCTGCGCTAGGATCGCCCGTCCCGATTGGCTGGAGCCGCTTTTCCCGGACATCGCGGCATTCGGGCCAGCAACCTCGAACTCCTCCGTCGCGTGGCGAAGCAACTCAAACTGGCCGCTCGCCATGTCCCCCGTGGGGAGGACGCCGAAGTCGCGCCCGAACTCGCCGTCCACGATCTTCACATGACCGTCAGGTCGTGCAAGCTGCCGGCGGGCGGCGTCGACGTCCTGAATAGCCCGGTCGTTTCCGAACGTCTGGCGCACGCTCAGCAGATGGAGCGCCTTTGATCGGCGGTGGTTGATCTCGTCCTGCAGGCTGATCAGCTCACGGACAGCGCCGTATCGGTTGTTGTCGCGGTCCACATAGGCGGACTGCAGTACCATGTCGTGGCAGGACTGGCCGTCCTCATCCTGGTAGGGCGACGGGACGTGATCAAGGGCGCCTGACATCGTGAACGTCGTGCAGGCCCACGCCCCTGCCCCGTCCTTGTGCCACATCTTGACGATGCGAACCCGGCGGCGCTGTGCGTCGACCCAATAGGACCAGCGAGGCCGGTCTTCGTAGGTGTCCGACAGCGACTTGGACGCGCCTTCGTTCATCGTCGTGGTCAGCGCGTCGGCCCCGTTCGGGTACATCGCCTTGGCGGCGTCGAAGTCCATCCACACGACCTGGAACAGATACCGGGCATCCGAGAAATCCGGCTGGCGGCTGTGCGGGTCGTAGCCGATGCGGTCCCACGGCAGGTGGCGGATCACGATTTCGTACGTGGGCTGCTGCGGCGCCATGGCCGTGCTGCCCATCAGCGCCGACCGCGGCGGGGCTTTGGCCTCCACCACGACCTCACAGCCGCCGAAGCCCTCAATCAGCAGGTTCTCCCACACCGCCGATCTGGTCTGGGGATAGCGGCACTTGTCCGCCACGTAGCGCAGGGCATCCGTCGCAGCGCGGGCAGCGTCTTCATCCTGCGGGTTCCGCGGGAAGGCTTTGGGATCGCTGCGCTGCTGCGTCTCGACGCCGCGGAGGAAGTCGATCTTACGGTGAGTTCTGTTGACCACGATAGGAGCCTGACCGCGCCTCTTCAGCGCCGCCACCTCCGCCGGGGTCCACTGCTTCCCGTCGTAATAGTCGCGATCCCTCTCCGCCTGTTTGCGGGCGTCCTGGGTCGCGTCTTCCGCTTCGTCGAAGTAGCGAATGAGAACAGCCACGTCCACGGACGGGGCCTGCTCCGTCTCGGCTCCGCTCTGGTCAGGCTGCTGCATCATAGCGTCTTCCATTCGTTGTCGTCTTCGTCGCGGAACCGGCGGTCCCAGCGGTCTCGCGGTGGCGTTTCTTTCCGATCCGGCTTGGCCGGCGTCACCAACGCCACGGCGGCGTATCGGAAGGCATCGGCCGCGTGCGAGGCATCGTCGTGCAGCGGGTTCCGGCTGTACTGACCGGTGTCTGGGTCAACGTCGTAGCGGTACCGGCGCAGGCATTGGATGCCGTCTGCGCACCGTTCGGCATCGAACCAGCACCGGTCAAAGAGCGTGCGAGCGGCGTTGATGCCCTCGGCCACGCCGATCTTCGGAACGATGCGCGGGCGTCGCCCGGCCGCCCTCACCTGCTGCTCAATTGTCCGCTGCGAGGCGAGAAGTTCATGCGTGGCGTCGTGCGGAAGCCAGTCGTCTCCGTAGACATATCCGCGCTCCTTCGCCCTGTCCTTCAACACGCCGAGATAGTGCCCTAGCGCCTCTCCGCGGCTCTGGTAGAAGTCAATCACGCGGTATTCGCCGCCAACGACCTGGATGAACCAGATCGACGTCATGTCCGCGCGACCAAGGTCCCAAATCGTGTGAACCGGGCACTTCGGCTCGTACTGAACCTTCGTGAACCGCCCATCCGCTGTGGCCTTGCGGATTTCCTTGGCGTAGATCGCGCCGTCGAGAACCTGTTTGCAGTTACCTTCCCAGACTGTGAGATAAGCGTCCTCGTCTTTCGCCTTGAGGTCCAGAAGTTCGCGCAGCAACGTCTTTGGGAACCAAGGGTTATCAGACCAATTGACCTTTACCACTACAGCATCAGTGGGCGGGTCCTTCACGAAGCGCTTGTAGGTCTCGTCGTCCTCTAGGTCAGGGTTGAAGCTGATCCAGATTTCCGACCCCTCCTTGCGGATGGTCGGGATCAGCGTGTCCCAGGACTTCTTCGACACGCCTTGGGCCTCTTCAACCCACACGATGTCGATGCCCTCTTTGGACTTGATGTTGTCCACGTTGTGGGCGAGGCCGGCGAAGGTGATCTCCGTGCCGTTACGGCCCTTGATGACGGTCTCTTGCACCTCGTAGAAGCCGGACAGGCCAAGCGCCGCGATCTGATCCTTCAGCAGCTTGTGCACCGAGTCCTTCATGGACTTCTGGATCTCGCGGGCACACAGGACGCGGAGTGTCCGGCTTGCCCCCTGGATCAGCAGCGCCCGAGCGATGCCCCAGGACTTCGCCCCGCCGCGCCCGCCGTAAAGCACCTTGTAGCGCTTCGGGCGGAACAGGCAGCGGAGCTTGGCCGGGAACTCAACTTTCGTCCTCTGGCTCGACAAAGGACACCTCCAGGCTCACCGGGATCGGCCCACCATCCGGCCCGCTGTGCTGGGCATCGACGGCGGCCAACCTCGGCGCGTAGTAAGGAGCCGCCGCCTTCGCCGCATCCACGCGCTGGTCAAACGTCGGGATGTGATCCCCGATAGGCTCGCCACGCGCCACGGACAGCAGGAACTCGTGCGGCAGCATCCCCGAAGCCTCTGCTAGGGCGATGCGTTCGGCGCTCTTCTTGTTCGGCACGCCCTTTTGCCGCCCTCCGCGGCGCTCTCCGGGCTTAGATCCTCTGGGCATGTCTTTCCTCTACGCTCCGGACGCGCTTGCCTGCTGATTGGCGCCACCCGCCAGGATCGCTTCCATCTCTGCCACGCGGGCGTGAGCGGCGGCCAAAGCGTCCATGGCGTCGATCTGGACTTGGGACAGGAGGTCGCCCAGCGGGAAGTCCTCGGCGGTCTCCAGCGTCAGCGGCTCGGCCGGACCGAGCGTCTCGCCGATTACGGCCTCGCCGTCGCGGATGACGTAGCGGTGCTGCACGTGAGCGCCTTGCAGGGCTCCGGACTGGTCCCAGCGAACCAGCAGCTCGTAGGGGGTCTTGGTGGTCTGCATGGTTGGTTCCTCAAGAGACGATTGTGCCGTCGGCCCAGCGCCAGTTGGTGCCGTCGCTGGTGGCGAGGCGCCTGTTGCTGGACCCGTTGGAGACGGAGATGAGACGATCGGCCGCCGCCGCGCTGGGAAGCGTGGCGACGGTGTAGGAGCGCAAACCGAGGTGGCTGTTGGCATCCACGATAGTGGTCGCGTTGTTGCGGTGGGTGACGTTCCCCGCGCTGTCAATGCGCAATCGCTCCACGTCATTCGTCAGAAATTGCAACGGGTTCGCGCCGCCCGTTCCGACCCGCATACCACCAGTGGATGTCCCGAAAGATCGCAGCTGCACGTATGTCCCACCGCCGGAACCGAACGCCTGCAACTGGAAACCACCCGCATCGACATCGCCACGGAACCCGGCCGCAGCGCTCGCGCCTGTGTTTGTGTTCCCGACCGCCACCGCCGTCGCGCCGTTTTGCGACCGCACAAAGTGACCGAGATACCCCGGTGACGTGGCGCCAACACCAAATGCGGTGCCGGTAATGGCTACGACATCCGTGCCCGACACGCGGCCGACCAACACCCCATTCCTGTCACTCCAGTTCGTCGCCACGCTGTCGATGACCAGCTTTGACGGTGTGTCGACGAATGCAGTGCCAAACGGACTCGTCGTGCCGTCGCCAACTGCGAGCGCTGATCCGATGGCCGATCCGCTCGCCCCGAACACGACGCAGTTGTTTGGGAAGACAGAAACCCCGCTTCCCTTGGCGAACGCGGCGCCGGTCAAGGCCACGTTGGCGGCGTTGATGTTCAGGTCCGCCTTCGTGGCGTCTCCCTGCGCGTTCCCGGCGAATTTGACCCCGGTGATCGAGTGCTGGGCGCCGCCCTGCATGTCGATCCCGTGGCCTTGATTGCTGTCCACCGATCCGCCAAGGAAGATGTTTCGATAGCTGGCGGCGTCCATCGTGACCCCCGCCCCGCCGCTGGCGTAGAAGTGGCAGGCGGTGAAGGTGCAGGCCCGCTGGCTGACGAGCGACACGTTCGTGGTGGTTCCCGCCGCGATATCCGTGTTGACGAAGCGGTGATCGGCGCCGTTCTTTGCATAGAGCGGGACTGCGCCTCCGATGATCTCGCTGTCCTGCACGTAGGCCAGAAACCGTTGCGACCCAAGGTAAAGCTGGTTTTGCGTGCCGCCGAACAGCTTCACGCGCACCATCTGGAGAGACTTGTAATAGGGGAAGCCAATCCCCTCATAATCAAGGAACTTGACAGTCCACGTTGCGCGTGTATTGCCATTAACTTGCAGATCAACCAGCTTGATCTGGAAGTTCCCGGAAGCGACTTCTAGAACAGTTTCCGCAACAGCGTGTTGATAGAGGATCGTCTGATCGAAGCCGTCGCCAGTGATCATCAAGGGGCCGGACACCGTCAGCTTTTCGGTGCGGTAGCTTCCGGCAGGGATGTGAAGAGCCTTTCTTTTGGTGACAGCCTCGTCAATTGCTGCCTGCAGTGCAGCGGTGTTAACGGTCGCGCCATCGCCCTTTGCGCCAAAATCGAGGGCGTTGACGGTGTCCCCAGCCCGCTGCGCCAAGGTGCGCGGCGTGGTGGAGCCGAGAGCGGTGACCGTTGCCGCCGAGCCGTCGCCCGTCTTGTCCAGCTTGATCGCGTCGAGCGCGTCCAGATCGTCGGAGAATTGCTCCGTGAGCGGGGAGAAGTCGGCGACGAGCGTCCACTTCCCGGCCTCCAGATCGTCCGCAAACACGGCGCCAGAGGTGTGCTTGCGCCGCGCCCGGTAGACGCGCGTCGACTCAACCCACACCACGTCACTCGTGTCGTACTTGGTGGCCGGCGCCCACTCCGTCGCCGGGATGACGGGCGTATCCAGCAGAGTCACGGTGCCCTTAACCGTAGACGAGCCGCCAGTGAAGCGGAGAGACTTCACATCGACGCGACCCGAGCTGCTGACGATTTGCACGCACAGAGTGGCGGCGGCTGACGGTGACGCCACGTTGAACGTCGCCGCGGTATCGTCGAAGCCGAAGTTTTGGACCGTCACGCCGTCCCCGGTCGGGATGGCGTCCGAGATCGTGTCTCCATCCAGCCAGCCAGCCCAATCCAGCATGTAGCTGTAGACGGCATCGACCTCCTGCGTCGAGACCCACTGACCGTCTGCGGACTGCGTGAACCCACGCGCCACAGCGCGCCCGTTCTCAAGAAAGAACAGCGTACGGTCGGACATCTCGGCCTCGAATTGTGTAGTGATCGCTACTTATTGCTAATTTACAGGAAGGCTTTGTCGCTTGGGGCGCCGCTCACGCCGGCTCTCCGAACACTGGCTCTTCGCCTATCCCACCGGGCCAGCGGGAGGGGTGGACAGTGGGCTCGTCGTCCCGATCAGGATCGTCCAGCACCATGCCCGTCCAGTTGGCGGGGATGAGCCGGGAGACTGACCAAGGGCTGTCCGAGAAGGCCGTTGCACCACGCCCCGGCGGGTGAAGGTTGCCGATGATCTCCGCAGCGTCGGCGAGGGATTGGCTAAGCGGCTTCATGACAGCATCCCCCGTGTGCGCTCGGCGAGCCGGATATACTCCTCGTCCAGAGGGTCGCGGAGCGGGAAGTCGTGCGCTTCCTCGTCCGACACCGTGTCGGTCAGGATCGCAGCAGCGCGGCGCGCCCGGCCCATCGCATCGACACGGGCAAGCTCGGCGTCGTGGGCAGAGGGGCGGCAGGTGCAGTCACCGCCGAATGAGCAGTCACGATTGCAGGGCATGTCACTCTCCGCGCCAGCCAAGCTTCCAGGATTGCACGCCGTGCCTCCACACACCCGGCACGCCGTCGAGAACAGCGCCGACCGCGCCGCCGATGGCGAAGGTCGCGACGGCCAGAACAGCGAGGATCGGCATCCACGGCATGATCATCACCATCGACAGCCGATGCAGCCACAGGCTGGCGGATGCGGCGGGATCGGCACAGCGTCCGGTCATGGCGTCAGCCCTCCGTTAAGCCGTCAGCGCTTTCACGGCCCGATAGACGGCGTCCTCCAGATGGCGCAGGGACAGCGTCACGTTGGCGCCGGGGTTGTTGCCAACCTGTGCCAGTACCGCTTCCGGAGTCCCGCTGTTCGGCGGGAGCGGGCACTTGGCCGGGATGGTTTTGATGCTGGCGACCAGCGCCGCCAGTTCGTCCGCCTTGTCCTTGATGGCGTCGTGAAGCGCGACCTCATCCGCCGAAAGCTGACGATAGCGCTTGCGGAACAGGCTGTGCTCCGACTTCACGGCCGGCGCTTCGGACTGGCGGGCATCGGCGTTCTGACCTTCATAGACGTTCATGCGGCTCTCCTCATGCTGGTGCAGCCACGCACCCACCGCTGGGCAACCGCTGAGCGGTCACCAGCACGAGGAGGTCGGGGTCTGCGGTGTGCCCGTGGCTGTGGGCGGTTGGAAATCGGTTGCGATCACCGGGCCTTGGCAAGCTCGCTGACTAAATCCAAGGCTATCCGCATCTCTTCGCGGGTCACCGCCGTGGTTAAGCGGCCCTCGATGTCGCCGATCCGCCGTTTCAGGTCGCCTACGCCGCTCTCCAAGAGGCGGACTTCAGCAACCACATTGTGGACGTTCTGGTCGACGCGCTGGAGTTTGCGGGCCATGTCCTGCGTAACTGCTAGGAGCTGGTCCATGCGCCTATCGGCTTCAGTGGGCTCGGTCGGCGGAACGAAGGGCTTTTCGGGGACATCTGCTGTCCCGTCCCGTGGCGCTCGCCCCAAGTAAGCCATGACCAGCGGCTTGAGCTTGCCGGAATTCAGGATGGCGACCACCAGCACCACGGTAATGGCGACGATGCCAATGCCCTGGTTTACCGGGTGCAGCTTTTCCGGCGCGAACCACCGGTTATCCGTGGTCTCGGTAGTCTCCGTCAGCTTGGGGGGCGGCGCGGGGACCATGCTCACTTCTCCGGGCACGTCACGCCACCGGAGACGGCGCGGCAGCTCCGCGTAAGTCGCTGTCATCGTGCATGGTGGCCTCCAGCGTGGGGCCGGTGGCCCTGTAGGGTACCGCAGGCAAGCGCCATGGGGGGACATCTCGGCGGGGGGCCGACTGCGCCGCCTGCGGTATCTCGGCGTTTCGGTGTTTCGGTGTTTCGGTGTTTCGGAAAGATGTTTCCGGATGCAGACACGCCCGCTCCGGATTTCTCCGTGCGGGCGTGTCGCGAAAGCATACCTAACTTTATGCCGTAAACAGGCCTAAGTTGTTAAGTGAAAAAATCCCTTAGGTGATTTCACCTATGCGGCATCGGCGTGTTTCGAGTTCAGCGCCTTGACGATCTGGCTGACCGCCTTCTCTTCCCACGCCTTTGCGGTGACGTGGCTGATACCGCGCCCGCCCTCGCGCCTGTCGATCTCTTCGCTTACCAACTCTGCCACCTTGCGCCATGATGTTCCGGATGATCGGAGGGATGCGACCATGCGATGACGCCAATCAGGCACGGCGAACAACCACGGCAGGGTGTCGTCCAGGGCGCGCAACTCGGCGGGCGACGGAGCTGCGATCATCGCCTTGATGTCGCCCTCTCCATCCCGCAGAAGCTCCATCAGTTCGGCGAATGTGCGGGCGAACTCGATGCTGGCGGCGACGCGGGTTGATGGGACTTCGCCGGAAGGGAAACGCATCCGCTGTAGCGTGTCCATGGCGGCCCGAAGGTGGACACGGACGGTATCCGCGTTCCACACCCACCCCTTGTTGTCGAGGGTCGCAGTGCGACGGATGTTCAGCACCTCACGGCAGACCGTAGGGCGGGCCGTCACCGTGTTGGGGCGACCGTCCGTCCATCGCTCAGCAGCTTCGGCGCTCGGCTGGTAGGCTCGCCAGTCCGCCGGGGTCAGGGCATCCGAAGCGGCGATCCGCTGCGCCTGGGTGAGCAGGACCGGCACGCCGTCCTCATGGCCGTAGACGCCTGACCGCATCATCCCGACTACCTTGGCAGCAAGCGCAGGACGCTCCTTGTCGGTCGGGCGCATCGACCGTAAGTCGGCGATGGGGCAGCCGGTGCGCTGCGCCTTGGGGCGCTTGGATCGGCGGCTCATGCGGCGACCTTCAGGACGAGGCGCCCGAAAACCGGATACTGCGGCGGCTCTCCGGCCCATTTCACCGCACCAGAGTGGTACAGGGATTTGACGGAGCGCGTGGCAGGGAACTCCCTCGTTCCATCCCAAAACGGGCATGAAGGGCTTCCCTCAAAGTCCATAGCGCAGAGCACTCCGCCGCCCCTCAGCCTCTCGACAATCGCTTTCTGCGCCTTGGTCATGCGGCCACCTGCTCAGCAGGCAGGTTGCGCACAGCCCACACGGCCAGCCCGACACGGCCATCAACCCCCAGCTTGTGCGAGATGGCGCGGATGTGGGCCTCCACCGTGCGCGCTGAACAGCCGATCCGGCCGGCAATGACCTTGTTGCTCGGCGATCCCCCGCCGCACAGGTGGCGGAGCACGGACGACTCCGCCGGGGTAAGGCTCTGGTTCGCTGCCTGCATCACGCACCCCCGTATCTAGTGGGTCCACCTACGTGAACACACCATACACCCGCTCGCGCGCGCGCAAAAGTATATCCTTTGCCACTTCCGCGGCAAGGCGAGAATGGACGCGGGGCGCTTCGAGAAAATGCGAAGCTCGCGCTTTTGATGTTGACGCGCGCGCGCGTTACGGACATAATCAGGACATCAAGACGACGGAGACGGCAATGAACACGGTCAACGTTTTCCACGGCACCAACGAAGCGTTCACCGAGTTCCAGGCCGGCACCGCTGGCGCTTGCTGGTTCACCACCGACGAAGAGCACGCCTCGTACTTCGGCGAGACACGCCGCTGCGTCATCGAGTTCACCAGCGCCCTTGAGATCGATTTCGGCGACCTGTCCACCCTGTCCGGCGACGTTGTGTCTGCCGTCACTGTTTGGGCTCATCGCGAGATGGACGACGAGGAAGAAGTCCGCATCGCTGGTGAGTACGTCAGCGTCGGCGATGACGTACTTTCGGTCGAGACCGTCAGCGAAATCGTCAGCCTGTTCCGCTCCGCTGGCGGCTACGACCTGGACCAGTTCGTCGTTACCCTCGCTGAGATCGCCAAGCGCGATTGCGTCGCCATGATCGGCCACGAAGGCAACGGCACCGTCTACGCCCTGCGCTTCCCCGCCCAAGCACGGATCGCCGAATGACCGACGACAACAAGGCCGCCCGGCGCCGTGAGCAGCAGCGCCGGGCATCCGCGGAGAGGCGAGCGGCGCGCAAGGCGGCTGGCCTTCCTCCTGAGAGCGGACCTTCCGGCCCCTCTGGCCCATCCGGCCCCAGCGGCGGGCAGAAAACCGCAGCGGAGAGGCAGCGGAGGTATCGAGAACGGCAGCGGGAAGCATCAGCAACCGGAAAGCATCCCATGTCGGATTGAATATCTCGATTAGGAGGCCGCTGAGTGCGTTCTGGCTACCTCGGCCATCGTGAAGCATCCTTTTGCGCAGATGCTATCCAGCGCTCACGGAAGCGGCGGGAAACGCTATCCGGCGACATTCGTCGGCGTAACGGCGTCGATCACCATCACGCCAGCCTCCCGAGCAATCCGCAGCATGCCGTTCGTGCCGCGTCCGCCGGGGAAGCCGACCACGATGTGCGGCTTGGCCTTCTCCAGCATCAGGCGGTTGCGAGCCGGGCCTTCCTTCTCCTTGCGGTCCTCCTTGCCGGTGTTCCAGCGGGCCGGGAAGCCCCAGTACGGGACCTCCCGAGCAATGCCCCATGCTTCCGCCCACCGGTCGGCGCCGGACAGCATCCCACGCTGAATGCAGGCGCCGTGGATGACGACGCTGATTTCTCGCGAAGCGTGGATGCGGTCCAGTTCGGCGAACACGCGTTTGTGGTCCTGGTAGTCCCGGCCACCGCACACAAGAACCCTGGTCATGGCGCGGCCCTCCTCGGCAGTGTGACGCCCCTCTGCCCCTGGTACCGGCCGCCGCGGTCGGCGTAGGTCGTGCGGCACGGCTCCCCACGGACGAACAGCACTTGGGCGATACCCTGACCGGCGGTGAGCTGCAGGGGGCGGGGAGACTGGTTGTGCAGCTCCAGCGTCACTTCCCCGTGCCAGCCCGGTTCCAGTACCGTGTTCTGGACGGACAGGCCGCAGCGCGCCCAACTGGACTTGTCGCAGACCAAGCCCGTCACGTCCGGCGGCATCCGCATGTACTCGACGGTGACCGCCAGGACGAAAGCGCCGGGTTGCAGAACGAACTTGTCGGCGCGCTCCCGCACGACGTCACGCTCGCTGATGGTCTCCGGGGACAGCGGCTTGTCAGACGGGAGGAAGGTCACGAACTCGTTCCCGAGCCGCACGTCGTAGCCGTAGCTGGAAAGCCCGTAGCTGGTTCCGGCGAGTTTGACCTGTTCCGGGTGGAACGGCTCGATGATCTCTGACAGGGAGATTTGGGTGTCACACAGCAGCACGGGCCACCCCCTCTTCACACGCGGCCTGTGACCGCTCAAGAGCAGCGTCGATTGCTGCCCCTTGGGTGCTGGCCCACTCGATGGCGAGAGCTTCGATGCGCTCGTCCTCGGTCTGCCGCGCCACGCCAGACAGCTCGGCAGCCAGTGCGATGTAGCCGGCGGCGTCGACGTAGCTGTCCAGATGCGGACCTTCGCAGAGGCGGGCCAGCTTCAGCCACGCCATGCACCGGGCGACTTGCTCCGGAGTGACGTCGGTGCGGAGGATCACCGACCAGCCGGTGGCGATGCGCGAGAAGTTCTCATCGGGCGGCCCGTAGTGCTGCTGCCGGTCCCCGGTGATGAGAGAGGAGGCGGCGGACAGGATCTCGGTGCGGACGGTCATGCTGTCAGCCCTCCCCATTCCGCGAGGCGACGTAGAACAGCAGGCCAATCCAGCCGGCGTCGGTCAGGACCAGAAGGGCGAAGATGCCCCACAGCAGGCGCAGGAGCCGCGTGTTGAAATTCCACGCCCGTTCGGACCATCAGGTCGAGATTATCCATTGACGGCCTCCGGATAAAAGCGCAGCGGGAAAGTCCTGACGCAGACGCCAAGATCACAGCCGTCTTGGTCGCTGGTTACGCGATTGTCGAGACTAGCGGGAACCCAGCGCGGGAGCGTGATCGTGCAGCGGCCCGCGCCATCACCTTCCATGACAAACCACTTGCAGTATGCACATTGGACTTTGCCAGTCATGGTCACGCCTCCAAAGTATCTCGGGCGATTTGTTTCATGAGACCGACCATCTGAGAATAGCCGCCGGGCGGCTTCTCCATGTTGACGATGCGATCGAGAGATGAACGAAGCTCGTTGTTGACCGTTACGGCGACCAGCAAGTCATCTTCACGGCGCCTGATTTCTTCGCTCAGTGCCACGATGTCATCATGAAGCGCCGCCGCTTGTTTTCTCGACAACCGATGCCCCAAGGAAGCGGCGATCATGCTGCTTTCGATGTCGCTGGGACGCTCGTCAATCTCGCTTGGGCTCGGCGGGGTAACAGACCATCCATGGAACCACGCGAAGGCGCAGTAGGCCGCCACGTCGCGTGGGTCGCCCTTGTGGACGTGGGCGAGTAACGCCTCCGCGCACCCGTCCCGCCAGTGGTCGAGTTTCCAAGCGTCGAGATAGCCGTACTTGACCTCCGCCGCCCTCAGCTTTTCAGCCAATGCTCCGGCGAAGTCGCGCACCAGCTTTCCCGTGTCTGGATGGAGGCCATCCGGGGAGGTGATGGAGAATTCCTTCTCAGCATCCTCGATGATCTCGACGATGCAGTTGGACAGCCATAGCTGAGCAGCCGTCTCGCGCAGGTCGAAGCCGAAGCTTTCGCGCATGCGCGCAGCCATTTCTTCCGCGATCTTTTCAGGTGCTCTCATAGTCAGGCTCCCCACGGCTGGGCGTTGCGGTCGATCCGCTTGAAGCCAGCCAGCCCTTCGGCGACACGGCGGCGGGCGGCGGCAACGCTGTCGTCTCGCACCGGGCGGAGGTCGTCACGCTCGGCGGGAATGGCCTTCACCGGCCCTTCGGAGAGGGCCTGTAGGGCGGCTTCCTTCGCGGCGGCAACGGCGGACAGTTCTTCCGGTGTGCGCTCGCGGGGAGCGTCGGAGGGCTCGGCGGCGCGGGTCTTGGCCTGCATGTCGGCGAACATCTTGGCCGTGCGCAATCGGCGCAGGCGGTCGCAGCGCTCGCGCATCTCGGTTTCGGCGCGGACGCGGATGTCGCCGGGCGTCGGGAGGTTCCGGTAGGCGTGCCGGTCGACCGTGGCCTTGACGGCATCGGCCAGAATGTCGCCGGGGATGCCAGACAGAGCATCCCGGTAGCCGCGCACGATCTCCGCCACCTGGGCACGGCGCACGCCCGGCTGTCCGCCCTGCTGTTCGGTCGGCTCCAGCGGCACGATGCCGAACCGCTGCACCCACTCGACAAGCGGCTTCATGGCGATGGCGAAGGCTTCCGGGCTGGCCGGTGCGGCGTGCTGTTCGGCAGCGGCGATCAGAGCCGGGAGCTTAATGCGCTCTCCATCCGGAACCGGCTCCGCAGGCGTCCAGCTCTGGAGCCACTGCGTCGAGGATGCCACCGAGACCGGACTCAGCGTCGAATTCGAACGAGCGGGCAGCGGGACGACGTTGCTGGGAGGCAGATTGTCGAGGCTTTCGGTCATCGTACCCTCCTTCGAGGAGCTTGTTCGCGTTCTTGGGCTTGAGCATGAAATCGAGGTCGGCGCGCCAACCGCTGGAGTTCTCTCCGGTCAGGAAGGGGGAGCCGCGCACCCGCTCGCAGAACTTTCGCCACTGGTCGATGTCGCGGCCAAAGGTGTCAACGAACCGCAGGCGGAGAGCCCGCTGCCGGGCCTTATCCAGAGCTCGCGGCACCGGCAGAACGTCGCCGCACACCTCACGCCAGATCACGGCCATGGCCTTCAGGGTGTCGGTGGAGATGCTATCCGGCTTGGGCAGCTTGATCGTCTCATCGCTGGCGGCATCCCTAGAGGCGTCAGCCTCTAGGGTAAGTTCTTTATTTCCTTCTTTCTCGTTTGTGCCGGTCCTGTGCCGGTCCTGTGCCGGTACTGTGCCGGAAAGTGTGCCGCAATCAATGTCGGGAGCCTGATATTTCTCGTAGTTACAGATGCTTATGACCGTTATACCCGTGCCGGAAGCAGTGCCGATCATGGCCTCTTTTTCCAACCGCTCCAGAAAGCGTCTGGCCTTGGAATGAGCCCATCCCCAAGCCTCCGCCAAAAAGCGGGTGGATGCAGCAACTTGCCCGCGCTTGACACTGACGATGACGCCAGCGACGCGCTTCCGCCGATCCTGATAGGCGGCCTCTTCGATCAGATACTCCCAAGCCTCGCGCTCGGTGTACGGCTCGTCCTTAAAGATCGGGTTGTGTCGCCAACCGCGGTGCATCAGATAGTAGCCGGTCATCAGCGCCTCCCGGCCGAGAACATTAGCGGCTCATCAAGCCAGCATTGGCCGTTGAGCCATGTAGTCGGGTGCTTGATGTACCTGGGGTCCTTCCCGCACACCTCGGCTGAGTACCGCTTGATGCCGGCCATCAATTCCAGAGGAGTTGCGATGCGCAGCGCCGCAGCATACGCCTTAGCCGCCTGCCCTCTTCCGACCTTCCGCGGAACGAAATTCCACCACTCGGCGAACAGATCATCATCCAGCGTCCGCACCGCCCTCCTTTTCACAGCGGGAGCCATTTCATGGGCAACCAATGCAACTGGAGCTTCGTGCTTCTCAGGGGGAACGTGATCGTCGTAATGAAGGATCGTGATAACTGAGCCGCCGCGACCGGAAGCGGTGTCGATCATCCCATCATCACGCAATCGGTCCAAAAATCTCTGAACCCGCGAAGCATCCCATTTCCAAGCGGCGGCTAGCTTTCGTATTGAGATGAAGAACTGACCGCGCGCAAGATCGACAGTCTTCCCGTCGATCCCCGCCGGCCCAGGCGCGACAAGCGCACGCTCGATTATCCACACCCAAGCATCGCGCCGGCTGAACGGCTCGTTGTTAAAGACTGGATTTTCCATCCAGCCTCTGTGCATCAGGTAATATCCGCTCATCACACCCCCAGCTTTTTGAGGTGTGCTTCGAGGGAAGCGTCCAGCCATTCCGCAACGAAGGTCGCCACCTCCTCGGCGCACTCTTCGCCCTTGCGGAAGATGTCAGAACCCGTGAAGCGAAAGACCATCCAGCCGATCTTCTGAAAAGCCCGGTCGCGGCGCTTGTCTCTGCTAGCCTGCTCCTTGGTCTTTTCGTGGAAGTCGTGTCCGTCGCACTCCACGGCGATCAGAAGACGATCTCCGTCGTAGCCGGTGACAATGATGGCGATGTCCACCCGATACCGACCGACAGGGAACTGTGGCGCCATCACCACTTGTCGATCAGGGTTTCCGCCCATCGTGTGGTCATGGATCGTCACTTCGCCCATGCGCTTCATGTCATGCCATGGCGGCGAATACGACAGTTCCACAAGCATGCGTCGCTCAATGTCGCTCTGGCAGAGGTTCGGAAGTGCGCTTGCCAAATCGACATCAGCGGCCACGCCTATGGACCTGACGAATGACGTCGCTCTCTGCACGAACAGCGCCTCGATTTCTCCGCCGCTCTTTTCCTTCATGTCGCGGCTCTCCGATCATGGGTAATCAGGAATAAGGCCGCCCGGACGCTACTGAGCGCGTCGTCCCACTGTGGAACCTCTCGGGTCATCACGGGGGCGCCGACAGAGCGGATCACGGTGCGGGGCGAAAGGCCCTGGCACTTGGCCCATAGGCAGTGCTCAAGGGCGATGTCTTGCGCGGCGTCGCGGCGGTAGGTCATGCGCCCTACTCCGCTGCTGTCTGGATGGCCGGCGAGACGGGCCAGTCGCTATCCCGGTCAAGCGCCTTCCGGCACGGCGGTATCCAGCGCATGCGGGTGTCGTGGCAGCCGCGCCCCCAGACAATCCATGCGTAGCTGGTGGCCGTGCTGGCGGAGCGGTCGAGACGCCCCTTCACCATCGGCACGCGCTCGGAGAACTGCGCCACGACGGACGGCGGGTGGTCCTTGAAGAGCCGATAGCGCTCGATGCTCTCCAGGAACGATGTGCGGACAAGGAGCGCCACCCCCTTCTCCACGGCCTCGTCCATCAACTGGATGGCTCGGCGCGCAAACTGCTCCCCCAGACGGAAGGGCGGATTGGTGATGATCCAGTCCGTGCACCCGATGCCATCCGGGAGAAAAGGCATCAGGAAGTCGTGCTGGACGAACCCGGCGCCGTAGTCGTGGACGTCCGATCCAGCCACGGCCAAGGCGTATTCCTTGAGCGGACGAACCATGTCGCCGCGCCCACATGCAGGGTCCCAAGCGACATGGCCGAACATGCCGATGACGTGTTCGCACAGCGCCCGAGTAGCCCAGGGCGGCGTCGGGAAGAAGTCGAGGGAGTCGCTGGGCTCCACCCGCTGCGCCATGACGGCATGGCTGCGGTTCTGGCTCATGCGGCGTCCCTCCCGAACAGCTTGTCACCCGTCCACCACTCGGCGGGCATGTGCTTGGACATGGCGCCCAAGGGCTGCTTCTCGGTGGCCCACCAAGCCCGGATGACCGTTGTTTCCTCGTCGCCTTTGCGTGTGGATCGCCGGTTCTCTCGGCACTCCATGCCCCAGAGGTGCGGCCTGATGTTGGTGCGGTGGTCCATTACGCGGCCTCCGCGACGATCACGGCCTTCCCGAGCGGGAAAAGCTCGATGGCGTCAAAGGCTACGGCGAGGCGCTTTGCTCCGCCGCGGGCGCTACGGTCCACATCGGCGGCCACGTCCAGATGCCGCTGATGCGCCTCCCACAGCGCGTACATGGCGTGATGCAGCGGGCCGTTCTCGGGAAGGAGTTCGGGGTTGTTGCTGATGGCCTGTTCGGTCCAGTAGAGGACGGCGAGGTAAGCCCACATCGCCTTGCGCGCCCGGCGCTCCGTCGCCTCCTGCATGGCGTGCCGGCAGATGTCCTCGACAAGCCCTTGGATGAGTTTCCGGCCCTTGGTGTTGAAAGGCTCCAACGGCGCGTTGCAAGCCTCCCGGAGCTTGTCCAGCGCCGGCAGCCCCCAGGACTTCTCGTTCTCGGTGCTCTCCGGGTGGTCGGCGATCAGCCGCAGCGGGCGCACCAACAGGAAGGCCGGGACCATGGCGCGGATGGTCGGCATGATGGCCGTGTTCCGGCGGACGGCGGTGATGAGCAGGCGTTCGTCACGGGTCATGGTCGTTCACTCCGCCGCAGCCATGATGTCGGACGGGGACCAGACGGGTCGCTCGTAGGCGCCGCAGCGCATCACCGTTCCGGGTTTCGCCACCTTGCGACGGCCCGGCTTCCCGACCTTGACGCCAGCCTTGCGCAGGCGGGCCAGCACGCCGGTCGGGTGCATGTCGAGGATCTTCGCCACGGCTACGGAAGAGCCATGCTCGCGGTACAGATCGGCAGTCCGGCGCAGATCGTCTTCGGAGACCGGGTTCGCCCTGCCGCCGCGCCGACGCCCATCGGCGACCACTGAGCGCTCCGGCTCGGGCTCGGGCGTGACGATCACGGGCTCAGCGTATTTCTTCGTGGGGATGAACGGCGCCCGGTGGGACGGGTCAATGCCCGCGTCACGAAGGGCGGCTTCCAGGATGGCGCGATACTTCGGATCAAGCATGGACGGCCTCCGTTTGAACGGTTCCAAACTTGGATGTCTGCGCTTCGCTCTTTTGAACGGTTCCAATTTCCCGCTCATCAAAGCCGAACTCGACGCCAAGCACTTCGCCGTAGAGGACGGCGTCGGCGATCTGGCTGCGGCGCTTCTCCGTCTTGTCGGACATCTGCGCCGCGACCCACTTGTTGATCTCGGCGGGGTTCAGGCCCTTGGCCTTGGACTCAAGGTCCAGTTCCTTCAGGTCCGCCTCGATTTCCTTCTTGGCTTCCATGAGGTTTGACCGGCGCTGAGCGTGCGCGCGGATAAGGGATGCGGTTTCGGTCACGCTGCCTCCTTAGCCCACGCCAGCATCGCCAGGGCGTCGGCTTCATCGTCATTGGCTGGGGAATGCCCGCGCTCCTTCATGGCCTCGATCACGGCGGCCTTCAGTTGCTTGCGGGCGGCG
Organism: Azospirillum sp. UENF 312511; assembly: GCF_058780635.1. Lineage (NCBI taxonomy): Bacteria > Pseudomonadati > Pseudomonadota > Alphaproteobacteria > Rhodospirillales > Azospirillaceae > Azospirillum > Azospirillum sp. UENF 312511. The sequence continues at coordinate 249,582 of NZ_JBSNCG010000005.1, read as the reverse complement.
TATTTGTTCGGGGCGCGCTTGAGTTCCTTCAGCCGGTCAGGGCCGAAAAGCCACTTGCGCACCTTGTTGCTGTCTCCGTCCCGGCGGCGGCACTCGCGCCGGCAGGCGACGGATTGGGCGGACCAATACAGGCCCACGAGAAGGATCGAGGCGGAGCCGCGGAGAATGGGCGGCTCGACAACCACGTCCGTCACGCTGTGGGTGATGATCAGGTCGGCCAGCCAGTCGCGGAAAGCCCGGTCGAGCTGGCCGTAGTCGTAGACGTACTCGCGCCACGACACGACGCCAGAGGCCCCGTCAGAGCAGGCCCAGCCGGTGCTGGTGGCAAGATCGAGCGCGAGTGTCGTCATGGTCAGGCAGCCGCCCGCTGGGCTTGGCGGGCGCAGTCGTCCACGTCCAGGGCATGGACGATGGAGGCCAGTTCAAAGCGCTGCTCGTCGGTCGGGTTGCTGCCCATATCCAGGATGAGCGACTTGCGGCGACGCTGCATGTTCACCCGCTCCGTCGCCGTCATCTGGCGATAGGACGGGATCGTCACCGGGCGCGACGGCTTCAAGAGAACGGGCGCCGCGATTTCCTTCGGCATGAACTCCGGCTTCTTCTCCGTCCGTATCCGCTTCGCCGGGCGCGGCGGCAGGCCCATGTTGTTGATGCGGTTGGCGACCGATCCGACCGAGAGGCCGATTTGAAGGCCGATCTCCTGGCTGTTCAGGCCCTTGTGATAGAGGGCGGCGACCTGTTGGTTCAGGTCATCGGTGCGGGTGGCGTAGCTGTGAGCGGCCATTACACGGCCTCCTTGTGACGGCGGAAGCGCGGGCGGATGGCGGCGCCGAGAGCAGAACCCATGGCGCGGCGGCGGTCTCCAACGGCCTTGGTCAAGCGAGAGACGAGCTTCTTCGCCTTGCCTTCCTGCCCGTTGTGAGCGAGACGGCGGCGCACCTCGGCCATCAGAGCGTCCAAGAACGGCGGGTGCCGGACCACGATCATCAGGAGGTCAACCGCGCTCATGATCGTGCGGCGGGACAGGTAGTTGTAGGCCGTCTTCTCAGCCCGTTCCGTCGTGGCCGCTAGCGCCTTGCTGCCACCGCGCCACGGCGCGAACCGGCAGTGAAGAGCCTTGTCCAGCGCGTCGCCGAGGACGTCCCTCAGCGGCTTGCGCTTCTTCTCATGAAAGATGTTTCCGGTTTCAGGAAAGGTCTTTCCGGTTTGAATGGTTTCCATTTTCAACCCCCGATAGGAAAATGGCGGTCATGGAACACAGAGCCCCCGACCCCACAGACCGCCGAATTTGCGAGACAGTTCAGCAGCTTCTGAACGTGATCGCGGACCGCTCGCCGCATCGGGCGGCGTTCTGCGAACACATTCGGATGCAACTGGACGAAGAGTTCTTCCCGGAGCGATCCGCCCCGAAGGAAAGCGAATAGGTGCGCGCCGACCGCGTGCCGTCCGGCCTTGAGCGAGCGGCTTGGTTCCGCAGTCAGGCCGGGTTCCACAGCGTTGGCGGCTACTGGTGGGTGCGCCTCATGGCGACGGCCATCCAGATTGAGTTGCGCGCCGAGAACGGAGAAGAACCCGTCATGAGCTTCAAGAGCCCCATCGACCTCCTGGCCGATGCCGCAGCCCTGCGCCTCGCCGCAGCCGAAGAAGACGCGCCCCAGGTCCGCGCCGAACTCCTGGCCGGTGCCGCTGCGCTGGAGCAAAGGGCGTTCCGCGGCAGCCATGTCACGGCACCCCGCTAATCGCGTGAGCCAGACGACCAACGGCCACCACCAGATAGACCGGAGCGGCGACAACCAGCATCAGCGCCGCCCAGATCGCCAGCATCAGCAGGCCGTCCAGAACCCACCCACGCATCCGAGCGACAAAGCGGTAGGCCATCCCCCGGCAGGAGGACGCCACCCGTCCCCATGCGCGCGTGACGGCACTTCCAGCGATTTCGTAGGATTGACAGTGCTTCGAAGGCTGGGAGTCTGTCCGCGGCGCAGAAGCGGCGATTTGCGCGGCCAGGAGGCAGGCGTGGTCAGCCATGGCGGGGCCTCTTATGCTCGGACTTCGTGCGACGGCGCGACCTTGCGGCGCCGAGACGGAGATCCACCAAACTCCTCAGGGATGACCTTGAGGAGAGCCCTCAGCGTTTTCAGCGAAGGGCTCCACTCGTCCGTGTCGATGTTTTGCAGCACGGACCATGGGACCTTGGCTTCCTCCGCCAACTTGTTGATGGACCACCCCCGATGACGGCGGTAGCTGCGCACGCGCTCCAAGAGCGTATCAACGTCGGTTTGCATGCCGGCTACTATTCACGGAATTCCGCGAACCGTCAAGATGGCATTTTCGCGGAACCCCGCGATGGCGGAATTCCGTGGGCACGTCAAAATGCCGATATGGCAGACGACCTCAGAACTCACCGTTTGGCGGCCTTCGAGGCAGCGCTTCAGCATCTCATCGCTAATGGCGTCATCGACAGCCTGAACGATTGGTGCAAGAAGGCGCGCGTCGGCTGGAGCACGGTGAACGACTTCCTGATCGGCGAGACGCAACTGATGTCCGACCGGACTTACGCCAAGCTGGCCACTCCGGTCGGCTGGTCAGTTGCTCGCTTGAAGGGCGAACCCGAACCTCAAACCACTGAGGCTGAAGGGGACGTTGCCGAACTCATGAAGATCTTTGATGACCTGGACCCCGAGAGGCGCTCTCGACTGAAGGCGAATGCTCTCGACCTCCTGGCTGGCCAGCGAGCGTCCGAGCAGCCAAAAGGAGACTGAGGCGCCGTTCTGGGGATAACGCGCGAACGACCGTCTCGAATTCCGCGCGGCCCTCATCTATCATCCGCCAATCCTCAGTGCACGCCATCGTTGCCGCCTCCTCCACTCACCCAAAGCTGGAACAAAACAGGAACACTGTCAAGGCTCACCCAAACCGCTGTGACTCAGCGACCGGCGATGAGCTTAGGTTGATAATGCAACGAAAGTGCATCCAGAACCGGCGCTAAAGACCACAAAAGAAAAGCCGGATACATTGCGAAGAGCGATGCATTTTGCACTGCATTAATCTTTGGGAAAGGAATAGTTGAGCCTTCGCCACAAAGGCGAACAAGACTCGTGGCGGATTGGATGTTTACTCTTCCCATAGGCACACCTCACGCGCATATCATTGTATGTCACCCTAGCCCAGGGGGACTGGCGGTCGGCGCGTGAGGCGTGCCTGCAATGGGGATGGGCTCCCGGCGCATCCCCCTGGCGTGTTACCAGCACTGCCGGGGGGAGGCTGACATCCCCCTAAGGGGGCAGCGGGTACATCCTATGATAATGAGTAACCCTCGGGCAAGTCTGCACAATATTTCGCCATTGTAACGTGCATACTTAAGTATGCTTTGCGGGGCCGGGCCTCACGAAAGCCTCCAATAATCAGCGGGTTGCGTATGTATGCGATAGGAGTGCGTCAGTCTGACGCATGCGTTAGGCCAAAAATGACATAGCGTTTCCATGTGAAGTCCATCACATGCCTTGCCCCCATGGCGATGCAAACATAGGTGCGCAAACGTCCACGGGGCCGAAAATGCATCAGAAGTCCAGGGGCGTGGTTGTCGCCGGCCGGCGCACCAGCATGCGGCTGGAGGCTGCTTTCTGGGACGGGCTTACTGAGATCGCCCGGCGGGAAGAGGTAACGGTGAGCGCGCTCTGCACCCGCCTCGCCGACGAATTGGACCCCCTCTCATCTGGCAGCCTTTCCAGCGCTGTGCGGGTCTATGTGCTGTCCTATTTCCGGACGGCACCTCCACCCCAGGGCAGGCGTCAGGCACGCTGCTGAAGCACCGCCCCCGGAAACGTGAAGGGCGCCCGAAGGCGCCCTGGTGACGGTTGGGAGGTGACTATCGGCTTGCCAATCCCAGAGATTGGAGCCACGACACCCATTGCGGCAGCGCCGCCAATGCCACTGCCACTCCAGCTATAGCAAGAATGGTGGCTGTCGTAGGGCGAGCGTGCAGCTTGTCGGAAAGGGCGCTAAAGTCACGGCTGACCTGTTCCGACAGGCGCCTGTCGGTATCGGCCAACTTCACCTCGATTGACGTCATCTCAGCCTTGGTCGCGAGGTGCGGAATGGTCGAGGTCATAACCGAATGGATCTCCGTGATCTTGGGCTCAAGGCGCTCCAAGACCGACTCCATCCTGTCCATACGACGGCGCAGCTCTTCCATATCAGGATCATGGGGGCCGCCGTTGCTGCCGTCAATACCTCCCCCCAGATCACCCCCGGCACGCCGGGTCCGATTAGGGAAGCGTTGGACGTTAGTCATTCCTCCCCCTCCCGTCCTCGTTTAACCACATAATCATTCGAGAAGCGTCAAACTCTATGACATACCCACAGTTATTGCATGCCGCCATAACTGTTGGGCTGGTGGCCTCTCTGATATTCCCGGATCTGTCGTATTGATAAATCTTCCTAAATGTCAGGACATTGTCATCCACATAAACAGTAGTCCAAGAAAATTCTTCGCATTTACACATTGGGCATGGCGGAAAGCTAACGCCAGCCAATGTCATATACTCTATCACCTTTCCAGAGGTCACAATCTTCGGGCGCCCCTGGTGATCATTATTGTCCACTCTACCCCCTCCCTCACCTCAACCACGCGGGCTTAGCGGCCCGGCGCCAACTCGTGGCGCTTTCCCCTGAGCCGCAGCAGATCAAAGGCCAGCCATAGGGCCTGCGGGATGGCGTAGACGCTCACCGCCTTGAGCGGGGCGAACGCCCCTTCATCAGCGAACCCCATCCCGCCGACCAGGGCGGCGATCAGCAGCGACACCGCGTTCGCCAGCACCAGCTTCCTGGCGCCGCCATCCCATCTCTTCAGGAGCCACAGCATCAAAGCCCTGATGATGAAGGTTGGCATGAGGCCGCCAGCCATCTGCGCAACGAGCGCCATCGGTTACACACCCCCGCATGAGCGCCCGCGGTCGAGCGCCACCGTCACGAGTATACCGACTGTGCGCCATGTTCGGCTTTCGCGGATTTCCGCGAATTTTCCTATTGACGCTCTCACGGAATTCCGCGATCATTCCTCTCACGCCACCCCCTCTTAGGGATCACCGATACCGCGGTTGGGGTGGCGGGTTGTCCTCCCATCAGACTTCCCGGCGGCGCGGCACTCGCTGCCGCCGGGGCCTTCTGGGAGGCGGGATTTACCGGAGGGGTCACCATGAGCCGCACCAACGAAGCCCTGACGATCAACTCTCGCTCCAAGGGCGTGCAGAACTTCAAGGATGGTCGTGGCAACCGGCTCGCAGCCTTCCCGCACGAAGCAGAGGGATGCACCTCGGCCTTCCGGATCAACGGTCGCGGCCAGTGGTGGACGCTGTGTCGGTCGGAGCAAGAGGTTCGCGACGGCGTGACGGCCATGGCCTGGACGCTGACCTCCGACGAGCGCGGGCCTCTGGAAGACACCTATCACTCCGCCGCTGCCGCTCTCCGCTTCGGCCTCGGCGCCGTCTGCAACGCCTGAACCACACCAACACCCTCCCATCCGGAGCGCGGTCCTCGCAGATCCGGAAAGTTGGGGAGGGGATTTCAACGAGGGGGAACCGATGAAATTCGCCATCAAAAACCGCTGGACCGGCGCCGCTCTGGTCGAGGTCGAGCTTTCTGCCGAGTACGACAGCGCCGACGAGCGCACCAAGCTCAACGCCGCCCTGCGCATCGTCATCGACCTGCACGGCAAGTGGCGCCGGGACGAAGATGGCGGATCGCGCGCCAACCTGTCGGGCGCCTACCTGTCGGACGCCAACCTGTCGGACGCCAACCTGTCGGACGCCAACCTGTCGGGCGCCTACCTGTCGCGCGCCAACCTGTCGGGCGCCTACCTGTCGGACGCCAACCTGTCGCGCGCCAACCTGTCGGACGCCTACCTGTCGGACGCCAACCTGTCGGGCGCCTACCTGTCGCGCGCCAACCTGTCGGGCGCCTACCTGTCGGACGCCTACCTGTCGGACGCCAACCTGTCGGACGCCAACCTGTCGCGCGCCAACCTGTCGGGCGCCAACCTGTCGGGCGCCTACCTGTCGGACGCCTACCTGTCGGACGCCTACCTGTCGGACGCCAACCTGTCGCGCGCCAACCTGTCGGGCGCCAACCTGTCGGACGCCAACCTGTCGCGCGCCAACCTGTCGCGCGCCAACCTGTCGGGCGCCAACCTGTCGGGCGCCAACCTGTCGGACGCCAACCTGTCGGACGCCAAGATCGCCGAAGACATCACGGTCAACCGCGCGCCGATCCAAATTTCCGGCCTGCCGTACCGCGTCACGATCTGGGACGAGCACATGGCGATTGGCTGCCAACTGCACAGCATCGCCGAATGGCGCGGCTTTGATGACCGGAGCATCGCCGAGATGGGCGGGAAATCCGCCCTGCGCTTCTGGGCGACGTGGAAGGCCCCGCTGATGGCGATGGCCGCTGCTGACGGGCGCGGGGCCGAGACGCCGAAGGCCGACGAACAGGCTGCCGCCTGAACCACACACGCCTCCCCATTCCTCAGCGCTTCAAGCGCGGGGAGGGGACCTAGGGGGGAACCATGAGCAGCAATTACCGCGATGACATGAGGCGCGCCGCTGAGCAGGCCGGCTTGTGCGATGGCCGATGTCAAACTCATCACCCTGTCGCGCGAGCTGCGCCGCAACGCCGACAGCATCCGCAAGCGCGCCGCCTGACCCCCACCCCGGCGGCAGGCACGCCGCCACACCGTCCCAGCCCCTTACCCGCCATGACAAGCGGGTGGGGCTTTCGAGGTGCAAGAACCCCGCTGCCATTCGGACGGGGCCGCGACTTTAGCGGAGATCAACGAACGATGGAGGCCATCATGAAGCGCACCGCCTGATCCCATAACGCCGGCACCAAACCATTCGACCGGGCTCGCAATCGCCCAACCGTTGGCTACCCCGCCAAGCCACTCAGGACCGCTTACCGATGGAGCCTTTCAAAAGGCCATGAAGTCGGAAGCCAGACACCGAGAAAGACGGTGGCAAGCTGGCAGCTACACCACCCGCCCTCCGGGAGCGTCATCCCGGAACCTCATCAACGGACCGGCGGCCACCCACGCCGCCGGCTACCGCAAGCGCCTCCATCCACTCGGGGGCTCTGGCGATAGCCGAACACAGGGAGATAGACCCTATGAAAGCCGAAGTCCGTCGCCTGATTAAGCAGGCTCCCGACCACAAGAACATGGCCGCCGATCTGTTGGAGAACGGCGATTTCAGCAACGCTCTGTGCGCCCTGACCATCGTCTACGAGCAGGACGGCGACTTGATGCGGTGCCGGTGCTGTGATCGGCGCATCCACGTCTGCTACGACGAACCCTTGCAGCACGGCATAACCGACGATGGGCGCCTCTGCCCGTACGACGGCGACAAGAACCCGTGGAACATCCTGCTCACTGCCGCTGCGGGCCGCCGCGCTCAGGGCATGGCCAAGTCGCAGGAGGCCGCGTGATGCGTGACATCCCCATCATCTTCAGCGCGCCGATGGTCCGCGCTCTGCTGGACGGCCGGAAGACGCAGACGCGCCGCCTTGTTCCGCAGCCGCCGGCCGAGTGCGGGATCAACTACATGCTCGGCGAAGAGTCGTGGCTGCCGATTGAGAAGCGGACCCCGGTGCGCCGAGCCTTCGAGGCCTGGACCGGACCCCTCTTCCAGAACCGGCCTACTGGTCACCTGTGCGGCAGCTTCGACATCACGCCGCGTTTCCAACCCAGAGATCGGCTGTGGGTGCGGGAGAGTGGACGCGAGTTGCGCGCCGCGTCCAATCCTCATCCTCGGGAGCCTCGGGACGAGTGGATCAGCTGCGGCTTCCGCTACTCCGCCGACGGGGCCGTCACCTACCTGGGCGATGCGGTCGGCCACGATGACGAACGGTCGCGCCCCTCCATCCACATGCCCCGCTGGGCCAGCCGGCTCACGCTGGTGGTCGAGCAGGTGCGGGTCGAGCGGCTCCAAGACATCAGCGAGAAAGACGCCAAGGCCGAAGGCGTGACCGCCGACGAAGACCCGTTCTGGCGGCCAAGCGCCACCGACCCGGATAGCGGCGGAAACCCGAGCCATCGAACCTCGTTCGAATGCCTCTGGAACTCCATCAACGGCGCCGACGCATGGGCCGCCAACCCCTGGGTGGTCGCCCTGACCTTCCGCGTCATCCGCTCGAACATCGACGCCATCCCGTCTCAGGAGGCCGCGTGATGCGCTCCGCCCTCGAAGACCCCGCTGTGAGCGGTCCCTTGGCCGATGCTGAACGCTCCCGATCCGAGCTTGCCACGGACATCAAGATCGCAGGCGCCGTCGCCTTCTCCGCTTTCACCATCGCGATTTGGGCGGGTGTTCTCGCCTTCCTCCTACCGTCGTGAGGGACACGCCATGACCGCCCGGCAATTCCTGACCGAGCTGGCCGCGCTGCTCCTCATCGTCTCCTTCTTCTTCGCCCTGTGAGGTGATCGCCATGACACATCTCGCCACGCCAGTTTCCACAGAGGCATCGATCACGGTCCACGAACTGAAATCCGCATGGGATCGCGCGCTGCGGCGCAGCGGGCAGACTGGCCGGATCGTGATCTACATCGGCGGCCTGTTCGAGGAGTTCCCGTGCCACGTCACGCGCTGGTACCGGCCCGATCCGAACGCCTTCGACAAGAACGAGACGCTGTACATGGGCAACCTCTCCGGCGCCCTGGCTGCTGCTGACTGGTTCGCCGCCGAGCGCGCCGCCACCTCCTCCATCGCCGCGGAGTAAGGCCCATGCTCGTCACCCGCACGACCGACCCGGAGTGCCGCGAACAGCTCGCCGAACTCCACCGCCTGATCGTCCGCGCTCACGCCATCACCAAGGATCTCATGTCCTCCAAGGTCGACGGCCTGGAGTGGGTGGACAACAGCCTTCTCGACGCAGGGCGCGACGTCGCCGGCATCTTCAACGCCTCCGAGCCGATGAGTTTCAGGTCATGATCCCGCTGACGCAAAGCCGTTTGCGCGAGCTGTTCGATTACGACCCACTGACCGGCCTGTTCACTAGGCGCGTTTCGCTGGGAGGCTCCAAAGCTGGAACGTTTGCCGGCTCGATAAACGGCTGGGGATACGTGAAATTCAATATCGATGGGAAGCCATACAAGGCCCATAGGCTGGCGTTCCTCTGGATGACTGGAAAATTCCCAGACGGGGACGTGGATCACACCAACCGCATCCGATATGACAATCGCTGGACCAACCTACGCGAAGCGACACAGAGCCAGAACAACGGCAATAGTTCAATAAGCAGCAACAACACGTCTGGCATCAAAGGCGTGACATGGCACAAGAAGGCCGGGAAGTGGCAGGCGCAAATCGGTGTAAACGGTAGTACCAAGCACTTGGGGCTTTTTGCCAATATTGACGATGCAGCCGATGCCTACCAAGCCGCATCTCTTCGCTATTTTGGAGGCTTTGCGCATGCCGCATCCTCCGCATCACCCTCCACCAGAGGCCCCCAATGAACGCCATCACCCGCATCATCACCGACGAAGCCGCCGAGAACCCGCGCGCCGTGATCGGCAGCAACGGAGCGCCGACCGATCCGACGCCGTTCGAAGTCGTCCGCGACAAGATCGGCAAGCTCTACGACGAAGCCGCCCTGTATCTGGACGGCGAGCCGGTCAACTCGCAGGGCATGGCCGATGACATCGGCAACTTGCTGAACCTGATCAGGGCCGCCGAGAAGGAAGCAGACGAGGCGCGCAAGGACGAGGCCCGCCCGCACGACGATGCGAAGGCCGAAATCCAGGCCCGGTACAATGCCCTGATCGGCAACACCAAGTCCGTGAAGGGCAAGACCGTTCTGGCATCCGAGGCGTGCAAGAAGGCTCTCCAACCGTGGCTGGAAAAGCTGGAAGCCGAGAAGGAAGCCGCCGCGAAGGCCGCCCGTCTGGAGGCGGAAGCGAAGATGAAGGCCGCGGAAGAGGCCATCCGCGCCCGTGACGCCGCCAACCTCGAACAGGCCGCTGCCGCCGAAGCCCTCCTGAAGGACGCCAAGAAGGCGGAGCGCGCCGCCACCAAGGCGGAGAACGACGGGGCCAAGGCCGGCAGCAGCGTGTTCGGTCGCGCCATTGCGCTGCGCACCAGCTACCGGCCCGAGATCACCAACGCCACGGCGTTCGCCCGCTTCCTCTGGACCGCTCACCGGGACGTCATGAACGAGTTCCTGTCTGCCCAGGCAAAGCGGCTGGTGGACGGCGGAGCGCGCGGCGATGCGCTTCCCGGCGTGGTCATTCACGAAGAGAAGCGGGCCGTCTGACCATGGCCTACGACAAAGGCCCGCACCCCGTGGAGCTTTCCTCCGACGTGGTCCTGGAGATTGAGGGGTCCATCTGGGACTTCCTCACGCTCGCCGACAAGCACCTGTCCCTGGAGACCATGGAAGCTCTGTCCGCCGGCCTGCGTCGTCTGGAAGCCGCTGCTAAGGCCATCCGAAACGCACAAGACCCGAGAGCCCTGAAATGACCGACAACCTTCGCCATTGGGACGAGCTTTCCAAGACCGACCCGGCATTCACCAAGGCGTTCACGCGCGTCGGCGGCTTCCGCGGCACCGACATCAATCCGACATGGCGTATCAAGCGGATGACGGAGCGCTTCGGGCCGGTCGGGATCGGCTGGGGCATGACCGAGCCGCACTTCGACATGGTGCAGGAGGATGCCGGGCGCGTCGTCTACTGCCGCGTCGGCATCTGGTACCGCGACGGCGACCAGAAGTCCGAAACGATCTGGGGCGTAGGCGGCGACGTCGTGTCCGGCAAGCGCGCCAACGGGCAAGCCTTCGTGGACGACGAGGCCCAGAAGAAGGCCTACACGGACGCGCTGGGCAACGCCATGAAGGCCATCGGCGTCTCCGCCGACGTCTTCCTGAAGCAGTTCGACGACAGCAAGTACCGGGAAGAGGTGGGCCGGGAGTTCGCCGAGAAGCGGCAGGAGGCCAAGGCCGCCGACAACCGGGCGCAGACCAGAAGCGACCCGGCCAAGCCTCCCGCCGAGCCGATCACCCTCTTCCTGGCCGAAGGCGAGGTGCAGGAGTTCCCACGAACTGTGAAGGGGGCGGAAGCCTACTTCGTCGCCCTGGACGAACTGGTGCGCCGGGATCGCTTCTTCTGGAAGCAGAACGGCCCGACCGCCGAGGAACTGGCCGCCAAGCTCGCCGAGAAGGTGCCGGGCATCGCCGGACTTCTGGCCGAGATCAAGCGCATGGTCGGCGCCGACAGGAAGGCCGCGTGATGCCGCTACCGCCCCGCATCCCCCGCGCCGCCCCGCAGCGCTCCGCCGCGAAGGCTGATGCCAAGAAGCAGCGCGAAGCCCTGTGGCACGTCAAGCTGGTCAAGACGCTCCCGTGCTGCGCCTGCGGCAAGCCCGCGCCGAACGATCCGCACCACCTGATGCGTGGTGTTGAGCGCGGCACCAGCATGACCGCAGCGGGGCGCTACACGATCCCGCTGTGCCGCACCCACCACACGGAAATCACCCCGCACGGGGACCCCGAAGCCGTCCTCATGGAGCGCTATGGAGTCGATGCCCGCGCCCTTGCCGATGCCCTGTGGAGCGTCAGCCCTGACGCCGGAGCGATGCAGCGGGCGGTTCTCAGGGCGCAGCAGGACGCCCGGCTACGCGGGCGAGACGTGGCATGAGCGCCGTAGGCCACAACAGCGGCGGCGTCTCCGACCGAGACCTTGAAAAGGCCCTGGACTGGCTGCGGGACAACGCGGACGACGCGGCCCGCGCCAAGTCGGAACGGGTGTTCTGCGAGGAGTACCGGAAGACGCTCAAGGCCGTGCTGATGAAGCAGCACCCGAACATCCCATTGGGGGCGCAGGAGCGCGAAGCCTACGCCGACGAACGGTACCTCGTGCACTTGGAGAAGCTGAAGACCGCCGTCTACGACGACGAGCGCAACAGGGCTCTCCGTGTCGCCGCTGAACTCAAGATCGAAGCATGGCGGACGCAGCAGGCGAACTTCCGCGCCATGAAGATCTGACCCCCACATCCCCACCCCCGCGCCGCGCTGAGCGCGCGCACAGGAGACCGACACCATGAACGCGAAGACGTGCGCTTTCTGCCGCCACATCGGCGGGCACTATTGGGGCGACATCGACCGGCAGGACCACTTCTGCGGCAAGAAGGAGGAGCGCCGCCGCGACGGCAGGACGCGGAGCGGTGATGCTGCACAGGACTTCATGAACGATTTCTGCCGGTTCTACGACGCCACCGCCCGGCAGAAGGCTTGCCGGTATTTCGAGGATGCCGAACCGCTGACCGCCGAAGAGGTCCGGATAATGAGCCTCTTCGACGCGAAGGGGCTCGCTCACTTCCAGTTCTTCAGCCGGGAGAATGCGGAGGCCGAACGGCACCCGAAGGTGCTGTTCGAGCGCGACAACTACGCCGACCAGACGCGCGACGACGGCCATTACCGCGCGTACCGCCTGACCAACGTGGGGCGCCTGCGCTGGGAAAAGCACCTCGCGTCCACCGCCACGCCCGCGGCCTGAGGAGAAACCCATGACCGACAAGACCAACCCGAACTCGCGCTCTGCGCCTGCTGGGCCGCCTTATGAGTTCCGCCGCTTCGTCAATGGCCGCGAGATGGCCGAGGGTGTGCGGATCAACAATGCCGCCGGCCTTGACTATGCGATCCTGAAAGCCGTCGCCCTCTGCCCTGAGCGGGGCACAGTGCTAGTGCTCACCACCTCCGTGCAGGAGGCCGCCCCGGCTGTCCCGCCGATGGGAAAGCTTCTCGCCCTGGCTTCTTGCGTCGAGGAAAAGGTCAACGCCGAAGGTGGCGAGGCGACCGTTACCAGGATCGTCGCGCTGACGGTTGCGGCCATCAACGAAGCCGCTGCTCAGGAGGCCGCCCCGGCTGAAGCCGACCTGACCGAGACGGCGAAGCGGATCGCGTGGGAACTGCGTCGCCGCTTTCAATACGGGTGCCACGATGACCAGGAAAGCTTGTGGCGGTCCCTCAACCCGGTGGATCGGGAAGTCTGTCTCTCCGCCGCCCGCGCTCCGGTGCCGGAGGGGGTGATCGTCCCCGCCGAGGCGAACACCGCGATCCGTGCCCGCGCCGAAAGCCGCGCCATCGACTTCGGTCTGGACTTCGAGACGTTCGGCGGGGATGAGGCAATCGACGCGCTGTACCGGGCGATGGTCTCGGGCGGCAAGCCCTCCGCTCCCGCCTCCACCTCCGCAGGGGAGGCGTGACGGATGCTCCACCTTCACGGCACTCCAATCACCCCGCGCGAAAAGCTGCACCTCCTGGCCGGTCGTAGCTTCTGCGTGTCCTTCGCGGAGCCGCGCGACGCGGACATCTGCATGAAGATCGGGCAGATGGTGCTGTGGGACAACGGCGCGTTCAGCCTGCACACCAAGGGGAAGCCGGTGGAAGAGGCGGCCCTGTATGCGTGGCTGGAGCCGCGCCTTGGGCATCCGCACCGCGCCGTGGTGCTGGACCGCATCGGCGGCGATGTTGACGAGCAGCGCGCGATGGCCGCCCGGTGGCCGTTCCCGCGCGAGCTGTCCTGGCCGGTGTGGCATCTGGACAAGCCTCTCGACTACCTGCTGGAGTTGGCAGACGCATGGCCCGGCCTGTGCTTTGGCTCTGCCGGCGCCTATTGGCAGATCGGCACGCCGAAGTGGGAACGGCGCATGGACGAGGCGTTCAATCACCTCGCCCGTCACCGCGTCACCCTGCCGTGGACCCACGGCTTGCGCATGCTCGGCCAGGGCGGCAACCGCTGGCCGCTCAGCTCCGCAGACAGCACGAACATCGCCCGCAACCACGCGGGCAGCGCCAAGGCCCCGGCCAAGTGTCCAGCGGCCATGGCGCAGGAAATCGACGCGCGGCAGTGCCCTATCAGCTGGACGCCGCGCCCCATTCAATCCGGATTGGAATTTGCCGCATGATCATCACGCACGAACTCGTAGCCAAGTGCAGTTGTCCGAAAGACCATAAGCCAGATTTGTACGATGTGACGATCACAACGCGCCGCGTGATCCCGGTCGAAGACATCATCGCCGCTTTGGCAAGGCTGGAGCCTGTCGAGCAATACCAAGAGCAATTCACTGTCGAACTGGCCCGCGCCATTGGCGCTGAGGTGAAGACTGTCGGCTTTCATTCGGGAGTTAAGACCACATGCGTAGCCTGACCGGTTTCTCGGCGCTTGCCGCCTACACTGCCACCATCCCCGCCTCCAACTGGCTCATTCAGATCGTCGGCACCGTCTGCGTCCCGCAGGGGCCGTGCCTGATCCCGGTCGCCCCCGGCATCCTCACGCCCAGCGGCGTCCTTCTCGTCGGCGCCGCGCTCGTCCTGCGGGATGTGGTGCAGCGCGCCCTTGGCTTGCGCTGGTCGCTGGCTGCCGTCCTGGTCGGGACACTTCTGGCCGCGCTGATCGCCCCTCCGGCTCTGGTCACGGCGTCGGCCGCCGCCTTCCTCTTCTCTGAGTTGGCCGACACCGCGGTTTACACGCCGCTACAGCGCCGCGGGCTGGTGTTGGCCGTGGCCGCCTCCGGCGCCGTGGGTCTTCTGGTGGACAGCACCCTGTTCCTCTGGCTGGCCTACGGGTCGCTGGACCACCTCGCCGGCCAGATCATCGGCAAGGCCGAAATGATCCTGCTGAGCCTGCCGCTGATCGCCATGGCGCGGCACGGCCTGCCGTCGCTCGCCGCCACCTCCCCGGAGGACTGACCCCATGACCACCGACACCAGCCGCCTTGATCCGCGCCTGCTCGACATCACCAACAGCGTGGCCGCGCGCGTGGATCGCCTTACCCATATGGACCCGCCTCCCGACCTCTGCGGGCGTCTCGATGAGGCATTGAGCGCCGCCGACGCCGCCCTGGAGGAGAAGCGCTTCGAGGACTACGCCACCGAGATGCTGGAGTCCGCCGCGCTCGTCCTCGCGCTCGCCATCACCGAGACGCCGGGGGAATGACCATGACCGGCACCACCGCCCCGCTGAGCGCGGAAGACGACTTCGACCCCGAGAGCGTGAGCGATTGGCAGGCCCGCGCCACCCAGGCGGAGGCCCTGCTATTCGACCTGTGCCGCCTGACCGGAGCCGAGAGCCACGCCGCCGCCGTCTCCGTCGTCGCCACGATGCTCCATGGCGCCGATGCCCAGGCATACGGTGGAGTGGTGCGGGCTTATGCGGAGTTGAAAGCAGCAAATTCCGACCTGGACAAGGTGCTGGCCGCCGTCGCTGAGACGCTGGGCGTGCCCTGTGGCAGCGACGAAATCCTGGTGGCCGTCGAGATGGCCGCCGCATCCCAGGCGCGAGAGGCCGGACTGCGGGAGGCGCTGACCGATGTCATGACGTGGATCGGCAATTGGGCGCCGAACTTCATCTACGACGAGGAATGGGACGCGACCGAACACAAGGTCAACGCCGCCCTGTCTCCCGCCCAGCCGGCGCAGAGCGCGGACATCGCGCGGGAGATGGTGCCCCAGACCGTTGACGACCGGCACGGCTCGCACCCGATCTGCCCGTCATGCGGTTGGGACGAGCACGACGACTGGCACCATTGCCTCAGCGACAAGGACGGGCTGACGCGTGGCGAACTGGAATGCGGCTGCGGTGCCGTCTTCTCGATCACGATGTATGTGCCGGGGAGCTACACGTCGCATCTCGTCCGCAGCGTCGGCCTCCTGACCACCGAGACGGAGGTTCGCCATGAAGATCAGTGACGCCATGCGCTCATGGATGCGCGGATATCTGGCTGGCAGCCAGAACGGCAAGGCGTTCGAAGTCAACTCGGTCTGGACCCGCGGGGCCGGCAACAGTCACCGTGGCCTGAAGACCTGTCGGAACCGCGGGCTCATCACCAGCCACCAGGACGACCACATCAACGCCGGGGGCTATCGTCACGACCTGACGCCAGCCGGGCGCGCCGTGGTGGACGAGATGCAGGAGGGCGTTGACCGGCGCCGGGCTGAGTGGGATCGCGCTCAATACGCTGGGGAGCCAGCTCTATGCGCCGGCCTCCTGACCGAGGAGGGGAGCAATGGGTGACGAAACGCTGCGCCGTGCGCCCTACACCTTCACGATTTACCTGACCGATTGGGGATATCGGGTGTCGGGCAAGAGCGACACGCAGGGCGACCTTGGTCTGATCGACAAGGGCGAACATGTTCCGCCGCTGAGCGAGGAGGCCGATAGCGCTCTCTGGGAATTGCTGGACGAGAGGACGTTCCAGCGCAAGGCCGATGCCAAGAAGGCTGTCCGAGACTGGCTGTCTGCCGCCCTCTCCCATCACCGGGAAGCGCAGGGAGGCGGGAATGAGTGAGCCGAAGCGCATCCAGCGCAAGCGCACGAAGGGGTGGCGCATGCCGGAGAACACCGTGAGCGTCTGCCGGCCCGGACCATTCGGAAACCCGTTCACCATCGCCCTGGCCCTGGAGAGCGGATATGTCCAGACCGAGGAAGAGGCCGTCGCCTTCGTGGTGGAGTGCTTCGGCGATTGGCTGGCCGGCGGTCGCCATGGCCGCGACTGGTGGCAAGGGCCGGAGAGCGACAGGCGCCGCGCCGAGATCCTGAGACGGCTTCCGGATCTGCGCGGGAAGCACCTCGCGTGCTTCTGCAAGGAGGGCATGCCCTGCCATGGCGATGTCTTGCTGGAGTTTGCCAACGCGCCCGCGGCCGGCGCAGCGCAGGGAGAGGTGTAGGCATGGCAACTGAGTACCTGTCAGAGACGTCCGTTGCCGAGTTCTTCGACACGAGCGCGTCCACCGTCCGCCGGTGGGTGGAAAAAGGCGTCCTCCCAAAGCCGCTTATGATCGGAGGCGCCAAGAGATGGCATGTTGACAGCCTGCGCATAGCCGTCCGAACTGGAATGGAGCAAGCGGTCGGAACCGCGCCCCGCACCACCGATCCCGACGAAATTTCTTCGAGGCTTCTCCGCGATGGCCCGCAAAACCGTAAAGCGCACTCTCGCAGACGGAACAATTAAGACATACAGCTACGAACGCGCCAGCAAGGAGCCGCGCGCGAGAACCGTCGCGGCTATCGTCAGGGAATACACCGCAAGTCATCAATACAGGGGAATGAAGCGGTCTTCGCAAACCCTTTACGACAGATGCCTGAACGAGATCGTCACCGAGTATGGTGAGGTTGAGATAGCCAAGATCAAGCGCCGGCATGTCTTGGCCCAACGCGATGCTTTAGCTGGCACTCCAGGCATCGCGAACGAGGTTCACAAGGTTTGGACAGTCTTGCTAACTTTCGCGCTTGATCGCGAGTACATCCAGTTTCATCCGGCCCTGCGTATCAGAAAACTGAAAGGTGGCGAACATTCACGCTGGCCGGACGCTCTGGTTGAGCACGCGTTGACTCCCGGCGTCCTCCCGGAGCACTTTCGCAGAGCTGTGGCACTGGCCGTCTACACTGGACAAAGGCTTGGCGATTGCATTCGCATGCAGTGGTCTGATTACGATGGATCTACGATCTCCGTGGCCCAGCAGAAGACAGGGAAGAAGCTGTTAGTTCCATGCCACAGCGCCCTGCGAGACGAGATGGACGCGTGGAAGGCTACGCGAGGAGAGTCGACCGCCACCACCATTCTGGTTCGCCGTAACGGATTGCCGTGGCCCAACGGGGATCATTTCTCATCGAGCTTCCGGGGGTTCATCCTCCATGCCGACAAACATGGGCGCCCGCTTCGCCCTGAGTTCACAGGGTACGTCTTCCACGGGCTTCGCAAGGTCGCTGCCTCCCGGCTAGCTGAGGCTGGATGCAGCATCCATGAAATAGCAGCCATCACCGGCCACTCTGCTCTTTCTATGATTGAGCACTACACTAAGGAGAGCGACCAGCTCCGCAGGGCAACGGCAGCGATAACAAAGTTGGAAAATTGGCGAAAAGCCAAATGATGACAAACAGAAAGTTTTTCGCTTACAGATCAATTGCTTATTATTACATGGCAGGTAAAGAAAAAGCCCGCGGGCGCGTCATCGGCTGCCGTCACTCCTCAGGACGACCGTTGACGGCCTCGGCCCGGTCGCCGCCGCGATCCGAGGACCCCGGCGATCAGGACCGTCAGCGCGACGCTGCCGATGAAGGCGGCCATCATCACCCCGCCGAAGCCGGTCGCGTCGGAGGCGATGCTGCCGACGCCCGCCGATGCCAACCATCCCGGCGCGAGCATGGCGGGCGCCCACACGGCGGCCGATGCGACATTGGCGAACTGGAACCGGCGGCCGTTCATCTTCATCATCCCGGCGACGAGCGGGACGATCGACCGCAGGGGACCAAGAAACCGCCCGATGAACACAGCGGCGAAGCCGTACCGGCGGAAGAACAGGCGCGATTTGGCCACCTCCCCCCGGTACCGGGACAAGGGCCGCCGGTACACCACCGCCGGTCCCAGCCAGCGCCCCAGGCTGTAGGACACGGCGTCGCCCGCGATGGCTCCCAGGACCGCCCCGGCGACCACCGGGACCGGGTCGATGATGCCCAGCCCCAGAAGCGTGCCGAACATGATCATGAGGGCCGTCGCCGGCACGGCGAGGCCGACCAGGACCACCGATTCGCAAAACGCCAGGACCGCCACGACCGGGCCGGCCCAGTCATGATGGCGTTCCAGGAAATGCATGGCCATCTCGACGGCTGCGTCCATGATGTGATCCACCTTTGACCGTTTCAGGGGAGCGGAGAGACGGCATAGCCGTGGCGGCTGACATGATCCTGACGGCTTCCGGCCCCCGCGGCGGAATCGCCTGTCCGCATCAGGTGCGTGTCAGCTCAGTACGGCAGGCTGCCGCCATACACCACACCAAGAAGAACCGGAGACGGGACGATGCAGATATGGGAAGCGGCGGTGCTGGGGCTTTTGCAGGGCCTGACCGAGTTCCTGCCAATCTCGTCGAGCGCGCACCTCAGGATCGCGGGTGAGTTCCTGCCATCCGGCGCCGATCCCGGCGCGGCCTTCACGGCCATCACGCAGATCGGCACGGAACTGGCCGTCCTCATCTATTTCCGGGAGGACCTGATGCGGATCGCGACGGCGATGATCCGCCAGACATCGGGTATCGGCGGGCACGTCCCGGAGGACGCACGCATGGGATGGCTCATCGTGGTCGGCAGCGTGCCCATCGTCGTCCTCGGCCTGCTGTTCAGCGGAGCCATCGAAACGAGCTTGCGAAGCCTCTACATCGTCGCCACCACGCTCGTGGTGTTCGGCATCATTCTCGGCCTCGCAGACCGGTACGGCCGCCGGCGCAAGCCGCTCGCCGAGCTGTCGTGGCGCGACGGCCTTCTGCTCGGCTTCGCCCAGGCGATGGCGCTCATCCCCGGGGTGTCCCGGTCGGGAGGCACCATCACAGCGGCCTTGATGCTGGGCTTCACGCGGGAGGCGGCGGCGCGCTACTCCTTCCTCCTCGCCGTTCCGGCGGTGTTCGGCTCGGGCTTCTACCAACTCGCCAAATCCTGGGGGGAGCCGCAGCACGTCGCCCTCGCCCCGACGATCGTGGCAACCGCCGTCGCCTTCCTGGTCGGGTACATCGTGATCGTCGCGTTCCTGAAAATCGTGTCGCGGGCCTCCTTCATGCCGTTCGTGATCTACCGGACGGTGTTGGGGATCGCGCTGCTGGCACTGTTGCAACTCGGCGTGATCACGCCCTGACGGCGTCGGCCTCAGTCACGGCGAGTGGCACGATCAGCTCGATGGCGAAGGTGGGGCCGACTCCGATGCGGGCGTCTCCACCCAGATTGCGCAGGATGCGACGGACGATGGCCAGACCGAGCCCGGACCCCGGAGAGTTCTGCACGCCCTTGTGAAAGCGCTCGAACAGCACGTCGCCGACATCCCGCGGGACCGCCGGCCCTTCGTCGGACACGCGCAGGATCGCCGTGCGCTCGTCCCGGCTCGTGAGGGACACCGAGACCCGCCCCTGCCCGTGGCGAAAGGCGTTGTCGAGAAGGTTCCTCAGGGCTTGGCGAAGCTGCCGGTGCGCGTCCTCGACGACCAGACCCTCGGCGACGGCGACGTCGATCGTGCGTGAGTCCGCCTCATAGGCCGGAAGCATGTCGACAACGGCCTCCCGGACGATCCTCGCGAGCCCGACGCGGGCCTCCGGCCCGTGGGAGCGCCGCTCGCCACCCTGATCGGCGCGGGCCAGGGCCAGAAGCTGCTCGATGAGGTGGCGCATCTGCTCCATGTCCCGCGCAATGGCGCTCCAATCGGGGCTGTGCTCCGCACGCGCCTTTTGCAGCCGCAGATCGAGCACCGCGAGCGGCGTCCTCAGCTCATGGGCGGCATCGGCGGTGAATCGCCGTTCGATTTCGTACGCCGACGACAGGCGATCCAGCGCTTGGTTGGCGGAGATCGCCAGCGGGACGATTTCTTCCGGCAGTTCACGGAGCGGAATGCGACGGTCGGGGTGGGCGACGCCGATGGTCGAGGCGAGGTCGGCCGCGCGGCGGACCGAGCCCAGCATCCAGCGCGCCAGGAAGATGATCGACACCAGCGAGATAGCGGCCAGGATCGCGATGACGACGGACGACCCGGCCATGCGCTCGCGGAACAGCTGGCACAGCTCCTCGCAATCCTCCCAATCGTTGCGGCTCGCGACGAGGACGCGGTCGTCACCGATCAGGCGCGCCGTGATGGCGGCGCGCGTGGTCTCCGGAAGGGCCTCCGGACTGCGGAACGGCAGCGGTGCGGCCCCCTCCGGCGCGCTCGCGATGAGTTCGGCGGAGCGCGTGTAGAGCGCGTAGCGCCAGTCCGAGGCGGAGAACTGCACGGGAAGCGCGCCGAGGTTCGAGCCGTCCGGGGCGGGCGTCACCGTGGCGAGGAGGGTGTCGACCTGCTCGTTCAGGACGTGCGCGCGGATGTCCTCGTCCAGATCGAGCAGATAGATCACGACGTTGCCCGCCCCCAGCGCGAAGACGAGCGCCATGACCAGGAGCAGGCGGGAGCGCAGGCTATTCATCCGCAAGCGCCTGCGCCTCCACCGTCATCTTGTAGCCGACGCCGCGGACCGTCGCGATCTGGACGCGGGCGCCAGCCGCCTGAAGCTTCTTGCGCAGACGGGAGACGATCGCCTCGATCGCGTTCGGCGTGACGGCCTCGTGGATGGCGTACAGCCTGTCCTCCAACTGGTCCTTGATGACGATGCGCGGCGCCGACCGCATCAGTTCCTCCAGCAGCGCGAACTCCTTGCGCCCGAGGTCGAGCGACCGCGCATCCACCCGCGCGTCCCAGGATGAGATGTCGAAGGTGAGGTTGCCGAGTGCGAAGGACTCCGTCTGGCGCGGCCCCGGTCGGCGAAGGATGGCCCGCAGCCGCGCCTCGAGTTCCCTGAGATCGAAGGGCTTGACCAGATAATCGTCGGCCCCGGCGTTCAACCCCGCGAGACGGCTTTCCAGAGAGTCGCGGGCCGTGAGGATCAGCACCGGCACCGCCTGCGATGCCCGCTGCCGGACATGCTCCAGAACGGCCATGCCGCTCGCTCCCGGCAGGCCGAGGTCGAGCACGATGCCGTCGTATCGCATGATCCCGAGCGCCGTGATCGCATCCTCGGCGGAACCGACGGAATCCACCACGAAGCCGACCCTCGCCAGATGGCCGGCGACCATCTCCGACAGGGCCTGATGATCCTCCACCAGCAGCAGCCTCACGTCGTCCTCGCTGACATCACGCCGCCCGTTCATGCAGGGACCGCCAAAGCCGCACGAGTTCGTCGCGATCGGCGGCCAGCGCTTCCACGCCGGCCCAGCCGTTCCAGGCGCCCGCGATGCTCCAGGCCGGATCGCTGACATGGGCCTGCGGCAGACGGTAATGGAAGACGGCCCGGCTTCCGATCTTCTCATGGGGGAGCGCCGCCCTCACCCGAGCCGGGAAGAGGTGGAGGAACAAGGGCAGCAGATCGAGGTCGCGGTTCCGCGTCGGGTTGGCGGCAAGATAGTCCTCCGCCAAGGTCGGCAGGTCCGGCCAGTAATCCGGGGTAACGACGCGGCGGACATAGTCGTCGGGATAGGGTGCTGGCAGGAAGGCCGGGGCCAGGCCTTGCCCGGTCGTCCCGTAGCGCAGCTGGGCGTTCCGCATAAGGAACGCCTTCAGCACGGCGGTGATCGTGTCGGCGTCGAGGCTGGGCGGGTCGATGTTGAAATGCAGCCCCAGCGACCCGAGCCACGTCGTCCCGGCGCCCCGGGCGCCCGCGTCGCGCAGCGCGCGCACGGCGTCGTCCACACGGTGCAGCTCGTCGAACGGGAGCGGCGCGGTGATCAGTTCACGCGGCACGACGCCCTCCAAAGCCGTGCCGAGCCAGGCGGCCACCGCCGGGTTCAGGCGCACGCGCTGAACCGCCGCCGCCCGCCGCGGGTGGGCATGGCGCACGTCGAGTTCGACGCTCAGGCGCCCGATCGCGGTGTCCGGAACATGAAAGGCGTGGGGGTCCTCCTCGACGCAGGTCCCGCCGAACGCGCGCGCCAGCGCCTGGGCGGCGGTCCGGGCGCTGATGCCCAGAAACTCGATCTCCACCCCCACGCGCCGGATCGCCCCTTGCGCGGTTCGCGTCGACGGCGGTCGTTGGAAGCAGGGAGCGGATCGGTGAACGCTCGTGCGGCGTTCGGGCAGGGAAACGGCGGCCGGCGGGGGATCGTGATTGCGCATGCCCCGCATGTGGCCCCGCGCTTCCGGTTTCCAAGATGGTCCGCTGCAACGCACAAAATTCCCGTCATGGACACCGGTCGCGTCCACGGCCCGGCCTCACCACAAGACGCACAAGACCTGACTGGACGCGCGATGGTCGTGCCCCCAAATAGGCGGGCGTCACTTGGGGAACCCTGAATCCATGCCGATCATCGCGCGCTCCGCAGCCTTCGTCATCGCCGCCGGTCTGTGCGTTGCCACTCCCGCCGCCGCGGCCGACCCGGCGGCCGGCACCGGGCCGCTCTGCTCGCCTACGGTGTCCGCCGCCCTCACCAGCTGGGACATGGGGCTGCAGGCCGCCGGCAAGTTCGGCGACCGCGCCGTCGCCCTGGCGAGGGAGAAGGGACGGGAGTACATCCTGCCGTTGCTCGGCATCGATCCGACGGAGTTGCAGTCCGGCACCGAGGACGGAACCGGCGCCATCGGCCGCCTGCTCGAATCCAGCCGGCATGATCCGCAGCAGCGTCTGGATTTGTGCATGGCGATCACCGGGGCGGTCGAATCGGCGAAGGGATCGACGGCGGCCGGCCTGGAGGCGCTGAAGCGGGCTCTGGACGGCGTCGCCCAGCCGGCGCCGGCAGAGAAGCCGGCGGAAAAGCCCGTGGAGGGACAGATCCGGATCTGACGGCTTCCCCAAGCGGAACGGGGCGCGCGCGCCCCGGCCGTTCATGGGTGCCACAAACGGTTTCGGGCTACCACCCCGACTTCACGGTTGCGCGAAGGCGTGCCGAAACCACATGATCGGGGCAGGTGCAACAAAGACGGAGCGCCCCCGGCGACCGGCCGGGGACACCATGAACGTTTCAAGCGGCCCTTGTGGGCCGCAGGGTACCCGGCCCGACCGGATGTCCTGCGGCGTTCCCCCGCAGCCCGATTCGGGCGATTCCCAAGACGCAGACCCGCGGCCCGACACGCCCTGGCAGCCAAGCCGGACGTCGAGCCGGTGCTGGGACCAGGCCAGGGCGCCCCTCGCCCCGCCCGGCTCACGCCCGTGGTCAGCAGCCCAACCGCCCCTGAGCCGTTGGAGCCCGCCGTCTGCCCTCACGCCTGGAATCGCCCGTCATGCTGTCTTTTGAAATCGCTATCATCGTCGCGCTGACCCTGTTGAACGGGGTGTTCGCCATGTCCGAGCTGGCCGTCGTCTCGTCGCGGAAGGCCCGGCTGCAAAGCATGGCCGATCAGGGCAACGGCGGCGCCCAGATGGCGCTGCGGCTGATCGATGACCCGAGCCGCTTCCTCAGCACGGTGCAGATCGGCATCACGCTGGTCGGCGTCGTCGCCGGCGCGTACGGCGGCGCGACGCTGGGCGACCGGCTCGGCCGATGGCTCGACAGCTTTCCCGCCCTGGCCGGACGAGGCGAACTCCTCGGCGTCGGCGGCGTGCTGGTGGTCATCACCTATTTGTCGATCGTCCTGGGCGAGCTGATTCCCAAGCGGATCGCGCTGAAGAGCCCGGAGCGCGTGGCCTCGCTCATCGCCCCGCCGATGCGCCTGCTGTCCCGCATCGCCGCTCCCTTCGTCTGGCTGCTCGGGGCGTCGACCGACCTGCTGCTGCGCCTGCTCGGCCTGCAGGGGGCTCGGGAGGAATCGGTCACCGAGGAGGAGGTCCGCTCGATGATCTCCGAAGGCACGCAGGCCGGTGTGTTCGCTCCGGCCGAGAAGGAGATGATCGACGGCGTGTTGCGGCTGGCCGACCGGACGGTGCGCACCATCATGATCCCGCGCCCAGACGTCGCGTGGCTTGATCTGGGCAAGACGCAGGCCGAACAGCTGGCGGCGATCCGCGCCGGGAGCCATTCCCGCTATCCGGTGTGCCGCGGTGAACTCGACGAACTGGTCGGCGTCATCCACACCCGCGATCTGGTCGACGCCCTCGTCGAGGGCCGGCCGTTCGAGCTGGAGGCCCAGGTTGCCCGGCCCCTGGTCGTGCATGACGGCACGCCGATCCTGAAACTGCTGGAGTTGATGAAGACCTCCGGCCATCACTTGGCGGTGGTCGTCGACGAGTATGGCAGCATCGAGGGCATCGTCACGCTGACCGACATCCTGGAAACCATCGCCGGCGATCTCCCGGACGTCGGCGAGGCCATGGAAACCGCGGCGGTGCGTCGGGAGGACGGGTCCTGGCTGGTGGAAGGCTGGATGCCGGTGGACGAGTTCGAGGACACCCTCGGGCTGCGCGGGGTGCGCGGCACCGGTGACTTCCACACGGTGGCCGGGTTGGTGCTTCATCACCTGGGCCACGTTCCGGTGGCCGGCGAAGCGTTCGAATGGAACGGCGTCCGGGTGGAGGTCGTGGACATGGACGGCCGCCGGATCGACAAGGTGCTGGTCGTTCCCCGGCCCGATCCTTCCGCCGCGGCCGCTGGATAGCGGCGGCACGGGTTCAGAAACCGACGCTGTTTTTTGATAATAAGAATAGTTCGCATTGCAGGTTCGATGCGGCTATACCGGTGTGACCGGCATCCCAGGCGATGGCCCCGCGGGTGCCGGTTTCATTGCATCCGCCATTCCGCGCATCTGTGACCGACTCCCTCCGCCCTCCTCTGCCCGACGCCCCTCAGTCCTGGAACGCCCAATGACGGGCCCCGTGGGCACCTGGGCGCGCAAGATCGCGGAGTTGTTCGATGCGCATCGACTGCGCGTGGAGCGTGCGATCGCGCGGCGGACCGGGGACCCGCAGACGGCGGGCGATCTGGCGCAGGACGCCTTCCTGCGGCTGGCCCGTCTGCCCGATGGCGAGGCGATCCAGAATCCGGCCGGCCTGCTGTATGTGGTGGCCGACCGCGTGGCGCTCGACCATTGCCGGGCCGCGAAGCGCCAGCGCCTGCGTGAGGCCGGTCCGCCCGACGAGGCGTTGCCCTCCTCCGGCCCCGCGGCCGATGCGGTGGTGGAGCGGAACCAGACCATGGCCCGGCTGCGCGGCGCCATCGACTCCCTGCCGCCCAAAACCCGCGACGTCTTCCTTCTCTACCATGTCGAGGGCTTGTCTTACCGCGCCATCGGCGAGCGGCTTGGCATCTCCCCCCGCACGGTCGAGTACCATCTGCGCACGGCGCTGGAGCAATGCCGCGCGCACATGAAGCGGCGTCCGCTGCGATGATGGGCCGGGCCGAGGTCCCGGCGGGTCATTTTCTTTGAGGGATCGGCCGTCCTCGACCGTCTATCCAAACACGAGACAACAGGAGCGCTCAGCGGGACGCGATGGATCATCAGGACGGACAGCGCAGCGAGCCGGCGGAAGGCGGACCGGTGGAAGGCAGGCCGGAGGACGGCGGACCGGTGGACGGCAGACCGGACGAGGACCGGCTGTTCTCGGAAGCCAACGCGTGGCACTTCCGCTTGCAATCCGACGACGTCCGGCCGGCGGAACGCGCCGCCTTTGCCGAATGGCTGGCCCGCAGTCCGGCTCACTCCCACGCCTGGGCCGGCCTCCAGACCCTCCTTCACGACCTGAAGGAACCCGCCCGCGCCGCCTATGCCGAGTCCCGCAGCGCCCTTCCCCGCCGCCCCGCGTCGGCCGGCATCCGGCGCCTTGCCGCGGCGATGACGGTCCTGCTGGTGGTCGGCGGCCTCGGCCGCTGGCACGGACCGACGCTGTACCAGAACGCCGTCGCGGATCAGGTGACTTCGACCGGACAGCGCCGGACCCTGACGCTGCCGGATGGCTCCATGGTCGACATGAACGGCGACACCGCGCTGGCGCTCGATTACCGAGATGGCGAACGGCGCGTCCGGATTCTGCGGGGCGAGGCATGGTTCCAGGTCACGCGCGACCCCGACCATCCCTTCGTTGTCGATGGCGGGGCGGGAGCGGCCCGTGTGCTGGGAACCCAGTTCAGCGTCCGGCGCGAGAGCGACCGCACGACGGTCACCGTGGGCGAAGGGCTGGTGGAGGTCGCCGCCCACCGGAACGCCGATGGCAACGCCCCCTGGCCTGACAGCGTCCGCCTGCGCCCCGGCGAGAGCGCGGAGGCCGACGCCAGCGGTCTGACCGGGCCACGGGCGGCGGACCCCGCCGTCGCCTTCGCATGGCGCCAGGGCCAGATCGTCTTCCGCCAGCAGTCGCTCGCCTCCGTCATCACGGCTCTGAACCGGCAATGGCCGGGCCGGGTGGTCCTGCTGAACGACGAGGCGGCGGAGCGAGTCGTATCCGGCGTCTTCGCGCTCGACCGGCCGGACGCCGTGATCGATGCGCTGGAGCGCGGCCTCGGCGTGCGCGCCACCCGCGTCACCCCCTACCTGACCCTGCTCCGCTGAAAAAAATCGGCGGGACCTGAAAAAAACTTCCCAGGGTTCTCCGCGCGCCCGTCGTCATGTTCGGGAAAGGAGAGAATGAGACGCAATCGCAGAAAGCGGCGCGCTCTCTCACCGGACGACAGAGGCGAGCGATGACATCGGTGAAGTGTGAAGCGACGGGTGTGACGAACGGACGCCGGGACCGCGTCCAGGGTGGCCGGTTGGGGCGCGCGCTTACGGGGCGGCTCCTGGCGACGACGATGCTGATCGTGCCGAGCCTTCTGCTGTCCGGCGCCCCCGCGGCCACGGCGCAGTCGGTCCAGGAGTCGATCCAGGCTGGCCCGGTAACCTTCGCCATTGCGCCACAGTCGGTGGACGGGGCGCTTGCCGCCTTCTCCACCGCCACGCGCATCCAGGTGCTGACCCCCGGTGCGGTGACCCAGGGCGTCACGTCTCCCGGCGTCAACGGATCGATGACCGCGCGCGAGGGGCTGAACCGTCTGCTGTCCGGCACCGGGCTGGCCGCCCGCTTCCTCAACGCCGAGACCGTGACGGTCGAGCACGTGGCCGCCGGCGACGCCGTCCTGCTCGATCCGGTGCAGGTCGAAGGAAGCCGGGGCGCCACCGGCCCCGGCGCCCTGCCCCCGGCCTACGCCGGCGGTCAGGTGGCGCGCGGCGGGCGCATCGGCGCGCTGGGCAACCAGGACGCGATGGACGTTCCCTTCTCCATCACCAGCTACACCGCCGAAACCATCCGCAACCAGCAGGCGGACACCATCGCCGACGTGCTGGCCAACGACCCGGCGGTGCGCAGCAGCCTCGGCTACGGCAATTTCGCCGAGAGCTTCGTCATCCGCGGCTTCCAGCTGGCGGGGGAGGACCTGTCGGTCGACGGCCTCTACGGCACCGCTCCGCGCCAGATCGTCGCCACCAACATGTTCGAACGGGTGGAGGTGCTGAAGGGCGCCAACGCCTTCCTCAACGGCGCGGCCCCCAGCGGGTCCGGCATCGGCGGCGGCGTGAATCTCGTGCCCAAGCGGGCGGAGGACGACCCGCTGACCCGGCTGACCGCCAGCTACGCCATGGACAGCCGGCTCGGCCTGTCCGCGGATGTCGGCCGCCGGTTCGGCGACGCCAACCAGTTCGGCGTGCGCGCCAACGCCGCGGTCCGCGGCGGCGACACCGCCATCAACGACGAGGAGCGGACGCTGAAGCTCGGCTCCCTGGCGCTGGACTACCGCGGCGAGCGCGCCCGCGTGACGCTCGACGTCGGCACCCAGACCCAGCGGGTGGAGCAGGGCCGCCCCGTGGTTTATGTCGGCAGCTTCGTCCCGGCGGTGCCGTCGGCCTCGCAGAATTACGCGCAGCCCTGGAGCTATTCGCGGATGCGCGACACCTTCGGCCAAATCCGCGCCGAATACGATATCCTGCCCAACCTGACCGCCTACGGGGCCTTCGGCCTGCGCAGCATGCGCGAGGACGGCGACTATGCCTCCCCCACCATCACGCAACCCGACGGCACCGGGACGGTCCGGCGTCTGACCGTCCCGCGCGAGGACGACACCGTCACCGGCCAGGGCGGCGTCCGGGCCGATCTCCAGACCGGCCCGCTCAGGCACCAGCTGAACGCCGGAGCCTCCGCGCTGCGGACGACCAACAACAACGGCTTCGAATTCGGCACGACCTCCACCATCAACCTCTACAACATGGTCGGCTTTCCGCGCCCGGCAACGACCTCGGCCAGCGGCATGGTCGGCGATCTGCCGAAGGTCAGCGAGTCGGTGCTGCGCAGCGTCTACGCGTCGGACACGGTGTCGATCCTGAACGACCGGGTTATGGTCACCGCCGGCCTGCGCCAGCAGAACATCCAGGTTCGCGGCTACAACCGGGCCAACGGCGCCCGCACCTCCGACTACGACCAGTCGGCGCTGACGCCGGTGGTCGGGCTGGTGGTGAAGCCGGTCGAGACGCTGTCGCTCTACGCCAACCGGATCGAGGGGCTGGCGCAGGGGCCGACCGCCCCGTCCACGGCGGTCAATTCCGGCGAGATCTTCGAGCCCTACCGGTCGGTCCAGTACGAGGTCGGCGGCAAGCTGGACTTCGGCAGCTTCGGCGGCTCGCTGTCGCTGTTCCAGACCACGCAGCCCAGCGGCGTCACCGACCCGTTCACCCGCGTCTACAGCGTGTCCGGCGAACAGCGCAACCGCGGCATCGAACTGATGCTGTACGGCGAACCGGTGCAGGGCGTCCGGCTGCTCGGCGGCGCCACCTTCATCGATCCGGAGCTGAGCGACACCGGCAGCGCCGCGACCGAGGGCAAGGACGCCGTCGGCGTGCCGCGCCACCAGTTCAACGCCAACGTCGAATGGGACCTGCCCTTCCTCCCCGCGTCCTTCCCCACAGTGACGGTGACCGGGCGCATGATCCACACCGGATCGCAATATCTCAACACCGCCAACACGCTGAAGATTCCCAGCTGGACCCGCTTCGACGTCGGCGCGCGGATGATCGCCGACGTGCAGAACCGTCCGGTCACCATCCGGGCGGCGGTCGAGAACGTGACCGACAAGGCCTACTGGGCATCGGCCTCCGGCGGCTACCTCAGCCAGGGCAACCCGCTGACGGCCAAGCTTTCGGTGTCGGTGGATTTCTGAAGGTGGATGTCCGACCCGGCGAAGGCATGACGCCGGCATCAGGGGGGCATGAGGGGCGCGCGATGACCAACCGAACCATCCGGATTTGGACTGTGATCCACAAATGGACCAGCCTGATCTGCACGATCTTCATGCTGCTGCTGTGCCTGACCGGCCTGCCGCTGATCTTCCATGACGAGATCGAGGCGCTGACGGCGGAGGACACGCTTCCGCCCATGCCGGCCGACACGCCCTTGAAGTCGCTGGACGAGGCGGTGGCCTCGGCGCTGGCGACCTATCCCGGCGAGCGTCCGCTGTTCCTCAGCTTCGACGTGGACCGACCGGTGGTGAACGTCACCACCGGTCCGGGGGCCCGCCCTCCGGTGTCGCAGATGCACATCTCCGCCATCGACCTGCGCACCACGCGGATCCTGGCCGACCTGAACGACGACGACGGTTTCATGCATGTGATGCTGCGCCTGCATGTGGACCTGTTCGCCGGGCTGCCCGGCGAGCTGTTCCTTGGGTTCATGGGCTTCCTGCTGTTCCTGGCCACCCTGTCGGGGGTCGTGATCTACGCCCCCTTCATGCGCAAGCTGTCCTTCGGCACGGTGCGGGCCGGGCGCGGCCGGCGGCTGAAATGGCTCGACCTGCACAACATGCTGGGCATCGTCACGCTGATGTGGGTGGTGGTGGTCGGATTGACCGGCGTCATCAACACCCTGTCCGTGCCGCTGGTCGCCTATTGGCGCGCCAACGAGCTTGCGGCGATGATCGCCCCCTATGAGGGCAAGCCGGTTCCGGAGCGCTTCGCCTCGGTCGACGCGGCCGTCCGCACCGCCATGGAGGCCGCTCCCGGCATGCGGCCGCAATTCGTCGCCTTCCCCGGCGTGCGCTTTTCCAGCAACCACCATTACGCGGTGTGGCTGAAGGGAGCCACGCCGGCCACCAACCGGATCCTGACCCCCGCCCTGATCGACGCCGAGACGGGGGCCTTCACCGACATGCGCTCCATGCCCTGGTACATGCTGGCGCTGCGGTTGTCGCAGCCGCTGCATTTCGGCGACTATGGCGGGCTGCCGATGAAGATCCTGTGGGCGGTGCTGGACCTGCTGACCATCGTCATCCTCGGCAGCGGCCTGTATTTGTGGATCGCCCGCCGCCGCCATGCCCAGGGCCGTGTCCAGGATCATGCCGCCGCAGGCTCCGGTCTGCGCGCCGTCGCCGGAGAGGCTGCGGAATGACGCCGCGTGCTCCCCTCCGACCGCTGGCGATCTTCGGCATTCCCATGGTGATCGGGCTCGTCACCACCGTCGGGCTGATCGCTGCTCTGCTGGATGACGGCGTCGTGGACGCCGTGTCCTGGGTTGCATTGTCGGTCCCCGTGCTCACCGCGGTCTGGTCCTGGCGCAAGCGCAAGCGCTGAGAGCGGTTCCACACCGCACCGCATCGCAGGCCGCTGCGTTCTCGACACGGTGGCGCGCCTCCGATTTACGCACCAGCGTCTTACGGCACGGATGGCCGTCGCCGCGGATTCGCGAGGAAGAAGCGCAGCATTTCCCGTGAGGCGTCCGGTCCGCGCGGGTCGGTGTAGGAGCCGGCCGGACTGCCTCCCGCCCAGGCGTGCCCGGCGCCTTGGATCGTCCACCGTTCGCACAGCACATGGCCGGAGGCATCCGTGTGAAGTTGGCGGCTGTAACCATGCCCGCCCGGCACTTGGCCGTGTTCCACCGCGGCCCGCGCTCCCGCCGCTCCCGCCATGGATTGCGCAGCGACGTCATCACCGTTGCGCGGATGAACCGTGGTGTCACGGTCGCCGTGAAAGACGATCGTCGGCACAGGGGTGCCGGATCGCGGTTCCGCCAGTTTCCCTCCCTGGCGCATGGCGGCGAAGGCGGAGGGAATATCCCAGGCGGCGCCTTGGGGAAGACCGGAATGCACCCCGACGGCGGCGTAGAGATCGGGATACGCGGCTCCCATGATGACCGCCGCCGCCCCGCCGGCCGAGAGGCCTGCGACAAAGACGCGGTCCGCGTCGACGGCGTGGTCGCGCATCACCTGCCTGGTGATTCCCGCGA
Organism: Azospirillum sp. UENF 312511; assembly: GCF_058780635.1. Taxonomy (NCBI): domain Bacteria; kingdom Pseudomonadati; phylum Pseudomonadota; class Alphaproteobacteria; order Rhodospirillales; family Azospirillaceae; genus Azospirillum; species Azospirillum sp. UENF 312511. The sequence continues at coordinate 217,936 of NZ_JBSNCG010000005.1, read as the reverse complement.
TCAGCGACGGCTCTCCGTCGCCGCGCCGCTGGTCGGCCGGGTTGAACCAGTTCCAGCACTTCTGGGCATTGGCCGAGGAGGGTTGTGCCGGGTAGACGATCAGGCAGCCATACTCCTCCGCCAGCCGATTCATGCGGGTGCCGGCGGCGAAGTCGTCCGGCGACTGGGTGCAGCCGTGCAGCATCACCACGAGGGGTCGTGGCTGCCCGTCACGGCGATTGGCGGGAACATAGAGCTTGTAGGAGCGCGTGCCGGCCGCGTTTCCGTAGGACTCCGTCGTGAATGAGGCGCCGTCCGGCAGCGGCTCGGCGGTGGGACGGACGGTGCCGTCCACCCCGAAGCCGACACCAGCCGGCATGGCGCGGGCTGCAAGGCCGCGCAGGGTCTCGCCCAGACCGGCCCGCGGTCCGGGATGGAGCCGGCCGGCAAACGCGCCGGTGGGCCTGAACGCCGTTCCGCGGCGCGGCGGCGCTGTCTCCGGCATGTCCGGCGGAGCGTTCACCGTGAGCGGTTCGGCATCGATGATGGTTGGGATGATGGTTGGAGGGGCGCCGGGTGGCACCGGAGCCTGATTCCTCATCAGGCGATGGATGAGGGCGGTCGCCCCGGCGAGATCGCCGGCTTTGGTGAGGCGCAACACCTCACCCATTCCGGTGGGGACGCGGTTGGTCATGTCAGGAACTTTCTGTGTTCGGACAGGGGGCCGGTGGGAAAGCCCGGTTGAGAAGTCCCGGTCCGTCGTCTTTCAGAGATGCGGCCGGCGCTTCTAACGCATGCGGTCCGCAAGAGCCGCCTTGACGGCGCTGCTGGCGTGCAGCGCCCCGAGCACGGCGACCGAGGCGATGGTGGCGCGGGCGAGTTCGGGGGTGACGTCCTGGGCGATGGTGGCCAGCCCAAGGACACGGATGTGGAGCATCTGTCCGGCATCCCGCGCCGCTTCGAGATCCTCGCGGCTGTAGTGGCGCAGGCCGAGGTCGACGCTTTTGCGCGTCACGGCCTGTCGCAGGGCGTCGCTATGGCGGTCGATCTGGTTGCGGATGGCGGTGCGGATGAGGTCCGTGCGGTTCGCGTAGAATCCCTCCTGCACCAGGAGATCGATGTGACCGAGGTCGACATAGCCGAGGTTGATCGTGATCTTCTCGCTGTCCCCAGCCTTCGGCTTCGGTTCGCGTGCGTCTGTTGACATCCCTATACCATCCTCTCACCATCCAGTGAGATGGTAAATAGGCGCGCTGACGAACCGATCAAGAGGGCATGCCATCGGACGCCGTTGCAAAATTGGTCGGCATACGGCGTCCTCGCTGGGGCCGTAATCGGCCAGCCGTCCGACCTTCAGGCCGCCTTTGGGACCCTTTGGAAACGATGGAGCGTGCGCCCGCCCGCCGATCGCGGTGGCAACTTTTGTTGCAAATAGGAATCACTTGCAATTTCAATTCCTGATTGGCAAAACATGGCCTCTCTCCACCAAATCGGATTGGCGCGCCATGATTGGAAACGCACCGATGGCAGAAGCCGCCTTTCACGGGCTGGCCTTGGCCGCGACCTCGGTCGGAATCGCCGCATTCTACCTTTCGGCACCGCGCCAGCAATGGCTGACCCGCCCGCTGGCCGGCCGGCGCAGCCGCATCATTGGGACGCTTGCCCTGCTGGAAGGGTGGCTGCTGTGGTCGGTGGTGATGCATCCGGTGACCGCGCTGTTCACCAGCCTCACCGTCGCGATGCTGCTCCTCACCATCCTGCCCTTCGCCGCCGCCGCCCGCGGAGCCATGCTCGCGCGCCGGGAGGGCTGAGCGATGGCCGACGCATCCTCCGCCCGCAACACGCAGGCTCCGATCCGTCCTGACTGGTGGAGCAAGGGTGTGGCCGGCGTGGTCCTGGGATTCTCGCTGGCCATCGCAATGGCGGGGCTGTTCGCCTGGATCGGCCCCGGCGGGCCGGCGGCGGTGAACAAGCTGCAATTCATCATGTGGCTCGTCGTTCCAATCTGGCTGGGGGTGGCCAGCGTCTGCTTCCTGTTCCGCAGCGGGCGACAGGCCTGGATGTGGCTGGGCTGCGCCAACATCCTGGCCCACACGGCGCTGCTCGCCGCGCGCAGCCCGCTGCTGCACTGACCCTTTGCCACCTGTCCCGCCCTCACAGCCGCGAGCCGAGCCATGGCCATCCGCACCGACGTCGTGCGCCTCTACCGTCAGGTCCACACCTGGACCGGCATCCTGACCGGACTGATCCTGTTCGTCTGCTTCTATGCCGGCGCCCTCACCATGTTCAAGGAACCGCTGGAACGCTGGATCACGCCGCCGGCGGCGGTGACCCCGGCGACGCTCGACCGGGCGGAGGAACTGGTCGCCGCCACGCGCGCCCTGCGGCCGGAGGTGCGGGACTTCACCCTGGCGGTCGAGCCGGCCCTGGCCGGAGAGGCGCCGCTGCGCCTGACCTGGACGGAGGAACGCTTCGACCCCGCCCCCTGGGCCGCCACCCTGGCGCCGGACGGCAGCGTGGCGGTGGAGCAGCTCAACCCGTCGGGCATCGGGCTGCTGGTGGACTTCCTGCACCGCACCGTGGGCATTCCGGGCGATCTCGACATCGGCACGACGGTGACCGGCATCGCCAGCGCGCTCTATGTGGTAGCGCTGGTGTCGGGGGCGATCATCCTGCTGCCATCGCTGGTCAAGGATTTCCTGATCCTGCGCGTCACCCGGAACGTGAAGCGCCTGTGGCTGGACGCCCACAACGTGCTGGGGCTGATCAGCCTGCCCTTCCACCTCGTCATCGCCCTGTCGGCGGTGGTGTTCGGGCTGCACGACCACATCTACGACACGCTGGACCGCGTGGTCTACGGCGGGCAGATGCGCGCCGTGGCGGCGGCCAGCAGCCCCTTCCGCACCGTTTCGAAGGACATGAGTCCGGCGGGGATGCTGCCGCCCAAGGAGTTCCTGGCGCGCGTCCACAGCCTCGCCCCCGGCTTCCAGCCGGTCAGCCTGGAGTATCACGACGCCGGCACCGGGGCCGCCACCGTGCGCGTCTGGGGCCATGACCTGCGCTATCTGGTGCGGCGGGAGGGCTTCGTGCTGATGGGGGCGGTGGACGGCCGGATCATCGACACCGAATACATGCCGGGGCACCAGAATGGCTGGTCGGCCACCGTCTCCGCCTTCTTCGCGCTGCATTTCGGCAGCTTCGGCGGCGGCATCGTGCGCTGGTCCTATTTCCTGCTCGGGCTGGCCGGGGCGGCGCTGTTCTACACCGGCAACCTGCTGTGGATCGAATCGCGGCGGCGGTCGGAGCGGCAGGCGAAAGGCCGGCCGGTCGTCGGCCCGGTCGAGCAGAGCCGCGCCACCCGCCTGCTGGCCGCCGGGACGGTCGGGGTCTGCCTGGGCTGTGTGGCCGGCCTGTCGCTGACCATCGCCGCCGGGAAATGGCTGAGCGGGCTGGTGGACGACCTGCACGCCTGGCATTGGGGCGTCTACTACGCAACCTTCCTGGGCGCCTGCGCCTGGGCCTTCCTGCGCGGGGCGTCCCGCGCCGGTGTGGAGCTTCTGTGGGCCAGCGCGGCGGCCACCGTTGCCATCCCGGCGACCTCGCTGCTCGGACTCGTCATGCCGGGCCTATGGCTGTCGGATGGGCTGATCGGTGTCGATCTGGTGGCGTTGGCCGGCGCCCTGGCCTTCGCCGCGATGGCCCGCAGCGCGGAGCGGCGCGCCCTCGGCGGCCCGCGGGACAGCGTTTGGGCGGCCGCTGGCGAGCGCCCGAAATCTGAGATGGGCATGCAGCCGCTGGCCCACCCGGCTGAGTGATTGGAAGCACCCGAAAAACAACCGAGCCGAGTCATATCCCTTGCGGCGATAAGGGATATGCACTAACAATCGAACGGCGTAATTGAGAATGAGTCGCATTAGCAATTACGGATTTGCCTAATCAGGGGATATGAGCATGACCATTCGCACAGCGGGGGCGTGTGCACAGGAAGGGACGGCAGCGGGCCGTCCGGTGGCTGCGGGGAAATCCGCAACCATGGTGGGTGCGGTTCTGGCGGTCGCGCTGGCGGGGGGAACGCCGGCGCTGGCCCAGCAGGCCGCCACGGAAGGGACGACCGCCGGGGCCCAGACTTTGGGTCCGGTGACGGTCACCGCGACCGGCACGCCGGAAAGCACGCTGACCGCTCCCGCCTTCACCACCGTCATCACGTCGGAAGACCTGAAGAAGGAGGGCGTCGCCTCCTCCGGCCTGCCGGAGATCCTGGGCCGTTCGGTGGGCGTGAACGACCGCACCGACGCCACCGGCCGTGACGAGGTGGTGATCCGCGGCATGGGCGCCAACTACTCGCTGGTGCTGGTGAACGGCCGCCGGGTGTCCACCTCCGACGCGCTGTGGCGCGGCGGCGACTTCGACTACCACTCGATCCCGATGTCGGCCATCGAGCGGGTGGAGGTGGTGCGCGGCCCCTTGTCGTCGCTCTACGGATCGGACGCCATCGGCGGTGTGGTCAACATCATCACCAAGAAGCCGACCGACACATGGTCGGGCGAGATCAACGGCGACTACCGCGTCGTCGAGCCGGGCCGCGGCGGCACCCAGTACCGCACCGGCCTCTACGCCGCCGGCCCGATCGTGGACAAGGTGTCGGCTTCGGTCTCCGCCGAGTATTTCAACCGGCAGGCTTGGTACGACAACTCCCGCTACAACGGCGTCGTTCCGGTGCTTGAAAAGAAGAATCTGGCGAACCTGCTGACCACACTGGCCTTCGACGTGACGGAGAACCAGACGCTGGAGGCCAACTACGGCCTGAACCGCGACAACCGGCCCCGCGGCTATTACGACCGCTGGCTCTCCTCCCAGAAGCAGGAGATCGTCCGCAACACCTTCGGTGCCGCCCACCGCGGCAACTGGGGCTGGGGCGACACGCTGGTGGAGGCCAACTACGAAGACGGCCGCATCGACGACTACAACTCGTCCTTCAACGCGCCGCAGCAGCGCCATCTGAAGGAGAAGAACCTGTTCCTGCACGGCCGCAGCAACTTCCGGCTCGGCTTCAATCGGCTGACCGCGGGTGCGGAATACCGCAAGCAGACGGTGGAGGACCCCAACACCTTCCTGCAGTCCGGCAAATCGGAAATCGGGCAGAAGGCCGTCTATCTCCAGGACCAGATCGGGCTGATCGACGGGCTGACCCTGACGGTCGGCACCCGTTACGACCACCACGAGATCTTCGGCGGCGAGTTCACCAGCCGCGCCAACGTCGTCTACGCGCTGACCGACGCGCTGTCGCTGAAGGCCGGCGTCAGCCAGGGCTACAAGGCGCCGGACGCCTACCAGCTCAGCCGCGAATACCGGATCGTGAGCTGTGGCGGCCGCTGCTTCCTGTCGGGCAACCCGGACCTCGAACCGGAGACCAGCACCAACTACGAGATCGGCCTGGAAACCCGCTATGACCGCTGGGACGGCAGCGTCGTGCTGTTCCACAACAAGGTCAAGGACATGATCCAGGCAGTCTACGATCCGGTGGCCGTCGCCCGCAATTGGAGCAACATCAACAATGTGGACATCTCGGGCGTCGAGGTAACCGGCTCCGTCAGCCTGACTCCGAAGCTGCTGCTGTCAGGCAACTACACCTACCTCTACACCGAGCAGAGCAACGGTGCGGAACTGGACTACCGTCCGCGCCACAAGGTCAACGCCTCCCTGACGTGGCAGGCGCTCGACAACATCAGCACGTCGGTGTCGACCAGCTACACCGGCCCGCAATTGCAGGGCACCAGCAAGATGCCCGGCTACACCCTGCTGAACTGGGGCGTCAGCGCCGACGTCACCGAGGCGCTGACCGTCGGGGCCGGCGTCAAGAACATCACCGACGTCATCCTCAGCGAGAAGAACGTCAACTTCACATCGGTGGAGGTGGGACGCAACTACTACGTCTCCGCCAACTACCGCTTCTGATCCGCCGCCGCCCGTTCCCGGCCTGCTCCGGGGGCGGGCGCGCCCGCTTTTCAAAGACGCCTTCGGTCCCGTGGCCGCGGGCGCCGGTGCCGGAAAGGCCCGCCCATGATCCTGTCGAACCTTTTCGTCGATGTCAGCCTCCTGAAGACCAACCCCGATTTCCGCCGCGTGCTGATCGCCCGGACGATTTCGCTGATGGCGCTCGGCCTGCTGGCGGTGGCGGTGCCGCTCCAGGTCTACGCCCTCACCGGGTCGAGCCTTCAGGTCGGGATGGCCGCCGCCTGCGACGGCGTCGGCATGTTCCTGGGGCTGCTGCTGGGCGGCGTGCTGGCCGACCGGATGGACCGCCGCCGGCTGATCCTGGTCGCCCGCAGCGTCTGCGGCCTGGGCTTCCTCGGGCTGGCGGCCAACGCGGCGCTGCCCTCCCCGTCCCTTCCGGCGATCTACGCCCTGTCCTTCTGGGACGGCTTCTTCGGAGCAATCGGCGTCAACGCCCTGCTGGCGGCGATGCCCCATCTCGTCGGGCGCGCCAATCTGGTACAGGCCCGCGCGCTGGGCATGTTGTCGATGCGCGTCGCCACCATCCTGTCGCCGGCGCTGGGCGGCCTGCTGATCGCCGGGCTGGGCGTCGGCTGGGTCTATCTGCTGACGGCGCTGGGCACCGGGCTGACCGTTCTGACGCTGCTCGGCCTGCCCCGGATGATGCCGCAGGGCGAGGCCGGGGAGAATCCGCTGCGCGCCATGGCGCAGGCCTTCGCCTTCCTCGCCGGCCACAAGGTGATCGTGAGCGTGGTCGCGCTCGGTTGCCTGACCACGATCGCCACCTCCATCCGAATCCTCTTCCCGGCTCTGGTCGAGGAGGTGTTCGGCGGCGGCGCCTTCGAGACCGGGCTGATGTACAGCGCCGTTCCCATCGGGGCGACGCTGGGCGCCGCGCTCAGCGGCTGGGCCGCGCGGCTGGAGCGACCGGGTCTGGCGATGGGCGGCGTCTGCATGGGCGCCTTCGCCTGCGTCGCCGCGATCGGGGCCGCCGGGAGCCTTTATGTGGCGCTGCCCGTGCTGGTGCTGTTCGGCTACGCCACCTCCATCGCCTCGCTTCTGGAATACAGCATGGTCCAGGGCCACACGCCCGACCACTTGCTCGGTCGTGTCAACAGCCTGTGGACCGCGCAGGACGTGTTCGGCGACAGCGCCGGCACCATCGGCATGGGCCTGCTGGCGACGATGCTGAGCCCCGCCGTGGGAATCCTGGCGCTTGGCCTGGGCGCCTTGGCGCTCGCCGCCGCCGTGACCGCCACCGCCACCACGATGCGCGAAGCGCCAATGAGCGACCCTGCCCTGGAGGGAACCGGATGATGACCCGCGCCATGCCGATCCTGCTGACCGCCGCTTTGCTCGCCGCGGCGCTTCCTGCCGCCGCCCAGACGCGGGTGAAGGTAACGGCGGTGGTCGCCGCCCCCGTCCGCCAGACGCTGCACCTCCCCGGCACGCTGGTGTCGCCGCAGAGCAGCGCCCTGTCGGCCCAGGTCGAGGGCCGGGTGGACTCCCTGCTGGTCGAGGCCGGCGACCGGGTGGAGGCCGGGCAGCCCCTGCTGCGGCTGGACGACATCGTCGCCCGGTTGGAACTGGAGCGGCTGGAGCATTCCCTGGCCGAGGCCGAACACCTGCAACGCGACGCCCTGCGGCTGGCCCGCGAGGCCGAGGCCCTGGCCGGCGTGCAGAGCGTATCGCAGTCCCGCTTCCGCACGCAGCTCGCCCAGGCCGCCATTGAGGAGGCCAAGGTCCGCCAACTCCGCGCCGCCGTCGCCATCCAGCGCGAGCAGGTGGCGCGCCACGGGCTGACCGCGCCCTTCGCCGGGGTGGTGACCGAACGGCGCACCGAACGCGGGCAATGGGTGGGGGCCGGCGGCTCGGTGCTTCAACTCACCGTCACCGACCCGTTGCGCGTCGTCGTCGATGTGCCGGAGCGCCAGCACGGGCGCATCGAAGCCGGCACGCCGGTCACCGTTCTGGTCGCCGACGCGGCGGAGGGGGCCGGCATCGCCGCAGCGGTCGAGCGGGTGGTGCCCGCCGCCGATCCGGTCAGCCGCAGCTTCCGCGTCCACATCGCGCTTCCCAACCCCGAGGGGCGGCTGATGCCCGGCATGTCGGCGCGCGTCGGCGTCGCGCTCAGCCCGGCGCCGGGAATGGCGGAGGTCGCGCTCCAGGTCCCGGCGGACGCGGTGCAGCGCCATCCCGACGGCAGCGCCCGCGTTTGGGTGGTGCAGCGCGGTGGCGACGGGGCGGTGGCCCGGCCGGTGGCGGTGCGCACGGGCCGCCATTCCGGCGACCATGTGGAGGTCCTCAGTTCCGAGCTTCGCCCCGACGATCTGGTGGTCGTCCAGGGCAACGAGGGCCTGCGCCCCGACCAGCCGGTCGTCCCGGACATGGTGGGGTGAAGAGTTCAGCCCTCTCCCCTCTGGGGAGAGGGTGCCCGCGAAGCGGGCGGTGAGGGGGTTGCGCTCGGCGGTACGTCCGGCAAAAGCGCAACCCCCTCACCCTAACCCTCTCCCCAGAGGGGAGAGGGAAAACCGCAAGTTTCCTATCCGGAGTCACGATGACCCGCCTGATCCTGCGCAACCCGCTGGCCGCCTTGGTGTCGGTCCTGATCCTGTGCCTGCTGGGCGCGGTGTCGGTCTTCCGCATTCCGGTGCAGATGATCCCCGACATCAGCCCGCGCCGGATCATGGTGGAAACCAACTGGCCCGGCGCCACCCCGCAGGACGTCGAACAGGAAATCCTGATCGAGCAGGAGAAATACCTGCGCGCCATCCCCGGCCTCGTCCGCCTGTCCTCCAGCGCCGAGTTTGGCGGCGGTCAGGTGGAGCTGGAATTCCCCTCCGGCACATCCGTCGACGAGGCGCTGATCCACATCGACAACGCGCTGTCGCAGGTCACCGACTATCCGGAAACGGTGGACCGCCCGCGCATCGTCGCCGAATCCGCGACGGCCGAGCCCTTCCTGTTCTTCGGCGTCGAGCGGCTGGACGGTGCCACCGACGCAGAATCCATCCAGCGCGAGACCAATTGGATCGAGAACGTCCTGCGCCCGCGGCTGGAGCGTGTGGCCGGCGTGGCGAAGGCCGAGGTGATCGGCGGGGCCGCGCAGGAAATCCACATCCTGCTCGACCCGCTGAAGCTGTCCGCCCGCAACCTGAATGTGGGGACGGTGCGCGACGCCGTGCGGGCGCGCAACCGCGACGTCTCCGGCGGCGACCGCGACTTCGGCAAGCGCCGCTATTTCCTGCGCACCATCGGGCGCTTCGCCGATCTGGAGGATCTGGCCGACCTGATCGTCGCGCGCGAGAACGGCACGGCGATCCGCCTGCGCGACGTCGGCTCGGTGACCATGGCGACCCAGGAGGCGCGCAGCGTCGCCTTCGCCGACGGGCGCCCCACCCTGCTCGTCACCATCGGCAAGCGGGCCGGCGCCAACGTCATCGCCGTCAAGGAGGCGGTGACCGACGCGGTGGAGGAGCTGAACCGCCACGCCCTGAAGGAGCGCGGGCTGTCCATGCGGCTGCTGTCGGAGGACGTGCGCTACATGGAACGGTCCATCGACAACGTGCTGAGCAACCTGATCGCCGGCAGCGTGCTGGCCGCGGTGGTGCTCCTGCTGTTCCTGCGCTCCATCCCGGCGACCGCCGCGGCGGCGGCGAGCATGCCGGTCTGCACGCTGGCGACCCTGCTGGTCCTGGCGGCGGCGGGGCGCAGCATCAACGTGATCTCGCTGTCCGGCGTCGCCTTCGCCATCGGCATGACGCTGGACAACAGTGTGGTCGCGCTGGACGCCATCGCCCGGCACCTGCGCATGGGCAAGTCGAAGGCCGCCGCGACCGAGGACGGCATCGCCGAGGTCTGGCCGGCGATCCTGTCCTCCACCCTCACCACCGTCCTGGTCTTCCTGCCCGTGCTGTTCATCACGGCGGAGGCCGGACAGCTCTATTCCGACATCGCCATCGCCATCACCGGCGCCGTCATCATGTCGATGTTCGCCGCCCTCGTCCTGGTCCCGGTGGTCGCTGGGCGTTGGTCGGTGGCGTCCCCGGCAGGAAACGCTCCGGATAAGGAGGGTGCGCTGGGTGTGGCGGTGCGCTGGATGCTGCGCAGCGCCCGGCGCGAGCTGGCGATCCTCGCCGTCTCCGCCGCGGCCATGGTCGCCGTCATGCTCACCATGGTGCCGCCCGCCGAATATCTGCCGGAGGGCGAGGAGGCCACCGTCTTCAGCTTCATGGCCGCCCCACCCGGTTACAGCATGGACTCGATGCAGGAGGTCTGGCGGCAGATCGACCCGCTGCTGAGCCGTCAGGTGGGTGCTGCGGACACCGACGCCGAGACCGGCATTCCGCCGCTGCGCGTCAATCTGAGCTTCATCCGCCCCGGCTTCATCCGCTTCGTGACGGAGCCGATCAACCCCGCCGACACCGACGCGCTGATCGCCAACGTCACCAAGCGGATGCGGGCGATTCCCGGAATGCGCGGCTTCGCCGCGCGCGGGTCGATCTTTTCCGGCAACAGCGGCGGCGCCCGCGCCATCCGGCTGGAACTGAGCGGCGGCGACCTGACCGCGCTCTACGCCACGGCGCTGACGGTGCTCGACCGCGCGGGCGACCTTTTCCCCGACGGGCAGGTCAACAGCGACCCCTCCCCGCCCACGCTGGCCATGTCGCAGCCCTTCCTGGAGCTGCACCCGAACTGGGAGCGCGCGGGCGAGATGGGAATCGGGCTGGCCGAGCTGGGCTACACGCTGCGCGCCTATTCGGACGGCGCCTTCGCCGACGAGTATCTGCTGAACGACGAGACGCTGGACATCTATCTGCGGGTGGCCGGGGGCCTGGGCCGCGACCGCCAGAGCTTCGCCGATCTGGTGCTCCACACCGGCCGCGGCGCCCCGGTGCCGCTGTCCAGCCTCGCCGAGCTTCGGGAAACCGTGGGCTCCTCCAGCATCGCGCGGATCGACGGGTTCCGGACGGTCACCCTGACCATCATCCCGCCACGGTCGGTGGCGCTGGAATCCGGCATCGCCGCGGTGCGGAGCGATCTGGTGGACCGGCTGCGCGCCGAGGGCGTGATTCCCGACGGGATGAGCACCCGCATCACCGGGGCCGGCGGATCGCTGGACGAGTTGCGCTCCGCCCTGACCGGCGGGTTCCTGCTGGCGCTCGCCATCACCTATCTGGTTCTGGTCGCCGTCTTCTCGCACTGGGGCTATCCGCTGATCATCATGGCGGTGGTGCCCACGGGGATCGGCGGCGGGCTGGTCGGGTTGTGGCTCTACAACCTCGCCACCGGCCTGCCCGGAGGCTTCGGCCCGCCGCAGCCCTTCGACGTGCTGACCATGATGGGCTTCCTGGTGCTGGTCGGGACGGTGGTGAATAACCCCATCCTGATCGTCGAACAGGCCGCCGTGAACCGACGGACGCACGGCATGTCCGGGGCGGAGGCCATTGCCGACGCCTTGCAGAGTCGACTGCGCCCCATCCTGATCACCACCGTGACGACCGCCGCCGGCCTGATCCCGATGGTCGCGGTGTCCAGCGCCGGAACGGAGCTGTACCGCGGGCTGGGGCTGGTCGTGCTGTGCGGCCTGCTGATCTCCAGTCTGGTGACGGTGACGGTCCTGCCCGTCGTGCTGTCCCTGGTCTTCCGCCTGTCCGACCGCTTGGGCGCCAGAACGCACGACCGGAGGGTGGCGGAAGCGGGCGATTAATTCCGAGAGCGAAAAATCCCGCGTCGGTTGCAGAAAGCACTTGCGTGGGAATGGACATATCCCTATATTGCGAATGAGAATCATTCGCATTTCTATGTATGCGGACGCCGCTCACGGCCCCGGCAGAACGCCGGTGGTGATTCCCGCGCCCACACGGACCGGTAGCGGCGCGCCTTTTTTCCGAACATGTCAACGTCGTCCGCCCTGGCGGATGGACAGTGGAGGCTCGTGTTTCCATGGACGTTCTACCCCTGCCCGCCGGGGAGCGGCCGCTCGGCGGCCGTTCCGACCCGGATTTCGCCTTCGCCTCGCGTGGCCGCGTCCTGAAAGCCTACGGCGTGGATGAGCGGCTGGACGTGGCCCTCGACGACCGCAGCTTCGCCGATGGCCGGTGGGAGGAGGCGCTGGACCGCGCCTTCCGCCGCCGCAAGGCCCAGGGTGTCGAGAATCCAATTCTGGTCGGCGCCGTCCCCTTCGACGGACGCCAGCACGCCCGCCTGTTCATTCCCGAGCATTGCGATTACGAGGACGCCGGCCGGATGGCCGCCGACCCCGACCCCGTCGCGCTGAACGCCATCGAGGAGACGGTGGGGCGCAACGCCTTCGAGGCGGCGGTGGCCCAGGCCATCGACCTGTTCCGCGACACCGCTTTGAAAAAGGTCGTGCTGTCGCGCCCGCTCGACGTGGAAGCACGCGAGGCCTTCGCGCCGGGCCGCCTGCTGCGCGCCCTGCTGCGGCAGAATCCCGGCGCTCATGTCTTCGCGGCCCCGGTCGCCTACGGACAGACCCTGGTGGGGGCAAGCCCGGAACTGCTGATCCGTAAGACCGGGCGGACCGTGGTCAGCAATCCGCTGGCCGGCTCCGCCCCGCGCAGCCCGTCCGCCGAGGTGGAGCGCCAGCGCACCGCCGCCCTGCTCGCCTCCACGAAGGACCGGACGGAGCACCGATACGTCGTCGATGCCGTGCGCGCGGCGCTTGCCGGCCATTGCAACCCGTTGTCCGTTCCGGACGCCCCCAGCGTGATCCGCACCCCGACCATGCTGCACCTGTCCACCGAACTGACCGGTGAATTGGCCGATCCCGCGGTGTCGTCGTTGCGGCTCGCCCACGCGCTGCACCCGACGCCGGCGATCTGCGGCACGCCGACCGGCCTCGCCCGCGACGCCATCGACCGGCTGGAGGGCTACGCCCGCAACTGGTACGGCGGCATGGTCGGCTGGATGGACAGCCGGGGCAACGGCGAATGGGCGCTGTCCATCCGCTGCGGGCTGGTCCAGGGCCGGCATCTGCGCCTCTACGCCGGGGCCGGCGTCGTCGCGGATTCCGACCCGGCGGCCGAGTGGGAGGAGACGGCGGCGAAGCTGACCACCATGCTGAACCTGTTCGGCGTCGCGTCCGCTCAACCCTCCAACACCGACCTTCCGGTGGAGCTGGCGTCGTGACCATTCCCTTCACGCCCTGTCCCGCCGCGTTCGCGGAGCGCTACCGCGCCAAGGGCTACTGGACCGGCGATCCGCTGACCGACGTGATCGACCGTCACCGGGGTGCGGCGGCGGAGGCCACCGCGATCCTCTGCGGGGAACGCCGGTTCCGCTACGCCGACCTGCAGGTACTGTCGCTCCGTCTGACGGCGGCCTTCCGCGCCCGCGGCCTGCGGCCCGGCGACACGGCGTTGGTGCGGCTGCCCAACCGCGCGGAATTCTATCTGGTCTTCTTCGCCCTGCTGCGCTGCGGGGTGGTGCCGGTCAACGCGCTGAACAGCCACGGCGTCTACGAGCTGACCGCCTACGCGCGCCAGATCGAACCGGCACTGGTCGTCCTGCCGGCGGCGGACCAGGCTTTGGTCACCCTGATGACGCAGACCGTCGGGGCGGAGCGGCTGCTCCTGCTCGGCGCTCCGTCCAGCGATGGGATCGGCGGCTTCGTCTGGGCCGACGGCGATGCCCTGGCGGAGGATGCCGCCGGGCCGGACCCGTCCGCCGACTTGGCCGCCGACCCGTCCGGCGTGGCCTTCTTCCAGCTGTCCGGCGGCAGCACCGGCACGCCGAAGCTGATCCCGCGCACCCACGACGACTATCTCTACAGCGTCCGCCGCAGCGTCGAGATCTGCGGGCTGGACGAAACCTGCCGCTTCCTCTGCGCCCTGCCGGCACCGCACAACTTCACGCTCAGCTCGCCCGGCGCGCTCGGCGTGTTCCACGCCGGCGGCACGGTGGTGATGGCCGGCGACCCCAGCCCCGCCACCTGCTTCCCGCTGATCGCCCGCCACCGCGTCACCTGGGCGGCGCTGGTCCCGCCGATGCTGTCGGTCTGGCTGGAGGCCGCCGGCGGCGGCGAGGACCTGTCGAGCCTGGAGGTCGTCCAGGTGGGCGGCGCCAAGCTCAGCCCCGCCGTCGCCGAGCGGGTGCCGGAGCGGTTGGGCTGCCGTCTCCAGCAGGTCTTCGGCATGGCGGAAGGGCTGGTGAACTACACGCGGCTCGACGACGATCCCTGGACGGTGGTCAACACCCAGGGCCGCCCGATGAGCCCCGACGACGAGATCCGCATCCTCGACGCCGCCGGCCACCCGGTCCCGCCCGGCGCGGTGGGGGAGCTGTGGACCCGCGGCCCCTACACCTTCCGCGGCTATTACAAAGCCGACGCGCACAACGCCCGCGTCTTCGACGCCGAGGGTTTCTATTGCAGCGGCGATCTGGTCAGCCTGGCGCCGGGCGGCAACCTCGTCGTCTGCGGGCGCAACAAGGACCAGATCAACCGCGGCGGCGAGAAGATCGACGCGCAGGAGGTCGAAGACCTGCTGGCCGCCCACCCCGCGGTGAGCCACGCTGCCGTCGTCGCCATGCCCGACGCGCTGATGGGCGAGCGGGCCTGTGCCTTCGTGATCGCCTCGCCCGGCACCAAGGCGTCGGAGCTGCGCCGCTTCCTGCGCGGCCAGGGGCTCGCCGACTTCAAGCTGCCCGACCGCTTCGTCTTCGTCCCGGACCTGCCCAAGACCGCCGTCGGCAAGGTCGACAAGCAGACCCTGCGCGAGCGGGCGCGCCAAGACAACGCTCTTATGGAAACGACCGCATCATGACCATCCGATCCATCGCCCCCTACGCCCTGCCCACCGCGGCGGACCTGCCGCAGGACAAGGTATCCTGGAACCTCGACCCCGCCCGCGCGGTCCTGCTGATCCACGACATGCAGGACTATTTCGTCGGCTTCTACGGCGCGGGGAACCCGGCCATCGTCAGCTGCATCGACCGGATCGCCCGGCTGAAGCGCCATCTGAACGCGCTGGGCGTGCCCGTCGTCTACACGGCCCAGCCGGCGGTGCAGTCCGACGCCGACCGCGCCCTGCTGAACGACCTGTGGGGTCCGGGACTGACGGCCAAGCCGGACCTCGCCGGCATCGTCGCCCCGCTGGCCCCGGACGCCGACGACCGGGTGCTGACGAAATGGCGCTACAGCGCCTTCTTCCGCGCTCCGCTGGCCGAGATGATGGCGGAGGCGGGGCGCGACCAGCTCCTGATCTGCGGGATCTACGCGCACATCGGCGTGATGCAGACGGCGCTGGACGCCTTCATGCGCGGCATCAAGCCCTTCCTGATCGCCGACGCCATCGCCGACTTCTCGCGCGAGGATCACATGATGGCGCTGCGCTACGTCGCGCGCAACGCCGGGCGGACGATCCATTCCGACAGTGTGCTGGCCGCCCCCGCGGCGGTGCTGAGCAAGGACGGGCTGCGGCGCATCCTGCTCGCCTCGCTCGACGAGGTGCCGGGGGACGACGACAACCTGATGGATTTCGGCCTCGATTCCATCGCGGTGATGCAGGTGGTGGACCGTTGGAAGGCCGCGGGAGTCGAGGTCGGCTTCGCCGAACTGGCCGCACAGCCGAGCATCAACGGCTGGTGGGCGCTGATCGAGCCCCGGCTGGCCGCTTCCGGGCGCGTGGCGGCATGACGGACTTCGCGGGCCGGACCGCCTGGGTGACCGGCGCCGGGCAAGGGATCGGGCGGGCCGTGGCCGACCTCTTCCACGCCCGCGGCGCCATCGTCGTCGCCTTCGACCGCCACTGGCACGACAGCGGGGAGCGGCCCTACCGCGCCGTGACGCTGGACATCGCCGACGCCGGCGCGGTCGCCGGAACCTGCGAGGCGTTGTTCGCCGAGGGCACGCGGATCGATGTCCTGGCCAACGTTGCGGGCATCCTGCGCATGGGACCGGTGGAGGCGATGACCAACGCCGACTGGAGCGACACCTTCGCCGTCAACGTGGCCGGTCCCTTCCACATGATGCGGGCGGTGATCCCGGCCTTCAAAAGCGGTGGGAGCGGCGGCGCCATCGTCAGCGTGTCGTCCAACGCCGCCCATGTGCCACGGATCGGCATGGCCGCCTATGGAGCGTCGAAGGCCGCGCTGACCAGCCTGACCATGACGGTGGGGCTGGAATTGGCGCCCTACGGCGTGCGCTGCAACGTCGTTTCCCCCGGCTCCACCGACACGCCGATGCAGCGCGCACTGTGGAGCGGACCGGACGGCGCGGCGAAGACCATCCAGGGCAATCCCGGCCAGCACAAGCTCGGCATCCCGCTCGGCAAGCTCGCCACGCCGCGGGACGTGGCGGAGACGGTGGTCTTCCTCGCCTCCCCCGCCGCCGGCCACATCACGCTCGCCGACCTGCTGGTGGACGGCGGGGCGACGCTCGGGCGCTAGCCTTTTCATTTCAGGGATGTACCCGATGACCAACGACCAGTATGTGAACCCCTTCGACGACGAGCGTCACGACTTCCTGGCGCTGGCGAACGACGCCGGCCAGTTCAGCCTGTGGCCGTGCTTCGCCGCGGTGCCGGAAGGCTGGACTGCGGTCTCCGGCCCCGCCGGACGCGCCGCCTGCCTCGACCATATCGAGGCCGCCTGGACCGACCTCACCCCCGCCGCCGCCTGACGGCTTTTCAAAGTACTTATGAGGACAGGGCCATGCGCATCATTCCCCTGCTGGGCACGCAACTGGGCATCTGGCTGGCGGATCAGGTCGCGGCCCGGAAGAACGCCTATGTCATCGCCCACGCCATCGAGCTGAACGGCGCCATCGACGCCGCGCGACTGTCGGATGCCATCCGCGATGGGCTGGCGGAGGCCGACACGGTGACCGCGCGCTTCGCCGAGCGGGACGGCCGCGTCGTCCAGATTCTGGGCGGCGATGCGGTGGCCGAGCCGGAGCGTCTGGACCTGACCACCGCCGCCGACCCGGAAGCAGCGGCACGCGCCGTCATGGCCGACGATCTGGCCGGCGACCTGCCCGCCGACGGCGAGCGCCTGCTGTGCCGCCAGATCCTGTTCGACGTCACCGTGGCGGATGGGGCGCCGCGCTGGATCTGGTACCAGCGCTATCACCACATCATGCTGGACGGTTACAGCTTCAACGCGCTGACCCGCCGCATCGCGGATTTGTACGGCGCATCCGTGCAAGGGCGGGCGCCGGCCCCCGGCCCCTTCGTCTCCGTCGCCACGGTGGCGGAGGAGGAAGCGGCCTATCTCGCATCCGACGCTCTGCCCCGTGACCGCGCGTACTGGAGCGGGCTGTGCCGGGATTTTCCGGCGCCGCTGACCCTCTCCGTCCAGGGCGCCAAGCCGACCGAGCAGCAGGCGACGTCGGAAGTGGTGGCCCACACTGCCGCCCTCCCCGACCCTCTAGCCCGCGCGCTCGCCGGGCTGGCGGAAAAATGTGGTGTGTCGGTCGCCGATCTGGCGATGGCCGGCATCGCCGTCTATCTGCACCGGCTGTCCGGCGATCCCCGCCCGGTGGTGGGCGTGCCCTTCATGCGGCGCATGGGGTCCGCCGCCGTCCATGCGGTGGCTCCGGTGGTCAACGTGCTGCCGGTGCGCATCGACCTGACCGGGGCCGGCACGCTGGCCGAGGCCGCCGGACGGGTGCGGGCCGCGCTGCGGGAGGCGCGCCGGCACCAGCGCTACGACGCGGAGCGCATCCCCCGCGACCTGGGGCAGGTCGGGTCGGGCAAGGCGCTCTACGGCCCGGTGGTCAATTACCGCCTGTTCGATTACGACCTCGACTTCGCCGGTGTGGAGGCGATCACCCACCATCTGGCGACGGGACCGGTGGACGACTTCGAATTCGGGCTGATGACCCGCGGTGGCGGCATAGCGCTGGAACTGCGCGCCGACCGCACCCGCTACGACGCCGCCGAACTGGCCCGCCACGCCCGGCGCCTGGTCCGGGTGCTCGACGCTGCGGTGACCGGCGCTCCCCTGGACAGCCTGCCGGTGATGGACGCCGACGAGGAAGCGGCCATCGCCGCTTGGTCCAGCGGTCCCGTCTTCGCCGCGCCGGAGCGCCCGGCGACCCTGGTGGAGGTCCTGGACCGCCAGTCCGCCGAGACGCCGGAGGCCACGGCGCTGGTGTTCGGCGACACCCGCATCACCTTCGCGGAGCTGTCGGGGGCGGTGTCGCGGCTGGCCCGGTTGCTGATCGCGCGTGGCGTCGGTCCCGGCTACGTGGTGGCGGTGGCGGTGCCGCGCTCCGCCGACGCGGTGGTCGCCATGCTGGCGGTTCTGGCGAGCGGCGCCACCCACCTGCCACTGGACCTCGACTACCCCACCGAGCGGCTGGCGATGATGTGCGAGGACGCCGGGCCGCGCTGCGCGCTGACCTGGGCCTCGGTGGCCGGGCGGCTGCCCGCCGGGCTGGAGGCGCTGTGCCTGGACGACGCCGACCTGTTGGCCGCCTGCGCCGCCCTGCCCGGTGGCCCTGTCGCCGCGGCGGAACGCAAGGCGCCCCTGACGCCGGCCCACGTCGCCACCATCATCTTCACCTCCGGCTCCACCGGGCGCCCGAAGGGGGTGATGAACACCCACGGCGCGCTGCTGAACCTGCTGCTGTCGCACACGGCGACGGTCTACGGTCCGGCGCTGGAGGCCGTCCGGCGCCGCCATGAGTCGCGCGTCCTCAGGGCCGCGCACACCCATTCCTTCGCCTTCGATTCCTCCTGGCTGCAAATCTTCTGGATGCTGCTGGGGCAGGAGCTTCACGTCTTCGACGAGGAGATGCGGCGCGACGCCCACGCGCTGGTGCAGGAGGTGCGGGGCCGGCGCATCGACGCCATGGACCTGCCGCCCTCCTTCTGCGCGCAGATGCTGGCCTGCGGCCTGATGGAGCCGGGCCATCACCACCCGACGCTGATCCTGATCGGCGGCGAGGCGGCCTCCCCCGCCCTGTGGACGGACCTCCGCAGCCATGCCGATCTGATGGCGGTGAACCTCTACGGCCCGACCGAGAACACGGTGGACACGCTGCGCGCGCCCGTCACGGTGGCGGAGCGGCCGGTGGTCGGGCGCCCGGTCGGCAATGTGCAGGTCCTCGTTCTGGACACCCGGCTGCGCCCGGTGCCGGTCGGTGCCGTCGGCGAGCTGTACATCGGCGGCGCCGGTCTGGCCGCGGGCTATGTGGGCCGTCCGGGACTGACCGCCCAGCGCTTCGTCGCCGATCCCTTTGGATCGGGCGGACGGCTTTACCGAACCGGCGATCTGGTGCGCTGGACCGGTGACGGGCAAATCGACTTCATCGGACGCGCCGACCACCAGATCAAGGTCCGCGGCTACCGCATCGAGATCCCGGAGGTGGAGGCCGCCCTGCACCGCCTGCCCGGGGTGTCGGGAGCGCTGGTGGCAGCGGAGGCGGTGAACGGCAGTCACCGGCTGATCGCCTACTGCACCCTGGCCGAAGGGGTGGATCGGACGTCCCGCGACCTGCTGCATGGATTGCGTGAGCGGCTGCCCGACTACATGGTGCCCTCGGCGCTGGTGGTGCTGGACGCCTTCCCGCTGACCGTCAACGGAAAGGTGGACCGCGCCCGTCTGCCCGCACCGGCGGCGGAGACCGGTGGCGCGGCCCCCGCCACCCCGGTGGAGGCGCTGCTCTGCCGCGCCATGGCGACGGTTCTGCAGTTGCCTTCGGTGGGCGCCGACGCCGATTTCTTCGCACTCGGCGGCGACAGCATCAGCGCCATCGCGCTGGGCAGCGCGCTGCGCGCCCACGGGTTCGAGCTGCGCCCGCGCGACGTCTTCGCCGGGCGCGACCCGCGGCGCATGGCGCTCGCCCTGAAGGCGCTGGTTCCGGAAAGCCGAACCCTCGCGGCGGCGCCGGCCATCGATCCCACGGCGCTGGAGGCCCGTCACAGCCCGGTCGCGGCGGCGGTGCCGTTGCTGCCCTTGCAGAAGGGCATGCTGTTCCAGAGCCAGCTCGGCGGAAAGGCCAGCGCCTACAACGCCTTCACCGCGCTCGACCTCGACGGGCCGCTGGACGCGGAGCGGCTGGAGCGGGCCTTCGACGCGGTGCTGCGCCGTCACCCGCAGCTTGCCGGGCTGTTCGACCATGACGGCAGCGGCGACCCGCTGCTGGTCATCCCCGCACTGCCGGACGGCGGCGCCGGGCTGTGGCCCTTCGAGCACCACGACCTGTCGGACGAAGCGCCGGAGGTCCGCGCCGCGGAACTGGCCCGCATCGAGGCCGCGGCGGCGGAGCGCGCGAACCCGACCGACCGTTTCCTGGGTCTGGTGAAGGCCATCCTCGTCCGCACCGCGCCCGACCGTCATCGTCTGCTGATCGCCGTGCATCATCTGGTGGTCGACGGCTGGTCCACGCCGCTGCTGCTGCGCGACCTGCTGACCGCCTACGGACAGGGTCCCGACACGCTGACGCCCCTGGCCATCGGCTATCCGGCGGTGGTCAACGGCCTGCTGGCCCGCGACTTGTCCGCGAGCCGGGACGCCTGGGGCGCGGCGCTGGCCGGGGCCACCCCGACCGTCCTGTTCGATCCGGCCCGGTCCGGCGGCGACGCGCCGATGGAGGAGGCGGAGCTGGCCCTGCCGGCGGAGCTGACCGACGCCCTCCTCTCCCGGCTGCGGGCGGAAGGGCTGACCCTGAACGCCCTGATGCAGGCGGTGTGGGGACTTGTGCTGAGCAATCTGGCGGGGCGCGACGATGTGCTGTTCGGCACGCCGGTCTCCGGACGCTCCGCCGCCGTTCCGGGCGTCGAGCAGCAGGTGGGGCTGTTCCTGAACACCCTGCCGGTGCGGGTGGCGCTGGACCCGGCGCGGTCGCTGTGGGAGCAGCTTCCGGCCGTCCAAGAGCGCCACATCGCGCTGATGGAGCATGATGGACTGGGCCTGTCGGAGCTTCAGTCGATGGCCGGCGGCGCCGCGCTGTTCGACACGCTGCTGGTCGTGGAGAACTACCCGGACAGCGGATACGAGGCCCTCGACCTTGGCGGCGTCCGCGTCTCCGGCGTCCACAACCGCGGCTACAGCCACTACCCGCTGGCCCTGCTGGTGCTGCCGGGCCGGGAACTGACCCTGCTGGTGGAGAACCGCGGCGCGGTGCCCGACGCGGCGGCGCTGGCGGAGCGGGTCCGCGGCTTGCTGACCACGCTGGTCCGCCATCCCAAGACGCCTGTGGCCGCCCTGCCGACCTTGACGGAGGAGGAGCGGCGGCACCTCGCCGCGGTGAACGCCACCACGCGAGCGGTGCCCCGGACCACGCTGCGCGACCTCCTCGTCGCGCAGGCGGCGCGCACGCCGGACGCCCTCGCCCTGGTCGATGAGCGGGAGAGCCTGACCTTCCGCGCGATGCGGCGGCGGGTGACCGCCCTGGCCGGGCGACTGCGCGCCCTGGGGGTGCGTCCTGGCGACGTGGTGGCGGTGGGCGTGCCGCGCTCCGCGTCCCTCAGCCTGTCGATCCTGGCGGTCATCGAGGCGGGGGCGGCCTATCTGCCGCTCGACCTCGGCTACCCGGCGGAGCGGCTGGCCTTCATGCTGTCCGACGCCCGCCCGCGGGTGCTGATGACCGACGCTGCCTCGCGCCCGCTGTTCGGCGACGCGGTGCCGGTGCTGTTCGTCGATGAGGACACCGTCGCGGTGGCCCGCGTGGTGGATGAAGCGCCTGTCCTTGCGGACGAGCTGACGCCGGAACACCCGGCCTACGTCATCTACACCAGCGGCACCACGGGACGGCCCAAGGGCGTGGCGGTGTCGCACGGCGCCATCGTCAACCGCATCCTGTGGATGCAGAACGAGTATCCCCTGGGGCCGGACGACGCGATTCTGCAGAAGACACCCTGCGGCTTCGACGTGTCGGTGTGGGAGTTCTTCTGGTCCTTCCTGGTCGGGGCACGGCTGGTCATGGCGCCGCCCGAGGCCCACCGCGACCCGGCGGCGCTGGTCCGGCTGATCGAGGATCACCGCGTCACCACGATCCACTTCGTGCCGTCGATGCTCGCCCTCTTCACCGCCAGCGTGATCGAAAGCTACGGCACCGATGCCGCGGTCTGCACCAGCCTGACCCGCGTCTTCTGCAGCGGCGAGGCGCTGGGGCGGGGCCTGTCGCGCGCCTTCGCCGGCCGCTTCGGCGCGGCGCTGCACAACCTCTACGGCCCGACCGAGGCGGCGGTGGACGTCACCTATTGCCCGGCGTCCGGCGGCTGGATCGCGGGGGACGGCGGCGTTCCCATCGGCCGGCCGGTGTGGAACACGCAGCTCCGCATCCTCGACCACGCCCTGCGCCCGGTGCCGCCCGGCGCGGTGGGGGAGCTGCACCTGTGCGGCGACCAGCTCGCCATCGGCTATCTCGGTCGCCCCGGACTGACCGCGTCGCGCTTCGTCGCCGATCCCTTCGACCATGGACGGCGCATGTACCGCACGGGCGACCTCGCCCGCTGGCTGCCGGACGGCGCGGTCGAGTATCTGGGCCGCACCGATCATCAGGTGAAGATCCGTGGTCAGCGCATCGAGCTGGGCGAGATCGAGAGCGCGCTGGCCGACCTGCCCGGCGTGGCCCAGGCGGTGGTGTCCGCCGTGGTGCTGGGCGACGGCGGGTCCGAGCCGGGCATGGACCGGCGGCAACTCGTCGCCCATCTCGTCCCGGCGGTGGACCATGCGCTGGACGAGGCCGCCATCCGCGCCGCCCTGCGGGACACGCTGCCCCCGCACATGCTGCCCGCCGCCTATGTGACGCTTGCCGCCCTGCCCCTGTCGCCGAACGGCAAGCTGGACCGCAAGGCGCTGCCCCTGCCCACAATGGGCGCTGAGGCGGCTTCGTCGGGCCTACCACCGGCGCCGGGGCTGGAAAGCCGTCTGGCCGCCATCTTCGCCGAACTGCTGGAGCTGGAGCGGATCGGCGCGGACGACGATTTCTTCGCCATCGGCGGCCATTCGCTGCTGGCGATGCGGCTGGCGGCGCGCATCCGCCGCGACTTGGGCCAGCCGGTGGCGGTCAGCCAGATCATGGTCGCCCCCACCGTCGCCCGGCTGGCCGCCCTGTTGGCCGAAGCGGGCGGGCGGGACGAGCCGGAGAATCTCGGTTTCGCGCCGGTGATCCGCCTGCGCGACGGCTCGGGGCCGCCTCTGATCTGCCTCTATCCGGGGTCCGGCCTGTCCTGGCAGTACAGCGTCCTGTCGCGTTACGTGAGCGGCGACCGGCCCATCGTCGGGCTGCAATCGCCGCGCCCCAACGGCCCGCTGGCGCTCAGCGCCGACCTCGACGAGCTGTGCGACCGCCAGCTCGCCATCCTGCGCGAGGTGCAGCCGCAGGGCCCCTACCATCTGCTGGGCTATTCGCTGGGCGGCACGGTCGCCTACGGCTTGGCGGTGCGGCTGCGGCGGATGGGGGAGCGGGTGGACTTCCTCGGCCTGCTCGACACCTATCCGGCGGAGGCGCACGACTGGAGCGGACTCGGCCGCACCGACGCCGACCAAGCGGCGGAACGGGAGCAGGAACAGTTCCTGGGCGACGCCCTGGCCGACGTGATGGACGAGGATCTGCGGCGGGAGAAGGTGGAGATGTTCGGCCACATCTTCGGCAACTACAAGGACGCCGTCCGGGTTCTCTCGAAGGCCCGCACCCCCGCTTACGACGGCGAACTGACGCTGTTCGTGGCGGAGAAGTCGATCCCCCCGGAAATCGACCCCGAAGGAAGCTGGACGGGCCGCGTGGGGCGCCTGTCCGTCCACCGCCTGTCCCACTGCTCGCACGAGGACATCATCGCCCCGGCGTCCCTGCGGATCGTCGGCCCTCTGCTCGACCGGGTGATCTCGGCGGTGGGAGTGGGATCGGCGACGGCCGACGCAGAGCCGGTCCGGGCCGCGGCCGGCGGATGAGAAAGGAAGGGCGATTGAAGCGTTTGACACGCGTGGGAATGGTGATGATGGTTCTGAACGCCTGCGCGGGGGTGCCGGACGGCTCCCCGTTGATTCTCGACGTTCCCGTGTCCGGCACGGAGCGCAGCGCCGTCCATCCCTTGGACCTCGACGACGGCGATTATGTGGAAGGCGTGCTCGATTCGGGAACCGACGCGGCGGAGCTGCGGCTGATCGACCGGGAAGGACGCCCTGTCCGGCTGCTGTTGAACGGCACGGCGGGCCGGGAGGTCTTCCGTTTCGTCGCCGAACCCGGCATGGCGGCGCTGCGGGTCACGCTGCGCGGGGTTGGCGGCTATCGACTGGCGCTGACCCGGCGCATCGCCGTGGCCGACCAGCGTCCCGTCCTTCAGGGGCACCTGAGCCCGACCATCGCCGCCTTGGCCGAAACGGTGAAGCGCGGCGGCGGGACCGAGGACTTCTGGCAGGACATCGCCCGGCGCGGCACGCCTTTGGTGGAGCCATTGAAGGACGCGCTGAAGGACGCGCCCGGATCGGACCGCGTCGCAATGACCTTCCTGGCGCGGGGCGCCCGCCACAACGTGCGCCTGCTCGGGGGACCGACCTCCAACCATGAAAATCTCGAACGGCTGGGCCGGAGCGACGTCTGGTTCAAGAGCTTCATCGTCCCCGCCTCCACCCGCCTGTCCTACCAGATCGCGCCCGACGTGCCAGATTTTCCCGGTACCTGCCGCGAATGCCGGATGGCGATCCTGGCGCAGCTTCAGGCCGATCCGCTGAATCACCGTCCCTGGCCGCCCGACGCCCCCGATCGCTACAATCAGGTTTCCCTGGTGGAGCTGTCTGGCGCCCCGCTCCAGCCCGGCCTGGAAGGCGGCTGGGCCGAACCGGCGGGACGGCTCATCGCGGAACGCTTCACCAGCCGCATCCTGGGCAACACGCGCGACGTCACGGTCTACGCACCGCCCGGCGTCGATCCGGCGGGCAAGGACACCGTGCTCCTGCTGCTGTTCGACGGGCCGGACTATCTCGACCGGCACGCGCCGGTTCCGACCATGCTTGACCGGCTGACCGGCAATGGCCGCCTGCCGCCGACCGTCGCCGTCTTCATCGCCAACCCCGGCACCGAGGCGCGGGAGCGCGAATTGCCGGCCAATCCCGCTTTCGCCGCGATGCTCGCCGACGAGCTTCTTCCCTGGTTGAGCGAGCGGATGGGCATCCGGTCCCGGCCCGACCGCACCGTGCTGGCCGGGTCCAGCTACGGCGGGCTGGCGGCGGTGTCCGCGGCGCTCGCGCACCCGGACCGGTTCGGGAACGCGCTTTCCATGTCCGGCTCCTTCTGGTGGCATCCGGCCGATGCGCCGCCGGACCGTCCGGAGCATATGGCTGGCCTGGTGGCGTCTCGTGATCGCCGTCCGGTGCGTTTTTTCCTCAGCGCCGGCCTGTTCGAGAGCGGAAGCGACGGTGAGATCGGCATCCTTGAAAGCTCCCGCCACCTGCGGGACGTTCTGGAGGCCAAGGGCTACGAGGTCACCTACCGCGACTATGCCGCCGGGCACGACCGGTTCGCTTGGCGCGGCGCGCTGGGTGACGGCCTGCTGGCGCTGTTCGGACGCTGATGCGCAAAACGAACCGCGGACGCGCTCCCTCAACCCCCCTTGGATGGCGGCGTCGGGATCGCCCAGCGCCAGCCCACAGGAACAGGCCCACCCGTCCGGCATCCAGGCTCGCCGGATCACCGCCGCCCCGCAGTGGATTCCGCCGCCTCGCCAATTCGCGCAGATAAATATGTTCAGAAAACAGCGCCGCTACTCATGGTCACCGACCGGCGGCATGGAGACCACCATATCGACCCAAATGCTTCCGCCCGTGGTCATGTGGTCGTGCATGTGCCGGCGCGCGGCCTCGCCGTCCCCTTCCAGGATCGCTTTCACGAAACGGTCGTGCTCCGTGTAGGACTTCAAAGGGCGCGCGGTGTGCTGGAACGGATACTGGCGGTAGATGCGCAAGCGGCTGCGAATGAGTTTCGCCTGATGCTCCAGATGCTCGTTCCGGCTTCCGGCGTAGATCAACTCATGCAGTTCGCGGTTGAGATTGTCGTAGGCCTCAATGTCGCTGGCCTCGGCGGCGGCGCGGCTCGCCTCGTGCACTTCCAGAAGACGCTTGCGCCCGGCGATTCCCATGCGGCGGGCGGCAAGGCTGGCGGCCAGGGATTCCAGTTCGACCAGAACCTCCATCATGCCGACGAGCTGCTTGGCGGACATCCGCAATACGGAGGCGCCGGCTCCCGGCTTTATCGTGACCAGTCCGCTCGAGCCAAGCTGGGACAGCACCTCGCGCACCGGCGTCCGTGACACGCCGAACCGTTCGGCCAAAGCTCGTTCGTCCAGGCGCTCGCCGGGCGCGATGATCCCGCCCAGAATTTCCTGTTCGAGCACCTGCCGCATTTCCGTTACGCGGCTTGGCTTTTCCGCCTGCATGGCATGATCCATTGGCAAATCGGGATTGGTCAACGGTATCGCGTCCGCTGGGCGGCGTCAATGTCATGGTATGCCAAAACTCGGTTTTGGTCGACCGAACAACCGCAGCCAGCGGAGAAATCAGGCTGTGGCGGAGCATAGCGCCCCCTCATCCAGCGGAGGGCTTTGGCTTTTCCCAAGGCGTAAAGGCTCCCAAGGAAACCGCCGCCACTCATTGCGCGCGCCGTCAACCATAGGCGTGCCAAACTTTCCATGTTGCATCCCATTATCACTCTCTGGTATGCATGAACTCGCTCATGGTTCTTTAGAAAAACAAAGGCGGTATCCATAGGGCCGCGCCGTCGCCAATGACGGCACCTGGGAGGAAACGATGAACGGGACGCCACGGGGTCAATCGGACGGGCCGGCGACAGCCCCCCAACTGACCGTGAACGACGCGGTGGGCACCATCCGGCTCAACCGCCCGCTCCAGCACAATCGGATCGACGTGGCGGACATCGCCATTCTGGAGGACAAAATCGCGGCAGCCGAAGCGAACCCGTCCGTTCGCGTGCTGGTGCTGACCGCGACGGGGCCGAGCTTCTCGTCCGGCTACGACCTGACCGCGGCCCAGTCGTCCCAGCGCGGCGTGTCGGACGGCCAGGACGGGGAGAACGCCTTTGCACGGTTGTGCGATCGCGTCGAAGCGGTCCGCGTCCCGACGATCTGCGCCCTCAACGGCAGCGTCTATGGCGGTTCCACCGATCTGGCGCTCGCCTGCGACTTCCGCATCGGCGTGACCGGGATGCGCATGCGCATGCCGGCCGGGCAGCTTGGCATACACTTCTACCCCGGCGGCCTTCGCCGCTATGTGTCGCGGCTTGGCCTCAACGCGGCCAAGCGCTTGTTCCTCACGGCGGAAACGATCGCCGGCGACGACCTGCTGAGCATCGGCTTTCTGGACCGGATTGTCGCTCCCGACGACCTTCCGGCTGCTGTGGACGAACTGGCCGGACGCATCACCGCCTGCGCGCCGCAGGCCATCGCCGGCATGAAACGCGCGCTCAACGAGATCGCCCGCGGCGAACTGGACGATCGGGCGGCGGAAGCGGCCTTCGCCGCGAGCCTGCGGTCGGACGAGTTCGCCAACGCCCTGAAGGTCTGGTCGCAGCGCCGGGCGTCCTGACCGCCTCCGTTCCCCGGCACGCGCGGGATCGGCACACCAGCCGCATTCGGCCAGTCCTATTCAAAACCGGCCCTATTCAAAAAGAGACCGTCCATGACCAACCAGAACCTGGTTCTGAACACGACCCCCCATGCCCTCGCGCGCGAGTTGTCGGGTTTGCTGCTGATCGGCGGCGAACTCCGGCCGGCGGCCACGGGGAGGACCTTCGATGTCGTGAACCCCGCGACGGGTGACGTGATCGCCACGGCGGCGGACGGCGGCGAGCGGGACGTCGATGCCGCCGTCCGCGCGGCGGTCGCGGCGCAAGGCGCCTGGGCTCGCCTCTCGGCGCGCGAGCGGGGCCGGCTGCTGGTCGAATGCGGGCGCCGTCTGGTCGGCCATGCCGAGGAGATCGGGCGCCTGCTCGCCCTGGAGACGGGCAAGGCCATTCGCACCGAAAGCCGGGTCGAGGCGTCGCTGGTGGCGGACACCCTAACCTTCTATGGCGGGCTCGCGTCCGAGCTGAAGGGCGAAACCGTTCCCTTCCACCCGAAGATGCTGACCTTCACCCAGCGCGAGCCGATCGGCGTCGTCGGCGCCATCATTCCGTGGAACGTGCCGCTGTACCTGATGGCGCTCAAGATCGCGCCGGCGCTGGTCGCCGGAAACGCGGTCATCGTCAAATCCGCCGAGGAGGCGCCGCTGGCGGCCCTGCGCGTCATCCAGGTCATGAACCAGCTGCTGCCGCCGGGTGTCCTCAACATCCTGTCGGGTGACGGCCCCGGATGCGGCGCGCCTCTGGTCACCCATCCGGGGGTCGGCAAGGTCACCTTCACCGGTTCGGTGGAGACGGGGAAGATCATCTCGCATCTGGCGGCCGACAAGCTGATCCCCGTCACCCTCGAACTGGGCGGCAAAAGCCCGATGATCGTAATGGGCGACGCCGATCTCGACAAGGCCATCGACGGCGCCGTGGCGGGCATGCGCTTCACGCGGCAAGGCCAGAGCTGCACCGCCTCATCGCGCATCTTCGTCCACGAGAGCCTGCACGACGCCTTCGTCGACAAGCTGAAGGCGAAGGTCGACGCCATGACCATGGGCGACCCGCTGGACGAGGCGACGGACATCGGCACCATCATCTCGCCGCAGCAATTCGAGCGGGTGCAGTCCTACATCGCGCTCGGCGAGGCGACGGCGGGCGCGGTGGCGCACCGGTGCTCGGCCCTGCCGACGGACGAGCGGTTGGCCCGCGGCCTGTTCGTGCAGCCCGTCCTCTTCACCGGCCTTGCCAACGATCACCGGCTGGCCCGCGAGGAAATCTTTGGACCGGTCACCTGCGTGATCGCCTTCCGCGACTACGAGGACGCGTTGGCCATGGCCAACGACAGCGATTTCGGCCTCGCCGCGACCATCTGGACGCGCGACCTCCGCACCGCCCTCGACGCGACCCGGCGGCTCCAGGCCGGCTTCGTGCAGGTCAACCAGAACCTCGTGGTGCAGCCGGGCCTGTCCTACGGCGGCTTCAAGCAGTCCGGCCTTGGAAAGGAAGCATCCCTCGAAGCGATGCTCGATCACTTCACGCACAAGAAGACGGTCATCATCAACATGGACTGATCAAGAGTTCACCAAAAAAGGGAGGAAACAAGAATGCGTACGTCCTTTATCGCCGCCCTTCTCGCCACGACGGCGTTGGCGGCCGGAGCGGCCCAGGCCGCCGACGTCATCCGGATCGGCGTTCTGAACGACCAGTCGGGCCTGTACAGCGAATTCGGCGGCGCCGGTTCGGTCGAGGCGGCGAAACTGGCCGTCGAGGATTTCGGCGGCCAGATCCTGGGCAAGAAGATCGAGGTCCTGTCAGCGGACCACCAGAACAAGCCCGACATCGGGCTGGCGAAGGCCCGCGAATGGTTCGACACCCAGGGCGTCCATGCCATCGCCGACCTGACCAATTCGGCCATCGCCATCGGGGTCCAGAACCTCGCCCGCGAACGCGGAAAGATCACCCTGGCCACCGGTCCGGGGACGACGCGCCTCACCAACGAAGACTGCTCGCCCAACGGCTTCCACTGGATGTGGGACACCTATTCCCAGGCGGTCGGAACCGCCCGTGCCGTGGTCCAGGACGGCGGCAAGGATTGGTTCATGCTGACCGCCGACTATGCCTTCGGTCATCAGATGGCCGCCGACATCGACAAGACGGTCAAGGAGAACGGCGGCAAGGTGCTGGGGCAGGTCAGGCACCCGCTCGGCAACGCCGATTTCTCATCCTTCCTTCTCCAGGCGCAGGCGTCCAAGGCCGCGATCATCGGGCTCGCCAACGGCGGGACGGACACCACCAACGCGGTCAAGCAGGCGGCGGAGTTCGGCATCACCAGCAGCGGCCAGAAGCTGGTCGGGTTGGCCGTCCTGATCAGCGACGTGCACGCGCTCGGCCTTGAAAACGCCAAGGGGCTGATCGCGACCACGGCCTACTACTGGGATCGCGACGAGGGCAGCCGCAAGCTGGGCGAGCGCTTCGAGGCGCGCATGAAGCGCAAACCCAACATGGTCCAGGCCGGCGTGTACTCGGCGGTGACGCATTACCTGAAGGCGATGCAGGCGGCCGGCACCGACGACGGCACCGTGGTCGCCGCCAAGATGCGGGAACTTCCCGTCGACGATCTCATCACCAAGGGCGGCAAGGTCCGCGAGGACGGCCGGGTCATTCGTGACATGTACCTGATCGAGGTCAAGACACCGGCCGAGTCCAAGGGCCCCTGGGATTACTACAAGGTTCAGCGCACCATCCCCGGCGACCAAGCGGCGATCCCCTTGAGCGAAAGCAAGTGCTCCCTGGTCAAGAAGTGACCCACTGAGAGACCCTTCCGGAGGAAAATCATGGCGCGGATTGCTTTCATCGGACTCGGCAACATGGGCCGTCCCATGTGCGACAACCTCACCAGGGCCGGGCACGACGTCATTGGGTACGACGTGGTGGCCGCGGCGCGCGACGCCTACGCCGCCGCCGGTGGCCGCGTGGCGGCCACGTTGGCCGAGACGCTGGCCGATGCCGACACCGTCATCAGCATGATCCCGACGGGAAAGCATGTGCGGGCCGCCTACGAGGATGAGGGGGGCGTGCTGACGCACGCCCGTCCGGGCACGATGCTGATCGACTGCTCCACCATCGACGTGGAGAGCGCGCGGGCGGTCAGCAAAGCGGCGGCCGATGCCGGCTTCGTCATGGTGGACGCCCCGGTTTCCGGCGCGGTCCCAGCGGCGCAGGCCGGGACCCTGACCTTCATGGTCGGCGGCACCGCCGAGGGCTTCGAGCGCGCCCGCCCGGTGCTGGCCGCTATGGGTCCCAAAATCTTCCATGTCGGGGCATCCGGGAACGGCGTGGCCCTGAAGATCTGCAACAACATGATGGCGGGCATGAGCATGGTCGCCATCAGCGAGGTGTTCGCCCTGGCCGAGAAGCTCGGGCTCGACCACCAGACGGTCTACGACGTCATGACCGTGTCCTCGGGCAATTGCTGGGCCTTGCAGAGCTATTGCCCGGTTCCGGGGCCGGTGCCGGCATCGCCGGCCAACCGCGATTACCAGCCGGGCTTCGCGGCGGCGATGATGCTGAAGGACATGCGCCTGTCCCAGAACGCGGCCGCGACCAGCGGCGCCGCCACGCCGCTCGCCGGCAGCGCCGCCGCGCTCTACCAGATGCTTGTGGAGCACGGTCACGGAAACAAGGATTTCAGCGCCGTCTTCGCCCTGATTACCGGACGGCTGACATCGGCGTGATGCCGTCGAGAGCAAGTCCTGACTTACCCTCGACGGTAAGGGCCGCGACGGCGCCCCCGCAGGCTCGTGCCTGCGAAGGCAAGCGGCCGGACGGCCGCGCCCGCCGTCCGAGGGCAAGCGCAGAGCCTGATGTGTCAGGCTTTGCGCTTGATTGAATGAAAGGAAAACCGATCATGGGTCATGCGATCCGCGTCCACCAGCCCGGTGGTCCCGAAGCCCTGGTCTGGGAGGAGGTGGCCGTGCCGCCGCCCGGTCCGGGGGAGGCCCTGGTCCGCCACACGGCGATCGGCGTCAACCTCATCGACACCTATCACCGCTCGGCCCTCTCCGGGCAGTACGCGATCCCACGCCCGGCCGTGCTGGGCGTCGAGGGCGCCGGCGTGGTCGAGGCGGTCGGCCCCGGCGTCACCGATGTGGCGCCCGGCGACCGCGTCGCCTATTGGATGCTGCTCGGCGCCTACGCCGAGCGGCGCATCGTTCCCACGCACCGCCTGGTGAAACTGCCGGACACGGTGTCGGACGAGGTGGCCGCCGCCGCGATGGTCAAGGGGACGACGGCGCAGTATCTGCTGCATCGCGTTCACCCGGTCAAGGCGGGGGAAACCCTTCTCGTGCACGCCGCGGCGGGCGGCGTCGGCCAGATGCTGTGCCAGTGGGCGCACGCTTTGGGAGCGACGGTGATCGGCACGGTCGGCTCGCCGGAAAAGGCGGCCGTCGCCCGGGGCGCCGGCTGCGATCACGTCATCCTCTACCGCGAGGAGGATTTCGCCGCGCACGTCCGCGACATCACCGACGGTCGCGGTGTCGACGTGGTCTATGATTCCGTCGGGCAGGACACCTTCATGGCGTCGCTGGACTGTCTGAAGCCCTTCGGCCTGATGGTCAGCTTCGGGCAGGCGAGCGGCCCGGTGCCGCCCTTGGATATCAGCATGCTGGCGCAAAAGGGCTCGATCTTCCTCGCCAAGCCGACGCTGGCCACGGTCACCCGCAGCCGCGACGACATCGAGACCCTGGCCGGCGGGCTGTTCGAGGCCCTGGCCTCGGGCCGGGTCCAGGTCGGCATCGCCCACCGGGCGCCGCTCACCGACGCCGCATCGGTGCACCGCGACCTGGAAGCCCGCCGCACGACGGGATCGATCGTGCTCATTCCCTGAAGCGAATCGTCCTCCGCCTCGGAATCACATGGCCCGCATCGCGGCGACAGGAACACCGGAATGACGCACAATCTTTACAGCCTGCTTTTGAAACCCGGAGCGCCGTCCGATGCGCGGGTGGCCCTGAAAATCGATACCGGGCGAACCGATACCGGGCGAACCTGGACATACGCGGACCTGTGGCGGACCGCCGGACGCATGGCGCACGTCCTTCACGAGGCCGGCGTCGGCCCGGGAAACCGGGTCGCCGTGCAGGTGGCGAAGTCGCCGGAGGCGGTGTGCCTTTATCTCGCCGTCCTGCAACTCGGGGCGGTCTACCTGCCGCTCAACACGGCCTACACGCTGGCCGAACTGCGCTACTTTCTCGACGATGCGGAACCCACGGTGTTCGTCGGACAGACTCTGGTCGTCGGCGATCTGGTGCCGCCGGCCGGGTGCCGAACCTTCACGCTCGATCCGGACGGCGAAGGAACCGTGACGGCGGCGTGCCGCGGACGGCCGCCCTGGGAGCGTGTCGCCGAGGTCGGCCCCGACGATGTGGCGGCGATCCTCTACACCTCCGGAACGACGGGGCGCCCCAAGGGCGCCATGATCTCCCACGGCAATCTGGCCTTTGGCACCCGCACGCTGAACGCGCTTTGGGGCATCTCCGACGCCGATGTGCTGTTGCATGCACTGCCCATCTTCCACGCACACGGCCTGTTCATCGCCTTGAACTCGATGCTGTATGCGGGCGGATCCTGCGTCTTCCTTCCCAAATTCACGGCTGACGCCGTGATCGAGCATTTGCCGCACAGCACCGTGTTCATGGGAGTCCCGACGCTCTACACGCGCCTCCTGGCCGACCCGCGGCTCGCCAGGGAGCGCTGCGGAACCATGCGCCTGTTCACCTGCGGCTCGGCTCCTCTGTCACGGGAAATCTTCGAGGCGTTCGAGGCCCGCACCGGGCATCGGATTCTCGAACGCTACGGCATGACCGAAACCACGATCATCGCCTCCAACCCCCTCGACGGCGAGCGCCTGCCCGGCACGGTCGGCTACCCGCTGCCGGGGCTGGAGGTCCGGGTTGTGGACGCCGCCGGACAGCCGCAGCCTGCGGGCACGGTCGGCGGCCTCGAACTGCGCGGTCCGAGTGTGTTCAAGGGCTATTGGCGGATGCCGGAGAAAACGGCGGCGGAATTCCGGCCGGACGGCTTCTTCATGACGGGGGATCTGGCGCGCGCCGCCCCGGACGGCCGTCTCACGCTGGTCAGCCGCGCGAAGGAGCTCATCATTTCCGGCGGCTACAACGTTTATCCGCGCGAGGTCGAGATCGTGCTCAATGGCATCGAGGGGGTGAGCGAGACCGCCGTCTTCGGCGTTCCCCACCCCGATTTCGGCGAGGGCGTGGTGGCCGCCGTCGAGCGCCAACCGGGCGGCGAGCCGCTCGATCCGGCCGCCATTCTCGCACGGGCGGCGCGCGAACTCGCCGGATACAAGCTGCCCAAGGCCGTGATCGTCCAGGATGCCCTGCCCCGGAACGCCATGGGAAAGATTTTAAAGAACGAACTCAGCGCGCTGCACAAGGATGTGTTCAAGAAGCGGGACGCAACCGGTTGAGGTGTCGATGCACGAAGGCAATGGGGCTGGAGGGTGAGACGCCTTGGCAGATGTGCGGAGTTGTCGTGTCCCTGCGGGTGGCCGCCACCGGGTTGGTGTCCGAACGCTTCCCGGTCCGCCGCATCGTGGGCGCCGATTCCGGCTGCATTCCCTGATTGCCCTGATTGCCGGGCAGTTTAAACAAAATAATATCGTTGATTATCTGAAAATCACACTTTTTGTGGAAGAGGAGAGTGGGATCGCCTATCCTTGCGGCAGAGCCTTCCGTTCCCATCGCCAGCCGGGTGTAGCCAGCATGCTCGACATCGGAAGAAAGTTGCAGGATCTGCGTGAAGCGCACGGCCTGTCGCAGCGCGCCCTGGCGCGCCGGGCCGGCATCAGCAACGCCCTGATCTCGTTGATCGAGAAGGAGAAGACCAGCCCGTCCGTCGCGTCGCTGAAGAAGATCCTCGACAGCTTCCCCGTCGAACTGTCCGACTTCTTCGCGCCGCGGAAGTAACCGTCCCTTCAACCGGCCGCCGCGGGTCCGGTGGCGAACTCCGCGGCAAATTCCGCCGTGAACAGCGCAACAAGATGCTCGATCACAGCCCGCACCCGCGGCACGTCGCGCAGGTCCGGGTGCAGCACCAGCCACGCCTCGCGCTCCAGCGGCGGGGCATCGCAGAGCACCGGCAGCAGGTCCGGCTCCTCCGCCGCCAGCCAGAAGGGCAGCAGCGCCACCCCGAATCCCGCTTTCGCCGCCGCGAGTTGGGTCTGAAGGCTGTTGGAGCGGAAGGCGACGCGGCGGCCGGCCATGTGGCGGGCCAGCCAGACCGCCTCCGGCAGCTCGGCCAGCGCCTCGTCGTAGCCGATCACCGTGTCGGGCGCCCCGGCGGCGGCGAACAGGCCATAGCCCATGGTGGCGAGCCGCCGCGCGATCAGGTCGCCGCGCTGCGGCCGGGCAAGCCGGATGGCGATGTCGGCCTCCCGCCGCGCGAGGCTGAGCGAGCGGTTGTCCACCGTCACCTCCAGGTCGATTCCCGGATGGCGGGCGCGAAACGGCCCCAGCCGCGGCATCAGGAAGCGGTCGGCCAAAGCCTGGGTGGTGGTCAGCCGGACGGTGCCGGTCAATCCGGCCCCCCGCCCGCCCTGGCTCGACACCTGGCGCAGGATGGCCAGCGCCCGCTCGTCCATCCCGTCGGCCAGCGCCAAGACCGCCTCGCCGTCGGCGGTGAGGCTGTAACCGTCGGCCCGCCGATCCACCAGACTGCGGCCCAGCCCCTCCTCCAGCGCGGCGACCCGGCGCCCGACCGTCGCGTGGCTGATCCGCAGCGCGCGCGCCGCCGCCGACAGGCTGCCGGTGCGGGCCAGTTCCAGGAAGATCCGCAGATCGTCCCAGTTCAGGGTGCCCGTCTGTTTCGGGGTGCCTGTCTGTTTATGAACAGTCATTGCGCAAACCTATCGAATGTCCGGCCAAAAGCACACAGGGCACACTGCGCCCCGACCCTTCCCTTTTCCGGAGCCGCAACCGCCATGAGCGCCACACCGAAGACCCTGCTCGCCCTCGCCGGAGCCCCCGCCACGCCGAGTCCCCTCGACACCGCGGCGCTGCTGCTGATCGACGCCCAGCGCGAATACACCGAGGGCGCCCTTCCCCTGGTCGGGGTGGAGGCCGCGGTGGCCGAGGCCGCGCGTCTGCTGGAACGGGCGCGCAAGGCCGGCACTCCGGTCTTCCACATCGTCCACCACGGCAAGCCCGGCGGCGCCCTGTTCAACCCGGAAGGCCCGCTGTCCGGCATCGTCGCGCCGTTGATCCCGCTGGACGGCGAGACGGTGGTGGTGAAGCACCTGCCCAACGCCTTCGCCGGGACGGAGCTGGACGCCCTCATCCGCGCCACCGGGCGCAAGGAGCTGATCGTCGCCGGCTTCCAGACCCACATGTGCGTCAGCAGCACGGTCCGCGCCGCCCTCGACCTCGGCTGGCGGACCACGGTGGTGGATGCGGCCAGCGCCACCCGCGACCTCCCCGACGGGGCCGGCGGCGTGATCCCGGCCGAGGCGCTGCACCGCGCCAACCTCGCCGCCCTGGCCGACCGCTTCGCCGTGGTCGTCAAGGACAGCCGCGCCTGGGGATAAGAGCATCGGGCAGCGGGCGCGGGTCATGGCGGGTCCTGCCATACGGCCCGCACCGCCGCCCGCAGCGCCTGGAGCGCCGGCTCCCCCTCCTTGTCCAGCGGCAGGATCAGATGGAGGTGGCTGCGCAGGGCCTCGCCGGGCCACAGCGCCACCTCCCCCGCCGCCGCGGCCGCCAGCGCCTGCTCCTCGCGCAGCAGGGCGAGGCCCAGCCCTTCGGTCACCAGCCCCTTCAGGGCGCTTTCCTGGTCGACCTCGATGATCGTGCCGGGGGCGACGCCGTTCCGGGCGAAGGCCCGCGCGGCGATCAGGTGGAAACTGCAGCGCGGCGGTGTGCCGACCCAGGGCAGAGCGGCCAGATCGCTCCAACCCGCCCCGGCCAGCCGGTCCCGCCAAGCCGCCGGCCCGACGACGCGCAGCCGCACCGGCGCCACCGGCAGATGACGCAGCGCCCGGTCGGGCCGCTCCTCCAGAACGAAGCCGGCGTCCAGGCGCCCGTCCTGCACCTGATCCACCACGTCGGCGGACAGGTGATGCGACACCCGCAAGCGCAGCCGGGGGTGCGTGGACAGCAGCGTGGACAGCAGCGTTCCCAGCCGCAACGCTGCCGGATCGCTGGCGATGCCCAGAGCGAGCGGCCCGGCGGCGTCACCCTGCAGGCCGCGGGCGCGGTTGACCAGCGCCTTGGCGGCGTCGAGCGTGCGCTCCGCCTCCTCCAGCAGGATCAGTCCCTCGCGGGTCAACTGCATGCCCTTGGCCGTGCGTTCGAACAGCACGGTGCCAAGCTCCTCCTCCAGCAGCTTGATATGGCCGCTGACCGCCGGCTGGCTGAGCAGCAGGATCTGCGCGCTTCGGGTCAGGCTGCCCTCGCGCGCCACGGTCGCGAAGGTCTTCAGATGATGCAGTTCCATGAGCGCTCCGCCGTCCGGCTTGCCCTCTCCCGGCACGGTCGCCGGGACACGCATCATACGACACTGCAAGTACCATTGCACAAAATTCAATCGCATCGTCGTGTTAATAATATTTTACGCTCGCCGCCAACAGTCAATCAATCAAACATACAAAGTATTTGTTCAGTCCATGAACGCTAATTCATTTTTACAATTATTTGAAAATACATTCGTGTGGATCGGCCCACCCATCAATTTCGCCGATATTGGGGCTCGAAATTATTTATTGGACAGGGATCGGGCCTTCGACTGATTTCTCTATTAGATCACTGCGTAAATAAATTCAAACAACATGCAGGATCGGTGTTTCAAACGGACGCCTCCCCAGCGGAGGCCGCCACCACGAGCGAGTTCCCAATGCCAGACCCT
Source organism: Azospirillum sp. UENF 312511 (assembly GCF_058780635.1). Lineage (NCBI taxonomy): Bacteria > Pseudomonadati > Pseudomonadota > Alphaproteobacteria > Rhodospirillales > Azospirillaceae > Azospirillum > Azospirillum sp. UENF 312511. Next base: position 180,513 of record NZ_JBSNCG010000005.1, on the reverse strand, counting down.
GCCGACCAACGCCCGTCAACCCGGAATTCTTCCGCCCGGAATTCCTCCGGGCCTCCGGCCATTCCGGAAACACCGCTCGCCGACGCCCTGCTGGCGGCGGCCGGGAGCACCCGGGCGTCCTTCCACGCGCTGCCGGTCAGCCGGCGCGGCTCCATCCGGGAATCGGCCTTCGCCGATGCCTATGACGCGCTGTTCGGGCGCGGCCTGTTCAGCGAGGCGACGATCACCGCGCCGCCGCTGGACAGCTTCTTCTTCCCACACCGCTCGCTGGCCCGCGCGGAGGAGTTGGCGGCGCTCGCCTTCGGGGCGACCGGCACGCTGTTCGTCACCGCCGGGACGACGACCGCCAACCTGATCGCGCTGGAAGCCCTGATCACCCGCCCCGACGTCCGGGTGCTGGCCGACAAGGGCACCCACCAGTCGATCCATTTCGCCCTGTCCGACAAACACGCGGCGGTCGACTACATCGAGCCGCGGGTCTTCTGCGAGCATTCGGAACGCGCCGCCCTGTCCCTGCCCGCCCTTCTGGAGCAGGCGGCGGCGGCGGAGCGCGCGGGCACGCCCTACGAACTCCTGGTGCTGAACGGCCAGTCCTACGACGGCGTCGTCTACGACATCCGGGCCATCCTCACCGCGCTGGCGGAGGCCAGCCCGTCGCTGACCACCGTCTTCGTGGACGAAGCCTGGGGCGCCTGGAGCTATTTCCACGAGGCGACGCGCGGGCGCACCGCCCTGCACGCCCGCGCCGCCGACCGGGCGCTGGAACGCTTCACCGTCGTCGCCACCCACTCCGCCCACAAGTCGCTGAGCGCGCTGCGCCAGGGGTCGCTGATCCATTTCAGCGGCGATCCGGAGCTGGCGGAACGGCTGCGGCTCGGCCGCTACCGCCATCACACCACCTCGCCCAGCTACCCGATCCTCGCCTCGCTCGATCTCGCCCGCGCGCAGATGGAGCTGGAGGGGCGGGACCTGGTCGAACGTTCCCTGCGGCTCGCCCGGCGGGTGAGCGAGACGGTGGCCGGCGATCCGGCGCTGAGCGCCTTCTCGGTCAACGCCCCGGCGGTGCCGGACGCCTTCGCCGGCCACGCCGCCATCGACCCGACGAAGCTGTCGCTGAGGGTTTCCGGCCTGCCCATCGAGGCGCCGGAACTGCGCGAGCGGCTGTACAGCCGGCACGGCCTCTACGTGAACCGCTGCACCCGAACCTCGCTGCTGCTGAACCTGCACATCGGCATCGGCGACGAGGAGGTGGCGGCCCTGCTCGACGCCCTGCGCGCGATCCAGCGCGAGCTGTCGCCCGCCGTGGAGCGGCCCGACGAACAGGCCGGGGAACGGCGGGTGTCCACCTCCTTCATCATCCCCTACCCGCCGGGCGTGCCGATCATCGTCCCCGGCGAGGAGATCGGCGGCGACACGCTGCGCCGGATCGAAGCGTTCCGATCCGCCGGCGCCCGCATCTACACCATCGAACACCGCCCACGCTGAGAGACGACCATGATTCCCCTGTCCCGAATCGAGGAAATCGCCGCCTCGCGCGCCGATCTGGCGGCCATCGTCGCCGGCCATGAGACCCTGAGCTGGCAGCAGTACGCCGAGGCCGTGCGCGACGCGGCGGAAGGGCTGGCCGGCACTGTCGCGCTGGACGAGCTGCGCACCGTCGCCTTCCTGTCGCACAACCGCGCGGAGCTGGTGGTTGCCGCGTCCGCCGCCGCCACGCTGAAGACGACGCTGTGCGGGCTCGACTACTCCCTGTCGCCGGCCGCCCTGACGGACCTGCTGGAGCGCATCGAGGCCGACCTGCTGATCGTCTCCTCCGGCTTCCTGGCCGACCGCGGCATCAACGTCCGCACGCTGGCGGCTGGCCGCGCGGTGGTCGATCTCGACAACCGCCTGCCCGGCGCCACACCCTACGCCGCCTTCACCGGGCTGGCCGCCGAGCGGCGCGCGCCGAACGCCCCGGCCCGGCCCTTCCGCGCCATCTCCTTCACCTCCGGCACGTCCGGCACGCCGAAGCCGGTGATCCGCACCGCCTCCTTCGACGCGCGGCGCTTCGCCTACTTCACGGCGCGCTACGGCTTCTCCTCCGCCGACCGGCACCTCGCCACCATCCCGCTCTACCACGCGGCGGGCGGCGGCTGGGCGCGGCTGTTCCTCCAGCTCGGCGCGACGCTGGTGCTGGCCCCGCCCGACGATCCGCTGGAAACCGCCGAGCTGATCCGCCGGGAGTGGATCACCTCCAGCACCATGACGCCGCCGATCCTGTCGGGGGTGCTGCGCGAGGTCGCCCGCGGCCGGGCGCGCGTCACGCCCAACCAGCTCCGCTTCGTTCTGGTCGGCGGCAAGCATTTCCCCGCCCCGGCCAAGCAGGAGGCGCTGCAGGTGCTGGGGCCGGTCGTCTACGAGTATTACGGCACCACCGAGACCGGCGTGAACACCATCGCCGAGCCGGCGGACCTGCTGACCCACCCGGCCAGCGTCGGGCGCGTCTATGACGGCAACCGCATCCTGATCCTCGACCCGGAGCGCAAGCCGGTGCCGGCGGGAATCGTCGGGTCGGTGGCCATCGCCAGCTACATGAACATGGACACCTATCTCGGCGCCCCGGCCAACCGGGTGCAGATCGACGGGGAGCGCTACCTGATCACGTCGGAGGCCGGCTATCTCGACGAGGACGGGCGGCTCTACCTGCTCAACCGGTCGCAGGGGGCGGACAGCGTGAACCTCTACGCGCTGGAGAACGCCATCCGCCACATCCGCGGGGTGGAGGACGTGGCGCTGCTGCGCCGGGCCGGGGCCGGGCCGGTGGCCGTGGATTGCGCGGTGGTGCTGAAGGCATCCGCCAGCCCCGGAGCCGCCGAGGAGGTGCGGGCCCGCGCCGCCGAGATCCTGCGGCGCGAGCGGATCGCCATGGCGCGCTTCGAACCGCTCGACCAGATTCCCTACAGCCCGTCCGGCAAGGTCCGCGCGGCGGCGCTGGAGGAGGCCATCGGCCGCGCCGGGGAGGAGGCCGCCAAGCCGGTGGCCGGCAAGCCCGCGGCGAAGGCGCGGACCGGCGGCACGGTGGACGGCGTGCTGCTGGGCATCGCGCTGCTGGCGCTGACCGCCATCTCCTGGGGCGGCATGTTTCCGGTGGCCAAGGCGGCCCTGGGGAGTATCGACGGCTTCTACCTGACTCTGCTGCGCTACGGCTTCGCCTCGCTGATCCTGATCGGCATCCTGGTCCGGGTGGAGGGCTGGCGGGCACTGGCGACGGAGGGCCACGGCGGCAAGCTGTTCTTCTACGGCTCCATGGGCTTCGCCGGTTTCAGCATCCTGGCCTTCGTCGGTCTGGCGCATTCCAAGGCGGAGCATGGCGCGATCATCATGGCGCTGATGCCGCTGATCACGGCGCTGCTGACCTGGGCCATCAAGGGGGTGCGCCCGAATCGGGTGACCTTCCTATGCATCGCCGCGGCGCTGGCCGGGGTGGCGCTGGTGGTGACGCGCGGCAGCCTGTCGGCGCTGGACGGCGGCGCGCTGCTGCCCGACCTGCTGATCCTGGGCGGGGCGGCGAGCTGGGTCGTCTACACGCTGGGCGCGGCCACGGTGCCGGGCTGGTCGCCGCTGCGCTACACGACGGTCAGCGCGGCGCTGGGCACCGTCACCATCGCCGCCGTGACGGCGCTGGCCACCGCGGCGGGGATCGTCGCCGTGCCGTCGCTGGAGACGGTATGGTCGGTGCGGGCGGAGATCGCCTATCTGGTGCTGATCGCGGCGGTTCTGGCGGTGTTCAGCTGGAACATCGGGATCAAGCTGCTGGGGCCGGTGAACGGGGTGCTGTTCATCAACCTCGTGCCGATCACCGCCTTCGCCATCGGGCTGGCCCAGGGCCGCGCGTTCGGGGACGTCGAACTGGCCGGCGCCGGCCTGACCATCGGCGCGCTGATCGTCAACAACCTGAACAGCCGCGGTCTCTTCCGCTTCCGCCGGGCGGAGCGGGCGGTTGGCGGCGGCGCGCTGACGCCGGTTCCGGTCGGTGCCGGGGGGCGGTAAGTCCTTGCCCCCTCCCTAACCCTCCCCCGCTGACGCAGGGGAGGGAATTGAGGCTCCCTCTCCTGCGAAGCGGGGGAGGGAAGGGGCCCGCGGCGAAGCCGTGGGAAGGGTGGGGGCAACCACTCCACCCGCTCGAACCGCTCACCCCGCCAGCAGACAGGCCACCCGATGCCCCTCCCCCACCCCGCGCAACGCCGGAACCTCCCGCCGGCAATCGGGCCGCGCCATGGGGCAGCGCGGGTGGAAGGGGCAGCCGGCGGGCCGCTCCGCCAGGGACGGCGCCTCGCCGCGCACCGGCACGGTTCCCTCCGGCAGGGCGCTTCGGGAGTCGGCCAGCAGGGCCTGGGTGTAGGGATGGCGCGGGCGCTCGAACAGGGCGTCGACCGGCCCCTCCTCGACCACGCGGCCGAGATACATGACCACCACCCGGTCACAGATGTGGCCGACCACCGACAGGTCGTGGCTGATGAACAGGATCGCCAGACCGTTCCGGTCGCGCAAGTCAAGGAACAGATTGAGGATGCCGGCGCGCACCGAGACGTCGAGTGCGGTCACCGGCTCGTCGCAGACCAGCAGGTCGGGCCGCACGGCCAGCGCGCGGGCGATGCCGATGCGCTGGCGCTGCCCGCCGCTGAAACGGTGGGGATGGTGGCGGCAAAGCGCCGGGTCGAGGCCGACGCGCAGAAGCTGCGCCGCCACATGCTCGGCCAGCGCATCGCGCGGCACCAGCCGATGGTAGCGCACCGCCTCCCCGACGATCTCCTCGACGGTGAAGCGCGGGTTCAGGCTGGCGTGGGGGTTCTGGAAGATCATCTGCACGCGCAGCCGGGCGGCCCGCGCCTCGGCGGCGGGCCGTGCGGCAAGGTCCTGCCCGTCGATCAGCACGTGGCCGGCGCTGGGCGGCAGGAGCCCGGCGGCGATCCGCGCCACGGTCGATTTACCGCAGCCCGATTCCCCGACCAGCCCGACGAGTTCCCCGCGCCGCACCGCCAGATCCACCCCGTCCACGGCGCGCAGGACGGCGCCCCGCCGCCCCGGAATGGGGAACAGCCGCGAGACGCCGCGCAGCTCGGCCAAAGGCGCGTTCATCGCGACCCCTCCGGACCGGGATTCAGGCAGCGCACACCGCCCCGCCCGTCCGCCCGCCCCTGCCAGGGTGGGTCGGCGGCGCAGGCCGGCACGGCGGCAGCGCAGCGCGGGCGGAAGGCGCAGCCCGCCGGGCGTCCGGCCAGCGTCGGCGGAAGGCCAGGGATCGGCGTCAGCCGGCTGCCCCGCGGTCCCCGCGGCAGGCTGGCGAGCAGACCGGCGGTGTAGGGGTGCGCCGGGCGGGACAGCAACTCCGCCGCCGGAGCCTGCTCGACGATGCGGCCCGCATACATCACGGCGATCTCGTCGGAAAGCTGTTCGGCCACCGAGAGGTCGTGGGTGATCCACAGCACCGCCGTCCGCCCGCCCCCACCGAACGCTCCGCCGGCAAGGCCGCGGATCTCCCGTAGAATCTGCGCCTGGATGGTGGCGTCGAGCGCGGTGGTCGGCTCGTCGGCGATGATCAGGTCCGGCTCGTGCAGCAGCGCGATGGCGATCGCCACCCGCTGGCGCAGGCCGCCGGACAGCTCGTGCGGGTGGGCGTCCAGCCGCTCCTCCGGTCCCGGCACGCCGACCCTGCCCAGCGCGTCGCGCGCCCGCTGCCGCGCCTCGGCACGGCCGACGCGGGCGTGGGCCAGCACGGTCTCGACGATCTGGGCGCCGATGGTCAGCACGGGATTCAGCGTCATCATCGGGTCCTGGAAGATCATGGCGATGCGGTTGCCGCGCAGGCGGCGCAGCTCCCACTCCGGCAACCCGGCCAGTTCCCGCCCGGCGAAGCGGATCGAGCCGCCGGCCACCCGCGCCGGCGGGTCGAGCAGCCCCATGATGGAGAAGGCGGTGGCCGACTTGCCCGACCCGGACTCGCCGACCAGCCCCAGGATGCGCCCACGGCCGAGGGAGAAACTCACCCCGTCCAGAACGTTCAGGGGCACGTTCAGGGCGCCCTGGCGCGCGGGCAACTCGGTGCGCAGGCCGCGCACCTCCAGCAACGGAAGGGTGGCGGTCATTGGCCGAGCCTTGGATTGAGGGCGTCGCGGAAACGGTCACCGGCCAGATTGATCGCGGCCATCATCAGCAGCAGGGCCACGCCGGGGTAGAGGCTGATCCAGGTCTCCCCGGACAGCACATACTGCCGCCCGTTGGCGATCAGCAGGCCGAGCGACGGCTCGGTCACCGGCACGCCGAGGCCGAGGAAGCTCAACGTCGCCTCCAGCGCGATGGCGCGGGCGACCTGGGTCGTGGCGATCACCACCAGCGACGGCAGGCAGTTCGGCAGGACGTGGCGCAGCAGAATCCACCAGGAGGGCAGGACGAGTCCGCGCGCCGCCTCCACATACTCCGCCTTCAGCTCCACCAGCGCCGCCGACCGGGCGGCGCGGGCGTAATAGGCCCACTCCACCAGCACCAGCGCCAGCAGCACGTTGCCGGTGCCGCGCCCGAGGAAGGCGATCACCATCAGCGCGATCAGAATGGAGGGGCAGGACAGCTGCAGGTCGGCCAGCCGCATCAGCGCCGCGTCGGCGTGCCCGCCCGCCTGGGCTCTGGACTGGGCGGCGACCAGCCCGACCAGCGTGCCGAGCGCGCCGGCGACCACCGCCGAACCGATGCCGACCAGCAGGCTCAGCCGCAGCCCGAACAGGATGGCCGACAACATGTCGCGCCCCTGGTCGTCGGTGCCCAGCCAGTAGGTGCCGACCAGCGCCCCTTCCGCCCCCGGCGGCAACCGCCCGTCGAGCAGGTCGAGCTGGGTCAGGTCGAAGGGATTCTGCGGCGCGATCCAGGGCGCCAACACGGCGGCGGCCACCAGCAGCAGGAAGACGGCGAGGCTGCCCAGCGCCACCCGCGAGGCGGCAAAGTCCCGCCACAGGACACGCAAGGGTGATAAGGACGGCGACGGGGCGGACGGTGGACCGTCTTCGGTGAGGCTGCTCATGCTCCGCTCCCCGCACCGGCGGTGCCGACGCGCGGGTCGAGCAGCCGGTAGAGGATGTCGGCTAGCAGGTTCACCGCGACGAACAGCAGGACCACCGCGACCAGATAGGCGACGATCACCGGGCGGTCGAGGACATGGATGCTCTCCACCATCAGCCGCCCCATGCCGGGCCAGGCGAAGATGCTCTCCGTCACCATGGAGAAGGCGACGGTGGAGCAGAACTCCAGCCCGATCACCGTGACGATGGGAATCAGGATGGTGCGCAGGATGTGCACCCCGACCACCCGCGACGGGGCCAGCCCCCGCGCGCGGGCGAAGCGGACGTAATCGAGATGCACCACCTCCCGCACCCCGGCGCGGGTCAGCCGCAGGATCAGCGCCAGCTTGAACAAGGCGAGGTTGGCGGCGGGCAGGATCAGATGGGCCAGCCCGTCGGCGGTCAGGAAGGACCAGCCCACCCCCAGCACCGCCACCGTCTCCCCCCGCCCCGAACTGGGCAGCCAGCCGAGCGGCACCGAGAAGCCGATCACCAGCATCAGCCCGACCCAGAAGCCGGGCAGGCTCAGCCCGACCACGCTGCCCGCCATGATCAGCCGCGCCGCCGCCGCGCGCGGGCGCAGCCCGGCGTAGAGGCCGAGACCGATTCCCAAGCCGGCGGCCAGGACCAGGGCGGCCAGCGACAGCTCCAGAGTCGCCGGCAGCCGCTCGGCGACCAGCGCCAGGGCCGGCTGGTTGTAGATGAAGCTGCGCCCCAGATCACCCTGGAGCGCGCGCCCAACGAACAGCAGATACTGCCGCCACAGCGGCTGGTCCAAGCCGAAGGACGCGGCGATGCGCGCCCGCTCGGCCGCGTCGGCCTCGGGCGGGACCAGGATGTCCACCGGGTTGCCCGCGACATGAAGGCCGACGAAGACGAGCACCGTCATCGCCAGCACCACCAGGGCGGCCTGCGCCGACCGCCGCACCAGCCACCCCACCATCGTTCCGGTCATCGGGCGCCTACGCCGGAAGCGGCGGGTACAGGCCGGCCCAAGGCCGGGCGCGCTCGATCTGCGCGGCGAGCTGGAGCACCCGCCCGTCCTCGCCCAGCGGGGCGGCGATCTGCACGCCGACCGGAAGCCCGTCCGCGAGCGCGAAGGGCACGCTGGCCGCCGGGATGCCGGCGCTGTTGTAGACGGAGGTGAAGGCGCTGTAGCGGCGCAGCGTCTCGTAATAGCCGTCGAGATCCGTGCTCTGCATGTCCACCGTGCCGATGGGCAGCGGCGGGGCGGCGAAGGTCGGGGTCAGCAGCGCGTCGTAACGCTGGAAGAAGCGCCCGAACAGGCGCGACAGGCCGTGGATCGTCCAGATGGAGCGGGCGAGGTCGGCGCCGCTGTAGCGGGTGGACTCCCCGGCCCACAGGCGGGTGATCGGCTCCAGCTCGTCCGGCTCGATGGGCCGCCCCAGCGCCTCTTCGCGGGCGCGCAGAACGTTGGCGATGTTGGAGGCGACGATGATGCGCGTCGCCCGCTTCAGCGCGGCGCCGTCCACGCCGGGGCTGGCCTCCTCCACCCGGTGGCCGAGCGATTCCAGGAGCGCCGCCGCGTCGGTGACCGCCTTGGCGGCGGCGGGATCGACGGCGCGCCCCTCATGGTCCACGGTCTGGAAGGCGATGCGCAGCGGCGCGGGATCGCGCTCCACGAGGTCGAGGTAGCGCCCGTCGAAGCGCGGCGCGGCGTAGGGGTCGCCCGGCTCCGGCCCGTGGGTGGCGTCGAGCAGGGCGGCGCTGTCGCGCACCGACCGGGTGATCGCGTGGTGCACCGACAGGCCGTTCCAACCCTCCCCCAGGTCGGGGCCGAAGGGGTTGCGCCCGCGCGTCGGCTTCAGCCCGAAGGTGCCGGTGTTGGAGGACGGAATGCGGATGGAGCCGCCGCCATCGGTGGCGTGGGCCGCCGGAACGATGCCCGCCGCCACCGCCGCCGCCGCGCCGCCGGAGGAGCCGCCGACGCTGCGCTCCACATTCCACGGGTTGCGGGTGGGGCCGAACAGGGCCGGCGCCGTCTCGCAGGCCAGCCCGAGTTCCGCCGTGTTGGTGAAGCCGAACAGCAGCAGACCGGCGGCGCGGTAGCGCGCCGTGACGGTGGAATCCTTGACCGCCCGGTGGTCGCGCCACAGGCGGCTGCCGTTGCTGGTGCGCTGCCCGAGCACCTGGATGTTCAGATCCTTCAGCAGGAAGGGCACGCCGGCCAGCGGCTCCTCCCCCGTGAGGCTCCGGGCCTGGGCGAAGGCTTCCTCGGCAAACTGGTCGACGACGGCGTTGATCAGCGGGTTGACCGCCTCCAGCCGGGCCAGGGCGGACTCCAGCAACTCGACGGGGGACACTTCGCGGCGCCGGACGAGAGCGGCGAGGCCCACCGCGTCGTGGGCCTGATAATCGGAAAACAGGGACATGGCGGGATTCCTCAGACCGGCTCGGCGAAGACGGCGTTGGTGTGGCCGAAGGCGTTGCCGGGAACGAAGCGCACGTAGCCCTTGCGCCCCGCCCAGTTGAAGCGCGGGTAGAAGACCGGGATGACCCCCACGTCCTCCTCCAGCGCGGCCAGCGCGTCGCGGATGCGGGCGACCCGCCGGTCGGCGTCGAAGTCGCCCAACGCGGCCAGCAGCGGCGCGTCCAGCTTGGGGTTCGAATAGCGCTGGCGGTTGAAGGGACCGGCCCCGGTCTCCTGGTCCTTGGTCAGCACCACCTGCCGCAGCAGCTCCGCGCTGTTGGTGGTGGCGTAGGTGGTCAGGAACAGGGCGAATTCCCGGTTGGTGGCGCGGGAGAAGAAGGTGGCGATGGGCAGCGTCTCCACCTTGGTCTCCACACCGATGCGCGAGAAGCCCTGGGCGATGGCCTGGAGCACCGCGACGTCGCCGGTGAAGAAACCGCTCGGCCCGTGGATGGTCAGCCCGAAGCCCTCGGGGTAGCCGGCCTCCGTCAGCAGCCGTTTGGCGCGGGCGACGTCCACGGCGATGGGTGCGCGGTTGGGCAGCCGGTCCGGGGCGGGCGGCGGGGCGAACTGGTCGGCGGGCGTGCCCTGGCCGAGCAGCAACCGTTCCACGATGCCCTTGCGGTCGATGGCCAGCGACAGCGCCTGACGCACCCGCACGTCCTTCAGCGGGTTGCGGTCCAGCGGCCGGCCGGCGCGGTCGGTGACGAAAGGCGCCTGGTCGCGGCTGGCGTCGGGGAACAGATAGGCGCTGGTGGCGCTGGCGACGCTGAAGATCTCCACCTTTTTGTCGGCGGTCAGGTGAGCCACGTCCTGCACCGGCACGCCGTCGATCAGGTCGAGGTCGCCCGACAGCAGCCCGGCGACGCGCGCTCCGGCGTCGGGGATGAAGCGGGTGCGGATGCGGCTCCAGCCCGGCGTCCGGCCCCAATAGGCGGGGTTGGGCTCCAGCTCGATCTGCTGGCCGACGGTGAAGCCGGCGTAGCGGAAGGCCCCGGTGCCGACGGCCCGCTTGCCCGACGTGAAGTCTGCCGTCTCGGCGCCCGCGTGGATCTTGCGCGACAGGATGTAGAGGTTCGTGAAGTCGCGGTCGAGGAAGGGGTTCGGCGTCTTGCTGCGGATGCGGAAGCTGCGGTCGTCGATCACCTCCACCGCCGCGACGTTGCGCACGTAGGGCACGAAGGAGCCCGGGCTGTTCGGGACGTTGGGCACCCGCTCGATGGTGTAGGCGATGTCGTCCGGCGTCAGCGGCGTGCCGTCGTGGAAGCGGATTCCCGGGCGCAGTTTGAATTCCCAGGTGGTCTCGTCCAGCGCCCGCCAGGATTCGGCCAGAAGGGGGCGCAGCGTTCCCGTCGCGTCCTCCGTCACCAGCGGGTCGAAGATCTGCCGCAGCGTCTGGTTGTTGGTCGGCGACTGGTAGAAATGGGGGTCCAGCGAGTTCGGGGCCGAGATCGCCCCGATGGAGAGCGGGCGGGAGCCGGAGGAGGCCGCGGGGTTGCTCTGGGCGAAGGCGGCGGTGCGGGTGAAGGCGGCGGCGGGCACCAGCCCGGCCATCGCACCCAGGAAGGTACGGCGATCCATGAGTCTCTCCACGGCAGGGGTGACGGGACCACCGGTGGCGCCCAATCACCAGATTATTTCGCTAAATCATTTTTATTCATCCTATTTGCTTGTTGAGTTCACGCAATCGTCCAAAATTGAACAGCGTTTGTGCTCCGATGAACATGCGCATGCAGGCGTCGGGGGCAGGAATCGCGGCGCGCCGGACAGGGCGGGCAGGCCCCGTTCCGACGCGCAACGTCCTTTCGCCATCTCGCTCCCTGCCCGTCCTCACACCGGAACGATGTCGGCCCCGCTTTCTGTGAAGGCCAGCCGGTAGCCGCTCTTCGCCAGAATACCGGCGCCGAACAGGTCCCAGGTCGTGGCGCCCCCGGCACGGAACCGGCTGCGGAACTCCTCCTCCTTCGCCTCCTTTTCGCGCGAGACGCGGGCGACCTCGTCGAGATCGGCCAGCGGGATCACCACCACGCCGTCGTCGTCGCCGATGATCAGGTCACCGGGTTCGACCCGGATTCCCCCACCTCGACCGCCTGGGCGAGCGGGCCGAGCCGCGCCTTGTCGCCGCGCGACCGCAGGCTGACTCCGCGCGCGAAGACCGGAAGGTCCAGCTTGCGCAGCTCCGCGGCGTCGCGGACGGCACCGTCGATCACCACGCCGCCCAGGCCGCGGGCGAGCGCCGCCGTGGCCATGGTGTCGCCGAAGGAGGCGCCGTCGACGAAGCCGCCCGCGGAATAGACGATCACGTCGCCGGGGCGGGCAAAGGAGATGGCCGCATGGGCGGTCAGGTTGTCGCCCGGCTGCCCCTGCGCGGGGAAGGCCGGCCCCAGGATGCGGAAGCCGGGCCGCAGCGGCTTGATGACGGAATCGAGAGCGCCGCGCCGGCCTTGCGCCTCGTGCGCGGTGGCGGCGGTCACCCCTTGGAAGGCGGCGATCTGGACCGGGGTGGGGCGGGGAAAGTCGAAGTCGGGTCGGCTGGTCATGCTCTGTCGGTCCCTCTCAATCATCGCCTTCGGTCGTGGTGGCGCCGAAGGGGTCCAGTTGGAAAAAGGCGGGGTCCGGACGCGCCGCCCCGCTCTCGATGCGGCGCACGGCGTCGCGCACCCGCCGGTTCGCCCAGGCGTCGACGCCGGTGTCCTCAGCGCGGGCTAGGACCGGTCCGTAAATCTCCTCGACCTCGGTCCGCCGCCCCTTGAGGATGTCCTGACCCATGGAGGGGCGCTGCCCGGCGGCCTTGCCGGAGACGGCGGAGGCCGTCAGCGCGCTCTCCACCTCGGCCAGCGCCGCGCGATCGCCTTCCGCCGCACGGGCGAACAGGGCGGCGGGCGTGCCGCCGATCCCTTCCAGCCGCAGGCCGAGACGCTCGCCGATCAGGATAGCCTCCCCGGCCAGCCGGATGCCGAAGCGGCGCAGCAGCGGGTCGCGGTCCATCGCGTCGATCGACAGGCCGGTTGCCGCGGACAGGCCGTTGCGCATGGCGTTGGCCGCCAGCTTCGACCAGCGCTCGCCGGTCAGGTTGCCGGTCACCGTCACGGAATCCACCTTGGCGACGAGAGCGCGCAGCGCTTCGATGCGCGGCGTCGTCCGCCCGTCGGGCTCGCCGATCCGGAAGACCGGAATGCCCGGACTGCCGCGGGACACCCGCCGCAGGATGCGCCCGGCGCCGTCGAGTTCGACCCCGATGCGCGCGGCGATCAGCCCGACGACGCGGTCCCCGCCGACGGCCTCCGCGATCACCGGCTCGTTCAGGCCGTTCTGGGCCGAGACGACGAAGCCGCCGGGGGCCAGCCGGGGGCGGAGCAGCTCCGCCACCCGCCGGGTGTCCCAGGACTTGACGGCGACGACGGCGACGTCGATGGGGCCGAGGTCGGTCAGCCGACCCTCCGACAGGATCGGGACGCGCACGGTCTCGTCCTCCTCCGGCCGCGCGCCGGTGATGGCGAGGCCGGAGCGGGCGACCGCCGCGACATGCTCCGCCCAGCCATCGACCAGCGTCGCGTCCTCGCCCTCGGCGAACAGGCGGGCGCCGATGTAGCCGCCGACCGCGCCGGCTCCCAGCACGGCGATGCGGGGACGTGGCGGGACGGTCGCCGTCACGCCCCGCCCTCCAGCCACAGGTTCTTCAGCGAGGAGAAGGCGGCGTCGGGCCGGTCCTCCAGACCCTTGACCCGGCGGCTGTGCAGCGTGACGCGCTCCAGCTCGAACAGCGGGATGTTCGGCAGGTCGGTCATGGCGATGCGCTGCCAGGCGTGGAACGCCTCCGTCCGCTTGGCCGGATCGGATTCGCGCAGCGCCGTCTCGATCACCGCGTCCAGTTCGGGATTGGAATACTGGGCGCCGTTGGTGTTCGGCACGCCCGGCGCGATGGAGCTGGTGGCGTAGAGCCGGTACAGCCCCAGCGACGGGTCGATCATCGCCGAGAACTGGCCGGAGCGGGTGTCGTAGTCGTAGTTGGTGTAGACCCGCTTGTAATAGGTCGGCAGGTCGGCGGCGCGCAGCTTCAGGTCGATGCCCACCGCCTTCAGGTTCTGGCGCAGGAACTCCGCGGTGTTCTGCTGGGATTCGGTGTCGTTGGAATAGTCGTGCCACAGCGCGAAGCGGACGCCGTCGGCGCCGCGCCTGTATCCCGCCTCGTCGAGCAGCCGTTCCGCCGCCGCGGGGTCGAAGGGATAGCCGGCCACATCCTTGGTGTAAGCTTTCTGGTAATGCGGGATCGGGCCGGTCGCCGGGGTGCCGAAACCGTACCACGCGGCCTCGATCAGCCCCTTGCGGTCGATGGCGTGGGCGATGGCCCGGCGGACCCGCACATCGCCGGTGATCTTGGATTTGACGTTGAATTCGAAGGTGAAGAAGGGCGACAGCCACTGGTAGCCGGCGGTGGTCAGCGCCAGCTCGGGGTTGGCGCGCAGGCGGGCCGCGTCGGCCAGCGGGATCGGGTCGAAGGGACCGTAGACCACCTCCCCGGTCTCGAAGGCGGCGGCGCGCGACGCGGCGTCGGGGATGATGCGGAAGATCAGACGGTCCACATAAGGCTTGCCGACGTCCCAGTAGGTGGGATTGCGCTCGAAGGCGATGTATTCGCCGCGCTTCCACTCCACGAAGCGGAAGGGGCCGGTGCCGACCGGGTTGATGTTGCGCGGGTTGGTCCGGGCGTCGGTGTTCTCGTAGAGGTGGGCGGGAAGCACCTGCGATTCCGCGGCGGACAGCGCGTTCAGGATGATCGCCGAGGGGCGGGACAGGCGCAGGACCGCCGTCGAAGCGTCCGGCGTCTCCACCGCCGTCACGTCGCCGAAGGTGGTGCGGCCGCGCGGGTGGTGCTTCTTCCACAGCTCCAGCACGCTGTAGGCCACGTCCCGGGAGGTGAAGGGCGTGCCGTCGTGCCAAGTGACACCCTTGCGCAGGTGGAAGGTGATCGAGAGCTTGTCGGACGACACCTCGAACCGCTCCGCCAGCGCGGGGATCGGGTTCATCTGCGAATCGTAGCTCAGCAGCCCGTCGTAGATATTGGGCGACACCACGTTGACGCTGAAGTGGTTGTTGACGGTGTTGGTGAGGATCGGGGGTTCCGGGTTGATGACCGCGATCAGCGTCCCACCCTTCACCGGCCCAGCCGCGGCTAAGGCACGCCCCACCCCGGCGACGAGGACGGAGGCCCCAAGGGTCAGGGCGAGGAAGGAACGGCGTTCGATGGGGATCACGGAAGTCTCCTCAGGGGACGAAGGGTGTTGGCTTCGGTCGGATTCGGTTCGGCCGATTGCGCCGGGGCCAGATGGCAGGCAACGCGGCGGCCGTCGGCGGCGTCGCGCAGGGCGGGCGCCTCGCGCCGGCAGCGCTCGACGGCGAGTGGGCAGCGGGTGTGGAAGGCGCAGCCCGGCGGCGGGGCGAAGGGGCTGGGCAGCTCACCCGCCAGGACGGTCCTGGTCGCGGCGCGGCCCGCGTCCGGGTGGGCGGCGGGAGCCGCGGCCATCAGCGCGCGGGTGTAGGGGTGGGCGGGCCCGTCCACCACGTCGGACCAGTCGCCGATCTCCACCACCCGGCCGAGATACATCACGGCCACCCGGTCGGCCATGTGGCGGACGACGCCGATGTCGTGGCCGATGAACAGGTAGGCCAGCCCGTGCCGCTCCTGGAGATCGACCAGCAGGTTGAGCACCTGGGCCTGCAAGGACACGTCGAGCGCCGAGACCGGCTCGTCGAGGACGACGAAATCGGGCCGGGGCGCGATGGCGCGGGCGATGGCCACGCGTTGCCTCTGCCCACCGGAGAGCTGGTGCGGGAAGCGGTCGGCCAGCGCGCGGGCCAACCCCACGTCGTCCATCAGCGCCACCACCCGCCGCGCCCGCTCCGCCGCGTCGCGGACGGTGGGCAGCAGCGGTTCGGCGATGGCCCGCGCCACCGTGTAGCGCGGATCGAGCGAGGCGGCGGGGTCCTGGAAGACCATCTGGACCCTGGCGGTGAAGGGCGCCGCCGCCCTCCCCGTCAGCCGCGTCACGTCGGTCCCGTCGAGGAGGATGCGGCCCGACGCCGGGGCGGTCAGGCGCATCACCGCCCGCGCCAGCGTGGATTTCCCGCAGCCGGACTCCCCGACCAGCCCCAGCGTCTCGCCGCGCCGCAGGGTGAGGTCCACCCCGTCCACCGCGTGGACGGTGCCGTTCCGCGTCCGGTGGGTGACGCGGAGCTTTTCGATGGTCAGCACGCGCCGCCCCCTTCCCCGGAAATCACAAAAGGCACCGAGGTGTCGGCGAGGCGCGGCCGGGGTCCCCCGCGCGTCCGGCGTCCCGGCCGCGCGGCCAGCAGGGCACGGCCATAGGGGTGGCGGGGACCGTCGAAGAAATCGCGGACGCCGCGGTCTTCCAGCAGGCGTCCGTCGCGCATCAGCAGGACGCGGTCCGCCGCCTCGGCCACCACGCCCAGGTCGTGGGTGATGAGCAGAAGCGCCATGCCAAGCTCGTCCTTCAGGCGGATGAGAAGCTGGAGGATCTGCGCCTGGATGGTGACGTCGAGCGCCGTCGTCGGCTCGTCGGCGACCAGCGCGACCGGCGACGCGGCGAGCGCCAGGGCGATCACCACCCGCTGGCGCATCCCGCCCGACAGGCGGTGCGGATACTCGGAGAAGCGGCGCCCCGGTTCGGGGATGCGCACCAGATCGAGCAGCTCCAGCGCACGGGCGGCGGCGGCGCGGGCGCCGGTCCGCCCGTCGGCGCGCACGGCCTCGACGATCTGGTCGCCGATGGTCAGGACGGGGTTGAGCGCCGCCTGCGGGTCCTGGAAGACCATCGACACCGCGGGATGCCCGGCCAGGCGCCTCTCACGGGGCGTCCGGCCGAGGATGTCCGCGCCGGCCAGGGTCACGCGGCCGGTGATCCGCGCCTCCGGCGGGGCCAGCCCGGCGATGGACAGGCCGGTGACCGTCTTGCCGCTGCCGCTTTCACCAACCAGCGCCGTCACCTCGCCCGCCTTCACGGTGAAGGAGAGGCCGTCCACCGCCCTGGTGCCCGCAAAGGCGATCGACAGGTCGCGCACCGCGATCAGCGGTTCGGCCGCCAACGGCTCGATAACCGTCATCGCGCGGCCTCCCGCGGGTCGAGCCGCTCCGACAGGCCGTTGCCCAGCAGGGTGAAGGCCATCACCGTGGCGAAGATGGCGAGGCCGGGCAGCGCCATCAGGTACCACAGCGTGCGCAGCAGAGGCCGCGCGTTGCCGATCATCGCCCCCCAGGACACGAGGTTCGGGTCGCCGAGGCCGAGGAAGGCCAGCGCCGCCTCGACCAGCACGGCGTGGGCGACCACCGCGGCGATCATCGCCACCACGGGGGCGATGCCGTTGGGCAGCACATGTTTCAGCAGGATGTGGCCGTGTCCCAGCCCCATCGTCCGCGCCGCCAGCACCCAGTCGGCGTTCCGTATCCGCAGCACCTCCGCCCGCGTCAGCCGGGCGATCTCCGGCCAGGAGGTCAGGCCGATGGCGAGCATCACGCTGCCGATGGACGGCGCCAGCACGGCGACCAGCACCATTGACAGCAGGAAGGACGGCAGCGTCTGGACATAGTCGCACAGCCGCGACAGCAAATGGTCCGCCAGCCCGCCGAAATAGCCCGCCACGGCGCCCAGCCCGACGCCGATCAGCGTCGCCACCGCGGCGGCCCCGACGCCGACCGCCAGCGACACCCGCGCCCCGAACAGGAGCTGCGCCGCCACGTCCCGCCCGAGCTGGTCGGTGCCGAGCGGGAAGGCGGCGTCGGTCAGCGGCCACAGGCCGCGCGGCCCGACCATCGCCATGGGATCGCCCGGCCGCAGCAGGCCGGCCGCAACCGCCAGCAGGGCGAGCGACCCCACGCAGAGCACCCCCAGCCGCAGCGTGGGAGGCGTGGAAAAGGAGAACCGTGCGCTCACGCCGTCACCTCGATCCGTGGGTCGAGCGCGGCGTAGGAGACGTCGACGAGGATGCCCATGACGATCACCAGAAGCGAATTGCAGAGGAAGAGGCTGAGCAGCAGGTTCACGTCGCGGTCGGCCACCGCCTCGAAGGCAAGGCGGCCCAGGCCGGGCCAGGAGAACACCGTCTCCACCACCACCGCCCCGCCCAGCATCGAGCCGAGCTTCAGGCCGCTCAGAGTCACCACGGGAAGCAGCGCGTTGCGCAGGATGTGCCGCAGGGTCACCCGCGTTTCGGAAATGCCCTTGGCCCGCGCGGTGCGCACGAAGTCCAGCCGGCTCGTCTCGATCACCGCGGCCCGCGTGACCCGCGCGTAGAGGGCGGCGTAGCCCAGCCCCAGCGTGGCGGCGGGAAGCACGAGATGGGCGGCGACGTCCACCGCGTGCGGCCAGCCGGCGCCCGGCGCGCCCACCGTGGCGTAGCCACCAATGGGGAGCCAGCGCAGCTGGACGGCGAACAGCACGATCCCGACAAGCCCGATCCAGAAGGACGGCACGGCGAAGATCAGGGCGGACAGGACGGACACCGCCCGGTCGAAGCGGCCCCCCTGACGGCGCCCGGCCAGGACCCCCGCCGCCACGCCGACGGCCACCGCCGCCAGAACCGCCACGGTGACGAGCAGCGCCGTCGCCGGCAACCGCTCCAGCACAAGGTCGGCGATGGGCCGGTTGTAGCGGAAGGAGAAGCCCAGATCGAACCGCAGGAGCTGGGACAGATAGGCCTGGAACTGGTCGAGCGCCGAGCGGTCGAGCCCGAACCGCGCGCGCAGGTCGGCCATCTGCTCCGCCGTGGCGATCCCGCTTTCACCGGCCATCACATCGACCAGATCGCCGGGGACCGCCTTCAGCAGCAGGAAGTTCACGACGATCATGACGACGACCATCGGCGCGGCCGCGAGCGTCCGCCGCGCTGTGAAAGCGAATAACGTCATGGTTGCAGCTCTGGGGTGCTTTTGCACATTTCAACGATTGGAAAATCGGACGAAGCGATCATCGCTTGATTTGTAATTTACCTCTTGATTCCTACTCTGTCTATAGGCAATAGTCTGTTCGCGGTACAGGGCGAGCTTGTTGTTTCCTCGTCCAGAGAAAACCCACCGCCTTTTCAGAAAAAGTCCGACAGCGCCCGCTGGCGGTCGAAGTCACCTCATTGACTGCGCGTGGCCGTTACTTCGACGGCGGCGCTTTATACCCTGGGAGTTCTCATGAAGATCGCGAGGGTTGAGAGCTTTTTCTTTAATCCTGGCCGCGCCAAGAATCTTCTTTTCGTTCGCATCGAAACGGAGAGCGGGATTTACGGCTGGGGCGAGGGCTACGTCACCGCGGGCAAGGAAAAAGTCGTCGCCGCCTATGTGGACGCTATCGCACCGCTTCTGATCGGGCGCGAGATCTGGAACATCCGCCAGCTCGCCCAGACACTGCTCGACGATTTCTCGATCCGCCGGACCTCCGTCGACTTCCTGTGCGCGCTGAGCGCGGTCGAGATCGCGTCCTGGGACATCGTCGGCAAGCGCGCCGGCCTGCCGGTGCACAAGCTGCTGGGCGGCGCCGTCCGCGAGAAGATCCGGGTCTACGCCAACGGCTGGTGGTTCGGCGCGTCCTCCATCGACGACACCGCGAACCGCGCCGCCGCGGTGGTGGCGCAGGGCTACGACGCGCTGAAATGGGACCCGATCCCCGGCCCGTGGCGCAACTACGTCGATCCGAAGGACCTCGACCACGCCGTGGAGAACGTCCGCGCGGTGCGCGAGGCGGTCGGCCCGAACGTGGAACTGCTCATCGACGGCCACCGCCGCCTGTCGCCGAACCACGCGATCCGCCTGATCGAGCGCCTGCGCGAATTCGGCATCGCCTGGTACGAGGAGCCCTGCCCGCCGGAAAACCTCGACCTGACGGCGGAGGTGCGGCGCACGACCAACGTCCCCATCGTGTCGGGCGAAGCGCTCTACACCAAGGAGCAATATCTGCCGCTGTTCGAGAAGCGCGCCGCCGACATCATCAACCCGGACATCAGCGCCGTCGGCGGCATCCTCGCCATGCTCGACATCGCAGCATTGGCGCAGCCGCATTCCATCGCGGTCAGCCCGCACAACTTCAACAGCCCCATCGTCGGTCTGGCCGCGACGGTCCACCTGTCGGCGCTGGTCACCAACTTCACCATCGCCGAGCTGTTCGTGAACCTCGTCGAGCCGACGCGGGAGCTGGCCCTTCAGGGGCTGACCATCGCCGACGGCTACGTCGACATCCCCGACACGCCGGGCCTGGGCGTCGATCTCGACGTCGAGGTGCTGCGCCGGCACCCCTATCAACCGCTGTCGGGCAAAGGGCTGCGCGACCACCGCGACGAGTTCCCCCGCCGCGGTCCCCCCTCCACCTTCAAAATCGCCGCGACCGCGTGACGCGGGCTTGGGAGCCATTCCGACATGACCAGCATCCGCACCGATTTCCCCCGCCCCACCCCCGAACAGGTCGCGGCCTTCGCGACGATCGGCGCCGCCACCGTCCATGAGGCGCTGGGCCGCCGCGGCGCCGTCGATTCGGCGATCAAGCCGATCTGGCCGGGCCTGCGCATCGTCGGGGCCGCCTTTCCGCTGAAGACCCAGCCGGGGGACAACCTGACCCTCCACGCCGCGATGAAGCTGGCCCGTCCGGGCGACGTCCTCGTGGTGGACGCCGGCGACTACCCTGAGCAGGGCTCGTTCGGCGACGTGATGGCGACCTCCGCCCAGTCGCTGGGCCTCGCCGGTCTGGTGACCAACGGCGGCGTCCGCGACGCCGCGGCGATCCGCGACATCGGCTTCCCGATCTTCTCCCGCGCCATCTCCATCAAGGGCACGGTGAAGGCGACGCTGGGGCCGATCGCCCAGCCCATCGTCGTGGGCGGCGTCACGGTCCATCCGGGCGACCTGATCGTCGGCGACGACGACGGCCTCGTCGTCGTTCCGCTGGACGAGGTCGAGGCCGTCCTGGCCGCGTCCCGAGCCCGGCTGGAGAAGGAGGAGCGGCTGCGCGCCGACCTCCAGTCCGGCAAGACCACCTGGGACATCGGCAATTATGACGCGCTCCTGGCCCAGACCGGCCAGAGCCTGCAAGCCTGAACGGGAGGAGCAGAACGATGCCTGTGAAGAAGACGACGGCTGCCGCCCCCGCCGCCGAGAGCGTGTCCTGGCTGCGCCTGCCCGCGCCGCCCCAGGACGACCGCACCGACGCCCTGTTCGAACACTCGGTGTCCGTCCGCGGCTACATCCGCAACACCCAGTCGGTGCTGGCGCACATCCCGGCGCTGGTCCTGGCGCAAGAAGCGCTCAGCCGGTCGGTGACCGTCGATTTCACCGACGGGCTGACGGGCCGCGAGCGCGAGCTGATCGCGCTCGCCGTCAGCGTGCAGAACCATTGCGAGCCTTGCGTCTGGGGGCACGCCGGCAAGCTGCGCGAGATCACCGGCGATCCCCGCTTCGTCGGGCTGGTCGAGGTGAACTACCGCCGCGCCGACCTGACGCCGCGCGAGCGGGCCATCGTCGACTACGCGGTGCTGATCACCGAGCGTCCCTGGACCATCGAACCGGCGGACCTCGACGGGCTGCGCGCGGCGGGCCTGTCGGAGCGGGAGATTTTGGAGGCCGCGGCCATCGCCGCCTACTTCAACTTCTCCAACCGGGTGAACAGCGCGCTGGGCGTCCATCCCAATCCCGAACCGTTCGACGCCAACCGCTGACGAAAGACGAAGGACGGCCATGTCCCGAGATCGGTTTCCCGCGCTTGACCGGCGCTCCTTCCTGACCGCTGCCCTGGCCGGCGCCGCCGCGACCACCCTGGCCGGGGTCGCCGCCCCGGCGGCCCGGGCCGCGGCACCCACGTCCTGGCCGACGCAGCCGGTGCGGCTGGTCGTTCCCTTCCCGCCCGGCGGTGGCACCGATCTGCTGGCCCGCGCGCTGGCCGACCGGCTGTCGAAGCTTTATCCGCAGCCCTTCGTGGTCGAGAACCGGCCCGGCGCCGGGGCGGCGGTCGGCACCGACTACGTCGCCAAGTCCACCGACGGCCACACCTTCCTGTTCGCCTCGTCGAACCATGTGACGGTGCCGGCTCTGTCCACGGCGGTGCGCTACGACATCTTCAAGGACTTCAAATCGGTGGTGCTGGTCGCCGATCAGGCCAGCGTGCTCGCCGTCGATCCGGAGCTGCCCGGCAAGGACACCGCCGAAGTCCTCGCCCACATCAAGGCCAACCCCGGCAAATACAATTACGGCACGGCGGGCATCGGGTCGGGCCAGCATCTCAGCACCGCCTTCCTCCAGCAGCTCACCGGAATCGACATCGTCCATGTGCCGCTGAAGGGCCAGGGGGAAATCATCTCGGAACTGCTGGGCAAGCGCATCCAGGCCGGATTCCTGGTGCTGTCCACCGCCCTGCCCTACTTCCGTTCTGGCCAGATCCGGCCCCTGGCCGTGGCGCTGCCGGAGCGCAGCCCCTTCGCGCCGGAGATCCCGACCTTCGGCGAAGCCGGGCTGAAGGACTTCGCCGCCCGCTCCTGGCTCGGCCTGCTGGCACCGGCGGCGACGCCGACGGCGGTCGTGGACCGGCTGCACGCCGACATCGTGGGCTTCTCCAAGGACAAGGACTATGTCGCCATCACCGAAAAGGCGGGGATGGCCCTGGTCAACGAAGGCCCCGCGGCCTTCGACGCGGAGATCGCCGCCGGCTACGCGCAGTGGAAGCAGGTGATCCAGACCGCCGGCATCAAGCCGAGTTGAGGGGAGCGATGACCGATCCGAAAATCGCCGAGGAGCTGGCCGCCTATTCCGACCGGCTGCTCGGCCTGCTCGACCCCGCCATCGTCCGCCGCGTCGCCATCGACCGGCCCGACGCCGCGGTCATCGAGCGCTATCTCGCCTTGCCCGACCTGACCTCCCAGGTCGCCGACATCCTCGACGGGCTGGGCTACGACAGCGCGGTTCCCCGGCGGCGCCTGCCGCCGCTGGAGGGGGGACGGCGCGTGGCGGGTCCCGCCGTCACGGCGCGGCAGATTCCGGCGGCGCGCGCGCCAGGATTCTCCATCGCCTCCGGCCACCGGCCGAAGGGCGGCGGCATCGACCAGATCACCCTGACCCGGCGCGGCGACGTCTTCGTCATCGACGCCGGCGGGGTGGCCGAGGCGTCGAGCTTCGGCGGCATCCTGGCCACGGCGTCGATCGCCGCAGGTCTGGCCGGCATCGTCGTCGACGGCGCGGTGCGCGACAGCGCCAGCATCAAGGCGGGCGGCCTCGCCGTCTGGTCGGCGGGCGTCACGCCGCGCACCGGCAAGCACCGGCTGGAGCTGGCGGAGTTCAACGGGCCGGTCACCATCGCCGGCGTCCAGGTTCATCCCGGCGATCTGGTGCTGGGCGACGACGACGGGCTGCTCTTCGTGCCCGCCGCGCTGATCCTGGAGGTCATCGAACGGGCGGAGGCGGCGGCCAGCCAGGAAAGCGCGCTTCTCGGCGCCCTCTCCTCCGGCGGATCGGCGCGCGAGGCCGCGGCGATCCTGCACCCCAGCAAATGGTGAGCGGCATGGTCAATCCCACTCCCATCTCCCACACCGGCATCCCCCGCATCGGGATCATCGGCTTCGGCGAGGTGGGGTCGAGCTTCGCGCGGGGCCTGATCGCCGCCGGGGCGGGCGACATCGTCGCCTACGACGCGCCGCCCGGCCCGACCGAGCGCCGCCTCGCCCTGCGCCGGGCGGACGAATTGGAACTCGCCCTCGCCTTCGATCCGGCGGCGCTCGCCGACCGGGACATCCTCATCTCCAGCGTGACGCAGGACGCGGCGGACAACGCCGCCTCCACGGTGGCTCCGCACGTCGCGGCGGACGCGATCTACGCCGACGTGAATTCACTGTCGCCGGAGGTGAAGGCCGCGGTCGGCAGGCGGCTGGACGCCGTTCCCGGACGCTTCGCCCCAGGGCGCTTCGTGGACGTGGCGATCATGGGCGCGCCGGCGTCCGACCTGCACCGCGTGCCGCTTCTGGCGGCAGGCGGGAGGGCGGAGGAACTGGCCGCGAGGCTGGCCCCCTTCGGGACCGCAATCCGCGTCGTCGGGCCGGAGCCGGGCCGGGCGGCGGCGGTGAAGATCCTGCGCAGCATCCTCACCAAAGGGCTGGAAACCCTGCTGGTCGAGGCGCTGACCGCCGCGCGGCGCCACGATGTGGAAGCGGAGGTTCTGGGCGGCTTCCTGGAGTTGTTCGAGCGGTGCCCCGCGCTCGACTTCGTCGAATTCCTGGTGCGCTCCGACACGGTCCATTCCGGGCGCCGCGCGCTGGAGGCCGCGCAGTCGGCGGACACCGTCGCCGCGGTCGGGCTGGAGCCGGCGATGAGTCGCGCGGTGGCGGCCCGCCTGTCGCAGCTCGCCGGCCTCGGTCTCAAGGAACGCCTGGGCGGGGTGCCGCCCGCATCCCTGTCCGACGCGGTGACGCTTTTCGACGAGGCGCTCGGGCGCCGGCCTTTCACGGAGCGGCCGCATGGCATCGAACATCCGCAGAATTGAGGAACTGGCGTCCGGCCTCGCGCTGGCCGCCTTGGGCGCGGCGGCCGGCGCCTTCATCGTCGCCAGCTACCCTCTGGGCACGGCGCGCCAGCTCGGGCCGGGGGCGATGCCCGCCCTGGTGGCGCTGATCCTCGTCCTGCTGGGCGGCGTCATCGCCATCCGGGGCCTGTGGGAACAGGGCCAGGACGGGGGGATCGACCCGCGCGCCGCGCTGCGGCCCGCCGGGCTGATCCTGGGGGCCATCCTGCTGTTCGGCGGGCTGGTGGATTGGCTGGGCGTCGTGCCGGCCAGCGCCATCGCGGTGGTCGGCTCGGCGCTGGCCAGCCGACGGACGCGCAAGCGGGAGATCGCTGCGCTGGCGGCGGTTCTCGCCGTCGCGGTGCCGGCCCTGTTCGTCGGGATTCTCGGCATGCCGCTGAAGATCTGGCCGACGCTGCAATGAGAGAGGATCGACCGGCGTCATGATGGATTCGCTCGGGGGGATCGCGCACGGGCTGTCGATCGCGGCCTCTCCCGCCAACCTGCTGTATTGCTTCGCCGGGGCGCTGCTCGGCACCTTCGTGGGCGTCCTGCCCGGGGTGGGGCCGCTGCTGACCATCGCGCTCCTGCTGCCCTTCACCTTCTCGCTGGAGCCGACCGGCGCGCTGATCATGCTGGCCGGCATCTATTACGGCGCCCAGTATGGCGGGTCGACCACGTCGATCCTGCTCAACATGCCGGGAGAGACCTCGTCGGTGGTGACCTGCATCGACGGGCATGCCATGGCGCGCCAGGGGCGCGGCGGTCCGGCCCTGGCGGTCGCCGCCATCGGCTCCTTCATCGCGGGCACGCTGTCGACCGGGATCGTCGCCTTCTTCGCGCCGGTCCTGGCCGGCGTCGCCATCCGCTTCGGTCCGGCCGACTATTTCTCGCTGATGGTCCTCGGGCTGGTCGGGGCCATCGTTCTGGCGCAGGGGTCCTTCGTCAAGGCGCTGGCGATGATCGTCCTCGGGCTGCTCTTCGGCCTCGTCGGAACCGACGTCAACAGCGGGGAGCAGCGCCTGACCTTCGGCATCCAGGCCCTGGCCGACGGCATCGGCTTCGTCCCGGTGGCGCTGGGCGTCTTCGGCATCGGCGAGATCATCCGCATCCTGATCGGGCAGGAGCGCGACGGCGGGCAGGTCATCCCGCACGGCTCGCTGATGCCGAGCCGGCAGGATCTGCGCGATTCCTCCGGCGCCATCGCGCGGGGATCGGTGATCGGATCGGCGCTGGGGCTGCTGCCCGGCGGCGGCGCGGCGCTGGCCGCCTTCGCCTCCTACACCGTGGAAAAGAAGCTGGCGCGCGACCCCTCGCGCTTCGGGCGCGGCGCCATCGAGGGGGTGGCGGGGCCGGAATCGGCCAACAACGCGGCGGCGCAGACCTCCTTCATTCCGCTGCTCACCCTCGGGCTGCCGTCCAACGCGGTCATGGCGCTGATGATCGGCGCACTGATGCTGCACGGCATCACCCCCGGCCCCCGCATCATGCAGGCCGAGCCGGACCTGTTCTGGGGCGTGGTCGCCAGCATGTGGATCGGCAACGCCATGCTGATCGTGCTGAACCTGCCGCTGGTCGGGCTGTGGGTGCGGCTGCTGCGCGTGCCCTACCGCTTCCTCTACCCGACCATCGTGCTGGTCAGCTGCGTCGGCGTCTATGGCGTGTCGAACAGCGCCTTCGACCTCGTGACGACGGCCGTCTTCGGGCTTCTCGGCTGGGTCCTGCAGGCCCTGCGCTTCGAGCCGGCGCCGCTGCTCCTGGGATTCGTGCTGGGGCCGATGATGGAGGAGAATCTGCGGCGCGCCATGATCCTGTCGCGCGGCGATCCGACCGTCTTCCTGCGCGAGCCGATCAGCCTCGCGCTGCTGGTTCTCACCGGCGTGCTGCTGGCCGCCATCATCCTCCCCACCGTCCGCCGGAGCCGCGAGCGCGTGTTCGCGGAATGACCGGCGGGTGGTACGGGCGCGCCCCTGGAGTCAGGGAAGTCAGGGCTGCGGTGCCGAGCCGATGAAGGCCGAGGCGCGCTCGCCCCACCGCTCATGCGGGTAGTAGTCCCAGACGGCATGGTGCTGGGTGGCCCAGTTGTCCCAGAAGACCAGGGAATTGGGGCGCCAGTGGATGCGCGTCTGGAAGGCCAGGTTCTTTTCGATGTGGCGGAACAGCAGGCCCAGGACGGCGTCGCTCTCGGTGCGCGTCAGCTGGACGATGTGGCTGGTGAAGGCCTCGTTGACGAACAGGTACTTGCGCCCGGTCAGATGATGGCGCGCCACCACCGGGTGCTCGGTGGACGGAAAGGTCTGGCCCGGCTGCGGCGTGGCGCCATAGCCCGCCGTCCAGGCCTTGCCGCCGTCATGGACGGCGGTCAGGCCGTCGAGCAGCGCCTTGACCTTCTCCGACAGCGAGTCGTAGGCGAGATACATGTTGGCGAAGGCGGTGTCGCCGCCGATCTCCGGCTGCCGGGTGACCCGCAGGAAGGAGCCCCAGATGGGTTCGGGATCGCAGGTCACGTCGGCATGCCACGCGTCGCCGGCGGTGTAGCGGGCTTCGGGGCCGGTGCGCCAGGCCAGGATCTCCGGATCGTGGTCGTTCGACGACAGTTGCCGGGCGCCCCCCAGCACATGGCGGTGCAGCGTGCCAAAGTGGCGGGCGAAGCGCTTGTGGTCCTCCGCGGTGATCTCCTGGTCGCGGAACACCAGCACCAGATGGTCGGCGATGGCCTTGCGGATGTCGGCCAACTGCGCGTCGCTCAGCGGTTTGGACAGGTCCACGCCCTCGACCTCGGCGCCCAGGATGGGCGACAGCGGGCGCACCGCGATGCTGTCGTAGCTCGGCCGTTCGCGGCGGTTCCAGTCGGCGATGGCGGTCTTATCGTGGAAGTCGCGATAGAAGCTCATGATTCTCCTCTCAGATTTCATAGGCGAACGGAAGCTCCGCCGCGGTGAAGAACTCGCGGTGGATTTCCTTGCGCAGAGCGATGAAGTCGGGGCTCGACCGGTCGCGCGGGCGCGGCAGTCGGACCGGCAGCCTCTTGCGGATGGTGCCGGGACGCGACGACATGACCACCACCTCGTCGCCCAGGAAGACGGCCTCGTCGATGTCGTGGGTGACCAGGATCATGGTCGTGCGCTGCGCCTCCCAGATGCGCAGGATCTCCTGCTGCATCTGGATCCGGGTCAGGGCGTCCAGCGCGCCGAACGGTTCGTCCAGCAGCAGCACCCGCGGCTGGTTGACGAGCGCGCGGGCGATGGCGACGCGCTGGGCCATGCCGCCCGAGAGCTGGTGCGGGTGGGCCTTGGCGAAGCCCTCCAGCCCGACCAGCTCCAGATGCTCCCGCACCCGCCGGGCGACCTCCGCCCTGGGCAGGTTCTTCAGCCCGAAGGCGATGTTCTGCTCGACCGTCAGCCAGGGCAGCAGGCGGTGCTCCTGGAAGATCACCCCGCGGTCGAGGCCGGGACCGCCGATGGGCCGTCCGTCGAGCGTGACGGACCCGTCATAGCTGGTCTCCAGACCGGCGATGATGCGCAGAAGCGTGCTCTTGCCGCAGCCGGAACTGCCGACGATGCTGACGAAGCTCCCGCCCGGAACGTCGAGCCGGATGTCGCTGAGCGCCTGGACCGTTTCGGTCCTGAGCGGGCCGGTCTTCAGCGTGAAGGTCTTGGACAGCGGGCCGATGCGCAGGCTGGCGGCCCGGTCGGCGGCCCGATCGGCGCCCGCCTTGCGGGCAGCGGTGGCAACCATGGCGGTCAGCTCCCCGAGAAGGTGGATTTCCAGGTGATCAGGCGGCGTTCGGCGGCGCGCAGCACGACGTCGAGCAGCTTGCCCATGGCGCCGATGGTGATCATGCCGACCAGAACCTGATCGGTCTGGCTCATCTGCCGGGCGTCCATGATGAGGTAGCCGAGGCCCGACGAGGCGGCGATCAGCTCGGCGGCGACCACGCAGATCCAGGCCACCATCAGCCCGACGCGCAGGCCGGTCATGATGTTCGGCAGCGCCCCCGGCAGGACGACCTGGAGAATGAAGCGGCGGCGTGAGACCTCCAGCACGCGCGCCAGTTCGACATGGCGGTGGTCGGTCTGGCGGATGCCGTCGATGGTGTTGACGAGGATGGGAAAGATGGCGCCGAGGAAGATGATGTAGACCTTCCCCGCCTCGCCGATGCCGAACCACAGGATGGCCAGCGGAATCCAGGCGATCGGCGGGATCGGCTTGGTCAACTGGATGATCAGGTCGGTCAGCCGGTCCAGCGTCCGCGACAGGCCGATCCCGATGCCCAGCGGCAGGCCGACCAGAGCGGCGATAGCGAACCCCTCCAGCACGCGCAGCAGGCTGACGCCCAGGTGGCGGAACAGGTCGCCGCTGGCTGCCAGATCGACGAAGGCCTTGCCCACCCTGGTCGGCGGCGGCAGCAGGATGGGGCGGATGTAGCCCAGCTCGAACGCGGCCTGCCACGCCGCCAGCAGCGCCACGGGAAGCGCCACATACAGCGCCGCCCGCCCCAGCACCCCCGGCAGGACGCCGGCCAGGGCACCCAGGCGGGAGCGCGCGGCCCCCGCCGTCAGCCCGGCCCGTTGCGCGGAAGGCGCATCGGAAGCCAGTCCGGCGCTCATTTCAGCCCCGCCTCGTCCGCCGGCTTGCGGTTGAAGAAGGCGTCCACGTCCACCGCCGTCTTGATCAGGCCGTGGGCGCGCATGAACTGCTCGGTCTTCTTGACCTCGGCCACGTCGTCGTCGTGGATGGCCGGGTCGTAGTTCATCCGTTGCAGGACCTGGACCAGCAGGTCGGGGGCCAGATTGACGTCGCCGCTGATGAGTTCGGCGGCCTCCTTGGGATTGGCGGTGATGAACTCCGACGCGCGCTTGTAAGCCGTCAACAGCGCCTTCGCCTGCTCGGGCCGGTTCTTGAGGAAGCCGTTGTCGGCGACGATCAGCAGCAGCCCCTTCTTGATGCCAGTGCCGTCTGCCAGCACGCGGACCGCCTTCTGCGATTCGAAGCGGGTCAGGATCGGCTCCCACACCGCGCCGGCGTCGATGGTGCCGGCGACGATGGCCGGCGGGATCTCCGCCACCGGCAGGTTGATCAGCTCGACGTCGCTGAGCGTCAGGCCGCCCTGCTCCAGCACCAGCGCCAGCAGATGGTGGGCGTAGGACCCCTTGGTCACCGCCACCTTCCTGCCCTTCAGCTCCTTGGGCGAGGCGATGGGGGAGTCGCCGCCGACGATGACCGCCAAGCTCTTCGGACCGTCCGAGGTCAGGGCGATGGCGCTGGTGTCCAGCCCCGCCGCCTTGCCGACCAACGCCGGGGTGTCGCCGACGAAGCCCACATCCTGCTGCCCGGCGGCGAAGGATTCGTTGATCGGCGGACCGGCGGGGAAGAGCGACCATTTGACGGCGGCGTTCGGCGCCACCTTGGCCAGCTCCTCGTCCAGCCACTTCTTCTGCTTGGCGACGAACAGGGGCGCATAGAGGGGAAAGGGCTGCGCGGCGATGCGCAGATCGTCGGCAGCGGCGGAGGTGGTGGCGGTTCCGGCCAGCCCGAGGCCGATGGCGGCCGCGACGGCCAAGGCGACAAATCTGGAAACGGCCATGGTCGATACCTCGCTTCATGCTCGGGTTTGGGATCGGGGTTCGCTGGCCGGGTCGCGCATCGCCGCTACCAGGATCCCCTGTTTTCCCTATTCATATTGTGGTTGTTCCTATTTCATTTAACACACATTGGTGTCAAGCCACCCTGATACCGACGCGGAGTTTTTGTGTAATTTTTTCCGACTAGGATCAAATTTTCTTGTTGATTGATCTATATCAACGAGCAAAGCTTATTTGCCTACTTGAATTATGGATTATTCACGGTGGGCACTCCGCTCCGCTGCCTTGGCCGAAGGACGATCCAATGACGACGAAATCCCCTCATGCCGATGGCTTCCGCCGCTTTACGCTGACGCCCTACAACCCCTTCATCGGTGCCGTGGTTGACGGAATCGACCTCAGGGAGACCACCGGTGAGGAGGTTCGTGCCGACCTGCGCCGGGCACTGGCCGAGTATGGCGTGCTGTTCTTCCGCGGCCAGACGCTGAGCCCGGAGCGGCAGGTCGATGTCGCCCGGATTTTCGGCGATCCCGACAAGGCCAAAGCCTATTTCAAGCGCCACGACTCGAACCGGCTCGTCGAACTGATCGAGTTCAAGCCGGGGCAGCCGGGGTACGGCACCGATCAATGGCACTCCGACATCACCTTTTCCGCCAACCCGCCCACCGGCACGGTCCTGCACGCGCGCGACGTGCCGTCCGTCGGCGGCGACACCGCCTGGGCCAGCGGAACCTATGTCTACGATCGCCTCGATCCGGCCTTGCGCGCCTATCTGGAAACGCTGGAGGCGGTGCACAGCATCGAGCACAGCGGCTGGCCCGAGTGGTTCCGCACCCAGCCCAACGGCGAAGAGCTGTACCGTCAGGCCCGCGCCGAGCATCTGCCGGTGGTGCACAAGGTCGTCCAGACCCATCCGGTCACGGGCCGCAAGCTGGTCTATGTCAGCCCGAACTTCACCCTGCGCATCCGCGGTCTGTCGCGCCAGCAGAGCGACGCGCTGCTGACCTTCCTGTTCGGGCTGTTCGAGAAGCCCGAAGCCCAGGCGCGCTGGCGCTGGCGGAACGGTGACGTGGCGATCTGGGACAACCGCGCCACCGTCCATTACGCGGTGACCGACTACACCGAGTACCGCCTGCTCCACCGGGTCACCTTCGGCGAGGACACGGCGTTCTGAGCGGAGTCCCGGCTTGCCCGACCTGGAAAGAACGAAAAACTTGTGTGGCTATCGGTCACGGTTTGGCAAACCCGGGAGCGCGCGGGCGCCCTCCCGGGCATAGGTGACCGCCGTCGCCTTGCCGTTGCCTCAGCCGGGGGCGGAGGAACCCGCGCCGAACACCCCGGCCCCAAACACCCCGGCCCCAAACACCAGCGCCACCTTGCCGGCCAGACACCCGGCCTTCGCTTCGCTCATGATGCGCGTCTCACTCGTAGCCCAGCGTGTGGGGAATCCACAGGGCGAGCTGCGGCAGGGCGGCGACCAGGGCCAGCGCCACGAACATCGCCAGGATCAGCCAGCCGACCCAGCGCACCGTCGCTTCCATGGTGGTGCCAGCGATCTTGCAGGTGACCATCAGGTTTACGGCCATCGGCGGCGTGAACTGACCGATGGCCAGCTTCATCGTCAGGATCACGCCGAACCACACCAGATCCCACTGGAAGTGGTTGGCGATGGGCACCAGGATCGGCAGCAGGATCAGGAAGGTGGACACCCCGTCCAGGAACATCCCGATCACCACCAGCACCGCAATCAGCAGCGCCAGCACGCCGTACTCGCCGATCCCCAGCGCCAGGATGCCCCGCGCCACCGGGTCGATGATGCCGAGCGTCGCGGTCGCCCAGGCGAAGACGCCGGCCAGCGCCACCACCGTCAGGATCACCCCAGACACCTCCGCCGCCTCGACCAGCAGGCCGTAGAGGTCGCCCAGGGTCAGGGTGCGGTAGACGAAGAATCCGACGAACAGGCCGTAGGCAGCGGCCACCACCGCCGCCTCGGTCGGGGTGAACAGCCCGCCGCGCAGCCCGCCGAGGATGACCACCGGGGCCATCAGCCCCCACACCGCCTCGCGGAAGGCGGGCCAGAGCGGTGGGCGCGTCTCACCGTCCCGCGCGACCTCGCCGAAGCCGTGGCGGCGCGACAGCCAGACCGCCGGAACGATCAGCGCCAGACCGGCCAGGATGCCCGGGACGATCCCGGCGGCGAACAGGGCTGGAACCGACGCCTGCGGCACCAGGATGCTGTAGACGATGAAGGCGATGGACGGCGGGATCAGGATGTCGGTCGCCGCCGCGGCGCCGATGACGCTGGCCGTGAAGGCGCGGGGATAGCCCTCCTTCAGCATGGCCGCGGTCATCACCGCACCGACCGCGGCGGAGGTCGCCGGGCCGGAGCCGGAGATGCCGCCCATGAACATCGCGACGACGATGGCGACCGCCGGCAGTGCCCCCTGTCGCTTGCCGACCACCGCCAGCGCGAAGGCGACCAGCCGCGCCGCCACCCCCGACCGTTCGAAGATCAGCCCGGTCAGGACGAACATCGGAATGGCGAGAAGCGGGTACTTCGCCACCCCGGTGTAGACCGTGGTGGACAGCGACAGGAAGCCCGACCCCTCCAGCGCGATCGCAACCGCCCCGGCGAGCGCCAGCCCCGCCCCGATGGGCACGCCGAGAAACAGCAGCAGGAAGAAGCCGGCGAACAGCAGCAGTGGGATCATGGCTCGCCGGCCCCCGCCCGCAGGATGTCCGGCCGTCGGATCACCCGCACCGCCCGCCCGAGCGCCCGCAGCGCGACCACCGCCGACAGCAGCGGAAGCCACAGCGTGTAGAGCCATTGCGGCACGCCGAGACCGGGCGAGGAAATCTCGAACCGGTACTCGTCGATGGTCATCAGCGTGCCCAGCACGACCAGCGCCCCGAACACCAGGGCCGTGACGCCCAGCGCCAGCAGTTCCGCCCGCAACCGCCCGCGCGGCCCGAACCGGTCGATCAGGAAACCGATGCGGATGTGATGGTCGCGCGCCACCGCCACCGAGGCACCCAGCAGGGTCATCACCACCATCAGGACGATGGCGTATTCCTCCGTGAAGGCCAGCGAGACGTTGGTGGTGTAGCGCGTTACCACGTTGGCGAAGGTGATCAGCCCCATCACCGCGATGGCGGCAGCGGCCAGCGCCTCTTCGATCGCAAGAGGGACGCGGGGCTTATCCGGACTAGAATCGGCGTTGGGTTCGGCCATGGCGGGTCTCAGCGGCTCTTCGCCACGGCCTCTTCGGCCTTGCGCACGAGGTCGGCGCCAACCGTCTGCGTCCATTTCTCGTAGACCGGGCGGGTCGCCTTGCGGAAGGCCTCCACATCGGTCTGCTCCGTCGTCACCACCTGCACCCCGTGGGCGGCCAGAGCGGTCAGGGCGGAGCGGTCCTCGGCGGTCAGCCCCTGGCGCGACAAAGCGGTGAATTCGGCGGCGGCCTGCACCGCCGCTTCGCGGACGAGGGCGCGGTCCTCCGGCGTCCAGCTCTCCCACACCTCCTTGTTGGCGATGAACAGCCCGGCGTCGGCGATGTAGTTCCACAGCGTCAGATGCTTCTGGTTCAGGCCGTAGAGCTTGGCGGCGAGGAACAGGCTGACCGGATTCTCCTGCCCGTCCACGGCGCCGGTGGACAGGGCGGGTTGCAGGTCGGCGAAGGTCATCTGGGTCGGGTTGGCGCCCAGCGCGGTGAAGATGTCGTTGAAGATGGGCGACCCGACAACGCGGACCTTCAGCCCCTTCAGGTCGTCCGGCGTGCGCACCGGTTTTTTCGAATTGGACAGGGCGCGGAACCCATTCTCACCCACGGCCAGCGGCACGACCTGCTTGGATTCCAGGATGCCGAACAGCGCCTTGCCCGGCTCGCCCTGGGCCACCGCGTCGAACGCCCTGCTGTCCGGGAACAGGAAGGGCAGCGAGAAGAGGTTGGCCTCCTTCACCGTCGGCGACAGGTTGATGGTGGAGTTCACCAGCAGGTCGATGGAGCCCTGGCGCAGCCCGGTGAACTCCCGCGTGTTGTCGCCGCCGACGAGGCTGGAGCCGGGATAGACCTTCACGGTGATGCGGCCCTTGGTCTTCTCGGTGACCAGATCGGCCCAGCGGTAGGCCCCCTCCGCGATGGGGATGGGGCGGCTGCCGACCACCGACAGCTTGTATTCGCTCTTGTACTCGGCGGCGTCAGCGGGCGCGGAGAGGACGGCCAGCGCGCCGAACAGGGTCAGCGCGGCGGCCAGCAGGGGGCGCGTTCTCGTCAGCATGAAGAGGAACTCCGAAGAGGGGAATGGGGTCAGGAGCGCCAGGAGACCAGACCGGCGGCCGCGGCGGCGACCGCCGGGGCGGTGATCCGGCTCGCCGGCTCCAGCGCCGGGGAATAGGGGACGGGGATGCGCGGGGCGCCCAGCCGGCGCACTGGCGCCTTCAGCGCGCCGAACAGCGCGTCGGCGACGGTCGCGGCAATCTCCGCGCCGAAGCCGGCCACCTCAACCGCCTCGTGCACCACCAGAAGCCGCCCAGTGCGGGCGACCGAATCCAGAACCGCGCCGCGGTCCCAAGGCCACAGGCTGCGCAGGTCGAGGATGTCGAGCGACACGCCCTGCGCCTCGGCCAGCGCGGCGGCCTCCTCGGCGATGCGGACGCCGCCGGACCAAGTGACGATGGTGACGTCGCGGCCCTCGCGCACGCGACGGGCGACGCCGACCGGCACCTCCCAGTCGCCATCCAGCGGCACCTCGCCCTCCGCGGGCCACAGATCCTTGTGCTCCAGATGGACCACCGGGTCGTCGGAGCGGATGGCGGCGCGCAGCAGCCCGTAATTGTCGGCGGGCGTCGCCGGGGCCAGCACGACGAGGCCTGGGATGTGGATGTACCAGGACTCCAGCGACTGCGAATGCTGGGCGGCGGAGTTGCTCCACAGCCCGACCGGCTGGCGCACCACCAGCGGCACGCGGGCCTGCCCACCGAACATGTAGCGCGCCTTGGCCGCCTGGTTGACCAGCTCGTCCACCGCGCAGAGCGCGAAGTCGGAGAAGCGCATCTCCACCACCGGACGGGTGCCGAGCAGGGCGGCCCCGACCGCACCGCCCATGATGGCGGCCTCGGAGATCGGTGTGTCGACGACGCGGTTCGGCCCGAATTCGGCCTGGAGTCCTTGATATTGGCCGAACACGCCGCCCCGGCCGATGTCCTCGCCGAGCGTCCAGACGGCGGGATCGGCGGCCAGCTCGTGGGCGAGGGCGAGGCGCGCCGCCTCGCGGTAGGTCAGGCGGCTCATTGCGGCGCTCCGATGTCCTGTACGTCGGTGAAGGCGGTGCGGAGATCCGGCCAGGGGCTGTCCAGAGCCGTGGCAAGGGCGGCGGCCAGCGCCTCGCGCTCATGACGCTCGACACGCTCCAGCGCGTCCGGCGTCACGCCGAGTTCGGCCAGCGTGGCGGCGGCGCGGCGGATCGGGTCGTTGCCGGCGAGCTGCGCCTGCACCTCCGCCGCGTCGCGGTAGGTGGCCGGGTCGCTGGAGGTGTGGCCGCGGAAACGGTAGGTGCGGGCGTGCAGGAACCGCGGCCCGCCGCCCTCGCGCACGGCGCGGACGAGGGCCGCCGCCGCCGCGTCCACCGCCGCCAGTTCGTTGCCGTCCACCACGGTGACCGGGATGCCCAGGCTTTCCGCCCGCGCGCCGGGACCGCCGCCCGCCGACACGCTGCCGGTGCGGGTGGTGGCGCCATAGCCGTTGTCCTCGCAGACGAACAGCACCGGCAGCCGGAAGGCGGCGGCCCAGTTCAACGCCTCCAGGAAGGGGCCGCGGTTGGTGGCGCCGTCGCCGAAGAAGCAGACGGCGATCCGATCCTCGCCCTTCAGCGCGATGGCGTGGGCGGCGCCGACCGCAATGGGCAGCCCGGCGGCCACGACGCCGTTGGCGCCCAGCATGCCGACCGCGAAGTCGGCGATGTGCATCGATCCGCCCTTGCCGCCGCAGGTGCCTCCCGCGCGCCCGCACAGCTCGCGGAACATGGCCAGCGGGTCGGCGCCCTTGGCGATGGTGTGGCCGTGGCCGCGGTGCGTGCTGGTCAGCACGTCGTCGGCACGCAGATTCGCCCCGACGGCGGCGGCGATGGCCTCCTGCCCGATGGACAGATGGATGTAGCCCGCCACCTGCCCGGCCTTGTGGGCCTCGTCGGCCAGCGTTTCGAAGACGCGAATCCGCTGCATCGTGGCGTACAGCCCCAGGAGCCGCTCTGCATCGGGTGCAGCGGCGTCCGAGGGCGAACTCGGTAGTGCCATGGGATGTCCGTGCCTTGATTATCTATTTCCATACTAGGTAAGTTGAGTTTATTCACACCCGCATATGCATTTCCAGAAGATTTTTGGGAAAAATCCATTAACCCGCCCATGAATATGTAAAATATGGGCGAGCGGGTTCCACGGCCTGGGCTCCGCCCTTAGCCTTCTCCGTGCGAAAGGACCAGAAACAGCCGGGCCTCCACATCGTCGGCGTTGCGGCACTGGTAGGTCCGTTCCGCCTCGAACAGGACGGCGTCGCCGGCCGCGAGACGGTGCGATCCCTTGCCGACGCACAGTTCCACGGCCCCCTCCGCCACCACCAGATTGATGCTGGCGCCGGAGGAGACGCCACCGCCGGTTTCGCAGCCCCCCGGCCGCAGGCGGATTTCAAGGAAGTCGGTCCCCCGCCCCTCCCCCGGCGGCGCGAGGGACCGCGATCGCACCAACCCATCCGGCGAGATGAAGCTGCGCGCCTGATCCTCCCGCATCAGAAGCACATCGCTCCGCCCGTCCAGCCGGGTCAGCGCCGTCAGCGTCACGTCCAGGGCACGGGCGATCTTCCACAGCACGGTGATGGTGGGGGCGCTTCGTCCCAGTTCGATCTGTCCGAGCATCGCCCGGCTGACGCCGGACAGTCGGGCCAACCGCTCCAGAGACAGGCCCTGGCGCGTGCGCAACCGTCTCAGATTGCGGCCGAGAGCGGCGGGGATCGCCGATTCCGGTGTGCTGGACGCGCAGTCGTCGTTCGCGGCGCTCACGGCTCGTTCCCTCATTGCGCAGGATAGTCCCTGCGGAAAAGGGAGAATAACGCGGATTACCTACTAATTAAATAGATTTAACAACATCTGACCGCGCCGCCCTCATATACAACAGAACCCATTCGTGCTTACCACGGAGCGAATGCCCCATCTGTGAATTGCGGTTCGTGGAAATCTTGCAGGTCGTATGAGGGTTCCAGCCAATTGCCCAAAAAACTCACGGAGATAACAGGGCGGTCCGCAGGCGAAAACGATGACGGTCGCCCGCATTATCTATTTACAAAATAGGAAATTAACATCCAGACCGCCCTGTGATCCGTCGAAACTCCTTTCGTCGCGTCTTCGCCCAATCGAACGGAGGCTTGTCTGTTATAGCGGACCAATCGACAGCCGCGCCGCTACCAATGCTTGAGGCTGCGGCGAAAGCCATGCATGGTCATATCCACCTTCGGCGGGCCGGCGCCATCCCATAGGCCGTTTCGCCGAGCCGGGTTTTCCGCTCCCGCCCATCGACCTTTCATTCCCGCGTCCGCAAACCGCCAATTCCCCGGAGTCGGTGCATGGCGCCGGCTGCCGTTTTCCTCCCGCCGCCTTTCCAAAGGAGCCGATTTTATGTCCGAAGACACCGAGCTGCGCCGAACATTGAA
The DNA here is from genome assembly GCF_058780635.1 of Azospirillum sp. UENF 312511. NCBI lineage: Bacteria > Pseudomonadati > Pseudomonadota > Alphaproteobacteria > Rhodospirillales > Azospirillaceae > Azospirillum > Azospirillum sp. UENF 312511. The sequence goes on along the minus strand of NZ_JBSNCG010000005.1, from coordinate 143,178 downwards.
CGAGCAGGCGGCCCGCCAGCTCGCCAACGCCACGAAGACACGGGCGCAGTGGTCGGGCATAACGCCGCGCTGGCTGGTGTCCTTCCTGCCCTGGACCCCGGTGGAGGCCGGCATCTACCGCCTGAACCGGGTCGTCGATCCCCAGGGGCAGGTGCGGACCGAGGTGGAGTGCAGCCCGCGCAACGACGCCGATCTACCGGAAACCTTCGTCCCCTACGACGAGAACCCGCGGGAATATTCGCTAAACGCGGTCACCACCGTTCTCGACGTGCAGACCCGCGTCTCCGACCTCTACAGCCACCCGATCGACCAGATTCAGGAGCAGCTGCGCCTGCTGATTGAAAAGGTGAAGGAGCGCCAGGAGAGCGAGCTGATCAACAACGCCGAATACGGCCTGCTGACCAACGCCCCCCCCGGCCAGCGCATCAAGACGCGCAAGGGCCAGCCCACACCCGACGATCTGGACGAGCTGATCGCCAAGGTGTGGAAGGAGCCGGCCTTCTTCCTGGCCCACCCGCGCGCCATCGCCGCCTTCGGGCGCGAATGCACCCGCCGCGGCGTTCCGCCGCCCACGGTCACTCTGCACGGCTCGCCCTTCCTGACTTGGCGCGGTTTGCCGCTGATCCCCAGCGACAAGCTGCACGTCACGCCCGAAGGCCGCACCAGCATCCTCCTGCTGCGCACCGGCGAGGCGAAGCAGGGCGTGATCGGCCTGTTCCAACCCGGCGTCCCCGGCGAGGTGGCGCCCAGCCTGTCGGTCCGCTTCATGGGGATCAACCGCAAGGCCATCGCCTCGTACCTGATCTCGCTCTACTGCTCGGCCGCGATCCTGACCGAGGATGCCATCGGCGTGCTGGAGGATGTCCATGTCGGCAACTACTATGACTACGCCTGACGCCGCCGCCCTGACCCCGCCGCCACCGGCGGCGGGGTTCGGCGGGCCGGAGGCGGGATTGCCGGACATCGCTCTGATCGGGCGTCTCGCGAACCAGTTCTTCCAGGCACTTCCCTCCGGCCCGGCGCCCGCCGTGGCCTCGCCGTCCGGGCTGTCGGCGGCGCAGGCGCCGGGACCGCTGCCCGCGGCGCCGCAGCCGGGTCCGGTGGCCAACCCGTCCATCTCCCCCGCCCCCTCACTCCGACCCACGGCGCCCGCCGTGCCATCGGCGACCGGTGACGGCGGGCTGGGGTCGATCCTGCATTCGCTGGGCGGTGCCTTGTCGCTGGTCCCGCCACTGCCGGGTGCTGCCACGGTTCCCTCCACGCCGGTCGCGGGCGCTCCGCCCCTGCCCTCCGGCGCGCCCTATTTCCTCGACGGCGGGCGCGACGCGGCGGCCGGTCGCGGCGCCACAGCGCCCTCTGCCACCGTACCCTCCGCCCCCGGCCTTCTGGTGGAGGTCGGCGCCCTGTCGGTGCAGCTCCGCGCCGAGCAGGTGCCGGATCTGCCACTGCCCGCCAGCCCGGCCTTCGACCCGCGCGCCACGCGCCGCGACTTCCCGATCCTGAACCAGACGGTGCACGGCAAGCCGCTGATCTGGCTGGACAACGCCGCCACCACGCAGAAGCCGCAGGCGGTGATCGACCGGCTCGCCCGCTTCTACGCGGAGGAGAATTCCAACATTCACCGCGCCGCCCACGCGCTGGCCGCCCGCGCCACCGACGCCTATGAGGAGGCCCGCGAGAAGGCCCGCCGCTTCGTCGGGGCCGCCGACACGGGCGAGATCGTCTTCGTCCGCGGCGCGACCGAGGCGATCAACCTCGTCGCCAAGGCGTGGGGCCGCCAGCACATCCGCGAGGGCGACGAGATCGTCGTCACTTGGCTGGAGCATCACGCCAACATCGTGCCCTGGCAGCAGCTCTGCGCCGAGACCGGGGCGCGGCTGCGGGTGGTTCCGGTGGACGAGGACGGTCAGATCCGGCTGGACGAATACGCCCGGCTGCTGAACCCGCGCACCCGTCTGGTGTCGCTGACGCTGGTGTCCAACGCGCTCGGCACGGTGACCCCGGCGGCGGAGATGGTGGCGATGGCGCGCTCCGCCGGGGCGGTCACGCTGGTGGACGGCGCGCAGGCGGTGTCGCACATGCCGGTGAACATGCAGGCCCTGGGCTGCGACTTCTTCGTGCTGTCCGGCCACAAGATGTTTGGCCCGACCGGCATCGGCCTGCTCTACGGCCGGCGGGAGGTGCTGGAGGGCATGCAGCCCTGGCAGGGCGGCGGCAACATGATCGCCGACGTGACCTTCGAGAAGACCGTCTACCAGCCCGCCCCCATGCGGTTCGAGGCCGGGACTGGCAACATCGCCGACGCCGTGGGGCTGGGGGCCGCCATCGACTATCTCGAGCGCATCGGCATGCCGGTCATCGCCGCCTACGAGCATTCCCTGCTGGAGTACGCCACAGCCGGCCTGTCGACCGTTCCCGGCCTGCGGCTGATCGGCACGGCGCGCGAGAAGGCCGGCGTCCTCTCCTTCGTTCTCGACGGCTGCCGGACGGAGGAGGTGGGGCGGGCGCTGGACCGGGAGGGCATCGCGGTGCGCTCCGGCCATCACTGCGCGCAGCCGATCCTGCGGCGCTTCGGGGTGGAGAGCACGGTGCGTCCGTCGCTGGCCTTCTACAACACCTGCGAGGATCTGGACGCGCTGACCGCCGCCCTGCACCGCATCCGCCACACGCTCGCCCGGCGCGGCCACTGACCGGAAGGAAACGCCCCATGGGCCGCATCGTCACCCCCGCCCGCTTCGCCCAGCCCCCCGCCAACCACGCTGGATTCGAGACGGACTCCGACCGGGAGCGGGCGGCCCTGTGGGCGCGTCTGCGCACCGAGGCGGAGGCCGCGGCGGACGGCGATCCGCTGCTGCGCAGCTTCATCCACATCGCCGTGCTGTCGCACGACGGTTTCGCCTCCGCGCTCGGCGGGCATCTGGCGCGCAAGCTGGGCGACTGGTACATCCCCGCCGAGCGTCTGGCCGACATCACCGAGCAGGCCCATGCCGGCGATCCCGGCATCGTCGCGGCGGCGGTCGCCGACCTGACGGCCATCGTGACCCGCGATCCGGCCGCGGACGGCCTTCTGACGCCCTTCCTCTACTTCAAGGGTTTCCACGCGCTGCAATGGCACCGCGTCGCCCACTGGCTGTGGGCGCAGGGGCGCCGCGACCTCGCCCATTTCCTGCAAAGCCGGGTGTCGGAGGTGTTCGCGGTGGACATCCATCCGGCCGTTTCCATCGGGCGCGGCGTGCTGATCGACCACGGGACGGGGGTGGTGATCGGCGAGACCGCCGTGGTCGGCGACGATGTGTCGATCCTCCAGGGCGTCACGCTGGGCGGCACCGGCAAGGAGCATGGCGACCGCCATCCCAAGGTGCGCGACGGCGTGCTCCTGGCCGCCGGGGCCAAGGTGCTGGGCAACATCGAGGTGGGCCGCCACGCCAAGGTCGGCGCCGGCAGCGTCGTTCTGAAGCCGGTGCCGCCCGGCGCGACGGTGGCCGGCGTTCCCGCCCGCGTCGTCGGCTGGTCCACCTCCGGTCAGGCCCCGGCGGTGGAAATGGACATGAGCCTGCCCGAACCCGAATACACGATCTGACGGGGAGCGTCGTAAAAAGGACCGCCGCCTGCCGTCGGGGCGTGGACCCGGCGGCAGGCGGTGGTTTCAGGCATGGGAGGACGGGCGCCGGCGGGCGGAGCGCCGCGCCCGCCGGTCCCCTGACGGTTCCGATCAGAAATCGTAACCGCCGCCGGCCCCGGCGGGTGCCGCCGGAGACTTCGGTTCCGGACGCTCGACGATCAGCGCCTCCGTGGTGATCAGCAGGCCGGCGACCGATGCCGCGTCCTGCAAGGCGATGCGCACGACCTTGGCCGGATCGATGATGCCCGCCTTCAGGAGGTCGGTGAAGACGCCGGTCTGCGCGTCGTAGCCGAAGGCGGTGTCGTTGCCCTCCAGCAGCTTGCCGACGATGACCGACCCGTCGGCGCCGGCGTTCTCGGCGATCTGGCGCACCGGAGCCTGCAAGGCGCGGCGGACGATGTCGATGCCAACACGCTCGTCGTCGTTGACCGGCACCACCGCGTCGATGGCCCGGCCGGCGTAAAGCAGGGTCACGCCACCGCCGGGAACGATGCCCTCGGCGATGGCGGCGCGGGTGGCGTGGACGGCATCGTCAACGCGGTCCTTGCGCTCCTTCACCTCGACCTCGGTCGAGCCGCCGACACGGATCACCGCGACGCCGCCCGACAGCTTGGCGAGGCGTTCCTGCAGTTTCTCGCGGTCGTAGTCGGACGTGGTCTCGTCGATCTGGGCACGGATCTGCACGATGCGGGCGTCGATCGCCGCGCGGCCGCCGGCGCCGTCGATGACCGTCGTCTCGTCCTTGGCGATCACCACCCGCTTGGCGGTGCCGAGATCGGCCAGCGAAACGCTCTCCAGCTTGATGCCGAGATCCTCGCTGATCACCTGGCCGTTGGTGAGGATGGCGATGTCCTCCAGGATCGCCTTGCGGCGGTCGCCGAAGCCCGGCGCCTTGACCGCCGCGATCTTCAGGCCGCCGCGCAGCTTGTTGACCACCAGGGTCGCCAGCGCCTCGCCCTCGACATCCTCCGCGATGATCAGCAGCGGGCGGGAGGACTGGACGACGGCCTCCAGAACCGGCAGCAGGGGCTGCAGGCTGGACAGCTTCTTGTCGTGAATCAGGATGAAGGGGTTGTCGAGATCGGCCACCAGCTTTTCGGCGTTGGTGACGAAGTAGGGCGAGAGATAGCCGCGGTCGAACTGCAGCCCTTCGACCACGTTCAGTTCGGTTTCGAGGCTCTTGGCCTCCTCCACGGTGATGACGCCGTCGTTGCCGACCTTGGCCACCGCCTCGGCGATGATGGCGCCGATCGCGCGTTCGCCGTTGGCGGAGATGGTGCCGACCTGCGCCACCTCGTCGTTGGTGGAGATGGTCTTGGCCCGCGCCCCGATGTCGGCGATCACCGCGGCGACCGCGCGATCGATGCCGCGCTTGAGGTCCAGCGGGTTCAGCCCGGCGGCGACGGCCTTGGCGCCTTCGCGGACGATGGCCTGGGCGAGCACGGTGGCGGTGGTGGTGCCGTCGCCGGCCAGATCGGCGGTCTTCGACGCGACCTCGCGCACCAGCTGGGCGCCGAGATTCTCGAACCGGTCGGCCAGTTCGATCTCCTTGGCGACCGAGACTCCGTCCTTGGTGATGCGGGGCGCGCCGAACGACTTCTCGATCACGACGTTGCGGCCCTTGGGACCCAGCGTCACCTTCACGGCGTTGGCGAGGGTGTCGACGCCGCGCAGGATGCGGTCGCGGGCCTCGGCGGAAAACTTGACGTCCTTGGCGGCCATGGTGATGTCCCTATTGTCGAAGTCTTTTTCGGATGGATTCGAGCGGAAGCGGTCGGACGGCCCGTCGTCAGGCGGGCTCGATCACGCCGACGATGTCGGCTTCCTTGATGACCAGCAGATCCTCGCCCTGCACCTTGATCTCGGTGCCCGACCATTTGCCGAAGATCACGCGGTCGCCGACCTTCACGCCGAGCGGATGGACACGGCCCTGGTCGTCGCGCGCGCCGGGACCGACGGCGATCACCTCGGCCTCCTGCGGTTTTTCCTTGGCCGTGTCGGGGATGATGATCCCGCCCTTCGACTTCTCCTCCTGCGCCACACGGCGGACGACGACGCGGTCGTGCAACGGACGGAACGGCATGCCTGATGTCTCCTCATTCGGATCGTTCGCGGTGATCCGTAATCACCTCACGAGCGGAGCATAATCATCCTTCTTTCCTACTGTAAAGATAGTGTTTTGGTTTTTTATATAACAAATCAAAATTGTTTAATTGATCGTCAGGACCCTCTGTCGTGGTTCCGCCAATCGGCGAGCCGCTCCGGCGCTTCATGCCGCAGCGGCACCCGCTTGGCCAAGCACAGGAGGATCAGCGAGGTCAGGTCACGCTCCGCGCAGATGCTGCTGGCGGCAGAAGGCGAAGTCATCGCCATCGCGGTCTGCCCCACCCTCATCGCCCGCCAGAAGACGCTTGGTTTTGACCTGGGCTTTTCCGGAAAAGCTCAAAGTCTACTTCGCGGTGAGCCACTTCCCAGACGGCAAGCCACGGACCGTCTTGCCAAAAAAGAAGCTTGGATCGGCTATGATGATAGCCACAGTCAACGCGAAGAGAAGTCCCGTCTGGATTACCTTGGTGTCCGGGTGGGTCTGGAACAGCTCGTTGAACAGACCTGCGCTGAGGTGGAATATGATGGCGACAAGAATGCTGCGGTTGGAACGGTAATAGAGCCAGTTCATGATCAGCACGAAGGGGAACAGGCTCAATACGAAGTTCAGTGTGTGCAACCAGCCGCTTTCAGCGACTTGCGCCTGATAATAATGAGCGACCATGCCGAGCGGTGCATGCCAAACCGCCCAATAGAGGGCGAAGACGATCGAAGTCCAGAACAGCGCCATCTTGCGCCTAAGGCAGTCGGTCCCATAGGAATGCCAGCTCAATTCCTCGATGATCGGCGCCAGAACCAACGGGAACCAGCCCGGTAGGATGCCTGCGGAAAAAGAGGCATGGGCCGCAAAGCGGAATTGTTCGGTGCTGTAGCCGAGCAGCAGGGACAGGGCCTGGGCCAGAAGGATGCTGCCGAGCATGATGCCCGCGCCCAGCGTCGCAAAGCGCAACTGCCGCCGGTCGGGCCGGGTCAGACGGCGGCGCAGGTCGTCGCGCAGAACCGGGTCGCCTCGCGTCAACCGCCAAGCGGTGAGGAACGGAAATAGCAGCCCCAGCAACAAAAGCGCGGCCACGACCGTCAGGCTGGCAGGCCCGATTCCGTCCCGATGGCTCAGCCACACCGCGCCTCCCCAGGCCGTCCATGAGCCCAGCGTCGCAAGGGTATAGAAAGTCCAAGGGCGGTCGTAGCGTTGAATGATCTGATCTTCGGTCATGATTGCAGGCTTCCCGCTTCGGCGGAACCCGGTGCCGCACCGGCCAGAACGGCCAGAAATGCCGAGACGAGACTGCCCGGGCGGGCGCCGAGCGCGCGTTCGGTCAGGCGCAGCGTCGCCATCAGCCGCACGCCGTGCTCATCCTGCGACCAGCCAAAGCGCGGGTTTCCGAGCAGAAAAGCCTGTCCAGCGAGAATGAACTGAATGGTCGACAGCGGGTCCTCGACGGCGAAGTCCCCGGTTTTGCAGCCGCGTTCGATCACACTGGCGAGCAAAGGGCCGACCTTGAGGACCAGCGCGATGTTGGCCCGCTCCTGCAGGTCGACATTGTCCGGGTGATCGAGCGCCTGCGCCAGCGGTGCATGATCCGCTTCCACCGCTTTCAGCGCGGCCAAGGCGAGGACCAACGTTTCGTACGGCGAGCTTTCGGACGTTGCGATGACCCGCTCCACATTCTCAGCCATGGCGGTCACCGTCGCCTCCGCCATGCGCGCCAACAGGTCTCGCATGGACTGGAAGTGAAGATAGAAGGTGCCCTTTGCGATACCGGCCTCACGAGCGATCTGGTCGATCGACACCGCGCCGACGCCATGCTGGCGGAACAGTCCGGCGGCTGCGTTCAGGATTTCGGCGGATCGGACATCGGCCGGTTTGCTGGTGCGTGGCATAACATGCGCCCCAAATATGACTGACCGTCAGTCATTAACGCGCCGACAGTCGAGCTGGCAAGCTGTTATTGGGAATCAGCTCTGCTCAGGTAACGCGCCCCGCCAAGCAGGCTGGGCGCCCAATGCGGCCTGGACGAGTGGCACAAGACGGCGTTGCTGCGCCGTGTCCATGGCGTCCTCGTCCGCATGGCGCGCTCCGGCCCCGATGCCACCGCATGGGACGTCGCGGTGGACGGTTGCTCGGTGCGGGCCACGCGGGGTGGCCTTGCCGACCCTTCCGCCCACCGAAAATTCGCCTTCTCCGCAAAAAGAGGTTTGTTGGCGAACAAATCTCAAGCTATCATATTTCAGTTGATGTAATCGTATATCGATTAAACACCGGATTGATCAAGGAGATCGCGCGTGGACGTGATCGCTGAACTGACGAGCCTGATCGGCGCCGACGCCGTCCTGACCGCCCCGTCCGACCTGGATGCCGTCACCGAGGACTGGCGTGGGCGCTATCGCGGACCGGCGCTCTGCCTCGCGCGTCCCGCCAACGCCGGACAGGTGGCAGACGTGGTGCGCTGCTGCGCCAGACACGGCGTGCCGGTCCTGCCGCAGGGCGGGAACACCAGCCTGTGCGGCGGCGCCGTTCCGTCGGAAACGGGACCCGCCCCGGTCATCCTCAGCCTGACGCGCATGCGCGCGGTCCGCGCCATCGACCCGGTGAACAACACGATGGAGGTCGAGGCCGGCTGCGTCCTCGCCACCGTGCAGGAGGCCGCCGCCGGGCGGCTCTATCCGGTCAGCCTGGGCGCCGAGGGCTCCTGCCAGATCGGCGGCACCATCGCCACCAACGCCGGCGGCACCTCGGTCCTGCGCTACGGCAACACGCGCGAGAACGTGCTGGGGCTGGAGGTCGTGCTGGCCGACGGCACCATCTGGTCTGGCCTGTACGGCCTGCGCAAGAACAACACCGGCTACGATCTGAAGCATCTGTTCATCGGCTCGGAAGGCACGCTCGGCATCATTACGGCGGCGACGCTGAAGCTGCACCCGCTGCCGACGCGCCACGCGGTGGCCTGGGTCGGGATGGCGTCGCCGGAGGACGCGCTGACCCTGCTGACCCGCGTGCAGGAGCGCAGCGCGGCCCGGCTGTCCGCCTTCGAGATGATCAACCGCCTGCAGCTCGATCTGGTGGTCGGCCATGTCCCCGGCCGCCGCAGCCCGATCGAGAGCGAGGCCGACTGGCATGTGCTGATCGAGCTGTCGGACAACGGCTCCGGCGAGGCGCTCGACGACGAATTGCAGGCGATCCTGGAGGACGCCTTCGCCGACAACCTGCTGAGCGACGCGGCGCTGGCGTCCAGCGAAGCGCAGCGCCACGCCATGTGGGAGATCCGCCACAGCGTGTCGGAGGCCAACAAGAAGGCCGGTGTCGGCCTGACCACCGACTGCGCGGTGCCGCTGTCGGCGGTGCCGGCCTTCATCGCGGCGGCCACCGCGGCGGTGCGCGCGCTGGTGCCCGACCTGCCGGTGATCGTCGTCGCCCATCTCGGCGACGGCAACGTCCACTTCATTCCCTTCTTCGGTTTCGACGCCTGGGAGGCCGCCGCATCGGGCGACCGCGACGTGCTCGCCGCGGCGCTGCGCCACGCCGTCAACGACGAGGCCGCCCGGCTCAAGGGCACCTTCAGCGCCGAACACGGGGTCGGCCGCGTCCAGCTCGCCGAGATGGCCCGCTACAAGCCGTCGGCGGAGTTGGCGCTGATGCGCGCCGTCAAGCAGGCGCTCGACCCGCAGAACATCTTCAATCCCGGACGGCTTCTGCCGCCCGGCTGATCATCTCCGCGTTTCCGCCCCCATCCGCCGCCCCGGCCCATCACGAGGAGTTCCGACATGAGCACACGCCAATCCGGCTGGTCCCGCCGCACCCTGCTGAAAGCCGGCGCCGCCGGCACCGCGGCGCTCGCCATGCCGGCGATCTGGAGCCCGGCCCGCGCGCAGAACAAGCGCATCGTCGTGCGCGACGACGGCGGCATCTACACCAAGGCCTATGGCGAGGTCTTCTACAAGCCCTTCACCGCGGCCACCGGCATCGAGGTCGTCGGCGTCCAGGCCAACGCCGAGCCGACCGCGCAGATCCGCTCGATGGTCGAGGCGAAGTCCTACACCTGGGACATGGCCAAGATCAGCGAACCGGCCATCCTGATGCTGACCGCCGGCGACAAGCCGATGCTGGAGAAGCACGGGCTGGAGAACGATCCGGCGGTCGCCGCCATTCCCAAGCAGTACATGTCGGAATACGGCGTCGGCACCAACGTCTACACCACCGTGCTGGCCTACCGCACCAACGCCTTCAAGGACCGCAAGGCGCCGACCTCCTGGAAGGACTTCTACGACATCGCGGGCGTCCCCGGCCGCCGCGCGCTGCGCAAGCATCCCTTCGACACCATCGAGCAGGCGCTGATGGCCGACGGCGTGCCCACCGGCGAGGTCTATCCCTGCGACTTCGACCGCGCCTTCAAGGCGCTGGACCGCATCAAGAAGGACATCCCGATCTTCTGGACCAGCGGCGCGCAGGTCGAGCAGATGCTGATCTCCGGCGAGGTCGATCTCGTCCCGACCTGGGTGTCGCGTCCGCAGGCGGCGATCGCCGCCGGCGCTCCGGTCGGCATCGTCTGGGACCAGAACATCTGGGGCCTCGACAGCTGGGCCATCCTGGCCGGCACGCCCAACGCCGACGCCTGCCGCCAGTTCATCAAGTTCACCTGCGATGCCAAGCGCCAGGCCGAGCTGGTGAAGTACTTCCCGGCCGGCGTCACCCTGCCCGACGCCTTCAAGCACATCGACGCGGCGATCGCCCCCAACTGCCCGACCTTCCCGGCCAACATCGAGAAGGGCGTCAAGATCAACGCGCAGTTCTGGCTGGACAACCAGCAGAAGGCGCTCGAGCGCTACAACGCCTGGCTGCTGAGCTGAGGCGCCGGGACGCTCCGTCCCGACTGAGGACCCGCAACTGGACCCGCCCGCAGGACGGGGCCGGTTGCGGGACTCCCGCATTTTTCCCCACTTTCTTTTCGACGCGAGGAGACCTGCCATGTCGTCGTCCAGCCTAACCGTCCAGGGCCTCGCCAAGCGCTATGGCGATTTCGTGGCGCTCGCCCCCACGGATCTCGTGGTCGCCGACGGTGAATTCCTGACCCTGCTCGGCCCGTCGGGCTCGGGCAAGACGACGTTGCTCAGTCTGCTCGCCGGGCTGGTTCCGCCCGACGAAGGAATCGTGCGCATCGGCGCGCAGGACGTGACCTACGCCCCGCCCTACGAGCGCGACATCGGCGTGGTGTTCCAGAACTACGCCCTGTTCCCGCACATGACGATCGCCGAGAACATCGCCTTCCCGCTGAAGATGCGGAAGATCCCGGAGGCCGAGGCGAAGAAGCGCGCGCGCGAGGCGCTGGAGATGGTCCACCTGCCGCACATCGCCGGACGCTACCCGCGCGAGCTGTCGGGCGGCCAGCAGCAGCGCGTCGCCCTGGCCCGCTGCATGGTCTACAAGCCGTCGATCATCTTGATGGACGAGCCGCTGGGCGCCCTGGACAAGAAGCTGCGCGAGCACATGCAGCTCGAGATCAAGCATCTGCACCGCGAGCTGGGCACCACGGTCGTCTACGTCACCCACGATCAGGAAGAGGCGATGACGATGTCCGATCGCATCTGCCTGATGAATTCCGGCCGCATCGAGCAGCTGGGCACGCCGGCCGACCTCTATTTCCGTCCGCGCACGCTGTTCGTCGCCGACTTCCTTGGCGAATCCAACCTGCTGCCGGCCTCGCTGGGGCCGCGGATGGGCGACGAGGCGGAAATCCGGCTGGGCAGCACCGGCCTTCCGGGCCGCGCGCTGGCCAACGGCCAAGACCTGCCGCCGGGCTCCCCGGTCCGGGTGATGGTCCGGCCGCAGAACCTGACCATCGCCCGTCCTTCCGGCGACGAGCCGGCCGTGATGGGCCGGGTGTCCGACGTGATGGTCACCGGCAGCCTGACCAAGGTCTATATGCAGCCGCTCGACGACGCCCTGCCGCCGCTGGTCGCGGCCTTCGCCACCCGCAACGAGGCCGAGGCGATCCGCATCGACGACGTGCTGGCGCTGTCCTGGGACAGCCGCGACGCCGTGGTGATCGCGGACCGCGGCCCGGCGGCCATGCCCGCAACCACGGCCAAGGCGGCCTGACATGAGCGACCAGATCATGACCATGTCCCACGCCGCCCCACGGCGCGGCGCCCCACCGGCCTGGCGCAAACCGGTGCTGATGGGCGCCCCCATCGTCCTGCTTCTCACCGTCTTCCTGGTCTTCCCGGTCGGCCAGCTCCTGGCGCTCAGCGTCTACAACGGCCAGGGCTTCACGCTGGCGCCCTACCAGCAGCTCTTCTCGTCCAGCCTCTACGTCACCGTGCTGTGGATCACGCTGAAGATCTCGCTGGCGACGACGTTGGTCGCGGTGGCCGGGGCCTACCCCATCGCCTACCTGATCTCCGTCACCAAGGGGCCGGCGAAGAGCCGTCTGATCTTCTGGGTGCTGCTGGCCTTCTGGACCAGCTTCCTGGTGCGCGCCTTCGCCTGGGTCATCATCCTCGGCCGCAACGGCGTCATCAACGGCACGCTGATGTCGATGGGCATCATCGACCAGCCCATCGACCTGCTCTACGGCTTCGGCTCCGTGCTGGTCGGCATGGTGCACGCCATGCTGCCGCTGGCGGTGATGACCATGCTGGCGGTGATGGAGAACATCGACCGCACCCTGCCCCGCGCCGCCAGCACGCTCGGCGCACGCCCCGGCACCGCCTTCTGGACCGTCTATTTCCCGCTGTCGCTGCCCGGCGTCGCCGCCGCGGCGATCATGGTCTTCGTGACGGCCATCGGCTTCTTCATCGTGCCGGCCCTGCTCGGCGGGCGGCGCGAGACGATGATCACCCAGCTCATCATCGACCAGATCCAGCAGACGCTGAACTGGGGCCTCGCCGGCGCCATCTCGGTGCTGCTGCTGACGGTGGTGCTGGCGGTGTTCGTGCTCTACGACCGCGTTTTCGGCTTCGCGACGCTGACCGGCGAGACCGCGGGGGCCGCGCACAACCGCGACACCGCCATGCGGCGGCTGGGCGGCCGGGTGCTCGGGCTTCTCGGCGCCGCGAGCGACGCGCTCATCGGCCTGTTCCCGCGCCGCCGCCCGCGCGGCACCGGCGAGATGCCGTCCGCCGGCCTGCGGACGCTGGTCTGGACGATGCTGGTGCTGATCAGCCTGCCGGCCTTCCTGATGGTTCCGCTGTCCTTCGGCGAGGCCGGTCTGGCCTGGCCGCCCACCGGCTTCTCGCTGCAATGGTACGAGCAGCTGTTCCAGTCGCCGCTGTGGATGCAGGCGCTGACCCGCTCGCTGGTGGTGGCCTTCGGCACCGGCCTCTTGTCGATGGCGATCGGCGTGCCGGCGGCCTTCCTGATGGTGCGCAGCCGGATGCGGGGCAAGGGCGCGATGCTGGCCTTCATCCTGTCGCCGGTGATCGTGCCGCGCATGATCATCGCCGTTGGCATGTTCTACCTGTTCGCCCAGATGGGGCTGGTCGGCACCATCCTGGGTCTGGTGATCGGCCACACGGTCGTTGCCGTCCCCTATGTGGTGATGACGATGACGGCGGTTCTGCGCAACTACGACACCCGGCTCGACCTCGCGGCGCAGAGCCTGGGCGCCCGTCCGCTGGCCGCACTGCGCCACGTCACCTTCCCGATCCTGGGGGCCGGCATGCTGTCGTCCTTCCTGTTCGCCTTCGCCACCTCCTTCGACGAGCTGACCATCTCGCTGTTCTCGTCGGGCGGTCTCAGCGCCACCCTGCCCAAGCAGTTCTGGGACGAGGTGACGCTGCAGGTCTCCCCCGTCATCGCGGCGGTGTCGACCGGACTGCTCGTCTTCGTCGCGGTGCTGATCTACGCCGCGGACCGGCTGCGCCGGCGCAGCCTGGCCTCCTGATCCGCACCGGAACCGACGCTCCACCTCTTCGCACTTCCAAGGATACATCATGCTCGACGCCACCAAACTCCGCGGCATTCTGCCCGCCACCCCGACGCCGGTGACCGCCGACGGCACCATCGACGTCGCGGCGTCGAAGGCGCTGTTCTCCTGGCTGAACCGCCAGGGGATCGACGGTGTGGTTCCGCTGGGCGGCACCGGCGAGTACGGCGCGCTGGCGCGAGCCGAGCGCAACCGCTTCGCCGCGCTGACGGTCGAGGCGATGGCGGGCAAGAAGCCGGTCATCGCCGGCGTTCTCGACACCGGCTATCACGACGCCCTGGCCGCGGGCCGCGATTTCGCGGCGGCCGGCGTGGACGGCCTGCTGGTCCTGACGCCCTACTACACCAACCCGACCCAGGCCGGCATCCGCGACTACTTCCTGCGCTACGCCGACGAGTCGCCGGTGCCGATCCTGATCTACGAGATCCCCTACCGCACCCGCATCGCCGTCGATCCGGAGGTGCTGCACGAGCTGTCGCGCCACGAGCGGATCGTCGGCATGAAGGCCTGCAACACCGACATGTACCATTTCCTGCGCACGATGGCCGGGCTGGACCCGTCCTTCGCCATGCTGAGCGGCGAGGACACGCTGTTCCCGCTGCATGTGGCCGCCGGGGCCAAGGGCGGCATCGTGGTCACGGCCAACCTCCTGCCGCGCGCTTGGCGCCTGGTCTTCGACCTCGCCTCGTCCGGCAAGACCGCCGAGGCGCTGGAGGTCCACCGCACCCTCATCCCGATGATGAACCTTGCCTTCGCCGAGACCAACCCCGGTCCGATGAAGTCGGTGATGGGCCTGATCGGCGTGAACGCCCCGGCCATGCTGCCGCCGCTGCGCGAGCCGCGGCCGGAGCTGCGCGAGGCGCTGAAAAGCGAGCTGTCGCGCCTTCTGACCACCTATGAAGGGCTGCCGGCGGCCGCGGTGGCCTGACCGGTGGCAACGCTTGCGCGTGGCATCCGGCCCGCCGGATGCTATGCGTAGGCGAACCATGCCGACGACGCGAGGACGAGCACCGATGAAGGCCGGAAAGACCACCAAAACGGGCGGCATGGCGGACGGCGTGGCGGGCGGCGACGCCCGACAGGCCGATGCCGCGCCGACCGTGAAGCCGAAGGCCGACCCGCGCGAGTCCTCGCTGTTCGTCGGCTCGACCGAGAAGACCTTCCAGATCCTGCACGCCTTCGACGGTCCGCACCGGCAGATGCCGTTGTCCGAGATCGCCAAGGCGGCCGGGCTGGACCGCAGCGCCGCCCAGCGGCTGGTCTACACCCTGGAGACGCTGGGCTATCTGCGGCGCGTCCACGGCACGCGCAACTACGCGCTCAGCCCGAAGCTGCTCCAGTTCTCCTACAATTACCTGCGGGCGAACGAGCTGATCGAGAAGGCGTCGCCCTACCTGCTGGAGATCAGCCGGAGCGTCGGCGAGACCGCCAATCTGCAGGAGCTGGACGGCCACGAGATTGTCTTCGTCGCCCGCTTCCCCGGCCGGCATCTGGTGAACATCGACATCATGGTCGGCAGCCGGCTGCCCGCCTACTTCACCGCGTCGGGCACCGCCATCCTGTCGCGCCTGTCGGAGGAGGAGCAGGAGGAGATCCTGGCCCGCACCGATCTTCGCCCGCTCACCCCCTTCACCGTGAACGACCCCGGCCGCCTGCGCGCCCGCGTTCAGGAGGCGGCGGAAAAAGGCTATGCCGTGGTGACCAACGAGACGGTGATGGGCGACATCTCGGTCGCCGCCGCCATCACCGACGAGCATGGGCACGCGGTCGCCGGCCTGAACATTTCCGTTCCCACCACGCGCTGGACGCCGGAGACGGCCGAGCAGGAACTCGCGCGGCATGTGCAGGTGGCGGCGACCTCCGTCTCCGTCAACAAGTTCGCCGGCTATCCGCGGTAGCGACATCCGGCGGGTGTTTCGCCGCATCTCCGCAACTGAATATCGCGCCGCCCGCGCTCGCGCCTTCACAAGCTGGTGCGAGGCGCCCAGCTTTGCCCTGACCGCCTGACCGGCGAACAAGCGGGTTGCGCCTTATGATGAACAGGCCGGAGCCCGAGCCCGCATTCTCCGCCCCGAGTCCGGCGGCCGCCCGTGATCTGTTCAGAGGTCAATTATTCATACATTGAACATCATTAGCCAAGCAGCATTTCCGTTCTTATCAAGCATTTTTGCCGCAATCCCCGCCATAAATTGAGTGTAGCGCCATAACTCATAATGAATGACCAGATTAGTCATTATGGAAGTCTTTTGTCGACAATGCCATTTGCATAATATGGGTATATCCAGTCGCGTTCCGGCATGATTATTACGCCAACATTCCCATACGACCGCTTGCAATAAGCGATGCTCCTGGCGGTGTACGGGAGCCTCTCGAGACGGCCATCGCCTTGGGCGTGTTCGGCCTCGCCTCGGTTTCCATGAATCCGGGCGCGTTCGAACTGGTTGCCCTGGTTTGCGGTGGCTAAGCGAATCCTCTGAAATCGAAAGCCATATCTTCATGAGGCTGTGGGTACGCAAAATCGTAAAAAGAATGATCGTGCTGCTCGCCGTGAGTGCTGTCGTTCTTCTTCTTGTGCGCGCCTATGACTCGCAACGTGGCCTGCCGCTGGAGATTTGGCACACCTTCGTTCCGCAGGAACTGCACAGAAAAGATCTGGAGAGCAGCGGCTGGACCGAATACATGAAGGCGGAGGCTGCCATTTTCGACAGCGTGCGGGCGGAAGTCACCCAGAAACTGCCCCCAGGGGAGCGCGTCCCAGTCAACCGGTACTTCGACGGAAGCCCGATCTACCCTGGGCGGTTCTCGCGGGACTGGAACCGTTCCTATGTGCTCGAGCCCGACGGTCCGGTCAAAGGAGCGGTTCTGTTCCTTCACGGTTTGACCGACTCCCCTTACAGCCTTCGTCACATCGCCCGCCTTTATCAAGCGTACGGCTTCGTCGCCATCGCCATCCGCCTGCCCGGACACGGCACGGTTCCTGCCGGTCTGACGGACATCGAATGGGAGGATTGGTTGGCGGCCACCCGGCTGGCGGCGCGGGAAGCGCAGCGGCGCATCGCCCCGGACCAACCGTTTCACGTCGTCGGGTTTTCGAACGGCGGCGCGCTTGCGATGATGTATGCGCTCGACGCCCTCGACGATGCCCGGCTGAAGCGCCCCGACCGCATCGTCCTGATCTCGCCCATGATCGGGATCACCGCATTCGCACGCTTCGCCGGGCTGGCCGGCTTGCCCGCGATCTTCCCCGCGTTCGCGAAAGCCGCTTGGCTCGGCGTGGTGCCGGAATTCAACCCCTTCAAGTACAACTCGTTTCCGGTCAATGGCGCGCGGCAGTCGTATCTGCTGACCGCGGCTCTTCAAGGCAGAATCGCAAACCTTGCGGGCCATGGCCGGCTGGACGGCCTTCCGCCGATCCTCACCTTCCAGTCCGTGATGGATTTTACCGTCAGTACGCGCGCGATCCTGTCCGGGTTGTACGCCCACCTGCCCGCCAACGGCAGCGAACTCGTGCTGTTCGACGTGAACCGCAACACCAAGTTCGGCCCGCTCCTGAGTTCGTCGTCCGACACCATGCTGGCGCGCATCCTGCCCGATCCGCCCCGCCGGTTCAGGACCGCGATCATCACCAACGCCGATGCGGAGCGCCCCGACGTGGTCGCGCGCACGATGGAGGCCGGCACCGAGACGGAACAGGAGCAGGAATTGGGCCTGGTCTATCCCTTCGACGTCTATTCGCTCTCGCACGTCGCCCTTCCGTTTCCGACGAGCGATTCCCTTTACGGCCTGCACCCCGATCCCAACGAGGATTTCGGCATCCATCTGGGCGCGGTGGCCGCCCGGGGAGAGCGCGGAGCGCTGGTCGTGAGCATGGATGCCCTGCTCCGCATGTCGTCCAACCCCTTCTTCCCCTACCTGCTGGGGCGGATCGAGGAAACCCTGGCGCATGAAGCGTCCGGCGAAGCGTCCGGACACCCGCTGCCCAACGACCGGTCCCCCTGAACACCCTGGAAGGCGGTGAAGACATGGCCACCAAGAAGGTCGGCCAATCAGCCGGTTCGCATCGTGATCCATCTTCCCGCCGAAGAGATGACGCGGTGTCCGCCGTTCGATGCCGCCGCCGCACTGACCGGCCATTTCGCCGCCCGTGCCATCGGCGAGGCGAAAAGGAATCGCGAGTCGATCCGAACGTGGCGTCAAGCGGCCATGATCGGCTTTGTCGTGCTGTCCATCTGCCTTTTCCTTGCCTGGCAGATCTCCAACAATTTTCCGGCTCGTCCGATGACCCGGATTTTGCAGGAGAGCTTCGTCATCCTTGGTTGGGACTCGGTCTGGAGGTCGATCGAGACCTTTCTTTACGAGCTGCTGCCGCCCGACAAACGCCGCCGCGAACACCTGCTGCATCGCCTCTCGTCCGCCGACGTCGTCGTGTGCGATTGATTCCGGCGTTGCCGCCGATCAATCATCCAGGCCCCGCGCCGCGCCCCTGGCGGCCTGGGCCGAGGTCCCTGGCGCGCCATTGGATGCCTGACCGAGCGAACCGGCACGCATCCGTGGTCGAGACATGCCCTGCCTTACTGTCGGGTCCAGCAGGCCGACCGTGCCTCACGCACCACGCCGACAGATGCTCTCGATGAGGCGCGCGAAGGCGAGCATGCCGGGATCATCCATGCCGATGCTCTTGTCGGCATACATGCGGGCCCGTCCCATGCGGCAGGGTTCGTTCCGGAAGCGGACGAGCGCCTCGTCACAGGCTGCGACCGCTCTTGCGCGGATCGCGGCCTGATCCCCGGCACCGGCCACGGCCGAGGAAACCGCGTCGAGCGCATCGACCACGGTCTTGTCCCCAAGCTTCGCGCCGCCTCGCGCCATAACGGCATCGCGCGCCTGTTCGAGAAGAGGAGCCAGTTCGCTCCAGGGGATTTCGGCCCGTCCCTTCGTCTTCTTCGACATCGTCAGGAGTCCGGTCGCGAGCAAGGTGCCGAGGCTCGATCCCGTGGCGGCCGCCGCGGCCTTGGCAAGGATGCCGAGGCTCACCCCGACATCGTCAATCCCATCCATCCGCTGCGCGGCCATGAGATCCAGCACCCGGCGCAACATGCCGCCAGTGTCGCCGTCGCCGAGCCGGGAGTCGGCCGCGTTGAGTTCCTGTTCAAGGGTTGCCATGCGCGCGTGCGCGAGGGCGACACCGGCGGCAATGTGCGTGACGGTCAGGCCCATGGTCAACCAACCTTCCAGAAGGGGCAGGACGCCGGAGCGGCGAGAAGCCGTTCCAGCTCGTCGTCGAGGAAGCAAAGGCTGAGCGACACGCCGGCCATTTCCATCGAGGTCACGTATGGCCCGACCAGCGGCTGGACGACCACCAGCCCAGCCTTGTCCAGCCGTTCCGCGACGCGCCGGTACAGGATGAAAAGCTCTTCCAGGGGGGTGGCGCCGAGGCTGTTGACCAGGACCGACACGCGGTTTCCACGTCCCTCGGGCCGTTCCGCCAGGAGACGGTCGACCATCTCGTCCGCGACGGCGTCCGCGGGCTTGAGCGTGTCGCGCCAGATGCCGGGCTCGCCGTGGATGCCGATGCCCATTTCCATTTCGCTTGGGGCGATGCGGAACGACGGTTCCGCCGCACCGGGGATCTGGCAGGACGAGAGGGCGCAGCCGATGGTCCGCGTCCGCTCCACGGCCTTCGCCGCCGCCGCGGTCACCTCGGCCAGCGAGGCGCCCTCGTCGGCACGGGCGCCGGCGATCTTGTAGGCGTAGACGATGCCGGCGACGCCGCGCCTCTTGCTCCGTTCCGCGGGGGCAGCGCTGGCGATGTCGTCGGTGCCGAGCACCGTGCTCAGTTCCAGCCCCTCGTCCTCCAGGAACTCCCCCGCCATGTCGAAGTTCATGCGGTCACCACCGTAGTTCCCGTACAGGCGCAGGACACCGCGCCCCCCATCCGCCGCCTTGATCGCGGCCATGCAGGAATCCACGGTGGGGCCTTCGAAGACGTTGCCGATCGAGCAGGCGTCGACGAGGCCCGGACCGACATAGCCGGTGAACAGGGGCAGGTGTCCGGATCCGCCGCCGGTCACGATGCCGACCTTGCCCACCCGGGCGCCTTCGGCGCGGCGGATCACCCGCCCCGCCGGTCCATCGCGCATGAGCGACGGGTGGGCGGCGCACAGCCCGTCGAGCATCTCGTCCACATAGTGCGCGGGATCGTTGATCAGCTTCTTCACGATGGATTCCTCCCGTTGCGCCGCGTCCGCGCGCCATGGCAGCCCTCCGCCCGCAGCGCTCCGGCGCGTCGGTCACTGGAAGGGTTCGATGGTCGGATGCAGGCTTGTGGGGCTTGGGGCCGGACGCCGAGGGCCGGCCCCGCCCGTTACGTGATGGGTGCGTTGGGTGCGGGCGCCGCGGCGCCGTCACCGTTGCTGTAGCCCAGCTGGAGCGAAATCGACTCCGCGTGGCTCATGACGACCGGGGCGAGGCTCTGCACCCGTTCGTGCGTCATGCGCGTGGCGGGGCCGCTCACGCTCACCGCGGCGAAGACATGCCCGCTGGTGTTGCGGATCGGCGCGGCGACGCAGCGCACGCCGATGTCGATCTCACCGTCGTCGATGGCGTATCCGCGCTGGCGGATCGATGCCAAGTCCTCCCTCAGCCGGTCGGGGTCGGTGAGGGTGTTGCGTGTGTAGGCCGGGAGCCCCATCCCAAGGACGCGGTCGATGACCAGATCCGATTGGAAGGCCAGGGTCGCCTTGCCGACACCGGTGCAATGGCAGGGCGACGCCTCCATCGTAGTCGTCGCGTTGTTCGGGCCGGATCGGCCCCCTGCGCCCCGCTCGATGAAGACCATCTTCATGCCGTCGAAGACGCACAGGTGGACGGTCTCCCGCGACAGGGTGCTGAGCGCATCCACGTACGGCTTCGCCACGCGGTGCACGTCCATGTTGGCCAGAACGATCGATCCCAACTCGAAGAGCTTGATGCCGAGCCGGTACTCGTCGCGGCTGTGGTCCTGTTCCAGAAACCCGATTTCTTTGAGCGTAAGGATGAGGCGGTGTGCCGTGCTGCGCGGAAGCTTGGTCCGGCGCGCCACATCGGCAAGCGACAGCCTGCGGTCGACGGTGGAAAAACATTCAAGGACGCTGAGCATCTTTCCAGCTGACTTGATGTTGTTCGTCTTCAAGAATGCCTGTTCCTTCTGCTCCCCTGCCGGACAGGCGTATCGGGCTTGGTCGTGGAGCCCGGTTCCGCCCGCTTCAGGCGCAGGGCGGAGCAAAGATCGGCCAACCGGCCCTCCGGGGTCAAGTCGTGTCGACGCGCTCATCGTCCCTCCCTGGGGATGCCACCCCCGCAAGCGCGCCTGCGAGGGTGGCCGGCATCCCGTGGCTTCGGCTGACGCCGCTATTCCGCCGCGACCGTTGTCGGCGAGGCCTCGTAACGAAGCACCTCGCGCAGGGCGGCATCGATACGCGCCTTCTGCGCCTCGGTGGCGGCGGGCATCGGCTGGCGCGGGACGCCGACCTCGCACCCCTGCCGGCTGAGCGAATGCTTGACGCACCCAGGCAGGTTGTCGCCGTTGATCGTGTTCCAGAAGGTCAGCAGGCTCCGGTGGATTTCCAGCGCGCGCGGATGGTCGCCGGCCTGCACGGCGTTCCACAGCGCGACGGTCACGCCGGGCACCGCGGCCGGGTTCGCCGCGATCGTGCCATGGGCTCCCAGCGCGAAGGACGGGTAGAGAAGCGCGTCGACCGCCGTGAAGACGAGCTTGCCCGGTACCTGCTCGTTCAGCAGATCGGCCATCAGCTTGAGGTCGCCCGCGCTCTGCTTG
This sequence comes from Azospirillum sp. UENF 312511, assembly GCF_058780635.1. NCBI lineage: Bacteria > Pseudomonadati > Pseudomonadota > Alphaproteobacteria > Rhodospirillales > Azospirillaceae > Azospirillum > Azospirillum sp. UENF 312511. The sequence continues at coordinate 121,712 of NZ_JBSNCG010000005.1, read as the reverse complement.
ACGCCGATGACGCTGTCGATCTCCTTCATGATGCGGACCAGGAGCGACGGCGACAGGTAGTTCCACGGCACCACGTTGTAGATGACGATCGGCACCTGAGTCTCGCCCGCGAGCGTGCGGAAATGCGCCAGCGTCGCGTCCTCGTCGGGTTTGAAGACGTAGTGGACGGGCGTCACCTGCAAGGCCGCCACCGGCAGGTGCGCCATGGCCCTGGCCTTGGCGATGGCGTCGCGGGTGCTGTTGACGATGATGCCCGCCACGACGGGGACGGCGCCGTCGACCTCCTCGCAGGAAATGGCGACGAGACGCGTCAGCTCCTCCGTCGAGAGGGTGTGCCCCTCGCCGGTGCTTCCTCCGACGCAGACGCCGTGGACGCCCTTTTGCAGCATGAACCGGACCTGGGCGCGGAACGCCGCCTCATCGATCTCCCCATCGGCCGTGAACGGTGTGACCAGGGGGGGGATGATGCCGCTCAGCGAAGTTGACATTTGGACGTTTCCTCTTTGCTTATCCCACAATGCGGTATTTACCTTCAGCACCCATCGCCTGTCAACGCGGAACAAGCTTGTTTAATCTGCCACGACACAAGATGTTCGCTTGACGAACATCCCGTATTGTGGGATACGGCAGAAAAGGCAGGGCACCGAACCGCCCTGCGGCATGTCTTGGAGGAGACGCTCATGATGGGACTGGCCACAGGCAGGCTCGGCCGCGGGACGGCGGCCACCCTTGCCATGCTGACGTGTCTTGCGGGGGCCGCGCCGGCTCTTGCCGAATGGCCCGAGCGGCCGGTGACGCTGATCGTCATTGCCGGGGCCGGAGGCGGCAGCGACTACACGATGCGCCTGCTCGCCAGGGAGCTCGAAGCCAAGCTCGGCCGGCCCTTCAACGTCGTGAACCAGCCTCAGGCGTCGGGCGTCGTCGGGATGACGACCTATACGACGGCCAAGCCCGACGGCTACACGCTTGGCCAGATCGCCCCGTTCGCCCAGTACAGGCTGCTGGGACAGGCCGATTTCACGTCGGCGAGCTACACCCCGATCGCCCAGTTCAACGCCGATCCCGCGGCGGTGCACGTTGCGCAGAATTCCCCGCTGAAGAGCGTGGCGGACATCGTGGCCAAGCTGAAGGCGGACCCCGGCTCGCTCCGCATCTCGTGCGGCGGCACGTGCAACGCCAGTTGGGACATTCCCTTCATCTCCCTGCTTCTCGACCAGGGTGTCGATGCCAAACGGCTCAATCTGATTCCCGCCGCCGGGTCGGCGGCCGGACTGCAGGAACTGGCCTCCGGCGGCGTCGATGTCGTCCTGTGCTCGCTTCCCGAGGTCGACGCGCTGCGCGACGCGGGCCGGGTCCGCAGCATCGCGGTGATGAGCGAGACGCGCGTCGAGGGCTACCCGGACGTCGCCACCGTCGGCGAACAGGTCGGGAAGCCGTACAGCGGCGGCACCTGGCGCGGTCTGGCCGGCCCCCCTGGCATGGACCCCGCGCTCGTGGCGCGGATCGAATCCGCGGTCAAGGACGCGTTCGACAGCGACCGCTTCCAGCACGAGATGAAGGCGCGCCGGTTCGGGGCGGCCTGGCTTGGGCGGACCGAGCTGAAGGCCTTCATGGAGCAGCACGAGCAGGAGACCGCACGCGCGATCAACGCCGTCGGGTACAACAAGTAGACATCGATCCGATGGCGTGCGCGCGTCGGACGGCAATGGGAGGAAAATCCATGCGTTTCAGCGTTCTTGCATCCGTTCTGATGGCTTTCGCCGGACTGGCCGGCACGGCGCAGGCCGAATACCCCGAGCGCCCGGTCACCATCATCGTTCCGGCGGCGGCCGGCGGCGGCGGCGACACGACGACCCGCATCCTGGCGCGGGAACTGAAGGACATCCTTGGGCAGCCGATCACCATCGTCAACCAGGGCCAGGGGGGCGGCGTGGTCGGCCTGACCGCGATCAAGAACGCCACGCCCGACGGCTACACCGTCGGGTTGCTCTTCCCGTACGCCGGGTACAAGGCGACAGGACAAGCCGACTTCTCGGCCAGGGACTTCACGCCGATCGCCAACTTCAACGGCGATTCCTCCTCCCTTCTGGTCGGTTCCGGCTCCCGCTTCAAGGACCTGAAGACGGCTCTGGAGGCGGTCAAGGCCGCCCCGGGCTCCTTCAAGGTTCATTGCAGCGGCGGTTGCGGCAGCGTGTGGGACATCCCGGTGGCCGGCATGATGCTCGACTATGGGATCGACGTTGCCGCGATCAAATGGGTGCCGGGCCAGGGCGCCGCCCCCGGCCTCATCGAACTCGCGGCGGGCGGCGTGGATTTCCAGACCGCCTCCCTGCCCGAGGCGTCCGCCCTGATGTCGGCCGGCCGCGTGCGTCCCCTGGCCGTTCTGAGCCCCGAGCCGATGCCTGGATTCCCCAACGCGCCCACCACCAAGCAGTCCATCGGCACCGCCGTCGACGGCGGAACCTGGCGGGCCCTCGGCGGTCCGGCCGGAATGCCGGCCGATGTGGTCGCGAAGCTGGACGCCGCGGTCGCCAAGGCGACGCAGAGCACGGCGTACAAGGAAGCCATGGCGAAGGCGAACTTCGGGGTCAAGTACCTGAACGGCAAGCAGCTTGAGGAACTGATGCTGCGGCACGAGAAGGACACCGCCCGCGTCATGGACGCCCTCGGTTACGGCAAGTGATCGGCGGGAGGCCGGGCAAACCATGCATTCCTTCTGACGGTGGAGGCTATCCGCCATGAAAGTTCAAGACATCCTCGTCGGCCTGTTCTTCATCGTGATCGGCGTCCTGATGATCGAGTACGCGGCCGACCTGAAGCCGCCGCGCCACCTCAAGTTCGGCCCTGGATTCTTCCCGCTGCTCATCGGCTCGGGGCTGATCCTCGTCGGAGGGCTCATCGCGCTGCTCGGCCTCCGCACCTTGCGCACCGAACCCCTCTGGCACCGGCCGGAATGGTCGCGGACCAGGCAGGGCTGGGTGCGGTTCTGCTCCATCCCCGCCGCGGTCGCCCTCTACGTGCTGATCGTCGACGCGGCTGGCTTCCTGCTCACCGCCGTCCTGGTGATGGTCCTCGTGCTGGCCGTATCCGGTGAGCCCCTGCGCCGCAGCGTGCCGGCGGGAGCCGTCACCGCCGTCGTGCTGACGGCGATCTTCGCCTCCGTGCTCCACGTACCCCTGCCATGGGGACCGCTTCAGAACATTTCGGGGTGGCTGCTATGGTGATCCTAACGGACGTTCTCGGCGTCCTGCTCGACGTCCACCTGCTGCTGGTGATCGTCGCTTCGGCCATCTACGGGCTGGTGCTGGGCGCGATCCCCGGCCTTACCGCGCTGATGGCCACGGCCCTGCTGGTGCCGGTCGTCATGTTCATGGAACCGGTGCCGGCGATCGCGGCCATCATCACCTCCTCCGCCATGGCCATCTTTGCCGGCGACATTCCGGGTGCGCTCATGCGCATGCCGGGCACGCCGGCGTCGGCGGCCTACACCGACGACGCCTACAGCCTGACGCACGAAGGCAAGGCCGGGCTGTCCCTCGGAGCCGGCCTGTTCTCCTCGGTCCTGGGGGGCCTGCTGAGCGCCGTGGTTCTGACCCTGGCGGCTCCGAACCTCGCCGAGCTGGCGCTTCAGTTCAGCAGCGTGGAATATTTCTGGCTCGCGGTCCTGGGCCTCAGCTGCGCGACGTTCGTCGGCGGCTCGTCGCTTCTCAAGGGGGTGGCGGCCCTGCTGTTCGGGCTGGGGCTGTCGACCATCGGCATGGACCCCGTCTCCGGAACTCCCCGCTTCACCTTCGGCGTCACCAATCTGCTCGGCGGCCTCGGCCTGATTCCGCTGCTCATCGGCGTGTTCGCGGTCTCCGAGCTGCTGCGCACCGTGACGCTTCCGGCAACCGGCGAACGGCGGGCGCAGCCGGCGGTCGGCTCGGTCAGCGCCGGCATGGGCCGCCTGATGTGGCGACACCGCCGCGAGGTTCTGCGCGGAAGCACGCTGGGAACGCTCGTCGGCGCTCTGCCGGGGGCCGGCGCGGACATCGCCGCATGGATCTCCTACGCGGTCACCCGCCGGTCGCAAAAGGGCAAGGACCCCAACGCCCTCGACCAGAAGGTCGAACGCCTCGTCTCCGCCGGCGCGGCGAACAACGCCGCCCTGGGGGGAGCCTACATCCCGGCGACCGTGTTCGGAATCCCAGGCGACGCGATCACCGCCATCGTGATCAGCGTCATGTTCCTGAAGGGCCTCAACCCCGGCCCGACCATCTTCCTCAACAACCCGACGGCGATCTACTCGATCTTCGCGATCTTCTTCGTCGCGAACATCCTGATGATTCCGCTGGGCATCCTGTGCATCCGCACCTTCGGCCTGATCCTGAAGGTCCCGACGGCCTATCTGACCCCGATCATCCTGCTCTTCTGCATCGTCGGGGCCTTCTCGGTCGAGAACACGCTGTTCGCGGTCGGGATCATCGCCATTGTCGGTTTGCTCGGCTATTTCATGGAAGCCAACGACATCCCCATGGCTCCGGCGGTGCTCGGCCTGATTCTCGGGCCGGTGATCGAGCAGACCTTCATGACGTCCATGCTGAAGAGCGGCGGAGAGGTGTCCGTGTTCTTCGACCGCCCGCTCGCCATCGCCCTCGCGGTGGTGACCCTCGGCTCCTGGGCGCTGGCGGGCGTCTTGAAGCTCGTGGACGCAGCCAGGGCGCGCCCCGTCCTGACGTGACGCATCCGCGGCGGCTCCTCATCGTGACCACGCGCGGAGGGCTCCCAGGGGCTCTCCGCGCTGCGGTTCACGCCCCCTGACAGGGCCGTTCCATGACGATTGCGGGGGGAGATGCCGATCGGCGGCGGCGAGGACGAGGTGGACCATCAGCCGTCCCCGGAGCGAATTGGGCACTCGCTCCGTCCGCCTGCCAGCGAGTTGACAATGCCCTCCTGATCGCAACTCATCCGCCGCTCGCGGCGCCGCGCCGGTTCCGGACCGACGGAAGCCATGCTCCGGGGGTAAGCGCCGTTCACCCCTCCCGATGAAACGTCCTGCAATCGTTCAGCACACAGCAGAGGTGATCGAGGAACGCTTCGGCCAGCGGCGGGAGGGACCGCCCCGTCTTGCGGATGACCCTGACGGGACGGGAAAAGCCGAACATATCGATGGGACGCGAGCGCAGCGCCGGCTCCGCGGCGATCTCGCGCGCGGAGCCCGGCAGGATCGTCAAGCCCAACCCCGCCCGCACCATGGCTATGGCTGTCATCATGTAGGTCGCCTCGCAAACCGGCTTGGCGATCCGTCCGGCGGACAGGAACGCCTCGTCGACGATTTCGCGGACGCTGGTCGCCGGGTCCATCAGCACCAGCGGCACCTCGGCCAGCGTCTCGATGGTCACCCGCGGAAGATCGCCGACGGCGTGGCCCTGCGGGAAGACGATGTGCATCCGGTCGCGCACCTCCAGCACCGTGTCGATGTCCTGCCCCTTCGCCTCGCCCCCCGTGATTCCAAGATCAACCTCCTCCGACCGGACGAGCCCGAGCACGCGGCTGGCGATGACGTCCTTCAGAACGAAGGTCACGCCGGGATGACGTTCACGGAAGGACTGGATGGCGTCGGGCAGCACCCCCGCCGCAATGGTCGGCAGCGCCGCCACGCGCACCACCCCGCGCCGCATGGCGGCGATCTCATGCGTGTCGACCACCACGGCGTCCAGGTCGTGGACCATGCGCTGGAACACCGGAAGCAGTTCGCTGCCGATGCGCGTCAACTCGACGGAGCGGGTGTTGCGATCGAACAGCTTGACCGCCAGGGCCTCCTCCAGCCGCCGGATCTGCACGGTCAGGGTCGGCTGGGCGACGTGCAGCGACTCCGCCGCCCGCGTGAAGCTGCGGGTCTGCGCGGCGGCGAGAAAGGCGCGTATCTGGCGGAGGCTGAGATCCATAGCTCAACTCTATTACTGACATTGAATCAATTCAATTGTTCGTGCGAACAATCTCGGCAAGGATGGTTTGCATACAGCGGAATTCAGCCGCCCGCCGGTGCGGCGCGCCGGAGCGGCCGAACCGGAACGAACAAGAATGCAGGGGGGAGACCATGCCAGCCTCGATCACCGGCGGCGCCCAAGCCGCCATGGGCGCCGCCGCGTCCCGCGCCGTCCCTTCGCCGCGCTGAGGACCGTCGATGCACCGCATCAGGATCGGGTCCGGCGCCGGCTATTCCGGCGACCGCATCGAACCGGCCATCGATCTCGCCGAACGGGGCGGCCTCGACTACCTCGTCTTCGAATGCCTTGCCGAGCGGACCATCGCCCTGGCCCAGCAGGCGCGGCAGCGCGACCCCGCCGGGGGCTACGACCCGCTGCTGACGGTCCGCATGTCCGCCGTGCTCGGCGCCTGCCGGCGCAACGGGGTGCGGCTGATCACCAACATGGGAGCGGCCAACCCGCTCGGCGCCGCCGAGGCGACAAGGGCCGTCGCTCGCTCGCTGGGGCTGGATGGGCTGCGGATCGCCGCCGTGACCGGGGACGACGTGCTGGCGGTCGCGCGGGAGTTTGACGTCGCCCTGGAGGACGGCGGCACCCTGCGCGGGCTCGGCGACCGCGTGATTTCGGCCAACGCCTACATCGGAGCCGCCCCCATCGTCGAGGCGCTGGCCGCCGGGGCCGACGTGGTCATCACCGGACGGGCCGCCGACCCGGCGCTGTTCCTCGCTCCGATGATCCATGAATTCGGCTGGCGGATGGACGATTGGGACGCGCTGGGGCGCGGAACCATGGCCGGGCATCTGCTGGAGTGCGCCGGGCAGGTAACCGGCGGCTATTTCGCGGACCCTGGCGTCAAGGACGTGCCGGAACTGGCCCGACTGGGCTTTCCCATCGGCGAGATCCACGCGGACGGCACGCTCGCGCTGACCAAGCTGCCGGGAACCGGAGGCTGCGTCACGCCGGCGACGGTGAAGGAACAGCTTCTCTACGAAATCCATGATCCCGCCCGCTATTACCAGCCGGACGTCGTCGCCGACTTCTCCGCCGCCCGCGTCGAAGGCGACGGGCCGGACCGGGTGCGCGTCCATGGCGGGCGCGGCGCCGCGCGGACCGGGCTTTTGAAGCTGTCGATCGGCTACATCGACAGTTGCATCGGCGAGGGGCAGATCTCCTACGCCGGACCGGGAGCGGTCGAGCGTGGGCGGCTCGCGCTGGACATCGTGCGCGAGCGGCTGGCCCTGACCGGCGTGCGGACCCAGGAATTGCAGTTCGACCTGATCGGCCTCGACGCGCTGCACGGCGACCGGTTGTCGCGCGGCCACACGCCCTACGAGGTCCGCCTGCGGGTGGCCGGCCGGACGGCCACGCTGGAGGAGGCGGCCCGGATCGGGAACGAGGTCGAAACCCTCTACACCAACGGCCCGGCGGGCGGCGGCGGCGCCTGGAAATCGGCGCGCGAGATCGTCGCCGTCGCCTCCGCCCTGCTGCCGGAAAGCGCCGTGCGCACCTCGGTCACCCTGCTGGAGGCGTAAGCCATGAAACTCCGGGACATCGCGCACGCCCGCTCCGGCGACAAGGGCAACATCTCCAACATCTCGGTCATCGCGCTGGACGAGACCGACTACCCGTTCCTGGCGGAGCATCTGACGGCCCAGAGCGTCGCCACGCATTTCCAGGGAATCGTGACCGGAACGGTGACCCGCTACGAGCTGCCGACCCTGGGGGCGCTCAACTTCGTGCTGACCGGGGCGCTCGGCGGCGGGGTCACCCGCTCGCTCGCCCTGGACGCCCACGGCAAGGCGCTGAGTTCCGCCCTGCTCGATCTCGAACTGCCGAACCGCAACCGGCAGAACAACAACCAATATGGAGGGGAACGCCCATGACCAAGAAGAAGACAGCGTCCACGAATACGGCGCCCGCGCGCCCGCGCCTGACGGCACTCCTGGGCGCCGCCGCCGCCGTCCTCATGTCCGCCGCGGTCCAGGCCCAGGCCGCAGATCCGATCAAGATCGCCTACAACGGCGACATTTCCGGCTCGCCGTCGGCGGAATCGGGGCAGATCGGCGTGCTCGGCATCGGCGCCGCGGTCGAGGACATCAACAAGCGCGGCGGCGTTTTGGGCCGCCCCCTCGAATTCCTGGTCCGCGACGACCTGGGCCAGCCGCCCAAGGCGATCCAGAACATGACCGACCTGATCGACCGCGAGAAGGTCTCGGTCGTCTTCGGCCCGACCAATTCCGGCAACGCCCTGGCCTGGAAACACATCGCCAACCAGAAGCGCATGCCGGTGCTGGTCTCCAGCGCGTCGAGCACGGCCATCACCGAGGGGCCGTCCAGCGGCAACTACCTGTTCCGCGTGTCCATGGTGGACCGCGAGCAGGCCGCCGCCCTGCTGGCCTACGTGAAGAAGAACCCCGAGGCGAAGGCGGTCGGCTTCTTCGTCGAGACGACCGGCTACGGACAGGCGGGGCTGAAGGATCTGGAGCAGATCGCGGCGCTGCACGGCATGAAGCCGGTCTCCATCGAGAAATTCGACGCCCGCGACACCGACATGACCTCGCAGCTGTCCAAGGCCAAGGCGGCGGGTGCGGACACGCTGGTTGTCTGGGCGCAGGCGGCGCCGCTCGGGCATCTCGTGCGCAGCATGGAGAAGCTGGACTATTTCCCGAAGGTCTTCACCACCTGGGCGGCGTCCTTCAGCGGCTTTCCCGAGGTCGCCGGGCCGAAGCTGATGGAATGGCCGGTCTTCCTGACCACCTCCAGCGAGCGCAAGTCGGCGGAAGCGGACTCGCTGTTCGCGCGGATCGGCCCGAAGCTGGCCAATCCGTCGATGTTCTGGGCGGCGTCGCAGGCCTACGACACGGTCCTGCTGTGGGCCGCGGCGGCCGAGCAGGCCGGCGACACCAAGGGCGAGGCGGTGCGCGCCGCACTGGAGTCCCTGAACAAGCCGGTCGCCGGCATGGTCAAGACCTACGACAAGCCCTTCTCCACCACCCAGCACGAGGGGCTGACGGCGGCGGATTATCACTGGTCGCGCTGGAAGGACGGCAAGGTCGTCGATTTCAACGACCCGGTGCTGGCCGGGCTGCAACCGGCGGACTTCAAGAAGTGACGCGGCCTGCCAACCGTCACGGAGGGTGACCCCATGCTGCAAGCCATCATCGGCGGGCTGACGCTGGGCAGCGTCTACGCCCTGATCGCCCTCGGCTTCAACCTGACCTACACCACCACGCGGACGCTGAACTTCGCGCAGGGCGACTTCGTTTCGGTCGGCGCCTTCGTCGGGCTGGGAACGGTGGGGGTGCTCACCGCGGCGCTCGGCGCCGACGCGGTCGGCTATGTCTGGCTCTACGCGCTGGCGGCGGTCGCCGCGGCGCTGGCGATGGGGGTGCTGGGGCTGCCGCTGTATCTGGCGGCGATCCGGCCCTTCGCCGGCAAGCCGGGCATGTCCTGGGTGGTCAGCACGATCGGCTTCGGCATCGTCCTGCAAAGCGCCGCCCTGTCGGTGTGGGGGCTGGGAGCGCGGATGCTGCCCGCCCCCTTCGGCGACGAGGTGTTCCGCGTCGGCGAGGCCGGCTTCCGCTCGCAGGAACTGGTGGTGCTGGTCCTCGCCTTCGCGATCCTGGGGGCGTTCGACGTCGCCATGCGCCGCACGGCCATTGGCCGCTGCATGAGGGCGGTGGCGCTGAACCGCGACGCCGCGGCGCTGATGGGCATCGACGTGCCCCGCGTCATGGCGATGGCCTTCCTCGCCAGTTCGGCGCTGGCCGGGCTGAGCGGCGTGCTGGTCGCGCCGATCCTGTCGGCCTCCCTCTTCATGGGGGTCATCATCGCCCTGAAGGGCTTCTCCGCGGCGATCATCGGCGGCCTGACCAACCCGCGCGGCTGCATGGCCGGCGGCCTGCTGATCGGTCTGGTGGAGTCCCTCACGGCCCTGTGGAGCGCGCAATGGCGGGAAATCATGGTCTTTCTCCTGGTCATCCTGGTGCTGGCCATGGCGCCCAACGGCCTGTTCGGCCGGAAGCTGGTGGAAAAGGTATGATGGAGGCCTCCGTACTCCGGCCGGCGGCCCGCCGCTTCGCCCTGCTGCGGGCGGCTCCGGCCCTGGGCATCGGCGCGGCGCTGGTGGCGCTCGCCCTGACGCTCAGCAACGATTTCTACCTCTACGTCGCCTTCATGGCCGGCGTTTACTACATCTGCGCCTCCGGCATGAACGTGCTGGCCGGCTATGCCGGGCAGAAGTCGCTCGGGCAGGCGGGGCTGTTCGCGGCGGGGGCCTACACGGTGGCCCTGCTGACGACCCGGCTGGAGGTCCCGCCGGCGCTGGCGCTGGCCGCCGCCCCGCTGGTGGCCGCCGCGGTCGGCGTGCTGATCGCCCTGCCGTCGCTGCGGGTGAAGGGACCCAGCCTCGCCCTGGTCACGCTGGCCTTCGGGCTGGTGGTGGAGAAGCTGGTGACCGAATGGACCGACCTGTTCGGCGGCGCCCAGGGGATCTACGGCATCGCCCCGCTGGCGCTGGGCGACGAGCCCTTCGCGCTCAAGCACTGGGTGGTCCTGGTGATCGTGCTGGGCGTGGCGGTCCATCTCGTCCTTTCGCATCTGCTGAACGGGCGTTTCGGCCGGGCGCTGCTGGCGCTGCAAAGCGACGAGATCGCCGCGGAGTGCGCGGGCATCTCGGTCTACCGCTACAAGACGCTCGCCTTCGTGCTGGCCGCCGCGCTGTGCGGGCTGGGCGGCGCGCTGGTGGCGCAGCAGAACCAGTATTTCAATTCCGACTTCGTGACCTTCCACCTGTCGGTCTTCATCCTTCTGCTGGTGCTGCTGGGCGGGGCGGGCAACATCTACGGACCCATCGCGGGTGCGGCGATCCTCACGTTGACCGAAGTGTTCCTGGCGCAATGGCCGTCGGTGCAGCACTTCATCTACGGGGCGATGCTGCTGTTCGCGCTCTACCTGATGCCGACGGGCGTCGCCGGCGCAATCGCGCGCGTCCTGCCCCGCCGGATGGCCGTCCTGGATGGGGTGGAGACTCCCCCGCTGACCGCGATGGAGCGCGGCCGGGCGGAGCCGTCCGCCGGCCCCCTGCTGGAGGTGACCGACGTCAGCAAGGCGTTCGGCGGCGTGGTGACCGCCGACAAGGTCGGGCTGCGGCTGCACGCCCACCGGATTCACGCCCTGATCGGTCCCAACGGCGCCGGCAAGAGCACCCTCATCAACATCCTGACCGGCGTCATCTCCGCGGATTCCGGGACGATCCGGCTGGCCGGTCAGGACATCACCCGCGGCACGGCCCACGCCCGCGCCGCCCGCGGCATCGCCCGCACCTTCCAGAACCTGCGTCTGTTCGGCTCCATGACGGTGCTGGACAACGTGCTGATCGGCGCCCATGCGCGGATCGGCGTGACCGGGCGGGAGGAGGATGCCGTCGCCAAGGCGAAGGCCGTCCTGGACTTCGTGGGCCTGGGCGAGCACGCCGGGGCGCTGGCCGGCAGCCTGCCCTACGGCCTGCAACGCCGCGTCGAGCTGGCCCGCGCGCTGGCCGGAGACCCGGTCCTGCTGCTGCTGGACGAGCCCGCCGCCGGCCTGAACCCGCGGGAGACCGCCGAGCTTGGGCAACTCATCAAGCGCATCGGCCAGCTCGGCGTCGCGGTGCTGATGGTGGAGCACGACATGGGCTTGGTGATGAGGATCTCCGACGAGATCGTCGTCCTCGATCGGGGCGTGGTGATCGCCGAAGGCGCGCCCCGCGACATCCAGACCAACCCCCGCGTCATCGAGGCCTATCTGGGCCGCGAGGACAGCCCGGCTCCGGACGGGCCGGAACTGGACAAGGAGGAGCGCCCATGCTGACCGTCACCGACCTGAGCGTCTCCTACGGGCCGATCCGCGCCTTGCGCGGGGTGTCCATCCGGGTCGGGGCCGGCGAGATCGTCGCCCTGATCGGCGCCAACGGCGCCGGAAAGAGCAGCCTGCTGCGCGGCATCACCGGCCTCATCCCGGCGGCGGGGCGGGTGACCTTCGACGGCCGACCGATCGACGGGCTGAACACCCCGCAGCGCGTCGCGCTGGGCGTCGCCATGGCCCCGGAGGGGCGGCAGATCTTCACCGACCAGACGGTTCACGAGAATCTGCTGCTCGGCGGGCATCTGCTGCGCGGCCGGCCGCAGCGCATCGCCGCCAACATCGACCGCTTCTACGCGCTGTTCCCCCGGCTGTTGGAACGGCGCGACCAGATCGCCGGCACGCTGAGCGGCGGCGAGCAGCAGATGCTCGCTATCGCCCGCGCCCTGATGACGGAACCCAAGCTGTTGATTCTCGACGAGCCCTCGCTTGGGCTCGCGCCCATCATCACCGCCGACATCTTCAGGACGCTCGTCGGTCTGCGCCGGGACGGCATGACCATCCTGCTCGTCGAGCAGATGGCCAACCAGGCGCTGGCCATCGCCGACCGCGCCTATGTGCTGGAAGGCGGGTCGATCGTGCTGGAGGGCGCCGCCGCCGCGCTGCGCCGCGATCCCCGCATCCGCGAAGCCTATCTCGGCGGCGACTTCGCCCATCACGCGGCCTGACCGGCGGCGCTTATCCCAATCGGCCGCCGATCGGCGGCCCTGCCACACTCAAAATTCGGATGCCCACCATGCCCCTGCCTTCCTATGATTGCTTCATCGACGGCCAATGGCGCCCGGCCCATTCGCGCCAGACGCTGGAGATCCTCGATCCCGCCGACGGCGCCGTCCTCGCGCGCATCGCCCGCGGCGGCGCGTCGGACATCGACGAGGCCGTGCGGGCCGCGCAGGCGGCGCTGCCGGGCTGGGCCGATTGCGTACCGGTGCAGCGCGGCCGCGTCCTTCACGCCATCGCCCGCCGCATCCTGGAGGAGCAGGACCGCCTCGCCCGCATCGAAAGCCAGGACACCGGCAAGCCGCTGGCCCAGGCCCAGGCCGACGCGGTCGCCGCGGCGCGCTTCTTCGAGTATTACGCCGGCGTCGCCGACAAAGTGCTGGGCAGCTCCATCCCGCTCGGCCCCGACTATGCCGACTTCACGGTGCGCGAGCCGCTGGGCGTGACGGCGCAGATCGTCCCCTGGAACTACCCGTTGCAGATCGCCTCCCGCGGGCTGGCGCCGGCGCTGGCGACCGGCAACACGGTGGTCCTGAAGCCCGCCGAGCTGGCCTGCCTCAGCGTGCTGGAGCTGACCCGCATCTGCCACGAGGAGGGGCTGCCGCCCGGCGTGCTGAACGTCGTTCCGGGTCTGGGGCAGGAGGCGGGTTACGCCCTCGCCGCGCACCCCGGCGTCAATCTGGTCGTCTTCACGGGGTCGGTCGCGACCGGCGCCCAGGTGATGCGCACCGCGGCGGACAACATCGTCCCGGTGCTGCTGGAGCTGGGCGGCAAGTCGCCGAACATCGTGCTGGCCGACGCCGACCTCGACGACGCGCTGCCGGTGCTCCTGAAGGCGGCCTTTCCCAACTCGGGCCAGACCTGCTCGGCCGGGTCGCGCGTCCTGGTGCAGCGCGCCCGGCACCGTGAACTGGTCGACCGGCTGGCGGCGCTCTGCCGCAGCCTGAAGGTCGGCCCCGGCCTGCAAAACCCCGACATCGGCCCGCTGGTCAGCCGCGCCCAGCAAGGCAAGGTGCTGGATTACATCGGCATCGCCCGCGACGAGGGAGCGGAGGTCATCACCGGCGGGACGCCCCTGCCCGGCGCCGACCTCAGCCACGGAAACTTCGTGTCGCCGACGCTGCTGGACGGCGCGCGCCCGGAGATGCGCGTCCATCGGGAGGAAATCTTCGGCCCGGTCCTGACCATCCTCCCCTTCGACGAGGTCGAAGAGGCGGCGGCGCTCGCCAACGCGACCGACTACGGGCTGGTCGCCGGCATCTGGGGCCGCGACGTCGGCGCGACCAACTGGCTGGCCCGCACCGTCAAGGCGGGGCAGATCTTCATCAACTGCTACGGCGCCGGTGGCGGCGTGGAGCTTCCCTTCGGCGGGTACCGCAAGTCCGGCTTCGGGCGTGAAAAGGGTCTCGACGCACTGCTGTCCTACACGCAGGTCAAGAACATCTGCACCCGCATCGCCCTGCCCCGCCGCTCCTGAGCCCTTCCGCACCACGAGGCCCCCGCCATGTCCGCCTTCCCCGTTTCCTCCTTCTCCTGCCCGACGAAGATCCTCTTCGGCGTCGGGGCGCACGAGCAGCTTCCCGACGTCCTGCGCGAATGGAACGCCGTGCGCCTGTTCGTCCTGCTGGACCCGGCCCTGGCCGACAGCGTCATCTTCCGTCGGATCGAGGCGCTTCTGACCGGCAGCGGCGTCGCCCTGTCCGTCTTCACCGGCATCGAACCGGAGCCGGGCGACTGGACGGTGCAGGCCGCCTACGAACGCTGCCGCGAGCAGGACGCCCAGGCGCTGCTGGCCATCGGCGGGGGGAGCACCATCGACGTGGCGAAGGCGGTGGGCATCCTGATGACCAACGGCGGCCGGATCGCCGATTATGAGGGGATCGAAAAGTTCGCGATCCGTCCGCTGCCATTGATCGCCGTGCCCACGACCGCCGGCACCGGGTCGGAGGTGTCGGGGGCCTGCGTCATCACCGACACCGCCCGCAAGACCAAGATGGCCATCCGCCACGCGGCCTTCAGCCCGGCGCAGGTCGCCATCCTCGATCCCCTCGCGGTCGGCTCGATGCCGGCCCATGTCGCCGCGCACGCCGGGGTCGACGCCTTCGTGCACGCCTTCGAATCCTACCTGTCCAAGCGGGCGACGGTCTTTTCCGACGCTGTGAACCTGCACGCGATGACGCTGATCGCCGGCAGCATCCACCCCTTCGTCGCCGACCGGACCAACGTTCCGGCGGCGCTGGACATGCTGTGCGGGTCGGCGCTGGCGGCGATGTCCTTCGGCGTCACCGGCCTCGGCAACGTGCATTGCATGGCGATGTCGGTCGGCGCCCTGTTCCCCGTCCCGCACGGCCTGGCCAACGCGGTCTGCCTGCCCTACGCCGCGGCCTTCAACGTGCCGGCCAAGCCGGAGCGTCTGGCCCGGGTCGCCGAGATCCTGGGGGTGGACACCGCCGGTCTGCCCCCGGACCAGGCCGCGGCGGCCGCCGTGGACGGCCTGCGGACGCTGTGCGCCGATCTCGGCATCCCGCCGCGCCTGCGCGATGTGGGCGTGACCGAGGATCGGCTGGACGAAATGGCCCGGCGCAGCTATGTGGCCGATTACAACCGCTGGAATCCGCGCCACACCAGCGAGGCGGATTTCCAGGAGCTGTTCCGCGCGGCCTTCTGATCTGAAGCGGGCGGGCCGCCGCCGCGAGCCCATCCTTGCCGGTGCGGTGGCCGGCTGCGGAGGTTCCCTCACCGTGGCCGAGAGCTGCGCCGGATCTGGTTGTGGCTCATGGCGAGACCGTATCGGAGCCGAAGCACGTCGTTCCCCTTCCTCATCGCAGTCCTCGTTCCCGGCGTGCCGTTTCCCCTTTTGGTTGAGGGGAAACGGCACGGGCCGTTACTGATGCGACAAGGGCGCGAGAAGCTTCTCGGCCGCTCGCCCCGTTCCCCTGCTCATGCCGCCGTACAGGCGGTTCACTTCCCTCCGGTCGTCCTGTTCCGTTTCGTACGCACTGTGCAGCCCTCGATCAGCGCGGCGATCTGGCCATCATCCGCATCGCCGGCATCGCCAAGCCGGAGCGGGTGGGCTGATTGCACCCGGCGCCGCAGGTCGGTCGATGCCCAGGCGGTGTGCGCTCTTGCCGGCTTGGTACGAGGTGCGAGCAACCCTGGGTTTCCCAAAATGCGGTGTCGTTGAGTGACGTCGGCAACAGCGATAATGTAGCCATCATCGTTCGACGTGCTGCGGAGAAGTTCTTGGTGGAGAGTGAGTTGCCGACCGGCGTTGGCGGGGAGCCGCTGTCGGGCGAGCGGCGATTCGAACTGCTCGTCAACAGCGTGCACGATTACGCCATCTACATGCTCGACCCGCAAGGGATCGTGACCAGCTGGAATCCGGGTGTCCAGCGGTTCAAGGGGTACACAGCCGCGGAAATCATCGGCCAGCATTTCTCGCGCTTTTACACCGATGACGATCAGCGTGCCGGAGTGCCGCAGCGGGCGCTCTCCATCGCCTCGATCGAAGGAAAATTCGAGGCGGAAGGTTGGCGGGTCCGCAAGGACGGCACGCGCTTTTGGGCCCATGTCATCATTGATCCCATCCGTGACGACGCCGGGAAGCTGATTGGCTTTGCCAAGATCACGCGCGACGTCACCGAGCGCAAGCAGGCGCAGGAGGCTCTGCAACAGAGCGAGGCACGCTTTCGCCTGCTCGTCCAGGGAGTGGTCGACTACGCGATCTTCATGCTCGATGCGACCGGGCATGTCACGAACTGGAATTCCGGTGCCCAACGAATGAAGGGCTACGCTGCCGAGGAGATCATCGGAGAGCATTTTTCCCGCTTCTACACCGCTGAGGATCGTGCCGCCGGTATCCCGCTGCAAGGGTTGCGCACCGCTGAGCAAACCGGAAAATTCGAAACCGAAGGCTGGCGGCTCCGTAAGGATGGCACCCGCTTCTGGGCCAGCGTCGTCATTGACGCGATCCGGGATGACAACGGGCGCCTCGTCGGTTTTGCCAAAGTCACCCGCGACATCACCGAACGCAAGCTGGCGCAGGAAGCGTTGGAAGAAACCCGCGCGGCACTCTTCCAGGCGCAGAAGATGGAAGCCGTGGGCCAGCTGACCGGCGGCATCGCGCACGACTTCAACAATTTGCTTCAGGCCATTGGCGGCAGTCTGGAGGTCATCGAACGGCGGCTCATGACGGGGCATGGCGACATCGAGGCGTATGTGACCGCCGCCAGAACCTCGGTTGATCGGGCGAAGACTCTGACACAAAGGCTGCTCGCCTTTTCCCGCCGACAACCGCTTCAACCCGAGCGCACCGACCTCAAGACGCTCGTGGCTGGCCTGCGGGACCTGATCGAAC
Source organism: Azospirillum sp. UENF 312511 (assembly GCF_058780635.1). Taxonomy (NCBI): domain Bacteria; kingdom Pseudomonadati; phylum Pseudomonadota; class Alphaproteobacteria; order Rhodospirillales; family Azospirillaceae; genus Azospirillum; species Azospirillum sp. UENF 312511. Next base: position 104,765 of record NZ_JBSNCG010000005.1, on the reverse strand, counting down.
GTTCGGTCGGCGAGGCGATCCGGGTCGAGACGCGGCTGGCTCCCGAGTTGTGGCCAATCTGGGCGGACGCCAACCAGGTCGAGGCTGCGCTGCTGAACTTGGCCATCAACGCCCGCGATGCAATGCCCCATGGCGGACAACTCACCATCCAGGGCGTCAACATCCATCTGGATGCAACCGCGGCGGCTTTGGAGACCGGAGTGCGGCCCGGCGACTACACATTGCTTGAGGTGGCCGACACGGGAACCGGTATGCCGCCGGACGTTCTCGACCGTGCCTTCGAACCATTCTTCACGACGAAGCCGCTTGGTCAGGGAACAGGGCTGGGGTTGAGCCAGATCTATGGCTTTGCCCGTCAGTCGAGTGGGTATGTCCGGATCGACAGCGAAGTGGGACATGGAACCTCCGTGAAACTGTACCTGCCTCGCTCTCACGAAGCGGAAACTCTCGCATCCGCCCCTGTGAAGGCCCCCGATCAGCCGCAGCAGCCGGCGCCGGGAACCGTGCTGGTGGTGGAGGACGAACCGATTGTCCGCATGCTGCTTGTGGAAGCGCTCCGGGAGCAGGGGGCGACGGTCTGGGAGGCCGAGGATGGAAACGAAGCCTTGGCCATCCTCAACTCCCCGGTGGGGATCGACCTTCTGGTAACGGATGTCGGCTTGCCAGGAATCACCGGACAACGGGTTGCGGAAACAGCCCGGTCATTGCGGCCGGACCTGAAAGTCATGTTTTTGACTGGCTACACCTGCAATGCCGTGCTGGACAAGGAACTGCTGGCGCCACACACACGACTTTTGAGCAAGCCCATTGCCATTGACCAGTTCCTCGCCCAGGTGAATGCAATGCTGCGCGACGGCTGAAAATTCTTTGGCCTCCCTCATCCCTGGTTAGGCGGTATCCTGTTCCAGCAGGCCGCAGGTGAAGTCGGGCTGGTTCACCAGGGGACCGATGCCGTCCGCTTCAGTGCTGTCGGCTCTGTCGCAGCGTTTTCGCAATGGCGGAAAACGGGGAAATCCCGACCTCTTCCACCAACGATGTCGGACGTGCAGTCGGGCCTTTTTTTATCTGGTCTTTGCACATCGTTGCGCCGGCCGGAGCGCCACAACGGCTGGGCTCCCAGCCCATCCAGGCCAAAAGACAATGCCCTGTTTTCATCTCTCCTTTCCTTACCGGAACGGTGAAGAGGAGCTGCTGTTAAGACCCCAGTGGCCCAGCCGGAGATGACGTCATGGCGAACGATCAAGGTCCCAAAAAGTTTGGTGTTTATGAAGCTGCAAGCGCAGGTGGTCTCAATTGGACGTGGATCATCGTCGGGCTGATCGTGATCGCGATCCTCCTGTACTTTTTCTTGCGCTAGGGTGCGTCATGGCCAGCGACCGCGAAGAGGTCGTTCCGCTTCATGAGGAAACCGCCTCGGTTGGCAAACGCCAGGTCGAGCGCGGTCGTGTGCGGGTGACCACCAAAGTCACCGAGCATGAGGAACTCGTCCGGCAGGCGCTGAAGCGCGAGGATGTCGAGATCGTTCGGGTCCCGGTGAACCGTGCCATCGATGCCCGTCCGGACATCCGCCAGGATGGCACCACAACCATCATCCCGGTGGTCGAGGAGATGCTGGTGGTCGAACGTCGGCTGGTTTTGCGGGAAGAGATCCATCTGCGCAAGACCACGAGCACCGTCCAAGCCGAGCAGCCGATCACTCTCCGTTCGGAAGAAGCCATCGTCGAATTCATTGACGAACCTGGGGTGCGGGATGCCAGGACCGACCAACCCAACGAGGACTAGGCTCATGAACAAGACCATCATTGCCCTTTACGATACGCGCGCCGACGCCGAAGCCGCCCTGCAGGATCTCGAAGCCGAAGGCTTCGACCGCAGCGTCGGTGAGATCGTCTCGCACAGCGACGCCGGTGGCGGCGGTGGCTTCCTGTCCCGCCTGAGCAATTGGAACGTCCCGGACACCGATGCTCACGTCTATGCCGAGGGGATGCGGCGTGGCGGCACGCTTCTGAAGCTGCGGTTGGACGATGAGGACGTGGATCGGGCCATCGCGGTTCTGGAGCGCGGTACCGTTGTCGATATCGAACACCGGGGCGAGGCGTACCGCTCGAGCGGATGGACGGGTTACGACGAGACGGCCGCGCCATATGACGAAGCGTCGGCCGCCGAGGAGCGGGCACGCTATGCAGTTGGCGGGGCGGGAAGCAATGCCCAGCTCGGCAACGCGGCCGAAGCATTCCGCAACGTGAACACGACCGACACCACGGCGGATGCCACGATGAACACCGGGGTTGGCAGCGGTCGCGAAGAGGTGGTTCCGGTCACCGAAGAGGAGTTGTCCATCGGCAAGCGCGCCGTGGAGCGCGGGGTCGTGCGCGTGCGCACCTATGTGATCGAAACACCGGTCGAGGAGCAGGTTCGTCTGCGCGACGAGACGGTCTCGGTTGAACGCCGTCCCATCATGCGCGAGGTTGGAGACGTTCCGGCCGACGCGTTCCGTGAACGCACCATCGAAGTGAGCGAAACCGACGAAGAGGCGGTGGTCCAGAAGCGCGCGGTGGTCAAGGAAGAGGTGGTCATCCGCAAGGATGTCGAGGAACGCGCCCAGACCGTGTCGGATACGGTTCGCCGCACCGAGGTTGAGGTTGAGGACGGCCGAACCGGACCGTCGCGCACTGGGGTGGAGAACACCGGGCGCCGGGACGACATCGAGCGGTAACGCTCACAGTAGGCACCTCACAAAGATCAAGGGGCGGCCGTCGCCGCCCCTTGTTCCGCACACGGACCGACCACAGGGACGCAGCGCGTACGGAGCGTCCAACGAATTTGTCCGCTCCGTTGGGAATGAATGGGCGTCCGGCTGTTAAGAGCCAACCGTTCCCGTTTCCCCTGACGCAATGTGCCATGCCTGATTCCGCGTCCTTGATGCAATTCGACCGCGCCGCTTTTCGGTTGGACCGGTCAATGACCTGCGTCGCGCCGGCCGAAGGTGCCCTGGCAATTGAGCTTGCCAGATGCGCCGCCTGTTCACAGGCGGCGCCATTGGTCGTAACCCGCAGCGACACCCGGGCTGTCCGGCTCGCCAGGGTGATCCGGGACGCCGCGCCGGACCTGGACGTCGTGCTTATTCCAGGTTGGGACGTCCCCCTTGGCGAGTGGGACCAGCCATCGCGGGCTGTGCTCGGGCAACGCGCCGCCGCCATCGCCGCCTTGTCCCGACCGGCCAAAGGCGCCGGGCGGCTGGTTCTCGCGACCGCCGAGGCGGCGCTGCAACGTATTCCGCCCCCCGATGCCTGGCCCGACGTCGCGCTGTTCATCGCGACGGACACCCTCTATGACGAGGAAGCTTGGCGGAAGCGCCTGATTGCCGGCGGCTACATCCTCGACGAACGGATCGACGAACCGGGGAGGCCGCGTTCCGCGGTTCCGTCGTGGAGATCTTTCCGGGGGACGCCGACCGCCCCGTCCGCTGCGACATCGTCGATGGCCGGGTCGCACGGATACGGACCTTCGATCCGGCAAGCCAGCGCTCGACGGGCGATTGCGACCGGATCACCGTTCATCCGGTGACCGAAATCCCGGCGGCACCGGAGATCGTCGCACGGTTGATCCAAGGGCTGGAGGGTCGCAGGGACCCGATGGCCGCAGGGCTCGCGGAGGAACTCGCCGCCGGACGACGCCCCTACGCCTTCGAGCGCCTGCTCCCCCTGGCCTACGATCGCTTGCCGAGTGTGCTTGAGCTTCTCGCCAACAGTCCGGTCGTCATGGACGAGGGCGTTGGCGACCGGCTGGAGGCGTGGTTCGACGAGTTGGAGGACGCCGACGCATCCGCCATGCACCTCGACCGTGACGCGTGGGAGACAGAGTTGCGGGAGCGCGTGGTTCTGACCCTGGAGCCCGACGGGCAAGCCTCGTCCGGCGAGGCGCCGGCGGTGTCCGAACGCACCCTCCCCCGCCTCGCCGGAGAGCGGATTGCCGCGGGTGAATCCGTAATCATTGCCGCCGCGAACCCCGCCGACGCGGTCAGGATGGCGGAGCGGGTGGCGGCGACGACCGGCCGGCCGGTGCCGGTGCTCGACCGGTGGCCGGTGGATGGCCCCCCCGTGACGCCGGCAGCCCTGGTGCTTCGGGTCGCGGCGGGCTTCACGTTCGACGGCGTGACGGTGCTCGCCCAACGCCCCCGCCCGGAAGGCGGAACCGGCCCGGCCGCCCCGCTGGCACCCGCCGACCTGTCGTGCGACGATCTTGCGGTCCATCTCGACTATGGGATCGGAGCGGTGCGCGGGCTCGACACGGTTGAGGCCGGAGGCCAGCCGGAAGACGTTCTGGTGATGGAGTATGCCCGCGAGAATCGGCTCCTGGTGCCGGCGGCCGACCTCGACCGCGTGTGGCGCTACGGCAGCAGCGACGCCAGGGTGGCGCTCGATGGGCTCAAGGGTGGAAATTGGATCGCCCGCCGTGCGGAGTTGGAGCGCGAGATCGGCCGAACCGCGAAAAGCCTTGTGCGCCAGGCCAAGCGCCGGGCTCGCACGAAAGCCCCCGTGATCGCACCGCCGGCCGGACCGATGCGGCGCATGGCCGCCCGCTTCCCCTACGAGGAGACCGCAGGCCAGCGGCGCGCCATCAGCGCCGTGATGGACGAACTCGCCAGCGGGCGCCCCATGGACCATCTGGTCTGCGCCGACGTCGGCTACGGCAAGACCGAAGTGGCGTTGCGCGCCGCGGCGGCGGTCGCCTTCACCGGCCGGCAGGTTGCCGTTCTTGCTCCGACCAGCGTGCTCGCCCGCCAGCACCTGGAGGTGTTCCGACGGCGGCTGGCCGGCTTGGGCCTGCGCATCGAGCCGTTGACCGGCGGCATGGCGGCGTCGGCCGCAAAAACCGTGCGCGAAGGCCTCGCCGACGGATCGGTGGCGATCGCGGTCGGCACCCATGCCCTCTTGTCGAAGACGGTGCGCTTCGCCGACTTGGCGTTGGTCGTGGTCGACGAGGAGCAGCGCTTCGGCACCGTGCAGAAGCGGGCATTGGCCCGGCTTTCGGCCGGCGTCCACTGTCTGGCGCTCAGCGCCACGCCGGTTCCGCGGACGCTGCAGGGGGCGCTGGCGGGACTGCGCGGAGTCAGCGTCATCGATACCCCTCCGGTGCGGCGGCGCCCGGTGCGCACGCGGGTCGCCCCCTATGACCCTTCGGTTCTCCGGTCCGCCTTGATGCGCGAAAAGGCGCGGGGCGGACAGAGCTTCTGCGTCGCCCCGCGGATCGCCGACCTGCCGGCGCTGGAGGCCGAGGTGCGCGCGCTCGTCCCCGGTCTGTCGATCGCCGTCGCTCACGGCCGCCTCCCCGTTGCCGAACTCAATCAGGTCATGGTCGATGTGGCGGAAGGAACGATCGACGTGCTGGTTTCAACCCCCATCATCGAGACCGGCATCGACATTCCCCGTGCCAACACCATCGTGATCCGCCGCCCCGACCTGTTCGGGCTCGGGCAGCTCCATCAGCTCCGCGGCCGGGTCGGGCGCGGGGGAGCGCAGGCCTACGCCTATCTGCTGACCGATCCGGACACTCCGCTCGGCGAGCGAACCGAGCGGCGGCTGGGCTCGCTTGAGGCGATCGAAAGCCTGGGCGGTGGCTTCGCCCTCAGTTTGCTCGATCTCGACCAGCGCGGGGCGGGCGACCTGCTGGGAACCGATCAGAGCGGCCATCTGCGCTTGGTCGGAACCGAGCTGTACCAGCATCTGCTGGCCCGCGCGCTGGCCGGCTCCGAGATGGACGATGCCCCCGAACTGCGCCTGGGCGTGCCGCAGACCATTCCCGCCACTTACCTTCCGGAGGAGGACTTGCGCATCGGCCTGCACCGCCGCCTCTCGCGTCTGCGCGACGAAACGGCGGCCGAGCCGTTGCGCGAAGAGATCGAGGACCGCTTCGGGCCATTGCCGGAGGAGGTCGAGCTGTTGCTGGCAACCGCCGCGCTCCGCGCGCGCTGCCGACGGCTGGGCGTCGCCGCCTTGGCCGCCGGACCCTCTGGCGTTTCGCTGACCCTGAACGACACACGCTGCCGGGCCGTGCGCGAAGCGGCGCTGGAGCGTCTGTGGACCGGACAGGTGCGTCGGACAGACGACCGCCTCGTCTTTGCGCTGAGCGCCGAAGGACCGTTGGATATCCTGAACAACGCGCGCACCGTGCTCGATCAGCTTCCGCCTGTCGGCACGGCCTGACCGGACAGTCGCTCCACATGGCCACATTGTGGAGCGACACGCGGCGATCCCCGTTATGATGGCCGGGAGTGTCATTCGATGGATGGCCCATGCCGAAGCTTGGCGAGCGGAATGACAACGAGATGTGGCGGATCAAATCTAAGCCCCGGCAAGGCCGGGTTCTTCATGTCCGCTCCGGAATGTCGGCGGAACAGACGCTCGCCCTTCGTGTCGGGCTTGTCATCGTCCTGATCGCCCTGGTCATTGCGGTGTTCTGGTTCGACCGCGATGGACTGAAGGACCAGATCGACGGCCATGTCAGCTTTCCTGACATCCTCTACTTCGCGATGATCACCGTCACCACCGTCGGTTACGGCGACATCGTTCCGGTCAGCCACACCGCGCGGCTGATCGATGCCTTCGCGGTCACGCCCATCCGCATCTTCATCTGGTTCATCTTCCTGGGCACCGCCTACGAATTCGTCGTGCAGCGGATCATCGAGGATTTCCGAATGAGCCGAATTCAGAAGCATCTGCAGGGGCATATCGTGCTGTGCGGCTTCGGGCACAGTGGCTTCATCGCCGCGCAGGAGACGGTCGCCAAGGGACATCCGTGCGAACGGATCGTCGTGATCGTGTAGCGCGCCGTGCGATTTGGCACAAAACGGCACCTGATTTGACACGGAAGTAGTTCCGCTTACCCTTCCTCTGTGATGATTCCCACCGCCTGCTGATAGGCCAGCCACTCGGCGGACGGCTCATCGCCCAGCGTGGGTTCCTGCGGGCAGCCCAGCCGGACGAGCGCGTAGGCGCGGGTCAAGTCAGAGGCATCCCGCACAGTGACAATGGCCGCTTCCCGCTCAGGGTCGAAGTCGTCGGCATTCCCGGTGCGGGCAAGAAGAGCCGTAGACGCCTCGAATGCCTCCACGGCGGCGAGGCGTGCCCGAAGGTGGGCGTTGCGGTCCCGCTGCTGGTCCAGCATGGCGGCCGGCGTGGACGCCACCGGAAAGGCATCATCCAGGCACCGGGGCTGTCCGTCCACGAGCTGCCAACGGAGCAGATACCGGCCGGCTCCGTAGGTATCGATCATATCGTCACTGCGCATAGGTGGCCTCCGCCGGTCCACGATAAACGGTAACGGCACCTTCCCAAGCAATGGTGGCCGCAGCCTTGCCAATGACGCGAACCCCAATGGTCTGGCTGGCGCTGTCAGAGACAAAGGTGCAATCGCACGAAGAGGTGGTCTCGCTGTCGGGGGAAACTGGCAAGACTGAACCACGGAAGGTGACGTCACCTCCGGCGTCGCGGTACCAGTCCACACGCCGATGATATGTCAGGTCGTCCGATGCGGAGGCGCCAGAACTGCGCCCCTTCATCAGAATGATGGCGGTGCCAGTCTCCCGTTCGCCAACGAAAATGCGCGGGCCGATCATAGTTGGAGTGGCATCAATCGTCCGCCCAACGACCGTCCATGGCCGCGCAACCGGCCGCGGGCCGCCGGCCAGAAGCGCCTCCTTGCCGCCCAGCGCGTCGATCAGCGCGGCCGACTGCGCCGCTGTCCCGAGCAGCAGCATGCCGCCACCGAGTGAGCCCGCCTTGTGGGAGTTGCTGGTGGTGCTGGTGATGTTCGCCGACGAATGGAAGGCGGTCCGCGCAAATCCACGGAAGACGTTGCTCCCCGCCGCCGTGCAGGCCAACAGTCGGTCGGAGAGGGGGCAGCGGGACAACGCCGTGATGCCGGCGGCGCCGGCCAGGAAGATCGGCATGCCGGCCAGCACCGGGCGCATGTCGGCGGCGGAGCGCCGGATTTGCGCGGGAGACATTTCCGATGCGCTGACCCGCAGCATGGAGATAGCGCAGCTCGTCGCCGGGTTGGCGCCCTGTTGGTCCAGGCCGACGCGGAGGGTGGCAGCCGCGTTGTCCAGGGAGCCCAGAGAGCCGAGCGCCGCCGTGGCGGCCAGTTCGCCGTCCACCCAGATTTCCAGCCGGGCCAGTGACCGGCTGATCACCGGGACAACTTCGCGGCGGGTGCCGTCACGATAGGTCGCAGACGTGATGGCTGTGGCGGTGTTGGTGCCATCGGATGCGACCAGTTGGAGTGAGCCGCCGGCCGTCAGCAACAGCCGCCAGCGGGCGCCCGAGGGCGTGCTATCGCGGGAGACCAGCGTTTCGGCACCGGCCCCCTCACCCGCGCGAAAGACGATAGGCATGGACAGCGGCCCAGAGCCCACATTAAGGCGTGCGCTGAACGGCTGCTCCAGCCAAGCCGTCGTTGACCAGCCGCTCCACTCCACCATGCCGCCCGCCGCTACGGCTGTGCGCATCAGCGGCGTGGTGCCCATCACCGTAAGCGGCACCGCGTTGTAAGAGCGGTCGGCGGAGCAGGGTCGAACCGAGATGTTGTCAAACTCGGCATACTGGCCCGCGCTGCCGGCAACCGGCCGGACTTGAAGCTGTACGGTGGTCACCGCCGCCGCCGCCGTGACCTGCCAGCTCTGGGCAAAATCGATGGTAGAGGTTGCCGTGCGGTCTACCGGCGCCCCCTCAACGCCCCAGCACCGGACCACTCCGGACCCCGCCGTCCCCTTGTTAGCGTTAGCGGCCACCGCGTAGGTCTGTCCCACCACCGCAGGGAGGTTTTGCTCGGCGATCACCCAGGCGTCGCTCGCGGAGGCGACGCGCATTTTGCCCGCGACAACCGATATGGAGGCAGCGGTCCCTTGCGCCCAATTTGCGATGCCGAGGTCGAAGCCGCCGTTAATGATCATATCCAGGCCGGTGACGCTTCCCGTCATGAAGTCGCAGAGCGCAGCCAACCGCACGTCGCCCTGCATCCAGCCGGTGTTTGAGACGGTTGAGATGTTGGCGACCATCCCGTTGGCCGGATTGGCTTCGTCTTCCGCAAGCAGGGAAACGCCCGTACTCGTACCCAGAGCGCCGGGCGCGACCGCTGTCGCCGTGCCGCCAATGTGCGCTAGCAGCCGCGGGCCGGCACCGTTGTTGTAGTAGCCCTGCCGCCACGCAGCGCGGTCCACGCTGGCGTACGGCAAAGGCCCAACCTCGAAACGCTGGTCGGAGCCCGCAAGAAACGCGCAGAGACGGCCCGCGCCAAAAAAGGCGGCCCCCGTGTAAGCCCCGCCAGTAATGCTCACCACCATCCCGGTTGGGTGGATCACCGACACGCTGCCCGAGGTCGTCACCGCGACGGTGGGGATCGGCATTCCGGCGGTATCCAAAGGAGCGCCGGGATAGACGTGAGCGCGCACGCAGTTAATGCCCGTTGCGGGCAGCGCGGCAGCGGCATTGACCGGACCCTCGCTCAGCACGGCGTTGCGCTGGGCGATGGTGCCGAGCCTCCGCCTGCGACCACCATTGTCGTACCGCTCGCACCAGTCGCCGGTCAGGCTAATGATGTGCAGTCCCATGCCGGTGCCGACGTAAATATAGCCGTTGCGGGCTGTGATGGAGGTGATTGGAAGGGTGGAGCCGCAGGAGATCAGCCCATTTCCGGCTGCATTCGTGCTTGCCCACAGGCGAGGCGCGCCGGTCACCGGGTCCAGATCCAGCAGATCGAAAATGAGGATGCGGGTCTGGAGCGCGATGATGCCTGCGACCATCGGGAAGTCTCGCTTCACGCCGCGGTAAGACCCCTGCGCCTCGCCCCAGTAGGACAGCGCGGAGCAGCGGCCGGGCTCGTTCCACCGGCTACCGTCCGGCAAGCGGTCGTCCAGGCGGGTATCGTAGACAATGAGATCCACGATGTCCGGCCCGGTCACGAGCGACTTGTCAACCGCCGGGAAGGCGAGCGCAGACGTGCTGCCAGCGGTGATCTGCGCCACCAAGTCCTGGCAGCGCCGGTAGATCTCGGCGACGGCGGACCGCTCGGTCACGAAGTTGATGCTGTTGAAGAGCGCGGCCATGGCGTTCCAGATCGTCACGCCATCCTTTCCGGACCGCACCCAGTTTGCCAACGTCCCGCCCTTGCCGGTATGCCCGTAAGGGTTTGTCTCCGGGTGATAGCGTCCATTGTTGTAGCGGGACTGCGCGTAGATGCCCGGCGGAAACAGGTAGACATTGGCCGGCCATGCCAGCCAGTCGTCGGGATACAGGCCGCCCGCGAACTTGCGCTCATCCTCGAACTCCAGATCCGCGGGATCGAGCGGCGGCTGGATCACCGGCACCCGTCCAGAGGTCCACAGCAGCTCGCTGCGCGCCGTATCGGCGTAGAAGCGCAGCTCGTGCGTGTCCACCTGATCGAGGTTCGTGTCATACAGCGCCGCGAAGCTGACTAACTCCGGATCGTTCCAGGTCCCACGCAGCGGCACTGGTGCCCCCTCCACCCCCGGCGCAGCCGACCGTGCCCTCACCCCATCTGGCTCGCGGATCAGGTCCACCGAGGCGGCAGGCATCCATCCGGCTGGGTCGAGCGTGGCCTTCAGCGCGGCGTTCTTCCCAGCGATCATCGCCTCGTGCGCCATCAGGCGGCCCCCCCCAGGATCACCCACACCGCGTTGTCCTCGCCGCTCAGATCCACCTTCACCTCGGCGATGCGGCCCAGCCGCCCAGCCGCCCCAACGTCGGGATGCTCCGCGTCGATCACGGTGACGATTTGGCCGATGTGTTCGGTCGGCAGCCGCTTCAGCGGCAACTTGTGCCGGGCGGGCGGGTCCCACCCATCGTTCCTGCGCTCGACGGCTTCGGCCGCCGCCGCCGCGCTGGTTGACAGCCGGGTGTCAACCGGCTCTTCCCGCGGGATCGGGCACGCCGCCACGAGGTCCGGATCGTCCGGCGACACCTCTTCCAGCCACTCGGCCATCAGGGCCGCGCGATCCTCCGGTGACACCTCCGTCACCATGTCGTTTGCGGACAGCACCTTGTCGTTGCGGGCGTAGCGGACGCGCACGGTGCGCGGCGGAATGCCAGACACGCGGTCTTCCGTCACCGTCGTGATGAAATCGACACCAGCCCGCAGCATGGCCGATGGCGGTTCGTCCGTCGGGCGGCCACCGCGGGCAAAGGTCAGCGCGCCCATGGGGTTGAGGTACCAATGGACGCGCACGGACCGGGTCAGATCACCGGTCCGGCGTTGCGCCGCCCGCAGCGCTCAATGGCCTTGATGCCCTCCTTGAGTTCGCGGACGTACCCGCCGCAGGAGCGGTGGAGGAAGTCCAGCATGCAGTCGGCCACGGGGACCTCGGCCAAGCCGCTCACCAGGGCGGCGGTGTCATCGGGGGAGAGCGGGCGGAATTCGCAGAACTGGCCGACGCGGGAGCCGATCTGACGGTAGCGCGTCAGGCTGGAGCGCACCCGGTCCATGCCGACCAGAACGAAGGGGATTTCCAGCATGTCGGAGAGGTCGCGCAGCGTCTCCAGCGCGTCGGTGCGGCGGGCGATGTGGTCGATCTCGTCCACCACCACGGCGAACAGGGCGCCCTCCTGCGTCGCCAGCCGGGACCGGGCAGCCAGCGCCTCCAGGGATTGCCGGTACATCTGTTCGAAGGTGCGCAGCGGTGCGACCGAGAGTTCGCCCAGCAATTCGCGCAGCATCCAGGACGGGGTCCAGCCCTGTTTGGCCCGCAGGAAGGCCATGCCTTGCTGGGTGGCCCACCACTGAACGGTTTCCGTCTTGCCCAGGCCGGGCGAGCCGTCCACCACCATCAGGCAGGCTTCCTCGGCGCCGCGGTCCTGCAAGGCGGCGAACTTCGCCAGGAAGCGGGTGGTGTTGGAGGTCTTGACGTAGAGGTTACGCATCGGTCGTGATCCGTTTCGGGGTGGCGGCGATGGCGGCCAGCGCGGCGATGTCCACGCCTTCGGCCTCCATCAGCATGCGGAAGGAGTTCCGGCGGAGTTGGTCCGCCAGATGCTTGCGGTCGTCGGCGGTGGCCGCCTCCGGGTGGGCGACGAGCCAACGTGCCCAGGACTGGTCATCGGCGAAGCGGGGGCGTTCGTCCGAAGGCGGGGCCGGAACCGTTGGGGGCGGCGGCTCGATGGCGGCGTAGAACGTTTCGGCCGCCGCGATCTCGTCGGGAGTGAGGACCGTTTCGGCGGTGAGGTCGAGAACGGAGCCGGAGCCGGCGGCTTCAACGCGGATGTCGTCGATCTGCCGCTGTTTGCGCTTGATCTGGCCGTCCGCCCGCTTTTGGCGGGCATGCTCCACCTTGGAGGCGGGCATGTAGGGCGTGAGGTTGCCGTCGCGCTGTGCGACGCAGATCAGGCGGCCTTCCAGTGTCCGCACCCAGACCTTCGAACCGTCGTGGATGTCGTAGCCGACCAGCACGCTGTCGCCGTGGAAGGGCTCCAGATCCTTGTGGAAGTAGCGCCCCCAAGGAAGCTGCACTTCGGCACGCCACGTCCGGTGGCGCTCGTACGGCCGGAACAGATCGTCCGCCTCGGCAGCCGATACCGTCATCGGCTGCCAACCCTTGTCTCGCCAGGACTGGAGGCATTCCGCCGGGCTCATGTGGCGGAGGGTGCCCTTTTGCGGATCCCGGATCTTCGGCAGGGCGCGGTGGGGGCGGTTGTTGTACGCCGCGACCTCTTCCGTCAGGAAGGTATGAAAGTCCTGCCAGGACATCAGGTAGCGGGACGCGCCAGCCTCCTTGATGTCGCGCTCGATCAGCTTTTCGATGCGCTTGGCCGCCTCGCGGTCCATGTCGCGACCGGTGTAGGTCGGCAGCTTCTTCGCCGACCGCCGCCACAGTGATTGGTTGGAGCGCTCGATCAAGCCACGCGCCTGGGCGCGCCCCGGTTCCGCCTTTTCGTGCAGGCAGCCCAGGCGGGCGTAGTAGCCGGTCAGTTCGTCCGACACGACGTCGTTGACGAAGCCGCTGCCGTTGTCGGTGTAGAGGATGGCGAACAGGCCGAGGGCGCTGACGCCGTGGCGGAGGGCATCCATCACCACGTCCGTGCTTTCCGCCCGGCCGGCTGACCAGCCGAAGGCGTAGCGGGTGGCGGCGTCGATCACCGCCATCACCTCGGGCTGCATCGGCTTGCCCGTGATGGGGTGAGCGACCTTGGCTCGGAAGGTGTGGCCGTCAGCCACCGCCACATCGAGCGGTTCCAGGCACGAGGTGTCACGGCGGCGGAACGCCTTCAGTGCCAACAGTGCACGCGGGCCGAGCCGTCCTTTGTGCCGCACCTGGGGCGCCACCTTGTCCAGCCAGCGGCGTGCCGTGGAGGCGTTGGGTGCCGAGACGCCGGGAGGGAGGTGTTTCGGCAGATCCTCCAGGACAGCCTGAAGGGAGCGCTTCGTCGGCGTCTGGGTCAGCTTGAGCAGCGGCGCCAGCCATGCGGGCACGGGCGCCGGCCTGTTAGGGTCTCTGGGGACAAGCCCGGCAATGCCGCTTTCAGCCCGGTCCCCATACCAGCGGTAGAGGGTCCGGCGCGACAGGGTGCGGGCGCCGTTCTTACCGGCCTTGCCGTTCGCAACCGGCACCAGGGACCGGAGCGTCGGGGCAAGGTCGCCGGTGCGGGCGCCTTCCACGATCAGGTCGATGGCTCGACCCGGTGCCCGATGCCCGGCAAGCGCCTGGAGCCGGTCCACCTCCTGAAGGAGGGCGGCGCGGGCGTCGCGGGTGCGACGCTGCCAATCGGCAATCTGGGTCGGATCGGGGGTGGAGATAAGGGAAGGGAGGGGAACCGTTTCCGCAGGAATGGGCAAGGATGCGGTGGGCTCATCAGCAATTTCGAGCACCTCGCAAATCTGTGGGACGCGCCGTTTGATCGCATCCAACAGCGCCTTCCGTAGCGGTTCGGGCCATGACGCAATGGGATACTCCCGGCCTCCACCCCGCCCTTCGCGGGGCCGGGACGGCCAGCCTTCGCGCTTGAGGCGCCGGATCGTGCCGGACACACTTTCAGCAGGAACAGGCAACACTCCGCCGAGGCCGGCTATTTCGGCGGCGGTGAGAGCATCACGCATAGCGACCCACCATCCGCGCGAGGCGGCGCTTTGTGGCTTGAGCTTGGGCCGCGATCCGGTCCTGTTCGGCCATCTTCGCGGCGATCACGTCCTGACCGATCAGCACCATGGCACCAATCAACTCGGCCATCTGCGTGTAGAGGTCATAGCAACCAGTGGCTTCCGTGAAGGCCGGCAGCCATTGAAGGGGAAAGCGGTGGCCTTGGTGGCTCTCGGCCGTCATAGCGTTCAGCATGTCCTTGCTGATCCGTTCCCCGGTCAGCTCCGACATACGGGTTGCAACGTCATCCCGGCTGCGCCCCCGTTCCAACCGCGCCTGATCCAGGCCGTAGGCAACCAAACCGGCCACGCGGGTCGCGCAGCCCAGGCTACCCGGCAGAGCGGCGGGCGTTCGGGGAAGCGGGGAGTAGGCGTCCGGGAGCATGCTGAACTGCGCTGGGTGTGGGCTGGTGGGAGTGGGACGGCGGCGGCTCATGTCTGCACGGCCTCCTGACCTTTGCCATTGCGGGCTGAGGGGGGCGTGGTACGTTTGCGCTTGGGACGCTGGCGGCAGCCGGCGGCGTCATAGCGCTCGGGAAAGAGGTTCTGGACGGGCAGGTGGAGCTTCTCGGCAACCGCCCTCTCCAGACGCTCGGACGATCCGCTTACGATGGCGTCGCTGACTGCGGCTTTCGTCACCTCCAGTTCGGCGGCGATGGCCGTCAGACTGGAACCGGCTACACGCAGCCGGAACACGATCCATGGCCCGCGTACGCGGGCTTTTTTCGGGATGTCTGAGCTTGACGGGTAAAGTTCCATGAACCGAGTTAAGCCTATTTCGGCTTTGTCATCAAGCCAAAATCTGCCGTCAAAGTTCGGCAGGCGCCGCTATTTGCCAAAATTTTCTGATTTGCCTAGCTTTTCAATGAGTTGGGCGAAGTTTGACCGGTCACTGTTCATCGCGGCCCGTGGTCAGAGTTCCGGCAATGAACTCTGACCACGCAGCCCTAGCCGACAGGCTGAAAATTTTGGCTCAATCCGCGGGCGGCACCGCTGCTTTAGCCAGGGCTTGCGATATGCCCCAACGGACAATGGCTAACTATACGGACGGCAAATCAGAGCCTCGTGCATCTGATGCCGTTAAAATAGCCCGTGTAGCTGGTGTTCGATTGGAATGGCTCTTAACGGGCGAGGGGGCAGTACGCGCTGACGAGCCCGGCAGTGGCGTTGTGCCTTTTCCAATTACCCCATGGAAGGAAACCGCCTCGGCGTTGAACCGCAACCTGTTGGAGCAGGTGATAGCTCAGGTGGAGGAATGGCTGGAGAACAACGGCCGCGTGCTTCCTCCGCACCAAAAGTCCGCTGTATTTACAGAACTTTATGAAATGGCAATGGAAGATTGTAACGAGGGGGAAGCAACGTCTGATCCAAAGAAAGTTGGACGCATCCTCCGCCTTATGACGGGATAACGAGGTTTCATGATGTCGGTGGGCAGTGGCAAGGATGATCGCGTGGAACGGGTGTTCAACATGCTCAAGAATGCTCCCGCCGCGCCGCAGGCCAACGGGGCAACTTCGGTTGATCGGTCCGTCAATGTAAGAACGGGTAGCCACAGCAATGTGACGATTATTCAGGGCAAAAAGATCGTCGAGCGGATGGAAGTGGTGGTTCGTCCAGGCAATGACCACATCACCGATGCCCAAGCTGGCCGTATTCAGGAGCTGGTAGGAATCATCGCTGGTCGCGGACGGCGCTCATTTGGCAGCGTCTATGGTGAGCTGTTCAGGCACCTTGGCGGCGGGCATCGCCTTGTTCCGAGCTATCGTCTCATCCCCAAAGAAATGTTCGCCAAGGCCGAGGCATTTCTCACAGATTGGCAGGATAATCTCGGAAAATCTCAGCGACGCCGTTGAGTAAAATGATGATACAACAAAAAACTTCATGATCTGTTAGGAGATATAAGATGGACGCTTCCGGTCCGGTTTTTGTGTTCTGGTTGCTAAGCTTGTTTGTTTATTTTGCTCCATCCATTGTCGCCTTCAATCGCTCACATGTGAGCAAAGGCGGCATTGTGGTCATAAATCTGTTCTTAGGATGGACGTTCATCGGGTGGGTAATTGCTTTGGCCTGGGCGTTCTCAGGCAGACACGGGAAGTGAGCATAAAGCGGTAAAAGTGTGCCAAAATCCCCGGCGATTTCGCTCGCTTCTACCCATTTTGTGCCAAATCGGCAACCGCGGCCCAGACCACAAAACCATCAAATAAATCAACGCTCTGGGCCAATTTTTGATACCCCCTGAAGCGTGCCATTCCGGTTACCTCCCCACAATCGACCAATCGGAGGAACGCATCCGGCTGGCGGCCGAGGCGGGGTTCATCGGGTTGCTCGGCGACGCCACCAGCGAAGAGATACTGACCCGGGCCTGCGTGGGAAGCGCCAAGGCGGTGATCGTCAGCTCGGGCCGGGACGACACCACCATTCTGGTGATCCTGACCGTCCGCCATCTGTCCGCCGGCACCAAAATCGTGGGCAACATCAAGCAGGAGGAGAACATCAAACTGGCCAAGCTGAGCGGCGCCGACTTGGTGGTGTCGCCGCCCAGGATCGGTGGCTATCTCATGGCCGATGCCGTGGAAACCAGCCATGACACGCCATTCCTGTGCGACCTCATGTCGGTGGGTGGCCAAATGGTGCTGACGGAGCGCCCGGCGGCCCAGGACGAAATCGGCAAGACCATGGCAATGGCGACCGCCGGCGTGGTTGTGCAGATCCACAGCAATGGCCGCGCCATTCCCTTCACGGAGCGTCACCGCCATATCATCCAGCCCGGAGACCTGCTGCTTGTCATCAGTTCGGCGCACGGTGACGGCAAGGCGGAAGGCCAATGACCGCTCGTGGTTTTCGATGACAGGACCGCGTTGCCGAAGCCCTGTGCGAACTCGAAGCGTGCAGCCCAGTCCTCCAAATGGCGAACCGGAACTTGCTCATCACGACATCGGGCGGAAGCTGTCCCATTTTTTCACGAGCGACGGCCCCCACGTCCAAACCCACAACCGCTTTTCCGGCGTCACCAGCAGGCGGGGCACGTCCCGTAACCCCAACGGCACGATATTTTGCGCCGCCGTAGGCCCACCCGGCCCCGTGAAGTGCCTTTAGCAAAAACCCGCATGTCCAGCGTTGCCGCGCCCATGGCGGCCTGATGGGCTGACCGTTTCACGACCGTCAAATAACCGGCAAGGTGGCGGTGCCATTCATGCCCCCTTCGCAGGCGGAGCGGCCAAGTCGGCAATCGAAAGTTTTCATTAAGCGCTTTATGGTTGTTTCATGCCGCTCAGCACTCGCAAATCAATGCCGTCGATCCAAGACAATCCGGCCCGGCCCACCGCCCGGATGCGGCCGCTGCATTGTGTTCTGCATTGCCACCGCACCACCTGCCGTTCGGAATTTATGACCGGAGGCAATCATGCCTTTCGGTCGACTTCCAGGCTCTGACCCGGTGTCGTACTCTGTGGCACCGCTTCCCTTCCGTTGCGATGGTCCCATGTCCAGGCGCATCAGCCAGAGCATCTCCCTCACCCCGGAACTCGACCGCTTCGTCCAGACTCTGGTGGCGTCCGGCCGTTACCAGACGGCCAGCGAGGTGGTGCGGGACGGGTTGCGCCTGCTTCAGGAGCGTGTTGCGCTGCCGCCGTCGTCGCTTGCCCAGCCTCCTGCCCCAAGCAGCGGCCATGATCCCTGACGCCACCGGTTCGGAGCTGGATTGGCCCAGTGGAGGCGGGGCCATGGGAGCGCTGATCCGTGCCCATGACTGGGCCGCGACGCCCCTCGGACCAAAGGCGAACTGGCCGCTGTCCTTGCGGGTTGTCGTCGACCTGATTCTCGCCTCCCCACTTGGCATGATTGTTCTCTGGGGACCCGACCTCATCCAGATCTACAACGATTGCTACGCCGAAATCACCGCCGGCAAGCATCCCCGCGCCCTCGGCCAACCCACCCGCGAGTGTTGGCCCGAGGTTTGGGACTTCAACGGGCCGATCTACGAGGCCGTGCTCCGCGGTGAATCCCGTGGGTTCGACGACCAGAAACTGATCCTCGAGCGCAACGGAGCCCCGGAGGAAACCTGGTTCGACCTCACCTACAGTCCGGTCCGCAACGATGCCGGAACCATCGCGGGCGTCCTGGTGACGGTGCATGAGGTGACCAGCCGCAAGCGGACCGAACTCGCCTTGCGCGACAGCGAGAGCCGCTTCCGCGCCCTGGTGGAGGCCTCCTCCTACGCCATCTACCGCATGAACGTCGACTGGACGGAACTGCGGCAGCTCGACGGGCATGGCTTCCTCACCGACACGACGGACGGCAACAAGGCGTGGCTCGAGGAGTACATCCATCCGGACGATCAACCCCAGCTTCTTGACGCCGTACGGGAAGCCATCCGGACCAAGAGCGCCTTTGATCTGGAGCACCGGGTCCGGCAGGCCGACGGATCACTGGGATGGACGCATTCGCGAGCGGTGCCGATCCTGGATGCGGATGGTGAGGTCTGCGAGTGGTTTGGCACCGCCAGCAACATCACCTCCCGCCGGAGAACCGACGAGGCCCTGCGCGAGAGCGAGGCGCGGTTTCGGCTGATGGCGGACGCCGTGCCGCAGATCGTCTGGATCACCGACGCTGAGGGACAGGTGGAATTCTTCAACCGCCAGTGGACCGACTATACGGGTGTCGCTTACGAACCCCGGACGGCACCAACCACGGTATCGGACGTCATCGCCAACTTCACCCATCCGGACGATGCGGCGCTGACAGCGGACCGCTTTCAAGAGGCGCAGCGGGCGGGCAGCCTCTTCCTCGTCGAGCATCGTCTCCGTTCGAAGACGGGGGAGTACCGTTGGTTCCTGGTCCGGGGTCTGCCTTACCGCGACCCACACAGCGGCGCGATCACCCGCTGGTTCGGCACCTCGACCGACATCCACGACCACAAGCACGCTGAAGCCCTGCTGCAGCAGGCACGCGACACGGCTGAGGCGGCGAGCCGGGAGAAGTCGAACTTTCTCGCTTCGGTCAGCCATGATCTGCGCCAGCCGGTGCAGGCTGCCAACCTGTTTCTCGAGCTTCTGCGGCGGCAACCACTCGACGCGAAGGCGCGCGAACTCCTGAAGCCGCTGTCGGACAGCATGACCAGCCTGACGGGCATGCTGAGCGGGCTGCTGGAGGTGGCGCGGCTCGACGCCGGCCTGCTCACGGCGCAGGAGCGGGTCTTCGACCTCGACGAGTTGCTGAAGCGTCTTTACGGCGAGTTCCAGGGACCGGCGCGCGAGGCGAAACTGTGGTTGCACATCCCACCGGCGGCCGGATCGGTCCGGTCCGACCCCCTGCTGGTGGAACTGGTGCTGCGCAACCTGATTTCCAACGCCGTCAAATACACCGAACAGGGCGGCGTCACGGTGGAGACGCGGGTCGAGAAGGACCGGCTGGCGATCGACGTGACCGATACCGGGCGGGGCATCGCCCCGGAAGAGATGGAGCGTATCTTCGATCCCTACTACCAGATCGGAAACGCGACCCGTGAGCATGCGCGCGGCTTCGGCATCGGCCTCGCCACCGTGCAGCGGGTCGCCGATCTGCTGGCGGCCCGGGTGTCGGTCCGCTCCCAACCCGGTAAAGGGTCCACCTTCAGCCTGACGCTTCCGTTGGCAAAGGACGAAGCGCAGATGCCCGCTGCTGGAGGGGAGGCGCTCTGCGGGACGTTGCGGGGCCGGACGGCCCTGGTGGTGGACGATGAACCAATGGTGCTGAAAGCGTTGGAGGTCACACTGGGGAGCTGGGGCGTGTCCGTGCACACCGCCCGCACGCTGGCGCAGGCCCGGACCATGCTGAATGAGTTTGAGACTCCACCGGACATCCTGATCGCCGATCACTCCCTGGGTGCGGGAGAGACCGGCGTGGTCATCATCAGCGAAGCCCGCCGACGCGGCACGCCGGTCACGGTTCTGGTGACCGGCGACACCTCGGCTGAACGGCTGGCCGAGGCCGGGCGGACCGGCATTCGCATGCTGCACAAGCCAATCGATCCCGCCAGACTGGAGGCCTTGCTCGAAGAAGGGCTACGGGGAAGATAAGTGCGCTTTTTGTGAGCGGGCCAGCTTGGTCACGTCCACAGTGTCAATCGGCTTGAGATTGGGACCCTGGATCGGCGCGGAAAAGGGACCCCGTTGAGCTGGTGAGGACTTGTCGTCCAGGTCGTCCATGGAGGGGACCCGCGCGTGCCGCGCAGTGCCCTCATCTGCGACGGAGCGGCACGCGTGGGGAGGCGCTGTGGGCGACCTGGACGACCCGGCGGCCGAGGTCAGGCGCGGTTTTTGAAGCGCCAGCTTTCGTTGCCGGTCTCGAGGATCTCGCAGTGATGGGTGAGCCGGTCGAGCAAGGCGGTGGTCATCTTGGCGTCGCCGAAGACCGACGGCCATTCCCCGAACGCCAAGTTGGTGGTGACGATCACGGAGCTGCGCTCGTACAGCCGGCTGATCAGGTGGAACAGCAGCTGGCCGCCGGATTGGGCGAACGGCAGGTAGCCGAGTTCGTCGAGGACGATGAAATCCATGCGTGCGAGGTGGTCGGCCAAGCGGCCCTGCCGGCCGGCCCGGGTTTCGGCTTCCAGCCGGTTGACGAGGTCGACGACGTTGAAGAAGCGCCCCCGGGAGCCGGCCCGGATGCAGGCCCGGGCGATCGCGACGGCGAGATGGGTCTTGCCGGTCCCGGTACCGCCGACCAGGACGGCGTTGCGCTGCTGGGCCAAGAAGGCGCCGCCGGCGAGATCGCGCACCAGGGTCTCGTTGACCGGCGTGTCGTCGAAGACGAAATCGTCGACGTCCCTGGCGAGCGGCAGCTTGGCGATGGTGATCTGGTACTTGATCGAGCGCGCCTGCTTCTCGGAGATCTCGGCGGCGAGCAGGTCGCCGACGACCCGCTGCGGCTCGTGCTGGCGCTTGACGGCGGTGGCGATGAGTTCGTCGTAGGCGGCCTTCATGCCGTAGAGCTTGAGTTCGCTCATGGTGGCCAGGATCTCGGCACGCTCCATCACAGGGGTCTCCTCAGGCTGCCGTAACGGGCGCAATCGGCGGCCGGCTCGTGCCGAAGCCGCAGGGCGTCGCAGGTCATGATCGTGATCGCCGCCGCCGGTTCCCGGCGCCGGGCCAGGATGTTGAGAATGACGGCGGCGGAATGGACGCCCTCGCGCAAGGCCTCGGTACAGGCCGCCTCGACGGCCGGCAGCCCGTCGCTCAGCACGGCGCCGAGAATGCCCACCATCTGCCGGTCGCCGTCCTCGACGGCGGCGAGCTTGCGCCGGACGCGCTCCAGACCGGCCGGCAGGACCCAGTCCTTGAACGGTGCGCCGTTGCGCAAAGCCCCCGGCTTGCGCGCCAGGACCGGGACATAGTGCCAGGGATCGAACACCGTCCGGTCGCGGCCGAAGCAGCGGGCGTGCTCGCCGACGACCCGCCCATCCTGGCGCAGTTCGATCCGCTCGGCATAGGCGCGGATTTCCACCGGACGGCCCACCGCGCCGGCCGCGACCGAGTATTTGTTGTTGTCGAAGCGCACCAGGCAGGTCTTGGACACCGAGGCCGGCACCGCATGGAAGCCGTCGAACCGCCCGGCATAGGGAACCAGGCTCGGCCGCTCCGCCTCGAACATCTCCCAGACCGTCCGCTCCCGTAATTCGGGATGGCGATGCGCCTTGGTGTAGGCGACGCAGCGGTCCAGGAGCAAGCCGTTGAGTTCGTCGTAGCTCTTCACCCGCAGCCGGGGTGTGAAGAAGCGCTCGCGGACCAACCCGACCTGATTCTCGACCTGCCCCTTTTTCCAACCCGAAGCCGGGGTGCAGGCGACCGGATCGACCAGATAGTGGCTGCACATCTGCAGGAAGCGCCGGTTGTAGACGCGCTCCTTGCCGGCGAAGATCGTATCGACCGCCGTCTTCATGTTGTCGTAGATGCCCCACGTGCAGGCTCCCTTGAAGAAGGCGAAAGCCCGGTCGTGGGCGTCGAACACCATCTCCTGGCTTTCGCGCGGGTAGGCCCGCACGAACAGCATCCGGCTGTGGCACAGCCGGACATGGGCCACCTTCACCGTGACGGTCGTTCCGTTGATCAGGACGACCTCATGGCTCCAGTCGAACTGGTAGGCCTCCCTCGCCCGGGGCGAAGCTCAACGGCACGTAGGCTTGGGCGATGGAGGGCCCCTGCTCCCGCCGCCAAACCCGGGCGTAGCGGCGGACCGCGTCGTAGCCGCCCTCATAGCCGCGGGATCGTAGCATCTCGAACAGGCAGACCAGCGTCAGGCGCTCGCGCAGAGCCTTGCCCTCGTTGGCCAGCAGCAGAGCGTCGAGTTCTTCACGCCAGGGGCCGATCTTCGGCAAGGGCTGATTCGTGCGCGTGTAGCGGAACTCCGTGGCCTCCGACCGGATCACCTTTCGCACGACCTTCCGGGACAGCCCGAACTCCCGGCAGATCACCTTGATCGGCTTCTGCTGCACGAAGTAGGCACGACGGATCTTCGCGATCGTTTCCACAATCAGCATCCCTCGATAGGCCTCCATGTCCTCCATGGCGGCCAGTGTGGACCCAAAGCGGCGAGGGTCCCGTTTCGATGCCGATCACCCTCTCTACGGGGTCCTTATTCCATGCCGATTCACAGGCGTGCGCCGAAACGGACCCAAAACGCCGACAGCCCGCCTCGTTGGAGGCGGGCTGTCGACTGTCGGTGGTTGCGGGGGCAGGATTTGAACCTGCGACCTTCAGGTTATGAGTTCGTTTTCAAGCCCCTCCTCACACATTTCCGGCACCACGCCAGAACATCCGATTGCGCTATAATACTCTGTTACTATTGACGTTTTTTTTGGAAGGCAAACTACGCTACAGCTTCGTCGGAAGCGCTCTCTTTTCCTCCCAAGTGATTCCGATTTGATTCCGGAAATTCCGGCGCTTGTGGGGTGCTCCATGACCAAGATCACGAAACGGTCCGTCGATGCCGCCGTCCCCGGCGAGCAGGAATTCTTCCTTTGGGACGAAGAGCTGAAGGGCTTCGGACTGCGCATCTATCCCTCCGGCCGGAAGATGTATCTGGCCCAGTTTCGGGCCGGCGGCCGCCTGCGCCGCGTCAACATCGGCCCCCACGGCGTCCTGACGCCCGACGTCGCCCGGACCGAGGCCATGAAGCACCTGTCCGATGTGCGGCGCGGCAGCGACCCAGCGTCCGAGCGCGACCGACGCAAGGTATTCCCCCACCATGAAGGAATTCGGCAAGCGCTTCCTGGAGGACCACGTCGCCTCCCACTGCAAGCCGACGACCCGGGCCGAATACAAACGCTCCATCGAACTGTTCATCAACCCCAAGCTCGGCAGCCACCGCATCATCGATGTGAGCCGCGCCGAGGTGGTCGAGCTTCACCAATCCCTGAAAGCTACCCCTTATCAGGCCAACCGCACCCTGGGCGTTCTCTCCGTCATGTTCACCGTTGCCCACACCTGGAGCGTCCGGACCGATGGCGTCAATCCGTGCTGGAAGGTGAAGCGCTACAAGGAGGTCAAGCGCGAACGCTACCTCACACCGGATGAACTCGCCCGCCTTGGCAAGGTGCTGCGCGAATCCACTTCCGAACCGGAAGCGGTCAACTGCATCCACCTTCTCCTTCTGACAGGCTGCCGCCTCAGCGAGATCCAGACGCTCAAATGGGACTACGTCGATCTCAACGCCGGTGTGCTCCGATTGCCTGACTCCAAGACCGGGGCAAAACTGGTGACGATCGGGAAAGCCGCCGTCGAGGTGCTCAAGGACATCCCCAAGGTGACAGACAACCCCTATGTCATCACCGGCCGAATAGAAGGCCAGTATCTGACCGATATGCAGCGTCCCTGGCGCCGGCTGCGCAAGCGCGCCAAGCTGGAGGATGTGCGCATCCACGACCTGCGGCATTCCTTCGCCTCCGACGCGCTACAACTCGGCGAGGACCTGCCGATGATCGGCCGCCTGCTGGGACATACCCAGGTTCAGACGACCGCCCGGTATGCTCACCTGAAGACCGATCCGATCAAAGCTGCAGCCGACAAAGTAGCGGATGCTATCGCAAGCGCCCTCGCCCACCCTCTCAGAAAGGCCACACATCAAAGCTGATTGAATCAGTCAATCCTGAGCACCATCATGAGAATAAAGCGCCCTCATTCACAACCCTGCACCCCCATCAATCCTAGGACCTGTTTCGAACGAACGTGCGACCTTGATAAAATGTTGAGCAGATGGAACCAGACCAGTTGCCGGCCAAACAGCGGCGATAGTCATAACCAGCGGTGGCGTCAACGGACGACTGGTGATTCCGATCGCAGTTACAAGGGATTGGTTGGAAGCAGGCAGCACAGCGATGCCAAAGCCAGCCGCCACCAACGCCAGCCGAACTTCCTGGTGGGGAAGAGCTGTGGTGATGCGCGGCTTGACACCTACTGAATAGCAAGCATCAAGCAGCAATCTGGCTGCCATACTATCGTACTCCACGGATCCGACGAGTAGAAGTTCGTCAGCCAGGCGACGAACATCGACGGAAGGCTCCGCCGCCAATGGATGAGTAGCCGGCAATGCAAGATGAACATCTTCTCGCCATAACGGCTCAGTCGTTGCATTGCCAATAGGATCTATAAACGGAAGTAGACATAAATCTAAATGCCCGTTATCGAGCATCGCCAGAAGATTTTGGAGGGAGCCACCATAGACAACCACACCATATTCCGGATTTCCATGTAGGAATGCTTGAAGTGTCTTTGCCATCCATCCTGTTGCAGCGTCAGCGGCTATACCAAGACACATCGGTGCGCTTCCTCTGCTTACTGTGGTCCGAGCAATGACGGCCGCCGCATCCAAAGCAGCAAGAATGCGTTGTGCTTCGCTCAAGAAGGCACTGCCGGCGGCCGTCAAGCGGCTGCCTGAACTGGTACGTGTCACCAGTTGCACACCAATATCCATTTCCAATGCTCGGATCGACTGGCTGAGCGCTGGTTGGCGTAGGCCGAGCCAATGCGCAGCACGATGAAAGCTGCCAGCTTCAGCCAGAATATTTAAATAACGCAATTGCCGCAATTCCATTGCCCACCCCACATTTAGACAGAACAAATAAAATAATATTTGATACTATCAATATAGACTTTCCATGTATGGCAAAACAGTCCATGAATAGAAGAAATATTCAATATTCACCATAATACATGATTGACCCATCAGCCGCGGCAACTCATGCCGAAATCCGTGTGCCTCCAGAGAATGCGCAAGACAGCCTTCCCTGAGGGATTGTCAAAGAAAGCCCTACGCTCCGCCTCCCGCATGGACCGGAGTTCCGCAGCAAACGTTGGGGCCACCTTCTTCAGTTCGCCAAAAAAATGTTCCCATGTTTCAAAGCTGAACCGAGCGACGGCATGGGAGAGGCCGCCTTGGTGTCCCAGCGGTTCCTTCATGTCCAAAAACGGCATTTCCCCCATGGCGTAAAAACAATCCTCCGAAAACGACCCGATATGAAGCTCGATCCTGACCATGGGCTCCCCTCCCACGTACGCTGAAGGACATGCCGCATCCGAACGACAGGCGCTCATTCCCTCACTCCCAGGACACGCGCTCTCCGGTTCTCCGCGACGGCCGACTGGGGGTTGCGAGGACAAAGCCGGGCAGGACGGGCGACGGCTTCCCGAACAAGTAGCCCTGTCCGTAGCGGACCCCGAGCTTGCGCAGGTATCGAAGCTGCTCCTCGGTTTCGATCTGCTCCGCAACGAGGTCGGTACCGAGATGGCGGGCAATCTCGACGATGGACCGCAGAATGGTCAGATCACGGCCGTTGGTCAGCGCCCCTTGCACGATCCGGCCGTCCAGCTTGACGTAATCCACGCGCAGCTCGTTGAGCGACATGAACGATGTCGTGCCGCTGCCGACATCGTCCAGGCAGATCCGCAGGCCGAGCTTGCGCAGGTGCCCCAGAACCCGGTTCAAACCTTGGAAGTCGTTGACCGTGGCCGTCTCGGTCACCTCGACCAGCAGCTTGCGGGTGAGCCCCTGGTGTGGCCGGAGCAGCGCCTGAAGTTGCTCGATGATCAGCGGGCTGGCCAGGGACACGGCCGAAAGGTTGATGGCGATGTCCGGTACGGCACGCCCCTGGTCTTCCGCCTGCTTCAGCACGTCGAGGGCGGCTTGGCAGACCAGAAGGTCCAGATCGCAGATCAGCCCGATCCGTTCGGCGAAGGCGATGAACTCGGCGGGAGAGCCGCAATCGCCGACCCGGATCAGGGCTTCGACATGGTGCAGCTTCCCTGTCGCCAGGCTCACGATGGGCTGGAACGCCAGATGGAAGTCACGCTGTTCCAGGATGCGCCGGACCTGGGCAACCCGGCCGACCGTGTTGTGGAGCATGTCCACCACCGCCCCGTTGATGTCGGCGATGCCGAAAGCCCCGGGTTCCTCGGCGGCGAACTTATGCAGGGTGTAGGACAGCGCCCGCGCGACATCAGACATCGGCATTTCGCCGCCCTGCACCGGGATTTGCCAGACATGCAGGGCGTCGCGCAGCTCGTCCGCACCGTGCCGGGCCAGCAGGCGGCCGATGTCGAGAATGATCTCCTCGCGCGTCACGTCGTCGCGGTGGAGAACGGCGTAGCGCTCGTCGTTGAGGCGGACCGCCGCGTCCCCGTCCGTCGAAACGGAAAGCAGATAAGCCTCCAGGGAGTTGCGCATTTCAGGAGCGTTGTCCCGATCGGCAAGCCCGACGATGTCCAGCAGGGACAACCGCTGGCCCCGCTCGGTCGCGCCCGCCGCGCACAGGCGGCTTTCCAAGCTCTCGGCGAAGGATTTCAGGTCGGACAGGCAGCGGCCGACGGTCCGCCCCGACACCCGTGCGGCAATGGAGAATCCCAGAAAGCAGCGGTCCGCATAATTCGGCAGGCGGCATCCGCCCATCAGCATCGCAAAGGGTTGCCCGGCGACGGTCTTTAGGAAGACATGGGTGGGGTCGAGCTTTCCGGAGTCGATCAGCCGCGTCAGCAGCATGCGGAAGAAGGTGTGCTCCCCAGGCGGCAAAAGGTCGAACAGGGAACAGCCGACCAAGTCCTCGGCGCGCCGGTCCGTCAGTCCGCATCGCGCGCCCGCCGCAAAGACGATGCGGCCGTCATTATCGGTCTCCAACAGGAGATGGGCCGACGCGAAGGCAAAGGCCACGAAGCGGTCGCGGCCGAGCACGGTCTGGGCGTCGGATGGTTTCTGAGTTTGGTCTGCCATGGTCATGCCCTTCAACCGCTGAAGCGGACACCCGCCGCGGGATCGCAGGCGGCGCCGCGGGCGCCACCGGTTGTCGTCGCCGTCCTCGGAATCATGTGGAGCGCACCGCGGTCAGGAAAGCGTCGACTTCCCTGCGCAAGGCGCAGGCTTCGGTGCGCATGCGATCCGCCGCGTCGAGCACCGCGCCGGCTTTGCGTTCCGTGTCGCTGGCGGCCATCGCGATCCCGGACACCTGCGACACGGCCGTGTCCGCGGTGGAGACCGCGTCCGCCAGCATTGTGGACACATGGCTCAGGCCTTCCTTCTGGGTCCGCATCTCGGTCGCCGTGGACTTGGCCAGCCCGTCCAGGCTCCCGACCATCGCGATGATGCCCTGGATGGCTGTGACGGCGGCGGCCGTGGCTTGCTGCATGTGCGCGACTTCCCTGGTGATCTCACCGGTCGCCTCGGCCGTCCGGTTGGCGAGGTGCTTGACCTCGCCGGCAACGACCGCGAAGCCTTTTCCGGCCTCGCCGGCGCGGGCCGCCTCGATGGTGGCGTTCAGCGCCAGCAGGTTGGTCTGCTTGGCCACCGTCTCGATGACGACGATGACGTCGTCGATGCGGTGGGCCGCCGTCGCCAGCGTGTTCATGCGCTCATCCGTTTCGCGAGCCTGCGCGACCGTCCGCACGATCTGCGCCGCGGACACGGCGGAATGGCGCTCGACCTCCGTCACCCGTTCGGCGAAGGCGGACAGGGTTTCCAGCGCCCGGCGAACCACATCGGACGTGGCCCGGCCGGCAGCGCCGACGTCCGACACGATCGCTACGGTCCCTTCGGAGCTTTCCGCCAGAATGGCTGCGTCCGCGCGCAGCGACGCCGCCGCGTCGGCCATCGTCGTGGCGATGGCGAGCGTGCGGTTCTCGAAATCGGCGGTCCTGCGCTCCAGATCGGCCATCCGGGCGGCCATGTGCGCGGAGGAGCGGTTGATCGCCCCGGCCGCCCGCGCGAAGGCGCCGTGCAGGCCGGTTTCGACCAGACAACGGCTGAACTCGCCCCTGGCGATGGCGTCCAGGGACGCGGTCGCCTCACGGACGAACGCGTCTACCGGGTCGAGGAGGTCGTTGATGGCATCGAACAAGGCCCCGACCTCTCCGCTCTCGCGCATGCGGACGAGGCGGGCCTCGAACCGTCCGGAGGCCCCCTGGCGGCACACCTCGGTCGCCCTCTTGATCGCCTCGCCCACCCGCCATTGGAAGAAGAAGGCCGCGAGCGTGGCCGCCCCCGCCGGCAGCGTGACCACGGCCATCGGCAGCGCCGCTCCGCCCGTCGCGGTTTCCCACAGGGCCGACCCCAACAGCAGGGCGGTCGAGCCGGCGGTGAGGATACCCGACCTATAAAGCGAAGATAAATTTATCATAGGTTGTGCCATTCCGCTTGAGGAGGTCGCTCAACAGAGCGGTGGAGGCGACCATGGCGGCCTTGGGGTTTGCGTGGCGTCGCTCCTCGGCCAGGAGTTGCGCGTACAGTGGCTGGATCGTTTCGACGGCGTCACGGCGAGGAACGCGCCGGTTCGAGTGATAGCCGATGGCTGTGCCGTTTTCGTCGAAGCTCGGCGTCACGTGGGCGAACACCCAGTAATGGTCGCCGGTCTTCGCACGGTTGTCGACATAGGCGAAGATTTCCCGGCCGGCACCGATGGTGTCCCACAAAAGCTTGAACACGCAGGCCGGCATGTCCGGGTGGCGCAGGATGTTGTGCGGCGCTCCGATCACTTCATGTTCGTCATACCCGGAGATGCGCAGGAAAACCCGGTTTGCGTAAGTGATCCGGCCCTTCAGATCGGTTTTCGTGACGATCAGCTCTCCGGGATCGAAGGTGCGTTCAAACCCGGTCAGCGGGTGATGCCTGTTTGCCATCGGGCCATATCCTTGCTTGCTGTGCCCTTGCTCACGCTGCCTCGCTCAGGCGGTTCGACTGGCGAACCTCGCTCAGGAAGTCCTCGACCTGCTGTTCCAGGGCTTCGGACTGCCGGACCAGCTCGTCCGCCGCCAGGGTGACGATGTGGGCGGCTTGCAACGTTCCCTGTGCGCCCGCGGAGACGTCGGCGATGTGCCTGTTGATGTCCGCGGTTCCGGCCGCGGTCTGCTGGACGTTGCGGCTGATCTCCGCAATGGCGGCGTGCTGCTCATGGATGGCCGCGGCGATGGACGAGGAGGTCTCGTGGACCTCCTGGATGGTGCCGACGATGTTCTCGATGGCCGCTACGGCCTTTTCGGTCGCGTCCTGCACCACCGCAATCTGCTGGGCGATCTCGTCGGTGGAACGGGCGGTCTGGCTGGACAGGTTCTTCACCTCGTGCGCCACCACGGCGAAGCCCTTGCCGGCCTCGCCGGCGCGGGCGGCCTCGATGGTGGCGTTCAACGCCAGCAGGTTCGTCTGGCTGGCGATCTGACGGATGATGTCCACCACCTCGCCGATCCGCCCGGCGGCGTGCGCCAGCCCCTGGACGATCTGATCGGTGCGGCGGGAGCGGTCCGCCGCCAGACGGGCGACATCGGTCGACCGCTCGATCTGTTGGCTGATTTCCTGGCTGGCCGCATTCAGCTTCTTCGGTGGCCGAGGCGACGGTCTGCACATTGGCCGAGGCCTGCTGCGAGGCGCTGGAAACGGCCGCGCTCTGGGCGCTGGTCTGCTGCGCCTCGGCGGACATGGCGCCGGACGCCGTGTGCAGGCTTTCGATCTGCCGGCCGATGGCGGCGATCATGCCCTTGACCCGCTGCTCCATGGTGTCGGCCATCGCGAGCATCGAGCGCTTCCGCTCGATGACGACCTGCTGCTCATGCTCCTCCTGCTCGGCCCGCAGCCGCTCCACCCGAAGAAGGTTCTCGCGGAAGCCCTCCAAGGTGCGCGCCATGTCGCCAAGCTCGTCCCCACGGCCGAGTCCGGGGATGGACGCCACCTTGCGGCCTTCCGAAAGGTCGAGCATGACCCGGCGGAGCGCGTCGAAGGGGCGGAAGGTGACCCGCATCGCAACGAACACGGCGACCGCGACGATGGCCGTCACCAGCAAGGCGGCCAGCGTCACCCGCCGGATCAGCGCGTCGATGGCTGCGTAGAACTGGCTCTTCTCCACGCCGACGAACAGGATGCCGATGACGCGGCCGGAATCGTCGCGGATCGGATCATAGGCCGTCATGTAGTGCCTGCCGAGAATCGTGTTCTCGCCACGATACGACCGACCGTGCGTGAGCACCGCCTCGTAGGCCGGTCCCGGCGCCAGTCGGGTGCCGGTCGCACGCTTGCCGTCCGTCACGATGGTCGTCGCCACCCGGACATCCCCATGAAAGATCGTCGCGACGCCACCGACAGCGCCGGCAAATCGGTCCAGCAGCGCGTTCTGCCCGTCGAGCTTGCGGGCACCGACCCAGAGGGTCCCTTCCTCGGATCGAAACGCGCCTCCATGCGACAGCACCAGTTCCCGCATCGCAGAGACGTTTTCGTCCAGGCGCTGGTTCGCCTGCTTGGACAGGTGGGCGTTCAGATCGTTGCCCACCAGCAGAATGAGCGTCCCCGACATGAGCAGAAGACCAAATATGGTGGTTGCCGTGATCCGGCTGGCGAGGCGGGTTTTTCGAATGACGTTCAGCATGGGTTGGGTCCCGAAACGAGAAGAAGGGCCTTATGCGGTGCGAATACCGGAAAGGAAGAGATCGACCTCCTCGCGGAGGACTTTTGCCTGCCGGTCGAGATCATCGACAACGGCCTGAAGGGTATGGCCGACCTCTTCGACCTTATGGATGCTTGAGCCGACGATGCGGATGTTGTCCGTCACGGTCTCGGTGCCTTCCGCAGCTTGCCGGCTGTTGGCTGCAATCTCGCGCGTGGCGGCGTCCTGCTGCTCCACGGACTCCGCGATCGTCACCAGAGCGCCGTCGATGGAATCGATGGTGGCCGCAACCGTCCGCACCGCCTGAACGGCTTCGGCGGTGCTTTCGGTGATGGCGCCGACGCGCTCCATGATCTCGCGCGTCGCCCCCATGGTCTGCGCGGCGAGCGCCTTGACCTCGGAGGCCACCACCGCGAACCCGCGCCCGGCGGCACCGGCCCGCGACGCCTCGATGGTCGCATTGAGGGCGAGAAGGTTGGTCTGCCCGGCGATGCTGGAGATGAGATCGACGATGCCGGCGACCTGCCGCGCCGTTTCCTCCAACGCGCGGACCCGTTCTGTCGAACGCACCACTGAAGCGACGGCGTCCTTCGACACCCGGGTGGAGCGCGACACCTCGTCGCCGATGGCGTGGATGGAGCTTGCCAACTGATCCGCGGCCGCGAAGACCGATTGCACGCTGCCGCACGCCGTCCCGGCCGCCTCCGCGGTCCGCTCGGACGTGTGCGTGGCGGCATCGGCCGTTTCGGTCATGCTGCGCGCCGTACCGACCAATTGTTCGGTGGACGAGGAGAGGTTGCCCAGGACCTGGGCGATCGTGCCTTCGAAATGGTGGACCAACTCTTCGATGTGACGCATGCGCCGCTCCCGTTCCGCTGTCTGGGCCGCTTGACCGGCTTCGAGTTCGGCCCGCTTCTCCGCATTGCCGCGGAACACCGCTAGGGCGCGGGCCATGGCGCCGACCTCGTCGCGGCGTTCCGCGCCCGCGATATCGACCACCCAATCCCCGGCGGCCATGCGCTCCATCGAGCGGGTGATGGTGGCGACCGGGCCGGTGACGCGCTTCACCAAGGTCCAGCGGACCACCAGCATGCTGGTCACGGTCAGCAGCACGCCGCAGCCGAGCAATTTCAGCAGAATGTCGCGCAGGCGGCTTTGCTCCGCACCGACGTCGAGCTGGCTGGACAGCACGGCGATGACGTCGCCCTTCCGCAGTCCCATCGCACTGTGGCACGTGAAGCAGACCTCCTGGTCGGCACCCGGCGTCTCACCCAGAACAATGGGCAGCGTCATCCGGTAGGCGTCGCGCACATACCGGCCGACCGGTTTGCCCGAACGGAGCGCTTCCCGGTCGATGTCGTCGCGCGGTTCCTTGGGCGGGGTGCTCGGGGAGCCCTCGGCCATGTGGCTGGCGACCGACGGCGACCAGGCGCTCCAGATCTGACCGGGATAGTCGGTGTTGCGCTGGCGGAACCAGTCGTTGAACACCCCGATCCCGACATCCTCGGCGTCGGTCGGGCGTTTGGCCATCACGCTCACGATGAGCGCGTGCAGCGAGTCCAACTCATTGCGGCTAAACTCTTCCATGTTGTGCTCCATCTGGTCCGTCTGGAGCCAGGCGACGCCAAACAGGCAGACAGCCGACAGCAACGACAGGCCGATCCCGATCAGGGCCATGAACTGCCGCTGCAAGGACATTGAGGCAAATGGCGCTTTCCGAATCATTCTGATGGGCTCGAACAACAATCTTTGCGGGTGACGGATTATGAGTTGAAAACCCAAACTCCGCGCAAACATAACCTATAAATACCGAGAGTCAACAATGCGCTGCATTCAATCGACGATTAGCTATGGAGGCGGTGAATATTTGTTAACTATGAAGATATGCTTGTTTGGTTAAAATACATAAACGTAACTTTACTGTTGCTTCTTCATTCTCAAAATAATCCACCCCAACCCTTCCGAACGATGGCTCATCCTTGGCGATGCACATCGCAAGTTGAGCGGCGGCTTTGGCTTTGATAATGGCGCGCTGAACCCCACTGCCGGAGGCCGCCGATGTGGACGCCCGAGGAACGCCGGTTGGTTGGCGATTACGGCACCAGCCAAGCGCTGAGCGATGACCAGTACCGGTTGATCGAACCCCTGATCCCGTCGCCCAAGCCCGGCGGACGCCCCCCGCAGCACGGACATGCGCCGGCTGCCTTTGTTCTACGTGGTGCGGACCGGCTGCCAATGGCGCCCCCTGCCGCCCCCGCCAGCCTTCCCGCCCTGGTCCACGGTCTACCGCTACTTCCGCGCCTTCCTGGAAGCCGGCGTGTGGGAGACCTTGCGCCACCATCTGGTGGTGATGCTGCGCGAGCAGGAGGGCCGCGATCCGACCCCCTCGGCCGCCATTCTCGACACCCAGAGCGTTAAAACCACGGGAAAGGGGGCGCGCGTGGCTTCGACGCGGCCAGGAAGGTCAAGGGCCGCAAGCGTCACATCGCCGTCGGCACCTCGGGCTTCCTGCTCGGTGTCCTCGTCCACGCCACCGACATCCAGGACGCCGACAGCGCCGGAGCGTTGCTAACCCGGATCAAGCAGCTCTACTGCTGGCTGCGGGCCGTCTTCGCCGACAGCATCTACAACCGGATGCCGGTCATCCTTGCCTGCTTCCTGCTCGGGCTGACGCTGATCATCGTCCGCCGCATCGCCGGTGGCGGCTTCATCCTCGTTCCGCGTCGTTGGGTCGTCGAACGATCCTTCGGATGGCTCGGACGGTGGAGGCGCTTGTCCAAGGATTACGAGGAGCGCACCGGCGTCGCCGAGGCCATGATCACCGTCACCGCCATCAGGATCATGCTGCACCGTCCCGCTCACCCGAACCGCAAGCGGCTTCCTTCACCAAGCTTTTGAAACGGGCTGTCAGCAGCCGAGGCCGGATGGACGAGAGGCGGGCAGGATTGAGTGGTGGAAGGTTGCGGGTGTTTGCCGAGGTTAGCCTTTGCAGGACATCCGGGCGGAGGGTCCGCAAGGCTTTCGCCAAACTCCGGCTTTGTTCCACCGACCACATCTGCGGCGAACCCCCACCACAAAACAGGACACGCTCCAAGTCCTTTGTGGCAAGCATGAGGGCTGCCCCTTCCGGGTGATCCTCCAGCCGGCACCGTCCGGCCAACCGATCACGCCATCGGGTGAAGGTCGTGTAGATGGCGCGTGGGTCGTTCCCCCGGCAAGCTTGCAGCAGTGTATTGAACATGCTGCGTTCCGATTGCTGCCGCCGAAGGCGCCACGCTTTCCATGCTTGAGCAAGACGGTCCCTTGCCAAAACGGCGAGGACGGTCAGCAGGATAATCCCACCGAAAACCACCGCCAGCATCCAGATCCGTCCTGGACCAGCATCCGGCGAGCCGCCCGGCGGCATGACCAATGGCGGTGGAGCGGCAACGGTTACGCGAACCGCCGGGAAAGTGACGGTGCGCAGACGGTCGGACTCCAGGTCCCACCATGTCTGCGACACGGCCGGCAGGTCGAAGCGCCCTGCCGTCTCGAAGACGTAGGTTGTCCGGTCCGTGCGCTCCCCGGTCAGATCGCCGCGCTCGATCCGGTCGTCGATCCGGGCTGGCTCCCCATAGACGCGCACCCCGTCCGGCGCCGAAAAGCGGATGTCCGGAAGCGCGCTGCCCGGAACATCGGCAACCTCCCGCGTGATGGTGCGGACCAGGGCGTCACCGGCCTTGAACACCGTGTCCGGTTCCGGCGCCCAGCTCTCGTGCGCGCTCAGCCGTGTGGACGCGGTCACCGCCTGCGACGGGTCGACCCCCGGGGGCACGGTGACGGACAGCGTCAGCGCGGTGCCGGACACCACGCCGGTTTCATGTTCGTTGCGGTCGAGAAGCACGACATTGGCTGCCGGGATGGTCAGAGTGCCACCGCGCCGTGCGTACAGGGCGAATTCGAAGCGTTGGCCGACATAGGCCTGCCCCCGGATGCCGTCGCTCAGCGAGGTCGCCTGGGTCTCGAAGCGGAAGATCTGCGCGGCGTCCATGGCCGGCAACGTGACACGCGGCGGGTAGATCATCCCGTCCAGAAACAGGACGTCAACGAACACGCGCACATGCTGCCCGATGATGGCGGTCTGGTCCGGGCGGCTCGACATGCGAACCACGACCGGGGGCGTGTCCGTTCCCTCCTCCGCGCGCGCCGAACCGGTGGCCATGCCGCCGATGGACAGCACCATTGCCAGCCAGACCGCCATCCAACCGCACCGCTGCGGCTTGCGAGCCAGGCTCATGGCACACCTCCCGGAGCAGTGCCGGGTTCGGGCGCTGCCTGAAGCTGGTAGGCGAAGCGCGCCCGCAGGAAGTCGGCCGGTTGTGTCTGCACCCGCTTGAGCCACAGGGCGCGGATCGCCTCGTCGCTCATCGGGGCACCGCCGGCGGTCTCCGTGTCCTTGCCGCCATCCTTCTTGGTCCGGTCATAGACGACGTCGTCCGGGTCATCCTCGGTGTCGCCGTCGTCGCCGCCTTTTGCCCGGACGCGGTCGGCGCGCAGACGGGCGAGCGTCCGGTTGGCCTCGGCATCCGCCCAGCCGGGCCTGAGGGCGAGCGCCCGGTCGTAGCGGGCGACCGCATCGTCGTATTTTCCCCGCATCACCAAGGCGTTGCCCTGATCGTAGGCGGCGTCCGCGGTGTCGATGCCGGCGAACTGCGACGCCGCGTCCTTGAAGTTACCGGCCTTCATCAGCGCCACGCCGCGCCACATCGGATCGATGAAGGCGTCGGCGGCTTCGGCGTACCGCCCCCGTTCCATAAGCCAGCGACCACGCTGGTCGGGCGTCGTCCACAGGTCTTTCCAGCCGAGGAGCAGCGTGGCGCCGGCCAGCGATAGGAGAACGATGGCGAGAATGCCAACCATGGCGTTCCTCATGCCGCCAGCCTCCAGCCGCGCCGGAACCACCCGAGCACCAGCGCGGCGATCAAGGGGGTCAGCCAGTAGCCCGCATCCTGCCAACGAGCCTCATCCCCTTGGGCGGTGGCCGCCGGGGCGGTCGCGGAGTCCAGGCGACGGGCGACGGATGCGGCGTCGGTGGGATCGGGGGTCACTTCCACCACGCGGGCGTCCAAGACGGTGGCAGCGTTCTGCAAAGCCGTGTCCTGGGCGACGTGGTCCGGGGGCAGCATGACCCATAGGACGGTTGGCGGCCGTTCGGCGCTCTGGCCCGTGCCCCGCAACGCGTTGGCCTGATCGGGCGCCACCGCATCGGCCAGCACGACCAGCGAACCGCCGCGCTTGCCCTCCGCCAGCACCCGCGCCGCCAGGGTCACCGCCTGGGCAAGCTGATCGCCTTCGCGCGGCATGATCTCCGGAGAGAGGGCGCGGGCCATGGTCAGCACCACCTCCTTGTCCGTCGTCGGCGGCAGGACCAGATGCGCCGAGCCGCTGTAGGCGACGAGGCCGGTGGCCGCCCCCTCCCGCTGGTCCAGGAGGTCGGAGATTTTCTGCCGGGCCCGTTCCAGCCGGGTCGGCGGCAGGTCGGGCGCCGTCATGGTCGGGGTCACGCGCAGGACGATCATGGCGGGCGGGGCAGCGTCGGCGAACAGGGAGGGCTCCCGCCGCCACGTCGGTCCGGCCATTGCCACGATCCCCACGAACCACCCGAGCAGCAGCAGCGTGCCGGGCGCGAAACGCCGGTTGGCTCCGCCGCCAACGGTCAGATGGGCCAGCAGCTCCGGAGCCATGGCGGCCCGCCAGGGCTGCAGCGGATCGCCCGTCCGGCGGTCGAGCCACCACAAGGCCACCGCGGGGATCAGCAGCAGCAACCACCAGGGACGCAGCACATGCAGCTCGGACAACGGATCGGTCATGGGCGCACTCCCGGCGTCGCGGCTGAATGGCCATCGGCGCGCCCGGACGGGGAGCCGCGGCGCAGCCTCGGCAGCAGGCCGAGTGTCTGGGCCGCCATGCTCAGGATGGTGAGCGCCGCCAGCGGCACCCAGAACAGGTCGGTCCTCGGCCGGACGGACATGGTGTCCACCTTCCGGGTTTCGATGGCGTCGAGCCGTTGGTAAACCTCAGCGAGCTGGGTCCGATCAAGCGCGCGGAAGAAGCCGCCGCCGGTTGCGTCCGCCACGTCCCGCAGGGCCTTCTCGTCGAGCGCGTCCTCGCCGACCGCGGTCGGATCGCCGATAGCGATGGTGTGGATGGTGATCGCCTTGTCCTTGGCGACGCGGGCGGCCTCCGCCGGCGGGACGCGGCTCGCCGTGTCGTTGCCGTCGGTCAGGGCGATGATCGTCTTGGCCGGCACCGTCGAGCGCTCGAACAGCGTGATGCCCAATCCGATGGCGTCGCCGAACACGGTGCGTGGACCGGCCATGCCGACCTGCATCTCCTGGACGAGACGGCGGCAGAGCCCAAGATCGGCGGTGAAGGGCACCAGCGTGAAGGGCGCGTTGCCGAAGACCACCACGCCGACCCGGTCGCCGTCGCGGCGCGACAGGAAATCGTCGAGCACCTGCTTCACCGCCGTCAGCCGGTCCACCGTCGCTCCGCTGGCGTCGGTGAAATCGCGCGTCTCCATGGAACCGGACAGATCGACCAGCAGCAGGAGGTCCCGCGCCGGCTGGTCCCGGTGCAGCGGCGGCTCGATCCATTGTGGACGCGCCAGGGCGCCGACCGACAGGCACCAGCACAGGATCAGCACGGCGGTCCGCCAGATGCCCCGCCGGGCAACGGCGGTTCCCCCCTGGGGTACCGCTCCGGTGAGCGCGACCAGGGTGGCGAAGAAGGGCACGCGCACAGCCGGTCGCCGTTCGATGCGCGGCGGCACCATCCGGTGGACGATCCACGGCAGGGGCAACAGGAGCAGCAGCCACGGATAGGCCAACGTCAGCATGGCCAGCCGCTCCGTCTTGATGCCGGAGCGCGGTGGGTCCGGAGCCACAGGCGGGCCGTGGCAGCGATCTCCCGCAGGGCGTCCGTGCCGCCCTCGGCGGCCCCGTAGACGAGGTCGGGAAGACGCCGCGCCGGCCCCGTTGTGAAACGGTCGGTTCCCGCGGTTCGGTCGAGAAAGGCGAGCCACGAGGCTCCGTCGAGGCCGGCGACCTCCGACCGGGGATAGGCGGCGAGCGCCGCCCGCTTCAACAGCGAGGCCATGCGTTGGGCGAGCAAGGCCGCATCGGCTTTGCCGATGTCACCTTCCAGCGCGTCGAGGACTCGCAGGGCCTCCCGGCGGTAAGCGTTGGCGCGGTAACGGGCGATGGCACGGACGGCCAACAGGAGACCGGCCAACAGAAGTCCCGCGGCCAGAATCCACCAGCCCGGCGCTGGGGGCCACCAGGGAACCGGGTTGGGGAGCGCAAGGTCGCGAAGGTTGGACAAGCTCGCCGGATCGTCGCTCATACGCGCGCTCCTCTCCGCTCCGCCGCCGAAAGTGCCACGCGGTGCCCAAGCAAGTCGCGGAGCTGATCGACCACATCGTGGTCGGTGGCGATGGGCAGGACCGGAATGGCGTGCTCGCGTGCGAAGCCGGCGATGCGCGCCCGACGCTCGGCAAAGCCGGCGGCGAAGCGGTCGCGCAGGCCGCGCGCCGCCGTGTCGACCTCGATCTGACCCGGTCCCTCCGCGACCACCACCCGGCCCATATCCGGCAAGGCCGCTTCCATCGGGTCGTGAATGAACACCGTCAGCACGTCGTTGTGCGCGGCGATCCGCGTGACGAGCCGGACAGTCTCGTCGTCGGCGCCGAAGGAGTCGGTGATGAGGCACAGCAGGCCGTCATGCGGGAGCAGGCGGATGGTCCGCCGCAGGGCATCGTTGAAGAGGACCGGATCGGCCAGGGTTTCGCCGCCGGCGCGCAATGCCCGGTTCTGACGGACCACAGTTTCCAGGATGCGGGGGACCGCCCCGTTCCGGGCCTGCGGCCTGATTTCAGTCACCTCACTCTCGGAAAAGACGATGGCTCCGACGCGGTCGCCGAGCGATGTGACGCGCCAGGCCGACAGTGCCGCGACCTCCGCGGCGGCGACCGACTTCATGGCCCGCCGGCTGCCGAAGAACATGGACAGGCGCTGGTCCACCAGCAGCAGCACGCTCCGGTCCCGCTCCTCCGTGTAGACGCGCACGTAGGGGCTGCCGAGCCGGGCGGTGGCGGGCCAGTCGATGGTCCGGATGTCGTCGCCTTCGACGTAGCGGCGCAGTTCCTCGAAGTTCAGCCCGCGCCCGCGCAGCCGTGAGGCGTGGCGTCCGGTCAGGATGCTGTGGACCGGCTGCCGCGGCAGGAAGCTGAAGCCGCGCGCCCGATGCCGGAGGCGCTGCAGGGCGTCGAGCGTGACATAGGCCCGCGCCGCGCCGTCGGACGGCGCCTTGCGTTGCCAACGCTTCGGTTCATCCATCGCCATTCGTCGTCCTCCGCACGCCGGTTCAGGCCGCGACGGCAACCTGCCGCAGGATCTCGTCGGATCACCCCATTGCTGGTCACGCCGTCGGCGATGGCGTCGTAGGTCAGGGACACGCGGTGGCGCAGACAGTCATGGGCGACGGCCTGCACGTCCTCGGGCACCACGTAGGTCCGCCCCTGCAGCCACGCATGGGTGCGCGAACAACGGTCGAGCGCCAGCGAGCCGCGCGGACTGGCGCCCACCGCGATCCAGGCCTTGAGCGTGTCGCCATACTCCTCGGGCCGCCGGGTCGCCGCGATCAGGGCCACGATATAGCTCTCGATCGCCTCGGCGGTCGTCACCTCGGCGATCTCCGCCCGCGCGTCGAAAACACAGCGTTGGGCGATGCGCTCCTCTTGCGGCGCACGGTCCGCTTCGGGGGCTACCGCCTGCTCCCGGCGCACCAGCCGCAGCACCTCCACCTCGTCGGCATCGCTCGGATAATCGATCCGGACATGCATGAGAAAGCGGTCCATCTGCGCCTCGGGGAGCGGGTAAGTGCCTTCCTGTTCGATGGGATTCTGCGTCGCCAGCACCATGAACAGGCCGGGCAGCGGGTACCGCTTGCCGGCAACGGTCACCTGCCGCTCCTCCATCGCCTCCAGCAGGGCGGACTGCACCTTGGCCGGCGCCCGGTTGATCTCGTCGGCGAGGATCAGGTTCCCGAAGATCGGGCCCTGGCGAAAGCTGAAGGCCGCATCGCCCACACCGTCGCTGCGGTAGATCTCGCCACCCGTGATGTCGGAGGGGAGCAGGTCCGGGGTGAACTGGATGCGGCTGAAGTCGGATTCCAGGCTTTTCGACAGGCTCTTGATCGCGCGGGTCTTGGCAAGGCCGGGCAGGCCCTCCATCAGCACGTTGCCGTCCGCGAGAAGCGCAATGACAAGCCGCTCGACGACGCGTGCCTGTCCGATGATGGACCGGTTGAACTCGTCGCTGAAGCTCCTGGATGGACTCGCGTGCCGTCATGTCGGCGCTCCCCGCCCATTGTTCACGGTGTACGTTCACCGCTGAAAGGGAAAGACGGCCTTCCAATCCGCCTTCATGTTAACGACGAGCCAGCCGCGCCTCGGCGCCTCGTCCAGCG
Organism: Azospirillum sp. UENF 312511; assembly: GCF_058780635.1. Taxonomy (NCBI): domain Bacteria; kingdom Pseudomonadati; phylum Pseudomonadota; class Alphaproteobacteria; order Rhodospirillales; family Azospirillaceae; genus Azospirillum; species Azospirillum sp. UENF 312511. The sequence goes on along the minus strand of NZ_JBSNCG010000005.1, from coordinate 64,228 downwards.
CCTTGTCCAGCTTTCCGACCGCCGAATTGCGGTCGTAGGCCCATTCCCGCTCGGCGTCCGTGTGATGGACGAGCAGGGCGAAGCGCGGTCCCGGCGCCAGGGTGGTCCATTGCAGCATCTGCAGGTCGCCGTCCGAGTTGCCCGCCGCGAAGATCGGCCGGCGCCCGATGGCCTTGGCGATTCCGACCGGCTTGCCGGGGCCGTCGTCGATGAAGTCGATCTCCGGCAGCCGGCGCAGCGCCGGGCTGTCCCCGGTCAGCTCGTAGCGGAGCTTGATGCTGGAGCCGACGACCTGCTCCGGCGGAATGCCGTAGATGGCCTCCGTCCACGGGCGCATGAATTCGACCCCGCCGCCGGACACGATGTAGACCTTGAAACGCTGGTCCTTCAGGTAGGTCACCAGCTCGATCATCGGCTGGTAGGCCAAGTCGGTGTAGGGACGGTCGAAGCGCGGGTGCCGGGCCGTCGTGATCCAGGACCGGACGGCCTCCGTGAACTCCTCCGAGGTCATGCCCGCGTGCGTGGCCATGACCAGACTATCGATGGCCCGCATGCCACCCGCGGCGACGGCTTTCTGGTCGCCTTCCAGTGCTGCCTTGTAGGGCTGTTCGGTGCGCCATTCCGGATGCTGCGGCGCCATGTCCTTCAGGCGGTCCATCAGGAAGGCGGCCTGGACGTAGCCGGGTTGTTCCGCCCACAGCGTGCCGTCGTTGTCGAAGGTGGCGATGCGCTGCTCGGTTGGAACGAAGTCCGCACCGCCCTCGGTCGTCACCCGCGCGACGAACGCCATGATCGCGGCCTTGGCCGCGCCGTCGTTCCACGAAGGCAGCGGATCGCGCTCCGCCGCTCCGCCCGATCCGCCCGATCCGGCGAGGATGCCGGAGGCCAACGCCAGGATGCAGGCCATGGCAACCCATCGGGCAGCGGCCAATCGGACCCAGGGCATCCGGCAACACGACAACGGCATGGTCGCACCCCTGTTGTTCAACCGAAACGGCATGGCCGCTCAGTGCGGTGTCGAGGATGGTTGAGGCACCCACAGCGGCAAGGAGACGGTGAGAAACCCGGTCGTCCCGCCGGGGACGCGGTTTTCCACGGCGAACTCGCGGTAGACCTTGATGCGGGTGGAGACCGGCGCCTTACCGATCTGGAAATTGTACCCCGCGGTGCCGCCAAGCGCGGTCACGCGCCCTTTGAAGTCGCCCAGCACGGCGCCGGAGCCGCTGTCGCCGCTGATCTGCTGGTAATGGTAGCCGACGATCCCGATCGAGAAGTCCTTCGACAGATACTGGGACGCCGCCCATTCCAGATGCAGCTCCGTGCCGCTCCGGTAGTCGGTCGCCGGGTTCTCGCCGTTGAACGTCACGCCGATAACCCCGGACAGGTCGAGCCCCCGCTCCGTGTCGAGCCAGGTGACCGCGCCGCTGACGTCGGTCGCCCAGCGATTGAAGGAGATGTTGGCGAGCGCGCCCTTGCGGTAGTCGCCGACGGGCGTGTTGACCGACACGATGCCCGTGGCGCGAAACCGCCCGGACTCCCAGCCGAGCATGCCGGAAAACACCGGGTCGCCGATGGTGAAGGCGCTGTCGCTGGTGGAACTGCTGTAGGGACCGACCACCGCGCTCGCCGATACGTCCGGCCCTCCGAACGGGATGGTCGCGGAAAAGGCGAGCCGGGCACCGCCCACTGTCAAGGGCGTCGACCACAGGAATGTAGGCAGGTCAATGTACGCGCTTGAGCGGAAATCCGTGGCGAGATTGCCGTGCACCGGAAGCGTCCGCGAACTGCTTCGGTCCGCGTGGAAGACGTAGAGGTCGTTCTGGAAGAAGACGCCTTGCGGCGGAACGGCCGCGGCCAACGGCCCGCGTGATCCAAGCAGATAGAATCCGGTCCCATTCTCGGCCGCGCGTGCCTCCTGCACCGGAAGGCCGCATCCGATCGCAGCGGCCCAGACTCCGCACAGCCACGTTCCCAAGGAAAGCCCGAGCGAGATCTGCTGGCGGACCATCCGCACATCGCCACACGGATCGGGTCCGACTGCGCCAACGTCGAAAGGCATGGCACCATCCTGTTCTGGTTCGAGATCTTATCCGGCGGCCCCTTTTGTCAGGCTGTTCCGATGGCCTATCCGGTGGTGGCCTACCCCGTTGTTCCTTCATTGCCCCAGGCTGAACTGAAGATTGAGGCCTGCGAAGACCTGCCAGCGGGGAATGCCCGCCCCATGGTGCAGGACTGTGTATTGGGGCTCGATATAGGCGTTCACCGATGCGGTCCGGCTGACTTGCCAGACCTTGCCCACGCCGAACCCCAAGGGGGCATAGCGTGTGTCGTTCTCGATATCGAAGTTCCAGATGGCGGAGGACCGCAAATAATACCCGTCCGGCAAATTGTAGAAGAGTATGGGCTGGACGGTCAGCAACTTGACCGCTTCCCGATCGTCGTCGCCTGCGAAGGATTGTTGATAGGTCAACAGACCGCCGACCAGCCCCCACGACTGTGGTGCGACCGCAACGCCTGCCGCCCCCGCTTGCCATTTTCCAGCGCCAAGCACCCGGCTGCTGGCGGTCGGCGCGACCAGCATCGGACCGAGGCCGAATGAAACGTCCTTTCCCGGAAACATGAAAAGATCCATCAGCGTCAAGTCACCCAAGCCCGTTTCCGAGCCATCGGGAAGCGTCGGAGCGGTCGCGATGGGCAACGTGAACCGGAAAAGTTGTGGAGCGCCGAACAGGTCGGACGGTACCAACCCACGCAACAGAAGCTGGTTGGCGTCCTGATCCGGCCCCCTGATGAAAGAGGGAATGTAATAATCCTGAAGATTGAAAGTGATCTTGGGAGTCAATGGGTTGTTGGCCTCATTCTGTCCGCTGTTCGGCGCATTGGGCTGCTTTGCAGCCTCCTGTGCCGTCGAGGTCGATGCGAGAGCGGCATACGCAGCAAAGACCACAAAGACGCTGCTCACTCTTCCGAGCGAACCGCGAGACGTGTCATCCATTGACTTCTCCTGACAAGGGAGCCACCCCTTGCATTGACCGATTGGCATCACGCAACGGCCCTTTAAGGCCCGTTCACCTTTTGCCCACACCTCACTAAAAAGCTTGGCTAACTCAGGGCAATAATTCATACCATTAATGTAAACATAGCCCATTAACGGAGACACAGCTTGGTCAATGTGCACCGCTAGAACAATCTACATTTTCTCTGACAATTTTTTGATTTCTGGAATAGCTATCCGACTGAGAATTTGATGCATCGCCATCTCAGGTTGGTGTCTGGCATAATTTTCTGAACGAGAAAGCATTTTACCGTAACGCCGAGCGTTTATTACCTATGAGAGGCCCCGTCGGCACAGGAGGGGGCGAACGTTTGTGGGAGCCGGCAGGCTCGGTAGGTTTGCGCATTGCGATGCGTGGTCTGGGGGCAGCCCTGATGACGAGCAAAGTTCCATTGCCGTTGCTGTACGTGTTTGCCGTACGCTGAAACAGCACCCACCCGATTGAAACGGTAACTAACCTGTTTCGGAGAAGACGGTCCGGTCCATCTCTGTTACGGCTTACCCATCAAAGGTTGCCTACTTCGCTCCGCTGCCACGCAGGTCCGCTCTCCCAGGTGAGCGCTCGCGCGTCGCGTCGCCATGTGCCCGCTGTAGCGGGCTGGGACCGGAAAAGGAGAGCGCCATGGTTCCCGTACCTTTATCCGTCGTGCGCTCATCCGATGCGTACGGAGGAGCATCATTGAATGCCTGGACCTGGCTGCACCGGCTGACCAGCGGCGGCCAGTTGATTGTTGTCACCGCATCGCTGATGCTTATGCTTCTCTTCACTTTTTCCGCCAAGGCACAATCGCCGCCGAGTGAGCCGGCCAAACTGAGCAGCGCACAGCTTCAGACGCTGGTGAGCCGGGTGGCCCTATACCCAGACGACCTTCTGGCGATCGTGCTTCCCGCCTCCACCCAACCCCTTCAAGTCGTCGAAGCACAACGGCTCTTTGAGCAGCGCCGCGGCAATCCGAAGGTCAGCCCTCCCAAGAGCTGGGACCCGAGCGTCGTCGCGCTTCTCAATTACCCGGATGCTCTCAAGGTGATGAACGACGACCTCGATTGGACCCAGCAGTTGGGCGAAGCCGTGGTGCGACAGCAGAGCGAAGTCATGGATGCGATCCAAAGCTTTCGTCAGAAGGCCTACGCGGCTGGCAATCTGGTGTCCAACGACAAGCAGACGGTGACCAAGCAGAAGGAAAGCATCGTGGTGCACTCGGCTGACCCCACGGTGATTTACGTGCCGACCTACAACCCCGCGACGGTCGTTTATGTAACGCCGCCCGCCGCCCCGCCTCCTTACTATTGGTCACCGCCTTATCCGTATTACTACGACCCTGCGGCGGCTTTCTTCACCGGGGCGGTGTTCGGTACGGCCTTGGGCTTCGCCCTGTCATGGGACAATCACGACATCTACCATGGCGATGTGAACATCAACCGCAACGTCAACATCAACACGCAGAATGTCCGCGCACGGATCGACGGCATTTCGCAAAATCGCGAAAATCGCTGGCATTCGGCCAACACCGAGCTGGGACGGCAGGCCCATGTGAACCGGATGGGCGGTGCAGGACGCGCGGTTGCGCCGTTGAACGCCGAGCAGGTTCGCCGCGGGCTGGCCAACGCAACGCCGGAACGCCGGGCATTCTCTCAGCGCCCACAGGGGGCGGCGGGTCTGGACCGGGCGCCCGCCTCGCTGGCCAACCGCGGCATTGCCGGGGCTGGGGAGCATTTCAATCCCGGCGGACACAACGCCTTCTCCACCATCGAACATGGATCGCTTGCGGAGCATCAGAGTCTGCGCGGTCTCCAGAGCCTTGGGGGAGCGGGTGGGTTCCAGGGGGCGGGAGGATTTGGGGGATTCCATGGCGGCGGTTTCCATGGTGGAGGCTTTCACGGCGGCTTCCACAGACGCTGAACGGTTCGCGACGACGGCATCCGGAGGATCACGATGACTGGAGCGCACCGCCTGAGACGAACAATTCTGGCCGGCATCCTGGCGCCAATCGTGGCTATGTTCACCATTGCGGCGGCCTTCGCCCAGTCGCAGACCACGCCGCCCGCCATGGGAGCACCTGCACCGTCCGCCGATCAGCGCAGCTTCGCAACGGCTCGGGAAGCCGCGGACGCCTTTGTGGCCGCCCTTGCCGCGGACGACACACGAAGCCTGTTGGCGATGTTCGGCCCAGGCAATGCCGACCTTGTGGAAGGCCCCGACCCGGCAAGTGCCCGCGTGGATCGGCAACGCGCGGCGCGCGCCGCGAAGGAGGGGATGCGCCTGCAGGAAGAAGGCGATGTCGCCGGCATTCTTCTTGGGCATCAGAACTGGCCCTTCCCGATACCGCTCGTGCGCATCGGCCAGCGGTGGTTCTTCGACACGCCCGCCGGCGAAGAAGAGATATTCGTGCGCCGGATCGGCGCCGACGAACTGGACGCCATCGCGGCTTTGCACGCCTTCGTCCAGGCTCAGCGGGATTACATGGAGCGGTCGAAAGCGGGAGGCCGCCCAGCCGCCTATGCGCGCTACATCCAGAGCACGCCGGGCAGCACCGATGGGCTGTGGTGGCCCGCGCAAGCCGGCCATAGCAAAGCCGCTGGAAACGGAACCGAGGCCACGCACGCGAGCCCGTTGTCGGCCTTTGTCGAAAGGCAGCGTGCCTTTCTGGAGGGCCGGCGGCCCGGCGATCCGTACCGTGGGTACTGGTTCCGCATTCTGACGGCGCAGGGGCCGGGCGCTCCGGGCGGGGCGATGAGCTATCTGGTCGACGACCGTCTTGAGAAGGGGTTCGCCATCCTGGCTTGGCCATCCGACTACGGAGAAAACGGCATCATGAGTTTCCAGGTCGGCCCGGACGGCCATGTTCTGCAAAAGGATCTGGGGAATGACACGGTGGCGGTTGCGCAGTCCATCTGGGCCTACGATCCATCCGATGGATGGATGCCGGTCACTCCTCGATGACGCTCCACCGATGCTGGAATGCAGCAAGCCGCAGCCGCACACGCGAGAGCCGACCAGGTTGCGGGGGTGAGCGGGGCTCGCAATGCCCTTCAACGTTACGTGTAAGTTACCCCGCCGAGGATTGCCGCAACACAACCACCGCACCACGCTTCTGGCGAAGCCGCCCACGCCTCGATCGGCGCGGTTGTCGGGGGCCAGCGAGACCGGTGCTTTGCAGCTTCCGTTGCGTCGACCTGCGAACGCCATTCCTTGAACGAGGATGACACGTCAGCCATGAGCACCGATGCGCCAGCGTGCTGCCCGAAGCCAGCCGCTCCCCTGGACCAGGGCCAGGATCACCTTCAGGACCAGGGAATGGTCTGGATTCCCGGAGGCACCTTTCGGATGGGGTCCGATCGGCATTACCGGGAAGAAAGCCCCACCCACCGCGTCGCCGTCGATGGCTTCTGGATGGACGCCGTTGCCGTGACCAACGAACAGTTCCGGCGCTTCGTCGCGGCCACGTGTTATGTCACGGTCGCCGAGCGCCCGCTCGACCCGGCGGATTATCCGGGCGCCTTGCCCGGCATGCTGCAACCCGGAGCCCTGGTGTTCCACAAGGCGAGCCGCCCCGTCGACCTCCGGAACCTCGCCAACTGGTGGTCGTATGTGCCAGGGGCGAACTGGCGCAATCCGGAAGGGCCGGGCAGCGGCATCGACGACCGCTTGGACCATCCGGTCGTCCACGTCGCGTACGATGATGCCGAGGCCTATGCCCGCTGGGCCGGGAAGACGCTGCCCACGGAGGCCGAATGGGAGTTCGCGGCGCGTGGCGGCCTGGACGGCACGATCTATTGCTGGGGCGACGAGTTCACTCCGGGCGGCCGTTACATGGCCAACACGTGGCAAGGGCAGTTTCCTTGGCAAAATCAGGTGTCCGACGGGTTCGAGCGCACCGCTCCGGTCGGTTCCTATCCCGCCAACGGCTACGGCCTGTTCGACATGGCGGGCAATGTGTGGGAATGGACTTGCGACTGGTACAGCGCCCGGCATCCGGCCGACGCGGGCAAGCCCTGCTGCATTCCGAGCAACCCACGCGGCGCCCCGCGGGAGAGCAGCCTCGACCCGGCCCAGCCCAACATCCGCATTCCGCGCAAGGTGGTGAAAGGGGGCTCGTTCCTGTGCGCCCCTAGCTATTGCGAGCGGTACCGGCCCGCGGCCCGTCAGCCGCAGATGATCGACAGCGCCATGTCCCACATCGGGTTCCGGTGCATCATCCGAAAAGGGAGGGAAATGTGAGCGGTTCCGCAAACCACGATGATGAGCAGCCCAAACCAAGGGTCCTCAGCCGCCGCAACATGCTGCTGACGGGGACGACCCTCGCCGCGGCATCCGCCCTCGACCCCGCGGCCCTGATCGGTTCCGCCAAAGCTCAGCAAGCCCAGCCCCAACCACAGCCGGGGCAGCCGCAAGCCCAGCCGTCCGGCGCCCATCCCAACATTCTGGTGATCTTCGGCGACGATGTCGGGCAATCAAACATCAGCGCCTACACCTTCGGCCTGATGGGCTACCGGACTCCGAACATCGACCGCATCGCCCGCGAAGGCATGATGTTCACCGACTACTATGCGGAGCAGAGCTGCACCGCGGGGCGGTCGTCCTTCATCACCGGGCAATCGACGCTGCGCACCGGCCTGTCCAAGGTCGGCGTGCCAGGAGCCACGGTGGGCCTGCAGAAGGAGGACGCCACCCTCGCCGAACTGCTCAAGCCCCTCGGCTACGCGACCGGCCAATTCGGGAAGAACCATCTGGGGGACCGCGACGAATTTCTGCCGACCAACCACGGCTTCGATGAGTTCTTCGGCAATCTCTACCACCTGAACGCGGAAGAGGAACCGGAACAGCGCACCTACCCGCGGGACCCCGAATTCCGCAAGCGGTTTGGTCCGCGCGGCGTGCTCAAGGCATCCGCCGACGGCAAGATCGAGGACACCGGCCCGCTCACAAAGAAGCGGATGGAGACGATCGACGACGAGACCTCGGCCGCGGCGATGGATTTCATCGACCGGCAGGTCAAGGCAAACAAGCCCTTCTTCTGCTGGTTCAACAGCACCCGCATGCATTTCCGAACGCATGTGCGTGAGGAGCACCGCAGCCCACCCGGCTTGACCGCCCGGACCGAATACGCGGACGGCATGGTCGAGCACGACGGTCACATCGGGTTGCTGCTCAAGAAACTCGACGACCTCGGAATCACCGACAACACCATCGTGCTCTACACGACGGACAACGGGCCGCACATGAACGCTTGGCCCGACAGTGCCATGACCCCCTTTCGCAGCGAGAAGGACACGAATTGGGAGGGGGCCTTCCGTGTGCCCTGCATGATCCGTTGGCCTGGGAAAATCCGAGCGGGGACCGTATCGAACGAGATCGTCAGTGGCCTGGACTGGGTTCCAACCTTCATGGCCGCCGCCGGGGATACGGACGTCAAGGACAAGCTGCTGAAAGGACACGGTGCCGGCGGCAAAACCTTCAAAGTCCATCTCGATGGCTACAACCAGCTCCCACACCTGCTTGGCCAGCAGGACCGTGGCGCCAGAAGGGAGTTCTTCTATTTCGACGATGACGGCGATCTGGTTGCCATGAGGTTCGAGAACTGGAAGATCGTGTTCTCCGAGCAGCGGGCGCCGGGAACCATGCGCATCTGGGCCGAGCCGTTCACGACGTTGCGTCTGCCCAAGCTGTTCGACCTGCGCGCCGACCCGTATGAGCGGGCGGACATCACCTCCAACACCTACTATGATTGGTTCGTATCCCAGCCATACATCATCTTTGCCGCGCAGACGGAGGTTGGGAAATTTCTGGAAACATTCCGGGAATTCCCACCGCGGCAGCGTGCAGCGAGCTTTACGGTCGACCAGATCATCGAGAAGATGCAAAAGAATTTGGAGGTTAAGCAATAACACCCTTATGGCATCGAAGCAGCGTAGACCGTTAGGCGGTCCACGCTGTGAACAAACGTGGGATCTCGACGTTGATCTGAACAGCAACCGTTGCCAATGAGGGCAAATAATATCCCAGACCCACACTACCACACACACTAAGTACTTCGGGAAGCCGCTTATTAACGGCAGCCTCGACCGCGCGCTGCGGCACCGAAATTTCAACGTGGTCGACAGCGCGATCCGCTACCGCGACAACTGGACCCAACTCGAGACAGAATGGGCAGTGTCGGACGCCCTCACCCTGCGCATCACTGCATATCACCTGACGAGCCATCGGCACTGGAAGAATGTGGAGAGCTACGCCTGGAACGCCGCCACGCGGCGGGTCAACCGCAGCAGCTACATCGAGATCTATCACGACCAGCGACAGGTCGGCGACCGCTTCGACGCGACGTGGCGCAGCCAGCTGTTTGGCATGAGGAACGAGTTGGTCGGCGGCTTCGACGTCAACCGGATCACTTCCAGAACAGCAGGAATTCGCCCTATAGAGGAACCAGCAGCGTCGATCCCTTCGACCCCTCGCCCGGCCTGTTCGTCAACCTCGCCGGCACCACGGCGCGGCTCCGGTCGAAGACCGATCAGTACGCGCTGTTCCTGGAGGATCGGCTGTCGGTGACCGACCGCCTCGCGCTGGTCGGCGGACTACGCCACGGCGGTCGATCCGGTCGGCAATCTGATCTCGCTGTCCCCTGCCCAGAGGGATTTCGACCTGTCCACCGGCCGCCAGATCGAAGTGGGCGTCAAGCAGTCCTTCCTGGAGGGACGCATGGACGCTCGCCGCCTACCACATCGTCAAGGACAAGCTGCTGACCACCGATCCGAACCGGCCGGGGATCACCGTGCAGGTCGGCCAGCAGTCGTCACGTGGACTGGAGGCGTCCCTGTCGCTTGGCCTGTGGGAGGGGGTGCGGGGGGACGTGAACGGCGCGCTGCTGCGGACGAAGTACGACGACTTCATCCAGACGGTGTCGGGGCGTGCCGGAACGCACCGCCAATGCCTGGGCAAGCTGGGCCTTCCTGCCGGGCTGGGAGGCGCGGGCCGGCGTGCAGTATATCGGCAAGACCTACGCCGACGTCGCCAACACCGTCACGCGGCCCGCCTATACAGTGGTCAACGCCGGCCTGGATTACCGGCCCACCGACAACACCAAGCTCAGCCTGCGCGCCTTCAACCTGTTCGACGAGGTCTACGCGGTGGCCAGTGGAACGACGAGCTGGAAGTTGGGCCGACCGCGCTCGGCCGAACTGGCCTTCTCCATGACCTTCTGACGGTCCGATCGATCAGAGGTGCTTTCTGTCAGCCTGCACGGTTCGGAGCGGCGCACCGTGCAGGGGGCCTTTCCAGAAACGTTTGTCGGCAAGGGTTAATGAAGGAAAGCACAAGTGGCACGGCAAGCCCTCATCAGCGAAGGATGGTGCTGCTCCCAGACCTCTGGAATGTCCTGGCCGAGTCCGTCCATAATGGGAGTTAAAGCATGCACGTTGCATCGGCCCACCTGTTGCACGGAGTTGGCCATGCGTTCCTGAGGCTGAATGTACGGCCGCTCACACAGCAGGACCATCCCAGTTGGTGCGGCAGATTTAGCACCAACTCCACCTCATCCATCGCACCGGCGACGGATCAGCTGTAGATCTTTTCGAGAGCATCCCACTCGGGCTTGCCAACCAGACGCTGGCGCTCGGCGAACGGCGTGACGAGGCCGCTCGACTCCTTGACCTCCTTGTCGTCGCGCAGCACGGTCAGCGCCTTCTGCATGCCTGCCACGGCACCCTGCAAGGCGGCGTTGGCATAGAGGACGATGCCGTAGCCGAGTTCCCCCAGTTCGGTCGCATTGACGATCGGCGTCCGGCCGCCGATGACCATGTTCATCAACTGCGGCTTTTCCAGACGTTGTGGCAGAGCGCGGATGTCGTCGGCCGTCGTCACCGCCTCGACGAAGAGGATGTCGGCGCCGGCCTCGGTGAAGCGCTGGGCGCGCTCGACCGCGGCTTCGAAGCCATACACGGCGGCGGCGTCGGTGCGCGCCATGATCAGGAGATCCGCGTCGCGGCGGGCATCGGTCGCGGCCTTGATCTTGCTCACCGCCTCCTCGGTGGAGATCACGTCCTTGCCGGAGAAATGGCCGCAGCGCTTGGGCGCCACTTGATCTTCGAGCTGAATGCAGTCGGCGCCCGCGCGCTCCAGCGTGCGGACGGTGTGGTAGACGTTGAGCGCATTGCCGAAGCCGGTGTCGGCGTCGACGATCAGAGGTACGCTCACCGCGTCGCGGATGCGCGCCGTGTGATCGGCGATCTCGGCCAGCCCCATGAAGCCCTGGTCGGGCATGCCGAACCACATGTTGGTCACGCCGGCGCCGGTGACGTAGATGGCCTCGAATCCCAGATCCTCCACCACCTTGGCGGACAGGGCGTTGAAGGCGCCGGGAACAATGGCGCCGCGGCGGGCTTCGACGAGGGTCTTGAGCGATTTGCGGGTGGGCATGGTGTTTCCTTGGAATTTCGGACGTTGGGGTTCAGAACGAATCGGCGGGCACGCGCACCCAGCCTTCCATCAGCACGCGGGCGCTGCGGCTCATGATCGCCTTGGTGACGGTCCATCGGCCGTCCACCAGCGCCGCCTCGGCACCGACGCGCAGGGTGCCGGACGGGTGGCCGAAGCGGACCGCGTTGCGCATGCCGCCACCGGCCGCCCGGTTGACCAGCGTGCCGGGCACCGCGGCGGCGGCGGCGATGGCGACCGACGCCGTTCCCATCATCGCGTGGTGCAGCTTGCCCATGGACAAGGCCCGCACCAGCAGGTCGATATCGCCAGTCTCCACCCGCTTTCCGCTGGACGCGGTGTAGGCGTCGGGTGAGGCGACGAAGGCGATCTTCGGCGTGTGCTGGCGCCTCAAAGCTTCGCCTGCCTCCCTGATCAGCCCCATGCGCAGCGCGCCGATGATGCGCAGGGCCTCGAAGCGGAATAGCGCATCGGCGTCGGCGTTGATCGCGTCCTGCAATTCGGTGCCGCGATAGCCGAGGTCGACGGCGTTGACGAAGATGGTCGGGATCCCGGCGTTGATCAGCGTTGCCGTCAACCGGCCGCCGGGAACGAGCGAGTCCGGCACGTCCAACTCGTCGGTCAGGTTGCCGGTCGGGAACATCGCTCCGCCGCCCTCACCGTCGCCTTCGTCGGCGGGGTCGATGAACTCCAGCACGATCTCGGCCGCCGGGAAGGTCACGCCATCCAGCTCGAAGTCGCCGGTTTCCCGCACCGCACCGTCGGCGACCGGCACATGGGCGATGATCGTCCTGCCGATGTTGGCCTGCCAGAGGCGCACCGTGCAGACGCCGTTCTCCGGAATGCGCGCCGGATCGACCAGCCCGGCGTGGATGGCGAAGGCGCCCGCCGCGGTGGACAGGTTGCCGCAATTGCCCGACCAATCGACGAAGGCGGCGTCGATGGCGACCTGTCCGTACAGATAATCGACATCATGGCCGGGGCGCGCGCTCGTCGACAGAATGACGCACTTGCTGGTGCTGGAGGTGGCGCCGCCCATGCCGTCGATGTGCTTGGCGTAGGGGTCGGGGCTGCCGATCACCCGCAGGAACAGCCGGTCGCGCGCTTCGCCCGGCACGCGGCAGCGCTCCGGCAGGTCGTCGAGGCGGAAGAACACGCCCTTGCTCGTGCCGCCGCGCATATAGGTGGCGGGGATGCGGATTTGCGGTGCGAACGCCATCAGGCGGCTCCTTTCTGCGCGCTTTCCGAGGCCAGGAAATCCTGCGCGAACCGTTGCAGCACGCCTCCGGCCTCATAAATCGACAGCTCCTCGGCGGTGTCGAGGCGGCATGTCACCGGAACCCGCAAGGTTCCACCGTCGCGGCGATGGACGACCAGGGTCAGGTCGGCGCGCGGCCGGCGTTCGCCGGTCACATCGTAGGTCTCGCCGCCGTCCAGGCCCAGCGTCAGGCGCGTGGTGCCCAGCTTGAACTCCAGCGGCAACACCCCCATGCCGATCAGGTTGGTGCGGTGGATGCGCTCGAAGCCCTCGGCGACGATGGCCTCGACGCCGGCCAGACGCACACCCTTGGCGGCCCAGTCGCGGCTCGACCCCTGGCCGTAGTCGGCTCCGGCGACGACGATCAGCGGCTGCCGGCGCTCCAGGTAGGTCTCGATGGCCTCCCACATGCGCATGACCGTGCCGTCGGGTTCCAAACGGGTCAGCGAGCCCTTCCTCACCGCCCCCTCCACCACGGCCATTTCATTGACCAGCTGCGGGTTGGCGAAGGTGGCGCGCAGGGCGGTCAGATGGTCGCCGCGGTGGGTGGCGTAGGAGTTGAAATCCTCTTCCGGCAGCCCCATCCGCGCCAGATATTCACCCGCCGCCGAATTGGCGAGGATGGCGTTCGACGGCGACAGGTGGTCGGTGGTGATGTTGTCCGGCAGCACCGCCAGCGGGCGCATGCCGGTGAGGGTGCGCGGGGTGGCGGCCAAAGCGCCCACCCCTTCGGTGTCCCAATAGGGCGGCCGGCGGATGTAGGTGGACGCCGGGCGCCAGTCGTAGAGCGGGCTGGTCTTTTCAACACCGTCGCGGTTCGCCGCGAACATCGGATCGTACACCGCGCGGAACTGCTCGGGCCGGACACAGGAGGCGACGATGGCATCGATCTCCGCGTCGGACGGCCACAGGTCCTTCAACGTGATCGGCTTGCCGTCCCGGTCCACGCCCAGGGCGTCCCGCTCGATGTCGAAACGCACGGTGCCGGCGATGGCGTAGGCGACGACCAGCGGCGGCGAGGCGAGGAACGCCTGCTTGGCGTGGGGGTGGATGCGGCCGTCGAAGTTGCGGTTTCCGGACAGGACGGCGGTCGCGTACAGATCGCGGTCGACGATCTCCCGCTGGATCGCCGGGTCGAGCGCGCCGGACATGCCGTTGCAGGTGGTGCAGGCGTAGGCGACGATGCCGAAGCCGAGCGTCTCCAGCTCGGCCAGCAGGCCGGCCTCCTCCAGGTACAGCCGGGCGACCTTGGACCCCGGCGCGAAGGAGGTCTTGACCCAAGGCTTGCGGACCAGCCCCAGCGCGTTGGCCTTCTTCGCCAGGAGGCCGGCCGCCACCACGTTGCGCGGGTTTGACGTGTTGGTGCAGCTGGTGATGGCCGCGATGACCACTGCACCATCCGGCAGCAGGCCGGCGCGCTCCTCCTCCTGCGCCGTGTCGAGACCGACGGCGATGCCGCGCTCCTTCAGCGCCGCGGTCGGCAGACGCCGGTGCGGGTTGGACGGGCCGGCCATGGTCCGTTCGACGCTGGCCAGATCAAACGCCAGCACGCGCTCGTACTCGGCGGTCCGCAGCGCGTCGGCCCAGAGGCCAAGGGTCTTGGCGTAGGTCTCGACCAAAGCCACCTGCTCCGGCGCGCGGCCGGTCAGCCTCAGATAGTCGATGGTCTGCCGGTCGATGTGGAACAGCGCCGCGGTGGCCCCGTATTCCGGGCACATGTTGGAGATCGTCGCCCGGTCCCCGACGGACAGGCCGGCGGCGCCCTCGCCGAAGAACTCGATCCAGGCGCCGACCACGCGCTGTTCACGCAGGAACGCGGTGAGGGCCAGCACGATGTCGGTCGCGGTGATGCCGGGCTGGCGCGCGCCGGTCAGGCGGACGCCGACGATGTCCGGCAGCCGCATCATCGAGGCGCGGCCGAGCATCACCGTTTCGGCCTCGAGCCCGCCGACGCCGATGCCGATGACGCCCAGGGCGTCGACGTGCGGGGTGTGGCTGTCGGTGCCGACGCAGGTGTCGGGAAAGGCCACCCCGTCACGGACCTGGATCACCGGCGACATCGTCTCAAGGTTGATCTGGTGCATGATGCCGTTGCCGGCCGGGATCACATCGACGTTCTCGAAGGCGCGTCTGGTCCAGTCGATGAAATGGAAACGGTCCTCGTTGCGGCGGTCTTCGACGGCACGGTTCTTCTCGAACGCCTGCGGGTCATCGCCGCCATACTCGACGGCCAGCGAATGATCGACGATGAGCTGCGTCGGCACCACCGGGTTGATCTTGGCCGGGTCGCCGCCCTGCTCGGCAATGGCGTCGCGCAGGCCGGCCAGATCGACCAGGGCGGTCTGGCCGAGGATGTCGTGGCAGACGACGCGGGCCGGGTACCAGGGGAAATCGCGGTCGCGCCGGCGTTCGACGAGCTGCTGCAGGGCGTCGTCGAGCAGCGCCGGGTCGCAGCGGCGCACCAGTTGCTCGGCCAGGACGCGCGACACGTAGGGCAACCCGTCCCAGGCCCCCGGACGGAGGGCGTTCACGGCGGCACGGGCGTCGAAGTGGTCGAGCGGCGTTCCCGGCAGCGGCTTGCGGTGGGCGGTGTTCATGGCGCGTCCTCACTGGCGCTGGTCGATGGCCACGAAAACGCGATCGTCCGGCCCGACATAGTTGGCGCTGGGGCGGATGATCTTGTTGTCGATGCGCTGTTCGATGATGTGGGCGGCCCAGCCCGACGTGCGGGCGATGACGAACAACGGCGTGAACATGGCCGTCGGCACACCCATCATGTGATAGCTGACGGCGCTGAACCAATCGAGGTTGGGGAACATCCGCTTGACGTCCCACATTACGGCTTCGAGCCGGGCGGCGATGTCGAACATCCGGGTCGACCCGGCGTCCACCGACAGCTTGTGGGCGACGCCCTTGATGACGTCGTTGCGCGGATCGGAAACGGTGTAGACCGGGTGGCCGAAGCCGATCACCACCTCCTTGCTCTCGACACGGCGGCGGATGTCGGCCTCCGCCTCGTCGGGGGTGTCGTAGCGCTTCTGGATCTCGAAGGCGACCTCGTTGGCGCCGCCGTGTTTCGGCCCGCGCAAGGCGCCGATGGCGCCGGTGATCGCCGAGTACAGGTCGGAACCCGTGCCGGCGATGACCCGCCCGGTGAAGGTCGAGGCGTTGAACTCGTGCTCGGCGTAGAGGATCAGCGAGGTGTGCATGGCCCGCTCCCACAGCGCCGACGGCTTGCGGCCGTGCAGCAGATGCAGGAAGTGGGCTCCGATGGACTCGTCGTCGGTTTCGACCTCGATGCGCCGGCCGTTGCTCGACCAGTGGTACCAGTAGAGCAGCATGGAGCCCAGCGAGGCCATCAGGCGGTCGGCGATGTCGCGGGCGCCGGGGACGTTGTGATCGTCCTTTTCCGGCAGCGCGCAGCCCAGCGCCGACACGCCGGTACGCATCACGTCCATCGGGTGGGCCGAGGCCGGCAGGCATTCCAGCGCCTGTTTGACGTTGGTCGGCAGGCCGCGCAGCGATTTGAGCTTGGCCTTGTAGGCCTTCAACTCGGCGAAGGTCGGCAACTTGCCATGCACCAGCAGATACGCCACCTCCTCGAACTCGCAGCGCTCGGCGATGTCGAGGATGTCGTAACCCCGGTAATGCAGATCGTTGCCGGACTTGCCGACGGTGCAGAGCGCGGTGTTGCCGGCGGTGACACCCGAAAGGGCCACGGATTTCTTGGGCTTGAAGGGGGGAAGCGCTGCCGTCTCGGGCGCGGTCATGGACATCGGGTGGTTCCCTGTTCGAGATCTGCCTGTCGGCGGACGGCAGGCCTGTCCGACCCGTCGTCTACCGACACGCGCATCATCGGAACGGAACCCCGCGCCGGGAATGGCTGAAAAGGTGGAGATTTGCCGAGGGGAACTTGCAAATTGGCAAAATTTGCGAAGACCGCGTCCGGATGTCGGCGCGCTCCACCGACTTCAGGGCGTCGCCGTGCCGGGCGCTTGCAGACGGTCGAAGGCGGCCCAGACGCCATCCGCCCCGTCCCACTGGCCGCTGGTCGCACCCTTGGAATATTCGGTGGCGCGCTGCTCGAAGAAGTTGGCGTGCTCGACCCCGTTCAGGATCTCCACCAGCCAGGGCAGCGGGTGCGGCTTCACCGGTTCGTAGCCGCCATCCACCGGCTTGAAATAGCCGTAGAGGGTCGGCAGGCGCAATTGCGTCAGCCGCCAATCGGCGATGTAGTGGACATAGGCGCGGATGTCCTCCGGCGTCATGCCCTCCACCGCACCCAGGCCGAAGGCCAGGTCGATGAAGCGCTCCTCCAGCCTGACCATGGTGCGGCAGACGTCCAGGATGTCGTCGCGCACCGCGGGTGTCATGGCGCCAGTCTCGCGGTTCCATTCGTGGAACAGCCGGATGATGCCCTCGCAGTGCAGGCTCTCGTCGCGCACCGACCAGGTGACGATCTGGCCCATCCCCTTCATCTTGTTGTGGCGCGGGAAGTTCAGCAGCATGGCGAAGCTGGCGAACAGGGCCATCCCTTCGGTGAAGGCGCCGAACATCGCCAGGGTGCGCGACACGTCGGCCACCGTGCCGACGCCGAAGCTGTGCATGTAGTCGGCCTTGTCGCGCATCTCCGCATAGTCGCGGAAGGCGGCGAACTCGGTCTCCGGCATCCCGATGGTGGTCAGCAGCAGGGCGTAGGCGTCGATGTGCACCGTCTCCATGTTGGTGAAGGCGGCCATCATCATCTGCACTTCCAGCGGCTGGAAGATCGGCATGTAGCGCTTCAGGTAATTGTCGCTGACCTCCACGTCGCTCTGGGTGAAGAAGCGGAAGATCTGGGTCAGCAGGTTGCGCTCGCCGTTGGTGACGCGGTCGGAGGTCCAGTCCTTGATGTCCTCGCCCAGCGGCACCTCCTCGCCCATCCAGTGGACCTGCTGCTGCTTCTTCCAGTAGGCGTAGGCCCAGGGGTAGCGCGAGACGTTGTAGGCGACCGAGCCCTGCAACAGGCCGACGCGGCCGGTGCCGATCAGGCTGACCGGGTTGATGTGGAGAAGCGAGCTCATGCGAACGGGTCCGTGATGGCGGGGGGACGGGCGGCGGTCGGGAAGGCCGGCGATCACTGGCAGGCGAGGCATTCCTCGTAATCGGTGCGCGACGTTGCCTGCATCTCCGTCATGCCCGTCACCCGGTCCTTGCCGGCGAAGGCGGCGCGCTGCACCGACTTGGAGCGGCAATAGTAGAGGCTCTTCAGGCCCTTCTCCCAGGCGGTCCAGTGCAGCATGTGCAGGTCCCACTTGTCGATGTCGCCCGCGAGGTAGAGGTTGATCGACTGGCTCTGGCAGATGAAGGGGGTGCGGTCGGCGGCGAACTCGATGATCCAGCGCTGGTCGATCTCGAAGGCGGTGCGGAAGACCGACTTCTCATCGTCGCTCAGCAGGTCAAGATGCTGGACCGAGCCCTCATGCTCGATGATCGACTGCCAGACCTCCGGCCGGTCGGCGCCCTTGGCGGCCAGCAGCCTTTCCAGATGCGGGTTGCGCACGCTGATCGAGCCGGACAGCGTCTTGTGGGTGTAGACGTTGGCCGGGATCGGCTCGATGCAGGCGCTGGTGCCGCCGCAGATGATGCTGATGGAGGCGGTCGGCGCGATCGCCAGCTTGTGGCTGAAGCGCGCCTTGATCCCGCGCTCGGCGGCGTCCGGGCAGGCGCCGCGCTCCTCGGCCAGCAGGACCGAGGCGGCGTCGGCGTCGCGGCGGATCTTGCGGAAGAAGCGCAGGTTCCACACCTTGGCCATGGCGCTCTCGAAGGGAATGCCGCGCGCCTGGAGGAAGGAGTGGAAACCCATCACCCCCAGCCCGACCGAGCGTTCGCGCATCGCCGAATAGACGGCGTTCTCCATCCCCTCGGGCGCCTCCTCGATGAAGCGGGTTAGCACGTTGTCGAGGAAGCGCAGCACGTCCTCGACCAGCCCCGCCTCGCCGTTCCACTCATCCCAGGTCTCCAGGTTCATCGAGGCGAGGCAGCACACCGCCGTGCGCTCCTTGCCCAGATGGTCCTTGCCGGTCGGCAGGGTGATCTCGCTGCACAGGTTGGAGGTGGAGACGCGCAGGCCGAGGTCGCGCTGGTGCTTGGGCAGGGCGCGGTTCACCGTGTCGCCGAACAGCAGGTACGGCTCGCCGGTCTGCATGCGGGCTTCCAGGATCTTCTGCCAGACCTGACGGGCGTTGACGTGCTTCAGGACGGCGCCGGTCTTGGGGCTGATCAGCGCGAAGGGCCTGTCGTCGCGCACCGCCTGCATGAAAGCGTCGGTGACGATGACGGCGTGGTGCAGGTTCAGGCTCTTGCGGTTGAAGTCGCCCGACGACTTGCGGATCTCCAGGAATTCCTCGATCTCCGGGTGGTGGATGTCGAGGTAGACGGCGGCAGAGCCGCGCCGCAACGAGCCCTGGCTGATCGCCAGCGTCAGGCTGTCCATCACGCGGATGAAGGGAATGATGCCAGACGTGCTGCCGCAGCCCTTCACCGGCTCGCCGATGGAGCGCACCCCGCCCCAATAGGTGCCGATGCCACCACCGTTGGAGGCCAGCCGGACGTTCTCGTTCCAGATGTCGACGATCCCGTCGAGCGAATCGGACACCGCGTTGAGGAAGCAGGAGATCGGCAGGCCGCGCGTGGTGCCGCCGTTGCTGAGAACCGGCGTGGCCGGCATGAACCACAGGCGGGAAATCGCGTCGTACAGGCGCTGGGCGTGCGCCGCGTCGTCGGCATAGGCCGCGGCGACGCGGGCGAACAGGTCCTGATAGCTTTCCCCCGGCAACAGGTAACGGTCGTCCAGCGTCGCCTTGCCAAAGGCGGTCAGCAGGGCGTCCCGGCTGCGGTCGATGCGGATGACGGAGGAATCGGGCGGCGTCCAGCGCTCCGCCGGGGCACGGCCGCCGGACCGCTCGGGCGTCCGCCGGGGCAGCGTCAGCAGGTTTCCGTGACGGTCGAAGCCGTTGGCGAAGTCCTGGGCAAGGTCTTGAGCGAGCGCCGGCATCCGTGATCCCTTGTTCTTGTGCGGCGGGAAGGCACGGGAGCACGACTTGCGCAAACGCGGACGGGAACGCCGCGCGGGGGCAAGCGCACCACCGGGACACCCCGCCCGTGGACGTTCATTCGGTTACGGCAGGTCTCCTGGCTCACGGGTCACGGCGGCTCCGTCCGGCCTTCCCGGTGCCGTCGTCCCGAACCGGGATGGGCACCAGTGACGCTGAAACGACGAAGCCGCTCTCCGCTCACAGTTGCGGGGGCAGCGCCGGCTTTGCCGCGATCCCCCGTTCGGGGTGGCGACGCACCGGCTTCCCTCTTAGCCCTAGATATTGGATATCCAGAGAACCGTAACGCAAGATGAAGTAGCGGGAAGCCCGCAGTCTGTCAAGCCATACGGATGGCGGGGGCTACCTCCTCAGGGCCGGCGCGGAGGTTGGGCAAGCCACCGCCATGGGTCACCGCCCGCTCCGGCGCAGCCTCAGCCGAGGCAGCCGACCCGGTCGGTTCGCCGCCAATCGTCGATGATGGAGGCGTCACCCGCCAGCTTGGCGACCGTGTCCACCGCGTAAGTGCTGAGGGTAATCCGCTGCCCCCTCATGATGGTTGCCGACCCCGATTGCGGCAGCCGCCCGTCCTTTGTCCAACGCAACCGTTCCCGGGCGGTGATGCCCAACGCCTCCTCGATCTGACGGGGAGAGAAAGGGCGTTTCGCGATCCGCTCGATCGCACCGTCAAGGCCGGCCAGGGCTGCCGGAACGGTCGCCACGGCCTCGGGCTTTGGCGCAAGCGTCAGGACGTGGGCGTGCGCCGGTCCTTCGAGCGGTCCAAGCCGCTTCAGCGCCGAACGGATGCGCCGGCGCAACTCCCGTTCACGCGCCCTCAGGCCGAAGCATTCCTCCAGGCAACGCTGATGAGACACCGCCACCGTCCGCCCGCAAAGATGGATGTCCAGAAAACGACTTTCCCAAACGCCGGCGCCATCGGCAACCATGCTGCGGGTCCTCGATCAAACCGGAGGCTGGGCCACCGGATAAGGTTCGAACCGGCTGAGGCTTTCGTCAACCGTCACGGTGCGTCCGATCGGCGGAAAGGCGCGTTGCGGGCAGGATGGACGCTCACAGACCTTGCAACCGGCCCCGATCGGCGTGGCGGCGTCGGGATCGCCCAGCGCCAGCCCACGGGAATAGATCAGCCGGCCGGCGTGCTGGATGTCGCAACCGAGTCCGATCGCGAAGCTCTTCGACGGCGCGCCGTAACCGCTGCGGCCATGGACCACCGTGCGGGCGATCCACAGATAGGCCCGCCCGTCCGGCATCCGCGCCAACTGGGTCAGCAGACGACCGGGCGTCGAGAAGGCCTCGTAGACGTTCCACAGCGGGCAGGTTCCGCCGACACGGGAAAAGTGGAAGCTGGTGGCGGACTGGCGCTTCGACATGTTGCCGGCGCGATCGACCCGGACGAAGAAGAAGGGAACGCCCGGCATCCCCGGCCGCTGGAGGGTGCTCAGCCGGTGGCAGACGGTCTCGAAGCCGGTGCCGAAGCGCTGTCCCAGCAACTCAATGTCGTAGGCCACGGCCTCCGCCGTCTCCTGAAAGGCGCGGTAGGGCATGACCACGGCGCCGGCGTAATAGTTGGCAAGCCCGATGCGGGCGAGCGAGCGGGCCTGCGGGCCGGAGAAGCGTCCCTCCTCGACCAGCCGGAGCAGGAGGGCCGGTTCCTGGTGGAAGGCGAGCTGGGTCGCCATCTGGAAGGCGCGGCGGCCAGGCTCCAGCGACCGGGCGATCCGCAACGTCCGGGCATCGCCGTCATACTGGCGCAGCGCGCCCTCCGGCATGGCCGTGTCGTCGGTCACCAGCGTGCGGATGCCGTGGCGGTCCGCCAGCAGCCGTTCCAGCCCGCGGTCCACCGCCCCGATCTCCAAACCGGCCTCGCCGAACAGCCGTTCCGCCGCGTCGTCCAGCGCGGTGATGTGGTTGTGATGGCGGTAGAAGAAGTCGCGCACCTCTTCGTAGGGCATCGGCGGCGGCAGCCCGCTGTCCGGCCCGGCTGGGACGATCCCCGAGGCGAGCGCATCCAGCCGTTCCGCGAGCCCGCGCCCGCGCCGGTGCAGCGCCACCAGCGCCCGGCCGACCGCCGGCATGTTGGTGGCGAGCGCCTTGATCTCGGCCATGGCGATGGTCTCGCCGGTTCCGGCCTCCGACAGCGCCTCGCGCAGATCGGCGACCAGCCGGGCTTCCTCGTCCTCCGAGAAGATCTGGACGTCGATGCCGAAGGCGGCGTTGATCCGCAGCAGCAGCGGCACCGTCAGAGGCCGCTGGTTGCGTTCGAGCTGGTTCAGATAGCTCGGCGAAATCTCCAGGATGCGGGCCAGGGCTGTCTGGGTCAGCCCCCGCTCCTCGCGCAGCCGCTGCAGCCGCACCCCCATGAACGCCTTGGCCATACCAGGAATCCCATTTGCAAAATTCGCCGACTCACTGAAAACACCTTGCTAATCTTGGCAATGTCAGCGGTCATCCAAACAAGCGGTCTGCGTATATTGCAAAGGACGCGGCTACCAGGCAAGTTCCGCCATCAGCAGCTTCAGGGTGCAAAGACACGGGGGCAAGCGGCGTCCGGCCCCTTGCCCCCGTGCGGACCACGTCAGGCGATGGTGGCGCGCAGGGTCCTGGCCGCACTGACCATGTTGGTCAGGGCCGGCAGCACCTCGGCCCACTGGCGGGTCTTGAGACCGCAGTCCGGATTGACCCACAGCCGCTCGGCGGGAATGCGCTCGGCCGCCTTCTTCATCAGATCGACGATGTGCCCTTCGGTCGGGATGTTCGGCGAGTGGATGTCGTAGACGCCGGGACCGATCTCGTTCGGGTACTTGAAGTCGTCGAAGGCGTCGAGCAGTTCCATGTCCGACCGTGAGGTCTCGATGGTGATGACGTCAGCGTCCATCGCCGCGATCGACGCGATGATGTCGTTGAACTCCGAATAGCACATGTGGGTGTGGATCTGCGTCTCGTCCGCCACCCCGTTGGCGGTGATGCGGAACGACTCCACCGCCCAGTCCAGATACGCCTGCCACTGGGACCTGCGCAGCGGCAGACCTTCACGAAGGGCGGCCTCGTCGATCTGGATCACGCCGACGCCGGCCTTCTCCAGGTCCAGCACCTCCTCCCGGATGGCGAGCGCCAGCTGGCGGCAGGATTCCGAACGCGGCTGGTCGTCGCGCACGAAGGACCAGTTGAGGATGGTCACCGGGCCGGTGAGCATGCCCTTCATCGGCTTGTCCGTCAGCGAGGCGGCGTAGGTGATCCAGTCCACGGTCATCGCCTTGGGGCGGCTGATGTCGCCGAACAGGATCGGCGGCTTCACGCAGCGCGAGCCATAGGACTGCACCCAGCCCGACTGGCTGAAGACGTAGCCATCGAGCTGCTCGCCGAAATACTCGACCATGTCGTTGCGCTCGGCCTCACCGTGAACCAGCACGTCGAGGCCCAGCGCCTCCTGCTCGCGCACGCTCCGCGCGATCTCGCCGCGCATCGCCTCGGTGTAGGCCACCGCGTCGATCGTCCCGGCCTTGAACTGGCTGCGCGCCTGACGGATCTCCTTGGTCTGCGGGAAGGAGCCGATGGTGGTGGTCGGGAACGTCGGCAGATTCAGGCGGGCGGCCTGCTTGGCGGCGCGCTCGGCGAAGGCGCTCTTGCGCCGTCCGAGCTGGGCGTCGATGGCGGCAACCGCCGCCTTCACCGCCGGGTTGTTGACCCGCGGCGAATGGCGGCGCGCTTCGATGGCGGTGCGGTTGGCCTCCAACTCGGCCGCGACGGCGGCACGGCCCCTATCCCATCCCGGGGTCAGCGCGGTCGCCAGAACCCGGATCTCCTCCAGCTTCTGCACCGCAAAGGCCAGCCATGAGCGGACCTCCTCATCCAGCTTGCGCTCGCCGGCGAGGTCGACCGGCACGTGCAGCAGCGAGCAGGACGGTGCGATCCACAGCCGCTCACCGAGCCTCTCGGCCACCGGCTCCAGCCAGTCGAGCGTTGCGTGTAGGTCGGTCTTCCAGATGTTCCGGCCGTTGACGACGCCCAGCGACACGACGCGGTCGGTCGGGAGGGCCTGGATCAGGGCATCGACCTCGTCGCGGGCGTTGATGGCGTCGAGATGGAGGCCCTGCACCGGTAGGGAGCAGACCAGTGGCAAATTCTCCTGGAGCTGGCCGAAATAGGTCGCCAGCAGCAGCTTGACCGCGCCGGTACCGAGATCCCGATAGGCCTGGGTGAAGGCGTCCCGCCACGCCGCTTCCAGCTCGGTCACCAGGATGGGTTCGTCGATCTGCACCCACTCGACGCCCTGATCGGCCAGGGCCTGCAGCAGTTCGGCGTAGACGGGCAGCAGGCGGGGCAGCAGAGCCAGCTTGTCCGAACCGTCCTTGGCCTTGCCCAGCGCGAGGTAGGTGACCGGGCCGATGATCACCGGCTTGGCCTTGACACCCTGCTCCTTGGCTTCAGCGAGTTGCTGCAGCAGACGGGAGGCGTCGAGGTTGAACTGGGTTTCGGCGTCGAACTCGGGGACGATGTAGTGGTAGTTGGTGTCGAACCACTTGGTCATCTCGCCGGCAGCGACGCCACTGCAGCATCCGCCGTGCTCTTCGGCACTATGGGCGGCGGTCTCGGCCGAACGGCCGCGCGCCACGCGGAAGTAATTGTCCAGGGCATCGCCATGGAAGCCCTTCACGCGCTCCGGCAGGTTGCCGAGCGTGAAGCTCATGTCGAGCACCTGATCGTAGAAGGCGAAATCGCCCACGGGAACGAGGTCGAGCGCGCCCTGGTCCCGCCAGTGGCGCTTGCGGAGGTCAGCGCCGACGCGGACCAGCTCGTCGCGGGAGGACGCCCCCTTCCAATAAGCCTCCAAGGCGAACTTCAACTCGCGCTTGGCGCCGATGCGGGGGAATCCGAGGGTGTGGGTCATTGCCATGGGGGGCGCCTTGAAAAGAGGGATCGGCGCGGACCATACGGAGTTCAGAACATGAATGAAAAATGGTATGATTTTATCGTTCGATAAATTTCATTCATGGATGAGGTGGACGGTATGGCGATCCTGGAGCGCATCCATCTCTCGATCATCCGCGAGGTTGATCGTCACGGCTCGCTGACGGCGGCGGCCAGCCATTTGAACCTGACCCAACCGGCGCTGAGCCACGCCATCCGCAAGCTGGAAGAGCAGCTCGGCGTGGATGTGTGGCACCGCGAAGGCCGCCGCTTGCGGCCGACCCAGGCCGGGGAATGGCTGCTGGCGGTCGCCAACCGCTTGCTGCCGCAACTGGCCCATGCTGAAGAACGCCTCCAGCAGTTCGCCCAGGGCGGGCGCGGGACCCTGCGCATCGGGATGGAATGCCATCCCTGCTATCAGTGGCTCCTGAAGATCGTCGCTCCCTACGTCGATGCTTGGCCGAAGGTCGACGTGGACGTCCGGCAGAAGTTTCAGTTCGGCGGCATCGGGGCCCTGTTCGGCCACGACATCGACATGCTGGTGACACCGGATCCGCTGTTCAAGCCCGGACTGTGCTTCGAGCCGGTGTTCGACTACGAACAGGTTCTGGTGGTCGGGCCGGGGCACCGTCTGCGCCATGCCGCCTTCGTCGAACCGCAGCAGATGGCGGACGAAGTCCTGATCACCTACCCGGTGGCGCCCGACCGTCTCGACATCTACACCCAGTTCCTGATGCCGGCCGGGATCAGCCCGAGGCAGCACAAGCCGATCGAGACGACCGACATCATGCTGCTGATGGTGGCCCACGGCCGTGGCGTCGCCGCCCTGCCGCGCTGGCTGGTCGAGGAGTATGGCGCCAAGTTCGACGTGAGCCCGGTGCGCCTGGGCCGGGACGGTGTCGCCAAGCAGATTTTCCTGGGCTTCCGCGAGGCGGACGCCGACATCGGCTATCTGCGGGGTTTCATCGATCTGGCGCTTGCCCATCGCGACGGTGGAACCGCCCAGTTGTAGCGGCAGGCGAAGCCGCGCCGGTCAGCCACCCATCCGCAAGCTGCCGATGGCGTTGCGCAGGCCGAGCGCAATGGTGCGGCGCTCGTCCGCATCCCCGCCCGGCGCCAGCCAATGGTCGATGCCGCCGTCCTGGTGCAGCACGAATTCGGCGACGCAGCGGTTCGCCGGTTGGCCGGCTTCCGCATGCGCCTGCTCGACCAGGGCGCGGGCGATCTCCCGCAGGGTGTCGGCCGCCGCGACCAGCCCGGCGGCGTCCAGCGGCTCCCTGGTTCCCCGCAGGGACCAGCGTCCCTCCGTCGCCGTCAGGACAAAGGGTGCCGACCGGTCGGCGGGGGTCGGCGTCACCGGACGGCGTCGGAACGCCAGACGGATGAGATTGGGTGGAACGGGCGTTGGTTGGACGGACATCGGCGGTGGCACCCCTCGCTCCCAAAGGGCAAGGATGGGACGGACGCCGACGCGGCACGGGAGACCTCCGGCGACGCCGCACCCGCCGGGACACCCCGCCCGACTCGCGTTCGACAGATCCGGCAGGTCTCCTGGCTCACGGGTCGTCGCGGGACCGTCCGGCCTTCCCGGTGCCGTCGTCCCGAACCGGGATGGGCACCAGTGGCGCTGAAACGGCGGACCCACTCTCCGCTCACAGTTGCGGGGGCAGCGCCGGCTTCGCCGTCATCCTCATGGCGAGGCGAACGGTTCACCGTCTTCCCTCTTAGCCCCGGACGCCCTGGGGCGAACGGGGACCGTATCCAGCGGGAACGGTAAGAGGGTGCACCCGGCGGCGTCAAGCGCGAGCGCCACGGCAAGTCCCTTTTGCAAAATTCGCAAGATTGCCCGCAGCCCTTCGCCAAATTTTGCCAATTTCCGCCTGATTCCCACGGGTCGTTCGGCGTATCTTGCAAATGTTCGGAACACGGATGGGAAGGAATCTCGCCAGCATGGACGACCGCCGGGACGATGCCGAGACGATCTTCGCCACCGAATTCCCTCCGGCCACGCGCGAGCAATGGCGGGTTCTCGTCGACAAGGGGCTGAAGGGCGCCCCCTTCGAGAAGCGGTTGGTCACCCGGCTGTACGAAGGCATCGCCGTGCAGCCCCTCTATACGGCGGAAGACTGGCCGGCCGCGGGCGATCCGTCCGGTTTGCCGGGCTTCGCCCCGTTCACCCGCGGCGGCCATGCCAGAGGCGCCGGACCGGACGGCTGGGACATCCTGACCGAACACGACGTCTCCGATCCCAAGGCGGCGAACGCCGCCATCCTGACCGATCTGCTGCGCGGCGCCACCGCCATCCGGCTGCGCCTCGACAGGCCGGACAGCCCCGGCATCGCCATCGACCGGCTGGACGATCTCGACCGCACGCTGGCCAACGTCTATCCGGAGATGGTGCCACTGTCGCTGGAGGCGGGAGGCGACGCAGTGGCCGGCGCGGCGCTGCTCGCCGCCCTGTGGCGCCGCCGCTCGGTGATGCCGGACAAGGCGCGGGGCGCCTTCAACGCCGATCCCATCGGGACTCTGGCCGCGGCCGACGCCCTGCCGGGCAGTCTGGAGGCGGCGCTCGCCGACACGGCGGCCTTGGCCGCCTGGACCGCCCGCAATTTCCCTCACGTCACCGCCGTCGGGGTGGACAGTTCCCCCTGGCACGACGCCGGGGCGACCGAAAGCCAGGACCTCGCCGCCGCCATGGCGACCGGGGTCGCCTATCTGCGCGCCCTGACCGCTGCCGGGCTGGACATCGACACCGCCTGCCGGCAGATCGCCTTCACCCTATCCGTCGGCTGCGACCAATTCCTCTCCATCGCCAAGCTGCGCGCCGCGCGGCGCCTGTGGGGGCGCATCGCCGAGGCGTCGGGCGCCTCGGAGTCGGCCCGCGCCATGCACCTGACCGCCCGCACGGCGCGGCGCATCATGGCGCGGCGCGATCCCTGGGTGAACATGCTGCGCACCACGGTGGCCGGCTTCGCCGCCGGGGTCGGCGGGGCCGACGCGGTGGCGGTGCTGCCCTTCGACGCGGCGCTGGGCGAATCCGACGACTTCGCCCGCCGCATCGCCCGCAACAGCCAGATCCTGCTGAAGGAGGAATCCTCGCTGGCCCGCGTCGCCGATCCGGCCGGCGGCTCCTGGTACGTCGAAACGCTGACCGAGCAACTGGCCCAGGCCGCTTGGGCGGACTTCCAGGACATCGAGCGGCGGGGCGGCATCGCCGCCGTGCTGGCCGATGGCAGCCTCGCCCGCGCCATCGCCGGGTCCTGGGCGCAGCGGGAAGCCAACATCGCCCGCCGCAAGGACCCGCTGACCGGCGTCAGCGAGTTTCCCAACCTCCTCGAACAGGCGGTCGTCCGCCCGTCCCCCGTACCGCGCGGCCATGACGACGCTGCCGTGGCACCGGCGGCGGTCGGCTCCGGGTCGCTGGACGATCTCGTGGAGGCCGCCACCGGCGGGGCGACGCGGACCGGACTGACGGCGGCCCTGGCGCGGGGCACCCCGGCCCGCGTCGAGCCGCTGCCCCGCCACCGCCTGCACGAATCCTTCGAGGCCCTGCGCGACGCCGCCGACCGCCACAAGCGGACCCAGGGATCGTGGCCGTCGGTCTTCCTCGCCAACATCGGGCCGGTCGCCCAGCACACGGCGCGCGCCACCTACGCCAAGAACCTCTTCGAGGCCGGCGGCATCCAGGCGCTCGGCAACAACGGCTTCCCCGACGCCGAAGCCGTGGCCGCGGCCTTCCGTGTCTCCGGAGCGCGCATCGCCGTGCTGTGCGGCTCCGACGCGCTCTACGAGGCCCACGCCGCACCCTTCGCCCAGGCATTGAAGGCGGCGGGTGTCGAGCACCTGTTCCTGGCCGGAAACCCCGGCGACCGCCGCGCCGATCTCACGGCCGCCGGCATCGACGAATTCGTGTCGGTCGGCTGCGACGTTCTCTCGGTCCTGCGCGCGACCCTGGCCCGTTTGGGAGTGCCCTTGTGATGAAAAGCGCGATGACCAGTCTGCCGGACTTCGCCACGCTGCCCCTGGACGCCGCCGCTCCCGGTGCCTCTTCCGCCGACTGGAGCCGCCGTTTCGCGGCGGAAACCGGGGCCGATCCGGCCACAGCGCTGTGGCGCACGCCGGAGATGCTGGACGTCAAACCGCTCTACACGGCGGCCGACCTCGACGGGCTCGACCATCTGGCGACCATGCCGGGGATGGCGCCCTTCCTGCGCGGCCCCTACCCGACGATGTACGTCGACAAGCCCTGGACGGTGCGGCAGTACGCCGGTTTCTCGACCGCGCAGGAATCCAACGCCTTCTACCGGCGCAACCTCGCGGCCGGGCAGAAGGGCTTGTCGGTCGCCTTCGATCTCGCCACCCACCGCGGCTACGACAGCGACCACCCGCGCGTCACCGGCGACGTCGGTATGGCGGGGGTCGCCATCGACTCCATCCTGGACATGAAGACGCTGTTCGACGGCATCCCGCTCGACCAGATGTCGGTGTCGATGACGATGAACGGCGCGGTGCTGCCGGTGCTGGCCGGCTACATCGTCGCCGCCGAGGAGCAGGGGGTGACCGCCGACAAGTTGAGCGGCACCATCCAGAACGACATCCTCAAGGAGTTCATGGTCCGCAACACCTACATCTACCCGCCCAAGCCCTCGATGCGGATCATCTCCGACATCTTCGCCTTCACCTCGCAGCACATGCCGAAGTTCAACTCGATCTCAATCTCCGGCTATCACCTGCAGGAGGCGGGGGCGACCGCCGACCTGGAACTGGCCTACACGCTGGCCGACGGCGTGGAGTACGCGCGTGCCGGGCTGGCCGCCGGGCTGACCATCGACCAGTTCGCGCCGCGCCTGTCCTTCTTCTGGGCGATCGGCATGAACTTCTTCATGGAAGTCGCCAAAATGCGCGCCGGCCGCATGCTGTGGGCCAAGCTGATCAAGGAGTTCGCCCCGAAGAGCGACAAGTCGCTGTCGCTGCGCACCCATTCCCAGACCTCGGGCTGGAGCCTGACGGCGCAGGACGTCTTCAACAACGTGACGCGCACCTGCATCGAGGCGATGGCCTCCACGCAGGGCCACACCCAGTCGCTTCACACCAACGCGCTCGACGAGGCCCTGGCGCTGCCGACCGACTTCTCCGCGCGCATCGCCCGCAACACCCAGCTTTTCCTCCAGCAGGAGAGCGGTACCTGCCGGGTGATCGACCCCTGGGGCGGCAGCTATTACGTCGAGCGGCTGACCCGCGAACTGGCCGCCCGCGCCTGGGGCCACATCCGCGAGGTCGAGGAGACCGGCGGCATGGCGAAGGCGATCGAGACCGGCATCCCCAAAATGCGCGTCGAGGAGGCCGCCGCCCGCACCCAGGCCCGCATCGATTCCGGCCGCCAGACCGTCGTCGGCGTCAACAAGTACCGGCTGGAGCAGGAGGAGGCCATCGAGGTGCTGAAGGTGGACAACTCCGCCGTCCGCGCCCAGCAGATCGCCCAGCTCGAACGGCTGCGCGCCGAGCGCGATCCCATCCGCTGCCGCCAGACGCTGGAGGCCTTGACCAACGCGGCGGCCGCCGGCGACGGCAACCTGCTGGCCCTGTCGGTGGACGCCATCCGCGCCCGCGCCACGGTCGGCGAGATCTCCGACGCGCTGGAAAAGGTGTATGGCCGTCACAAGGCCGAGATCCGCACCATCACCGGCATCTACGCCGGCGAGGTGGGGCGGCAGTCCGACGCCATCGCCAGGGTGCGGGCGCTGGTGGCGGAGTTCGCCGAGCGGGATGGCCGCCGCCCGCGCATTATGGTGGCGAAGATGGGCCAGGACGGCCACGACCGCGGCCAGAAGGTGATCGCCACCGCCTTCGCCGACTTGGGCTTCGACGTGGACGTCGGGCCGCTGTTCCAGACGCCGGAGGAGGCCGCGCGGCAGGCGGTGGAGAACGACTGCCACATCGTCGGCGTCAGCTCGCTGGCGGCAGGCCATCTGACGCTGGTGCCGCAGTTGAAGGCGGAGCTGGAGCGTCACGGGGCCGGCGACATCCTGATCGTGGTCGGCGGCGTGGTGCCGCCGCAGGATTACGACGCGCTCTACGCCGCCGGCGCCACGGCGATCTTCCCGCCGGGCACCGTCATCAGCGAGGCGGCGGTAGACCTGCTGCGCATCCTCAACGAGCGCCACGGCTACGCGCCGAAGGCGGCGTAGCCGTGGCGCGTGTGGCGATCACGGTGCCGGAACCGCGGCCCTTATCCCCAGCATGTGGCAGGTGGCGAGGGTGATGTCGGAACGGTTCAGGGTGTGGAAGTGGAAATCCCGGACGCCCTGAGCCTGAAGGGCCTGACACTGCTCCGCCGCCACCGTCGCGGCGACGAGCCTGCGGGTCTCGGGGTCGTCGTCCAACCCTTCGAAGGTTTCGACCAGCCTGGCCGGCATCGAGGCGCCGCATTTGGCAGCAAATTCCACGGCACGGGCGACGTTGGTGATCGGCAGGATGCCGGGAATCACCGGCACATGGATGCCCGCCGCGGCGCAGCGGTCGAGAAAACGGAAATAAACGTCGTTGTCGAAGAAGAAGTGGGTGATGGCACGAGTCGCCCCAGCGTCCACCTTGCGCTTCAGGTTGTCCAGGTCGAACTGCGCGCTTGGCGCTTCCGGGTGGGACTCTGGATAGGCGGCGACCGAGATCTCGAAATCGGCGATGCGCCTCATTCCCGCCACCAGATTGGCGGCGTAGGCGTAGCCGCCGGGAGACGGTTCGCAACGCCCGCTGCCGCCGGGCATGTCCGACGGGTCACCGCGCAGTGCCACCAGATGGCGGATGCCGGCATTCCAGTAGCTGTGGGCGATGGCGTCGATCTCGTCCCGCGTCGCGCCGACGCAGGTGACATGCACTGCCGCCGGAAGGCCGGTCTCGTCCTGGATTCGGCAGACGGTGGCGTGGGTGCGTTCGCGGGTCGAACCGCCGGCCCCGTGGGTCACCGACATGAAGATTGGAGCCAATGGGGCCAGCCGCCGGATCGACTGCCACAGGCCCTGCTCCATCCTCTCCGTCTTCGACGGAATGAATTCGAAGCTGATCGACGGCGGTGCGGACAGAGAGGCGGTCATGACAGCGCTCCCGGCGCGGCTTGAACGGCGTCGTCCCGCCGGTAGGTGATGGTTACCCCGGCCGAATCGATCTGCGGGAGCACGTTGGGCTTCTCGATGGACACCTCGGCCTCGACGACGCGCTGGTCGGCAAGGCAGAGGTCGCCGATGCGGTCCGCCAGGCATTCCAAGAGCTGGGTGTGCGGCCCGTCGGCCAGCTTCTCCAACGCCAGGACCAACCCTTCGTAGGACAGGACGGTCGCCACGTCGTCGGGGAAACGCGGTCGGCCGCGTTCGACGACCAGCCGCACATCGATGCGCAAGCGCTGACGGCGGCCACGTTCGTGGGCGTAAACCCCGATTTGGAAAGGGGCGACAAACCCCCGGACGGTGATCACATAGGTGCCGCAGCCAGCCAAGACGGGTTCTCCACAAGCGGAAGGGTGATCGAAGGCCGGCAGGCGGCCTTGGCGGTGTCGTTCGTCCAGGCCCGACGGATGCCCAACGCCGCTCTCGGCTCACGTCGCGGCGTGGTCCCATGCACGGGGAACCGAGCCTGCAGAAGACGATCGACATGGTTCTCCCCTGTCCGGCCAAGCGCTCGGCCAGCGGATCGGTGTCGTAATAAGGACGTCCGGGAACGGAAACCAGGCGGGCGCACGAGAGGAGACCAGCGACAGACGCTGGACACGGCCCACGCGACCACCGGGACACCCCGCCCGAGGACGAACGAACGGTCACGGCAGGTCTCCTGGCTCGCGGGTCGGCACCATTCCGTCCGGCCTTCCCGGTGCCCAACGAGGCACCAGTGGCGCTGAGGCGACGAAACGACTCTCCGCTTACAGTTGCGGGGGCAGCGCCGGACTGGCCATCGGATCTGGCGGCACCGGCTTCCCTCTTAGCTCCCGGCCCCGAGCGGAACCGGCAGAACCATGACGTCGCGATCCAACCGCAACGCCGCAATCCTGTCAAGAGAGACATAAAGACACCTTTATGTTTCTATACGCCGAGCGTCACCGTTGTTGCGACGATAACGGCATCAAGCGCATCCGGACTTCCTGCGGCTGGCTTCGGTCGGAGGCCTCAAGGCTTCACGGTGTCCACCCTCGTCTTTCCCAGTCGTCGCGCCGGGGGCTTTCCGGATCATCCCTGCTGCGTGCCGTGCTGGATGTCTTGGAAGGCCGGGACTGGAACCGGCCGCCCCTGACCGTCGACGGCGACCAGGACGAACCATCCCTCGGCAGCCAGCCGGCGCTCCCCGGACGCCAAAGTCTCGGCGACGAGGGAGACATGGACGGTCATCGACCGTTTCCCGACCGTGTCGACCCGTCCGACCAAG
The DNA here is from genome assembly GCF_058780635.1 of Azospirillum sp. UENF 312511. Taxonomy (NCBI): domain Bacteria; kingdom Pseudomonadati; phylum Pseudomonadota; class Alphaproteobacteria; order Rhodospirillales; family Azospirillaceae; genus Azospirillum; species Azospirillum sp. UENF 312511. The sequence goes on along the minus strand of NZ_JBSNCG010000005.1, from coordinate 31,076 downwards.
TCGGCCAGTTGGCCGACCATGACGGGGGTGTGGAATGTGATCCGCTCTGAGGAGGCCATCACGACCGCATGGCGGGCGGCGCGGCTGGCGGTGATGAAGGCGGCCTTTCCCATGAGGCTGAGGGCCGTGCCTCCGAACAGCGTGCCGTAATGGTTGGCCTGCTCGGGGAAAATCATCTCAAGGCAGCGGGTTTCCCGTCCGTTTGGAAAGGGAAACTGGCTTTCTGCGGTGGGAGGGATGGTGTTCATGTGTGCATCCGCCTGCAACCACGCGCTCCAAGGTGTTGGACGCGCACGTTATATGGATGGGCGTTCTGGTCGATGGCTAAAACGGCTGAAATCAGGAACGATGATCCTGCAAATCTGCGAACAGTGCAAAGCGGTGGGCCTCCATGGCGAAACCGGGGTCATCATGACAACACAGGCAGAAAGCGAGGTCACATGGATCGCAGGACATTCCTTGGCGCAAGTGCTGGAGCTTTGGCGCTTGGTGCTGTCCGGGTGCCATTGTCACACGCGCAATCGCCCTTGCCGGAGTTGCGGCCCGCCGCAGACCCCTATGCTCGCCTCCAAGGTGGCATGCCGCACCATCTGACGCCGGATCAGGAAGCGCAACGTGTCTTCGACAGTCCAGCTCCCGCCGGCCCGCCAGGTCGTTGGGTCAGCCGCGCCGCGCTTCCAATCCCGCGCAGCGAAATGGCCTGGGCCACCGTCAGTGCGGCACGGATGCATGTCGTGGGCGGCTATGGCGAAGGTGCCGTCAATCGTGCCTACCACCACATCTATACCCCGGTGGCCGACCTCTGGTATGAGGGCGCTGCCTTGCCGCGTGGCGCCAACCATGTCGCGGTCGCCGCAGAAGCCGGCCGCGTCTACGCGCTTGGCGGGTTCATCGAGCAAAACCGGCGGTCCGATACGAACGCCTACGCCTACGATGTGACCACCAACGCCTGGACCCCCATTGCGCCACTGCCACGCCCCCGCGGTGCGGCGGCGGCTGTGGTACTCGATGGCGCCATTCATCTGATCGGTGGCGCATCGGAGCCGGCCAGCGAACGGGCGAGCGTCGGTTGGCACGAAGTCTATGACCCAAAGACCGATCGCTGGTCGGCCCGCAAACCGCTCCCGGGGGCGCGCGATCATGTCGGGTGCGTTGTTCATGCCGGCGCGATCCACGTCGTTGGCGGCCGCTTCAACACGTTCGAGTACAACACCGATCTGCACCACGTTTACCTCCCGGATCGGGACACATGGGAGATGCGGGCGCCGTTGCCGACGGCCCGGTCGGGCCATGGGCTTGTCGTTTACCGTGACCGCCTCTTCGCCATGGGGGGAGAAGGCGGAATTCTCAACGGCGGGGTACCGCGGCAGGCAAAAGTGTTCGGGCAGATGGAAAGCTATGATCCGGGCAGCGACAGCTGGCAACACCATGCGCCGATGCCGACGCCGCGCCATGCGGTTGGAGCCGTGACGATCGGCGACTGGATCCATGTAGCGGGTGGTGGTGCGGTCCTCGGCGGCTCCGTCCAATCCGCCGTGCACGAAGCCTTCACATTGGGGTGATGTTGCAGCACCGCCCTGTGCGGGCACCCGCCAATCGACGAACGAACGGAAGCGAAGCGCCAAGTTCTCCTTTCGCCACAATGCCGCTTTCGAACCCCTACCGATCAGCCTCCTCAAGCTTGTGGTCCGCCGCGCTGCTTCTGCATCATGGACTGTGGTTGGAGACTGGAGGGAAAAGGGCAATGGCTGTTCAGTTCGCGAGGGTAGCACCGATTTTGCCAGTCCGGGATGTCCGTGCGGCGCTCGCCCACTACCGGCGTCTTGGTTTCGAGGCGACCGCTTACGAGGAAGCGGCCGCCGATCCCATTTACGGGTTTCTTGCCTGGGGCAGCGTGAGCCTCCACCTGGCGCGGGTTCCCGACCTGGACCCAGCACGCTCGGTTGCGGCCTGCTATCTCTACGTCGACGACGTTGACGCGTTGCATGCGGCATGGCAGGCCGCCGAAGTCGATGGCCGCCTGACCGCGATCGCCGCCACGCCCTATGGCCTGCGCGAGTTTGCCCACATCGATCCGGACGGCAACCTGTTGCGGGTCGGCGCACCCATCACGCCGAACACTCCATAAGGCTCCAGCCCGAGCGGGGAATCGGCGTTACGGGTGCCTCAACACCGTTGGGATGGTGACGGTCTCCGCACTATCCAGCGCCTGACGCATCGCTCGCTCGTCGGTGAAACGGCCGCGCAGGAGCCGTCCCTCGCAGACCACCTCGACATGGTCGGCAGCGAAGGGCCAGGGATCGACGACCAGTTCCGCCGGGTCGCCAGACAGTGAGTGGAGGCGGATTTCCGTCCGGGCCTCGCCAATGGTCGGGACATTGGGAATGCACGCTTCGCTGGTGAGACCCCATCCGATCTGCAAAGACATGCGGTCCACCGCAGCGACGAGCAATCGGTTGCGCTCGATCGCCTGCGGGGAGAGGATCGTCGCATAACGGGGGTTGTCCGTCATCGCCTCGACGCAGGCGCTTTGGAAGCGGTGCTGGTCGTCCAGGAAGCGGCGAACCAGCGCAGCATCCTCCGGCGGCGCTTTGGCGAAGTTGAAAAGGCTGCCGTAGATGGTGTCGGCGTGCAGCGAGACGAGAAGGGCCGGATAACGCCCGAACGCGAGCGCGCGGCGCACACCCTCCGTCCAAAGGCTCGTATGGATGGCGGCGCCGAGTTCCTGGAAGCTGTGTGGGCGGGCGGTCTGGGGGTTCAGCGTCGGGGCGGCTTCCCAGGACAGCCAGCCGATGTCATGCAGCTCCGCCCCGAGGCAGACCTCCTCGTAGGGTACGACCGGAGCGAAGATCCCGTTGCCCCAGGCGCGGAGCAACTGGCCTGACAGCCAGGCATGGCTCGGCTGCGGGATGGCGATCACATCTTTGCCGACATCACGAAACAGCATGATCAATTCCTCCAGCTCATGGTCGAGCCCGAGGCCGGCGACCTTGCCGTGTAAACGGATGCTGCCGGGGATCGTCTCGGTGGATGCTGGCGTGCCGGTCGACCGAATGGATGAAACGCTCGTCCCGCTCAAGGCCAGCAGCCAGCGGCTGCAACAACAGGCCAGACACATAGATGTATCCTTCTCGGCCAGTCACCACGAATTTCCCTCTTGCGCCAGAGGGGCCGTCCACACATGACCCTCACTTGGCTTGGGTCAGGCCACCAAGCCAACGTCTTCTGCTTGAGCGTGGCAGCGCGCTTTCGGCTTCGACGAGCGGAATGCTGTCGACCGGTTTGAGCAAATGCCAGGGATTGAACCAGCGCCCCCACTCAAGTGCCGCGGGCTGCGGGGTCCAAGGAGCCTTCTGCCCAGCCCGGAGCCGGCGCCCCGATCCGCCGTGCAGCGGCAGAGGCGCCCGCACGGAGGAAGCCTTAAGGGGTCAACGGAGACGGGAAATGGAAAGGCCGGGCGACGGGCGGTCAGCCGCGCTTCTGCCCGGACGTTTCCAGCGGCGCAGCGGGCGTGTCTTCCGGCTGATCGACCAGCATGACGCCGAGGCCGCGGGCCGACGACAGAAAGATGACGCCATGCTCCTCCAACGCCTTGCGCACGGCGTCGCGCGTCGTGTCGCGCACGTCAAGTCGGTCCGATTCAAGCCGCTTCAGGGCGGTCAAGGCGACCAGAGCCGTGTCCGCCAGCATTTCCTGCGTCCAGCCGAGGAGCGCCCGCGCCGCCCGTATTTGCCTGGGTGTGATCATCGATGATCACATTCCCGAAGCGCGCGTCCGGCGCCACCAAGACGACTATTATAGTCGCATTGCAATGCCGATGGGGATACACTCCCGAGCCGAAATGGTCCACCGCCTTTTCCCGGCCACAGAGTGGTGATGGAGGGACCGCATACCCGCCCCACCCCGCCACCGGCATCGCCCATCCTCACGTGGCGGCAAACGCCTGGAAATGAACCGACAACGGTATGGAGGACACGGCCGGCCTGGATCGAAGAGAAGCAGTGATCGTCGGCGCGCGGCCGGTACGAACCGGCACATCCCGAGGGGCAATGAGGACATCAGCCATGACCAAGGACACGCCCATCCACGTCCTCATCGCAGAGGACGACGTGCTGGTCGCCTGGGCGCTGCGCGCCATCCTGGAGGAAGCTGGCTACCACGTCACGCTCGCCCACGACGGCGTGCAGGCGCTCGCACTCCAGGCCCAGGGCCCCGTCGACGTGCTGATGACCGATTTCCAGATGCCCCGCCTCGACGGACGGGAACTGATCCGGCGGTTACGGGCAACGCGCCCCGCGCTGCCGGTGGTCATGATGACCGGCGCCCCGGACGACACTGCCCTCGACGAACTGCGCGACGCAACGGAAGCCGGCATCGTCATCCTGGCCAAACCGGTGAGTTCCCCGCCGGTCATCGCGGCCATCCAGACCGTGCTTGGCTTTTCGTGACAGCGCTCAAGCGCGTGGGTGGAAGCGGCCCTTGTGCCCGGCAACGTCACGAAAGGGTCAAAAAGCCATTTAAGGAATATGGATTTTGACCGGCCAGCAACGATTGCATACAATAGTATGCAACATCAACGCCGAGTGCTCTGTGCCATGACCGATGTTCTCGAGCAGGCCACCAGGATTGTGGCCGCCTACGTCCGAAACCACCGTGTCGGTGTCGAGGAGGTGCCGCCGCTGATCGCAGCCGTGCACCGGGCCCTGACGACCCTTGGCACGCCTGCGAAACCGCCTAACCTCGTACGGGAGCCAGCGGTGCCGATCCGCCGCTCGGTGACTCCCGACTATATCGTCTGTCTCGAAGACGGCCGGAGGCTGAAGATGCTGAAGCGCCATCTACGAACCGTCTATGGCCTGTCGCCGGAGGAGTACCGGACGCGATGGAAACTGCCGGACAACTACCCGATGACCGCTCCAAACCACGCGGCGTCCTGCTCCGCGCTCGCCAAGGCGAGGGGACTCGGTCGAACCGGGCGGAGATTACGGAACGCACCGTAAGGGGCGCCGCCCGCTTGTCGGATCTCCGTCTCGGGTTCCGGCTTGGGCTGCACAGCCCCATCGGGAACTCCCTGTCTCAGAAGCGTTGTCGGCGATCGCTCGACGTCGTCATGGCGCTGAACACTCAAAATGCTGACTTCTGCTCCCGACGCCGGTCCAGAGCGACATCGAATTGGCGCAGCAGGCGGCTCAACGTCTCGAAATCGACGTGGCGGGACGGCAAATTCTTCATGCAACGATTGTCCAGATGCACCACGCTGATCAGCGCCGACACGCAATAGCCCAGAAGCCAGTAATGCGCATGGATTGTGCGCAGGAACTCGCGGAACAGTGACGGTGACCCATTCATCAGCGCCTTGAAGCTCTTCTCGTACTCGCCCAGAATGTGGCGGATATCCAGCAGAGTGGCGTTGAGCATATGCCCCACCCGGTCAATGTGCATCAGCAAATGCTCATCGTAGGGACGGTGCATTTTCAAGTCAGCCGGCACGCATTCCCGGGATCTCAACCATGTGATGATGGTGCGGACCCGCGGAGCGATGCGGCGGAGTTGGTATTCATAGAAGGTGATCCCCTTCCAGGCGCTGAAGATTGCGTCGGCTTCGGAGTGATCGATGCCGAAGGCCGATACGAAATGCCCGGCCTCTTCCATGTCGGGATTCCAGATGGCGTCGAGAAACCGAGCAACGATTGCCTCGCTGCCGATACCATCGTTGACGGCCTTGCGCACGATTGGCTCCACTCGCCGGCTGATCAGCCGACGCAACTGGGCCTCTTCCTCTGCGGCAATCTGCCAATAACGTTGATCGAGCCGAATTTTCTTCGCTTCGAAGTAAGTCTTCAGCAGAAAGGCATCCAGAGATGGAATGTTGTCGATCAGGGATAGAAGGCTAAGGTCATTATGGACACTTTCCTGTTCCACCGCTTCGGGACCGAAGTGCTCCTCCAATAGAACGGTGCTGTTGCGGGACCTCAGATAGATGGCGACCCCACCGGTCTCCCATTGACGGCCGTCATGGGGGATGTAAATGCCGGTTTCGACCGGACGCTTGCTGAGCGCGTTCCCAGCGTCGCAATTCAGGAAATCGTGCCCGTCGCCCTGGCTTTCGTCGAAATTCGGGTACTTGAACAGGATGACATGGTTCAGAGCATGCGTCCGGAAGAGATGGGCCTCTTCCGGCAGGCTTTGGGTAATGGACAGCAGGTTCAGCGATACGCTGGAACCTCCGTATAAGATTTGCTCCAGGATCGGTGAGATTGCTTCAAAGTGACGTCGCATACGCACAAGGCTCCTCTTTCGCACTCGCCAGAGGGCACAGGCTTTCGCTCGGGATGGGCAAGTTGCTCATCCGTTTGTTTCCGTCAAAGCGGACAGCACCCGCCTTTGACAGAAAAAATGATGTTCACTTTCTATCCGAACAGAAACCATCAAGAGCGCTGACGATTTCATTGGGAATTTAATTTTCTCTATAAAGATCTTTATGCCCTCCCTCGTCGCGAGTTGCCAGATCCATTTGAAAACATTGAACATCAACAACCCTTAATATACATTTTACTGCCAATCGGTAGCGGGTGGTCATTTTGACGCAGTGGCATCGCACACGAAAAATGTTCTTTGCGTTCCGTGCGTTATCTTGATTGCACAGTTCGGGCTGCGCCTTTGGGCGATCATGGTGACGGCAACCGCCGATCCGACCAGCGCGGCAACGAGGCTTCCTCTGTTCACCGTCAAATGATCCCGACTTGTGCGCTCGGACATGATTCCTGTGTTTGCGGAGCTTGGCGGTGCTCTCTTGGCAGTCACCCACCCAAAGCATGGAAAGAGGCACGAGCCACGCTAGGCTTCCTTTACGGTCAGCGCGGTCAGGTCGGCGAGAACGCCGCGGATGAAGTCCCAGGGATAGCCGTCGGCGTCCGGCTCCAACTCGCTCCATTCGGTCGCGATGGCGAGCTTGGCGATGACGCCGAGGAGCGAGTGTGCCGGCATGCGGGACGCGGTCTTGAGCAACTCGTCCACCCGCCGATCCGCTGCGGCCTCCCGCTCCACGGCGCTGGTGAGGCCGACCGCGGCCGCCTCGGCGTCCCAGCGCGCCTGTGCGGCGGCGAGGTCACGCTTCAGTCGCCGGCGCAGGGAGCGGGTGGCCGGCGCCGTCCCCAGCACCCGGTCGATCTGGCGGGCTTCCGTGGCGACAATCGAGGGGCGCCCTGGGTCGTCGAGGGGGATTTCGACACGGGGAAAGCCGATCGTCTCGGCTAATTCCCGTTCTAGGCGTTGGGCCTCGCGGCACAGCCGCTGCGAGGAGGCGAAGGTCTCCCGCCAATCCTGCCAGAGCAGGATGAGCGGGTCGGCGTCCTGACTCTCTCTCAAAGTGGAGGTCAGTAGACGAGCAGCGGCAACGATGCTCCCTTTCCGGGATGCGTGGCTTATCTTTGGCGTTCGCGTCCTTGGAGACACGTCACCTCCTTTGCGGCTTTCGCCGCAACTGATATGATGCAAAATGACATTAATGATGACACCATAAAAAATGATTGATGCCAAGAATAATGTCATTTCGCCGGCGCAATGTCGTGCGGGACGGGCTCTGGTGCGGATGAACCAGCAGAACCTCGCGAAGGCGGCGGAGGTTTCGACGAAGACCGTGGCCGACTTCGAGCGGGAAATTGAGCGCCAACTCAACGTCCGGACCCTTCGTGCACTTCGCGCGGCGTTGGAGGCTGCCGGTGTGGAATTCATCCCAGAGAACGGCGGCGGCGAAGGGGTTCGGTTCAAGAAGGATCGGCCGCAGGAGACGGACGTCATTTGATCATGCCCTCGACCGCGCCCACGGTCGCCTTGACCAAATCGAAGATCCCCCGGCGCACGTGTGGGTCCTTGATCCGGTAGTAGCACTTGGCCAATTCCAGCGTCTCCCGCCGCCCCATCGGTGGCGATTTAGTATCAGGCGGTTCGGAGGCACGGAGCGCCGTGTCCGGCATGTCGTCAAAGAAGAAACTGACCGGCACGTCGAGCACCTCCGCCAACTGCCAGAGCCGAGACGCTGCGATGCCGTTGGTGCCGTGCTCGTACTTTTGGATCTGCTGAAACGTCAGGCCGAGCCTTCGCCCCAGTTCGGTCTGCGACAGGCCAAGCAGCGTGCGGCGCAGCCGCAGCCGGCTGCCCACGTGCGTGTCCACCATGTCCAGCCCGCTCCCGGCCTTGGGCCGGCGACCACGCCCCTGGTGCTTCGCCCCCGATACGACGTCCACGAAGTCTCCTCCTGCCTCAGGCCTTTCCCTGCGGGGTGAGCGTTCGGCATTTCTCGCGCTTTGGATGTGCAGCATGGACCGTAGCGCACCTGCTCCTAACGAAATGTTACTCATAGTCTGTAGACCGATAGGCTGCACGCCGGCTAGCTGCCCGGATGGATATCCGCCAGCAGGTTGGGCTCAACGTTCAGCGGATCAGGCGCACGCGCGGCTGGTCGCAGGAGGAGCTCGCCTTCGAGTCGGGGCTGCACCGCACCTACATCAGCGGCATCGAGCGCGGCGCCCGTAACCCGACCATCACGGTGCTGAAGGAGCTCGCCGACGCGCTGGGCGTGCCGCCGGGAGTGCTTCTGGACACCCAGCACCTCCTGCCATCCGGCTGAATGGGTGGACCAGGAAGGCCCTGAGGCCCGATTCGGCCCGACGTTGGCCGACCGTTCCGATCGGCGATGAGGGGGGCTGGTTCTGCAAGCGCCGCACCGCCCCCACTCCAAGTTCAAGCCACTGCGCCGAGGGACAGGGTGTCGAGCGGCTGAAGCCGATGGGTCAGGCGCTCGATCACACTCGTGAAGGCGGGCGCCGACGAATTGGCCTCGGCGAACTCGACGTGAACGGCGTCACCATAAAGGCTGCGAACCTCAAACATGATCTGCACGCCATGCCGGTCCAGGCGCAAGGAACCGCGATCAGCGGCGCCGAGGCCGGTCAGCCCGGTGATCATGGCACCGCCAACCGACAGGTTCACGACCTGCCCGGACTGCGTCTGACCGCCGACCGTCACGGTGCAGGGCTCGTCCACCCGATAGCGCGGCTGCCGACGGCGGTCCGCTTCGCTGGTCGACGTGCGAACGACGCGGACGAGGACGTGCCGAAGCTCCTCGATGCTGCTGGCGACCGCGCCCGATCCGTCACGCAGGCGCTGCGCCTGCCCGCCCGTGTGCTCAGCCTCCTGGGACACCACGGCGATGCGGGCCGACACCTCCTGCGCCGCGTTCGAGGTTTCGACGACGTTGCGGCTGATCTCCTGGGTTGCTGCCGCCTGCTCCTCCATGGCCGCCGCGATGGCGCTGGAGATCCGATCGATCTCGCCGATGGTGGCGCCGATCTCATCCACCGCCGTCACCGCCGTCGCCGTCGCTCCCTGAATCTCCGCGATCTGGCGAGTGATCTCCCCGGTCGAGCGCGCCGTCTGATTGGCAAGATTTTTCACCTCCTGCGCCACGACGGCGAAACCCTTGCCGGCCTCCCCGGCGCGCGCCGCCTCGATGGTGGCGTTCAACGCCAGCAAATTGGTCTGCGCGGCGATATCGCTGATCAATTTCACCACTTCGTCGATGCGCCCCACCGTGTCGGACAGCGACCGGATCGTCCCCTGGGTCTGCTGTCCAGTCTCCACCGCCCGCCGGGTGACGGCACCGGCCTGGGCGATCTGCCCGGAGATCTCGTGGATCGACGCCGCCAGCTGCTCCGTTGCCGCGGCCACGGTCTGGGCGTTCGCCAGCGCTTGCCCGGCGGCCCCGGCGACGCTCTGTGCGTTGATGCTCACCCGGTCGGCCGAGTTGGCCATGCCGTCGGCGTCCCGGGCCATCGCACCGGTGTACCGCGCCACCTGCTCCACGGCTCGGCCCGCCTCGCGTTCGATCGTCTCGGCCATGCGCCGCATCGCCTCCGCCTTGCGCGCCTCGGCTTTGGCACGGGCGTGCTCCTGCGCCGCGCGGAGCCGCTGTGCTTCGACCATGCTGTCGCGAAAGACAACCACGGCGCGCGCCATGGCGCCGATCTCGTCCCGCTGCTCCAGCGCCGGGATCGCGGTGTCAGTGTTGCCACCCGCCAGACTCCGCATGACGCCGGTGAGCCGGATGACCGGCGTCGCGATGATGCGATACAGCGCCACGTTGATCCCGGCGACCAGGGCGATCAGCGCGGCGATGGCGATCAAGGTGCGCCGGACGGCGTCGTCGGTGGTCACGACCGCATGCTCGGCCAGTTCGGCGGAACGAGCTTGAGCGGCGTCGGCGATGGCAGTCAGGCGATCCTGCATGGCCAAGCGCAACGGACGAGCCTCGCCGAACCAGATGCGGTCGTTCACCTGCCGTGAACGGATCATTTCGGCCAGCGCCCCGGTGAACACGGCGTGCGCGGCGACGGCGTCACGAAACTTCGGACCGGTCGCGGCCAGCCGTTCAAGTTCGGCAACCGGAGCGCGCAACGCCTCCTCCGCCCGCGCGATATTCGCGGCGTCACCATCCGCACCGGTCACCAGGAAAGCCGCTGCCGCATCGAAGGCAGCCTTCATCCCCCGTTCATAGACACGAATGGCGCTGCCATGCGGGCTGTTGGCCTCCGTCGTGCCAACCGCGGCTGCGACCTCCCGGTCAAGAACCGCCCGCGCTGTCCGATAGTCCTGTTCGGAGGCCTGGAGGGAACGCCGCCGAGCGGCAATACCCCGCTCCGCCAGCTCACCGTAGCGCTGCATCATCTCCCGCGCCTCGTGCAGCGTCGCCTTCCGATCGGGGTGTACGGACGCCTCGATGACCCGGTCGAGGAGCATCCGGCTCTGCTCCCGGCCCTGCACGCTCACCGTTTCGAGCCGCTTCACCTCCTCCTCGCTGCCTGCCGCCGTGATGGCGAGGTTCGTGTAGGCGACGCCCATGAAACGGGCCTGAATCTCCTGCGTGATCGACGCCACCTGCGCCGCGCGCTGCGACAGGGTCATGTCGGTGCGAACCTGGTCGAAAACCTCGTGCGTCCAATAGGCGATGCCGGCGACCAGCATCACCACCAGAATACCGCTGCCGGAGAGCTTCGCGGCGATCGAAATGTTCCTGAAAGCCGTCAGCATTGTGTTCTGTTTCCTCCTATTGTTCTGAACGCGTTCATGGAGACGACTGCGCTTCGTTCTTTAGTCAGGTATCCTTTCTCGGGAGCGTCCGGCCCGGTCAGCGTTGCTTGGAGTCCCGGGAACCACCGTGCCCGTGCGCCGGGCGGAGACGTCCGGGTTGGGCAGGCGGCGAACCCCGGCTCACGCCCGATCTCAGGTCCGTTTGGGACACCGGGTCATGGCGGCCTCGTCAATGCGGAGGGATGAGGACCCCCATCGCCGGCATCGAAACGTCGGCCAGAACGTCGGCCCCGAGGATCTCAGGCGCTTGACGACCGTTTGACGCGGTCTGGATGCGACATCCCGCGTAACGGAATTCCGTCGCGATAGTCGAAACTGCATCTCAGCGGCTATTGCCATAGAAAAAGAAAATCAATGCCAAACGGCCTAGCGATCTTACAAAATCAAAATGCAACGAGACTTCAGCAAGTACGCCGAATTGACAATTTATTACATGGAATCACAACGCATTAATTTGCTTGCAAAGCGAATACTGAACCGAATTCGCTCACAAACTCCTCTGAAAACATTTTGCGCTAAGCAATTTTATTTTCAAGTCGCCTTGTCTGCGACATAAGTGCGCAACGATGGCGCCCTATTGACCTCCCATGGTTGCTTGGCTCGCCTGAGCTTTGACAGGCGTGACGAGGCGCCTCTGAAGAGAGTGCTGGCCGGAAGGCGGCACCAGCGTTTCGGAATCGAACGGCTCAGGGTTACGGGGCAGCGTGTCCTGCATGTCGTCGTCGAAGAAACTGACCGGCACGTGGAACTCCTCCGTCAACGGCCAGAGCCGGGACGCGGCGATGCCGTTGGTGCTGTGCTCATATTTTTGGATCTGCTGAAACGTCAGGCCGAGCAGCGTGCGGCGCGACCGCAGCCGGCTGTCCACGTGCGTGTCCACCATGCCCAGCCCGCTCCCGGCCTTGGACCGACGGCCGCGCCCCTGGCGCTTCGCCCCCGATACGACGTCCACGAAGTCTCCTCCTGCCTCAGGCCTTCCTGCGCGGTGAATGTTAGCCGTTTCTCGCGTTCCGGCTGTGCCGTCCCGGACCGTAGCGCGCCTGCTCCTAACAAAATGTTACTCATAGTCTGTAGACCGATAGGCTGCACGCCGGCTAGCTGCCCGGATGGATATCCGTCAGCAGGTCGGGCTCAACGTTCAGCGGATCAGGCGCACGCGCGGCTGGTCGCAAGAGGAGCTTGCCTTCGAGTCGGGTCTGCACCGCACCTACATCAGCGGCATCGAGCGCGGCGCACGCAACCCGACCGTCACGGTGCTGAAGGAACTCGCCGACGCGCTGGGCGTGCCGCCGGGAGTGCTTCTGGACACCCATCACCTCCTGCCATCCGGCTGAATGGGTGGACCAGGAAGGCCCTGGCGCCCAATTCGGCCCGACGTTGGCCGACCGTTCCGATCGGCGATGAGGGGGGCCGGTTCTGCAAGCGCCGCACCGGCCCCACTCCAAGTTCAAGCCACTGCGCCGAGGGACAGGGTGTCGAGCGGCTGAAGCCATGGGTCAGGCGCTCGATCACACCCGTGAAGGCGGGAGCCGACGAATCGGCCTCAGCGAACTCGACGTGAACGGCGTCACCATAAAGGCTGCGAACCTCAAACCCGATCTGCACGCCATGCCGGTCCAGGCGCAAGTAACCGTGATCAGCGGCGCCGAGGCCGGTCAGCCCGGTGATCATGGCACCGCCAACCGACAGGCTCACGACCTGCCCGGACTGCGTCTGACCGCCGACCGTCACGGTGCAGGGCTCGTCCACCGCCGTCACCGCCGTCACCGTCGCTCCCTGAATCTCGGCGATCTGGCGGGTGATCTCCCCGGTCGAGCGCGCCGTCTGATTGGCAAGATTTTTTCACCTCCTGCGCCACGACGGCGAAACCCTTTCCGGCCTACCCGCCGCTGTCGCCGATGGCCTTGCGAACCGCGTTGATGTGGCTGGTGATGGTCGATTCCGAGACGATCCGTCCGTTCCACACCGCCTCCAGCAAATCGTCCTTGCTGACGACGCGGTCGTGGTTGCGGACGAGATGCAGCAGCAGGTCGAAGACCTGCGGGCCAACGCCCACGACCTGTCCGCGCAGGGTCAGTTCCCGGCGCTCCTGATCGAGCACACACTCTCCGAAACGGAACGGCAAGGCCCGCACCTCCCTGGACCGAGCGCCATCGCCTCCCTGTCCGGGGCAGCGGGCGAACGATGCGCCCTTGATAGCACGGCGGCGCATGGACGGCTGCACCGTTCGCGTCGAGGCGCGCCGTATGGTTTCTTGGACGGAAGTCCAAGCATTCTTGGAGGGCAATTCAAGCCCGCCGCAAGGACTTCCCCGGCGTGCGCGGGCACTCTGTTTTCCATCGACGGCGCTGGTTTGCGTCGAGAAGCGGAGAGCCCCATGAAGATCGTCGTCATCGGAGGCACCGGCCTCATCGGATCGAAGCTGGTGCAGACCCTCCGCGAGCGCGGCCACGATGCGCTCGCAGCCTCGCCAAAAAACGGGCGTGAACACCATCACCCGCGAGGGCTTGGCCTAGGCGATGGACGGAGCCGCCGTTGTCGTCGACGTGGCGAACGCGCCGGCCTGGGAGGACAAGGCCGTCCTCGACTTCTTCGAGACCTCGGGCCGCAACCTGCTCGCCGCCGAAGCGGCCGCCGGTGTCCGCCATCACGTCGCCCTCTCGATCGTCGGCAGCGAACGGCTTCCCGACAACGGCTATTTCCGGGCGAAAGTCGCCCAGGAAAACCTCATCAAGGCGTCGGGCATTCCCCACACCATCCTGCGCGCCACGCAGTTTTTCGAATTCGTCGGCGGGATCGCGCAGTCGGCCACCATCGGCGGGGAGATCCGCCTGTCGCCGGCGCTGATCCAGCCGGTCGCCTCCGACGACGTCGTGGCGGCCCTCGCCGAGGTCGCGCTCGCGTCGCCGGTCAACGGCACGCTCGAAGTCGCCGGTCCGGAGGCGATCCCGCTCGACGAGTTGGTCCGGCGCTTCCTGCAGGCGACAAAGGACACGCGCAAGGTCGTGCCGGACATCCACGCGCGCTACTTCGGCGACGTTCTCAACGATCAATCACTGACCTCCGGCCGGGGCGCCCAACTCGGCGCCATCCGGTTCGAGGACTGGCTCGGCCAGCAAACCGCGCGCTGAGGGGCGTCGAAGACACCCGGCGGCCATGGGCCGGCGCTGTGGGAACCGCAATCAATTGTTGATAGGAAAGGCAAAGGACATGGCACGCTTGGCTTGGTACGAGGTTGCGCCCGACGGCGCGAAGGCTCTCTTCGGCGTCCACCATTACGTCACGAAGAGCACCAACCTGCCCGAGGAACTCATCCACCTCGTGTTCCTCAGGGTCTCGCAGATCAACGGCTGCGCTCACTGCATCGATCTGCACAGCCGCGACCTCCGGAAGACCATGTCGATCGACAAGGTCACGCTGGCGCCGGTGTGGGAGGAGGTCCCGCACCTGTTCTCCGACACGGAGCGCGCGGCCTTGGCCTGGGCCGAAGAGGTGACCCGCGTCAGCGAAACCCACGCGTCCGACGCCGCCTACGCGGCGGCATCGTCGGCGTTCGAGCCGAAGGATCTGATCGATCTCACCATCGCCATCGCGGCGATGAATGCCTTCAACCGGCTGGGTGCCCCCTTCCGTCTCCCGGTGGCCGCCAAGGCCTGAGCCGATGCGGATGGGAGTGGTGGCGACGCCGGAACCCGCCGCAACCAGCACGTCTCTGTGGCGCAGCGACGGGTGATCCATGTTCAGAGGGTCGCCGCGCTGCGCGATATGATCGGCCTCGCGTAGTTCATGGCGCCTCCCGCCAGCCCTTCGGCATCGTCGACTCATGTATGGCGCGACACCTGACGGAACCCTTATACGGAATTGCGACCAAGCAGCGGAGCGACCGTTCTCAGGGCATGGTCCAAATCCATGAGCAAGTCTCGTTCCCCTTCCAATCCGATGGACAAGCGCAACAGGCTGTCGTCAATGCCCGCTGCGCGCCGCGCCTCGATCCCCATGCTCGCGTGCGTCATCGTCGCCGGATGAGCGACGAGGCTTTCGATGCCGCCAAGGGACTCGGCGAGCGTGAACACTTTCACCGCCTCCACGAAACGGCGTGCGCCGTCCGCTCCGCCTTTGATGTTGAAGCTCAGCATGGCGCCGTAGCCACGCTGCTGGCGCTCCGCGATGGCGTGGCCGGGGTGAGACGGCAGGCCTGGATAATGCACGGTCTCCACGCACGGATGACGATCGAGAAAATCGGCCATCGCAAAAGCAGTGCGCTGCTGGTGCTCCAGCCGTGGGAACAGCGTTCTCAAGCCACGCAACGTCAGGTACGCGTCGAAGGGCGACCCTGTGAGGCCCATCGCGTTCGCCCAATCCTTGAGGTGGTTCAGATCCCGCGTGTCCGCGGCGATGACGGCTCCCCCCACGACGTCGGAATGGCCGTTGAGGTACTTGGTCGTTGAATGGATGACGAAGTCGGCCCCGAGCGCCAGCGGCTGCTGGAGCGCGGGCGAAAGGAAGGTGTTGTCGACGGCGATCTTTGCTCCCGCCGCTTTGCCTTGCTCGGCCAGCTTCGCGATGTCGGTGATGCGCATCAGCGGATTGCTTGGGGTTTCGATCAGGATGAGGGCCGGGCCGTGTCGAAGAGCCTCGGCGAAACCTGCCGCCTCGTTCAGATTGACGAACGCCACGTCGAAATGCCCCTTCGCCGCTCGCATCGAAAGCAGGCGATGGGTTCCGCCGTAGCAATCGTGAGGAGCGACTACCAGGTCGCCAGGGTCAAGCGTCGCCAGCAGCAGGCTGACAGCGGCCATGCCGGTGGCCGTGACCACCGCACCGGCGCCACCCTCCAATTGGGCGAGGGTATCGGCGAGCAGATCGCGCGTCGGGTTGGCCGTTCGCGAATAGTCGTATGGTCCGGGCTTCTCAAAGCCGGGAAACCGGTAGGTGGTCGACAGGTGGATCGGCGGCGTCACCGCGCCGTACTGCGCGTCGCTCCCAATGCCGTTGGCGGCGGCGATCGTCTGCGGGGATTTTCCATTGTCCATGCTCGGCATCCTTTGCTGCGTGCTGCGGTCCGGCTGTTCGACCGCTCCCGGCCCGCCCCGATGGCGCCGCGTCAGCGCGCCACCGCCCGAAGGTTCGCGGCGCGGCTTGTCCGTCCGGGCTCGCTCGCCACATCGCCCCGCATGGTGCGCGCCAGGTTATAGACCATCATGAGCGCACCCGCGAGAAACAGGGCGCCGCCGGCTGCGCGGATGACGTGGAAGGGGTGCGTGGCCGTGACCGTCTCGACGAACGAATATTGGAGAAAGCCAAGGGTGTCGTAGGCGCGCCACATCAGACCCTGCATGATGCCCGACACCCACATGGCGGCGATGTAAAGCAGAATGCCCACGCTCGCCGTCCAGAAATGCAGGCTGACCAGCCCCACGGAGTAAAGGCGCTTCCGCCCCCAGAGCCGCGGGACGAGATGGTAGAGGGAGCCGAACACCATGAAGGCCACCCAGCCGAGCGCGCCGGAATGCACATGGCCGACCGTCCAGTCGGTGTAGTGCGACAGGGCGTTCACCGGCTTGATGGCCATCAGCGGACCCTCGAAGGTCGACATGCCGTAGAAGGCCACCGACGTCACGAGGAAGCGCAGGACCGGGTCGGTGCGCAGCTTGTCCCAGGCACCCGACAGGGTCATGATGCCGTTGATCATGCCGCCCCAGGACGGCATCCAAAGCATGATCGAAAAGGTCATGCCCAGCGTCTGCGCCCAGTCCGGCAGGGCCGTGTAGTGCAGATGATGCGGACCGGCCCAGATGTAGATGAACACCAGCGACCAGAAATGCACGATCGACAGGCGGTACGAATAGACCGGCCGCTCCGCCTGTTTCGGCACGAAATAATACATCATGCCGACGACACCGGCGGTCAGGAAGAAGCCGACGATGTTGTGCCCGAACCACCACTGCACCATCGCGTCCTGCACACCGGACAGCAACGGGTAGCTCTTCGCTCCGGTGAAGGAGACGGGCACGGCCAGATTGTTCAGCGTGTGCACCATGCCGACGACGATGACGAAGGACAGGTAGAACCACAGGGCCACATAGATGTGCCTCTCCCGCCGCTGCAGGATCGTCCGGACCAGGATCGTCGCGTAGAGCAGCCACACACCGAGCAGAAACAGGTCGGTGTACCACTCGAACTCCGCGTACTCCTTGCTCTGGGTGGCGCCCATCACGTAGCCGGACACCGCCAGGAGGACGAATATCTGATAGCACCCGAACAGCAGCTGGTGCAGTTCACGGCTTCCCCATAGGGCAGTTCGGCAGGTCCGTTGCGCCACGAAGAAGGACGAGCCGATCAGCGCGTTCCCGGTGAAGGCATAGACGATCAGAGTGGTGTGGATCGGCCGGACGCGGCCGAAGCTCGTCCATTCCAGCCCGAGGTTGAACGTCGGAGCGACCAGCAGAAGGGCAACCCACAGGCCCATTGCCAGTCCGGCCACACACCAGAACAGGGATGCCTGGATGAACATCCGCACCGCGGCGTCTCCGGCGTCGTACGAGGCCGCGTCGCCGTCCGGCCGGCCGGCCGCGGGTATGGATAGCGTGGTGCTGATCGCGAGATCGGTCATGCGCAAGACCCTGTCGACGTCGCAAGGCGGGAACGGCCGGACGGCCGACGTCATGGCGGCCCGGTCGGCGATGGCCGGTCAGGGCCGCCCGGCGCAGGGCGCGCGGACTCCCGTCCCGTTTTGGAATGGGAGGATCACAGGCGCCTTGCCCGACGGCTCGTAACACGGTTGCGCAGAGCCTAGGTCGCGCCTAAGCATAGCAAAAGCGAATTTATTCGATGGATTGCATCGGATTATCCGATACGAATTCTGGCAGGGACGTCGCATGGACATGGAAGCGGCCCGCACCTTTCTTGAAGCGGCCACGGCTGGAAGCTTCGTCGCGGCGGCGGAGCGGCTGCACGTCACGCAATCGACGGTCAGCACGCGCATCCGGCACTTGGAAGATCAGCTGGGTTGCCAGCTGTTTGTGCGCAACAAGAACGGCGCGATGCTCACTGCGGCCGGGGTCCGGTTCCAGCGTCATGCCATCGCCATGCTCCGCCTCTGGGAGCAGGCCCGGCAGGAGGCTGCGCTTCCCATCGGGCATCGCGCCCTGCTGCGCATCGGCAGCGAGGCCGGTCTGTGGAACCGGATGCTGAACCGTTGGATTCCCTGGATGCGGCGGAATGCCGAAGACATCGCCCTGCGGTGCGAGGTCGGGTTGGCGGACGATCTGCTCCAGCGCCTTCGCGACGGGACGCTCGATCTCGCGGTCCTTTATTCGCCGCGCGCCGTGCCGGGCCTCGCCGTGCGCCTGCTGCTGGAGGAGGATTTGGTCCTTGTCAGGGTTCGCCCCGCTCCGAGCGCCGGTGGCGACCACTACGTCCTCATCGACTGGAGCGACGAGTTCCAGCGCAGCATCCGTTTGCGAAATCCGGAGCTTCTGTCCACACCCTTGTCGATCGGCGTCGGCACGCTCGGGCTGGACTATGTCAAGCAATGCGGGGGAACCGGGCATTTCCCACGGAGCTTGGTCCAGCCCATGCTCGACCAGGGGGTGGGGGAAGTCGTTCCCGAAGCGCACCCGTTCAGTTTGCCCATTTACGCTGTTCACCCGGCGGAGCCTGATGTCAGCGTTCTCGAAACCGCGTTCGAAGGCCTGCGGGCCATCCTCGGCTCTGACGAGGTGACAGGGAATTCTCAACAAGGTGCCGACGCCCAATAGAATCCCGTTCCGGCCGGCGTCGGCGCGCGCGGGGCTGATGCCCGCAATTGGATGCCGCTTCACCGGCAGGATTTCACGCCGTCGCGATGATGCGGCGTGAACGGTGTTCTGGCAGGAAGGGAGGAATCACCATGAAGCCCCAGCGGTCCGCGCCCCTGCCCTCGTCACCCTTCGCACGCCCCGACGGGTCCTGCCTCGGTCGTCTTCCGGACGAGCAGGAGGACAAGCCCGTGCCCGCCGCTCCGGCGGAACCTGAGGACAACCCCACCCCGCCCACCGAGCCGATGAATCCGGCCTGATGCGGTTCGGAACACCGGCGCACGTTGGCCGCGACAGAACTGCCGCTGAATGCCCGCCCTAAACCTGCGGAGATGATGCGCGTTCATCCGTGCCGCCAAGCACCTCGTCCCCATGGCGGTAAGCCCGTGCCAGGGCAACGTCCTGCGCCGGCGTGAGGACGGCATCGACGGCGCTGAGCAGCGCGGTCTCTTCCTTTTGAATGTGCAGGACGAGGCCCTCGATCAGTTGCTGCCCGAAATGGCGGAAGACCGGCCAGCTTTCCTCATCGAACCCCTCACGCAGAGCCAGGGCACACAGCCGGGCAATGCGGCGGACGAGCGGGCGCAGGGCTTCATGATCGGTCGAGAGGTCGGCCGTCATCTCGTAAGCGCCGGCGGCGGCGATGGGCGGGAAGAGCCACTGCTCTTCCAGGAGGAAATGCCGTTCAAGGTCCTGGCCCAGCTCCTTGCCAAGGGTGGCGAGCAGACCGCGACCGTCCGCGTCGAGATGCGGGATGTCGTCCTCCCCGGTGCGTTCGAGATAGGCTTCGAACGCGTTCAGAAGGTCGATGGTCCGGTGATGATCGTCGTGCAGGAGTTGGCCGGTCTTGCTGTCGGTGTGCATGTTCGAAGCCGTTTGAAAGGAGGTCACGCGTCGGGTCGGCCATTCCAGGCGGCAAGCCTGACCAGCCGAGGATCGTCGGCGTGGTCCACCAGCATGCGTCGGACCCGTTCCTGCCATAAGGTGCGGAACTGTGCCGCTTCGTCCGGGGATGCCGCTTGGGACAACAGGCGCTGAAGAAGGCCGGGCATCGCCGGATCGACCGGCACGACGCCGCTGTCGAGCGTCGCCTGCACGCCCGCTCCCGTGTCCATGCGGACGAAGGCCATCGTCCCTTGAATGCCGACACCGAAGGACAGGAGGTTCCGGCGGTCGAAGCGTCCAGCGATGCCCTTGAAGCCGGTGTTTTCCGTCGCTCCGGTCAGCAGCGTGGCGACGCTTGCCATCACGCCGGCCACACCGTCGTCGGCGGCCTCGCGAACAGACACCGCGACGGCCCCGCGCTCGGGCACCTCATCGGGATACAGACGTTCCAGTGACCGTACGGTCATCAGGTAAGCGCCCGCGACGGTCGGGCAGGAATGGCCGGCCAGCCGCACCGCATCGGCATAGCCGTACTCAAGCAGGCCGTCCTCGGCCGCGCCGAGGAACGCGCTGAGCGGATCGAACACGACGAGCCGCGGCGCCGCATCATAGAAGGATGGAAAGGTCATGACCGGATCGTGCCACGATGATGCAAGAGCCTCTTTGTCCTCGCGCAAACGGCACGGCCAAGCACCGGCGGCAAACGGGAAATGCCCAACGGAGGAAGGCAGGGTCTCACCCCCACCCTCCCCGTGCGCATCCCACCGGGGTGGGATCAGTGCTTCATCTCGCCGAGCTGCTTGCGGGAGTCGCCGCTCTTGTCGAGGATGATGCTGTCGTCCGCCTTGCCATCGACCTCCAGAATGCCGATGAGCCCCTTGGTGGCGCGGCTCAGAGCGTGGTCGACCAACGCGTACTTGCCCGGATAGTCGACCTTGAACTCCACCATCGTCGCCCCGCCCGGCGCCACCGAGACCGTCTGCACGTTTTTCAGCGGCGGCGTGTCCAGGGCACCGAGGTTGTGGACGCGATCGAAGATCTCACCGATGACATGGAACGACGAGGTGAAGTTCGGCCCGCCGACACCGAACCAGATGCGCACGGTTTCGCCCACACTGGCCTTCAGCGGCTTGTCCTTCACCAGCCCACCCACGGCGCCGTTGAACACCAGATAGCCGGGCTTCTCGTTGACCAAGCCGTCATAGTCGTCCTCCGCAGCCGGCAGGTTCTTCGCCTTGGTGGCGTAGATTTCCTGCTGCATGACATAGAATTCCTTGTCGACCTTCGGCAGGCCGCCTTCGGGCTCCACCACAATCAGGCCGAACATGCCCTTGGCGATGTGCTGGGCGACCATCGGCGTGGCGCAATGATAGACGTACACACCCGGCGCCATCGCCTTGAACGAGAATTCCTTGGTCTGGCCCGGCTCCGCCTGGGTGATCTGTCCGCCGCCGAGGAAACCGGTGGCCGCGTGGAAATCAATGGAATGGTTCATGACCGACCCGGGCGCGTTCGTCATGGACACGTTCACCGTGTCGCCGACACGGACGCGGACCATCGGGCCGGGGACCTTGTTGTTGAACGTCCAGTAAGTGTAGGTCGTGCCGTCATCCAGCCTGGCTTCGACCTCGGTCGTGGTCAACACGACGTTGTGGGTCTTTGGCGCGCGTTTGCCCGCCGCTTCCGGCGCCGGGACCGCCGCGGGGTCCTGGACAATGTCGACCGCCGGCTCCTTGACCTTCGGCTCGGCGTACAGCGTGGTGGCCGATGCGGCGCCGATCCCCGACAGGGCGATGAGGGCGGCGGCGCTGACGGTGGCGAGGAAGGTCTTGGTTTTCATGATGCAATCCAGGGCGAGTGTTGCTTGTGAAGCCAACGTCCCAGATTTCCCGGCCCCGTTACTTGACGGTCGTCAAGAATTTTAGGTAAGGGCAACGCTCCGATCACTTCCGTTTTTATTCTGATTTTTTCGCAATTGCGAGAAGTTGCTTTCTGGAGCGAGGGGGGTTGAAGGGGTGTATCGCCTGCAAAGGACTGAGAAAAACCACGAATCACAAGGCGGATGCTGATGAGGTCACCGAGCAGCTCATCGTCCGTCCCGCTGGGAGCATGGAATCGGCCCGGCACCCCTGCGACATCCCGCCGCAGCTCACGGCGTGAACAATGCCGCCGCACAGGGTTGCCGCGCCATGCAGCACCCTTCGGCTTCGAGAACCGCGTTCGAGGACACTCGGTCGTTCCATCCTATCCTTTTCCGCACTGGCCCAACGGTCCTGTTTGCGCTTCCACTGGTCCTGGACACGTAACCTAACCGTGTAACGATAACAGGGGGAGGTGATGGCCGAGCGATTCACGAAATCAGCGGCGCGCAACATCTTCTACGGCGGGTCGCTCTTCTTCTTCGTCACCTTCGTCGCCCTGACGATTCACAGCCACTACTACATCCGAACGACCAGCACGGACGAGGCCACGCTGTCCGAGAGCGTCGCACGCGGCAAGCACGTGTGGGAAAGGAACGCCTGCATCAACTGCCACTCGCTGCTTGGTGAGGGTGCCTACTTCGCCCCGGAGCTCGGCAACGTCTGGGTCCGCTACGGCGGGCGGGAGGACGCCGAAGGCGCGCGGACGGCGCTGATCGCCTGGATGCAGTCGCAGCCCAGCGGCGTCGAGGGGCGCCGCCAGATGCCGCAGTTCAACCTGACCGACGCGGAACTCAACGACCTCGTCGACTTCCTCGAATGGACCAGCCGCATCGACACGCAAGGCTGGCCACCGAACCAAGCGGGCTGAAGGGGGAGGCATGGCATGAAATACGCGACCCAACGCATCGCCTATTGGTACTTCGCCTGCGCGATGGCCCTGTTCGTCGTCCAGGTGCTGGTCGGCTCGCTCGCCGGGACCGTCTACGTCCTGCCGAACTTCCTGTCCGAGATCCTGCCCTTCAACATCCTGCGCATGATCCACACCAACGCGCTGATCGTGTGGCTCCTGCTCGGCTTCTTCGGCTCGGCCTACTACCTGATCCCGGAGGAGGCGGAGCGCGACATCGAGAGCCCGGCGCTCGCCTACGCCCAATTGGCCATCCTGATGGTCGGCGCGCTGGGCGCGGTGGTCGGCTACACGCTGGGCATCCACGAGGGGCGTGAGTTCCTCGAACAGCCGCTGTGGGTGAAGATCGGCATCGTCGTCGCGGCGTTGATCTTCCTCTACAACGTTTCGCTGACCGTGATCAGAGGACGCAGGACGGCGATCACCAACGTCCTCCTGCTCGGGTTGTGGGGCATCGCGGTCTTCTTCCTGTTCGCCTTCTACAACCCGACCAACCTCGCGCTGGACAAGCTGTACTGGTGGTACGTCGTCCATCTGTGGGTCGAGGGCGTGTGGGAGCTGGTGATGGCCTCGGTCCTCGCCTTCCTGGTCATCAAGATGACCGGCGTCGACCGCGAGGTCGTGGAGAAGTGGCTCTACGCCATCGTCGGGCTGGCCCTGTTCTCCGGCCTGCTGGGCACCGGGCACCATTACTACTGGATCGGCGCTCCGGGCTACTGGCAGTGGATCGGCTCGCTGTTCTCCACGCTGGAGGTCGCGCCCTTCTTCGCCATGGTCGTGTTCGCCTTCACCATGGCCTGGAAGGGGCGGCGCGACCACCCGAACAAGGCTGCCTTCCTGTGGACGCTCGGCACCCCGGTGATGGCCTTCTTCGGTGCTGGCGTGTGGGGATTCATGCACACGCTGTCCTGGGTCAACTACTACAGCCACGGCACCCAGGTCACCGCGGCGCACGGGCACCTTGCCTTCTTCGGGGCCTACGTGATGCTGAACCTCGCGATCATCAGCTACGCCCTGCCGAGCCTGCGCGGCCGTGCGCCCTACAACCAGGTGCTCAACATGTGGAGCTTCTGGATCATGACCTCGGCCATGGCCTTCATGACCTTCACGCTGACCTTCGCGGGCGTCGTGCAGGTCCACCTGCAGCGCGTGCTGGGCATGACCTACATGGAGGTCCAGGAGCAGCTGGCCTTGTTCTACTGGATGCGGCTGGGTTCCGGCATCTTCGTGGTCATCTCGGTGCTCATGTTCGTCTATGCGATGTTCGGACCGGCGCGTGAGCGGGTGCCCGCGCGCACCCAACCCTCCGTCGCGCCGGCCGAGTGATGGCGGAGGAGACGTCCTCCCAGCATGGGACGGCGGGCGGCGCCGTCCCCTTCTACGCCCCCACCGGCAACGAGGTGGCGTTGTTCGAGCACGCCCACCGCAACCGTCTGCCGCTGTTGCTCAAGGGGCCGACCGGCTGCGGGAAGACCCGCTTCGTCGCGCACATGGCCGCAAGGCTGGGGCGTCCGCTCCACACGGTGTCCTGCCACGACGACCTGACCGCCGCCGACCTGACCGGCCGCTACCTGCTCAAGGGTGGCGACACGGTCTGGACCGACGGCCCGCTGACCCGCTCGGTGCGCGAAGGCGCGATCTGCTACCTCGACGAGGTGGTCGAGGCGCGCAAGGACGTCACCGTGGTGCTGCACCCGCTGACCGACGACCGCCGCCTGCTGCCCCTGGAACGCACCGGCGAACTGCTGGAGGCGCCGCCGGCGTTCATGCTGGTCGTCTCCTACAACCCCGGCTACCAGAACATCCTGAAATCGTTGAAGCCCAGCACGCGCCAGCGCTTCGTCGCCATCGAGTTCGGCTTCCCGAAGCCCGATGCCGAAACCGGGATCGTCGTCCAGGAAAGCGGGCTGCCCGCAGACCGGGTCGCTCCGCTGGTGCGGCTTGGCAATGCCCTGCGCGCTCTCAAGGGGCAGGATCTTGAGGAAGGAGTGTCGACCCGGCTGTTGGTGTATTGCGCCTCCTTGATCCGCGACGGCATGCCTCGCGACGAGGCGATCCTGGCGTCGATGATCGAGCCGCTCACCGACGACCCGGAGGTCAAGAAGGCGCTGCTTCGGGTCGCCGAACTCACGCTGGGATGATCGCATGGCCTCCATCTGGGAACCCGAGGAGTTCGTCGGAGCCCTGTGGCACCGTCTGGTCGGTGACGCCGCGTCCTACCCGCGTCATCCCGACGCCGCGGTCCGCCTGGACGCGATGCGCGCGCGCCTCGGCGTGCTGTTTCGGGCGCTCGGCGGCCCCGGCGCCGTTCGCATCGCCGGGACCTCCGCCGAAACCTCCGGGCATCGCCTCGGTCTGAAGCAGCGTCTCGGCCTCGGAACGGAGAAGCTGGAGCGCGCCCGCTACGACGGCGTCACCCTCCAACTTCCCGACCGCGTCGATGTCTTCCCGTCCCGCGAGGACAACGCGGCGCTCTACGAATGGCTCACCGCTTTCTTCGTCCAGGCCGAACCGCCTCCGGCGATGCCCGACGACCGGCTGCAAGCCGACCTCGTCCGCCTGCGTTCGGCCCATCGGGCCACGCAACGGGCGCTCGCCGAATGGCCGGGTCTTCGCCCGCTGCACGTCCGGCTCTGCCAGGCCATGCGCGCGGCCCGGCCCGAACGGCGGCTGCCCGGACGGGAGGCCGCCGTCGAGACGCTCGTCGGAACGCTCATCGGAAGCGGCGGCCCATCCGATCCGGACCTGCTGGCCGCGGTCACCGACGCGACGGTCCCGCTCGACCGCTTCCGCGCCGCCTCCGGCTATCGGCCCTTCCTGCCGGTGCCGCTGTGGGGCGAGGTGTCCGCGCCACCGGAGGGCGCCGCTTCCCCCGAGAGCGATGAGGAGGGCGGCGCCGGGGCCGAAGGGGACGGCAAGCGCCGCAGGGCCAAGCGCCGCGACAACGACCAGACACGGCGCGACGACCCGCTGATGCTGAACCGCTTCGAGAAGATTCTCGGGCTGGCGGAGATGGTCAATCTCAATCGCAAGGTCGAGGACGACGACGAGGAAAGCGCGCGCAAGGCCGCGGAGGACCTGGACGAGATCTCCGTAGGGCAGCACGAGCGCAAGGCGTCGACCAAGCTCAAGCTCGACCTCGATCTGGCCTCCGAAGAAGCCGACGTCGCGCCATTGCGGGCGGAAATCACCTATCCCGAGTGGGACTGGAAACGCCGCCTCTATCATCCCGACCATTGCCGCGTGATTGCCGAGCCGGCCGCGCTGGAGGGCGAGGAGTGGCGGCCCGACGACGACGCGCTGCGCCGCATCCGCCTGGTCCGCCGCCAGTTCGAGGCGATGCGGCCACGCCGCCAGGTGATGACCGGGCAGCCCGACGGTGACGAACTCGACCTGTCGGCTCTGGTCCGCTCGGTCGCCGACCGGCGCGCGGGGGGCATCGGCTCGGATCGGGTCTACACGGCGGTGCGCAACGTCGCCCGCGACCTGTCGGTGTGCGTGCTGGTCGACGTCTCGCTGTCCACCGACAGCTGCATCGAGGAGCGGCGCGTGCTCGACGTCGAGAAGGAGGCTCTGCTGGCGTTGACGCACGGGCTGACCGCCTGCGGCGACGAGCACGCCATCCTCACCTTCACCTCGCACCGGCGCCACCGGGTGGACATGCGCACCGTGAAGGACTTCGAGGAGCGGTTGGACGCCCGCGTCGTGCGCCGCATCCAGGCGCTCAAGCCGGGCAGCTACACGCGCATGGGAGCGGCGCTGCGCCACGCGACGGCCCTTCTCAAGGACCGCCCGCACACACACCGGCTGCTTCTGGTGCTGACGGACGGCAAACCGAACGACACGGACCATTACGAGGGCCGCTACGCCATCGAGGACACGCGCGTGGCGGTGCAGGAGGCGCGCCGCGCCGGACTGCGGCTGTTCGGCGTCACGGTGGACGAGAAGGGGCGCGATTACCTGCCCTACATCTTCGGCCCCGGCGCCTACGCCATCTTCCCGCACGCCGCCCGCCTGCCGGCGGCGCTGCCCGCCATCTACCGCCAGCTGACCGGCTGAACGCTCAAGAAACAGGAGGCATCATGCTCAGGATCATCCTTGCCGCCATCCTCGGAGCCGTCCTGGTGTCCGGCTCTCCGTGGGCGCAGGTCAACATCCGGCCGGACACAACGCCCCGCCTGCCGCCGCAACCGGGGCAGTCCCTGCCCGTCGAGGATGCGCTTTTCCTCAAGGAGGCGGCCGCGGCCAGCCAGGGGCAGGCGGAACTCGGGCGTCTCGCGGCGGAGAAGGGGGCGGACGACGCGTTCAAGAACCTGGCCAAAGGAATTGCGGAAACCCACGCCACCTTGGGTGAGTCCCTGAAGCGGCTCTCCTCCGCCCGTTCCCTGCCGCCGGCCGACCAGTTGAAGCCGGAGCGCGCCGACGCCTTCGGTGCCGCCGGGGCGGTGACCAACCCGGCGAACGCCCAGGAGGGCATGACGCAGGACGCCGTCAAGGCGCTGTCCGGGGCGTCGGGCGATGCCTTCGCCAAGGGCTACGTCGAGGCGCAGCTCCGCATTCATGACCGCATCGTCGACCTCTACCAGACCGAGGCGTCGAACACGCCGGACCGCGAGCTTGCCACCTTCGCCATCACCAGTCTGGTGTCCATCCAGAAGGACCGCGACGCCCTGCGGCAGATGGCCGGCCGCTTCGGGATCAGCGCACCGGCAACGGGCCAGCCGGTTCAGTATGGCGATCCGACCAAGGCCCGTTGAGGCCGACGACCGCCATGACATGTCCGCTCCGCCGGTGACAGGGCATCTGCCGTGCGTTTGCCCCCGGGCAAAGACGGGAACCACGCCCCACGTCATGATTCCTTCCGGCCATCATTCCAAGGACGAGCGAGGCGGACATGACGGAGACGCAACCGCAGCCGGCGGGGCTGCTCGGAACCCAGGTTGCCGAGGTGGACGGGGCCGGGGATCTCGTGTTTGACGCCGCGATCGTGGGGCCGCTCCTCGGCCTCGAACCGGGCGCCTTCATGGAAGAACTGAAGAAAGGCATGGTCCATCAGGTTCATGAACAGGGAACGGGTGTGGACCATGGTCGGAGGCGGGTGACCTTCCGCTACCGGGCACGGCAATCGGTTCTGATTCTGGATGCGCAGGGCCATGCACTTCATGTTGCATGAGGTCGAGGTGGATGCCGAAGAGACCCGCTGTGTGAGTGGCGCAGGCCCGGACGACGGGTCCGCCGATCGAGGACCTCTGTCCAGCCCGCCCGGCAACCCTATGGTGGCCGGCTTCACGACGGTCGTCTCCTGACGATGCCAGGGGTGGGTCAGTAATCCCGATCCGGGTGATCGGACCAGTCGCCCAGATTCATCACGGCGACCGCCATCGCCACACCGCCGAACGTTCCGCAAACCGAGCCGAAGAGCAGAATAAAACCGATCAGCCAGTATTCGGAGCCAAGGAGCAGTGTACGAAGACTGGCGACATCCAGGGCGAGAAGGCCAAGGCAAACGACAACCCCGGCCACCACCCCAATCGCGAGGTGCGTCAATAGGAACGACACCAGATTGTGCTTTCGCAAGAAAGCAAAGCGCCGTGGATTTCGAGGCATGCCTTTGGCTCCTTGCAAAAACAAAGCGTGTAGCGACAAACAAACAACAGAACGTGTCGCGCCATTGAAGTCTCCCTGGAATAAACCGGCGCACGCCCTGAAATCTCATACGGCAAGCAGTTCGTCCGCTGGGCCGAAGAACTCGTAATGGATGCTGCCCAATGGCACGCCCCGGCCGGCGAGGCCACCGACCATAGCGCGCAGGAACGGTCGAGGGCCACACAGATAGTAGGCCGCCTCCTGCGTCGGCGTGTTGGCCACGATCCAATCCATGCTGATGAAACCTCGCTCATCGTAGTCGCGCCCCTGAACGTCGGCTGGGTCAGGGGCGTTGTAATAGGTGCGCAGCGTGATGTTGTGAGCCTGAGCGGCGAGCGCCCGGGAATAATCACGCATCGCGTGGACGCGGCCGTTCTCGGCGCCGTGGATGTACCATGTCGGCCGGCCGTTGCCGGAACCGGCGATGGTCTCCAGCATGCTCATCATCGGGGTCAGCCCGACGCCGCCGCTCAGCAGCACGACCGGCCCGGCGGAAGCCTCGTCGAGGAAGAATTCGCCGGCCGGAGGCGCCACCTTCAGCATTGTGCCCGGCTCGGCGTGATCGTGCAGCCAGTTGGAGGCCAGCCCCGCCGGCCTGCCCGACCCCACCTCCCGCTTGACGCTGATGCGGTAGGACCGGGAATCCGGAGCGGAGGAGATGGAATAGTTGCGCTTCAGCACACCGGCTCCCGGCACATCCAGCGCAAAGGTCAGATACTGACCAGGGCGGTGGCGGATCACACCGCGCCCGTCTGCCGGAACCAGGATGAAGGAGCGGATGATGTCGCTTTCCGGAGTCACGCTCTCCACCGTGAAATCGCGCCAGCCGTTCCAGCCGCCCGGCGCCGTGGCGAGCCCAGAGTAGATGCTGGCCTCCCGCGCTTTCAGCACGTCTGCCAGAAACCAATAGGCCTCGCCCCACGCGTCGAGGACCTCCTCGGTCGCGGCATCGCCCAGCACGTCCTTGATTGCGCCCAGCAGGGCATCGGCAACATAGGGGTAATGTTCGGGCAGGATGTTCAGCCCGACATGCTTCTGCGTGATCCGCTCCACCCGCGAGGCCAGCACACCCAGATTGTCGATGTTGCGGCCATAGGCGATGATCGCCGCCGTCAGCGCCTTGGACTGCGACCCGGTCTCGCCATGATGGGATTGATTGAACAGGTCGCGGATTTCCGGGGTGCGGAACAACCGCTGATACATGCGGTCGGTGACCGCGGTGCCGCCTTTCTCCAGAGCGGGAACCGTGGCCTTGACGATGTCGATGGTTCGGTTGCTGAGAGCCTCCGCCATGAATTGTCTCCGTGCTGCCATGGCGATTCAACCCTCCGCCAATTCAACCGGTTCCGGCGGTTCCCCCAGAACCGGGCCGACCTCCAAAGGTTGTGATCGCACAGGCATCGGCAGCCGATGGCGCTGTAGTTCCTGCTGCGGAAGCGGCTTCCATGCGCTATATTTCGGTCTACGAAGCGCTCGTCCGCTTCTTCACGCCAAGGACTGTTGGCGTGACGAACCGCCTGGGAACCGTGGCTGATGCCCGCTGCCGATACCGATGCCCTGCAACCGTCCGCCCTGCGCGATGCCGACCATCTGACGGCGCTCGTCGATCTCAACGAACGCCTGTTCTTCGCCCGCGACCTGCCGGCCGTGGTTGCCATCCTCCGAACGGTCGCGCGCCGCCTGACAGGCGCCGACGGCGTCACCATCGTGCTGCGCGACGGCGAGCTGTGCCATTACGTCGAGGAGGACGCGATCAGTCCGCTGTGGAAAGGGCAGCGGTTTCCCATGGGCATGTGCATCTCGGGCTGGGCCATGCTGACCGGGCAACCGGCGGTCATCCCGGACATCTACGCCGATCCGCGCATCCCGCACGAAGCCTATCGCCCCACCTTCGTGCGGAGCCTCGTCATGGTGCCGGTCGGCGCGCCCGAGCCCATCGCCGCCATCGGTGCGTATTGGGCGACGCGGCACACGCCCGCCACGGGCACGGTCACCCTGCTGCTGGCGATCGCCCGATCGGCGGCCCTGGCGCTGTCCAACGTCCGCCTTCTTGAATCGCTGCAGGAATCGGCCGAAGCCGCAAGGACACAGGCCAGGGAACTGGCGCGGGCCAACGCGGCGCGCACCCGGCTCCTCGCGACGTTGAACCATGACCTGCGCCAACCGGTCCATGCCCTGACCCTCGCCACCCACGCCCTGTCGTCCCGGGTGACCGCCCGCGGGGAAACCTACGTGTCGACGATGAAGCACTGCCTGGGCGTTGTGAAGCGACTGATGGATGGCGTGCAGGATCTGGTGCGGATGGACGACGGCACGATCGCCGTCCGGATCGAAGACGTCCCGTTGGACGATCTGATGACGCACGCCACGGCGACGTTCCAACTGGCCGCCGAAGCCAAGGGGCTTGACTGGCGCATGGAAGGGAGTGGCAGAGGGGTGACGGTGCGCACGGACCGGCTGCTTGCGTCGCGCATTCTCCACAACCTCGTCGACAACGCCATCAAGTACACCGACCGCGGGGAAATCCGGATCGTGTGCCGCACCGCCGGCGGCAAGGTATGGGTCGACGTCTGCGATACCGGCCGAGGCATCCCGGAGAGTTCCCTGGCCGACATTTTCGAAGAGTTCTACCGCATCGAAGCCGGAGATGAGGTCGTTGGCCTGGGCCTTGGCCTGTTCATCGTGAAGACGCTGGCGGATCACCTCGGCTATCCGATCACGGTGGAATCCCGCCCAGGGGCGGGAACAACGATCAGCGTCGCCCTGCCA